>NZ_LR134356.1:3621350-4828467 GCF_900637195.1 Mycolicibacterium aurum | reverse complement strand
GCTCTCGCAGAGCTATTCGGGCGCGACGATGGACGACGTCGATCTCGACATGCTGGCTCGCCAGCTCGGTGACGAGGCCGCCGTCGACGCCCGCACCCTGGCGGACCTGGAGCGGGCGCTGATGAACCAGGGGTTCCTCGACCGCGGCGCCGACGGCCAGTGGCGGCTGTCCCCGAAAGCCATGCGCCAGCTCGGCCAGGCGGCATTACGCGATGTGGCGCAACAGCTGTCGGGGAGGCACGGCGAGCGGGACACCCGACGTGCCGGGGCGGCCGGAGAGCTGACCGGCGCCACCCGCGCGTGGCAGTTCGGTGACACCGAGCCGTGGAACGTCACCCGAACTCTGACCAACGCAGTGCTGCGCCAAGCCGGGACGGGAGAGCAGGCCGGGCCGATACGCATGACGGTCGAAGACGTCGAGATCTCCGAAACCGAGACCCGCACCCAGGCCGCGGTGGCGCTGCTCGTCGACACGTCGTTCTCGATGGTGATGGAGAACCGCTGGCTGCCGATGAAGCGCACCGCACTCGCGCTCAGCCACCTCGTCAGCACACGGTTCCGGTCCGACGCGTTGCAGATCGTCGCCTTCGGTCGCTACGCCCGCACCGTGACCGCCGCCGAGCTGACCGGGCTGGAGGGCGTCTACGAACAGGGCACCAACCTGCATCACGCGCTGGCACTGGCGACCAGGCACCTGCGGCGCCATCCCAACGCCCAGCCGGTGATCCTCGTCGTCACCGACGGCGAGCCGACGGCGCACCTGGAGGATTTCGACGGAGACGGGTCGTCTTCTGTGTTCTTCGATTACCCGCCGCACCCCCGGACCATCGCCCACACCGTGCGCGGATTCGACGAGGTGGCGCGGATGGGTGCGCAGGTGACGATCTTCCGGTTGGGCAGCGATCCCGGACTGGCCCGATTCATCGATCAGGTGGCGCGCCGGGTCGGTGGTCGCGTTGTGGTGCCAGATCTCGACGGGTTGGGCGCCGCGGTAGTCGGTGACTATCTGAGCGCCAAGCGGCGGCGCTGACCGACCGCGTGTCAGTTGGCGGGCTTGCGCTTCTTGCGCTTGACGCCGACGCTGCCCCACAGCGAGAACCCGCTGATGCGGACGTGGGGTGCGCCGGGAGAGCCGCCATCGTCCACGCTCTGGTCGAAGGTGCCCATCACCGCAACACCGTGAACGTCGACGTTGACCTCCGGCGGCACCAGGATGGTCTGCCCACCCATGATCGAGTAGGAGCGGATCTCGACCTCGGGTGAGGTGAAGTCGGCGTAGCGCATGTCCACCACGCCGCCACCCCACAGCGCGAAGGTCGTGAGCCGGCGGGGCACATTCCACCGCCCGCGACGCTCGAAGCCGCTCAGTATCGCCAGCAGCAGAGTGGACGGCGCAGGCCGGCACGGACCGCTGCGGCCGCGCGTCACAGCGCCGGGCAGATCGGCCGAGAGCCGATCGAGTTCCTCATACGTCTGGGCGGCATACGCCCTGCTCAGGCGGTTCTCGAACTCCGTGAGACCGATGAATCCCGACGCCGCGGCGTCGGTGAGCAACTGCGCCACCTGGATCCGATCGGTATCGGCAGCGCGGATCGACCCGCTCCGGGAGGCGGGACTACTCATCGGGACCGCTGGCACTTCATTGATGGCTCCTCGCCCAAGGGCTCGTCGCTGCACACGCGTACATCGCCAACGAGCCTACGACGAACGTAGAGACATGCAAGGGGGTTGGCCAAACTGTGAGCTCGTCAGGCGATCCAATTGGGTGAGCGCTTCTCCAGGAAGGCCATCATTCCCTCGCGCGCCTCGGCAGAGACGAACAGGGCGGCCGACTCCTGCGTCAATTTCTCTGCGCGACGCTCGAAGTCGTCGATCAGAGCCGATGTCGTGAGGGCCTTCGACGCGGCCAGGCCCTGCGGCGACGCCTGGGCGATTGCCGACGTCAGGTCGGCCACCGTCGACGCCACGTCGTTGGTGGCGACGGTGACCAGCCCGATGTCCGCGGCCTCGGTCGCACCGAACTTCTCGCCGGTGACGAAGTAGCGGCCCGCGGCGCGTGCGGTCATCTTCGGCAGCAGTGTCAGCGAGATGATGGACGGCGCAACGCCGATCCGCGCCTCGGTGAGCGCGAAGGTGCTCGAGCTGCCCGCGACCGCGATGTCGCACGCACCGACCAGACCCAGCCCACCCGCGCGGACATGGCCGTCGATCGCGGCGATGACCGGCAGGCGCAGCTCCAGGATCCGCCGCAACAGCCGGGTCAGCTCACGGGCCCGGTCCGCGGCCAGATCCGTCGGGTCCCGGTCGGCGGCCTCACTGAGATCGGCGCCCGCGCAGAACGTCCCGCCGGTGTGGCCGAGAATCACCGCCCGGACGCCGTGGTCGGCAGACGCCCGGGTCAGGCCGTCGTGCAACTGCTCGACCAGTGCGGTGGACAGCGCATTGCGGTTGTGCGGGGAATCCAGGATGAGGCGTGCGGCAGCCCCGTCGCGCTCGTAACGGACCAGGGTGCTCATCAGCTCAGTCTCTTCTTCGCGCAAGCGCTCATCAGTACGACCGGGGGAGGCCCAGCGACGTCTGTGCCACGAAGTTGAGGATCATCTCGCGGCTCACCGGGGCGATGCGGGCCAGCCGCGACGCCGTCAGCATCGCGGCGACGCCGTACTCCTGCGTCAATCCGTTGCCGCCCAGCGATTGCACCGCCTGGTCGACGGCCCGCACCGATGCTTCGCCCGCCGCATACTTGGCCATGTTCGCGGCTTCCGCCGAACCCGCGTCGTCGCCGCCGTCGTACAGGGCCGCGGCCTTCTGCATCATCAGCTTGGCCAGTTCGATCTCGATGTGGTTCTGCGCCAACGGGTGCGACAGTCCCTGGTGTGCGCCGATCGGCGTCTTCCACACCTGGCGGGTCTTGACGTAGTCGACGGCCTTGTCCAGTGCGAAGCGTCCCACACCCACCGCGTTGGCCGCGCCCATGATGCGCTCCGGGTTCAGCCCCGCGAACAACTGGGCGATGGCGGCATCCTCGGTGCCCACGAGAGCATCGGCGGGCAGGCGCACCTCGTCGAGAAACACCTGGAACTGGAACTCGGGGCTGATGATCTCCATCGGGATCTTCGTGTAGGTCAAACCCGGTGCGTCGGTGGGCACCACGAACAGGGCCGGCCGCAGGTTTCCCGTCTTGGCCTCCTCCGTCCGTCCGACGACAAGGATGGCCTGAGCCTGATCGACACCCGAGATGTAGACCTTCTGCCCGGACAGGATCCAGTCGCTGCCGTCCCGCCGGGCGGTCGTGGTGATCCTGTGCGAGTTCGAACCGGCGTCGGGCTCGGTGATCGCGAACGCCATCGTCAACGACCCGTCGGCGATGCCGGGAATCCAGCGCCTCTTCTGGTCCTCGGTGCCGAATTTGGAGATGATCGTGCCGTTGATCGCCGGCGACACGACCATCATCAACAGCGACGAGCCTGCGGCGGCCATTTCCTCCATGACCAGGCTCAGCTCGTACATCCCGGCCCCGCCACCGCCGTACTCTTCGGGCAGGTTCACTCCGATGAAGCCGAGTTTGCCTGCCTCGGACCAGAGTTCGTCGGTGTGCTGTCCGGCGCGGGCCTTCTCCAGGTAGTAGTCCTGCCCGTAGTCGGCGGCCATCGCGGACACCGCCTTGCGCAGTGCCTGCTGTTCTTCGGTCTCGACGAAGCCGTTGGTCATGAGATGTCTCCTCCTACTTGTCCGCGTCCGCCGGGTTGTCCACCCGGGCGAGGATGGCGCCCACCTCGACCTGCTGGCCGGGTTCGACGTTGAGTTCGACGAGGATGCCGTCCGCGGGCGCGGTGATGGTGTGCTCCATCTTCATCGCCTCCAGCCAGACCAGCGGTTGGCCCGCTGTCACCGTGTCACCGACGGCCGCCCCCACGCGCAGCACGGAGCCCGGCATCGGCGCCAGCAGCGAGCCGTAGGCCAGCGCGGCGTCCGGGTCGGGGAAGCGGGACAGCGCGACCAGATGCACCGGAGCGCCGGGGGAGTCGACGTAGAGGTCGTCGCCGTAGGCGCTGATGTCGAACGGCCGGTCCACACCCCCGACGGTCAGGACCACGTGATCGGGCGTCGCGGAGACCACATCGACGCCCTCGTGGCCGTCGATGGTGACGCCGTCACGCGTGAAGCGGTAGCGGACCTCGTGGGTGCGGTCGTCGGCGTCCCGGTAGCTCTTGGTCTGGAAACCGGAAGCGACGTTCCGCCAGCCGCTCGGCACCGCGGCGAAAACCTTCGCGGTACCGCGGTTGTGCGCGGCTGTGGCCAGTGCCGCGGCGACCGCGCTCAGGGCCACCGCCTGCTCGTCACCGCCGGGGGCCGCAAGGTCGGCCAGGCCGTGGGTGTCGAAGAACGCTGTGTCGGTGGCGCCGTCGAGGAACGCCGGGTGACGCAAGAGGTTGACGAGCAGATCGCGGTTGGTGCGCACCCCGTGCAGGCGGGTACGGGTCAGCGCGTCCGCTAGCAGGGCAGCGGCCTGCCTGCGCGTTGGCGCGTAGGAGATGACCTTGGCGATCATCGGGTCGTAGAACACCGAGATGACCGAACCGTCGGTGACGCCTGAGTCCAGCCGTATCCCCGCGCGATCGATCAGGCCGAACTCTGTGACCGCGGTGGGCACGTCGAAGCGGTGTACGGCACCGGCCTGCGGCTGCCAGTTCTTCGCGGGGTCTTCGGCATAGAGCCTGGCCTCGATCGAGGCACCCCGCGGGTGCGGCGGCTGCGGATCGAGCGCGTCGCCGTCGGCGACAGCCAACTGCAGTTCGACCAGATCAAGGCCGCAGGTGAGTTCGGTGACGGGATGCTCCACCTGCAGGCGGGTGTTCATCTCCAGGAAGAAGAAGTCGCCCGCCGACTCACCCCGACCGGAGGCCATGAACTCGACCGTGCCGGCGCCGGTGTACCCGATCGCGGTCGCCGCCAGCCTGGCGGCCTCGAACAGCTTGTCCCGCATGCCGTCAGCGCGTTCGACGAGCGGTGACGGAGCCTCCTCGACGATCTTCTGGTGGCGGCGCTGGATCGAACACTCCCGCTCGCCCACCGCCCACACCGTTCCGTGCGCGTCGGCCATCACCTGGACTTCGACGTGGTGGCCGGCCTCGAGGTAGCGCTCGCAGAACACCGTGGGGTCACCGAATGCCGACTGTGCTTCCCGGCGCGCCGCGTCGACCTGCGTGGGCAGCTCACTCAGCTCACGGACCACGCGCATGCCCCGGCCGCCACCGCCTGCCGAGGCCTTGATCAGCACGGGCAGCATGCCGGCGGTCACGGTGTCGGGGTCGAGCTCTTCGAGCACGGGCACGCCGGCGGCCGACATGATCTTCTTGGCCTCGATCTTGGAGCCCATCGCTGCCACGGCGGCCACCGGCGGTCCGATCCAGGTCAGGCCCGCCTCCTGCACCGCGGCGGCGAACTCCGGGTTCTCCGAGAGGAATCCGTAGCCGGGGTGCACGGCATCGGCGCCCGCCGCCTCGGCCGCGGCGATGAGCTGGGCGGCATCGAGGTAGCCCCGCGTGCCGTCCAGCCGCACGCGCGCGTCGGCCTCGGCGACGTGGGGGGCGTGCGCGTCGGGGTCGGTGTACACCGCGACGGTGCCGATGCCCAGTCGGCGGCAGGTGGCGAACACCCGGCGGGCGATCTCGCCGCGGTTGGCGACCAGCACTCGGGTGATCATGACGTTCCCCCCGCGGTTTCGGCGTGATGTGGGTCGCGCGGCGGTAAGCACGCCGTGTTCGCAGACACGGCGCTCACATCCGGAAGACGCCGAAGTTCGACGTCCCCTTGATCGGGCCATTGGCGATGGCGGACAAACACATTCCCAGGACGGTGCGGGTGTCACGTGGATCGATCACCCCGTCGTCGTAGAGACGGCCCGACAGGAACGTCGGCAACGATTCGGCTTCGATCTGTGCTTCGACGGCCGCGCGTAGAGCGGCATCGGCGGCCTCGTCGACCTGCTGACCGCGGGCCTCGGCGGCGGCTCGGCTGACGATCGACAGCACGCCGGCCAACTGCGTACCGCCCATGACGGCGGACTTGGCGCTCGGCCAGGCGAACAGGAACCGGGGGTCGTAGGCACGACCGCACATCCCGTAATGGCCGGCGCCATAGGAGGCGCCGATGAGCAGCGAGATGTGCGGAACGGTGGAATTGGAGACGGCGTTGATCATCATCGAGCCGTGCTTGATCATCCCGCCTTCCTCGTAATCCTTTCCGACCATGTAGCCGGTGGTGTTGTGCAGGAACAACAGTGGCGTATCAGACCGGTTGGCCAGCTGGATGAACTGGGTGGCCTTCTGGGACTCCTGGCTGAACAGCACACCGCGGGCATTGGCCAGGATGCCCAGCGGGTAGCCGTGCAGGTTCGCCCAGCCGGTCACCAGCGAGCCGCCGTAGAGCGGTTTGAATTCGTCGAACTCGGAGCCGTCGACGATGCGTGCGATCACCTCGCGTGGATCGAACGGAATGCGCAGATCGGGTGGCACGATGCCGATCAACTCGTTCTCGTCGAACAGCGGAGCGGTGAACGGCCTGGGTGCGGGTCCCAACTTCTGCCAGTTCAGCCTGCTGACGATGCGTCGGCCTATCCGCAGGGCGTCGAGTTCGTCGACGGCGTAGTAGTCGGCGAGACCCGAAGTGCGGGCGTGCATCTCGGCGCCGCCCAGCGACTCGTCGTCGGATTCCTCGCCGGTGGCCATCTTCACCAGGGGCGGGCCGGCCAGGAACACCTTCGAGCGTTCCTTGATCATCACGACGTGGTCGGACATGCCGGGGATGTAGGCTCCGCCGGCGGTCGAGTTGCCGAACACGAGTGCGATGGTGGGGATGCCTGCCGCCGAAAGCCGGGTCAGGTCGCGGAACATCTGCCCGCCCGGGATGAAGATCTCCTTCTGCGTCGGCAGGTCGGCGCCACCGGACTCGACCAGCGAGATCACCGGAAGACGGTTCTGCAACGCGATCTGGTTGGCGCGCAGGATCTTCCGCAAGGTCCAGGGATTGCTGGTGCCACCCTTGACCGTGGGGTCGTTGGCGACGAGCAGGCACTCCACGCCGCTGACAGCGCCGATTCCGGTGACCACGCTGGCGCCGACGGTGAAATCGGTGCCCCAGGCGGCCAGCGGGCTCAGCTCGAGGAACGGTGCATCAGGATCGAGCAGCGCCTCGATCCGTTCACGTGCGGTCATCTTGCCGCGGGCGTGGTGGCGCGCCACATACTTCTCGCCACCGCCGGCGAGCGCTTTGGCGTGCTCGGCGTCCAACTCCATGATCTTGACCGCCATCGCCTGGGCGGCGTCGGTGTAGGCAGGGGAGCGGGTGTCCACCGCGGATCGCAGTGTCATGCCTGAAATCCCAGCGTCTTCGCGGCAAGCGAGGTGAGTATTTCGGTGGTGCCGCCGCCGATGCCGAGAATGCGCATGTCCCGGTACTGACGCTCCACTTCGGACTCGGCCATGTAGCCCATGCCGCCGAACAACTGCACGGCCTGGTTGGCCACCCACTCACCGGCTTCGACGGCGGTGTTCTTGGCGAAGCACACCTCGGTGATCAGGTTCGTGTCACCGGCTATCTGCCGCTCCACCAGAGCTCGCGTGTAGACCCGGGCGACGTCGATGCGGCGTGCCATCTCGGCCAGCGTGTTCTGCACCGACTGGCGTGCGATCAGCGGCTTGCCGAACGTCTCGCGGTTGCGGCACCAGTCCACGGTCAGGTCCAGGCAGCGCTGCGCACTCGAATACGCCTGTGCGGCCAGGCCGACGCGTTCGGAGACGAACGCCCCGGCGATCTGGAGGAAGCCGGTGTTCTCGACGCCCACCAGGTTCTCGACCGGCACCCGGACGTCGGTGTAGGACAGCTCCGCGGTATCGGAGGAGCGCCAGCCCATCTTGTCCAGCTTGCGGCTGATCTCGAATCCCGGGGTGCCCTTGTCGACGACGATCAACGACACCCCGCCTGCGCCGGGGCCGCCGGTGCGGGCGGCGGTGACGACGTAGTCGGCGCGGACCCCGGAGGTGATGTAGGTCTTGGCACCGTTGAGGACGAAGTGGTCGCCTTCGCGTCCCGAAACCAGCTCAGCGCGGGTGGTGAGGTGCCCGACGTCTGAACCGCCGCCGGGTTCGGTGATCGCCAGTGAACCGATCTTCTCGCCGGCCAGAGTCGGCCGAACATAGGTGTCGATGAGCCGCTGGTCGCCCGAGGCGATCATGTGGGGGACCGCGATGCCGCAGGTGAACAGCGACGCGAAGACTCCGCCGGGAGCTCCCGACTGGTGCATCTCCTCGCAGATGATGACGGCGTCGGCGCCGTCGCCACCGTCGCCGCCGGCCGACTCCGGGAACCCCGCCCCGAGCAGCCCCGCTTTCGCGGCTTTACGGTGCAGTTCGCGGGGCAGTTCGCCGATGCGCTCCCAGTCGTCGACATGGGGGAGCACTTCGCGTTCGGCGAACGCGCGCACCGTCTTTCGGAGGTCCTCGCGCTCGGGGGTGGTCCAGATGCTCGCCGAATTACTCATGCAGCAGCTCCTCGGGTATGTCGACATGCCGGCTTCGTAGCCATTCGCCAAGACCCTTGGCCTGTGGGTCGAATCGGGCGTGGTAGGCCACCCCTTTGCCGAGTATCCCGTCGATGACGAAGTTCACGGCACGCAGGTTGGGCAGGACGTGGCGGGTCACGGGAAGCTCGGCTGCCTCGGGGAGCAGCTGGCGCAGCTTCTCGACCGTCAGTGTGTGGACGAGCCAGGACCACTGATCGTCTGCTGTGTCTCCCGCCGATGCGCCGGCCCCGGCGCGCACCCAGACGCCGACGTTGGCGCTGCCGCCCTTGTCCCCGCTGCGGGCGCCGGCAATGGTGCCCAAGGGCACACGCCGCGTGGGGCCGAACTCCCGGCCGGCCGGCAGGGCAGGCTGCGGAAGCTCGGCCAGCACCGTGGTCTGCGTAGGTGCGGGAATGTCGCTGCGGGTCCCGTCGGCGTGTACCGCGACATGCGAGACCTGGTCGGCCGGCACGAACGCGGCGGTGAACACTCCGTAGATCTGCTCGTCCCCCGGCGGCGCCGTACTGGTGAATCCCGGGTAACTCGACAGAGCCAATTCGACTGCGGCTGAGGAGAACTGCCGGCCAACGGTGTTGGGATCGGTGTCGCGGACCACGCATCGCAGCAGTGCGCTGGCTGTCTGCTCGGTGTCGGCGTCGTCGTGGTCGGTGCGCGCCAGCGTCCACTCCAGCTCGTCGGGCCTGACCGTCAGGCTGGTCTCCAGTTGGTGCCGCACCAACTGGGCCTTCGCCTCGATGTCCAGTCCGGTCAACACGAAGGTGACCTCGTTGCGGAATCCTCCGAGGCTGTTGAGCGAGACCTTCCACGTCGGCGGTGGGGGTTCGCCTTCGGCGCCGCTGATCCGGACGCGGTCGGCACCGTCGTCGGACAGCTCGATGGTGTCCACGCGCAGGGTGGCGTCGGGGTTGGCGTACCGCGCACCGCCGATCTCGTAGAGCAGCTGTGCGGTGACCGTGTCCACCGTGACGGCGCCGTCGGTGCCCGGGTGCTTGGTGATCACCGAGGTGCCGTCGTCGTGGATTTCGGCGATAGGGAAGCCGGGATGCGTCAACGTCGTCAGGTCGGGGAAGTCACGAGCGAAGAATGCATAGTTCCCGCCGGTGGCCTGCGTGCCGCATTCGATGACGTGCCCAGCGGCCACGGCGCCAGCGATGCGATCGAAATCTCCAGGCTGCCAACCAAAATGGGCGGCCGCGGGTCCGACGATCACCGACGCGTCGGTGACGCGGCCCGTGATGACGATGTCGGCACCGGAGTTGAGGCAGTCGACGATGCCCCACGCGCCGAGGTAGGCGTTGGCGGTCAGCGGGTTGCCCAGCCCCAGCGCTTCGGCGCGCGGCAGGAGGTCGTCGCCTTCGACATGCGCCACCGCCACAGGGATCCCGAGTGTGTCGGCCAGGGTGCGGACGGCGTCGGCAAGGCCTGCGGGATTCAGCCCGCCGGCATTGGTGACGATGCGGACGTTGCGTTCCCTGGCCAGGCCGAGGCAGTCCTCGAGCTGGCGCAGGAATGTCTTGGCGTAACCCCGGTCGGGATTCTTCATCCGGTCGCGACCGAGGATGAGCATCGTGAGCTCGGCAAGGTAGTCGCCGGTGAGGTAGTCCAGCTCGCCGCCGGTGAGCATCTCGCGCATGGCGGACAGGCGGTCACCGTAGAAGCCTGAGCAGTTGCCGATGCGGACCGGCCCGCGAACCGGTGCGGCACCCGATGACGTCACCCACACTCCGTTCGTCTGCCCCGTCGACCAACCAACCAACCGGTAGGTTACTGGGTACCGTCGGTACCGAGTCAAGACCTCGGGCGGCCGTGTCGGAGGGCGATGGCGTCGACGAAGCCCCGGAGGCTGCGTGAGCTCTTTGCGGCGCACGCAATGGACGGCTGATCTCCGGCGTTTGGAGCCCACCAGGCCCAGCGGCTATCCTGGTCACCAATTGCCAGCGTCCGGCCTGTTCAGGTCCGCAGGCAGTGCCAACTCAGATTCACCCGATAGATGGAGAGCTCGATCATGGCTGTGCCGAAGCGCAGGATGTCGCGTGCGAACACCCGTAGCCGCCGCGCGCAGTGGAAGGCCACCGCTACCGGCCTCGTCGGCGTCACCGTCGCAGGTCAGCAGCGCAAGGTGCCGCGCAGGCTGCTCAAGGCCGCTCGCCTCGGCCTGATCGACCTCGACCGCCGCTGACTCTGGCGGCAACTCGCCGATCCGGCGGCGCGCCTCTCAGCCCTCTCTCAGACACTGAGGTGAGACTGTCCCCGTGCGCATACTTGTCGTTGATGACGATCGCGCGGTGCGCGAATCCCTGCGCCGGTCGCTGTCGTTCAATGGATACTCCGTCGAGCTGGCCCAGGACGGTCGTGAAGCGCTCGATCTGATCGCCACTGCCCGGCCCGATGCCCTCGTGCTCGATGTGATGATGCCGAGGTTGGACGGGCTGGAGGTGTGCCGTCAGCTTCGCAGCACCGGTGACGACCTCCCGATCCTGGTGCTGACCGCGCGTGACTCGGTATCGGAGCGGGTCGCGGGATTGGATGCCGGGGCCGATGACTACCTGCCCAAGCCGTTCGCTCTGGAGGAACTGCTGGCGCGGATGCGTGCCCTGCTGCGACGCACCAACCCCCTCGAAGGGGATGCCGACTCCGCCGCGATGACCTTCTCGGATCTGTCCCTGGACCCGGTGACACGTGAGGTGACCCGGGGCGAGCGGTCGATCAGCCTGACGCGCACGGAGTTCTCGTTGCTCGAGATGCTGATCGCCAACCCGCGTCGGGTGCTGACCCGCAGCAGGATCCTCGAAGAGGTGTGGGGCTTCGACTTTCCGACGTCGGGCAACGCCTTGGAGGTCTACGTCGGCTATCTGCGTCGAAAGACGGAAGCCGAAGGAGAGCCGCGGCTGATCCACACCGTCCGAGGTGTGGGTTACGTGCTGCGTGAGACTCCGCCCTGATGTCGGCTCCCACCACGGGCCCGTGGCCGTCGGGCCCGGGCCTGGCCCGCCCGGCCAGCTCCGTGTCGTTGCGATGGCGGGTGATGCTGCTCGCGATGTCGATGGTGGTCATCTCCGTGGTGTTGATGGCCGTTGCGGTGTACGCGGTGGTATCCCGGGCGCTCTACGACGACATCGACAACCAGCTGCGTACCCGGGCCCAGATGCTCATCGAGAGTGGCTCGTTGGACGCCGATCCGGGCAAGGCCATCGAGGGCACCGCCTACTCGGACATGAACGCGATGTTCTACATCCCCGGACGCACCAAGTACACCGCCAACCAGAAGGGGCAGACGCTGCCGGTCGGCGGACCGGAGCAGCAGGTGATGGACGGAACGCTGCTGTTGTCGCTGCGTACCGTCGACCACCAGCGGGTGCTGGCGGTGCACCTGTCGGGCGGCAACACCCTGCTTCTGTCGAAGAGTCTGGCACCCACCGGAAAGGTGCTCAAACGGCTAGGCACGGTGCTGCTGATCGTCGGTGGGATCGGGGTGGCGGTGGCCGCGATTGCCGGCGGCATGGTCGCCAGCGCGGGTCTGCGGCCTGTTGCCCGGCTCACCCGGGCGGCCGAACGGGTGGCGCGCACCGATGACCTCCGTCCGATTCCCGTCTTCGGCAACGACGAATTGGCCCGTCTCACCGAAGCTTTCAACATGATGTTGCGGGCGCTCGCCGAATCGCGCGAACGCCAGGCGCGTCTGGTGGCCGACGCGGGTCACGAGCTGCGAACTCCGCTGACGTCCATGCGCACCAATGTGGAATTGCTGATGGAGTCGATGAAACCGGGGGCGCGCAGGATTCCCGACGAGGACATGGCCGAACTGCGCACCGATGTGATCGCACAGATCGAGGAGCTTTCGACGCTGGTGGGCGACCTGGTGGACCTGACCCGCGAGGAGGCGGGGAACGCGGTTCACGAGACGGTCGAGATGTCTGAGGTCATCGAACGATCGCTCGAGCGGGTTCGTCGGCGCCGCAACGACATCGAGTTCGATGTCTCGATCAGTCCGTGGCAGGTCTATGGCGACGCCGCCGGTCTGGGCCGCGCCGTGCTCAACCTGCTCGACAACGCGGCGAAGTGGAGCCCACCTGGGGCCAACGTCGGAGTCCGGCTCCGGCAGGTCGATTCTCAGCACGCGGAGCTGGTGGTGTCCGATCACGGGCCCGGGATCCCGCCCCACGAGCGAGATCTCGTGTTCGAACGGTTCTTCCGGTCCACATCGGCGCGTGCGATGCCGGGTTCGGGGCTCGGTCTGGCGATCGTCAAACAGGTGGTACTCAAGCACGGCGGCACCCTGCGTGTCGAGCAGACCGTTTCCGGAGGTGAGCCGCCGGGAACCGCGATGCACGTGCTGTTACCCGGTCGCCCGTCCGTCGGCTTCGTCCACCCTGAGGACGGGGACCCGACACGCTGAACCGCTTCGTGCGGGTGACGTGGGTCACCGGCGAGGATGGTCGAGGTGGACGTGTGCGGGATGTGGTCGAAATTTGTCGCAACGGCAATCGATCTCTAAGGCGATTCTCAGTACGTTTGGGCACGCTGAGGCTGCAACGTTCGTTGTTGTCAGTGAACAGACCGACTCGAAGGAAGAGCACCGCAGCGATATGACCAACGACCCGAGGTACTCGCCGAACCCGCAGCAGGGTCGCCAGTCCGGATATCCCGGGCAGGTGCCGTCCGGCCCCGTCGGGCCGGCACGGTCAGGATCGTATGACCAGCACGGTGGTAACGGCTGGGACTGGCGCTATGCGACAGAGCAACAGCGGCAGGCCTTTCGGGCGCAGTACGACCCGTACCAGGGCGCTCCGATGCCTACCGGCCCCGGCCAGTATCCGCGCCCCGGTATGCCGCCCGCTGCCCGTCCTGCGCCGCGGAAGCGTTCGCGCGCATCGGCTTTGACCGCGGGAGCGGTGGCTGTGGCGATCGTCTCCGCCGGCGTCGGCGGAGGGGTCGCGCTACTGGTCCACCCGGATCACAACATGACCGGCTACAGCGCGTCCGGTGCCGCGCCGAGCGTGCCCGCGGCAAGCGTCCCGTCCGGTTCCGTCGAAGCCGTCGCCACCAAGGTGGTGCCCAGTGTGGTGAAGCTCGAAGTCAACCAGGGCCGGGCCTCCGAAGAGGGCTCCGGCGTGATCCTCTCGACCGACGGGCTGATCCTGACGAACAACCACGTCGTGGCCACCGCCGCGGGAACGCCGGAGGGTCGCGCGGGGGCGCCGGAGACGAAGGTGACGTTCGCGAACGGTAAATCGACGACGTTCACGGTGGTCGGTACCGACCCCGGGAGCGACATCGCCGTGGTCCGCGCCGAGAACGTCTCGGGCCTGACTCCGATCACCGTGGGATCGTCGGCAGATCTGCGCGTCGGCCAGGACGTGGTGGCCATCGGTTCACCCCTCGGGCTGGAGGGCACCGTGACCACCGGCATCGTCAGCGCCCTCAACCGCCCGGTGGCTGCCGGCGGCGACGCGCAGAACCAGAACACGGTGCTCGACGCCATTCAGACCGATGCGGCCATCAACCCGGGTAACTCCGGCGGCGCACTGGTGAACATGAACGGTGAGCTGGTCGGCATCAACTCGGCGATCGCCACGATGGGAGCAGACGCGGGCGGCCAGCAGGGAGGGTCGATCGGCCTCGGCTTCGCGATTCCGGTCGATCAGGCCAAGCGGATCGCCGACGAGCTGATCCAGACGGGCACCGCGTCGCGGGCCTCGCTGGGGGTCCAGGTCGGCAACGAGGCGGGCATCGACGGCGCCAAGATCGTCGAGGTGACCGCCGGAAGCGCGGCGTCGGCAGCAGGGCTGCCCGGCGGTGTCGTCGTCACCAAGATCGATGACCGCGTGATCGGCAGCGCCGACGCGTTGGTCGCGGCCGTCCGGTCCAAGGCGCCGGGGGACAAGGTGACGCTGACCTACATGGATGCGGCGGGCAAGCCGCAGACGGTGGAGGTCACGCTCGGCAAGGCCAGCCAGTGAGGCTGTCCGCCGGCGAGGATCGCCCCGACCTGCGTGTGGCTGCACCGATGTCCGTACCGAGATATACGGTTGAGGTCATGGAACAGCCTCACGTGTTGGTCGGTCGAGCTCTGGTCGTCGTGGTCGATGACCGCACGGCCCATGGCGACGAGGAGGACCACAGTGGTCCGCTGGTCACCGAGCTGCTCGGCGAGGCCGGATTCGTTGTCGACGGGGTCGTGGTGGTCTCCTCGGACGAGGTGGAGATTCGCAACGCGCTGAACACCGCGGTCATCGGCGGGGTCGACCTGGTGGTGTCGGTCGGTGGCACGGGTGTGACCCCCCGCGACGTCACCCCCGAATCCACCCTTGATCTTCTCGACCGCGAGCTCCTGGGCATCGCCGAGGCGCTGCGCTCGTCCGGTCTGTCTGCCGGAATCATCGATGCCGGGGTGTCCCGCGGATTGGCCGGCATCTCCGGCAGCACGTTGGTGGTGAATCTGGCCGGATCCCGCGCCGCCGTCCGCGACGGCATGGCGACACTGGGTCCGCTGGCCGCGCAGGTGATCGCGCAGCTATCCAGTTTGGATATCTAAGCGAGTTGCACTTGCAGGAACGAGTTCAGAAACGGGCGGGTTGGGCATTCCCAACCCGCCCGAACTCGTCGTTTCCGATTTCCGCGTCACCTGCAGTGTTAATTGCAGGTGAACAGAACGTGCCGCCAGATTGTGATGTTGATCACACCGGGATCGCGCTGTGACGCACTCTTCCGATCGTCCGCGAGACCTAGTTAACAGGGTCTTCGGTGAGGCGTTCCCCGAGGTATCGAGCGACGAACGCGAGCCGATCTCTCCCGAGGACGAAGCCGACCGCGATCGGTGGCTGCGCGACAACGTTCCGCCCCACCACGACTGACCTGGATATTCCCAGGGGCACCAGCAGGTGCATTCCGTAACGGCTGTGTCGCGCAGAACGAACAACTCGGTGCGGGGTCACGATCTGCGACGTTTTCCACGACCACACCCCGTCGTCGCGCAGAAGGGCTCGGGAGACGTTCGGGGAAACTTCAGCAAATGACGCGGCACAGTGTGGCCTTCATGACACCACCGAGGCCACGCGTTGCCGGTCTGATGCCTCCCCGTTATGTTCCTCGTGTCAACGATGAGTGAATCGTAAGAACGACATGTGGGATTTCTAATTCCACTCACATGAAGCTCTTGCGAGGTGTGTGGTGTAGCGGTAGAGCCAGGCACGAACCTTCGAGACTCCAGGACGGGGTCTCGTACGACAAGCTAGGGAGAACATGAAGGTAATCAGTCGGGTGCTGATTGCGATGGTGGCGTCCATCGCGGCTCTGTTCGTGAGCACTGGCACCTCAAATGCAGGGCTGGACAATGAGCTGAGTGTCGTGGACGGCCAGGGCCGCACGCTGACCGTTCAGCAGTGGGACACCTTCCTCAACGGTGTGTTCCCGCTCGATCGCAACCGGCTGACCCGCGAGTGGTTCCACTCCGGTAAGGCGACCTACATCGTGGCCGGTGAGGGTGCCGACGATTTCGAGGGCACGCTGGAGCTGGGTTACCAGGTCGGCTTCCCGTGGTCGCTGGGTGTGGGCATCAACTTCAGCTACACCACCCCCAACATCGCCTACGACGGTTTCGCGTTCGCTCCGACCGGTGACCCCGACTTCGGCTTCTTCAACAGCGTCGTGACGCCGCCGCTGTTCCCCGGTGTCTCGATCTCGGCGGACCTGGGTAACGGTCCCGGTATCCAGGAAGTCGCGACCTTCTCGGTGGACGTGGCCGGCCCGGGTGGTTCGGTGGTCGTGTCCAACGCCCACGGCACCGTGACCGGTGCTGCCGGTGGTGTGCTGCTGCGTCCGTTCGCCCGGCTGATCTCCTCGACCGGCGACAGCGTCAGCACCTACGGCGCCCCGTGGAACATGAACTGACCTCTCGGTCTTGACGATTGCCCCCGGCCGGCTTCCGGCCCGGGGGGCAATCACCAACTCGCACAACCTTTTTCTGCCAGGCGTCCGGCACCACTACTTCGATCTCTAGGGACATCATGAAGACAATCAGTCGGGTGCTGATCGCGATGATCGCATCCATCGCGGCTCTGTTCGCGAGCACAGGCACCTCAAATGCAGGGCTGGACAACGAGCTGAGCGTGGTGGACGGCCAGGGCCGCACGCTGACGGTTCAGCAGTGGGACACCTTCCTCAACGGTGTGTTCCCGCTCGATCGCAACCGGCTGACCCGCGAGTGGTTCCACTCCGGCAAGGCGACCTACATCGTGGCCGGTGAGGGTGCCGACGACTTCGAGGGCACGCTGGAGCTGGGTTACCAGGTCGGCTTCCCGTGGTCGCTGGGTGTGGGCATCAACTTCAGCTACACCACCCCCAACATCGCGTTCGACGGTTTCGCCTTCGACAACACCTTCGTCGACCCCGACCTGGGCTTCGGCAACGCCATCGTGACGCCGCCGCTGTTCCCCGGTGTCTCGATCTCGGCGGACCTGGGTAACGGTCCCGGTATCCAGGAAGTCGCGACCTTCTCGGTGGACGTGGCCGGCCCGGGTGGTTCGGTGGTCGTGTCCAACGCCCACGGCACCGTGACCGGTGCTGCCGGTGGTGTGCTGCTGCGTCCGTTCGCCCGGTTGATCTCCTCGACCGGCGACAGCGTCAGCACCTACGGCGCCCCGTGGAACATGAACTGATCACGTAGCTTCACAAGAAACGGCCCCCGGCATCATGCCGGGGGCCGTTTCTCATGGAGCACACATGAATTCACTCGTCAGCGTGATCCTGCACCTTGCCCACATGCTTACCCGACGTGCCATCGGTGGTGTTCTCGCGGAGCATGTCGCGGATCTCGGTCAGCAACGTCAACTCCGTCTCGGTCGACGCCACCTTGGCATCACGCTCTTTGATCTTCTTGAACGGCACGACGATCACGAAGTAGATCACCGCGGCCACGATGACGAAGTTGATCGCGGCGGACAGAACGGCGTTGAGGTCCACGAACTGATCACCGCCCAGGGGAATGCGCAGGATTCCGTATTCTCTGCCCGGCCCCGCACCGACGCGGTCGACCAACGGTTGGACGACATTCTGCGTGAACGCGGTCACCAGTCCGGTGAATGCGGCGCCGACGACGACCGCGACGGCCAGGTCGATCACGTTGCCCCGCGAGATGAAGTCTTTGAAGCCTTTCAGCATTGCCGTGCCTCCTTTTCTTCAGCGTGTACTGCCAGGGAAACGAACTTAGCGCTTGCGCCGCGCGCCGGGAACCGAGATCTGTGCATCGGTAACGCGCCAGCGCATGCGTGGACGCCCGCATCTGCGGACGCCCATGCAGCCAAAGAATGCCGAAAGGCTCTGATAGATAGTGCATTTCGGTATGCTGGGGAGCGCGGGGCGATACGTCGCCGGATGTGGAATCGGTGGGTACCGACCCGGGTGTCCAACCTCGGTGCCGACTGGGTGCAACGGTGTCGAAATGGCACTTAAAGAATCTCTGTCAGGACACACACAGATGATTGCTAGCTGATACGCTGTTGGAGCCTGAAAAAACGTACTCGTGACACTTGTGTCCGCCTATCAAAGGGGAATGCTGATGGCTAAGCACGCCAAAGCGTCCGCTCGTAGTTCGAAGAAGCTTGGTGCCTTGGGCTTGGGCTCGTGCGCCGTGGCTGCAGCATTCGCCGGACTGGGCAGTGGAACCGCCAACGCCGACATCAATGAGGTCGGACCAGGACCGACTGTGACGAGCCGGCAGGCTTCACAGAACTCGGTCATCCGCATCAACGACTTCGGCGTCGCACGCGGCATCTCCGAGGCCCGCGTCGGTGACGCGGGCGAGATCAGCGCCTTCGGTGAAGTCCGCGACACCACCAAGGCCGTCGTGGGCACCACGGCTTCGGCCTTCGAGGGCGCATACCCGGTCGGTCCTGCCATCGGCGACTGGTGATCTGAATTCGCATTGCCGCCCCCGGGGAGATCCCCGGGGGCGCTTTGTTTTTCAGGGTGCTGGCACTCGAGCGCGGCTCAGTGCAACGTGATCGTGACGGCTTGGACGAGGGCGGCCCCGGCCACCACCTTCGCGGCCGCAGCAGGTAGCGCCACCAGCACGACGCGGCCGTTACGAGCACCCAGTCCGCTGTCCTTGGCCGACACCAGAATCACGACGGCATCGGTGGCGATGAGCCTGGCCTCGGTCGACTCGTCCGACGGCGCGGAGACGATGTCGACCACATCTCCCGGCCGGAGCAGGTCCATCAGCGCGGCATCGGCCAAGGGGATCGGCACGATCCGTGCGTCGGGCCCTGCGGCGGAATCCGCGAGACGCGGGCCCAAGACGCGCACGTCGGTGAGGACCTCCCCGCGCCGGGCCGGACCGGCCAGGGTGCTGCCGACGACGGCGTCGACACGGGTGTGCGCTCCCTCCGGAACGGCGGGCACCGCCCGAGCCTCCACCGACACGTCGGCAGTGGTGAGTTCGATCCCGGGCGCGAGGTCGCGCACGGTCACCACGACATCTGAGTACTCGGTTCTCGGGTCGCCGCGCCAGGCCGCAACGGCGGCCAGAATGACGAGGCCACCAGCGAGGGCTCGACGCGCCGTCGGCGTTCGGGACCAGTCGGGCCTCAACGCACGGCGGAGGCGATCGAGCACCGACGGGTCGAGCGCATTCCCCATGCGATCACGCTAGGCAGCGGGCCGCGGCCGAGTCTGCCGTCGATTCAAAGGCTGTGGATAACTCCGCCGAATCAGTTGGATGCCGCGGCGGCGGGCGCCGAGGAGCTCGACTTGTCCGAAGAACTCGACTTGTCCGAGGAGCCGGACTTCGCCGAGGAGCTCGACTTGTCCGAGGAACTCGACGAATCCGACGAGGACGAGGAGTCCGAACTGCCGGAGCTGCTGGAGCTGCTGGCGCTGGAGCTCTTTCCGGATTCCCGGCTGTCGGTGCGGTAGAACCCGCTGCCCTTGAAAACGACGCCGACCTTGCCGAATACCTTGCGCAGCCGTCCCTCACATTTCGGGCATTCGGTCAACGCGTCATCGGTGAACGCCTGCACCACGTCGAACTTGTTGCTGCATTCGGTGCACGCATAGGAATAGGTGGGCACGCAAACCTCCGAGGTGGTCCAAAACTGCTTAGCACTCTACCGACTCAAGTGCTAGAACCGCCAGCTGGCCTGCCTCATTCCCGCCGCCGTCCGGCGTTCACCCGCCCGTTGCGAGCCCACCGCCGAGCGCGACCAATCCACGCCGCGGCGTCAGAGCATGGGTCATCGGCACATCGTGCGGTTCGGACGGCAGGTGCTCGACCAGCTCGTCGTCGCGGATCACTGCAATCAGCAGCGCCGCCGGATCGGCCCGCGGCAGGGTCCTGTCGTAATAGCCGGCGCCACGGCCCAGTCGTGCGCCGCCGCGGTCCACCGCCAGTGCCGGGATCACGATCATCGAGGCGTCGTGCACGGCGTCGGCAGGTAGCCGCGGCGGCGGTGGTTCCCGCAGACCGAACGGTGCCGCGACGAGTTCGCCGGGCGTGTACCGCCCCCACTCCAACGGCCGGGGAGTGCCGTCGGGGTCTTCACGCGCAACCGGGAGGAGGACGGTGACTTTGCCCGACACCAGCGCGTCGATCATGGCGATCGTGCCCGGTTCTGAGCCGACCGGGACGTAGGCGCAGACCGTTCCGCCCGGCGCGGCCAGCGCGCCGAGATGACGGGCCAGCGCGGCGGCTTCGTGTTGCCGTGTTTGCTGACTCGCCGAACGGCGGGCGGCGAGGATTTCGGCACGTAGATCCGATTTCGTCAAGGTCACCGCGTAGTCCTCATAAGGCCGGGTAAGAAAGGAACAACCGACTACGAGAGGTTAGTGTGTGAACGATGAATCGGCCTGAAGTTCCCATGCCGTACACCGCGATAGTCCCCGCGGCCGGTCTGGGAACGCGTTTTCTGCCTGCCACCAAAACGGTGCCGAAAGAGTTGCTGCCGGTGGTCGACACGCCGGGTATCGAGCTGGTGGCCGCCGAGGCTGCCGAGGCCGGCGCCCAGCGGCTGATCATCATCACCTCCGAAGGCAAGGACGGCGTCGTTGCCCACTTCGTCGAGGACCTGGTTCTCGAAGGCACCCTCGAGGCGCGGGGCAAGAACGCGATGCTCGAGAAGGTCCGCCGGGCGCCCGCGCTGATCAAGGTCGAGTCCGTCGTCCAGGCCGAGCCCCTCGGTCTCGGGCACGCCGTCGGCTGTGTCGAAGCCAGTCTGGCGCCGGACGAGGATGCGGTCGCGGTGCTGCTGCCGGATGATCTCGTGCTTCCCACCGGAGTGCTGGAGACCATGTCGAAGGTTCGAGCCAAGCGCGGCGGCACAGTGCTGTGCGCCATCGAGGTCGACCGGGAAGACATCAGCGCCTATGGCGTCTTCGACGTCGAGGTGGTGCCCGATGCCGTCAACCCGAACGTGCTCAAAGTCAAGGGCATGGTGGAGAAGCCCAAGGCGGAGGACGCGCCGTCGCTCTTCGCCGCGGCGGGCCGCTACATCCTCGACCGGGCCATCTTCGACGCTCTCAAGCGAATTCCGCGTGGCGCCGGAGGCGAGCTGCAGCTCACCGACGCGATCGCGCTGTTGATCGAGGAAGGCCATCCGGTGCACGTGGTGGTGCATCGCGGATCTCGACACGACCTGGGAAATCCCGGGGGCTACCTGAAGGCTGCGGTTGACTTTGCGTTGGAGCGGGACGACTACGGGCCTGAACTACGCCGGTGGTTGACCGAGCGGCTGGGTCTCGCTCCGGCGACGACCGAGCACTAGCGGCTGCACGACCGAGCGCAGCCGCGTCGAAGGCGGCCGGCGCCAGCCGTTTCAACGGAAAGTGAGGCGTGCTGTGCGTTCGGTGGAGGAGCAGCAGGCACGGGTCGCCGCTGCCGCGGTGGCGCCGCGGCCGGTTCGGGTGGCGATCGCCGAGTCCCAGGGCCTGATGTGCGCCGAGGAAGTGGTGACCGAGCGGCCGCTGCCCGGATTCGATCAGGCGGCAATCGACGGCTACGCGGTGCGCAGTGTCGACGTGCTCGGCATCGGCGGCTCGGCCGGGGACGCCGACGACGGCGATGGCGAGTCCGGCCGCGACGAGCGTCCACGGGATATCAGCCTGCCGGTGATGGGTCTCATCGAGGCAGGTGCACGTACGCCGAGCCGACTGCAGCCGCGCCAGGCCGCGCGGGTGCAGACGGGCGCGCCGATGCCCACTCTCGCCGACGCGGTGCTGCCGCTGCGGTGGACCGACGGCGGTGAGTCACGGGTCAGGGTGTTGCGCGGGGTCCGGTCGGGCGCCTATGTGCGCCGTACCGGTGACGACGTGCAGCCGGGTGACGTCGCAGTGCGGGCGGGCACGATCATCGGAGCGGCACAGGTGGGTCTGCTCGCCGCGGTGGGCCGCGAGCGCGTGCTGGTGCACCCGCGGCCGCGGTTGTCGGTGCTCAGCGTCGGGGGCGAGCTGGTCGACATCTCCCGCACGCCGGGCAACGGGCAGGTCTACGACGTCAACTCCTATGCGCTGGCCGCTGCAGGACGGGACGCCGGTGCCGAGGTGAACCGCGTCGGCATCGTCTCCACCGATCCCAAGCAGCTACGCGAAGCCGTCGAGGGTCAGCTCAGCCGCTCCGAGGTCATCGTGATCGCGGGTGCTGTCGGAGGGGCCGCCGCGGAAGGAGTGCGTTCGGTGCTGGCCCAGCTCGGCGACATGGAGGTCACGCGTATCGCCATGCACCCCGGCTCGGTGCAGGGCTTCGGCCAGCTGGGTCCCGACGGGGTACCGGTCTTCCTGCTTCCGGCGAATCCCGTGAGCGCACTGGTGGTGTTCGAGGTGATGGTCCGGCCGCTGGTCCGTCTCTCTCTCGGCAAGCGGCAGGCGACGCGCCGCATCGTGTCGGCGCGCACGCTGTCACCGATCAGCTCGGTGGTCGGGCGCAAAGGATTCCTGCGCGGCCAGCTGATGCGCGACCAGGACACGGGGGAGTACCTGGTGCAGGCGCTCGGTGGCGCGGCGGGAACGTCGTCGCACCTGCTGGCCACGCTGGCCGAGGCAAACTGTCTGGTCATCGTTCCGAGCGAGGCGGAACAGATCCGTACGGGTGAGGTCGTCGACGTCGCATTCCTGGCGCAGCGCGGCTGATCGCAGAATTGCCGCCGTGATGAATCTGCTGAGCTCCCGGTCGCAGCATCCCGGGTGGCCCATGCCGGTGGGCCCGCTGCGGGTCCCCGCCGGGTTGGTCCGGTTACGCCCCGTCCGGCTGCGCGACGCCGCTCAGTGGAGCAGAACCCGCCTCGCCGATCGCGGGCATCTCGAACCGTGGGAACCGTCCACCGACATGGATTGGGAACTGCGACATTCGGTTTCGGCTTGGCCGTCGGTCTGTTCAGGTCTGCGTGGGGAGGCTCGCAAAGGTCGCATGCTGCCGTACGCGATCGAGCTCGACGGTGAGTTCGCGGGGCAGTTGACCATCGGTAACGTCACCCACGGCGCGCTGCGATCGGCGTGGATCGGCTACTGGGTGGCCAGCGGGTCGACCGGCGGCGGAGTGGCGACCGCGGCGCTGGCGCTCGGGCTGGACCACTGTTTCGGGCCGGTCATGCTGCACCGCGTCGAGGCCACGGTGCGGCCGGAGAACGCGGCGAGCCGGGCGGTGCTGGCAAAGGCGGGGTTCCGGGAAGAGGGCCTGCTGAAGCGCTATCTCGACGTCGACCGCGCGTGGCGGGACCATCTGCTGGTGGCGATCACCATCGAAGAACTCAACGGATCGGTGGCATCTGCGCTGGTGCGTGCCGGCCACGCAACGTGGGCGTGACGGTGGGCCCCGTGGGTGAAGTTCTGTTACTGATGTGACACGTGTGACGTTTGGTGCTTGTCTCCAGCGAATTACAGGTGTGTAATTGTGTCGGCGCGCCGCCCTCGGATGCGCTGGTCACAGACCTAGCCTGATGGGGAAAGGAGCAGGCATCATGCCAAGCATCCCCCAATCTCTCCTTTGGATCTCGCTCGTCGTGCTCTGGCTCTTCGTGCTCGTTCCGATGCTGATCAGCAAGCGGGACGCGGTTCGTCGCACCAGCGACGTCGCGCTGGCCACCCGTGTGCTCAACAGCAGCGCGAGTGCCCGGTTGCGACGGCGCCGCGGACCCGCGTCCGGACACCGCAGCGACCCGGACTGGCAGCCGTCCGGCGATGTCGACGACATCGAGGACGACGAGCCCAGCCGCTCGGTGGTGATGGTGGCCACCGACGCCAGGGCCGACGAGGGCGAACCCGACTACCTCGACGTCGACATCGTCGAGGATTCCGGAGCCTTGCCCGTCTCGGAGGTCCCCGCGGATGACGTGCGGGCCGCGGAGCCCGTCGTCGCCGAAACCGACGAGCTCACACTCGATTACAGCGAGGGCGACGAGTCGGACGAGTCCGACGACACCCGGCAGGACCGGCGGGTGACCGCGGCCACCGAGGACACCAGCCGCTGGGTGGCGGCCGAGGACGAGTACGAGTACGACGACGACTCGTCCGACCTGGAGGAGCCGTCGGAGACGGATCTGCGGATCGCGGACTCCATGAGCGACTCACGCCGCCGGCGCCGGGAGTCGACGACCGCCGAGGCAGTGTCCGCGCGCAAGTACCGGTTCCGTGCACGCACCATCGCGGTGCTGTCGGTTCTGATGCTGGCCAGCGCCGTCGCCGCATATACGTGGTCGTCGACGATGTGGTGGGTGGCGGGCGCCATCGGCGCGGTCACGCTGCTCTACCTGGCGTACCTGCGTCGCCAGACCCGGATCGAGGAGCAACTTCGCCGCCGTCGTGCGCAGCGGATGGCCCGGTCTCGGCTCGGCGTGGAGAACACCAGCGATCGCGAATTCGACGTGACCCCGGCGCGGCTGCGCAGGCCCGGTGCCGCGGTGCTGGAGATCGACGACGAAGACCCCGCGTTCGAGCACCTCGACTACGTGCCGTTCTCCCGCCATTACGATCTGCCGCGCGCTGCCGGCCAGTGACGCCGGACATTCGGCCGGCACCTCTATGGGGTGCGGGACGGATTTCTGGCGGTGACCGGTGGCTGATAACCTGTACCGGCACTAGGGGCTATAGCGCAGTTGGTAGCGCGTCTCGTTCGCATCGAGAAGGTCAGGGGTTCGATTCCCCTTAGCTCCACAGTCGACAACCCGCTTCGACCCCCCGGTCGGGCGGGTTTTGTCGTTTCGGCGAGGTGCTGTCGGTGCCGCGAGGGCCCGGCGCGTCGTGGCCATTCGCCTGACCGTGACCGCAGCGGACTCTTAAGGTCAGGAGGCCCGCCTTCTATAGCCATCCGGCTGCGGCGGATCACCGTGCGCCCTCAAGGTGCCCGGACTGCACCGTCTCAGGGGGGCGAACGTGAGTCAGTGGTTGGTGAGCAACCTTCCGTCGTGGGTGCTGTTGCTCGGCATCATCGTCGTCATCACCGGCGGCGCCATGGCCGTGCAGGTCGTCGTGCGCAGGCACTTTCCGAACCTCAAGGGTGAAGAGCACAACGACGTCATCAAGTTCGCCTTCGGGGTGGTCGGCTTTGTGTTCGCGTTCTTCCTCGGCTTCGTCGTATCCGCGATGTGGGGGCAGATCGGCGACGCGGACGGACGGGCGCGCACCGAGGGGGCAGCGGGTGTGCAGCTCGCCAGGACCGCCATGGTGTTCGATCAGCCTGACAGTGACCGGATTCGCACGGCTCTGCTCGACTACGAGGAGGCGGCGCTGGTCGAGTGGAGAGAAGTCGCCCAGGGCGGATCGGGCCCCGGCGCCGGCGACGCACTGACCCAACTGTATGCCGCCTACGAAGGTGTCGAAGCGCGCACCGATGCGCAAAAGACCCTGCTGTCAACCTCTTTCAGTAACCTCGACAGCCTCAGCCAGGCGCGGACCCAGCGGCTGCTGCAAGCGCGTACGGACGTCGGTCCGCCGTGGTCACTGTGGGCGGTCATCTGGCTGACCAGCGGCCTTCTTCTGGCCTGCGCCATCATCTACGACGTCGCCAAACCTGCCACCCACTACACGATGGTGGCCATTCTGGGTGTTCTGGTGGCCGTGAACATCTTCCTCGTCACCGAGCTGTCGCACCCGTTCCTCGGCGAGATCGGGACATCCTCGGAACCGATCAAAGAGGTCGTCCAGCAGCTGCAGTGAGCGAGAGTGCGGCTTGCACTCCGACGCCTACGATCTATTATCTGCGTATGAACGTAGATAAGGGAGCTTGCAGCCGCCGGCTTCCTGACGATCAGGTGCACCTGGTGGTCGAGGTATTCCGCATGCTCGCCGACCCCACCCGCGTCCAGGTGCTGTGGGCACTGGGCAGCCGGGAGATGTCCGTCAACGATCTGGCAGCCCACATCGGCAAACCCGCCCCTTCGGTGTCGCAACACCTGGCGAAGCTACGGATGGCGCGCCTGGTGCGCACCCGCCGTGACGGCACCACCATCTTCTACAGCCTCGACAACGACCACGTCCGGCAGCTGGTGACCGACGCCGTCTTCAACGCCGAGCACGCCGGACCGGGAATCCCCGGACACCACCGCGACGCTGCCGACCTGGCGCTCCTGCACGTCGACGACGGGACACCGGCCACCGGGTCCGGAACAGGCGGCCGCCCATGACCCACGACCCGCACAGGCATCATCATCACGAACACCCGCACAACCACGACGGACCCGGGGGCAAGATCGGTGCGGCGTTGCGGGAAGTGTTCGCTCCCCACAGCCACGATGCCGGCGACAGCATCGACGGGGCGCTCGAATCGAGCGCCGCCGGCATCCGCGCGGTGAAGATCAGCCTGCTGGTCCTCGGCGCGACGGCGCTCGTCCAGATCGCCATCGTGGCCATCTCGGGCTCCGTTGCCCTGTTCGCCGACACCGTACACAACTTCTCCGATGCGCTGACCGCCATTCCGCTGTGGATCGCCTTCGCGCTGAGCACGAAAGCAGCGACCAGGCGCTACACGTACGGGTTCGGCCGCGCCGAAGACCTTGCGGGACTGTTCGTCGTGGTGATGATCGCGCTGTCCGCCGTCGTCGCCGGGGTGGAATCGATTCGGCGCCTGGTCAATCCGGTCCCTATCGAGCACCTCGGGTGGGTCGCGCTGGCCGGTCTGGCCGGCTTCATCGGCAACGAGCTCGTCGCCGTCTACCGCATCCGGGTCGGTCGACGCATCGGTTCTGCCGCCCTGGTCGCCGATGGCCTGCATGCCCGCACCGACGGGTTCACCTCGCTGGCGGTGCTGCTCGGTGCGGGTGGAGTCGCGCTCGGATTTCCGTTGGCCGACCCCATCATCGGTCTGATCATCACCGCTGCGATCCTGGCGGTGCTGCGCACTGCCGTCCGTGACATCTTCCGGCGACTCATGGACGCCGTCGACCCATCGTTCGTCGATTCCGCCGAATCCGCGCTGGCCGCCGAACCCGGCGTGACTGCGGTTCGCAGCGTCAAGATGCGCTGGATCGGACATCGGCTACACGTCGACGCCGAACTCGACATCGACCCGGCGGTGAGCCTCACGGATGCCCACCGCATCGCCCATGAGGCCGAACACACCCTCACCCATGTGGTCCCGAAGCTGTCGTCGGCCCTGGTGCACGCGTATCCGGCCGGCCACTGTTCCGCGCGGTGACCGCCGGCTAGAACGGACTGCTGTTCGACTGGGACTTCGCGTCGTCGGGTCGCGGTCCGTACTTGCGGATGTAGTCGTCGTGCATCCGCGAATCCTTCTTGCGCTTGATCACATCGACCAGATTCGGGTCAAGACCATGGCGTGCGAGCCGGTGCCTACGCCACACCTTGTTCAGGGCGAGCGCCATCAGCAGGGCCCAGACGTAGATCGGGGCGGTCATCTCCAGGCGCATGTAGATCGGCGCCGGGAGCAACCACAGCGGAGCGAGGACCAGCAGGGGCGGGATGGCATACCGGATCATGTGCCGTCGCACCGCCCCCTGGCCGGCGAGATCCTCTGCGACCCAACGGTTCATCGACTTCGGCAGGGTCTTGCCGTAGCAGTACAGCAGGTACTGCCACAGGGTGGGTTTGTCGGTGCCTGCCGGCATGTCGCTGGCCATCGGGACTCCTTGAACGGGGGTATTCACGACTGTAGTGCGCCGGCCGCCAGGGCGGCCGAGTTGATCCGGGTGAGGACGTGGTGCAGGTGTTCGAGCTCGGCCAGGTCGACGCCCAGGCGTGCGACGACGGTTGCCGGGATGTCCAGCGCGCGTGACCGCAATGCGGTCCCGGCGTCGGTGAGTGCGACGTCGGTGGAGCGCTCGTCGGTGGCGTTGCGGGCCCGGGTGATCAACCCGAGCGCCTCCAGGCGCTTGAGCATCGGCGACAGGGTGGCCGAGTCCATCTGCAGGCTGGTGGCAATCGACTTGACCGACAGCGGGTTTGGCTGGGCAGACGATCTCCGGTGGTGATCCCACAGGGCCAGCATCACGAGATACTGCGGGTGGGTCAGGCCCAAGGGTTCCAGCAGCGGGCGATAGACGGCGAGCACGGCCCGGTTGGTGACCGCGAGGGCGAAGCAGACCTGCTGCTCCAGGGCCAGCGGGTCGGTATCACCCTGCGTCGTCGCAGTCACATATTGATAGTGCCCTAATTATTAGTGGGCTAGCAATATCGGCCTCGTCACACGCCGACGTCATGCCGGTGGGGGCGTACCGATCAGCACTGCACTGAGCCGGCACCCCTCGGGTCCGCCCCGCCACGCATGGTCGACGCCGGTGAGCACCACCAGATCACCCTCCTCGAGCCGGTGGGTGCCGTCGTCGAGCACCAGGTCGACGCTGCCCGACAACACCGTCTGCAGATCGAGTGTGTCGGTGTGGTGCATCGGGGTCTCGGAATCGGGCCCCAACTCGACGACCATCCACCGTGCGAGGCCGGGCGCGATGCCCTGATCGATCAGCGGTGCTGAGCCGCCGGGCCCGGCCGGAGGCGGGCTGGTGGTGGTCGCGAAGGGCACGGCCATCGCGAAGCCGGGCGCCAACCGGTCCAGCGCCACGTCGTCATGGCTGACTACGCAGGACCTGCCGTCCGCGTCGACTCCGGTGATCAGCGTCCGCACATGCCCTCGTTTCCTAGACGTCCCGCCGCGGCTCCGGCGTCAGCCAGAGTCCGTGGTGGTGACATTGATTGCCGCCGTTACGTTTTGCACGGTACATCGCCCTGTCGGCGGCGGCGATGAGTTGGTCGACGAGGTCGACGAGGTCGTCGTCGCTGTGTTGGGACAGGGCGTCCAGCGGCGCGAGCGCCGTCCCCACGCTGGAGGTGACGGCCATCCCGGACACGGCGATGGCATCGCAGACCTCCTGGTAGCGCTGCGCGGCGTCACGGGATGACGTCACGTCGGCGATCAGGAACTCTTCCCCGCCGCTGCGTCCGACGACGGCGGTGGGCGGGGTGGTGGCGCGCAGTGCGTCGGCGACGGCGACGAGGGCCTGGTCGCCGGCGATGTGCCCGTGCGTGTCGTTGACCGACTTGAAGTCGTCGAGGTCGATCAGCGCGACGAGGAGATAGCCGTCCTCCTGGGGATACCGCGCCATCATCGCCAGGATCTGTGTGTGGAAGGCGCGCCGATTCAACAGCCCGGTCAGTGGATCGAGGTCAGCGCGGGCAAGGTCGCCGCGCAACGCCCGCAGCAAGGCAAAAATCGCGAGCGGCATCGCGATATTGGCCTGAACCACCAGAAAGTAGTCCACCGCGGCCAGGGCGATGCGCCCGGCGAGGACCATCTCGAACGCCGGGACGGCCGCCACCGCGGCGGCGACGGCGGCGAACCCGAGCACCGCCCGCGACGAGTGGAAGAACGCCAGATAGGCGCCGATGGTCGTGAAGGCGATGCACCCGAGTAGCGCTGCCAGCGGATCCGGATACGCCAGGCACGCCAGGGTGATGGAGATGGTTGTCACCGCAGCGAATGCGCCCGACTGGGCGCGGGTGGGCCACCGAGCCAGCCACAGCGCGGCACCTGCCACGCCGCCTCCGACTGCGGCCCACGTCATCCCCAGGTACGGCTGAGTCTGCGGCCCGCCCGAGCCGGTCAGCAGAACCAGAAGTGCCACCGCCATCGACAGGGCTGTCCCCGCGACGGCGAGACGGACCTGCACCGCCGCGCCACGGGCGTCGAGGAATCCGCTGAACCACTCGTAGTGATCGGCATGTCGGAGATCCCGCTGCATCTCACACCATTTCGTCGTCAGTGAGCTTGCGCCATCAAACAGCGCAGGTGCTGCCGGCGGAGGGGGTTTACCCCGATCGCGACAAATTTCACAGCGCGGGTTTGCTGACGGTCTCACCGCATCCTTGCCCGACGTTCCCGTGCGCCCGTAGCCTCGAGAGCGTGTCTGGTCTGACCGCGGTGCGCGCCGACGACCTTGCCGTGCTGGCCGTCTTCGACGGCATCAACGCCGAGGCACTGGTGCCCCTTGCCGCACAGCTTCGGCCCCTGACCGCGGCCGCGGGCCAGGTGCTGATGCAGCAGGGCGAGATGGCGGTGTCGTTCCTGCTGATCGGTTCCGGGTGCGCCGAGGTCAGCCACACCGGCGACGACGGTCAGGACACCGTGGTCGAGTTGTCACCCGGGCTCATCGTCGGTGAGATCGCACTCTTGCGCGACGCGCCCCGCACCGCCACCGTCGTCGCCACGGAACCGCTGACCGGCTGGGTCGGCGGCCGCGAGGCGTTCGGCACCATGCTCGAGATCCCCGGCATGATGGACAAGCTGGTGCGTACGGCGCGCCAGCGTCTGGCGGCGTTCATCACCCCCATCCCGGTGCAGATGCGGGACGGGACGGTGCTGCACCTGCGGCCGGTGCTGCCCGGCGACATCGAACGGACCACCAACGGCCCGGTCGAGTTCTCCAGTGAGACGCTCTACCGCCGCTTCCAGTCGGTGAGGTCCCCGTCGAAATCATTGATGGCCTACCTGTTCGAGGTCGACTACCTGGACCATTTCGTCTTCGTGCTCACCGACGGTCCGGACGGGCCCGTCGTCGCCGACGTCCGTTTCGTCCGCGACGAGAACAATCCGGCCGACGCGGAGGTCGCGTTCATCGTCGGGGACGCCTACCAGGGCCGCGGCATCGGCACGTTCCTGATGTACGCCATCTCCGTCGCGGCGGGCGACGACGGGGTGCAACGCTTCACCGCCCGGGTCCTCAGCGAGAACTACCCGATGCGGGCCATCCTGGACCACTTCGGTGCGAAATGGCAGCGCGACGATCTCGGCGTCGTGATCACCGACATCCCGGTGCCCTCGGTGGAGTCGCTGCCGTTGCCGGCGGATCTGGTCCGCCAGATCCGCGGAGTGGCACGCCAGGCCATCCGGGCCGTCGGATGACGCAAGGGACAGCCGGCGTCCACCGGCCCCCGTTGAGCAAGGACACCCGGCTGTGCATCTCGCTGTCCGGCCGACCGAGCAACATCGGCACCCGCTTCCACAACCATCTGTACGACGTGCTGGGCCTGGATTTCCTCTACAAGGCGTTCACCACCACCGATATCGCCGCCGCCATCGGTGGGGTGCGCGCCCTCGGGATCCGCGGGTGTTCGGTGTCCATGCCGTTCAAAGAGGACGTGCTCAGCCTCGTCGACGAGATCGAACCGTCGGCGCAGTCCATCCGCTCGATCAACACGATCGTCAACGACGTTTCTGTACCGGGCGGCCGGCTCACCGCGTCGAACACCGATTACCTTGCGGTGCAACAACTCATCGGCGAGCACCACCTCGACCCCAGCAGCGCGGTGCTGATCCGGGGCAGTGGCGGGATGGCGAAGGCGGTGGGAGTGGCCTTCGTCGACGCCGGATTCGGCACCGGTGTCGTGGTGGCGCGCAACGCCGCTCGCGGCCGTGAACTGGCCGACCGACTCGGCTTCGACTACCTCGCCGACGTCGGCGAGGTGACCGCACCGATCATCGTCAACGTCACGCCGATCGGCATGGCCGGCGGACAGGAAGAACACGACCTGGCGTTCAGCGAGACGACGATCGCCGCGGCGGAGACGGTCTTCGACGTGGTGGCTCTCCCGTCGGAGACACCGTTGATCGCCGCGGCGCGCGCGGCCGGTAAGCAGGTCATCACCGGGGCTCAGGTCATCGCGCTACAGGCCGCCGAACAGTTCGAGCGCTACACCGGCGTGCGTCCGACGCCCGAACAGATCGCCGAAGCGTCGGCCCTGTCGAGGGCATGACACTCAGGGCGTGATGGTGGTCTGCTCGTCGATCGACGCCGTGGCATCCATCAGCGGGTAGGCCTGTTCCTCACTGCCCTCTGCCGTGATCTTGAGGACGAACAGGCCGTCCTCGGCGGGGATGACCACGGTCTTCTGGGCAACCAGCAACTTGACGCCGTCCTTGGTGTAGAAACCACCGATCTGTGTCGCGTCGAAGCCGCTGAGGTTGGTCGGCTTTCCCGCCTCCGCGCCCTCGTAGTCGGGAAGGTTGCGCGTCTCGTTCGGCGCCAACTCGAGGATCTTCGCCGGGTCGACGTTGCCGGTCAGCTTGGTGACGACAGCGACGATGGTCGGGGGAGTGGGCGACGGCGGCGGCGCCGTGTAGATGAGCGCGTCGTAGGCCCCTTCGGGTCCGCGGGGGCCTGCGGACTCCCACCCCTGGGGCAGCGGCAGTGTGATCGTCGGAGCGCCGGGGTCGCCCTGCAGCACGGGTGTCGCGACGATGCCGTTCTCCGCGGCGTACTGCTCGATCGTCATACCGGGAGCTGCGGCGGCTGGCGGCGGCGTCGTTGGTGTCGGTGCTGCGCTGGTGGCGACGGATTCCGACGTGGTGGTGGACGTCGCGGCGGCGTCGGACCCCTCGCCCGAGGAACCCGAGCTGCAGCCGGACAGTCCGATACCGAGGGCGACAGCGGCGATGGCGGCGAGGCCGGCCTGCGGGACGATCGTCATGTCTCTCCTGTTCTTCGGCCAGTGGCTCGACAGGTCGGTGCCAAGAAGCCGGATCACAGCGCAGCCTAGCCATCTGGGGCGAGGGTTTGTCCCGAACCAGGCTAGCGAAGTTGCTGATCACCCCCGCGCCTCGTTTGCCGAAATCGTCCTCGCCGGCTCCGCACGTGGTAGGTACCGCCCGCACGGCGACACCGCGCGAACGACATCGGACGTCCGGCGGTGACCGCGTGATATCAACAGCCCGTGAGGCTGATGCTTGTCGGCACCCTGGTACTGGCGTGCGCCGCCTGCGGCAGCGCACCGCCGGGGCCTACGGCGGCGCCCACATCGTCGGCGCAGGCCGACCTCACTGTCGATCCGGCGCGGATCGACCGGGCCCGCGCCGCGCTGCCGGACGGGTACGAGGTCTCCGGATACACGGGCCCACCGGCGTTGTTCCCGATCTGGGGTTTCCGCGATGCTCCGGTGTCCGAGCCTGCGCAGTGCGCCGTTCTCGGGGCGCCGTCCGTCGACGCCGCGACGGCCCGGGGCTGGTCCGCTTCCGGACCCGGTGGGATCGTCTACGCGGTCATCGCCGACAGTGCCGCGCCGGCACCAGATCCCGCCGTGCTGGCCGATTGCGCCCAGTGGACGGTGTCGTCCGGACGCACGACGGGCACAGTCACGGGACTGGCCGCCCCCGAGATCGACGCGGCCGACACGATCGGGATGAGCACCGCCGTGGTGACCGTCGTCGAAGGCGGCACTCAGACACGTTCCCAGGCAGAGTCATTCGTCGCCCACCTCGATCGGTACCTGTGCTTTGTCGCTGTCGTCACCGATCCCGGATCACCCCATCGCACCCTCGGAGCGGAGTTCGCCGCGGACCTTCTCGCCGAAACGGTGTCCACGCTGCGCGGCTGAGGTGGGCCGCGCAGGTACATTGGCGGCGATGTCGAACCCCCCGAAAGTTGGCGTGATAGCGGCGATCGCGTGCGTCGGGCTGCTGGCGGCGTGCAGCGCTGCGCAGCCGGAAGACCTCTCGACGGCCGATATCAGCCGGGTCGCCGAGCTGAAAGCGAGCTTCGCCCCGCCATTCACCGTCACGACCGTCGGGCCCGCGGCGATCGACCCGCGACTGCTGGCCGCGCAGAAGCTCCCGCCGGGGCTGGCGTTCGATCCCGCCGACTGCGGAAAAGCGGCGTCGGACAACGCCGTTCCCGAGGGCGTGAAGGGCAACATGGCGGCGACGACGGCCGAGGGCGAGGGTGTGCGCTACATCGTCATCGCCGTGGAGACGTCCCAGCCGGTCCCGGTCAGCACGCCCGCCGAGCAGTGCGGCAAGGTGACGTTCACCGGCAACGGCGTCCGCGGCTTGGTCGAGGTGGTGGAGTCCCCGCAGATCGAGGGCGTGCACACCGTCGGCACCCACCGCGTCGTGCAGACGGTGACCGCGGAGGGCCCGCGCACCGGCGAGTTGTACAACTACGTCGCGAACTTCGGCAACTTCATCGTGATCGTGACGGCGAATCCTCTCGTGGTCGCCGACACGGCGGTGGTCCCGATCGACACGCAGCGCGCCCGAGATCTCGTCACCCAGACCGTCGACCTGGTCAAGGGCGCGGGCCCGACCTAGTCACCGGACGTCGTGCGGCCGGAACTGGATACTGATCCGCGGTCCTGTCGGCTTGGTGGTCTTGGGCACGGAGTGTTCCCACGTGCGCTGGCAGGAGCCGCCCATCACCAGCAGATCACCGTGGCAGTGCCGAAGCCGCAGTGACGGTCCGCCACCGCGCGGACGGAGTGCGAAAACCCGTGTGGCGCCGAGTCCGACGATTGCCACCATGGTGTCCTCGGTACTGCTTCGGCCGATGTTGTCGCCGTGCCAGGCCACGCTGTCGTCGCCGTCGCGGTACAGGCAGAGCCCGGCGGTGACGAACGGCTCGCCGAGTTCGCCGGCATAGGCGTCGTTGAGCCGCCTGCGGAGTTGTTTGAGCCGCGGGTGCGGAGCCGGGTTCTCCAGGAGGTTGTGAAAGCTGACCAACCGCGGGACATCGAGCACCCGGTCATACATCTGGCGGCGTTCGGCACGCCAGGGAATCTGGTCCCGCAGTTCGCTCAGCAGTGTGTCGTTCGGCAAGTCGTCCTGGGACAACCAGCCGGAACGCACCTCGAGCCACGCGCCGTTGCCGAGATCCCGGCGATCGGAATGGTCGAAAAGCGAGCTTTGCAGAGCCTGCTCCATGCGCGCAGTCTATCGCACAGGCGTTCGAAATCTCAGAGGCGAACCGCGCCGGGGCCTTCGTCGGCGAGAACATCGCCGGGGTTGGCCAGCGCGCAGACCTTGAGGCTGAGGCAGCCGCAACCGATGCAGCCGGTCAGGTTGTCGCGCAGCCGCTGCAGATGCACGATGCGCTGGTCGAGGTCGTCGCGCCAGCCTGCCGACAGCCGTGCCCAGTCCTTACTGCTGGGTACCCGGTCGGTGGGCAGGGTGGCGAGCGCGTCGCGGATGCGGGACAGCGGTATTCCGAGCCGCTGCGACATCCGGATGAACGCGACGCGGCGCAGCGTTTCGCGCGAGTAGCGGCGCTGATTGCCGCCGGTGCGCCTGCTGGCGATGAGGCCCTCGCGTTCGTAGAAGTGCAGCGCCGAGACCGCGACCCCGCTGCGCACCGACATCTCGCCCGGCGTCAGTTCCTGAGGCCACTCCATGACCTCAACCATAGTTGAGGTGGCTTCTGGGGTTACGGTGCTACGTGTGACTGATGCAGCGCTGGGGTGCAATTCGGAGGTCGGCAGGCTTCGGGTCGTCATCCTGCATCGACCGGGGCCCGAACTGCAGCGGTTGACCCCCCGCAACAACGACACACTGCTGTTCGACGGGCTGCCCTGGGTGGCCAGGGCGCAGCAGGAGCACGACGCGTTCGCCGACCTCTTGCGGTCGCGGGGTGTCGAGGTGCTGCTGCTCGGTGAGCTGCTGACCGAGGCCCTCGACAAGAGCGGGGCGGCCCGCATGCAGGGCATCTCGGCCGCGGTCGACTCGCGTCGCCTCGGGGCTCCGCTGGCGCAGGAACTCTCGACGTACCTGCGCACGCTGGATGCCGCCGCACTGGCCCGCATCCTGATGGCCGGGATGACCTTCGACGAGTTGCCCTTCGGCGAGAACGAGCTCTCGCTGGTGCGGCGGATGCACCACGGCGGCGACTTCGTCATCAACCCGCTGCCCAACCTGTTGTTCACCCGGGACTCGTCGTTCTGGATCGGTCCGCGGGTGGCGATCACCTCGCTGTCGATGCACGCCCGCGTGCGCGAGACCTCGCTGACCGACCTGATCTATGCCCACCACCCCCGCTTCCTCGGGGTGCGACGGGCCTACGAATCCCGGTCGGCGCCGATCGAAGGTGGCGACGTGCTGCTGCTGGCGCCCGGTGTGGTGGCCGTCGGGGTGGGCGAGCGCACCACGCCCGCGGGTGCAGAAGCGCTGGCGCGCAGCCTGTTCGACGACGACCTCGCGCACACGGTGCTGGCGGTGCCGATCGCGCAGGAGCGGGCGCAGATGCACCTCGACACCGTCTGCACCATGGTCGACAAAGACGCGGTGGTGATGTACCCGAACATTCAGGATTCGTTGACGGCCTTCACCATTCGTCGCAAGTCCGAGGGCGTGACAATCGACAGGGCCGCGCCCTTCGTCGAGGCGGCAGCCGATGCGATGGGCATCGGCAAGTTGCGGGTGATCGACACCGGACTGGATCCCGTCACCGCCGAGCGGGAGCAGTGGGACGACGGCAACAACACGTTGGCGTTGGCGCCGGGGGTGGTGGTGGCCTACGAACGCAACACCGAAACCAATGCGCGCCTGATGGATTCGGGTATCGAGGTGCTTCCGATCTCGGCGTCGGAGCTCGGCACCGGCCGCGGCGGGCCGCGCTGCATGTCCTGCCCGGCCGGCCGCGACCCCCTTTAGCGGGCTGTTCGCGAGCGTGCACGTACGGTCGCGTAATCGCCCTCGCAACGACCGTGAGCGCACTCTCGGCGAAGGGGCCGAACCCGCTCAGCGCCAGGACGGCAGCCAGATCTGCAGGTTCCACGTGGTCTGTGAGATCGGCAGCCCGGTCAGGATCGGGTAGAGCCACGCGAAGTTCGTGATCACCAGCGCGACATAGATGCACACGATCAGCAATCCCAGCGTTCGGCGCTCGGCGTTCTGGCCCGGTTTGTAGAGGATGTCGCCGAGGATCATCGCGATCATCATCACCAGGAACGGCGCCATCGTGGCGGCGTAGAAGAAGTACATCTGCCGGTCGATGTCGGCGAACCACGGCAGGAAGCCCGCGCCGTAACCCACCAGCAGCACGGCATATCGCCAGTCGCGCTTGACGAACGCCCGCCACACCGCCCAGGCCAGCACCGGCACCGCGATGAACCACATCGCGGGTGTGCCGACCAGCATGACGGCCTTGACGCACGACTGCGCCCCACAGCCGGACACGTTCTCGGTGTCGATCGCGTACAGCACCGGCCGCAGCGACATCGGCCACGTCCACGGTTTCGACTCCCACGGATGGTGATTGCCGTCGGCGTTGGTGAGCCCGGAGTGAAAACGGAAGGCCGCGTAGGTGTAATGCCACAGCGAGCGCACGGCGTCGGGGAGCGGCAGGACGCTGTCGGGCCCGATGGAGCGGCCCACCTCGTAGCGGTTCACGCCGGTCTCGGAGGCGAACCAGGGCGTGTAGGACGCCAGGTACACGCCGAACGGAATCAGCACCAGCGCGTAGAGCGACGGGCCGACATCGCGACCGAACGTGCCGAGCCACGGCCGCGGCACCCGGTACTGCTTACGCGCGGCGACGGTGTAGGCCACCGTCATGACGCCGAAGAACATCACGAAGTAGAGCCCGGACCACTTCGTCGCACATGCCAGACCGAGCAGGACGCCGGCGCCGAACCGCCACCACCGCACGCCCAGGCGCGGGCCCCACGGGGTCTCGTCGATGCGGCCTTCCAGGAACGCGACGTGCATGCGCTCCCGAACCTGGTCCCGGTCCACGATCAGGCAGCCGAACGCCGCCACCACGAAGAAGGTCAGGAACCCGTCCAGCAGCGCTGTGCGGGACGTGACGAAGCTGACCCCGTCGGCGATCAGCAGCAGCCCGGCGATGCCACCGATCAGGGTGGATCTGCTGATGCGCCGCGCGATGCGCGTCACCAGCAGCACCAGCAGCACCCCGCAGACCGCGCCGGTGAAACGCCAGCCCACGCCGTTGTAGCCGAAGATGGCCTCGCCGATCGCGATCAACTGCTTACCGACGGGTGGGTGGACCACCAGGCCGTAGCCGGGGTTGTCCTCGACGCCGTGGTTGTGCACCATCTGCCAGGCCTGCGGCGCGTAGTGCTTCTCGTCGAAGATCGGGGTGCCCGCGTCGGTGGGCGAGCCCAGGTTCAGGAAGCGCGTCACCGCCGCCAACGCGGTGATCACGGCCGTCATGGCCCAGCCCTGCAGCCGGTCGAGCGGACCGAAGTCGGCGACGGGCACGACGGGTCCCGGGCTGATGGTGGGGACCGCGCGCCCGCTCCTGGGGACTTCCTCGGTCAGGGCGGTCACGCAAGCGATCGTAGGCTGTCGGATGTGACAGCCGGACGACTGCTCGTAGCCGCCACGCCGCTCGGCCAGCCGTCGGATGCGTCGGCGCGGCTGGTGCGGGCTCTCGGCAGCGCCGACGTGATCGCCGCCGAGGACACCCGCAGGATCCGGACACTCGCGCAGGCACTCGAGGTCAGGCCGGCGGGCCGGATCGTCAGTCTCTACGACCAGAACGAGGCGTCGCGGGTGCCCGCCCTGCTCGACGACATCCGCGGAGGGGCGACCGTGCTGCTGGTCAGCGACGCTGGAATGCCGCTGATCAGCGACCCTGGTTACCGCCTTGTCGCCGCGTGCGCGGACAACGGCCTGACGGTGCAGTGCCTGCCCGGACCGTCTGCGGTGACCACCGCGCTCGCCGTCGCCGGTCTGCCGTCGGAACGGTTCTGCTTCGAGGGATTCGCCCCGCGCAAGCAGTCGGGGCGCAGGACGTGGCTGCAGTCGCTGACCGTCGAACCTCGCACCTGCGTGTTCTTCGAGTCGCCGCGGCGACTGGCCGAGTGCCTGCGCGACGCCGTGGACGTGCTGGGGCCGGAACGCCGCGCGGTGGTGTGCCGTGAGCTGACCAAGACCCACGAGGAGATCCTGCGCGGCCCGCTCGGCGAGCTCGCCGACTGGGCGGCCTCCGACGGGGTGCTCGGGGAGATCACGGTGGTGCTCGCGGGAGCGACGCCGGTCGCCGACCAGGACTCGCTTGTGGCGGACGTCCTCCACCTGGTCGATGACGGCATGCGGGTCAAGGATGCGTGCGCGCAGGTGATCGCGGCCAATCCCGGAGCGCCGTCGCGGCGCCAGCTCTACGACGCGGTGCTGCGCGCGCGCGAGTGAGTGCGGTCAGCGGGCCGAGGCGACGGGCGGAGTCTTCCGCGAAGCGGTGCCGACGATCGGCGCCGCCTTGTGCAGGCACTCATCCCATTCCCTGGCCGGGTCGGAATCGGCGGTGATGCCGCCGCCGACCCCGAGCACTGCGGCACCGTCGGCCCCGAACTCCACCGTTCTGATCGCGACATTGAGCTCGCAGCCCGCTATCGGCGATGCCAATCCAACGGTGCCGCAATAGATTCCGCGTCGAAACGGCTCCCATTGGCCCAGTAGTTCACGGGCCCGCGCCTTTGGGGTGCCCGTCACCGAGGCCGGCGGAAACGTCGCCTCCAGCAGTGCCGACATCGGCAGTTCGGCGGGTATGCGCGCCGTCACCGTCGAGACCAGATGCCACACGCCGGGCGCCGGGCGGATCGCGAGCAACTCGGGAACGGATACCGAACCGGTCCGTGCGACCCGGCCCAGATCGTTGCGAACCAGGTCGACGATCATGATGTTCTCCGCGACGTCCTTGACCGACGCGCGAAGGCCGGCAGGGTCGGCGTGCCGCGGCAGCGTGCCCTTGATCGGACTTGAGGTGACCGCCTCGCCGCACCGCCGCAGGAACAGCTCCGGGGACAGCGATGCCACCGCCCCCCAGTCTCCGGCGAGGTACGCGGCACGCGAGGGCACGGTCCTGGCTGCCGCTTCGGCGAAGAAATCGGCAGCCGCACCGTCGAGGGTGCCGGCGAACTGCGTGCACACGCACGCCTGATACACCTCGCCCGCGGCGATCGCGTCCAGGCAGTCGAGCACGCCACGCTGATGCGTGTGCCGGTCGGCCGCACCCCAGGTGACGACAGCATCGCGGCACCTCGGCGGTGACTGGATGGCGTCGGCGGCCCAGGTGGAAAGTGCTGCACCGCTGAGACTTTCGTGCCACCAGATGCCGTCGCGGTCGCACCGCAGAACCGCATCCGCCCAGCCGCCGGCCGCTTCGGGGATGCGTGGCGGGTGTCCCTCGGCGCCGGCGTCCGGGTAGGACAGATAACCGAACCAGCCGCCACCGACCGGCCCGTCTGTGCGGTCTCCCGGCGGCACGTCGAACACGTCGTGCGGTGCGACCGGGGCCACCGGCACCGACGGCGCGATCACCGCGCGCGATCCGAACCAGTCGCCGATCAGCGCGGCGGGTGGCGCCAGGCCCAGCTCTGTCGCCGCGGTGGCCAGCGCGCGCAGCACTGCCGGGGCCGCGCCCAGGTCGCCGAGCCGCTCGATGCGCACCGGCCCAGCCTTGCCTGCCGCGGGAGCAGACGCAAAGTCGCACGGATCGGGGTCGAGAATGCGATCTTGCGTCTGCTCGCCGGAACTACCGGCCGATCCGCCGCGGCACCGTCACGGTGGCCAGCTTGTCGGGATTGCGCATGGCATAGAAGTTGGTGATCTTGCCGTCGATCACCTCGACGGAAACGATTCCCTCGAGCTTGTCCCCGAGGTAGAGCACCAGGGCGGGGGCGCTGTTGTAGATCGCCGGCTCCGCCCGGCCGTCGGGGCCGCCCAGGCGGATCAGGCCCATGACGAGCTTGGCCACCCGATCAGCACCCGAGACCGGCCTGCGCGCCGCACTCACCTTGCCGTCGCTGTCTGCGGTCCACACCACGTCCGGGGCGAGCATCGCCATCAGTCCGTCGAGGTCGCCGGTGGCGGCCGCGGTGAAGAACCGCGTGGTGATCTCGGTGGACAACTGGGGGTCGACGGGCTCGAACCGCTTGCGGCGGGACTGCACATGTTCGCGGGCGCGGTGCGCCATCTGGCGCACCGAGGCCGTCGACTTCCCGAGCGTCGCGCCGATCTCCTCGTGCCCGAAGCCGAACACCTCCCGCAGAACGAACACCGCGCGCTCGTCGGGGGTCAGCGTCTCCAGCACCACGAGCATCGCCATCGAGACCGACTCCGCCAGCACCACATCGGCGGACGGGTCCGCTTCGGTCAGCAACGGCTCGGGCAGCCAGGGGCCAACGTAGTCCTCGCGCCGTCGCGACTGTGCCCGCAGCGCGTTGAGCGCCTGCCGGGTGACCAGCCGAGCCAGGTAGGCCTTGGTGTCTGTCACACCTGCCAGGTCCACCTCGGCCCAGCGCAGGTAGCTCTCCTGCAGGACGTCGTCGGATTCCGTTGCGCTGCCCAGGATCTCGTAGGCGATGGTGAACAGCAACGGCCTCAGGTGGGTGAACCGGTCGGCGTGTTCGCTCACGACGGCACCGGCTGGGCCGCCAGTTTCTCCTGACGCTTGCCGCCCTTGAGCCAGAAGTAGCTTCCCGGCTTGCGGGCCTCACGGGACAGGAACGAGATCGTTCCCTTGCAGACCGCCTCCTTGATACCGGCCGCGGCCCGTCCGCCGATGTAGAGCGGCATCACGCGGTCGTCGAGGTGGGCGATCTGGATCAGACCTGCCGTGCGGCCGAGGCTGATGCACTGGCCGGTGAACGCCTGGTTGAGCGGCTTCGGCGTGGTACCGGCGATCCGGCTCAACACCGTGTTCGCGGCCTGCGCCCCGAGCGGGAGAGCGGCCTGGCAGCTCATGCGCAGCGGCAGGTCCGACGGCGCGGACGCGTCGCCGGCGGCCACGATGCGGGGATCGTCGACACTGGTCAGTGTCTCGTCGGTCACCAACCGGCCGATGGCGTCGGTGGTCAACCCGCTGCGCGCCGCCAGGTCGGGCACCCCGAAACCCACGGTCCAGATCGTCACCGCGCTGGCCACGCGGCGACCGTCGGCCAGCACCACCGCGTCGGGACGCACCTCGGTGACGGTGGCGCCCGGCCCGTCGATCAGGTCGACGCCGAGTGTGGTCATCCGCTTGGCGGCGGCGCGGCGGGCCCGCGTGCTCAGATACGGCCCCAGCACGCTGCCGCAGACCAGCGTTACGCGCCGGCCTTCGTCGGCGAGTTCCGCGGCCGTCTCCAGTCCGGTGGGCCCGGCTCCGACCACGCAGATCGGGGCGTCGGCCGGTGCCGCGGTTACGGCGGCGCGCAGCGGAGCGCCGTGTTCGTATTCGGAGATCGGAAACGCGAACTGCGCCGCGCCCGGCACCGTCGAGGTGGCGCCGGTGCTGCCGACGGCATAGATGAGGTAGTCGTAGTCCAGGGTGCCGCCCGATGCGAGTTCGACCCGGCGGTCGGCGGCGTCGATCCTCGTGACGGAATCCACGACGAGCGTGATGCCGTCGCCGAGCACCTCGGCGTAGTCGACCACCGCGTCGTCGGATCCGGTCACGAATTGGTGCAGCCGGATCCGCTCGACGAACGACGCCCGCGGGTTCACCAACGTGATGTCGATGCGCTCGTCGATGCGCAGGTGATTGGCTGCCAGGACGCCGGCGTATCCGCCGCCGACGACGAGGACCCTGGTGAACTTCGCGGTCATGGTGTCTGCCTTTCTCTCGGACATGCCCCCAAGACACCGGTGACCGCCGAAGTGTGACATGGCGTGATGCACATCACATAGAGAAAGAAGTCAGTCCGCCTGGTACCGCGGGAAGACGCCCGACGGGGCGGGCAGCGCCGTCCCGGGCGCCAGCGGAGTCGCGACTGCTGCGAACGTGCGCTGGTCCTCGCGCTGACCGAGCAGGTCCAGCAGTTTGGCGGCGGAGGCCGGCATCACCGGTTGCACCAGGAGCGCGGCGACCCGGACCGCCTCCAGCGTCACGTAGAGCACCGTGCGGAACCGCTCCTGGTCGGCCGGGGCGTCGGACTTGCGCAGCACCCACGGCTCCTGTTTGGAGAAGTAGCGGTTGGCCGCCCCCAGCATCAGCCAGATGGTTTCCAGCGCGTTGTTCATCGCCGGCACGTCGAAGTGGACCCGGACCGCGGAGAGCAGCTCGTCGCCCGCGAGCCGGAGCAGCTCGCGATCGTCGTCGGTGAGGTCGCCAGGCTCGGGCACGATGCCGTTTAGGTTCTTGTTCACCATGGACAGCGACCGCTGGGCCAAGTTGCCCAGCTCGTTGGCGAGGTCGGTGTTGATCCGGCCGATGATCGCCTCGTCGCTGTAGCTGCCGTCCTGTCCGAACGGCACCTCCCGCAGCAGGAAGTAGCGCACCGCGTCGAGCCCGAATTCGTCGACAAGCGCCATCGGATCGACCACGTTGCCGACCGACTTGCTCATCTTCTCGCCCTTGACGTTGATGAAGCCGTGGGCGAAGACCCGCCGCGGAAGCTCGATGCCCGCCGACATCAGGAACGCCGGCCAGTACACCGTGTGGAACCGGACGATGTCCTTGCCGATGACGTGCAGATCGGCCGGCCAGTACTTGCCGAACGACTCCGACGACGTGTCGGGGAAGCCCACGCCGGTCAGGTAGTTCGTCAACGCGTCCACCCACACGTACATGACGTGGTCGGGGTGATCGGGGACCGGAACGCCCCAGTCGAACGTGGTCCGCGAGATCGACAGGTCGCGCAGGCCGGTGGCGACGAAGCTGACGACCTCGTTGCGCCGGACGTCGGGGCCGATGAACTCCGGATGCGACTCGTAGTGCGCGAGCAGGCGTTCGGTGTAGGCCGACAGCCGGAAGAAGTACGTCTGCTCCTCGGTCCACGTGACCGGGGTGCCCGTCTCGATCGAGTACCGCGTGCCGTCGGCGCGCTCCTCCAGTTCGTCCTCGGCGAAGAAGCGCTCGTCACGCACCGAGTACCAGCCGGAGTAGGAGTCGAGATAGATGTCGCCCGCGGCGTTCATGCGGTTCCAGATCTCGATGGACGCCCGGGTGTGGTCGTCGTCGGTGGTCCGGATGAAGCGGTCGAACGTGATGCCGAGCTTCTCCTGCATCGCCTGGAAGGCGTCCGAGTTGCGCCGCGCCAACTCGGCGGTCGGGATGCCCTCCGCGGCGGCGGTCTGCGCCATCTTCAGACCGTGCACGTCGGTGCCGGTCAGGAAGCGCACGTCGAAGCCGTCGAGCCGCTTGAAGCGGGCGATCGCGTCGGTGGCGATCTTCTCGTAGGCGTGGCCGACGTGCGGTGCCCCGTTGGGGTAGTCGATGGCGGTGGTGATGTAGTACGGCGTCTTGCTCATCAGAAGGTCACTTTAGGGTGTATGACGTGAGCGCCCGCGAAAGACGCAGTGAGCCGCCGCCGATCCCAGAGCCGCTCGCCCCCCTGGTCGACGCTCACACCCACCTGGACGCCTGCGGTGCGCGCGATGCCGACGACGTGCGCGCGATCCTGGACCGTGCCGGTGCGGCGGGCGTTGCGGCTGTCGTCACGATCGCCGACGATCTGGAGTCCGCGCGCTGGGCGGCCGAAGCCGCGGACTGGGACCCGCGTGTCTATGCCGCCGTGGCCCTGCATCCCACCCGGGCCGACGGGCTCACCGCGGAGGCGCAGACGGTGATCGAACGCCTGGCTGCCCACCCCCGGGTGGTGGCGATCGGGGAGACGGGGATGGATCTCTACTGGCCGGGTCGTCTCGAGGGCTGCGCCGACCCCGCCGAGCAGCGGGAGGCGTTCGCCTGGCACATCGACCTCGCCAAACGCACCGGAAAACCGTTGATGATCCACAATCGGGACGCCGATGCGGCCGTGCTCGACGTGCTGCGCGCCGAGGGCGCCCCCGAGACTGTGATCTTCCACTGCTTTTCCTCCGACGCCGCGATGGCGCGCACCTGCGTCGACGCCGGGTGGCTGCTGAGTCTGTCGGGGACGGTCAGCTTCAAGAATGCCCGTGAGCTGCGGGAAGCGGTGCCGTTGATCCCGGCGGATCAGCTGCTGGTCGAGACGGACGCACCGTTTCTCACCCCGCACCCGTTCCGCGGGGCGCCGAATGAGCCCTATTGCCTCCCTTACACTGTGCGAGCGCTGGCCGACCTCGTCGGCCGGCCCGCGGAAACGCTCGCCGAGGAGAGTTTCGCGACGGCGGTACGTGCCTATGGGCTGGCGAGTTGCTCGTTGTAGGCCGGTTCGTTACCGTCTTGTGATCAATCACGACGTGGACAACGGGTTTTTTGTGCCGCCCGCGCCGCGCTAGTCGGAGATAGACGACATTTTGAATGCATTGACAAAACTTCATCAGACACGGTCGCCCCTCCTGCGGTTTCTGGTTGCCGCAACTTTGCTGGCTCTGGTTTTCGCCGGTGGAACCGCCGTCGCTGCCCACAAGACTGTGACCCTGACCGTCGACGGCGCGTCGGTGACGGTGCCGACGATGAAGTCCCGCGTCATCGATGTCGTCCGCGAAAACGGGTTCGACGTCGGAGAACGGGACGATCTTTTTCCTGCGGCCGACACCCCCGTGCATCAGTCCGACACGATCGTCCTGCGGCGCAGCCGGCCGTTGGAGATCTCGACAGACGGTGGCGGTGCCGAGCAGGTCTGGACCACGGCGTCGACCGTCGATGAGGCGCTGTCGCAGCTGCAGATGACCGACAAAGCTCCCGTCGCGGCGTCGCGCGGGAGCCGCCTTCCCCTCGACGGAATGGCACTTCCGGTGGTCAGCCCCAAAAACGTGCAAATAGAGGACGCCGGTGCGGTGCGCACCGTGCGGCTGGCGGCGCCCAATGTCGGGAGCCTGTTAGAAGCCGCCGGAGCCCCTCTTCAGCAAAGCGACAGCGTGATTCCAGCACCGTCGGCACCCATCGTCGATGGCATGCACGTGAAAGTCACCCGCGTCCGGATCGCCAAAGTCACCGAGCGCCTGCCGCTCACACCGAACAACAAGCGCATCGAAGACGTGACACTGAACATGAGTCGCCAAATTGTGGAGGACGCGGGAAATCCTGGTGTACAGGACGTCACTTTCGCGGTGGCGACGGTTAACGGAGTCGAAACCGGCAGGCTGCCAGTAGCCAATGTCGTCGTCACTCCGGCGCGCGATGGTGTGCTGAGAGTGGGCGCCAAGCCGGGTACCGAGGTGCCTCCGGTGGCCCGCGGAGCCACCTGGGATGCCCTGGCACGGTGCGAAGCCGGAGGTAATTGGGCCATCAATACCGGCAACGGCTATTTCGGTGGCGTTCAATTTGATCAAAACACCTGGGAGCGCAGCGGTGGTCTGCGGTATGCTCAGCGAGCGGATCTGGCAACAAGAGAAGAGCAGATCGCGATTGCTGAGGTAACTCGGGCGCGCCAAGGTTGGGGGGCGTGGCCGACCTGTAGTGGGAGGATCGGTGCGTCGTGACAATACGACTGCTCGGGCGAACTGAGATTCGGCATCTGGCTAAGTCGATCGATTTCCGACCTCGGAAGTCATTCGGACAGAATTTCGTGCACGACGCCAACACGGTGCGCCGAATAGTGTCCGCTTCCAGCATCAATCGGAACGATCACGTCCTCGAGGTCGGTCCGGGCCTGGGTTCGTTGACGCTTGCGCTGCTCGACCGGGGCGCCAAGGTCACCGCGGTGGAGATCGACCCGGTGCTGGCCGCGCAACTGCCGACGACGATCGCCACGCATTCGCACAGCGAGGTCAACCGGCTCACCGTGCTGAACCGGGACATCCTGACGTTCAAGCAGTCGGACATGACCGAGATGCCGACGGCGCTGGTGGCGAACCTGCCGTACAACGTCGCGGTGCCGGCTTTGCTGCATCTGCTCGCCGAGTTCCCGTCCATCCGCACCGTGATGGTGATGGTGCAGGCGGAGGTCGCCGAGCGTCTGGCCGCCGAGCCCGGCGGTAAGGACTACGGCGTGCCGAGCGCCAAGGTGCGCTTCTTCGGCAATGTGCGCCGCTACGGCATGGTGTCGCCGACGGTGTTCTGGCCTATCCCGCGGGTCTACTCCGGTCTGGTCCGGATCGACCGCTACGAGACGTCCGAGTGGCCGACCGACCCCGAGTTCCAGGAGAAGGTCTTCGAGCTCATCGACGTCGCCTTCGCGCAGCGGCGCAAGACCTCCCGCAATGCGTTCGCCGAGTGGGCCGGTTCCGGCAACGAGTCGGCCAGCAGGCTGCTCGCGGCCAGCATCGACCCGTCCCGTCGCGGCGAGACGTTGAGCATCAAAGAGTTCGTCCGGCTGCTGCAGCGCTCCGACGACTGGCATGTGGTGGACAAGGCCGCGGCCGACTCGGACGTCACTGCCGAGCCTGCCGCCGCCGAGGACACTCAGGTTCCGACGGTCTGAATCCCCAGAGCTTCACTGATCGGCTCCGGCTACTCGCCGGGGCCGATCTTTTTCTGGCCGTCGGCGTTGTCCCTGTCGCGGAGCTCCTGCATCAGAGGAGTGTCCGCCTTGATGGGGTAGTTGCCGGTGATGCCGATCCGCTCGCGCGCCACCTCCATCACGCGACCGCGGACCGCGTACCAGCCGCCGATCAGAGCCGGGACGATGATCAGCAATGCGATCAGGTTCCAGTAGTTCTCGTAGCACATCAGCGCGGTGACGCCGAAGAGGAAGGCCAGCGTCGCGTAGCTCGTGTAGGGGGTGGCCCACAGCCGGAACGACGGGCGGTTCAGGATCCCCTTCTTCGACCAGCGGTACAGCTGGATCTGACAGATGACGATGATGGCCCACGACGAGATGATGCCCAGCGCCGACAGATCCAGCGCGATGTTGAACGCTTCGGCAGGTACCACCAGGTTCAGAATCACGCCGATCACGGTGAAGCCCGCGGTCAGGGCGATCCCGGCGAACGGCACACCCCGGCGCGTCATCTTCCCGGTGAATTGCGGGGCGCTGCCGTTGAGCGCCATCGACCGCAGGATCCGGCCCGTCGAGTACAGCCCGGCGTTGAGGCTGGACATGGCGGCGGTCAGCACCACGAAGTTCATGATGTCGCCTGCGGCCGGCACCCCGATGCTGGAGAAGAACGTCACGAACGGGCTCTCGCCCTGCTTGTAACTGGTGTACGGCAACATCAGCGCCAGCAGTACCAGTGACCCCACGTAGAACACCGCGATGCGAAACACCACCGAGTTGATCGCCTTGGGCATCACCTTGTCGGGATTCTCCGTTTCCCCGGCCGCCGTTCCCACCAGTTCGACGGCGGCATAGGCGAAGATGACACCCGAGGTGATGATCACCAGTTGCAGTAGTCCGTTCGGCAGAATGCCCCCGTTGTCGGCGATCACCGAGACGCCGGTCGGCTGACCCTCGATGGTGAAACGCCCGGCAAGGAAGATGATGCCGACAACCAGAAACGTCACCAGCGCAACAACTTTGATCAGTGCTGCCCAGAATTCCATCTCGCCGAACAGCTTCACCGAGATCATGTTCACGGTGAGCACGATGACCAGCGCGATGAGGGCGATGGTCCACTGCGGGATGGCTTCGAACGCGCCCCAGTAGTGCATGTACAGCGCGATCGCGGTGACGTCCACGATCGCCGTGCAGGCCCAGTTGAAGAAGTACATCCACCCGGCGACGTATGCGGCTTTCTCCCCGAGGAATTCGCGCGCATAGGACACGAACGAACCCGAGGAGGGGCGGTGCAGCACCAACTCCCCGAGGGCCCGCAGGATGAAGAACACGAAGACGCCGCACACCGCATAGACGATGAACAGGCCAGGCCCCGCGGTGTTCATCCGTCCGCCCGCGCCCATGAACAGGCCGGTGCCGATCGCCCCACCGATGGCGATCATCTGGAGCTGGCGGGGTTTGAGCCCTTTGTGGTAGCCCTCCTCCTCGTGAGCGAGAGCCGAGTTGTCGTACTGCAGAGCAGATCCCATGAGCGCGACGCTAGACCTGTTGTGGGCGGTTGCAACCTGGGCGCGGTAAACCTTGGGTTACGCGGCGCCGGAATGGAATTGACGTTTCAGTCACGGATGATGCGGGTAACCAGCGCCGCAAATTCGGTGCAGGACTGGTAGCGGTCCGCCGGCGCCTTGGCCATGGCCTTGGCCAGGACGGAGTCGAAAGCCCTTGGCAGCCAATCGATATCATGCGATGGACGCGGTGGAGCCCGGTGAAGCTGTGAGTCGGCCAGCGCAGCCTGGGTAGTTGCTGTGAACGGTGGTGAGCCGGTGATCAATTCGACCGCCGTGCAGGCCAGCGCATAGACATCGGTGGCGCCCGTGACGGCCGCTCCGGTCAGGAGTTCCGGCGGGGAGTACGGCAGGGAGGCGGTGACGTAGGTGGTGTGTGGCACGGCGCTCTCTCCTGCGGAGCGCGCGTTGCCGAAGTCGACGAGCATCGCGCCGTCCTGATAAAAGTCCTGGGCGACAAGAATGTTGGACGGCTTCACATCGCAGTGGACGACACCGTGCGCGTGGATGTAGTCAAGGGCGTCGGCGATCTGGGTCAGTGCGGCCACCCGATTCGGGACCGGCGCGAGGTTGGTGACAGGCCCGCCGCCGGCGTACTCCATCGCCAGCCAGCCGGTTCCGCTGCCGAAGATCTCGACGACGTGGGGGTGGCGCAATCGTTGTGCGTAGTCGGCTTCTCGGCGCAGCCGCGCCTGTTCCGACGCGCCATCGCGTCCTGCCGTGAGGATCTTCAGCGCGACGATGCGGTCGGGGGAGCGGACGTCGTGGGCGCGGTACACCGTTGCCGTTCCGCCGCGGCCCGCTGTCGCGTCGATGACATAGTCCTCGAAGCGATCGCCCGGCGACAGCATCCGGCCAGCCTAGGGTGCACCGTCGCTCGTTGCGGAGTTAATGTCGTGCGGTGTCCGCACGCGACGGTAATACGGCCTCCGAGTGGGTTCCCACCGGCTCGGTCACGGTTCGGGTGCCCGGCAAGGTCAATCTGTATCTGGATGTGGGTGACCGCCGTGACGACGGTTATCACGAGCTGACCACCGTCTTCCATGCGGTGTCGCTGCTCGACGAGGTCACGGTCCGCAACGCCGACGCGCTGTCGCTGGAGATGTCGGGTGAGGGGGCTGACAGCCTGCCCGCCGATCACCGCAACCTCGCATGGCGGGCCGCCGAGCTGATGGCCGAACACGTCGGCCGCGCCCCCGATGTCGAGATCTCGATCGAGAAGACCATTCCGGTGGCAGGCGGGATGGCCGGCGGCAGTGCAGATGCGGCCGCGGTTCTGGTGGCGATGAATTCCTTGTGGGAGCTCGGGGTGCCGCGTCGCGACCTGCATGCGCTGGCGGCGCAGCTGGGCAGCGACGTGCCGTTCGCGTTGCACGGGGGTACGGCCTTGGGAACCGGCCGGGGCGAGGAGCTCGCCACCGTGCTGGCCCGCAACACCTTCCACTGGGTGCTGGCGTTCTCGCCGGGAGGCCTGTCCACCGCCAAGGTGTTCGCCGAGATCGATCGGCTGCGCGCCGAGGAGGACCGCACGCTTCCGCCGCGCCTGGAATCGCCGGATCCGGTCCTGGCCGCACTGGCGTCGGGGGACGCGAAGCAGCTGGCGGGCCTGCTCGGCAATGATCTGCAGCCCGCCGCGCTGAGCCTGGATCCGGCGTTGCGGCGCACCCTCCGTGCGGGTGTGGATGCGGGCGCCCTCGCGGGCGTGGTCTCCGGGTCAGGGCCCACGTGCGCGTTCCTGTGCACCTCGGCCGGCGCCGCCATCGACATCGGCACGGAACTGGCCGGAGCGGGTGTGTGCCGCACGGTGCGCGTCGCGAGCGGGCCGGTGCAGGGTGCCCGGGTGGTGCCGAGTCCCTCGCCGGTGGACTGAGTACGTCAAGCAACGGTCACGGAAGGGTGTGACGCACGACTCAATTGTCGCGCGCGTTTGGCAGTTACTTAAGAGTTGCCTAAGATGATCGACGGTGAGAGCTAGCGGTCGAGTACTGGACGGATCGAGTTCCCCCACCGGTGTGACCGGCGGGCCGCGAACTGGATGGGTCACTGACTCCAAGCACGCTCACAGAACATCACCGATTCGAGACACAACCGCTCCCCAACTGTGTGCGCGCCTCCGTGAAAAGGCTCCTCATCAGGCGGAGCATGGCAAACGGGCATGTGCACCGGGGCAGATGTCGGCGAGGAGGTCGTCGTGAGCAGATTCACCGAGAAGATGTATCGCAGTGCCCACACCACGGGTAAGGGCATGGTCACCGGAGAGCCGCACGTGCCGGTCCGTCACACCTGGGGTGAGGTCCACGAGCGGGCGAAGCGCATCGCCGGCGGCCTCGCCGCCGCCGGAGTTGGCCTCGGCGACGCCGTCGGCGTGCTGGCCGGATTCCCGGTCGAGATCGCGCCCACCGCGCAGGGCCTGTGGATGCGCGGCGCAAGCCTCACCATGCTGCACCAGCCCACGCCCCGCACCGACCTGGTGGTCTGGGCCGAGGACACCATGAACGTCATCGGGATGATCGAGGCCAAGGCCGTCATCGTCTCCGATCCCTTCCTCGTCGCCATCCCGGTGCTCGAGGAGAAGGGCATCAAGGTCCTCACCGTCACGGATCTTCTGGAGTCCGAGCCCATCGAGCCCATCGAGGTCGGCGAGGACGACCTGGCGCTCATGCAGTTGACCTCGGGGTCCACCGGTTCTCCCAAGGCCGTCCAGATCACGCATCGCAACATCCACTCCAACGCCGAGGCGATGTTCATCGGTGCCCAGTACGACGTCGAGACGGACGTCATGGTCAGTTGGCTGCCGTGCTTCCACGACATGGGCATGGTCGGATTCCTGACCATTCCGATGTACTTCGGCGCCGAGCTGGTCAAGGTCACCCCGATGGACTTCCTCAGCGACACCCTGCTGTGGGCCAAGCTCATCGACAAGTACAAGGGCACGATGACCGCGGCCCCGAACTTCGCCTACGCGCTGTTCGCCAAGCGGCTGCGCCGCCAGGCCAAGCCGGGCCAGTTCGACCTGTCCACGCTGCGTTTCGCGCTCTCCGGCGCCGAGCCCGTCGAACCGGCCGACGTCGAGGATCTGCTCGACGCGGGCAAGCCGTTCGGATTGCAGCCGGGCGCCATCCTGCCTGCCTATGGCATGGCCGAGACCACGCTGGCGGTGTCGTTCTCACCGTGCGGTGCGGGCCTGGTCGTCGACGAGGTCGATGCCGACCTGCTCGCGGCGCTGCGGCGCGCAGTGCCGGCCGCCAAGGGCCACACCAAGCGTCTCGCCGAGCTCGGCCCGCTGCTGACCGATCTGGAAGCCCGTGTCATCGACGATCACGGCAACGTCATGCCGCCCCGGGGTGTCGGAGTCATCGAGCTGCGCGGCGAGTGTGTGACGCCGGGCTACATGACCATGGGCGGTTTCATCCCGGCGCAGGACGAGCAGGGCTGGTACGACACCGGCGACCTGGGCTACCTGACCGAGGAAGGCAACGTGGTCGTCTGCGGCCGCGTCAAGGACGTCATCATCATGGCCGGCCGCAACATCTACCCGACCGACATCGAACGTGCGGCAGGCCGCGTGGAGGGTGTGCGACCGGGTTGTGCCGTCGCGGTGCGGCTGGATGCCGGACATTCACGGGAGACGTTCGCCGTCGCCGTCGAGTCCAACAACTGGCAGGACCCGGTCGAGGTGCGCCGCATCGAGCACCAGGTCGCGCACGAGGTTGTCGCCGAGGTCGATGTGCGGCCACGCAACGTCGTCGTGCTGGGCCCTGGCAGCATCCCCAAGACATCGTCGGGCAAGCTGCGCCGCTCCACCTCGGTCTCACTCGTCACCTAGCCCCGTTACGCGAGCGCGCGGTGCAGGGGCGGGAAATCGACTGGCCGGATGTCGGGGGTCGCCCGTAGCGTCGGGGTCATGGCATCCCCTCCCGCGATCGAGGCCGTCGACCTGGTGAAGCGGTACGGCAGCGAGAACGCGGTCGACGGTGTCAGCTTCACGGTGGCCGCAGGCACCGTACTCGGCCTGCTCGGGCCCAACGGCGCAGGCAAGACCACCACGGTCCGCATGATGACCACGCTCACCGAGCCCACCAGCGGTACCGCGCGGGTGGCGGGCTACGACGTCCGCACCGAGCCGGATCAGGTGCGCCGCCACATGGGTCTCACCGGCCAGGTGGCCACCGTCGACGAACTGCTGACCGGGCGCGAGAACATCCGGATGATCGGCAGCCTCTACGGCATCCGGCGCAAAGACCTCGACAGGCTGGGCGATCAACTGCTGCATCAGTTCTCGCTGACCGACGCGGCCGACCGGACGGTCAAGTCCTATTCCGGGGGTATGCGGCGCAGGCTGGATCTCGCGGTCAGCCTGCTCGCCTCTCCTCCGGTGCTCTTCCTCGATGAGCCGACCACCGGTCTGGATCCGCAGAGCCGCAGCGAACTGTGGGATGTGCTGCGCGGACTGGTGGCGCAGGGCACCACGTTGTTGCTCACCACGCAGTATCTCGAGGAGGCCGACCAGCTCGCCGACAACATCGTCGTCATCGACCGCGGCCGCATCATCGCCGAGGGCTCTCCGCTGGAACTCAAGCAGCAGGCCGGCAAGGCCAGCCTGGTGGTCACCGTGACCGACACGGCCCACCTCGACCCCGCCCGCGCCCTGCTGGGCCGGACGGGCGCCGAGGTGTTCGTCGACGCCGGTGCCCGCAGGCTGACCGCCTCAGCGGACGGGCTCGACGACATGATCCGGGTGGCGGAACTCCTGCGCGACGGCGGCATCGGCGTCGACGACATCGGACTGTCCCGGCCCAGTCTGGACGATGTGTTCCTGACGCTCACCGGCCACCGCACCGACGACATCGAGGAGGCAGGCGCATGACCGCGCTCGACACCGAGTCCACGACTCCGATCCTGCCGAAGCCGGTCCCGGCGCGGCCCACCAACCTTGCGCAACAGTCGTGGATCATGGTGAAACGCAACATGATCCACACCAAGCGGATGCCCGAGATGCTCAGTGATGTCACGGCACAGCCGATCATGTTCGTGTTGCTGTTCGCGTTCGTCTTCGGTGCATCGATCACCAACACCGGGGGAGCGTCCTACCGGGAATTCCTGCTGCCCGGCATCCAGGCCCAGACCATCGTGTTCTCGGCGTTCGTCGTGGCGGCGGGCATCACCGCCGATGTCGAGAAGGGCATCATCGACCGCTTTCGCTCGCTGCCGATCTCGCGGTCGTCGGTGCTGATCGGGCGCAGCATCGCCAGCGTCATCCATTCGTCGCTGGGTGTGGTGGTGATGGCACTCACCGGGCTCGCCATCGGCTGGCGCATCCGCAACGGCGTCGGCGAAGCCGTGCTGGCCTTTGCCCTGCTGCTGGTGTTCGGCTTCGGCATGATCTGGTTCGGCATCCTCATCGGCTCGCTCATGCGGACGGTGGAGGCGGTCAACGGCGTCATGTTCACGGCACTGTTCCCGGTGACGTTCCTGGCCAACACCTTCGTGCCCACCGAACCGATGCCGCACTGGTTGCGGGTGATCGCCGAATGGAACCCGGTGTCGTCGTTGGCCCAGGCGATGCGCGAGCTGTGGGGCAACGGGGGACCGGCGCCCGCGAGTGCGCAGCTGCCTCTGCATCATCCGGTGCTGGCCACGGTGCTGTGGTCGCTGACGTTGACCGCGGTGTTCGCCCCCGTCGCGCTGTACGCCTACAAGCGCAGGACCGCGAACTGATGCGCTGAGAAATGCCGCGGCGCAGTACCCATCACACAGCTGGGTATAGTCTGCTATATTCAGCCACATGGTGGACAAGTTGCCGTCGCGGTTGGCCGACCATCCCACGGTGCGCGCGATGCGGTCACGGCCGGCCCGTCCGCCCGGCGTCATCGACGCCGCGTGGCTGCGAGACGTGTGTCTGGAGGCGGGGGTCGACGACGTCGGCTTCGCCCGTGTCGCCGACCCGCAGCTGGCCTCGGAGCTGCCGTACGTGGAAGAGGCGCTGCCCGGCGCCGTGAGCTATCTGTCGCTGGTGGTCAAGATGAACCGCGACAACGTGCGCTCGACCGCCCGCAGCGTCGCCAACCAGGAGTTCCACCGCAGCGGCGAGATCATGAACGAGGCGGCACACCGCATCACCCGCGCGCTGCAGGACGCCGGTCATCGCGTGGTGAATCCGTCGGCCACGTTCCCGATGGAGATGGACCGATACCCCGGCCGCATCTGGGTCGTCGCCCACAAGCCGGTCGCGGTCGCCGCGGGCATGGGCGCGATGGGAATCCACCGCAACGTCATCCACCCACGGTTCGGGAACTTCATCCTGCTCGGCACGGTGATCGTGGCGTCGGAGATCAGCGGTTACGATGCGCCGCTTGACTATTCGCCGTGCCTGGAGTGCAAACTGTGCGTTGCCGCGTGCCCGGTGGGAGCGATCAAGAAGAACGGCGATTTCGACTTCTTCGCGTGCTCGGTACACAACTACCGCGAGTTCATGGGCGGCTTCACCGACTGGGTGCAGACCATCGCCGACAGCTCCGACGCCGCCGACTACCGTTCCCGCGTCAGCGATTCGGAGAACGCGTCGATGTGGCAGAGCCTGTCGTTCAAGGCCAACTACAAAGCGGCCTACTGTCTGGCGGTCTGTCCCGCGGGCGAAGAGGTCATCGAGCCCTACCTCGACGACCGCAAGGGTTTCATGGACCTCGTGCTCAAGCCGCTGCAGGACAAGCGCGAAACTCTCTACGTGCTACCCGGTTCCGACGCCGAAGCGCACGCCATCAAGCGCTATCCGCACAAGCCCGTCAAGATCGTCGACAGCGGCATTCGTCGTCGCTGAGCGGCCGAGCCCCCTATGATCACCGGCAGATCCTTCTCAAGAAAGGGGCAGGATGGCCACAATCAGGTGGGCTTTCGCTCTTCGGATGGCGGTGATGTCTTCGATCGGGCTGGTTGTCATGACGGTCTCGGCCGCGACGTCGTGGGCCGGCGGGCCGGGTGGAGTCGTCAACGGTGGCGACATATCCAGGGCCGTGGGTTCGGGAGTCATGGACGGTTTGCTGGTCGGTTTCACCGCATCCGGCCCCACCAACGACGCGGCCGCGGCTGCAGTGGTCGCCGCTTGCCAGAGCACCGGCGCCCAGGAATGCAGCAGTGACGAAGTGACCAACGACGTCTTCTGCGTGGTCTCGGTCGGAGCCGACGACGGCAGCGGCATCGTCTCCGGCGGTGCCGGGCTGACCATCGAAGCGGCGCGTGAAGACGCATTCGCCCATGTCCGGCAAGCGAATCTGGTACTCGACCCGAGTGCCCGGGTTCTCGCGGGATCGTGCCCGTGAGGAGGGGATCTGTGAACAGTCGCGCGCGTTACCTGAGAATCCTGCTGGTGCCGAGCGTCGCGGCGGCCGCGCTGATGGCTGCTCCGGTAGCTGGCGCTCAGGCGACCTGTCAGGAAGCCGGCAGCCTGACCAGATGTGAGACGAGCGGCAGCGTCTCCGTCAAGGCGGTGCCGGGTACCCGGGCGCCGAATGTGGCTGACACGATCCCTCGCGGCAACAACGGCCGGGGGCCGGGAATCGTCCTGACCTGGTAGGGCTCTGAGACCTGTCTGCCGAAACTGCATTCCGGCAGGCGGGCACTCTCACTTTCGCTGCTGAAATACAGTTTCGGCGAGAGGTGGTGTCACGCCCAGGCGTGCACGACGTTCTGGGCGGGCTCGATGCCCTGGGCGATCAGCAATTCCGTCGCGTCGGCGGCTTGCTCGATGATGGTGCCGAGCTCTGGACGCTCGCGTGAGCTGAAGTTCTCCAGCACGAAGCTGGCCCCCGACTTCTGGCCGGGGGGCCGGCCGATGCCCACCCGGACGCGCTGAAAATCGTTGCCGCCCAGTGCGGACGCCACCGATCGCAGGCCGTTGTGGCCGGCCACGCCGCCGCCGGCCTTGAGGCGGATGCGGCCGAAATCGATGTCGAGTTCGTCGTGGATGATGACGACGTCGGCGGGCGCGATGGAGTAGAACTTGGCCAGTGGACCCACCTGGCGGCCCGACTCGTTCATGTACACCCGCGGTTTGGCGAGGACCACCGGGCGGCCCGCGAGCCGCCCGGTGGCCACTTCAGCACCAGAGCGCTTGTGCACCTTGAACTTCTCGCCGATGCGGTCGGCGAGCACATCGGCCACCATGAAGCCGATGTTGTGCCGGGTCGTTGCGTACGTCGGCCCCGGATTGCCAAGGCCGACGACCAGCATGGCCTCGGCCATGAGAGAACTCCGTCCCGGTCGGGCCTACTCGGACTCGGACTCGCCCTCGGAGGTGTCCTCGTCGCCCGAGTCCTCGGCGGTGTCGTCGCCGGCAGCGTCGGTCGCCTCGCCGGCGCCCTCTGCCTCGAGGTCTTCCTCGGTCGGCGCGGTGACGACATTGACGACCAGCAATTCGGCGTCGGAGATCAGCGTGACGCCGTCGGGCAGCTCGATCTGGCCGGCCAGGATCTGGGTGCCCTCCTGGGCGCCCTCGACCGACACGGCGAACTGCTCGGGGATGGACTGGACGTCCGCCTCGATCTCGATGGTGTTGGTCTCCTGGGTCACCAGGGTGCCCGGGGCGGCGTCGCCCTCGACCGCGACGGACACCTCGACGGTCACCTTCTCGCCGCGGCGCACCACGAGCAGGTCGGCGTGCTGAATGTTGCGACGGATCGGGTGGATCTCGATGGCCTTGGTCAGCGCCAGCTGCTCGTTGCCCTCGATGTCGAGGGTCAGGACCGCGTTGGTGCCCGTGTGGCGCAGCACGGCGGCGAAGTCGCGTGCGTTGAGCTCGAGGTGCTGCGGGTCGCTGCCGTGGCCGTAGAGCACCACGGGCACCTTGCCCTCACGGCGGGAGCGGCGCGATGCGCCCTTGCCGGTGACGGTGCGGACGGCCGCGGTGAGATTGTTGGGGGCGTTCTTCGCCATGTCGGTTGCTCCTGTGCCGGTGATAGGTATCGGGCACGGCCAGGGATGAACACCGAAGAAGTTCTGGTTCCCGTCGATAACGGCGGCTGCTCAAGCAGACCACCCTCGCCGTGACGCGTCCGCAAGGTTAGCGCAGATCGCCTGCTCAGCCAAAAATCTACAGCGGGAACTCCGTGCCGGTGAGCTGCTCGGACAGCGTCCACAGTGCGGCGGCCTTGCCCCGGTTACGCGCCAGCGGGCTGCGCGGGACGGGTCCGGTCGGCCCCGTCATCGCAAACCGTGGCCCGATGAAACTGTCACCCGGAACGTCGGCGGCAGCCGCGTACAGCGTCTGGCGGGCCCCGAAGTCGGCGTCGGTGGCCAGCCGGTTTCCGGCTCGCGCGATCCTCTCTCCGAGCGGGTTGCCGGAGTGGCCCTGCAGGTTGGTCGCGGAGTAGCCGGGGTGAGCGGCGACCGCGCGCACCGCGGAACCTGCTGCGGCCAGCTTGCGCTGCAGTTCGCTGGTGAACAGCAGGTTGGCCAGCTTCGACTGTCCGTACGCAGGCCACGCGAAGTAGGGCCGCGATTTCCAGTTGAGGTCTTTGAGGCTGATGTAGCCCAGCAGGTGCATCATCGAGGACACCGTGACGACGCGGTCGGTGATCTTGGGCAGCAGCAAGTTGGTCAACGCGAAGTGCCCGAGGTGGTTGGTGCCGATCTGGCTCTCGAAGCCGTCGGCGGTCAGGGCGTAGGGCACGGCCATGATGCCGGCGTTGTTGACCAGCACGTCGACGTGCGCGACGCCCTCGGCGAATACCCGGATCGACGCGAGGTCCTGCAGGTCGAGGTGGCGGACCTCGACGTCGCCGGACATGCCGGCGGCCGCCGCGTGACCTTTGTCGAGGTTGCGCACCGCCAGGATCGTCGTGGCGCCGACGCGGGCGAGTTCGCGGGCCGTCACCAGGCCCAGCCCGCTGTTGGCGCCGGTCACGATGACGGTGCGTCCGGCGAAAGAGGGCAGGTCGGCGGCGGTCCAGTCGCTCATGGCCATCACAGTAGTGATCCGCGGCAGTGGAGGTTCAGCAGGTCAGGGGACCTTGACGGTGAAGCCTTTGATGACCGCCTCGATGTCGGCAGATTCCTCGACCGCCTTGTCGGCGTAGCCGGTGACGGTGAACTGGACCAGATACCGCTGCCGCGCTGGTGCCGCGCCGGTGGCGAAGACGACGCGGTTGTAGCTGTGCATCCGGTCGCCGCCGAGGTCGTAACTGCCCTCGATCATCGCCGACGGGAATCCGGCGAAGTCCGTGGAGGACGAGTTGAGCTCCTGGAAGTTCTGCGATGACTTCGCGTCGACGTTGGCGTGGGTGAGGGCCTGCGCGACGTCGAAGTCGCCCTTGAGTTCGAACACCAGCAGCATGGCGGTGGGGTAGGTGTCGCCCTTGGCGATCATGCGGGTACCCGGCGCGAGGTTGGTGTTCTGGTAGGGGCGCCAGCCGGGCGGCGTCGGCATCGTGACCGTGAGGTCGGTGAGCTTGTCCGGGGCCACCGGTTGTCCGTCGACCCCTTCCTGTTCCAGGAACGCCGCCAGGGGCATCCCGGGCGCGTCGGGCGGGGCGGTCGCAGAGGCACTGGTTCTACTCGATGTGGACCAGACCGTCTGGTAGTCAGGGGTTTCGGCGGTGCATCCCGCTATTGCCAGGACCACCGCGGCAGCGAGGACCGGCCGGAGACAACCGGTCACAGAATCTCGCGGACGTTGTCGATCGGGCGCGCCAGCCGGGTGCCCTTGGCGGTGACAACGAACGGCCGCTCGATCAGGATCGGATGTTCGGCCATCGCATCGAGCAGCTGGTCGTCAGAGGCAGATGCGAGATCCAGCTCCCCGTACAGCGGCTCGCGTTTGCGCACGGCGGAGCGCACCTGGATACCGGCGTCGGCGATCATCGCGACCAGTTCGGCGCGTGACGGCGGGTTCTTGAGGTACAGCACGATCTCGGGTTCGACACCGAAGTCGTGCAACAACTCCAGGGTCTTCCTCGACGTCGAGCACTTGGGGTTGTGGTAGATCGTGGCGCCGGTACCGTCTGGCATATCAGGCCGAACCGTCGAAAAGTCCTGTCACCGAGCCGTTCTCGAAGACCGCGCGGATGGTGTTGGCCAGCAGTGGCGCGATGGACAGCACGGTCAGCTGCGGGAACATCTTGTCGTCGCCGATCGGCAGTGTGTTGGTGACGATGACTTCGCGTGCACCGCTGTCGGCGAGCCGTTCGCGCGCGGGATCGGACAGCACGCCGTGGGTGGCGGCGATGATCACGTCGCCGGCGCCGTCCTCTTTGAGCAGCCGGACCGCGCCTGCGATGGTGCCGCCGGTGTCGATCATGTCGTCGGTGAGGATGCAGGTCTTGCCCTTGACGTCACCGACGACACGGTTGGACTTGACCTGGTTGGGCACCAGCGGGTCGCGGGTCTTGTGGATGAAGGCCAGCGGCACACCGCCGAGAGAGTCGGCCCATTTCTCGGCGACGCGCACGCGGCCGGAGTCGGGGGAGACCACGACCATGTCGTGGTCGGAGTAGTTCTCGACGATGTAGCCGCACAGCAGTTTCTGAGCCCGCATGTGGTCGACGGGGCCGTCGAAGAAGCCCTGGATCTGGTCGGTGTGCAGATCCACGGTGACGATGCGGTCGGCGCCCGCGGTCTTGTACAGGTCGGCGACCAGCCGTGCGGAGATGGGTTCGCGTCCGCGGTGCTTCTTGTCCTGCCGGGCATAGGGGTAGAAGGGCAGGATCGCGGTGATGCGCTTGGCGCTGCCGCGCTTGAGCGCGTCGATCATGATCAGCTGTTCCATCAGCCACGTGTTCAGCGGCGCCGGATGGCTCTGCAGGACGAAGGCGTCGCTGCCGCGCACCGATTCGTCGAAGCGGACGAATATCTCCCCGTTGGCGAAGTCCCGCGCGGTCTGCGCGGTGACGGACACGTCGAGTTCTTTGGCGACCTGCTCCGCCAATTCGGGGTGCGCTCGACCCGAGAAGAGCATCAGGTTCTTGCGGTTGTCGGTCCAGTCGTGGCTCACGGGCTGCCCTCGGCTTCTCAGATCGATGGCGGATCGATTCTCCGGCCATCGTACGGAGCGTTTCCGCGCCTACGGTGGCGGGTTACCAGAATGCCAATAAAAGGCGACGAAACGCTACTCGCCGGTAGCTTCGGCGCCTTCCGGGTCGGCTGCCGGGGCCTGATGTGCGGCCGCCTCGGCGGCCTGCGCGGCGGCGCTGCCCGGCCGTTTCCTGGCCACCCAGCCCTCGATGTTGCGCTGCGGACCCGCCGACACCGCCAACGCTCCGGGCGGGACGTCGTCGCGGATCACCGTGCCCGCGCCGGTGTAGGCACCGTCGCCGACGGTCACCGGTGCGACGAACATGGTGTCCGAGCCGGTGCGGACGTGGGAGCCGATTGTGGTGCGGCTCTTGGTTTCTCCGTCGTAGTTGACGAACACGCTGGATGCGCCGATGTTGCTGTGCTCGCCGATGTCGGCGTCGCCGACGTAGGTCAGGTGCGGCACCTTCGTGGCCGCGCCGATGGTGGCGTTCTTGGTCTCGACGAACGCGCCGAGCTTGCCTGCGGAACCGAGGACCGTGCCGGGGCGCAGATAGGTGAAGGGGCCGACGACGGCGTCATCGCCGATCCGCGAGGAACTCCCGTGGGTGCGGACCACCTGGGCGCCGTCGCCCACCATGACGTCGGTGAGCGTGGTGTCGGGGCCGATCTCGCAGCGGCCGCCGATGGCGGTGGCTCCGAGCAGTTGGGTGCCGGGACGCACGATGGTGTCGCGGCCGATGCTGACGTCGATGTCGATCCACGTCGAGCCCGGGTCGACGACCGTCACGCCGGCGCGCTGATGACGGGCGACGATGCGGCGGTTCAGCTCCACGCCCAGGTCGGCGAGCTGAACCCGGTCGTTGACGCCGGCCACCAGTGCGGTGTCGGTCACGTGCTGTGCCCCCACGGAGCGGCCGTCGGACCGCACGATGGAGATCACGTCGGTGAGGTACAGCTCCTGCTGGGCGTTGTTCGCGTGCAGTCGGCTCAGCGCCGACCGCAGCGCGTCGATGTCGAACGCGTAGACGCCGGCGTTGACCTCCGTGATCTCTTTCTGCGCCGGGCTGGCGTCGGCCTGCTCGACGATGCCGAGCACGTCGCCGACCTCGGTGCGCTGGATCCGGCCGTAGCCGGTGGGGTCCGCGAGCGTGGTGGTCAGCACCGTCGCCACCGCCGATTCGGCGTTGTGGGCGACGAGAAGATCGGTCAGCGTGTCCCCGTCCAGCAGCGGGACGTCCCCGGCGGTGACCACGACGACGCCGGCGAAGTCAGCGGGCAGCGCGGTCAGGCCGCACTCCACGGCGTGCCCGGTGCCGCGCTGTTCCTCCTGCACCGCGATCTGTACGTCGCGGCCGAGGTCCCGGCCGATCTGCTCGGCGGCAGGTGCCACCTGCTCGCGGTCCTTGCCGACCACCACCACGAGGTGCTTCGGCGCGACTCGGGCGACGGCGTGCAGGCTGTGGCCCAGCATGCTGCGCCCGGCCAGCGTGTGCAGCACCTTCGGGGTGGCCGATTTCATGCGGGTGCCCGCACCCGCCGCCAGGATCACGACCGCGGCGTCACGCATCGATGTCTTCCCACTTCCGCGAGCGTGCGTGTCTGCACTCGACACGCCGGGCCAGGAGCCATTTCGTGCACGCTCGCTGCTCCGTCGCCAGGACTCGAACCTGAACTATCTGAACCAAAATCAGAGGTGCTGCCGATTACACCACGACGGACCGGTCACGAGGTACGCGTGCGACTTTAACGCACCCTGTCAGGGCGGCTCAGCGCTGTGCAAGCTCCCGCGGATCGCTGTTGTCGAGGAGACGCGCGTCGTACGGTTTGGCCGTCAGCAGGGTCACCTGCTGTGCGCTGCCGTTCGGCAGCAGATAGCTGCGATGCTCGCCCGGGGTGGCTCCCAGCAGTGCGCTGCCCAACGGTGAATTGACGGTGTAGACGTCCAGTTCGGAGTCGACGGTGCCGCGGGTGCCGAGAAGAAAGGTCTCGGTGTCGCCGGTGTCGCCGGTGTCGTCGAAGCGAACGGTGAGCACCATGCCTGGCTCGGCGACGCCGTCGTCGGCAGGGTTGCTCATCCGATCAGCCCTGCTGAGCAGTTCGTGGATCTGCCGGATCCGTTCCTTACGGGCCAGCCAGGCATCGACCACCTGATCGGTGCGGTCGTCCTCGTCCGCCGGTGAGGGCAGGGTCATCAGGGTGGCCAGCTCTCTCTCCAGTCCTTCGCGGGCCTGCGGCGTCATCCAAATGAGGTCAGTGTTCTGCACGGTGTGTCCTTTTCGGTAGGGGTGTTCGTCGTCAGGGGCGGGACACTGCCGCCGCCCCTGACGACCGGGGAGCCCTCGTCAGAGGGGAGAAGTGGTGCCGCGGCGCCCGCGGAGCGGATCGAACGGACGCGCGGCCTCGGGCTGCTTTCCGGTGGCGATCTGCTCGGCGAGCAGTCGGCCGGTCGCAGGACCGTGGGCCAGTCCCCACATGCCGTGTCCACCGGCGATGTAGACACCGTCCGCCAGTTGGCCTATCAGCGGCATGCCGTCGTCGGTGACCGGACGGGCGCCCACCCAGACGTCGGTGCGCTCGTCCCAGCGGACGCCGGCCAGAAGTGGGGCAGCGGATGCGATGATCGCCTCGACCCGACGGAGCGACAGCGGTTCGCCCGGGCGGCGGAACTCCATGGTCCCTGCCACCCGCAGGCCGCCCCGGTACGGGGTACAGGCGACGCGGGCCTCCGGAAGATAGATCGGTCCCGGCAGCGGGCGGTCGACCGGCACCGTGAACGAGTAACCGCGACCGGCCTGCAGTCCCACCCGAACCCGTCGCCCGGTCAACGCGGGCAACCAGGCGCCCGTGGCCAGCACTGCGGCGTCAGCGCTCAGGGGTTCGCCGCCGCGCCGTTCGACGAGAACTCTGTCCTGGGTCCGGGACACGCCGCTGACCTCGCCGATGTGCAGCGTCGCCCCGCGCGCGGCGACCTGCCGGCTGAGCGCGCGGGTGAAGCGGCCCGGATCGACGAACCGTTGGCCGGGCACGTTGACCACGGCCGCCACGTCCACGGAAGCGAGCGGTACCTGGCGGTGCAGGGCCGCACCGGTCAGCATGTCCGACTCGAGCCGCGGGCCCGTCGCCGACATGTGGCTCAGCTCGGTCAGGAACCGGCGGGCTTGCCGCGCGTCGCGGAACGCCGCCGCCAGCGAGGTGTCGGTGACCGGGGCGTCGACACCGCTGGCCACCAGCACGTCGAAGGTCTCCATGGCCTCGTCGTTGAGGACCGCGTTCGCGTGCACCGCCCGCTGCCACGCGGCCGGCCGGCAGTGGGCGGCGAAGCGGACCATGAACCGCAGCAGGGCGGGGTCGGCTCGCAGCGGGATGTGCAGCGGCGCGGCGGGGTCGGCAAGCGCCCGCACACCCTCGCGCAGCACCGACGGCGAGTTCAGCGGGGCTGTCAACGCGGGTGACACCCAGCCGGCGTTACCCCAGGAAGCGCCTGCCGCGACACCCGTCCGGTCGACGATCGTCACGTCGATTCCACGCTCTTGCAGGAACCACGCGGTCGACAGGCCGACGATGCCGGCTCCGACGACGACCACAGACCGGGGACCGTTGGCCATCCCTGATCCGCCGAACATCGCTCCACCTCTCGCTCACGTTGCCGTCGACTCCATGGTCCGGCGTCGACGCAGCGAAAGTGTCGTTGCGAAGCGACAATGGCGGGCGGTTCAACTGTCGCGAACCGACAAACTGGTCTAGTTCACGACAGCTAGCTCGATCATCATCGCGAACCGTTTGTGCGCGTTGTCGAGCCGAAGGTCGGTCAGCTCGGCCATCCGCCGCATCCGATACCGCACGGTGTTCTCGTGGACGCCGAGCAGCTCGGCGATGCGCCCCGGATCGCCGCGCTCCTGCAGCCACGCGCGCAGCGTCGCCACATACGCGGTGCCATGCGCACGGTCGTGTTCCCGGAGCTCGGCGACCACGCCCCGGCGCGGGGTACGGCCGGAGTGCGCCGCGGTCCGGAGACGTTGCAGCACCAGGTCGTCCCACGACTCGTCGTATGCAGGCGGGACGACGGCCCCGGTGCCCTCCTGAAGGGCCAGACATTCGTCGGCCTCTGCGCGCGCGACAGCCAGCTCGGTGGCGGCGGCGGGCGCGCTGATGCCGGCCTGCACAGTCAGTCCGCGCGGCAGCGTTGCGACCAACGCGGTGACCCAGTCTCGCGCGATCGTGGCGTGCTCGGCCGACAGCACGGTGTAGACCGTGGTGTCCGCCAGCGCGCTGCGCGACGGGCGCGACCACCCGAAGCCGGCGGTCGCCCGCTCGAACACCTGCAGCAGCGCCGCGTGTCGCTGGTCGCCCTCGGCGGCCCGCAATGCGATGACGCGCAGTGACGCCGGCGGCAGGCCCAGCCGACTGGCCACGGTCGCCGCATCGGCCGGACTCTCCAGCAACCGGATGACCAGCTCGGACTCCACCTGACGTTCCAGATCGGCACTGGCGCGTGACCGCAGCAGATGCAACGCGACGGTGTGTGCCCCGTCCGCGAGTGCGTCCAGCCGAGTCCCGGTGAGCGGGCTCGCGCACGCCACCCACACCGAGCCGAGCAGCTCGCGGCCCGCGCGCGCCGCCACGACCATCCGGCCGGTCAGGCCGACCCCCACCTCACCCGGTACGAAAATCGGCTCGTCGGACAGTTCCAGGTGCGTGAAGACTTTGTGTGCCGCGAACACCTCCCGGATTTCCGCGGGTGCCTGCCGGGCCAGGATCGTCGCCACCCGGACTGGGTCGGCGTCCTGCTGTCCGCGCGAGAATGCCAGCACCTGCGACGTTCGGTCCTCGATGACCACCGGACCGCCCACCGCATCGGCCAGGCTGTCGGCGAGCGCGAAGAGGTCGGTCGGTCCGCGGCCCGATTCGGTCTCTCGGCCTTCCAGGACGAGGCCGTAGACGACGGCGGCGACATCGCTCCACGGCGTCGCCGAATCGACGACGACGACGGCGACGCCTTCCGTGTCCAGCGGCGGGTCGTCGTCATGTTCACGGGTCAGCACGACGGTGGCCCGCGCTGCGCGAGCCCACCGCACAGCCTCGATCAAGGACCCGGCGCCCACCGCGAGCAGTACATCGCCCGACACCGTGCGTCCGTCGACGGACTCGGGGAGCACCACGCTGCGCAGTTCTATCTGCCGATCCGACGTGCCGCCGTGCCAGCGCGCGCCGTATCCACCGAGGACGTTGATCAGCCGATCCAGCGTGATCACGGACCTGACGCTACCGGTATGCGGGCCCCGACGGTCTACGCTCAGACCCGTGGCAGTGCCCGAAAAGCCCGTCAGTGCTGATGCGCCGCTGCGTGCGCCGCGCGCCAGGATGACCGGCAGCGAGCGCCGCCAGCAACTGGTCGAGATCGCCAAGTCGCTGTTCGCCGAGCGGGGCTTCGACGGCACCTCGATCGAAGAGATCGCGTTGCGGGCCAACGTGTCCAAACCGGTGGTCTATGAACACTTCGGCGGCAAGGAAGGCCTCTACGCCGTGGTCGTCGACCGCGAGATGTCGGCACTGCTGGACGGGATCACCGCGTCGCTGACCAAGAATCGTTCCCGGGTGCGGGTGGAGCGGGTGGCGCTGGCGCTGCTCACCTACGTCGAGGAGCACACGGACGGCTTCCGGATCCTGATCCGCGATTCCCCGGCCAGCATCACCTCGGGCACGTATTCGACGCTGCTCAACGACGCCGTCAGCCAGGTGGCGTCCATCCTGGCCGGCGACTTCTCGCGGCGGGGGCTCGATTCCGAACTCGCGCCGCTGTACGCGCAGGCCCTCGTCGGCTCGGTGTCCATGGCGGCGCAATGGTGGCTCGACGTACGCGAGCCCAAGAAAGAGGTCGTCGCCGCGCACCTGGTCAACCTGTGCTGGAACGGGCTGACCCATCTGGAGTCCGACCCGGCGCTGCACGACGAGTAGCGGCAGCCGGGGTCAGCGCGGGCGCAGCACGAAGTAGCCGAACACCATGGTCGCGGGGTCGGGCCGGGGATCGCGCAGCGCCACCGCAAGAACGATCCGATCGTCGAACACGCTGTGCAGCCAGGTGGGACGCCACACCAGGTAGTCAACGGTCTGCCCGGCGACATCGGCGCGGGACTCCGTCGTTTGAGAGAAGCCGAACGCGTCGAGGTAGCCGCTCGCCCTCTTGCGCAGCATCACCCAGTCGTAGCCGTTGCGCCGAATGTAGGACTCCTCGGCGTCGATGCGGAATTCGGGCTCGATCGTGGAGACCGCGTCGCGCAGAGCCGCGGAGTAGCGCCTTTCGTCCGGAGGCGGCTGGCTGCTCAGCGGAGCGGCGGACATCTTCTCGAGCTTGTACGGCAGCACGAGGGGCGCGCCGTTGAGGATGGGACGGGTGGACGGCGAATACAGCCGTGAATAGCCCGTGACGCCGAGGGCCGCGACGAGTGCGACCGTCAGGACGACGAGCAGGATGCGCTTCACCTACGACCCCATCCGTCCGATGTTGATCATCGCGGTGGGTCCGAGCCCCAGCCCGGCCGCCGGGCCCGTTCCGATCAGATCGCCCAGCCTCGCCTCGATCACCGGAGGTCCACTGTCGGGGCCCCACGGGTTGCGCAACGTCACGACGGCGTCGCTGCCCGTGCCGGCCAGGCCCTCGATGGAGTAGACGTGCATGTCGTCCAGCGGCCCGCCGAAAACGCTGGTGGACAGCATCACCGGCTGATGTCCGCTGAGGGCCTCGGCGATCTGGCCGTCGATGTTCTGGCTCGGGGTCATCCACTCCGTCGCCGGGATGATCCAGCGGCCGTCGTTGCCGGTCAGCGCCTCCAGGGCCGGCGGCGTCACCCCGCGCTCGATGCCCTGGATCCCTTGTCCGGGGGCCTTCAACGTGGCGTAGGCGGACTCCAGCACCGCGGGCCACAGCGGCGCGCCGGTCACGACGTTGTCGACGCCGCTGGCGCCCCCCGCGGCGATGTTGGCGTCGACGTCGGCCTGGGTGACGCTGATGTGGCGCCACCCGGCACCGTCCCACATCGTCACGTCGAACAGCCCCGTCTGCGGGTCGTAGGAGATGCGGTCCCTGATCCACTGAGGGTCGGCGTGGGCGATCGCACTCATCGTGGCGACGAGGTAGCAGTCGCCGATGCCGTCCTGGTTGACGTCGGAGCCGGCCGGGGCGCCGTCCACACCACCCCGGTAGAGGTCCTCGTCGGTCCACGCGAAGTCGGGAGCCGGCGGTGTCTGCGGAAGGGGGCCGCCGGTCCGCAAGGCTTCGGCGGTGGTCGCGTCGATCCGGTTGAACATCGCCAGCATGCTCCGCAGCGATGCGGTGTAGGCGGCCGCGAGCGCCGCTGTCATCACACCCATGGTGCGAGCGCCCACCACGGTGCCGTCGTCGGCGACCATGCCGCCCAGCGCCCGCGCCTGCGACACCATCGCCAGAATCTGGCTGCGCAGCGGACCCAGGTTCGTGCCGCCGAAGCGCAGCGCCGCGGCATAGTTCGTCAGCTTCGCCTGGAGCGCATGCTGACGGGCGAGGTTCTTCTCGGCCGTCGCCACCGCGGTGTCCGCGGCATCCGCCTGCCAGATGTTGCGCACAACGGCCAGTCCGCGGTGCTGCACTTCACTCTCGACGGTGACCGCAGCCGCGTCGGCGGCCTGCGCATCGGCGGCGTCCAGCAAACGTGCCGGCTGGGTGGCTTCAACGACCGAGATCGTCGCAACCATCGAAGCCCCCGTTCCCCGCAAACTCGGATCGAAGCTAACACGGGGATCGGGCGGGTCCGCGCACCAATTTTCGACGGTCTGGGCACGGCAGTGCCCGCGGCCGGACGAGGTCGGCGGGTGCCTACGATGGAGAGATCATGACCGTAGCGGGGCCCCTTCATGTCCACACCCCGATCGCGGGCCTCGTCGACCTGGCACTGCGTGACCCCTCCTTGCAGGAGGTCGTTCGCCGCGCCGCCGACCGGCCCGTCGATCTCAACTTCGTCGGCCCGGCCAGCGCCCGGGTCTACGTGGCGTCCGCGCTCGCCCAAGCCGGACTGCTGCTCGTCGTCACCGCGACCGGCCGCGAAGCCGACGACCTGACCGCCGAGTTGCGGGGCGTCTTCGGTGAGGCCGTCGCGCTGTTCCCGTCGTGGGAGACGCTGCCGCACGAGCGGCTCTCACCCGGCGTGGACACGGTCGGTGCGCGGATGATGCTGCTGCGCCGACTGGCACACCCCGAGGACGAGCGACTCGGCCCGCCGCTGCGGATCGTCGTGACGACCGCGCGGTCGCTGCTGCAGCCGATGGCTCCCGGCCTCGCCGAGATCGAGCCGGTCACGCTGACTGTCGGCGCCGACGCGGAGTTCGACGGCATTGTCGCCCGCCTCGTCGATCTCTCGTACACCCGCGTCGACATGGTGGGCAAGCGCGGTGAATTCGCGGTCCGCGGCGGCATTCTCGACATCTTCCCGCCGACGGCCGAGCACCCCGTGCGCGTCGAGTTCTGGGGCGACGAAGTGACCGAGATGCGGATGTTCGCGGTCGCCGATCAGCGGTCCATTCCCGAGATCGACATCGACACGGTGATCGCCGTACCGTGCCGTGAGTTGCTGCTGACAGAGGATGTCCGCCACCGCGCAGCCGCGCTGTCGGCCGAGCATCCCGTCAAAGAGCACAGCGTGCCGGGCAGTATCCCGGAAATGCTGGCGCGACTGGCGGAGGGCATCCCGGTCGAAGGCATGGAGGCGCTGCTGCCCCTGCTCATGCCCGAAGGCGGTCCGGAGGCCTTCGGCACACTGACTGACCACCTGCCCGAGGGCACGCCGCTGCTGGTCTGCGATCCGGAGAAGGTCCGTTCACGGGCCGCCGATCTGATCAAGACCGGCCGCGAATTCCTGGAAGCGTCGTGGTCCACCGCGGCGGTCGGCGGGGACGTACCCATCGACATCGAGGCGCTCGGGGCGTCGGGATACGTCGGCTACAGCGCCGCGCGGGACGCCGCACGCGAGGGCGGCCACCCGTGGTGGACGCTGAGTCAGCTCGACAGCGGCTCAGCCGAGTCAATCGTCCTCGACATCCGTCCCGCTCCGTCGGCGCGAGGGCAGCAACACAATCTCGACGAGATCTTTGCGATGCTGCGCGCCCACGTTGCCACCGGCGGGTACGGCGTGGTTGTCACGCCCGGCACCGGTACCGCGATGCGCATCGTCGAGCAACTCTCCGAATCCGACACGCCCGCAGCGATTCTGGACCCCGGCTCCGCGCCGAAGGAAGGCGTCGTCGGCGTCCTGAAAGGCCCGCTGCACGACGGCGTGGTGATCCCGGGCGCCAATCTGGTGGTGTTCAGCGAGACCGACCTGACCGGAAACCGCGCCGCGGCGACCGAGGGCAAGAAGCTGGCGGCCAAGCGCCGCAACGTCGTTGACCCGCTGGCGCTCACCGCCGGCGATCTCGTGGTGCACGATCAGCACGGCATCGGCCGGTTCGTCGAGATGACCGAGCGGGTGATCGGCGGCGCCCGCCGCGAGTACCTGGTGCTCGAATACGGGTCGGCCAAGCGCGGGGGCGGAACCGACAAACTCTACGTGCCGATGGACTCGCTGGACCAGCTGTCCCGGTACGTCGGCGGCGAAGCGCCCAACCTGAGCAGGTTGGGCGGCAGTGACTGGGCCAACACAAAAACGAAGGCGCGCAGGGCAGTTCGCGAGATCGCCGCCGAGCTCGTCACGCTCTACGCCAAGCGTCAGGCCTCGCCGGGCCACGCGTTCGCGCCGGACACCCCGTGGCAGGTCGAGATGGAGGACGCGTTCGGGTTCACCGAGACCGTGGACCAGCTCACGGCGATCACCGAGGTGAAGTCCGACATGGAGAAGCCAGTCCCCATGGACAGGGTGATCTGCGGCGACGTCGGCTACGGCAAGACCGAGATCGCGGTGCGGGCGGCGTTCAAGGCGGTCCAGGACGGCAAGCAGGTGGCGGTGCTGGTACCGACGACCCTGCTGGCCGACCAGCATCTGCAGACGTTCTCCGCGCGCATGGCGGGCTTCCCCGTCACGGTGAAGGGCCTGTCCCGGTTCACCGACGCCGCCGAGTCGAGGGAAACCCTGGCCGGCATGAAAGACGGGTCGGTCGACATCGTCATCGGTACGCACCGGCTGATCCAGACCGGCGTGACGTGGAAGGACCTCGGCCTGGTCATCGTCGACGAGGAGCAGCGCTTCGGCGTCGAGCACAAGGAGCACATCAAATCGATGCGCACCCACGTCGACGTGCTGACGATGAGCGCCACCCCGATCCCGCGCACGCTGGAGATGAGCTTGGCGGGCATTCGCGAGATGTCGACCATCCTGACCCCGCCCGAGGAGCGCTACCCCGTCCTGACCTATGTCGGGCAGCACGATGACAAGCAGGTCGCGGCGGCGCTGCGCCGCGAGATGCTGCGCGACGGCCAGGTGTTCTACATCCACAACCGGGTGCGGACCATCGACCAGGCCGCCGCCAAGGTGCGGGAGATGGTGCCGGAGGCGCGCGTGGTCGTCGCCCACGGGCAGATGCCCGAGGAGCAGCTCGAGCGCACGGTCGAGGGCTTCTGGAACCGCGAGTACGACGTCCTGGTGTGCACGACGATCGTCGAGACGGGCCTGGACATCTCGAACGCCAACACGCTGATCGTCGAGCGGGCCGACACGTTCGGCCTCTCGCAGCTGCATCAGCTGCGCGGCCGGGTCGGGCGGTCGCGCGAGCGCGGCTACGCGTATTTCCTGTATCCGCCTGAGGTTCCGCTGACCGAGACGGCCTACGACCGGCTGGCCACCATCGCCCAGAACAATGAGCTGGGCGCGGGAATGGCCGTCGCGATGAAGGACCTCGAGATCCGCGGCGCCGGAAATGTGTTGGGCGCCGAGCAGTCCGGGCATGTGGCCGGCGTCGGCTTCGACCTGTATGTGCGTCTGGTCGGCGAGGCCGTGGAGGCCTACCGTGCGGCCGCGGACGGGAAAACCGTTCTGGCGCCGGAGGAACCGAAGGATGTGCGGATCGATCTGCCGGTCGATGCACACTTCCCGCCCGACTACATCGGCAGCGACCGGCTGCGGCTGGAGGCTTATCGCCGACTGGCCGCGGCCGCCGACGACAGGTCCGTGGACTCGGTGATCGAGGAGCTGGTCGACCGCTACGGGCCGCTACCCGAGCCGGCGGAACTTCTGATCGCGCTGGCGCGCCTGCGGCTGCTGGCACGGGCGCACAACGTGACCGAGATCGGCGCGTTGTCGGCGTCGACGGTGCGGATCTCCCCGCTGACCCTGGCGGACTCCGCGCAGTTGAGGCTCAAGCGCCTCTATGCCGGTGCCAACTACCGCGCCACCACGTCCACCGTGCAGGTGCCGATCCCGCGCGCGGGCGCCGGGGTCGGAGCCCCGCGGATCCGCGATCTCGAACTCGTCGCGTTCGTGGCAGGGTTATTGCTGTCCATCGACGGGAAACCGCAGGAGGAAGTTGATATAACCAAGTTCGGAGGTGTCGCAGCGAAATGATCGACATGAGCTGGAGCCGATGACGGTCGTCCTGGTCGACCCGCGCCGTCCGTCGCTTGTCCCGGTCGAGGCGATCGAACTCCTGACCGGTGACGTGCAGTACACCGAGGAGATGCCGATCAAGGTGCCGTGGTCGCTGCCGTCGGCGCGACCCGCCTACACCGGTGATCCCGCAGAGGTGCTGCTGTCCTCGGATCGCGCCCATCCGTCGGTCGCGGCCCGCATCGCGGCGGGGGAGCGGGTGATCAGTGCGCCCGCGGCGCAGTCCGGTGAACGCCTGGTCGATGCCGTCGCGATGATGGACAAGCTGCGCACGGCCGGGCCGTGGGAGAGCCAGCAGACCCACGATTCGCTGCGGCGGTATCTGCTGGAGGAGACCTACGAGCTGTTCGACGCGGTGCACGGTGGTGACCTGACCGAGTTGCGCGACGAGCTCGGCGACGTGCTGCTGCAGGTGCTGTTCCACGCGCGCATCGCCGAGGACGCCCCCGAGAACGGGTTCGACATCGACGACGTCGCCGATGCGCTGGTCCGCAAGCTGGGCAATCGGGTTCCCGCAGTCCTTGCGGGAGAGTCGATTTCGCTCGAAGAGCAGTTGGCTCAGTGGGAGCAGCGCAAGGCGCTGGAGAAACTGTCACGCGAATCGATCATGGATGACATCCCGACCGCCCAGCCTGCGCTGGCGCTGGCGCAGAAGGTGCTCGCCCGGGCGGAGACCGCCGGCCTGCCCGTCGATCTGTTGCCAGCGTCCATCACATCGGTCACGGTGAGCGCCGAGATCGATGCCGAAACTGCCTTGCGTTCAGCGGTTCTGGAGTTCATCGCGGACGTCCGTGTCGCGGAGCGCGCGGTCGCGGCGGCGCGGCGAAGCGACGAGGTGGCCGAAGAGCTCGACGACGCCCCGCACGGCGTGATCTCCGCGGACGAGTGGCGCGCGGCCTGGCCCACGGTCGTCGAGTCCGAGGCCGCCGAGGCAGCCGAGCCGGTGGACGATGACCCCGCTGACGACGAGGCCGAGCCCGCTGACGATGACCCCGCTGACGACGAGGCCGAGGCCACAGACCGGTCCTAGCTCGTCGAGATCAACGTTGTGCAGGCCTGCTCTCGCACGTAGTCTGCACAACGTGGATTTCGACGATGGCGCCGCGGCCCGACGTCAGTAGAAGAGCGTCGAGCCCCAGAACGTCGACGTGTCGCCCTCGGGAATGCCTGGCGGACAGGCGAACACGGCGGAGCTGGTGGGCGTCACGTACTCGTTCATCGCATCGTGGCGCGAGATCGCATTCTGCATCGGGATGAACTGGGTGATCGGGTTGCGCACGAAGGCGATGAAGAACAACCCGGCGTCCAGATGTCCGAAGCCGTCCGACCCGTCGGTGAAGTTGTAACCGCGGCGCAGGATCTCGATGCCGCCCAGGTTCTCTGGCGACGCCAGCCGGACGTGGGCCAGCGTGTCGATGACCGGCTCGCCCTTGTCGTCGGTGAGGTCGAAGTCGAGATCGTCGAACTCCTCGGTCAGTCCCATCGGCGCGCCGGAGCCCTTCTGCCTGCCGACGACGCGTTCCTGCTCCAGCAGCGTGGTGCGGTCCCACTGCTCGATGCGCATCCGGATGCGCCGCGCCACCAGGTAGGAACCACCGTTCATCCACGCCGGCCCGTCTCCGTCGGCGACCCACACGAAATCGCGCAGCTTCTCGGCTTCGTCGGAGCGCAGGTTGGCGGTTCCGTCCTTGAACCCGAACAGATTTCGCGGTGTGGACTGCTCGCGCGTGGTCGACGAGGTGCGGCCGAAGCCCAGCTGCGAGTACCGCACGGCGACGGTGCCGAAGCCGATCCTGGCCAGGTTGCGGATAGCGTGCACGGCGACCTGCGGGTCGTTGGCGCAGGCCTGGACGACGATGTCGCCGCCGCTGCGGGCGGGGTCGATCTTCTCGTTCGGGAACTTGGGCAGGTCCACCAGTTCGGCAGGCTTTTTGTCGGCGATGCCGAAGCGGTCGACGCCGTCCTTGAGGAAGAACGACGGCCCGAACCCGATGGTCAGCGTGAGTTGTGACGGCGGCAGCCCCAGAGCTTCCCCGGTGTCCGATGGCGGCGAGTACGGGTTCTGGCCGGTGGAGCCGTTGGGGAACGCCTCCTTACCCTGGGTCATCCGCTCGGCCATCTCGGTCCAGTCCGCGAGCATCTTCACGACGTCGTCGCGACTCTTCGTCGTCACGTCGAACGTCGCGAAGTGCATGCGGTCCTGGGCTTCGGTGACGATGCCCGCCTGATGCTCGCCGCGGAACGGCACCGCCGTGTGCAGGTGGCCCTCCGGTGTCTGCGCCGCGGAGGCCCGCCCGGCGAGCGCTCCCGCGCCTGCCGCACCGACCACCGCGGCCGTCACCCCGGCGGCACCGAACAGCTTGCGGCGGCTCAGCCCGGACCGTTGAGGTTCGGGCTGAGCCGGCTGCGACACATCACTCACGCCGGATTGTGAGCGTCGCTCACTGGGGGGCAATGACACCTTGCACCTGGCTGACTTCCTTGCTCAGCGCGTCGATGGCGCGCGAGAGTTCCTGACGTTCGGGCTCGGTGACCTTGTCGTAGAGCACGAACCCGTCGCCCTCACGGTAGCGCTCCAGCAGCGCCTCGACTTCCTCGAAGCGCTGGTCGACGCGCTTACCCAGGTCAGGGTTGCGCTCGTCGAGGATCGGCCGCACAGACGCCACAGCGGTCTGCGAGCCCTGCAGGTTCGCGTTGAAGTCCCACAGGTCGGTGTGGCTGAAGATGTCCTCTTCACCGGAGATCTTGCTGGTGGCGATCTCGTCGAGCAGCCCTTGGGCGCCGCCGGCGATCTGGGTGGAGTCAACCGTGAAATCGGGTACGGAGACGCCGGTCTGGAGTTCCTTGACGTCGGCGACGAGCTGGTCCGCCAGCGCATTGGCGTCGGGCTGCAGGCCCGTCACCCAGAGCTGCTTCTCCAGGGCGTGGAAGCCGGTCCACTTCTGGCCGGGCTCCAGGTCCGCCTCACGCAGGTCGATCCGGGGGTCGAGGTCGTCGGGGAAGGACTCGGCGACGGGCTCGATGCGCTCGTAGTAGGTGCGCGAAACGGGGAACTGCGTCTTGGCCGCCTCGACGTCACCGGACTTCACGGCCGCCGCGAAAGACTCGACGGCGGGCACCAGCGCCTCCACCTGGCTGTTGACGTAGCGCTTGTAGTTGTCGGCGGCCTCTTTGAACTTGCCGTCGGTGTCGACCTGCACCTCTTCGCCGCTGACCGTGTACTCGCCGCGGATGCCGTCGCCGATCATGCCGGGCTTGCACGCCGTCTGGTAGGTGCCCGGCTGGGTGAGCTGCACGATCAGCTTGCGCTGCAATCCGGGGGAGATGTTCTCCACCTCGCCCATCACCCGCTCGCCCTCGTCGTAGACGTAGAACTCGGTCACCTTGTTGCCGTTGTTCGTGATCACGAAGGTGTTGGCGCCGGTGCTGCCCTCGGTGCCCGACAGCGTGCACGCCGTGTCAGAGGCGTCGACGGTGATCTCGGCGGGGGCCGCGCCACCGTCGTCGGAGGCGGCGGGGGCCGCCTCCTCTTTGGCCTGGCAGCCGGCGAGTGTCAGGGCGGCCAGAGCGGCCGCGACGGCGGCGACGGAGGAATGGACCTTCACGTGGTGGACCTTTCGGTAGAGGGACTGCTCGTGGGTTCAGGGGACGGCGGGGTGGGCCGTGCGGGCGTCGCGGTCGGGCGCAGGAACAGTGCCAGCACGACGACGAGGTAGGTCAGGTAGCCGGCCAGTTGCAGCACCGTGGGGGTCGGCGTGACGTTGAAGATGCCCTGGATGATCTCGCCGTACCAGGCCGACCAGTTGAACCAGGTGCTGATGTCGAAGGCCCTGGTGGACAGGCCGGGCAGCCAGCCCACCGTCTGTAGCGCGCCGACGCCGTAGGACAGGATTCCGGCGGCGACGACGATCAGGAAGACTCCGGTGTAGGTGAAGAACTTCGCGAGGTTGATGCTCAACGCGCCGCGATACATGCCGTAGGCGATCAGCCCGGCGATGGCCACGCCGACGATCAGCCCGAGCAGGGGCCACGCGGTCTGCGCTTCGGCGTACCCGACCATGAACAGCGCGGTCTCGACGCCTTCGCGGCCGACGGCGAGGAAAGCCAGTGCCGTCACCGCCAGCGGCCCGGTTTCCAGGGCGCGGGACATCCCCCCGCGCAGCTCGCCGGAGATCGACGCGGCCGCCTTCTTCATCCACAGGACCATCGTCGTGACGATGGCGACGGCGATCAGCGACGCGACGCCGGCAATCGCCTCGGCGCCGAGCCCGCTGATGGTGTTCTGGCCGAACTGGATGGTCAGGAACACGATGACGGTCATCGCCACCGCGGCGCCGACACCCAGCCACACCCACTTGAGGGCGTCCCGGCGATCCGACTTGACCAGGAACGCCACCAGGATGGAGACGACGATCGCCGCCTCGAGGCCTTCCCTCAAACCTATGAGTCCGCTGCCGAAAAGCTGTGAGGTCACGTTCGGCGCCGCGTAGTACGTACTGACCGCGAGGTCTGTACCAGCAACCATCACATTGTCCTTCACTACGCCTTGCCCCACCCCAGCCTTGGCTACCCATAGCAAGGTGTGGCTCACCTCATTTCCTGAAGCGCACGATGAATGTACACCCGTGTCCGTCGGCCCGGGGTCAGACTTCAGTCGGTGAACGCGTGGCAGCATGGGCTAAGACCAGAGTGGGTTTTGAGGGAGTCCGGTGACACGGGTGCGTTGGCTACAGGCGATGGCCGTGATCGGTGCGACAGCGCTGCTCATGGCCTCCAGCTGTTCGTGGCAGCTCGGCGTCCCCATTCCCGACGGAGTTCCACCCCCGCCCGGAGACCCCGTCCCGCAAATCGACACGTACGCATCCGGCAGGCCCGCCGACCAGCTGCACGAGTGGGCCGCCGAGCGGGCACCGGCGCTGGGGATCCCGGTGACTGCGCTGGAGGCCTACGCCTACGCCGCCAGGGTGGCCGAGGTCGAGAACCCGGACTGTCACCTGGCGTGGACCACGCTGGCGGGCATCGGTCACGTCGAGAGCCACCACGGCACCTATCGCGGCGCCACCATCTCACCCGAGGGCGAGGTGACGCCGCCGATCCGCGGTGTCCTGCTCGACGGCACCGGCGGCAACCTGGAGATCCTCGACCACAGTTCGGTCAGCCACGACCCGGCCATCGAGAACAAGGGTGACGAGCCGTACGCCCGGGCGATGGGTCCCATGCAGTTCATCCCGGAAACCTGGCGGCTCTACGGCGTCGACGCGAACAACGACGGCGAGGTCAGCCCCGACAACATCGACGATGCCGCGCTGTCGGCCGCGGGCTACCTGTGCTGGCGGGGAAAGGATCTGTCCACGCCGCGGGGCTGGATGGAGGCACTGCGGGCCTACAACCACTCCGATCAGTACGCGCGGACGGTGCGCGACTGGGCGACGGCCTATGCCGACGGACATGCGCTCTGAAGGCGCCCGCCGACCGGCCACGCTCTAGGCTGAGTACGTTTCCGCACGCCGCGACCACAGACCAGGAGGCAACAAGTGCCCATCATCGAGCAGGTCGGAGCCCGCGAGATCCTCGATTCCCGGGGAAATCCCACCGTCGAGGTCGAGGTGGGCCTGCTGGACGGGACTGTCGCGCGTGCTGCCGTCCCCTCTGGTGCCTCGACAGGCGAACACGAAGCGGTCGAGCTGCGTGACGGCGGCTCCCGTTACCTCGGCAAGGGCGTGGAGAAGGCCGTCGAGGCGGTGCTCGACGAGATCGCACCCGCGGTGATCGGGCTGGGTGCCGACGAGCAGCGCCTGGTCGACCAGGCGCTGGTGGATCTGGACGGCACTCCCGACAAGTCGCGACTGGGGGCCAACGCGATCCTGGGCGTGTCGCTGGCGGTGGCCAAGGCCGCGGCGCAGTCCGCCGAACTTCCGCTGTTCCGCTACCTCGGCGGACCCAACGCGCACATCCTGCCGGTACCGATGATGAACATCATCAACGGCGGCGCCCACGCCGACAGCGGCGTCGACGTCCAGGAGTTCATGATCGCCCCCATCGGTGCGCCCAGCTTCAAGGAGGCGCTGCGCTGGGGTGCCGAGGTGTACCACTCCCTGAAGTCCGTGCTCAAGAAGCAGGGCCTGTCCACCGGCCTCGGCGACGAGGGCGGTTTCGCGCCGGATCTGCCCGGCACCACGGCCGCACTCGACCTGATCGCCGCCGCCATCGAGGGCGCCGGCTACAAGGTGGGCAGCGACGTGGCGCTGGCGCTCGACGTGGCCGCCACCGAGTTCTACACCGAGGGAACCGGTTACGCGTTCGAGCGGGAGACCCGCACTGCGGAGCAGATGGCGTCCTTCTACGAGAACCTGGTGAGCACGTACCCGTTGGTGTCGATCGAGGACCCGCTGTCCGAGGACGATTGGGACGGCTGGGTGGCGCTGACGACTGCGATCGGCGACAAGGTGCAGATCGTCGGCGACGACCTGTTCGTCACCAATCCCGAGCGCCTGGAGGATGGCATCGACAAGGGTGCGGCCAACGCGCTGCTGGTGAAGGTGAACCAGATCGGCACGCTGACCGAGACCCTTGACGCGGTCGCGCTCGCCCACAACAGCGGCTACCGGACGATGATGAGCCACCGCAGCGGTGAGACTGAGGACACCACGATCGCCGATCTCGCCGTCGCGGTCGGCAGCGGTCAGATCAAGACCGGCGCCCCGGCCCGCAGTGAGCGCGTCGCGAAGTACAACCAGCTGCTCCGTATCGAAGAGGAACTCGGCGACGCCGCCCGCTACGCAGGCGACCTGGCCTTCCCTCGATTCTCGGTGGAGACCAAATAGCCCGTGCCCGAAGCAAATCGGCCTGACCCGCGCCGGAGGTCCTCCGCGGACGCGAGGAGCAAGAAGGCTCCCGCGTCGCGGCCGGGCAAGTCCGCCAAGGCCGGCGACTCCGCGCGGGGAAAGCCGCGCGGGACGGGCGCGCGCCGCGAGATCCGCAGCGCAGAGCCCGGACCGCAGAAGGCGATCACCGCGGGTCCGGCCGGCAGCGCGCCGGACGACGACGCCGGGTTGATCGACGACGACCGCGACGGTGGCGGCTCGATCCGGGAGTCGATCATCGCGTCTGCCGAGGCGGCCGCGGAGCAGCGGTTCGGTTCGGCCGCTCGGCGGGCGGCCATTCTGGCGGCGGTGGTGTGCGTGCTGACGCTGACGATCGCCGGTCCGGTGCGGACGTACTTCGGGCAGCGCACGGAGATGAAGCAACTCCAGGCCAGCGAAGCCCAACTGCGGCAGCAGATCTCGGAATTGGAGGAGCAGAAGGCCAAGCTCGCCGATCCGGTGTTCATCGCCGCGCAGGCCCGCGAACGTCTCGGCTTCGTGATGCCCGGTGAGATCCCGTACCAGGTGCAGCTTCCCCCGGGGGCCGAGGTGCCCAACGCCCCGACCGACGAGCTGACCGAGGCGACCAACACCGACCCCTGGTACACGTCCCTGTGGCACACCATCGCCGATGCGCCGCACGGCGCACTTCCGACGGCTCCGCCGCCGCCCCCCGGTGCGCCCAGCGCGCCAGAACCCATCGCGCCGAGTGCGCCGCCGCCCGGTGGTTGAGCAGTCCGATCTCGACGCCGTCGCGCGGCAGTTGGGCAGGGAGCCCCGCGGCGTGCTCGAGATCGCCTATCGATGCCCCAACGGCGAGCCGGCCGTGGTGAAGACGGCGCCGAAACTGCCTGATGGAACACCGTTTCCGACGCTGTACTACCTGACCCATCCGGTGCTGACGGCCGCTGCCAGCCGGCTCGAATCGTCGGGAATGATGCGCGACATGACCGAACGTCTCGGGCAGGACCCCGAGCTTGCGGCTGCGTACCGGCGTGCGCACGAGTCCTTTCTCGCCGAACGGGATGCGATCGAATCCCTGGGCACGACGTTCTCCGGCGGCGGTATGCCGGACCGGGTCAAGTGCCTGCACGTGGTGATCGCGCATGCGCTGGCGAAGGGGCCGGGCGTGAACCCGTTCGGAGACGAGGCGCTGGCTGTGCTGGCGGTAGAGCCCGAGATGGCAGGAATCCTCGACAGGAAGGTGTGGGTCTCATGAGTCGCGTAGCCGCGGTCGACTGCGGGACGAACTCGATTCGGTTGCTGGTCGCCGATGTCAGCGACGGCAGGTTGCGCGACGTGCACCGGGAGATGCGGATCGTGCGTCTCGGTCAGGGGGTCGACGCCACCGGAGAGTTCGCGCCGGAGGCGCTGGCGCGCACGCACGCGGCGCTCGTCGACTATGCCGAGGTGATGCGCCGCCACGGCGTCGGCGCCGTCCGGATGGTCGCGACGTCGGCGGCGCGGGACGTATCCAACCGTGAACAGTTCTTCGCGATGACGTCGGAGGTCCTCGGCACCGTCGTGCCCGGCGCGGTGGCCGAGGTGATCACCGGCGCCGAAGAAGCGGAGCTGTCCTTTCGGGGCGCCGTCGGTGAACTCGATTCTGCTGAAGCACCTTTCGTCGTCGTCGATCTCGGCGGCGGCTCGACCGAGGTGGTGCTCGGTTCCGGGGATGTGACGGCAGGCTATTCGGCGAACATCGGCTGCGTCCGGCTCACCGAACGCTGCCTGCGCTCGGATCCGCCCACCGATGACGAGATCACCGCAGCGCGGCAGGTGGTGCGCGACGCGCTGGCCGACGTGCTGGCGGCGGTGCCCGTGGAACAGGCGCACACCTGGGTGGGGGTGGCGGGCACGATGACCACGCTGGCTGCGCTGGCCCACAAGATGACCACCTACGACGCCGACTCCATCCATCTGTCCCGGGTCCCGTTCGACGACCTGCTCTCCGTGTGCGCGGAGCTGCTGGCGATGACCCGCCAGCAGCGGGCGGCTCTCGGCCCGATGCACGAGGGCCGCGTCGACGTCATCGGCGGCGGAGCGCTGATCGTGCAGGAGCTGGCCGCGGTGCTGGGGGAGCGTGCCGGTATCTCGGAGCTGGTGGTCAGCGAGCACGACATCCTCGACGGCATCGCGCTGTCCATCGCGTAAAGCGCGGGTGGGCGAGGGTCAGTGCGACGCGGCGCGCCGCATCCTGGGTCGCCGCTTCGTCGGGTCGTGCTGTCCTGCCAGCGTGACCGCAAGCAGCGCCATCACCGCGCCCAGTCCCAGGTGCAGCCAGTTGGTGGCAGAGTTGAGTGGGATCACGTGGGCATCGCTGCCGAACTCCACGAGCACACCGTAGAGCCACAGTCCGAGGTACAGCGCGCCACCGGCCAGCAGATAGGCCCGGGAGCCCGCATAGGTCCTGGCGAAGTAGAACCCCGCCGCGCCCATCACCAGGTGTACGAGGTTGAGCACCGCGCACACCGCGAACGTGCCGAAAAGCCTTGCGCCGGAATGATGGCCGAACCAGGAGAGTTGGTCGAGATCCGTGGTCGCGCCCGGCACGAAGCCGAGCGCCCCGATCACGATCAGCACGACCGCCATGATCACGGCGGCGCCCTGTACTGCCATGTATTTGGGAGTTCTCGACATCCGGCCCTCCCTCGCATCATCGGCACGCCCTGCTTATTGACGAACGTGCTGGGGGAGATACCCATCCTGCGCCCGGTGTAACACCCGGGCGCAGGCGAGCTGTCACGAACGCAGAATGGAGGCGAGCGCGTCGAGGACGGCGGGGTCTTCGATGGTCGACGGCACGGGCTCGTCGCGGCCCGCGGCAATCCCGCGCATCGTCTTGCGCAGGATCTTGCCCGACCGGGTTTTCGGCAGCGCCGGGACGACGTCGACGAGTTTGAACGACGCCACCGCGCCGATCTCGTCGCGTACCAGCTGGACGAGCTCGTCGGCCAGACCGTCGGTGGTGGCGCCTGCTTTGACGACCACCAGGCCGCGGGGGGCCTGCCCCTTGATCTCGTCGGCCACGCCGATCACCGCACACTCGGCCACCGACGGGTGCGTGGCCAGCACCTCTTCGATGGCTCCGGTCGAGAGGCGGTGCCCGGCAACGTTGATGACGTCGTCGATGCGGCCCATCACGTACAGGTAGCCGTCCTCGTCGAAGTGGCCGCCGTCTCCGGTCAGGTAGTAGCCGGGATGCTCGGTCAGGTACGACACCTCGAAACGGTCGTCGGCGTTCCACAGTGTCGGCAGAGTGCCGGGCGGCAGCGGCAGCCGAATGCAGATCGAGCCCTCTTCGCCGGTGGCGCACTCGTGCCCGTGGTCGTGCATGATCCGCACATCGAAACCGGGCATCGGCACGGTGGGAGAGCCCGCCTTGATCGGAAGTTGTTCGATCCCCATCGGATTGGCCGCGATCGCCCACCCGGTCTCGGTCTGCCACCAGTGGTCGATCACCGGCACGCCGAGCTTCTCCGACGCCCAGTGGTAGGTGTCGGGATCTGTCCGCTCGCCGGCCAGGAACAGATACTTCAGCTGCGAAAGGTCGTGCTTGGCGTCGGGGCCGTGCAGGTAGGTGCCGTCGGGGTCTTCCTTGCGGATCGCGCGGATCGCCGTGGGCGCGGTGAACAGCGCCTTCACCCCGTGCTCGGACGCGACCCGCCAGAACGCTCCCGGATCCGGGGATCCCACCGGCTTTCCTTCGTAGAGCACCGTCGTGGCGCCGAGCAGCAGCGGCGCGTAGACGATGTAGGAGTGGCCGACCACCCAGCCCACGTCGGACGCCGCCCAGAACACCTCACCGGGCGCGATGTCGTAGATGTGGCGCATGCTCCACAGCAGCGCGACGGCATGCCCGCCGTTGTCCCGGACGATGCCCTTCGGCTTGCCCGTGGTGCCCGAGGTGTACAGCACGTACAGCGGATCGGTCGCGGCCACCGGCACCGGGTCGACGGGATCGGCGTCGGCCATCACGTCGGCCCAGTCCAGATCCCGGCCCTCGATCAGGTCGCAGCGCAGTCGATCCCGTTGCACCACAACGCAGTGCGCGGGCGGATGCTTGGCCATCCCGATCGCGGCGTCGAGCATCGGCTTGTACTCGACGATGCGCGACGGCTCGATGCCGCAGGACGCGGACACGATCACCGTCGGCCGCACATCGTCGATACGCACCGCGAGCTCGTGGGGCGCGAATCCGCCGAACACCACCGAATGCACGGCGCCCAGCCGGGCGCAGGCGAGCATCGCGATGACGGCCTCGGGGACCATGGGCATGTAGATGACGACGCGGTCGCCCTTGCCGACGCCTAGGGCGCGCAGACCGCCGGCGAACCGGGCGGTCTGGTCCAGCAGCTCGGCGTAGCTGTAGGTGCGCTTCGTGTCGGTGACGGCCGAGTCGTAGATCAGGGCCGCCCGTTCGCCGTGACCGGCCTCGACGTGCCGGTCGAGCGCGTTGGCGCAGGTGTTGAGCTCGGCGTCGGGAAACCACCGGTAGAACGGCGGATGGCTGTCATCGAGAATGCGCCCGGGGGGCTTCACCCAGGTCACAGCCTTGGCGGCCTCGGCCCAGAACGCTTCCGGGTCGTTGGTGCTGGCGTCGAAGAGGTCGCGATATCCGGGCATAGCAGCACCGTAGCCCCTTCCCATTAGTCTCAGGGCCATGACAAACCAACCCCCGCCGATCGGAGGGGTACGCCGCAGTCATGTCCCCGTCCACGGGGTCAATTTCCACGTGACCGAGGCCGGGCCGGAAGACGGCCGGCCTGTCCTGGCGCTGCACGGCTGGCCCCAGCACCACTGGGTGTACCGCGATCTGCTGGCGAACCCGCCCGAGGGGCTGCGCATCATCGCTCCCGACCTGCCCGGCTACGGATGGTCGGGGCCGCCGCCGCACCGGTGGGCCAAGGAGGACGTCGTCAGCGATCTGGTGGCGCTGCTGGACGCGCTGGGGGTGGACCGGTTCCTGCTCGTCGGCCATGACTGGGGCGGCTACATCGGGCATCTGCTGACGCTGCGTATCCCTGAGCGCATCGACGGGTACCTGGCGCTGAACATCGCCCACCCGTGGGTGCCGCCGAAGGTGATGGCACCGCACATCTGGCGCTTCCTGCAGTACCAGCCGTTCGTGGCGTTCCCCGGGGTCTACCTGCAGCGCAAGACCAATTACCTGACGAAGATCTACAAGCGCGCGGCGCCCAACCTCGATCCGCAGACCGTGCGGGTGTACACCGAGCGGTTCCGCGATCCGGTGGTCGCCCGCACCGCGCGCGACACCTACCGGACGTTCCTGCTGCGCGAGGTTCCGGCGAGTGTGCGCAACGGCGAGCGGCGCCGGTCCACGGTGCCGACGCGGGCGCTGTTCGGTCGCGAGGATGCCGCCATCCATCCCGATCTGGCCGCAGCCGAGACGGCCCGCAGCGAGGACTACACGCTGGAACTGGTCGACGGCGGCCACTTCATTCTCGACGAGCAGCCACACCTGGTGCGCGCCAAGCTGATCGCGCTCGCGGAGGAGTTCCCCGCCAAGTAGCCGTGGCACCGCGAAATATCATTCCGGGTCGTTGAGAGGCCCCCAATCGCAGCCTGGAATGATATTTCGCGAGCGAGGGGCCTACTGCTGGAAGCGGTAGCCCATGCCGGCCTCGGTCAACAGGTGCACCGGGTGTGACGGGTCGTCTTCGAGCTTGCGCCGCAACTGCGCCAGGTACACCCGCAGATAGTGGGTTTCCTTGGCGTAGGCGGGTCCCCACACCTCTTTGAGCAGTTCCTCGCGGCCCACCAGCTTGCCGCGATTGCGCACCAGCATCTCCAGCATCCCCCACTCGGTGGGCGTCAGATGCACCTCGGTGCCGTTCCTGGTGACCTTCTTGGCGGCGAGGTCGACGGTGAACGACGACGTCTCGATCACGGGTTCGTCGGTGTCGGCGGCACTGACGCCGCGCCGTACCGCGGCCCGCAGCCGGGCCAGGAACTCGTCCATGCCAAAGGGCTTGGTGACGTAGTCGTCGGCGCCGGCGTCGAGCGCCTCGACCTTGTCCGACGAATCGCTTCGGGCGGACAGCACGATCACCGGCGCCGTGAGCCATCCACGCAGGCCGCCGAGAACGTCGATGCCGGACATGTCGGGCAGGCCGAGGTCGAGCACGATCACGTCCGGTCGGCGTTCGGCGGCCAGGCGCAGGGCATCGGCACCGGTGGCGGCGGTGAGTACCTCGTAGCCGCGCACCGACAGGTTGATGCGCAGGGCGCGCAGGATCTGCGGTTCGTCGTCGATGACGAGGACGCGGGTCTTGTGCTGTGGTTCGGTCATGGCGCTGCCAGATCGATCTCGACGGTCAGGCCGCCGCCTGGGGTGTCGGTCGCGGAGATGGTGCCCCCCATGGACTCGACGAATCCTCGGGCGACCGACAATCCCAGGCCCACACCACTGCTGGTGTCCTGGTCGCCGAGTCGCTGGAACGGCGCGAACAGTTCCGTCTCGGCGCCGCGCGCGATGCCCGGCCCTTCGTCTGCCACCCTGATGAGCACGCGATCACCGATCCGTCCTGCCGTCACCCGCACCGGACCATCGTGGGCGTAGCGCAGCGCGTTGTCGATGACGTTGGCCAGCACCCGTTCGAGCAGTCCGCTGTCGGCCATCACGACGGTGCCGTCGACCTCCAGCTTCACCCGGTCAAGGCCGCCACGTAAACCGGTGTTGCCGTGGCTGATCCCCACCAGGGCGCGCGGAACGGCTTCCTCGAGGTAGACCTCGCGCAGCTCGGGGCGCACCACCCCGGCGGCCAGCCGTGACGAGTCCAGCAGGTTGCCGACCAGCGCGGCGAGCTGATCGAGCGACTCCTCGACGGTCGCCAGCAGCTCGGCGGTGTCTTCCGGGGAGAAGCCGATGTCGTCGCTACGCAGGCTCGACACCGCGGCCTTGGCGGCGGCCAGCGGCGTGCGCAGGTCGTGGCTGACGGCCGAGAGCAGCGACCGGCGCAGCTCGTCGGCCCGGGCTATCGCCTCCGCTTTGCCGGCCTCCTCGGTGAGTTCCTGCTGCCTGGCCAGGCCTGCCGCCTGGTTGGCCACCGCGCTGAGCACCCGCCTGTCGCGCGCGGTCAACGTGCGGCCGGCCATCACCAACCAGAAGTCGTCGGGGTCGGCGTCGGTGCCGACTTCGATTGCGGTGTCGGCCTCCTCGACCGTGACACACGGATCGGCACCCGCGCAGCCGACCACGCCGCCGTCGCCGCGAACCAGGCTCACCGACCGCTGGGAGTACGCCTCGCGGATGCGTTCGAGCAAGGTGTTCAGATCGGCACCACGCAGCACTGAGCCGGCGAACAGCGCGAGTAGCTCGGCTTCCTGTGCGGCGCGCCGGGATTCGCGTGCCCGGCTGGCCGCTCCGTCGACGAGTGCCGCGACGGCGACGGCGACGGCCAGCAGCACGATGATCGTGATGGCGCTGTCGGGTTCGGAGATGGTGAACGTGTAGCGTGGGTCGACGAGAAAATAGTTGAGCAGTATGCCGGACAGGAAGGCCGAAAGGGCAGCGGGCGCAACGCCTCCGAGAAGAGCGACGACCAGGACGCCGATGAAGAAGATCGCGCTCTCGCCGCCGATGCCCAGCAGCGGGTCGAGCAGGACTCCGGCTGCGCAGAAGACGGACGGGACGATCACGGCGGCGAGCCAGGACGCGACGTGGCGCTCGCGCGGTGAGATTCTGGCCCACAGCGACGGTCCGCGCGCCTCGTCGTGGGTGACCATGTGGACGTCGATCTTGCCGGACTGCTGCACCACCGCGGCGCCGATGCCTTCGTCGAAGATCCTGGCCCACCGTGAGCGGCGCGACGTGCCGATGACCAGTTGGGTGGCGTTCATCTCGCGCGCGAAATCGAGGAGGGCGCCCGGCACCCCGCCTGCGTCGGCACCGACGACGGTGTGCAGCGTCGCGCCGAGCGACCCGGCGAGTTCGCGTACCCGGCCCATCATCGGCGCCGACACCCCGGACAGCCCGTCGCCGCGTGCCACGTGGACGACCATCAATTCGGCGCTGGACTTCGATGCGATCCGGGATGCCCTGCGTACCAGCGTTTCCGATTCCGGGCCGCCGGTGACGGCGACGACAACCCGCTCGCGGGCCTCCCAGGTTGCGGTGATCTTGTTGTCGGCGCGGTACTTCTCCAGCGCGGCGTCCACCTGGTCGGCCAGCCACAGCAGCGCCAGTTCCCGCAGCGCGGTCAGGTTGCCGCGACGGAAGTAGTTGGACAGGGCCGCGTCGATGCGCTCCGGGGCATAGACGTTTCCGTGCGCGAGCCTGCGTCGCAGTGCTTCCGGCGTGATGTCCACCAATTCGATCTGGTCGGCGGAGCGCACGATCTCGTCGGGGACCTTCTCCTGCTGCTCGATGCCGGTGATCTGGGTGACGACGTCGTTGAGGCTCTCCAGGTGCTGCACGTTGACGGTGGTCACCACCGTGATGCCGGCGGCGAGCAGTTCCTCGATGTCCTGCCACCGCTTCGCATTTCTGCTGCCCGGCGCGTTGGTGTGGGCGAGTTCGTCGACCAGCACCACCTGCGGGTCGCGCCGCAGCACCGCGTCGATGTCGAGCTCGGTGAAGCTTCGGCCGCGGTATTCGAGGATCTTCGGCGGCACCGTTTCGATGCCCTCGTACAGCTCGGCGGTCTTGGCCCGTCCGTGGGTTTCGACGACCGCTGCCACCACGTCGGTGCCGCGCTCCATGCGCCGGTGCGCCTCCCCGAGCATCGCGTACGTCTTGCCGACGCCGGGAGCTGCGCCCAGGTAGATGCGCAGCTCCCCACGTCTGCGGTCCGGCGAGCTCATCTGCCCATCATCCACCCTGCCGGTCCAGGGCCAGGTTGAGTTCCAGCACGTTGACCCGGGGTTCGCCGAGGAAGCCCAGGCCGCGGCCCTCGGTGTGCTCGGCGACCAGAGCGCGCACCTGGTCGGGGGATTCACCGCGGGCGGCGGCGACGCGGTCGACCTGCAGCTCGGCGTACTGCGGCGAGATGTCAGGGTCCAGGCCGCTGGCGCTGGCGGTGACGGCGTCGGCGGGCACGGCCGGATCGGCGGGCGCCGCACCGCGGATCGGCACGAGCTGGCCGATGCTGTAGTCGTCACCGGACTCCGCGCACTCGACCCGGACGCCGTCGTAGGTCTCCACGAACGGGGCCGGGGTGGTATCGCACGGTTCGTTCACGCTGACCACCCTGGCGGGGTCGACGACATTGCCGCGGCTGTCGCGCGGTCCGATCACCGACAGCACGGCGCCCACGCCCTCACCGGTGCAGAACGGCCGCGCGCCGCTGACGCCGTCCCGCTCGCCGACCTCGGCGCTGCGCGAGCACACCAGGGTCAGCAGGCTCGGCTTGTCCGGGGCGTCGACCAGGCTCTCCGGGCCCAGGTTGCTCGCGCTGGTGGCCATGGGGTCGTATCCGTCGCCGGCGGCGGACGGCCGCCCCTGGAAGTACTGCGGCAATGGGTTGCCGTCGGCGTCGGTGTAATTCTGCCCGATCAGGCTGCTGCCCACCGCCTGCCCGTTGGCGTCGACGATCGAGCCGTTGGCCTTGTCGGACAGGAAGGGCGCCTGGGCAATGAGCCACACCAGTAGCGGATACGCGAGCCCGAGCACGACGGTGAAGACGAGCAGCGCACGTAGCGCGGCCCAGTGCTGTCGAACGATGGTGGAGAAGTTCATGTCACATCCCAGGTAGGAGTTGGATGACGAGGTCGATCAGCTTGATCCCGATGAACGGGGCGACGATGCCGCCGAGCCCGAAGATGCAGAGGTTGCGGCTCAGTAGCTTCGAGGCGCTGCTCGGGGTGTAGCGAACACCCCGCAGCGACAACGGGATCAGCGCGATGATGACGATGGCGTTGAAGATGACCGCGGACAGGATCGCCGACTGCGGACTGTGCAGCCGCATGATGTTGAGCAGGTCCAGGCCGGGGAACAAGCCGACGAACAGCGCCGGGATGATCGCGAAGTACTTGGCGATGTCGTTGGCGATCGAGAACGTGGTCAACGCGCCGCGGGTGATCAGCAGCTGCTTGCCGATCTCGACGATCTCGATCAACTTGGTCGGGTCCGAGTCGAGGTCGACCATGTTGCCGGCCTCTTTGGCCGCCGACGTGCCGGTGTTCATCGCCACGCCGACGTCGGCCTGGGCCAGGGCGGGCGCGTCGTTGGTGCCGTCGCCGGTCATCGCGACCAGCCGGCCGCCGGCCTGCTCCTTCTTGATCAACGCCATCTTGTCCTCCGGCGTCGCTTCGGCGAGGAAGTCGTCCACGCCGGCCTCGTCGGCAATCGCTTTGGCGGTCAACGGGTTGTCGCCGGTGATCATGACGGTGCGGATGCCCATCCGGCGCATCTCGTCGAACCGTTCCCGCATACCCTGCTTGACAACGTCTTTGAGGTGGATGACGCCGAGCACTGTTGCCGTACCGTCTCTGATCTCGCCGACGGCCAGCGGCGTGCCGCCGGCCGCGGAGACGCCGTCGACGATGTCGCCGAGTTCGGTGGGCACGGTGCCACCTTCGGAGCGCACCCATTCGGCCACCGCGCTGGTCGCGCCCTTCCGCAGCCGGTGCGCGCCGACGTCGACTCCCGACATCCTGGTGGTGGCACTGAACTCGATCCATGTCGCGTCCGCCAGCTCGCCCGGGGTCCTGGCCCGAAGTCCGTACTGCTCCTTGGCGAAGACGACGATCGAGCGGCCTTCCGGCGTCTCGTCGGCGAGGCTGGACAGCTGCGCGGCGTCGGCGAGTGCTTGCGGTGAGACGCCGGCGAGCGGGATGAACTCCGAGGCCTGCCGGTTACCCAGGGTGATGGTGCCGGTCTTGTCGAGCAGCAGGGTGTTCACGTCGCCTGCTGCCTCCACGGCGCGGCCCGACATCGCCAGCACGTTGCGCTGCACCAGTCGGTCCATGCCGGCGATACCGATGGCGGACAGCAGCGCCCCGATGGTGGTCGGGATCAGGCACACCAGCAGCGACACCATCACGATGCCGGTGATGCCGTTGGCGTTGAGCGCCAGGCTGTCCGGCACGCCGGGGTTGTTCATCTTCGAGTAGATCGCCAGCGGCTGCAGGGTTGCGACGGCGAAGACGAAGATGATCGTCAACGAGGCCAGCAGGATGTTCAGCGCGATCTCGTTCGGCGTCTTCTGCCGGTCGGCGCCCTCGACGAGGGCGATCATCCGGTCGATGAAGCTCTCGCCCGGCTTCTGGGTGATCTTGACGACGATCCGGTCGGACAGCACCGTGGTGCCCCCGGTGACCGCGGACCGGTCTCCGCCCGACTCGCGGATCACCGGTGCCGATTCGCCGGTGATGGCCGACTCGTCGACCGAGGCGATGCCTTCGACGACGTCGCCGTCGCCTGGGATGGTCTGGCCGGCTTCGACGACCACGATGTCGCCCTGCTGCAGCAGCGGTGCGGCCACTTCCTCCTCGCGTCCGGCGGAACCCGGGGCCCATCCGTCGAGGCGGCGCGCCATCATCGAGGTCTTGGCTTTCCGCAGGCTTTCGGCCTGGGCTTTACCGCGGCCCTCGGCGACGGCTTCGGCGAGATTCGCGAAAATCACTGTCAGCCAGAGCCATCCCACGATGAGCCAGGCAAACCATGACGGATCCAGGAACGCCAGGACGGTACTCCACGCCGCACCCACCTCGACGATGAGCATGACAGGGTTACGCCACAACGTGCGTGGGTCGAGTTTGCGCAACGCCTCCGGCAGCGCTGTCCACAGCATCGCGGGGTCGAGTAGGCCGCCACTGATCTTGCCGGACGGCGTTGCGGCCGAATGCTTTCGGTGGGCGGATTCGATGGTGGTGACGGTCATGAGTGGATTCCTTCAGCGAGGGGTCCGAGCGCGAGCACGGGCAGGAAGGTCAGGGCGACCAGGATCAGCGTCACGCCGGCGACCATGCCGACGAACTGCGGCCGGTGCGTGGGGAGTGTGCCAACGGATTCCGGCGTCCTGCCCTGCTTGGCCAATGCGCCGGCCAGGGCGAGCGCAAAGATGATCGGCAGGAACCGGCCGAAGAGCATCGCCAGACCCAGTGCGGTGTTGTACCAGGTGGTGTTCACGCTGATGCCGGCGAACGCCGAGCCGTTGTTGTTGGCCGCCGAGGTGAACGCGTAGAGCACTTCGGACAGCCCGTGCGGGCCGGTGTTGAGCATGCTGGCGCGCTGTTCGGGCATGGCCATGGCCACCGCGGTGCCGGTGAGCACGATCAGCGGTGATATCAGGAAATAGGTTGCCGCCAGCTTGATCTCGCGTGGGGTGATCTTCTTGCCGAGGTACTCCGGCGTACGACCCACCATCAGGCCCGCGACGAAGACGGTGATGATCGCCAGGATCAGCATGCCGTACAGGCCGGAACCCACGCCGCCGGGCGCGACCTCGCCGAGCATCATGTTGAACATCGTCATCATGCCGCCGAGGCTGGTGTAGGAGTCGTGGAACGAGTTGACCGCACCGGTGGACGTCAGGGTGGTCGCGGCTGCGAATACCGCCGAATTGGCCACGCCGAAGCGCTGTTCCACGCCTTCCATCGATGCGCCGGCGGCGGTGGGGACGGTGCCGTGGTGCTGGAGCTGGAAGAACATCGTCAGGCTGACGCTGACCAGCGCGATGATCGACATCACCGCGACGATCGCCAGTCCTTGTCGGCGCCCGCCGGGTTCGCCCACCATGCGCCCGAAGGTGCGGGGGAGGGAGAAGGCGATGACGCTGAGCAGGAAGATCTCCACCCAGTTGGTCCAACTGGTGGGGTTCTCGAACGGGTGCGACGAGTTGGCGTTGAAGAATCCGCCACCGTTGGTGCCGAGCTCTTTGATGACCTCCTGGCTGGCGACCGGCCCACCGGGGATGGTCTGCTGGACTCCCGTCAGCGTGTTCACGATCTGATCGTGAAGGTGGAAGTTCTGGATGACGCCGCCGGAGATCAGGATGACCGCGCCGATGACGGACAGCGGCAACAGGATTCGGAATGCGCCCCGGACCAGGTCCACCCAGAAGTTGCCGAGCTCCCCGGTGCTGCGCCGGGTCAGGCCGCGGACGAACGCGATCGCCACCGCGATGCCGACGGCGGCCGAGACGAAGTTCTGCACCGTCAGCCCGGCCATCTGCACCAGATGGCCCTGCGTCGATTCACCCGAGTAGGCCTGCCAGTTCGTGTTGGTCACAAAGCTGACGGCGGTGTTCCACGCCAGTGCCGGCGTCATCTCGGTGCCGGGGTCGGTCAGCGCCAGCGGCAGCGTGCCCTGGACCAGCTGCAAGACGAACAGGAACAGGATGCTCACGGCCGAGAAGGCCAGCACGCTGCGCGCGTACGCGCCCCACGTCTGCTCGGCCTTCGGGTCGGCGCCGATGAGTCGGTACACCAGGCCTTCGGCACGTGAGTCCTTGGTGGTCGTGTACACGCGGTACATGTAGTCGCCGAGCGGCACGTGCACGGCGGCGAGGGCGATGACGAGCGAGAGCAGGAACAGGACTCCCGCGGCGGTGGTGCTCACTAGAACCTCTCCGGGAACAGCAGCGCGACGAACAGGAATACGGCGATCACGGCGGCGAGCGCGAGGCCGATCAGGTTCTGGGTCACAGGGTCTCGACCCATTTCTGAATCAGGCCGAACAGGGCGAAGACCGCCACTGTCAGCGCGATGTAGATGACGGTCGTCACGACTATCAGCACTCCTGCATTCGTTGACGCACCCGCCGGAAGTGGCGGGCGCGGACGCCAACGTATGCCCGTCAAGTGCCCCGTGAGCTGGGCGTTGACGGTTTCTTGACACCCTGACCCTGCGTTTTTACGGACTTCGTGCGGCTGTCAGGGGGCCGTCAAAGTCTGGGAGTCGAATGTCAAGAAACCGCATGGATCGATGACTGCTCCCAGATTGTGCGCGTACACCGAATGCATGACCGTTCTCGACGTCCCGCTGGCCCCGCACCGCCTGGTCTCCGCCATCCGGTCGGTGCGACGGATTCTGCCCATGGCCGGCTGCGCCGTGCCTGCGGCGGCCCTGCGGGATCCTGCTGTCGCAGCGTGGGTTCGAGCGCAGGGGCTCGCGGTCACCGCCTGTGGCGACGACGAACTCGACCTGGTGAGGGCCGGCGGGATACGCCCGGTGCACGTGGTGTTGCGCTGCTGCCCGGAGACGACGACGATTCGCCGCGCCGCGGCCCTTGGTGTGGTGCGCTACGTCGTGTCGGCGGACAGACACGTCGACGTGCTCACTGAGTGCCCTGCGCCCACCAAGCACGTCTATCTCGACGACCGGGGGCCTGCGGTTCTCGGTGAACGCCGACTCGATGTCGTCGGGATGCATTGCGACGTCGACGTTCGGCGAGGAGTGGACGAGTGGGCCGCGGCTACGGAACGGCTGCTGGCCCGAATCGCGTTGATGCGCGAGTGCGGGCTGACCCTGACCCGGGTCAGCCTGGCAGGTGGGCCGGTCGGCACCTGGCTTGCGGGCGGCGGTCAGGAGCTGACGGCCATCGCGACGGCTGTCGACGAAGCGCTCGATGACGGATGCGCGCGGTGGCGCCTGCCCCGGCCTGCGGTGGCGTTGGCCCCGCTGGGGACATGACCCGCCGGGCGGGTCAGCGCGCGACGACGCCGGCAGCTCGGGCGCTGGCGACCCACCCTTCCCAGGCGTTCTCGCCGGCAACGAACACGATCAGGACCGTCGCCATCGCGATCGACGAGACGATCCAGTACACCAGCGGGGACACCGACCCGGGCGTTGCCGACAGCATCATCCCGAGGCTTGCCACGACGGCGAGCACGGCCGTCAACCAGGTTCGCCGCGTCTCGCGCGCGATGGAGGGTCGTGCCTGAGGAAACTCAGTGGTTCCAGCCATGGCTCCACGGTGGGGCTGCTGCCTAAGAGGCTCCTCACCGATAGCTGTGGAATGGCTATGAAGTGTGCGGTGTGGCTAGGACGGCGGCCGTTCGTGGGTGACGGCCTGGTAGCCGTGGGCACTGGCCCGCTGCACGAGAGCACGAACGATGCCGACGACGAGGCCCTGGATGGCCGCCGCGGCGATCACGGTCTTCATGGATTGACTGAGGTCTTTCGGGTCCGGTGGCTCAGCGTCGTTCTCGCCGACGCGCTGCCATATCTGCCCGAAGATCGCGCCGGCAAGCAAACCCCCTCCGATGCCTGTTGCCACCGACAGCGGCGTATACAGCGACCGTGCGATCTTGCTCATCGTCACTCCAAATCTTTTCCGGCGCGGGGACGGCTGCGGGACGTCTACCCCCGTAGCCCCTGGTCAAACTCGGTGCACCCGGTCAGACCGGGTGGGAGTATCAGCCGATGGATGCCAACCCTGCGGACCCTGACGCGGACTGGGATCGCCGCGAGCGGCACGAGACCGGCACCGAGCGGCTGGACCGCAACTGGGCGAGCCTGCTGCAGGAACTGCGGGTGGTGCAGACCGGGGTGCAGCTGCTGACGGGGTTTCTGTTGACGTTGCCGTTCCAGCAGCGATTCGACATCCTCGACGACGGCATGCAGGCGGTGTATCTGGCGACGGTATGCGCGGCGGTCGTGTCGACGGCGCTGCTGGTCGCCCCGGTGGGAATGCACCGCCTGCTCTTTCACCGGCATCGACTCGCGGCTCTGGTGCGTGCCGCGCACCTCTGTGCCTATGCCGGCCTGCTGCTGCTGGGCGTCGCGGTCACCGGGATGACCGTGATCATCTTCGACGCAGTGGCGGGCCTGTATCCGGCACTGATTGCGGGGATCAGCGTGCTGGTGGTGTTCACTGCGTTCTGGCTCGTCCTCCCGCTGGCGATGAGGAACGGAGCACGTCAACCACCGGCGCCGTAGTTTTGGCCGGTCGGTCCCGGGTACGCACGCACGGTGAGCAGCGACGTGACGCCCGAGGCCGTGATCCCCTACCCCGGTGAGACCGCCGACATGAGTGAAAAGCCCCGCGACGAGATGCGGGACTATGTCGGCTCCGGGCTGCTGGCCGGCAAGCGGGCGCTGATCACCGGTGGCGACTCCGGCATCGGAAGGGCCGTCGCGGTCGCGTTCGCCAAGGAGGGCGCCGACGTGTCGATCGCGTACCTGAACGAGACGTCCGACGCCGCCCACACCGTGTCGCTGATCGAGGCGGCAGGCCGACGCGGCATTGAGCTGCCCGGCGACCTCGCGGAACCGGCACACTGCCGCAGCATCGTCGAACAGACGGTGAAACAGCTTGGCGGACTGGACATCGTGGTGAACAATGTCGCTTTCCAGTCGCCGCAGGACGACCTTTCGGAGATCTCCGACGATCAGTGGCGCCGCACGTTCGCGGTCAACATCGACAGCTTCTTCCACGTCACCAAAGCGGCGTTGCAGCACCTCCCGGACGGGTCGGCGATCATCAACACCGCATCCATCAACGGGCTGCGCGGCAACAAGTCCTTGATCGACTACTCCGCCACCAAGGGCGCTGTCATCGCGTTGACGTACTCGTTGGCGCAGTCGTTGACCTCGCGCAAAATTCGGGTCAACTGCGTCGCACCGGGCCCGGTGTGGACCCCGCTCATCCCGGCCACCATGGACGCCGAGAAGGTGGAGAACTTCGGTGCTCAGGTGCCGATGGAGCGGGCGGCGCAGCCCGATGAGATCGCACCGTCGTATGTGTTTTTCGCGGCCTCACGCATGTCGTCGTATTACAGCGGTGAGGTGCTCGCTCCGATCGGCGGCGAGACACTGCCCGGCTGAGCGTGGTCAGACGCGCTGATACTTCAGGTACAGGTAATCGGACGCCGCCAGGACGTGGGCCAGTCGCAGGCTGGTAGGCGCGGCGATGCTCGCAGGCGCGCCGCCTCCGAGTGGCTGACTCCCGGCCAGACACGGCGCCAGGGTCACGCACAGCTCGTCGACGAGGTCGTTATCGACCAGCTCGTCGAGCAGCGTCGGACCGCCCTCGCACAGGATGCGCTCCATCCCTTGCTCGTTGAGTAGCCGTATCGCCTCCGGCACGTCGACGGCGTGGTCACCGGCGGCCAGGACGCGACAGGGTGTCTCGCGCTCTCGGGCGCTACGCGTACTGGTGATCAGGATCGGTGGCGTGGGCGACTCCAGCAGGCGGTCCGGAAGCCGTCCCGACTGCGACACCACGGCAATCGGCGGCGGCGTGTCGCCCAGTCCCAGTTCGCGGCGCTGTTCGAGGTGGTCGGACCGTAGCCGGACGGGCCCGTAGTTCTCGGCGCGCGCTGTGCCCGCCCCGACGAGGACGACGTCGGTGTACGCGCGTAACGCGAGCAGGAGTTGATAGTCCGCGGCGTTCGACAGCGGTCCCGCGCGACCCTGGAACGCGGCGGCGCCGTCGGCGCTGAAGATCATGTTTGCGCGCAATCCCGGTGGCGCCGGACGATATCCGTGGTCCTCGATGGCGCCGCCGTCGTCGATCGTCGTGACCGCGGTCATGCGTTGTGACCGGGTTCCAGATCGCGGACGTCGGAGAAGGTGATCAGGTCGCCCAGTTCGTCGGGCGCATTGCCGGCGACGGGCTCGATGAGATGTCCGACGTGATCGCCGAGATCGAACCTGTCGATGACGTGCCCGACGAACCACGCCGGCGCTGCGTCGAGGATCGGCATCCCCTGCGGGCCGGAATGCCATGCGCATTCGGCGAACTTGTCTTCTGTGTCACCGGTCTTCTCGCCGAACAACTCGGCGAGAGCCAACTCCTCGCGGGGCAGCAGGTGCACTGCCAGGTACTCGGCGTCCTGTGCGACGGCGAAGGTGTGGTTCCGTCGGGACAGTCCGACCAGGAATCTCGGCGGGTTGATGCTCGTCTGCGAGGTGAAGCCGACCAGACATCCGGACCGGTGGCCATCCGCCATCGTGGTGACGACGAACATCGGGTAGTCGAGCAGCCCCACCAGGCTGTCGAATGACGCCGCGCCACCATCGCCGCCCTGGTCGCCCATAACTGGCAACGTTACCGCCACTTCGGCGCCTCAAACGCCGTATATCGTCGTCGGTGACGGCGGTTACATCGCGGTGATGCCGCGGATGCGCGGTGAACCGCCGAATCGGTTGCTGCAGAGCTTATTCGGTTTTGCGTACGGTCGATATCCGCCCCTATGCCGGCCAGAACCGCGGCAGCGAGGGTGAGGGGGTCGTGATCGTCGGCGCTCGGCGCGTTTGGGTGACCGATCCCCGGGTACGTCGTGGGCATGAAGGCAGTTACCTGGCATGGCCGCAGAGATGTACGAGTCGACACCGTCGCAGACCCGAAGATCGAGGAACCTACCGATGCGATCATCGAGGTGACCTCCACCAATATCTGTGGATCCGACCTGCATCTGTATGAAGTACTCGGTGCATTCATGAACGAGGGCGACATCCTCGGCCACGAGCCCATGGGCATCGTTCGCGAGGTGGGGTCGGCAGTGTCCAACCTTGCGGTGGGGGACCGGGTGGTCATCCCGTTCCAGATCTCCTGTGGCCATTGCTACATGTGCGACATGCATCTCTACACCCAGTGCGAGACCACGCAGGTGCGCGACCAGGGGATGGGCGCTGCACTGTTCGGATTCTCCGAGCTCTACGGTTCCGTCCCCGGCGGGCAGGCTGAGTATCTGCGAGTCCCGCAGGCACAATTCACTCACATCAAAGTTCCTGAGGGCCCGGCAGATTCGCGCTTCGTCTACCTCTCGGATGTCTTGCCGACCGCCTGGCAGTCGGTGGCGTACGCCGACATCCCCGACGGCGGGACGGTCACCGTGCTCGGGCTCGGCCCGATCGGCGACATGGCGTCGCGTATCGCGCAGCATCTGGGATACCAGGTGTTCGCCGTCGACCGTGTCCCGGAGCGACTCGCCCGGGCCGCCGAGCGCGGCATCCACACCATCGATTTCTCCAACGTGGACGGCTCGGTGGGCGACGAGGTTCGTCGCCTCACCGGTGGCCGTGGAAGTGACTCGGTGATCGACGCTGTCGGCATGGAAGCCCACGGGTCGCCGGTGGCGCGTGCCGCCCAGACCGCGGCGACATTCCTGCCGGACGCGCTCGCGAAGCCCTTCATGCAGAAGGCGGGTGTGGATTGCCTGGACGCGCTGTACACGGGCATCGACGCGGTGCGACGCGGAGGCACCTTGTCGCTGATCGGCGTGTACGGCGGCATGGCCGATCCGCTGCCGCTGCTGACGATGTTCGACAAACAGATTCAGGTGCGGATGGGCCAGGCCAACGTCAAGAAATGGGTGGACGACATCCTGCCGCTGCTGACCGACGCCGACCCGCTCGGTGTGGACAGTTTCGCGACGCATGTGCTGCCGCTGGAAGATGCTCCGCACGCCTACGAGATCTTCCAGAAGAAGCAGGACGGTGCGGTGAAGGTCATCCTTCAGCCGTGAGCTGCAGTGACGGTGTGAGCCGGGAGTTTTCGGGGTAGAAGACTGGCCGTGAGGCTCACCCGCAGCAAGCTTGACGGGCCCGGGATTGCGCGCAAGCGCCGCGGGAAGGGATTCGCCTATTACGGCCCCGACGGTGCGCTGCTCGACGACCCCGACGCCGAGCAGCGCATCAAGGATCTGGTCATCCCGCCGGCCTGGAAGCACGTCTGGATCAGCCCCCGCCCGTCGGGCCACATCCAGGCCGTCGGTGTCGACGCCGCCGGCCGAAAGCAGTACCTGTACCACGAGAAATGGCAGCAGGAGCGGGCCGAAGAGAAGTTCGACCGGGTTCTCGAACTCTCGGAGCGCCTGCCGCAATGGCGTGCCCAGATCTTCAAGGATCTGCGCAAGCGCGGGCTCGTCCGCGAGCGCGTGTTGGCGCTCGCGCACCAGCTGCTCGATCGCGGCTATTTCCGGGCCGGGGGTGAAGCGTCGGCCGAGGAGTTCGAACACTACGGACTGGCGACCTTGCTCTGCGAACACGTGACGTTGCGTAGCACAGCAGTGGTCTTCGATTTTCCCGCCAAGAGCGGTGTGCAGCGCTACATCGAGATTGACGATCCCGAGGTCGTGCGTACGGTGCGCGCCCTGGTGCGCCAGGACGGACGCCCGGACCGATTGCTGGTGTGCCGCGGTGGTTCTGGCAAAGACTGGATCGACCTGCGCGCTGACGACGTCAACGCGCGTTTCAAGGAACTGGTCGGCGACGAGTACACCATCAAGGACCTGCGCACCTGGCACGGGACGGTCCTGGCCGCTGCGGCATTCGCCGTCGCCAAGGAGCCGACGTCGAAGACGGCGGTCAAGCGGGAGGCCTCGGCGGTGATGAAAGAGGTCGCTCACGAGTTGGGCAACACCCCGGCGGTGGCCAGGCAGTCTTACGTCGATCCGCGGGTGGTCGACGGATACGCCCGGGGCATCACGATTGCGTCGGCGGTGAAGCGGGCCGGAAAGTCTGACGATCCCGACGAAGGGCAGGCGATTCTGGAGAAGGCCACCAGGTCGCTGATCCGCCGCGTCGCCAAGGGCTAGTTGTCGGTTTTGCCTGCGAGTGGGCGGGGAAGCCAATAGCACAGCATTTCCGACGGAGGAGGTAGGCGTTATGCCGAACTCATCGATCAAGAACGAAAAGATGTACGACGATCTTCGCCGCGAGGGTAACTCGAAGGAGAAGGCGGCGCGGATATCTAATGCCGCCGCGGCTCGCGGCGCGTCGTCAGTCGGCAGGAAGGGCGGCAAGTCCGGGTCGTACTACGACTGGACGGTGGGTGATCTGAAGCAGCGCGCCAAGGAACTGGGTATTTCCGGATACTCCCATTTGACCAAGGACAAACTCATCGCCACCCTGCGCGAGCACTGAGGCGGCGTCGACTGCACGCGCTCACGGCCTGTCGGCAGTAGCGAATTCGACTGGCGTTCCGCTGCTTATCGAGTGATCAGTCGTCCGAAGCCTGTCAGCTGTCGTCGCTGCGCGCCTCGGCGCCGGACTCACCGGCGTCGAAATCGTCATCGGAGCTAGAACGCCCAACGTAGGGCCCACTGGCTGAGTCTTGCTCGCCCTCATCATTGGACGCGCGTGAACCCGCCACTTTGGAGTCCACCTCGACGTCGGATTCGGCCTTCTCGGAACCTGGATCACTCATGGTGCCCAGATGCCCTGACACAGGGCCGCTGAAACGCCTACATGTATTACGGCAAGTATTACGTAACATGGCTAACCGTTTGCGCGGGTGTTCGCAGGGCTATTCGGCCGACGTAGAGGACGCGGGTCACAGAGGCCCGCCGCGCACCTTGCGTTCGCCCTGCGACGCATAGCGAATTGCCGCGTCTGAGCGCGTAATGCTCGGTCGCGATCGGCCTGCGCGAGTTCTACCGACGAGCTCGGAAGGAGTCTCCATGCCCGACACATCGAAAGATCCTGTCGACCACGCACGTACCACTCGCCAGCATGCCGGCGAAGCGATGAAGGCCGGGATCAATGCGCCGGGCATCATCGCGATCGGCCTCGGTTTGGTGTGCGTCTCGATCGGGTTGTTCTCCTTCGCCAACGGAGTCACCGTCGGCGGGGTGATCGGTTCTCTGCTGGCCGTCCTATTGATCGCCGGCGGGCTGACGTGGCTCAATCGCGCGCACCACAAGGTGCAAAAGGAGCAGCGGGAGTGGCACCGCAAGCATCCCGAGGCGCATTACGAGCCGCCCACCAGCTGACGCGCGGCGCGCGCGGCGCTCGATCTGCCATAGGCGCTATCGGCGACTTCACTTGTGTATCCGGGCGTCTGGCCGTCAAGAAGCCAGCTGCGGGGAGGCCCGGCGTGCCGGGCATTTCCGGTCGCTAAGGGTCGCGGATGTGAAGTGTCGGGGGCGAATCCTGGTCGGATGGTGCGCTCGGGCTGGGGCCATACTTTGGAAGCCGGCGCACGACCGGCTGTGGTCTCGCCGATAGGATCGGCGGCGGCAGCGCCCCCATAGCCCAATTGGCAGAGGCAGCGGACTTAAAATCCGCACAGTGTCGGTTCGAGTCCGACTGGGGGCACCGAGAAAACAGCAGCTAGGACCAATTGCGGCTCGAACGTTCGCGCGGTCACTGTCGTTGGCGGCTTCCCGCGTCAGCACCGCGTCAGCGAGGAACTTCGACCTGTACCTAGACTCCGAGAATGCGCGTGCCTCGCCGAGTCGCAGAGTTCAACAAGCGAGTCACCAATCCGGCGGCTCGAACGATCACACCGTGGCTTCCGAACCTCGGGACGCTCGAGCACGTCGGGCGGAAGTCGGGTAGGCGATATCGAACGCCCCTTCTGGTCTTCCAGACCCGTGATGGCTACGCCATCCTTGTCGGCTACGGCCTGCAGACGGACTGGTTGAAGAACGCCCTGGCGGGCGGACAGACGGTGCTGCACAAGCGTGGGCGGGCTATCGCGCTGGTCAACCCTCGGGTGGTGAGCAAGGCCGAGGCCGAGGCCCTCGTCGTACCGCGTTCTCGCCTGCTCTACCGAGGCTTTCCCTACAACGAGGCGGCCGTGCTGCTGACGAAAGTGGGCTCGGCGGGCTGACCTCGGTACCGCACCGGGCAGAGCGCCGAGGAAGCGGCTCAAAACTGCCAAGTTTCGGTTCGAGTCCGACTGGGGGCACCGCCGGTCGCATGAATGGTCGGCAGTGCGGTACGCAACCCCGAGCTGATCCTCGATAGTGACCAGCGTGGCGCAGAGTTGGGTGTGGGCCGTGGCGCGATCGATGGGTTTCGCCGCGTGAACCGCCTCCGTGCTGGTCGACCGCTACCGAATGCCCACACCTGCCGACTACGGGCGAACGCCAACAACCACGATGTGGCACAGATCTGCGCTCTTTGATCTGACGGCGCCCGAGTGCTGGCAAAGAATGCTTTGTGGGGCTGAGTGTTTCGTCCGGAAGCACCCCCGTCTGAGATGTGCGTTCCGCCTCGGGTGGTGCGGTTACGGGTTCACCATCGGTGTATCCGATCTTGATTATCGAGATGGATTCCGTGAAGGAGACGGCAATGAAGTACGTAGTGTCGATGGACTTTCGACTGAACGGATCGGCTGAGGAGAACGAAGCCGCTGCCAGTCGGATTCTGGATCTTTACTCGAAATGGAGCCCGCCGGCGAGTGCCACATTTCATCAGTTCGTGGGGCGGCTCGACGGCGGCGGCACATTCGCCGTGATCGAGACCGACAACCCGGCGGACATCGCGAGCACCACAGCCAAGTTCGGCCCCTACGTCGAGTACCGGGTGTACCCGGTGCAAGACATCGCCGACACCGTGGTCTCGGCCCGGGAGGGCCTCGCCTTTCGTGAGTCGGTGAGCTGACCTTCGGCGGCTCGTACAGCCCGAGGGCATGGGCCCTCGGTCCGGTAGACGCCGAGGCGGCGTTCTACGACCTCCGTCGAGGGCACCACATTTGTCGGTGGTCGAATGTATGTTCGAACTATGTCGAAAGGCGAGTTGGCGGTGGCGGTTTCCGCGCTGCGCGCCGCCTTCGACACCGTTGCCGGCTGCGATATCGATCTGCTCGATTGGATCGAGCTCCTGAGTGCACTTGATGAACTGGAAACGCTGTCTTGTCAGTTGCCCTCGGCATCGCAGCGTCTGCTGGCCCGGTTGCGCGCCGAGACGACACCGCAGGCGATGGGCGCCAAAAACTGGAAAGAAGTCCTGGCCGTGCGCTGGCGGATTTCCACCTCGGAGGCCAACCGTCGACTGACCGAAGCTGATCTATTGGCGCCGCGGTCCTCGCTGACCGGCCCACCACTGCCTCCGGTGCTGCATGCCACAGCGGTCGCCCAAAGTCTGGGTCTGATCACCGCCGAGCATGTCGAGGTGATCCGCAAAGCAGTCAATAAACTGCCCGGCTTCGTCGATGCGACCACCCGGGACCAGTTCGAGGTCGATATGGTGCGCACCGCGGTCGGCAACGGTCCCAAAGAGGTCAAGGACTTGGCCGACTTGACCCTGTTCCTGCTGGATCAGGACGGCCCCGAACCCGATGACACCGAACGGAACCGCAAGCGCGCACTGTCGATGGGTAAACAGGGCGCCGACGGCATGACCCATCTTGTCGCCGACATGACCCCGGAGGCGCGGGCTGTGTGGGAGCCGCTGTTGGCCCGCTTTGCAGCCCCGGGAATGTGTAACCCGGCTGATCCCGAGCCGTGCACCTCGGGCACGCCCACCCAAGGGCAGATCGACAGCGATCACCGCAGCCTGGCCCAGCGCCAACACGATGCGATCGTCGCGGTCGGGCGGATCGCGTTGATGAGTGGGGAACTGGGCCAACTCAACGGATTGCCGGTGATGGTGATCATCCGCACCACTCTGCAAGATTTGGAGTCCCGCGCCGGTGTCGGTGTCAGCGGCGGCGGCACCGTCGTCCCGATCGCCGATGTGGTGCGCATGGGCGCCCATGCCCACCACGCGCTGGCGGTCTTCGACAAACCCACCGGGTCAGCGCTGGAGCTGTTCCGCGCCAAACGCATCGCCTCGCCTGCGCAGCGGATCATGCTGATATCCCGTGATGGCGGCTGCACCAAACCCGGCTGCACTGTCGGGGCCTACGGCTCCCAGGTCCACCACGTCGTCACCGACTGGATTGATGGTGGCAACACCAACGTCGATGAGATGGGCCTGGCATGCGGACCCGACAATCGCAGCGTCGACCGTGACGGCGGCTGGGATACCCGTATGAACGAGCGCCACGAGGTCGAGTGGATCCCACCACCGAACCTCGACACCGGCCAAGCCCGTGTCAACAACTACCATCGCCCTGAACGCCTCCTGCGCCCGCAGGATGAATTAGAGGTTCACGGCGGCAACAACTCTGATAGTCCGCCGAGATCCGCGGGTGATGATCGGGTCGACGATGCCGAAACCGGTACTCCGCGGCCGGTCGATGATCCCGGTGAACCGGGAGGGCCCGCGCCTCCCGGCAATCAAGCGGCCTGACAGCCGTAAATCGACGCGGCCCCACCGCACGTGCCCACCGTTCACACTCGTGAATGTGATTGCTGAGGATGGGTATTGGGTGCTGAGCAACCAGTGCTGCGAGGGGATCTCGTCGCCAGTCGGTGAAGTTACCTGCTCAGGAAGTCGCCCCAAAAACTAGGCGCGCCTGCGTGGCCCGGCGTCCAACCCGGTCTCGCAACCAGTTGTCGGCCATGCAGCTGACGAAAGGCGCCGTCTGACCCTGGTCGCCCTCCAGCTTGCCGATCACGGTGAGGACGCCGCGCGGGCAACCGCCCGCGTCCACTACGCCTGCCATGACTGCCGTAGGTGCGGCCGCAGGAACTCCAGGCTCGCCGTGAAGACGCGACCTGATTGTCGGCGCTGCAGACCGCTGGTTGCTTCGGGTCGATCGGGCAGTTGACGTCGTGCGCGAGCCACCCTTCTCGGCGGACCAACCGCCTTCCACCTGGCACAACACCGTTGCGTGAGGTGGATCACATCGGGGTACTCCGTCGGGTCAGGTTCCATCGGCGACGGAGGTCCACATGAGTGCGGAACCAACTCTGAAGAAAGCCCTCAATCAGCGCCAGCTGACGATGATCGCCATCGGCGGCGTCATCGGGGCCGGCCTGTTCGTCGGTTCCGGGGTGGTCATCGGCGACACCGGGCCCGGCGCGTTTCTGACCTACGGCATGGCCGGCGTGCTGATCATCATGGTGATGAGGATGCTGGCGGAGATGGCCGTGGCCAACCCGTCCACCGGCTCGTTCGCCGACTACTCACGCAACGCTCTGGGCCACTGGGCCGGGTTCTCTGTCGGATGGTTGTACTGGTATTTCTGGGTCATCGTCGTCGGTTTCGAGGCGATCGCGGGTGCCAAGATCGTGCAGTACTGGTTTGACGTTCCGCTGTGGTTGTCCGCGTTGATCTTCATGGTGCTGATGACGGCCACCAACCTGTTCTCCGTGGCGTCCTACGGCGAGTTCGAGTTCTGGTTCGCGGGAATCAAGGTCGCGGCGATCATCGCCTTCATCGCACTCGGCGCCGCATTCGTCTTCGGGCTGTGGCCGGGTAAATCTGCGGACTTCTCGAACCTCACCAGTCACGGCGGGTTCATGCCGTTGGGCTTCAGTGTGATCACCGTCGGCATCGTGACTGTGATCTTCTCGATGGTCGGCGCGGAGATCGCGACCATCGCCGCCGCCGAGTCCTCCGATCCGGAGAGGGCCGTCGCCAAAGCCGCCAACTCCGTGATCCTGCGCATCCTGGTGTTCTACGTCGGCGCCGTGCTGCTGCTGGTGACCATCTTGCCGTGGGACGACGAAGGGGTGGCCGCATCGCCGTTCGTCGCCGCCTTCACCGAGATGGGCATCCCGTATGCCGACCACATCATGAACGCGGTCGTGTTGACCGCGGTGCTGAGCTGCCTCAACTCGGGCATGTACACCGCGTCGCGGATGCTCTTCGTGCTCGCCGCCCGCCGTGAGGCGCCGCCGGCTCTGGTCAAGGTCACCCGTCGTGGCGTGCCGGCCAACGCGATCCTGGCGTCGTCGGTCATCGGCTTCCTCTGCGTCATCGCCGCGGCGGTGTCGCCGGACACCATCTTTGCGTTCCTGTTGAACTCCAGCGGCGCGATCATCCTCTTCGTCTACCTCCTGATCTCCATATCTCAAATCGTGCTGCGATACCGCACACCGGATTCCGAACTGCGAGTGAAGATGTGGCTGTTCCCCGTGCTGTCGATCCTCACCGCGCTGGGAATCGTCGCGATCCTGGTGCAGATGTTCATTGACACCGAGCTGCGGTCCCAGCTGGTGCTCAGCCTGTTGTCGTGGGCGGTGGTGCTGCTGCTCTTCGTCGCCAACAAGTGGTTCGTGAAGAAACGGCCGACGCGCGATGATGACAAACCGACCGGCACGCCGCACCGTGTGCTGGTGCTGGCCAATCAGACTGTCGATTCTGACGAACTGCTCGCCGAGCTCAACCAGATCGGGGTCGACAAGGAGACCGAGTATCTGGTGGTGGTCCCCCGCAGCCCGGTCGACACCGGTGCCGCGGCCACACACGGTCCGCGAGATGTCTCGGAAGCCACGGAACAGGCCGCGACCGAGAGGCTCGAAACCACGCTGGCTGCATTGCGGTCCGACAGTGGTTCAGCGGAAGGCGAATTGGGTGACGAACGACCGCTACGGGCTCTGGCGAGCGCGGTCGAGAAGTTCGGCCCGGACCAGATCGTGATCTCGACGCTGCCGCCGGAGTTCTCGGCATGGCAGCGCTTCGACCTCGTGGAACGGGCTCGCGCTCAGTTCACGATTCCGGTGACCCATGTCGTCGCGAAATCCGTTGCGGGCAGGGGGGTGTGACGATGACGATCATCGCGGGCTTCAGCGCCAGCGGGCACGGCCCGGCGCCGCTGCACCTGGCGGCCCAGCTGTCGCGGTGCACCGGAGACCGGATCATCGCGGCGGCCATCGTCGAGCGGCCATGGCCGCGGAAGCCGGATCCTTACGAGAACGAATACCTGAGTTACCTTGCCGAGCAGGCGCAGAAGTCTGTCCAGCAGATGGTCGACCAGCTTCCCGACGATGTCGATGTCTGGCCACTGGTGCACCAGGCGCCCTCTGTGCCCGTGGGATTGACCGACCTGGCGGCGGAGATGCACGCAGACGTCGTCGTCGTCGGATCGTCGTCGTCCGGTTTACTCGGCAGGATCGCGCTCGGCAGCGTGACCGATCGGCTCGTGCACACCGCGGCGGTTCCGGTGGCCATTGCGCCGCGCGGTTATCCGGCGCAGAGCGGCAAGATCGAGCGGTTGACGGTTGCCTACGGTGGACACGCGGACGCGGTCGGGCTTGTCGCCACGTGTGCCGAACTGGCGCAACGATGGTCGGCGCGACTGCGCATCGCGTCGTTCACCGTGCGGCCCGTGGCCATGTTCAGCGGCGCCATCGAACCGGAGAACGAAGACCTCGTGGTCAAGCAGTGGGCGCAGCGCACACAGGACGGGATTGCGGCGCAGTTGGAGCAGCTGCGTTCGGGAATCGACACCCTCGATGCCGAGGTGACCATCGGCGAGGGGGCGACGTGGCGCGATGCGGTGGAGGCCATCGAGTGGGCGGAAGGCGACGTCCTGGTCCTGGGGTCCGGCGCGGCCGGACAAGTTGCCCAGGTGTTCCTCGGCTCGGCCGCGGCTAAGATCCTGCGGCATGCTCCGGTCCCGACGATGATCGTGCCGCGCCGACCAACAGCGTGATTCCGGTGCGCAAGTCACGAGCGGCGCCGGCCAGGTAGCAGCCGACGATCTCCACCCGATCTCTACCTTCACTCCAAGTTTGTGAGTGCACCGCTGACGATGCTCGTCGGCATGACAGAACACGCCTGCACAATGCCTTCCGCTGTCCGCGGCGCCGAGGACGCGACGCCTCGGACCTCAGACGACATCGTCGTCATCGCTGTCGCGGAGGTGATGCTGGGCACCGCGGCTGCGTCGTCGGCCGCGCGGCCGCGCAGTGCCCTCCGCCTCTGGTGGGCACGGCGCTGCGACGCCCGGGCTGAGCGACGCCGGACGGCGCGGCGTCGACCGGACTATTTCGAGAACGCGGCCATGGCGCGGGAGATGTACCGCCTGTGATCCTTCCGGCGCTGTTCAGTGGGGGCCGCGCGCGACAAACCGTGGAACAAAAATGACCAGATCTCAAAATCTGTCCAGCGGAGCCCGACGATGCTCTACGGTGAGCCGCGGCCGATATTGACGGCCGTCAAAATTCTAGATTGGGAGACCGATGGCACAACTGTCAGCGTGGATGGGTGCGAGCGTCGTTGCGGCAGGGGTGTCTGCCGCGCTGATCGCCGGAGTCGACACCGCGAGCGCGGATACCGGATCGGACACCTCGGGTTCCGCCAGCGCCAGTACGTCTGACAGCGCCGATCGCGGCCCCCGCCGCGACGATGACACCGCAGGGGAGAACACCAAGACAAGGGGGCCGAGTCATGGCAACGCCTCCGACACCGACGACGCCTCCGACACCGACGACGCCTCCGACGACGCCGGCGACGGCAATCAGGACGACGCGGACGGCACGGACACCGCCACCGACGTCGGCGACGATGCCGAGACCGAGGAGACCGCCGATCCGTCGGGTGCAGACGTCGACGACCCGGACTCGGATACTGCACCCGAGCCCGGCGCCGACAACTCGTCCCCGAATTCGGAGGGCGTCCCAGCCGTCGACCCCGATGTCACCGAGCCGCAAGAGCAGATCGAGGTCACCCCGGTTGCGCCGGGATCCGCGGAGGCCGAGCCTGCCGCCGGCCCAGGCGCAAACACCGACTCCCCGATCATGTCGACCGGCACGGCCACCAAGACGGGAGCAGCTGTCGACACTGCTGCGGCGCAGCAAGTTTCGACGACGGTCACCGCTCCGGCCACACTCGCTGCCGCGCAGCCGCGAACATTCCAAGACATCGTCCAGTCGTTGGTCATGGAGATCATCGGCGCGGCCGTCCGATTCGTCTCCGGGCCGCCGGTGGTGCCGCCCGGCAGCCATGTCACCGTCCGCAGCTCGCGGCTGGAGATCGCCGAGGGCCACACCATCCGCGCCGACTGGTACTACCCGGAGGGCACCGAACTGCCGCAGCGCATCATCTACCTGCAGCACGGCTACCTCGGCATCGGCCCGATGTACAGCTACACCGCGGCCTGGCTGGCCGAACGTACCAACAGCATCGTCGTCGCCCCGACGTTGTCGTCGAATCGCTATGTCCGCGACGGTTTCTGGCTCGGTGACGACCAGGTGTACCGCGCCACCGCCGACCTCTTCCTCGGAGACCGGGACGCGCTGACCGCCAGTGCGGTGGCCGCCGGCTTCGCCAGGAAGTACGGCCGCGACGCCGCGCTGCCGGACAGGTTCACCCTGGTCGGGCACTCCCTGGGTGCCGGAGTCGCCGCGGGAGCAGCGGGGTACTACGCCGACAAGGTCACCGCCAGTGGTGGCACCAATCAGCTGGCCGGGATCGTCCTGCTCGACGGAGCTCCTCCCGGAAATGTGCTTCCTGTGGCACTGGACAAACTCGACGGCCTGGACGCGTACATCCCGGTGTTCGAACTGGGGGCTCCGAAGGACCCCGACCCGCGCCGGGTGGACGCGGCCCTCAACGAGCACCGGCCCGGGCACTTCAACGGGGTGGTCCTCGACGGCGGCCAACACCTGGATTCCATGCAGGGCGGAAGCTGGCTCATTCAGCTCGTCTCGCACCTGTACCAGGGCTTCCCGACGGAGCAGAACCAGGCTGCCGCACAGACGCTCATCGCCGGTTGGGTCAACGACATCTTCGCGGGCCGCATCGATCCGTCGACCGGTGCCTGCGCGGGTGCCGACTGTGACGGCATCTATGGCGAGCCCGGGCAGACCCTGAACCTCGAGACCCCGAAGGGTCCTGCCAGCGGTGTGGTGATCGGCACCGCGGTCGTCCCCACCGTGACCGAGTTCCAGCCGCGGTCGGTCATCTCGCTGGTGTCCCGGCGGTCCCCGGCGGTGCGCCTGCTGATCGAGGGGTGACCCCGGGCCGTCCGAGGGCTTGGCTGCTCACATCGTTGCGGCACGTGTCCGGAAGGTGCCAGACACGTGCCGCATCCCCCGGTCATTGACGCCCGGCGCCGGCCCGGAAACGCCTCCAGTACGGCAGCAGCCGATGCACCGGCACCGGTTTGGGCCAGTCGTCGGCGCGGAAGTACGCATCCGTGCCGCCGTCGACGAATATGACGCTCCCACAGAGGAAGTCCGCGGCGTCGGACAGCATGAACAGTACCCATTCGGCCAGCTGGTCGGCATCGCCGAACGCGCCTGTCGGAACGGGGAAGGACCGCACGAGTTTCGCACGCCTGCCGTCTGAGAGCTGTTCCTGCAGCAGCGGTGTCATGATGGCTCCCGGCGCCAGCGCGTTCAGCCGTATCCCGGCGCCGGCCCACCCGCTGCCGACTGCTTCTCGGCGCACCCAGCGGCTCACGGCGATCTTGGACGCGGCGTAGGCCATCACCGACGCACTGCCCCCGAAGAGCCTGACGGCGCGCACCGCCTTCTCGGCGTCGTGCGCCAGGAAAGCGCGCACGGCACGGGCGGGCACCGCAGGTGTCGTCGTCGTCGAGTTACTGGAGAACACGACCACTTTCGCGCCGTCGGCGGCAGCGAGGAGGGGTTGCCACGCCTCGAGCAGGTCGACGACGCCGAAATAGTTGACCTGCGCGATCAGCCGCGGCCGATCGCGCCCCGGGCCAGGGCCCAGCCCGGCCGCCAGAACGGCGCCGTCGAGGCTGCCCTTCGATGCCCTCCGCACGGCGTCGGCGGCTGCCCGGCGTCCCTGGACGTCGGACAGATCCGCGACGATGTCGGCGTCCTTGACGTCCACACCCACGACGGTGTGACCGTCCCGGCGCAACTTCTCTGCGACGGCTCGACCCATGCCGGAAGCCGATCCGGTCACCGCGTAGATGCCCATGTATTGGTCTCCTCACTGGTGATTCGCGGTGGCGGCATCACGACGCCGGGGCCGACGAGTTCTCCAGAGCGCTCAGTGACCGCTCTGTGAGCTCGACCAGTGATCCGATGTCCGGCATGATGGTGCGACCGGATACGTAGCCGATGGTCACCCGCTGGGCGTAGGAACAGATGGTCACGTTCAGAGCCTGTCCGGCAATCGCCACCGACACCGGGTAGATCTCGTCGAGATGTGCTCCATTCCAGTACATCTCGTGCTCCGGTCCTGGGACGCTGGACAGCGACACGTTGTAGCCTCTCCGAAACCGGGGAGCGAAGGGGAGTGCCGGCAAAAGCACCGTCGGCGCGATGCTCAGCGCAAGAAGGACCAATGTCGCGTCGGCGCCGAGGCTCTTCACCTGGTGTTTGGCCCGGGACATGGCTCGGTGGATGTAGAACAGACGCTCGGCAGGGTCGGCCAGATGGGTACCGAGAGAGCACAATTGAAGGCCGAACAGATTTCCGTGCCTGTCCTCGTCGGCATTTCGACCGCGGCTCCGCACCGTCACGGGGCAGATCGCCACCAGAGACTTCTTCGGCAGTTCCGCGTGCTGCAGAAGCCAATCCCGCAGCGCTCCGGCCACCACGGTGGTCAGCACATCGTTGGCCGTGACCCCGAAGGTCTTCTGCACGGCCCGTATCCGTGCCTTCGGCCAGGAGGCGCCAGTGCACAGGCGGTCGTGTCCGATCCGACCGTTGAAGCGGGTGTAGGGCGCACCGACGGGCGGCACCGCAGTGCCTGTCACCAGGCTGGCTGCCACGTCGGACACCTGGCCGAGCGACACCCGCCCGGCGAGCCCGAGACCGGACACGACACCGGAGAACGCGGCCCGCAGGGCGGACAGCGGGCTGGTCAGCAGTCCGTGCGCCCTGGCGCCCCGCTCGTCGGTGTGCGCCGGTGCGGCAGCATAGATCGGAGGCATCGACCTGCGGTCCGGGTCGGTGCTCAACGCGTCGCCGATCATCTTCAATCCTGCGACGCCGTCGATCACGGTGTGATGGACCTTGATGTACATGGCAAAGCGGCCATCGGCCAGGCCGTCGATGAGGACGGCCAGCCACATGGGTCGCGATCTGCTGAGAGGGTCGGAGTGCAGTTCGCTGATGAGTTCCCACAGCGCCTCCTAATCGGCACCGGCGGGCAGTGTGCGGCGCAGGATATGTCGGCTCATGTCGATGGTCTCGTCGGTCTGCCACACCCAGATGCCGCCCGTGTCCACACCGGCGTGCGGATGTCGGCGAAAGCGCGGGTCCAGTGCGCCGTGGTGGCTCAGCGCATCGCGGTACAGGCCGTCCACGTACCCGGGCCCGGCACCCGGCGGTGCAGACATGATCAGGAGGGCGGCAGCATGCAGCGGATCAGACAGCAGATCCGCCGTGATCATCGCCGCATCCAGTGGTTCCAGCGGGTCCATCGCCAGACCCCCCAACACTTCGAACCGATCGGTACAGCGACAGCGTGACCCTCGTCGGCGAAGTCTCACAAGTGTCCACCGACCGCCGCGAGCAGGACCTAAGTCCCTATGCTCGGCCACCGCAGCGGAACTAGCGTCGCCCACCATGGCAGCCACTGGCAGCGACGATGGTGCGCTGGCGGTTCCACCTCCGTCCGCGAACCGCGGACCCGGTGCGCTCGACTACGTCGTCCGGCCCCTCCGACGCGCGGGTGGTTTCTACGCGCGATCCTGGCGGGACTATCTCGACGCCGAACGGGCCGAACTTCCGCTGGCGCGGCCCACCCTCGCGCTGGCGGTGCAGGCACTGCGTGACGAGATCGTGCTCACCGGCTTCCGACTGATTCGCCCCCTCAGCGACACGCAGGTGTTCCAACGGATCAGTCAGGAAGTGCAACAAGCCATCGAGTTCTACGGAGCGCGTGGATATCTGGACACACCGGAGCAGTTCTTCGCGGCGCCGCCACCGTTGACCGATGTGACGGTCCGGCCGGTGAAGGTGCGCGGGCGCTCGTTCGAGCGTCTGGTCTTCGACAGCGGCTACGAGCCCGCGGTGGGAGAACCTGGCCGCGATCGATGGATGGGGTACGCCGCCAACCGCCGCGAATATGCTCTGCTCCTGCGCCACCGGAGCCCGAGGCCGTGGTTGGTGTGCGTGCACGGCGCACTCATGGGACGGGGTTTTCTGGACCTCACGCTGGTCCGCGCGTGGCATCTTCACGAGGATCTCGGTCTCAATGTCGTCCTTCCGGTTCTCCCGTTGCACGGGCCGCGAGGGGCCGGCCTGCCCAAGGGAGCCGCGTTTCCCGGCGAGGACGTGCTCGACAACGTCCATGCCGCCGCGCAGGCGGTGTGGGATGTGCGGCGACTGCTGTCGTGGATTCGGCTGCAGCAGAACGATGCTCGGATCGGGTTGAACAGCATCTCTCTCGGTGGCTACGTGTCGTCGTTGGTGGCCAGTGTCGAGGACGGTCTCACCGTCGCAATCCTGGGCGTGCCGGTCGCCGATCTGACCGGCCTGCTGAGCCGCCACGCAGGTATCGGCCGCAGCGATCCGCGCCGCGAAACGGTGACGTTGGCCGAACCGCTCGGGCGGATGGTGTCGCCATTGTCGCTCAGTCCTCGGGTGCCCGACAGGGGCCGCTTCATCTATGCAGGGGTGGCCGATCAACTCGTGCACCCCCGCGAACAGGTCGTGCGTCTCTGGGAACACTGGGGGCGACCCGAGATCGTCTGGTACCAGGGTGGCCACACCGGGTTCTTCGAGTCCCGGCCCGTGCAGCGGTTCGTCGACTCTGCGCTCGTCCAGTCGGGGCTCATCGACGCGTAAAGCGGGTCGCGGCGACGCGGGAGGGCGCGCGATTTCCGCGGGCCGGCACGGCGCGGTTCGTATCTTCAGCCAAGTGGTGGGCGATGGCGCGTCGGAGTGTGAGCGAAGCGCTTGTTGCCATGAAGTGGGGACCTTCGTCCATAGTCCAGTCCACGCGCGCGCCATACCTTTGGTGTCGCGAAGCCATCTACACACAGAAAGGAACGACCATGACAGAAGTATCTGAGAAGCAGACGGAAACAACGTCTTCGGCGGCCCTGCTCGACGAGGTGCGCGAATCGGCGACCATGGGCCAGCATGCCGCGGCAGAGGCGGTCCGGACTTTCCGGCGCACGGTCAACGACGCGTTGCCAGAGGCGATGCAGCCACTGCGCACCAAGCTGGTGGACGCCGCGATCGAGTTGGCGGAAAAGCTCGTCGCAGCGCAGTACCAATTCAATCGCAACCTGATTCGAACAGCGGACCGCGCGCTGAGTACATCCGACGAAGAAGACAAGTGATCGACAGCCGATGACCGGTGTGGGCAGCCCGTTCGGGCCGCACCTACCCGTCACGGTCGTCGCCAGGTTGCATCGCACGCTCGCCGCCACAATCACGGGCGGGTCATCCTGCACTCTCAGCCCACGTCATGCGCAGCGGTTGCGCACCCGGCGTCCGTGCCTCGGCGCGCCAGGCTCCATGATCGCCCGTCGTCGGGGATGATACGAAAGTGGCTTCTGATGCAGATGTGATCAATGGGAATGAAGCAGCGCAGTCGCCGGGCCAGCAGCCGACGGCGCCGGCCCCGCAGGCCGAGCCCACCGTCGCGCCGGTGCCCACGACACCGCGGCAGTCGTGGACGATGCCGAAATCCCCGATCACCCGTGAGCACGTCGACACAGTGGGGCGAGCTGCGACCAAGGCCGTCATCGGCGTCGCCAAGGCCATCGCAGCGGTCGCGCGGTACGGCGGGGGAGTCGTCAGGCAGATCTGGCGCGCGATCGATCAGGTTCCCCCGGCGCTCCAAGCACTCTCCCTCTGCGGCGTGCTGATGCTCCTGGGCGTTGTCGGGTCGATCGCCCTGTCGGGCACCGCCGGTCTGCTGTGCGCCATCGTGGTGGTACCTGTGTGCTCGATCGCCGTCGGAGCACTCGGGCACCGCTGGTTCGGCCGACACGACGCGGAACAGGCGGACGACCGGGGCCACGCCGCGGCGGAAACCTCGGAGCTTGAGCGGTCGGTCGCCTACGTCGACAAGAAGCTCACGTTGGCGCTCAACTCCTTCGGCTCAGAACGGCACCAACAGGCAGTCATCGCCCTCTTCCAGGCCAAGACCGCTGTCGAACTCGCACTGGGCACCGAGCAGGACACCGCCAGCCACATCGACGAGCCCGTCTCGGTAGACGACTACGGGCTGCGGCCCCGCATTCAGGCCGGCCCGGCATCGAGATCTACTCTGCCGGAGAGCAACTCGCTGGCGGCGTCATGACCGAGCGGGCGGTGACGGGACAGGTCGCGCTCATCGAAGACGACTACACGCTGGTGATCAACCGGGGTGCAGAAGCCGGGGTGGTATCCGGCATGATCTTCGCGGTGCACTCCGGTGCCGTGCGAGTGGTCACCGATCCGGAGTCAGGCAGAGAGCTCGGCAGACTCCGCCGGGAGAAGCTGCGCGTGCGGGTGTTCGACGTCCAGCCGCTGTTCGCCCGAGCGCACACCTTCGTCCAGACCAACGACTTCCACGGCCTGCTCCAGCTCCCATTCGTCGCCCAGCAGCAGGAGGACGTCGTCACCGTCGATGTGGGCGACGCGGTCGAACTCGTCGGCGCCGAACAACCCTCGGCACAGGCCATCTGGTCGAACGGCTGACTCCGAAAACCAGACACACGATCTGGCGTACCGGCGAGTGCCCTTTCTGAGCATTAGCATCTGCACGGTGTCCGATCGACGCCCGCTCCGTACGCGGCTCCGCATCACCTCCAGCCTCGCCATCGTCGGGCTGATCTATGTCGCCTCGCTCGTCGGATACTGGTGGGTCAGTAGCTCGTACGCTTCACTGGAGCCGTTCGATCCGACTCCGGCGGACCAGCCCGTCGTGTCGATCGACATGGGAACGGTGCACACCGCAACCAATGAACTCGAGGTCTCGGTCCTGCTCATCGCGCCGGAGCGATACATCGACCCCGAACTGGGGGTGCTCACCACCGATATCGCCGTCCGCATCTACCCGTGGGTCGATCTGGGTGAGCTGAAGTTCCCCAAGGGCCAGACCCCGGCCAGCATCGACGCGACTGTCGAGGCCGACGGGGACGCGGACTACTGGCCGTTCGACACGTACAACACCAAGCCGCTGACCGCCGACGCGCTCATCGGTTCGGGCGACAGCCGCACACTGGAGCCGGCCGACATCCGGGTCAGCGGCGGCATCGAGGGCTGGAACGTCCACATCCAGACCACCGACTCGGATCCACCGGCGTCGATCATTGAGCTCAGCCGCCACCGCGGCACGTTGGCCTTCGACCTGGGCATCTGCCTCGTACTCATCGCGCTACCTGCGATGGCCATGCTGGTGGCGATCGAAACCCTGCGAGGCAGAAGGCAATTCCTGCCGCCGCTGTGTACGTGGTTCGCCGCCATGCTGTTCGCGGTCGTCCCGCTGCGCAATATCCTGCCGGGTGCACCGCCGCCCGGGGCGTGGATCGATCAGGCGATCGTGCTGTGGGTCCTGATCGCGCTGGTATCGGCGATGGGTCTGTACATCATGTCCTGGTACAAGTACTACAAGCAGTAGGCAGGCGGCCCGTGAGCGCACTGCCCTCCGTCCGGGCCGCAACGGTCGATGACGTCGCCGACATAGGCGCCATCGTCGACGCCGCCTACGCCCGCTACCTGCCGCGCATCGGCCGGCGCCCCGCTCCGATGACAGTCGACTACCACCAGGTGGTCGCGCACACGGACCACGCCCACGTGCTGGTCGACGAGCACGTCCTGGTCGGGGTGCTGATCGTCGTCGCCCATGCCGACCACCTCCTGATCGAGAATGTGGCGGTGGCCCCTGACGCCCAGGGACGCGGATACGGAAGGACCCTGCTGGCCCACGCCGAACACATCGCACGCACACGCGGCCTGGCCCAGATGCGCCTCTACACCAACGCGGCGATGACCGAGAACCTCACCTTCTATCGCCTCATCGGTTACCAGGAGGTCGACCGGCGCTCCGAGGACGGGTTCGAGCGGGTCTACTTCCACAAGCAACTGGGCTGATCGTCACTATCGTGGGTGGGATGAGCTCCGAGACGCCTCCCGATCGCACCGGTGCCGCGACCACCGTGACCCACGAACCCGGACGGTTCCTCATCGAGGTCGAGGGCCGCACCGTCGGACTCGCCGACTACCACGACGGCGACGGCCGCCGAGTGTTCCCGCATACCGAGGTCTCGCCGCAGTACCAGGGACGCGGCCTGGCAACGATTCTGGTGGCCGAAGCGCTGCGGGCCACGCGGGCCGAAGGACTGCGTATCGTGCCGACCTGCTGGATGGTTGCCGAGTACATCGACAAGAACCCTGAGTACGCCGACATCACCGACCGCAGGTAGCGGTCAGCCGAAGTGGGTCTTGGGCCGCGCCAGCGGGACGCCGTCGACGGTGATGTCGACCTTCTCGTTGTAGAACGCCACCAGATTGGCGATCGGTGCGACGGCGAGCAGTGGCGCCTCATAGCTCCACGCGAGGTCCGCATGGACCGCGTCGCCGAGACGCACGGACCAGTAGCCCGACGTCACCCCCTTGTACGGGCAGAGGGTCTGCGTGTCTGACCGCTCCATGTGGTCGAAGGCGACGTCGGTTCGGTCGATGTAATACCTTGTCGGCAAACCGGTTTCGAACAACAGGACGGGACTGACGGTGTCGGCGAGCGTCACGCCGCCGAGTGCGACGGTGACGTGCTGATGAGAGCGCAGCGCGTCGACGCGGGTATACGGGTTGCGCGGATGCCCGAAGATCGGCTCGTCCTCCTCGAACCAGTCCACCGCGTCCCACTCGAACCTGACCAACCCGGCGACCGCGCTGTCCCCGGCGTCGAACACCCGTGCAGCCGCCGCAACCGTTCCGGAATCGGTGACCAGCGAGAAGATGCGGGTCGGACCGAACTGCACTCGTTGCGGGTGCTCGTCGTCGCTCAGCACGCCCGGCGTCACATCGGAGAGCGGGATGTAGTACTGCGGGTAGTACGGCACCTCCCACACGTATCTGGCCGCAGTGGTGTCGAAAACCAGATGTCGGCCGATGAAGCCCCGGACCCGCCGCGGGGAGGGTTCGACGCGACCGCGCTGCGCGGCCATCTGCGGATAGTCATGGGGCGTGCTGCTCACAGTCGGGACTCCTTGCTCGCGAACGCGTCCGGCGTTGTCAGCGACTGTAGGTGGGACCAAGGCAAAGCCTGACACGGCTTCACAGTTGCGCAGGTCACAGCAGGGGCGCCCTCACAGCGGCGTGCCGTCCCTGTGAGCAGGAGGCAACACACGCGCATCGACCTTGTTGCCAATCGGCAATACGCAACGGGAACTCTGCGGGAGGTCGCCCACACTCGGAAGGTTCACTCATGTCCTACGTCAGTCCTCGCGACTTTGTCGGCAAGATGATCGACGCCGGCGAAGCGAAAGCCCTCATGTCCACCCGGGACACCCTGATCCGCGCCTTCATGGCGGGTGCCATCCTGGCGCTCGCCGCGGCGTTCGCGGTGACGATCACGGTGCAGACCGGAAACGCGCTCTTGGGCGCGGTGCTGTTTCCCGTCGGCTTCTGCCTGCTCTATCTTCTCGGCTTCGATCTGTTGACCGGGGTGTTCACGTTGGTCCCGCTGGCCCTGCTCGACAAACGCCGGGGCGTCACCGTCCGTTCGATGATGCGCAACTGGGGGCTGGTCTTCGTCGGCAATTTCGCCGGCGCGATCGTGGTCGCGCTGATGATGGCGGTGGTGTTCACCTTCGGCTTCAGCGTCGATCCCAACGAGGTCGGACAGCGGCTCGGCGAGATCGGACACAGCCGCACCGTGGGTTACGCCGAACACGGAGCTGCGGGCATGCTGACGCTGTTCATCCGCGGAGTGCTGTGCAACTGGATGGTCTCCACCGGCGTGGTCGCCGCGATGATGTCGACAAGCGTGTCGGGCAAGGTGATCGCGATGTGGATGCCGATCATGTTGTTCTTCTACATGGGTTTCGAGCATTCGATCGTGAATATGTTCCTGTTCCCCTCCGGCCTGATGCTCGGCGGTGACTTCTCGATCGCCGATTACCTTCTCTGGAACGAGATCCCGACGGTTGTCGGAAACCTCGTCGGCGGTCTGGCGTTCGTCGGCGTCACGCTGTTCGCCACCCACGCCCGTACCGGCGACACCAGGTTCATCGCGGAGCCCTCCGGCGAGCGCGCCGACGAGCGCGCACTGGCGACGAACGGGAGCGCGCGATGACACCGATCATGGCGAAAAGCCAAGCAGCCGAACTCGTTGTCGCCGCGAAGATCCGGAAGAAGCTCACGTGGTCGGCGATCGCGGAGGAGATCGAGGCCCCCGTCGTGTGGTGTGTGGCCGCGTTGCTCGGCCAGCACCCGATGTCGGCGGGGCAGGCCGACCGGGTCTGCGCCCTGCTCGATCTCGACGGCGCGGTTGCAGAGAGCCTGCAACTACAGCCTTCTCGGGGGATCGAGCCTGCATTGACCTCCGATCCCACGATCTACCGATTTCACGAGGCGCTCGCGGTGTACGGGCCCGCGCTCAAGGAACTGATCCACGAAGAGTTCGGCGACGGCATCATGAGTGCCATCAACTTCAAGGTCGACATCGCCCGACGTGCGGATCCCGACGGAGACCGGGTGGTGGTCACGTTCGACGGGAAGTTCCTCGACTACCGATGGTGACCCGCTCGCACTGACCCGGCGGTGTGCGGTTCCAGCAACGTGATGGCAGATCGAGGTCCGTCATTCGGCGCGGCGATCGGCGGCCGCGGTGCCGCAGCACGGAGATTGTCCGGACCGATCTTGATTTTTGGTCCTTGCACTGGGCTTTTCTTCGATACCCTTAGCTCGCTTTTCCGAGCACGTGGCCTTCGAGGGAGCCGACCATGACACAACCGCCGCCGGGAAACTATCCGCCTCCGCCGCCTCCGGGCGGCGGAGGATATCCTCCGCAGCAACCGCAGGGGCCGCAGCCGAGCTCGAATCTGGTGCTCGGCATCCTGACGACGATCTTCTGCTGTCTGCCCTTCGGCATCGTGTCGATCGTCAAAGCGAGCCAGGTCAACGGGCTGTGGGCGCAGGGGCGCGTCGCCGAGGCGCAGGCATCCTCGGCCGCCGCGAAGAAGTGGGCGATCTGGAGCGTCGTCGCCGCCGTCGCGGTCTGGATCATCTACGCCATCCTCTTCGCCCTCGGCGCCGTCAGCTTCGACATGGACACGTCGACGAGCTATTGATCGCGTTGCCGCTGCGGCAATGTGCGCCGGCCCGCCTGGGTGGCCCGTTGATGACGGGTGCCCTGGCGGCGGGCGCATGCGCAGTCGTGTGGATTGCAGACCCCACCACCCCGGGTGGTTTTCTTCCAGTCTGCCCCACGAAAGCCCTTCTGGGCATTGACTGTCCCGGGTGCGGCACGCTGCGGGCGATCTACTCGCTCCTGCATGGAGATGTGCTGTCCGCGCTCCACTTCAACGCCTTGGCAGTGGTGGCGTTGGGGTTCGTGATCGTGGCCTACGTGCTGTGGACCTACGGACGCGTCGTCGATCGCACGATCGTCTCGTGGCAGCACCACCGCTGGGCGGCGCCGGTGACACTTGCCGTCGTCCTACTGTGGTTTGTGTTGCGAATTCTGCCTTTTGCGCCGTTCACCGCCCTGCGGGTTTGAGACCGTTCGCAATCGTCCTCGGGCGCAGGATGTTTCGGTGAGTTCAGCGCGGCGGTGCCGCGACGGCTAGGGGCAATACGACTGGGTGGCGGCCCCCACGAAAAATCCGCTCTGCTCGGCGCTCCAGCCGGCGGGCCCCATGATCTCGACTGCAATCTGTGCGGGGTCCTGACCGGCGGCGGCGTACTCGCAGACCGCCCCCGCCAGCTGGATGGCATTGTCGGCGGTGGAGAACGGGATGCCCTCGCTCTGCAGCGCCGAGATGAAGATGTCGTCCGTCTCGTCCGCGAATGCCGGTGCCGCCAGCGCGGTGGCGAGGCCGGCGGCGGCTATGGCCGCGGTGACGATGAGTGTGCTGCGCATGTGCGCACCTCCCTACTGGTTTGCTGACGGCGTCACGCTACGCCCACGGTCAGAATTCCGTCGTTGATTGTCCGAAATCTGCGTGACGGATCCCGGCAAAACAATCGACGCCTGCCGAAATTGCGCCGAGGGTTATCGCCCACGAAGTGCGCGGCGATGCCGCGCGACGCAGCGAAAGCGGAGTTGCAGCACGCCGCACCCGGTATTGACTGCAACGTCAAGATGGCTGTGTGCTGCAGTTTGGTTTCTACCGGGAGACAGCCGAAAGCGCGTTGTTCGATCGTGTGAGTGGTTGGCGCACCGACGTTCTGGGGGAACCGGTTGCGCATCGCTCACTATCCGTTGAGCGAATACGGACGGAATGTTGTGGACGCGAGCAAACAATTCTCAAACCGTTTGCGTCGGCAAATTCATCCGGCGGAAGGAAGGTTAACGCGGTATTTGCTGCGGCGCGAGGAGAAGTGGAGGCCGCGGAGGTCGTCAGCTCTCGTCGGGAATCTGACGGTAGGTCTGTGACCGTGCAGGGGCATCGGGGTCGTCGTCTGCGTGTTCCAGCTTCTCCTGCAGCTCGCGCTGCTCATCGCTGGCCTTGGTGGCGTCCTCGGGTGTCGACGGCGGGAAGTTGGTGCTCTGTTCCATGGATCCTCCAAGGTCGACGAATGTGCACTGTGGGGGTTGTCCGATTGGTGCGCGATAAAACCCCGTGCACGTGGAGGCGCCGCCGGGGCCTGGTCACCGAGTTGGGTCAACTCCTGGCGAGGCGCCTTCGGGGACCGCTGCGGCGGACGAGAACAGCCACCCGGTGAGCCAGATGGTTCCCGCCACGATCAGCAGTGAGCCCGGGACATGGATGGCGAGGGTGGTCCCCTCGCCCAGGGCTGCCTGCACGAACGAGTAGACGAACACCACGCCGGCGACCACGGCTGCCCACCACCCGCTCTGGCGGCTGTACGCCAGCCCCGCCAGCGCGACCATGAGCCCGCCGCTGACCACGTGGAGCACGATCGCGGCCGCTCCGTGGACTTCTTTGAGCTCGCCCGCCTGAACCAGCGCGCCTGCGGTGCCGAAGAGGCCGACGATGACGAGCACCGTGGCGACGGCGAAGACCCGGGCGGTGATGAGAAAAGGTCGCGACGACGGGCGTGGGTCTGTTGATTCCATGACTGTCCTCTCGCCGTTGCGGCACGACGCCGCAGGTGCTGACTATGACAGTACGCGCGCACCTGTAGGCAGTATCGGTGAAAACCGTTGGCGTGGGCAACAACCGAGTTGCGGGGCGGGGTGGCTGGCCGTCGCGCAAACGGGGAAGGGCGACGGTTCGAAAACCCGCATCCTGGCAGCCGCCTGTGAGGAAGCGGCAACACGGTGTTATCGAAGTGGTTTCGCCACGGAAATGCCCGGTGGGAACACCTCTGGCGTAACTGTTTCCACTGGAAGGTGCCTCCATGACCGATGCCCGACAAGCCGCCGAAGCTCTGTGGACCGGACTGGGTAGGAGGGATTTCATGCGTGCCGTCGCGGCCGTCAGCGCGGGCGCGGGTGTTGCCGGGGTGGCTTCGGCGTGTTCGTCGGGAACGCCCTCGTCGCAGTCGCCGTCCGCGACGTCCTCGAGCTTTTCGATCCTGCAACCGGGCGCCGGCGATCCTGTCGGGGACCACTACGTACAGTCCCTGCCTGACGAAGTGCTGTGGGGTTACGTCCCGACGGTGCACGCGGCGCCGGTCATGCGGATGGCCTCGGGCCAAACGGTGACCTTCGACGCGGTCAGTCACGAAGGCATTCTCGAAGACCAGGGGCGCAACCCCATCGAGTATTTCGGCGGCCAGGGTGTCGCTGAATCCGACATCCTCCAGGACGCGATCGCGATCGCGTCCGACTACAACCGGACCCCGAGAAATTTCGACAAGGACGGGCCCCACATTGTCACCGGCCCGGTGTTCGTCGAGGGTGCCCAGCCCGGTGACGTCCTGAAAATCGATATCCTCCAGGCGATTCCGCGGGTGCCGTACGGGGTGGTGTCGAGCAGGCACGGCAAGGGGGCGCTGGGGCTCACCGCTGACGGGGCGGCACCTGCGGGCATCGCGCTCGCGGAGGTCATGCCGCCGGCCGACACCGACGGCCGGCCGAACGCCGACCCCACCCGCTATGGCAACGTCTCGACCTTCACCGCGGTCGAGGACGGCCACGGGATCATGACCTATGGCAACGCCCAGGTGCGGTTCCCCCTTCAGCCGTTCATGGGAATGATGGGTGTGGCGTTTTCGCAGGACACCGATCCGACGTCGGCGACGGCCAACTCGATCCCGCCCACCGTCGGCGGCGGCAACATCGACATTCGACTCCTCGGCGAGGGCGCCACGTTCTATCTGCCGGTGTTCGCCGAAGGTGCGCTGTTCTACGTCGGCGATCCGCACATGGCTATGGGTGACGGCGAAGTGGCCCTGACGGCGATGGAAGGCTCCCTGCGCGGCACCTACCGGCTCTCGGTGTGCAAGCCGGGATCGGGGGATGCGCCGTCGGTCGCCTACCGCTATCCGTTCGCGGAGACCGCCGAAGCGTGGGTGCCGATCGGGCTGTCCGATCCGGACGGCTCCATCGGCGGGCAGGGCAGCGATCTGGACATCGCGATGAGGCGTGCTGTCGTCAACGCGCTGGATTTCCTGGAGACCGACCGCGGTATGGACCGTGCAACGGCGTACGCCTACCTGTCGGCCGCCGCGAACTTCTCGGTGTCACAGGTGGTCGACCGCACGGTCGGTGTGCACGGCCAGGTCTACAAGTCGCACTTCCCGCAGGCCTGATCCACCGCCGCTTCCAGGACGTCGGTCGCCGCCACTGGCCGGATGGCGATGCCGGTGACGACGCCCGCATGGGTGTCGACGTCGACGACGGCCAGGGCATGTCCTCCGGGCGCGATGACGCGGGCGGTGCGCCCGTTGACGCGCATCGGTTCGCTGGACCGGATGCGGTCGACGAAGTTCCGGGTCTCCTCGGCGACGGCGGCGGCGCCGGACACCCGGGTCGGGGTGCCGGCGGGAACCAGGGTGTCGTCGACCACCCGCACGCAGTCGGGTGCCATCAACTCGACCATGCGCGCGATGTCGCCGCCCGCGGCGGCGTCCATGAAGGCCGAGACGACCTTCTGGTGCTGCGCGTCGTCGCCGGGCGCCACCGCAGTCTGGTCGGGTCGCACGCGGCCGCGTGCCCGGCTCGCGTGCTTCTTGGCGTTGGCGGGCGTTGTACCCAGGATCGCGGCGATGTGATCGAACGGCACCGCGAACAGGTCGTGCAGCACGAAGGCAACACGTTGCGGTGCCGTCAACCGGTCGAGGAGCACCATCAGTGCACGTGAGACGTCCTCGCGGACCAGGATCTCCTCGTCGGCCGCCAGTTCGACATCAGGCACCGACTCGGCCCGTCGGGCCAGGATGTCGCGGCGCCTACGGTCACGCAACTGGTCCAGACACACCCGGGTGACGACGGTGGTCAGCCACGCCGGCGCATTGTCGACCCCGCGGTCGGACGCCGCCTGGACGTGCAGCCACGCCGTCTGCACCGCGTCCTCGGCGTCGTGCACCGATCCCAGGATCCGGTGGGCGATGGAGATCAGGCGGCCGCGTTCGGCCACGAAGTCATTCAGCGTCATTCGGCAGCACCGGCTGTCACCTTTCACGCGTTCTGATCGTCAGGAGTGAGGAGAGCAATTGACCGATCGACACGGGAGGCAACGTGACGAGCATACCGAGGGCGGGGAGCCGATGAACGGCCCAGCGACGACGTTTCTTGCGGCGATGACCGTCGCACGCCTGATCGCCAACACCGGCATCGCCATAGCGGACCTCGGCCGTGCCAGGTTCGTGTTGGCGAACTCGGCGGAGGTGGGCGTACCCGCCCGGTGGATCCCTCGCCTGGCGGCGCTGAAGCTTGCGGGAGCGGCCGGGTTGCTTCTCGGTCTCCTCGCAGTACCGTGGCTGGGCCTGGCGGCCGCGACCGGACTGGTGATGTTCTTCATCGGGGCAGTTGGCGTGCACGTACGGACGAAGGTGTTTCACAACCTGGCGTTTCCGGTGACGTTCCTGCTCCTGGCTGTGGCTGCATGTGTGTACTTCGCCGGTGCGGTTGCCTGGCCAGGTGAATGAGGACCCTCGACGCAGGAATTTGGGATACCCGAACTTCGGTGGGAGTAGTTCCCAAACTTATTGCGCCAGAGCCTATTTGGCGCTGCCCGGGTTGCGGGTATCGCGGACGGGCGTGTACGGTGGTTGCAACGAAGGGGAGTAGCCCCCAATCGGCAATCGACATACTGGCTCAGCGGCGATCACCGCCGGGCCCGGTTGTCCGAACCGGCCTTTTTGACCGGTGGGCGAGACCTTCGGCCGCACAGACCATTTGGGGTGCCGGCCGGAGGTGTGTCCACATTCTCCGAACGGCAGCCACTGACACCGAGGGGTTATGGTGTTCGCCGCACTGCTGCTGAGTTTCGCCGTCATTTTCGTCGCCGAGCTGGGGGACAAGACCCAGCTCGTCGCGATGATGTTCGCGCTTCGGTACCGGTGGTGGGTGGTGCTGTCGGCGATCGCCGTCGCGACCACCGCGGTGCACGTCCTGTCGGTGGCGATCGGCCACTACCTCGGGGCGGCGCTGCCCACGCATCTGCTCGGGCTCATCGCCGGCGCGATGTTCATCTTCTTCGGGCTGTGGACACTGCGCGGTGACAGCCTCTCCGACGAGGAGGCCTCACGAGCCGCCAAAGCCACCGCACCGGCATTCTTCGTGGTCACCTCGGCGTTCGTGCTCGCCGAACTCGGCGACAAGACCATGCTCGCGACCATCACCCTCGCCGCGGACAACAACTGGCTCGGCGTCTGGATCGGCTCGACCATCGGTATGGTCGCCGCGGACGGGCTGGCCATCCTGGTCGGGGCCGTTGCAGGCAAGCATCTCCCCGAACGGCTGATCCAGATCACCGCTGCGGCGTTGTTCCTGTTGTTCGGGGCCTACATGCTGCTGGAGAACACCTTCCAGTCCGCGCCTGTGGCTCTGGTCGGCGGCATCGCGCTGGCGCTCGTGCTGGCATTCGGTGGCATCCTGCTGGCTCTGCCCGACCGCCGTCGACCCGCGGTGCTGCGCAGCACAGTGGTCCACGACAGCGATGACCGGGAACTCGACACCGATCATTCGCCGGAGAGCGAGATCGGTGCGTCCCGCCGCCCTTCGGAGTGACCCGGGGGGCCGTCAGATGGCGACGACGGACCTGATCGCGATCTGGGCCGTCTCACAGTGGCGGCACGTCAGTGGCCGGACCTTCAAGCGGACATTGGCGATTCGCAACGCGCGCTGACACATCGGATACGGACACCCGCAGGACAGCGTCACCCACCACTGCGCGGGATGGGCCAGCGGACCGCAGAACTTGCGGCAGGTGCACTGGATTTCGGGCTCGAAGTCCAGCTCCGCGAGCGACGGCTCGTGCAGGGTGGTCACGGGGACCAAGGCTAAAGTCAGGGTCGAGAGTTTTCCGGTAGGCGCGCGCGAACTGTGCGAACTCGCGTCCGCCGGGGCGTTCGCGAGTCCGCACAGTGGGCCGGGCGGGCTACAGGCGAATCCAACGGCCCAGGAACCAGAAACCCCAGCCGTCTCCGTTGCCTGCCGGCAGCGGCTGCACCCGTTGGCCTTCGTGCATGAACGGCTGGTGGTCCTGGCGAGCGGCGTTGATGTCGCGACGCTGCCAGTCGTTGTTCTGCTGCTGCTGCGGTGCCGGCTGGCACGCAGCGGTGCCCGGCTGCCCGCACGGTCGACCAGGGTCGGCGCCGGCCACTCCCGCACCGGAGGAGAACAGACCCGCCAAAGCAATTCCGGCGGCCACCGCCGAGGTGCCCACGGCGCGGGTGAGTTTCATGATTGCTCCATTCGTCATCGTCACTGTGAGGCGCGCTGCCGCACCGGGACGACGGTAGGAACGCAGTGTTGGTCGCGCCTGTGGTGGTATTAGGCGCCGGCTGTGCGGCCGCTCACGATCTCAAAATGATTGACGCCAGCGAAGATTGAATGTTCAGCGCGGTCTGCTGACGTGAGCGCCCGCGTCGCCGGGCAGCCGCAGCGTTTCCACCAGGGTCAAGGCCAGCACTGCGCCGAGCACGAGGAACGTCAGTGGGTACGACCCCAGCACCGTCAGAAGCAGTGCGGCAACCGCGATCCCCAGGCCGGCGGCCAGCTCCTGGACGGTGGCGTTCAACGTATTCGCGTGGGTGAGCTGATCGCCGTCGACATCCGCGAACGCCAGGCTGTTGTAGGCGGTGAATCCGATCGACCGCAGCGCGCCGCTGACGTAGAGGACGGCCGCGATCACCACGACCGGCGTATCGGAATTCAGCGCGGCCAGCACCCCGAACCATGCCACCGAGATCGCGGCGTTGACCAGCAGCACCCGTTTGATGCCGAATCGCCGCATGAGCGGTGTCGTTGTGGGTTTGATCGTCAGGTTGCCGATGAACAGCGCGGCCACCATCAACCCCGCGGAGAAGGGCGACCAGCCGAACTCAAGCTGGAACAGCAGTGGCAGCAGGAACGGCACCGCGGTGATGACGAGTCGGTACAACGATCCACCCGACACCGTGATGCGCAGCGTGGGCACCCTCAGCACCGAGAGCCTGACCAACGGGGATCCGGTACGACGCAGATACCAGAGCGCGGCGGTGAGCAGCCCGACCGCGACGACGATGCCCCCGGCCACCAGCGTCCAGTCGGTACCGCTGACGCGGATGTGCTCCAGGGCCAGCAGTGCGGTAGCGATTCCGGTGCCGACCAGAAGCAGACCGCGCCAGTCGAGCGGCGTGGTGGCCGGAGCCGGGCCGCCGCGAATCAGTCTGACCGCGAACAACAGTCCGATGACGCCGATCGGGATGTTGACGAAGAAGATCCACCGCCACGACCCCACCGTCGCGACGGCCCCGCCGAGCACGGGAGCCACCACGGGTGCGGTCAGGGCCGGCCAGGTGAGCAATGCGATGGCGCGCACCAGGTCTGATTTCGCGCTGAACCTCAAGACCGCGAGCCTGCCGACCGGCACCATCATCGCGCCGCCGACCCCCTGCAGCACGCGCATCGCGACCAGCATCGGCAGCGAGACGCTGAGTGCGCACCCCACCGACGCCACCGTGAAGATCGCGATCGCGGCGATGAACACCGGCCGGATCCCGAATCTGTCGGCCACCCAGCCGCTGGCCGGGATCAGCACCGCGACGGTGAGCAGATAGGCCGAGATGGCGATGTTCACGTCGACCGCAGAGACCCCGAACGACGCTGCGATGGCCGGGATCGCCGGGACGATGATCGTGGCGTCCAGAATCTCCATGAACAACGCCCCGGCCACGAGCAGCGCCATGCCTCGCGGGAACGAGGAGTGCGGCGCTGCTGCAGACACGGGTCCCAAACCTAGACGGCAGCCGCGGACCCCGCAGTCCGGGCTCGGGTCAGTTGGCGCAGTTCAGCGAAACGGTCGCCTTGGGTTTCGCTGCGGTGGTGAACACGTTGAGGTCGTCGTCGTCGATCAGGGTGAACTGATTGGGCGCCCGTGACGTCCGCACCCCGATCACGGTGCATTCGTTCAGTGGCCCGTTGCCGACCCGGCTGATGGTGACGTTGTAGCCCTGGGCCTGAAGCCCGTTGATGGTGTTGGCAGCCGTGTCGGCCTGCGCCGGTGAGGCGAGGGCCAGTGCGGCACCGAGCGGCATCAGGGCGGCGGCGAGAAACTTGGTCATGGGATAGCTCCTTGGATGGATGTGTCACTGGCGTGATCACGGCAAACCGTGGTGAGACCATCGTCGCGACGCGCAGGCGGCGGCGCTTGGAGCTGAAGTGGAGATTCCATGGAGAACACGGGCCGGGCTGTCGTCGCTGCTAAAGCACTTTGGACAGGAAGTCTTGAAGACGCGGGTGCTTGGGGTTGTCAAACAGCTCCGCGGGCGGAGCGTCCTCGACGATGTTGCCGTCCGCCATGAAGAGCACCCGCGAGGCCACCTCCCTGGCGAACCCCATCTCGTGGGTCACCACGACCATGGTCATGCCACCCTCGGCCAGGTCCCGCAAGACCTGGAGAACATCCCCGACCATCTCGGGATCCAGAGCGCTGGTCGCTTCGTCGAACAACATGATCGACGGGTTCATCGCCAGCGCCCGTGCAATCGCTACGCGCTGCTTCTGGCCGCCGGACAGCGTCGCGGGTTTCACGTGCGCCTTCTCGGCGAGGCCGACCTGGTCGAGGAGTTCCAGAGCCTTCTTCTCGGCCGCCTCCTTGGTCATCTTCTTCGTCAGCAGGGGCGCCAACGTCACGTTCTCGATGACCGTCATGTGGGGGAAGAGGTTGAAATGCTGGAACACCATTCCGATGTGCTGGCGCACCTTGTCCAGGTTCACCTTGGGATCGGTGAGGTCGAACTCGTCGACCAGTACCGTGCCGCCGGAGATGTCCTCCAATTTGTTCAGGCACCGCAGGAATGTCGACTTGCCCGAGCCGGAAGGACCGATGACGCAGACCACTTCGCCGTGACTGATCGTCGTGGTGATGCCGTCGAGGACGAGAAGGTCACCGAACGACTTCTTCAGGCCGTCGATACGGATCTTCACCTTGCCCGCGGGCTCGGCGGCCGCGGATTCGGTTACCAGTTGGTTCATTTCACGAGCCTCTTTTCCAGCCGGTCCGAGAGCTTGGTCAATGCCATGATGACGATGAAGTAGATGATCCCGATGATGAGCCACATCGTGAAGGATTGGTAGTTGCGGGCGATGATCAGCCTGCCGGTCTGCGTCAGCTCGGCGATACCGATGACCGACAGGATCGACGTGTCCTTCAGCGTGATGACGAACTGATTGACATACGACGGGATCATGGTCCGAATAGCCTGCGGCAGAATGACTTTGCGCATGGTCGGCAGGTATCCGATACCCAGACTGCGGGACGCCTCCATCTGGCCCTTGTCGACCGACAGAATCCCGCCACGCACGATCTCGGTCATGTACGCGCCGGCGTTCAGTGACAGCGTGATGATGCCGGCCGTGAGCGCCGTCATCTGGAACTCGAGGGCTGACGGGATGCCGAAGTAGATGAAGAACGCCTGAACCAGAAGTGGTGTGCCGCGGAAGATGTCGACGTAGGTGGTGCCGATGGCACGCAGCCAGATCGACCGCGACACCCGGAACAACCCGAAGAGCACCCCGAGTACCAGCGCGATCGCGATGGACACGACCGTCAGGATGAGCGTCATCTGCAGGCCTTCGAGCAGGATGGGGAAGGTGCTCTTGAGCAGCCCGAAGAACGAGTTGTCGGTCTCCGCGGCAGCCTCGCCCAGATAGCTCTCGATGATCTCGTCGTAGCGGCCGGACGCCTTGAGGTTCTTCAGGCCCTCGTTGAACTTCGTGAGCAGCTCTGCGTTCTGGCCTTTGTTGACGGCGAACCCATAGCTCGAGCCCTGCTCCTTCGGTGTGACGGTCTTGAAGCCGTTGCCCTGCTGGATGCCGTACAGCAGCACCGGGTAGTCCTCGAAAACCGCGACCGAGTTTCCGGTCTTGACCTCCTCGAACATCGATGCCGAATCGGCGAAGGAGACGATCTCGAATCCGTATTGATCCTTGATGGAGGCGGCGAACTCGGCGCCCTCCGTGCCGTTCTTGACGGCGACACGCTGGCCTTTCAGGTCGGCGTAGGACGTGATGTCCTCGTTGCTGTCGAGGACCGCCATCTGCACACCCGACTCGAAGTACGGGTCGGAGAAGTCGAATACGGCCTTGCGTTCGTCGGTGATGGACATGCCGGCGATGACACCGGAGGCCTGGTTGGCCTGCACCGCCTGCAGCGCCGCATCGAAGCCGAGGGGCTTGATGTCGACGGTGAAGCCCTGATCCTCGGCGATATCGCGGATCAGGTCCATGTCGATTCCGACCAGATCGCCGCTGGCGTCCTGGAATTCGAATGGTGCGAACGTCGTGTCCGTCGCGATCACATAGGTGGGTTCCTGCGCCGACGATGTCGCAGGAGACAGCATGCCGGTTCCGAACAGCGCCGCGAGCAGCGCCACCAGCACAGCTGCGGGCCGACATCGCCCGGCTCTCCGGTGGTGGTCGTGCGTTGACCGTCGAGCGCGCATTCATGCCTCCCGCGTGTGGTGCGACGTGGCCGGTTGGTGAGTGTCACGCTAACGGCCCGAAACACCTCACGCGGACGTTCGGGGGGATGACTGCCGACCGCATGCCCGAGGCCGCGGCGGACCAGCAGGTGGCTCAGCCGGCGACGACGCCGTTGTAGATCGGGCAGTACGCGTTGACCGCGCCGACCATCAGCCTCGTGGCCTGGTCCTCGTTGACACCCTCGCCGAGAAGCGAATTGATGATGTCGGCTCGGATCGCGGCCGGGCTGACGCTGTTCGAGCTGCCCTCGGCGACGATGTCGCAGACGTTGTTGCCCGCCTCGACGGCCTCGTCCGGGGTTGCGAACGTCAGGCCCAGTTCCGTGACCACGGCCAGGAATTGGGTGTCTGCCTCGGTGGCGTGGGCGGCCGGAGTGGCCACCACGGCGACGGCTGCGAGGACGCCGCCGGCCAGGACCGAGAGCCGGGTGCGAGTGGCACGCATGGAGCCTCCTGTGGGATGTCTGTGCGGATGCTATCCGCCACGCGGGGCAGAACCCGCGATTGGCGTGGCCTCGCTGCGCGGCTGCGCGGTGGACGAGGTGCACGGGAGGGGGCGGAAGTAGCGGTCCGTGCACCGGCACGTCGGAGACTTCGATAATCTGTACGAGGTTTCCACAGTTTCGGCGCCGGGTTCAGACTGCAGCCTCCCGACCTGATCCGCGACCAATCCGGTCCGGATGTATCCAATGAGACGAGGCAAGGACGTGCAGCAGCAATTCACCGAGCGCGAGGTCAACGGAGTGGTGGTCGTCGCAGCTGCCGGTGCCGTCGACATGCTGACGGCGCCACAGTTGCAGGAAGTGATCGCCGCCGTCATCGAGCGCAAGCCCGCGGGTCTGATCATCGATCTGACCGACGTGGACTTCCTCGCATCGGCGGGAATGCAGGTGCTGATGGTGACTCGGAACCTGGTTGCCGGCACCATCAGGCTCGCCGTGGTCGCCGACGGACCGGCCACCAGCCGTCCGCTGAAGATCACCGGCGTCGCCGACTACATCGATCTCTTCTCCTCTCTGGATGTCGCCCTGAACAATCTGGCCGGCTGAGGTCACCGTCGTCGGCGCTGTGACCGGCCCATTTGACACATAGACGAACTAGGCGAACTGTCCTGGCCGGTGCGCGGGTAAATTGGCCTGCGATGACACTCACGTCCATCCGCAGCAGGTCGGCCGACTGCCGGCGCTTGACCATCGCGTCGACGTCGCTGGCCTTCGCGTGCCGCACCGAAGGCCGTGGTTCCACCAGGCAGGCCACGGTGTCGGTGTGCGGCGAAGTGGACGCGGGCAATGCCAAGTCGTTCGCCCACACCGTCCGCGAAGCCGCCGGCGGCAGTGCCGCTCTGGTGCTCGACCTCACCGAGGTGCACTTTCTGGCTTTCGACGGCGCATCGGCGCTGTACGCGATCAGTGCACATCTTGCTCGCGAAGAGGTCAGTTGGTGCGTGGTCCCCAGCCCGGCGGTGTCGCGCGTGCTCCAACTCTGCGACCCCGAGGGATTGATCCCGGTGGCCGAGATCTCCTCGGTGCGGGACGCGAAGCCGGCCTGACAGCGTCCGCGTGTCAGCCGTTCCAGCGAACACACGCCAAGACCGTGGCCGGTTGGTCGGGTCCGGCGGATCCCGCACCGACGCCTTCTCCTCGGGGATTTCCGGCGTTTGCTGTCGTGTCGCGCTGTGATATGGCACTCAGTTCGTTCGGCAAAGCTAAGAAAACTATACGAATACTTTTGCGCTCAGCCGGTTTGCTCCGGTTGCCCGAGGAATTCAACGCGCTGTTCATGGGGTGTTCACTCAATTGCTGGGGAAAGATAACAAAAGCATAACGACTTTATTCTTAAGTGTGCCCTGAGAGCCTTCGTCGAATTTCGTCGATCGGGCGAATTCGGTAGTCGTGACCTTGATTTCGCGTCGCTACACTCGATCCAGATCACTCCCGAACTGGGGGGCAATGCCGTAAAGGCCGGAGTCGAGTGCCAGGTAGAGGTTGTACCGGCGGAGGTACCAGAGAAATATGGCAAACTTTTTGATGCCCAAGGGGCATGTGATGACTGACGATAAATCTGCGTCCCACGGGGCCGATGAGTCGGCTGTGAACGTTCTGCCGAGTGACGCCATCTTCGAGCAGCGGTTCTCGGGCTCCCACGGTCCGGTGGGCGACCTCGCGGCCGCCGACAGCAGGGTGGTGCTGGCCAACGCCGCGCACGACAGCGTGACCGTGGTCGACGCAGGCACGCTGGCGCCCGTGGACACCGTCGCACTCGGCGGCGAGCCGACCGCGGTGGTCGTGTCCGACGGCCGCGCCTATGTCAGCGTTGCCGGGGACAGCCACGACGCCGTGTGCGTCGTCGACCTCGACACCTGCACCGTTCTCAAGACCTACCCGCTGGCATCCGGAGTCACCGCACTGACGGTGAGCGCGGACGGCAAGCGCGTCTACGCGGGCAGGACCACCCAGGACCGCGTGGACGTCGCGGTCATCGACATCACCGCCGAGCGTGTCGGCACCATCGAGATCGGCCGGGGCCCGGCCGCCAACATCGACGCTCTGCGCGTCGACCCCTCGGGTAAGCGGCTGTACGTAGCCGTCACCGACACCCGCGGCAGCAAGCTCGTCGTCGTCGATGCCGAGACGTCGAGGACCGCTCGGGTCGTGCCGGTCGGTTCGCCTATCCGCGACATCGGGCTCGCCGGCGGAGCGGCCTATGTCCTGACGTCCGACCGCGCGGTGGGCGGCGCAGTGCACGTGATCGATCTGGCGACGATGAGGACGACCGACATGGTCACCGTCGGCGGCGCGCCCACCCAGCTGGTGACCAGTCCCGACCAGACGCGCGCCTACGTCGTCGACTTCGACCGGGTCGTCGTGCTGTGCACGCTGAGCCTGGATGGCGTCGATTCGCTGAAGGTGGATGCGCGGCCGTCGTGTGTCACGCCGTCGGTGGACGGCTCGCGGATGTACGTCGCCGACTACGCCGGCGGGGTCAGCGTGTTCTCGGTGGAGTCGTCGATCGAGGCGATGTATTCGCAGTTCCTCGTCACCGACCCGATCGCACTGAGCGTGTCCCACGCGCTGCACGCGCCGCGGACCCTGCAGCCCGTCACCGTCTGACCGGGACGCTCGCCGGCGGCGCCCGTCAGCGCCACTGATAGCGCGTCTTCGGCCGTCCCGCCTTGCCGTAATCGGTATGCCGCCGAACCGTGCCCTCGTCCGCCAGGCGCTCCAGGTAGCGCCACGCCGTCACCCGGGACACGCCCACCTGCTTGGCCACCTCGTCCGCTGTGACGCCGTCCGGGTTCTCCCTGAAATCGCGTACCGCGCGCGCGATTTCGTCGTTTGTACCGGCGGCTCCGCCCTTGGGAGCCGCCGACCGGTCGGGGCCGACGCGGAGCTCCGAGAGTGCGCGGTCGACCTCGGCCTGGCTGGCTGCGTCGGTACCGGCAGGCAGGGCGTCCCGGTAGCGCCGGTAACGCTCAAGGCGGTCGCGGAACGCGGCGAAGGTGAAGGGCTTGAGCAGGTAGGCGAGGGCCCCGTGCCCGACCGCGGCGCGCACCATTTCCAGGTCCCGCTCAGAGGTGATCGTGATGATGTCCGGTGCGGGCCGCAGACCCGATAGGGCCGACGCGAGTGAGATTCCGCTGGCGTCCGGCAACCCGATATCGAGCAGGACGAGGTCGATCGGCGTCTCCGCGGCTGCGGCCTCGGATGCCGTGCGCATAGCGTCGCGCGCCGTGTGGACCACGGCCACCACCGAAAAGCCTTCCAGGCGGCCCAGGTAGGTCTGATGGGCCTCGGCGATCAATGGCTCGTCCTCGACGATCAGCACGTTGATCATCGCCGTGGCACCGTGACCGTCACGACCGAACCGTACGTCACGTCGGCGGTGAGATGGCCGTCATGGCGTTTCACCACCTGCGCCACCAGCGCCAGCCCCAGCCCGTGCTGGTCGGCGTCGGCGCCGGACTTCGTCGAGTAGCCCCGCCGCATCGCCCTCTCGAAGGTCCCCGGGTCCATCCCCTCGCCACTGTCGGCCACCCGGATCAGCAGCCGGTCGTCATTCTGATTCACGGTCACCTCCACCCACGGGTTCTCCGGATCGCAGGCATCCATGGCGTTGTCGATGAGATTGCCCGCGACGGTGACCATTTCCTGCCCGGTCAGCAGCAGATCGTCGGTGCCGGTGGGCAAGACGGTGTCCTCGGTGATGGTCAACTCGATGCCGCGCTCGTCGGCCTGTGCTGCCTTGCCGAGCAGCAGCGCCACCAGCGCAGGTTCGCCCACCGCGGCCGACAACCGGTCGACCAGTTGCTGGGACAGTTCCAGCTCGGCCGTGGCGAACGTGACGGCCTCCTGGGCCCGGCCCATCTCCACCATCGTCACGACGGTGTGCAGTTTGTTGGCCGCCTCGTGCGCCTGCGACCGCAACGAATCGGTGAGCACCTTGAGCGAGGTGAGTTCCCCTAGCGCACCCTGCAATTCGGTACGGTCGCGGACGGTCACCACCTCGGAACCGCCGGCATCGGAGCCGTCCTCGACACGGGAACGGTTCACCACGAGCACCCGGTCGTCGGTGACGTGGATTTCGTCGCGGGCGCCCGGGTTGTAGGTACGGAGGAACTCCGGCAGATCCGACGCCGCCACGTTCCCTGCGGGCAGCGACAGCAGTCGGCGCGCCTCGTCGTTGACCAGGGCGACCCCGTTGTCGTCGAGCACGATCAGGCCTTCGGACACCGAATGCAGAATCGCGTCGTGGTGGTCGTACATCACCCGAAGTTCGCCAGGGCGCAGGCCGCGGGTCTGGCGCAGCAGGCGGCGGCGGATGCCCCACACGCCGACCAGTGAAACAGCAAGGGCGCCAAGGCCTACCGCGGCGATGATGGGCCACTGCGCCCGCCAGCGCTCGGCCAGACTCTGCTGCAGGATGCCGGCGGCGACGAGGCCGATGACCCGGCCGTCGGCGTCGTGCACCGGCGCGACGGCGCGAATCGACGGCCCGAGCGTTCCGGTGTAGACCTCGGTGAACGATTCGCCGCGGAGTGCGGGATCGATGGTGCCGAGGTAGGCGCCGCCGATCTGGGACGGATCGGTGTGCGTGTACCGGGTGCGATCCGGCGCCATGATCGTGATGAACGCGATGTCGGTGTGCCTGCGCACCAACTCGGTGACCGGCTGCAGGATCTGCGTGGCCTGTCCGGACTCGATCGCCGCGGCCGTGGACGGTGAGTCCGCCAGCGACGTCGCAATGCCCAGCACCTGCTCCTCTGCCGCCGCGTCGCCGTCCTGCCTGGCGTCCAGCAGCGCCAGCGCACTCCCGGCCACCACGATCACCGTGATCACCAGGATCTGCAGCGCGATCGCCTGCCCGGCCAACGACTGTGGCCACAGGGATCGGGTGCGTCGCATTGCGCAAGGACCTTCCGTCTGAACGTAATGAACTAAAACGTGACCTGGCTCACGCCCTGGCAGACCATCCTTTCAGACCTTTTACCGAGTTGAGTCTTGAGGAGAACCAGATGACCACCACGATGAGCAGGCCACCGGCGCCTGAGGAGCCCAAGAAGAAACGCGATCGCACCCACTGGCTCTATATCGCGGTGATCATCGCGGTGATCGCCGGAGTCGGCGTCGGCATCCTTGCCCCCGAGGTCGGCAAGAGCGTCGGCGTGCTGGGCACCATGTTCGTCGCGCTGATCAAGATGATGATCGCCCCCGTCATCTTCTGCACGATCGTCCTGGGCATCGGCTCGGTCCGTAAGGCCGCGACCGTCGGCAAGGTCGGCGGGCTCGCCTTCGTCTACTTCCTGGCGATGTCGACCTTCGCGCTGGGCATCGGCCTGGTGGTCGGCAATCTGCTGCACCCCGGCGAGGGGCTGAACGTCAGCGACTCCGCGGGCAAGGGCGCCGAGCTCGCCGAGAAGGCACACGAATCCGGCGGGTTGCTCGACTTCATCCAGGGCATCATCCCGACGTCCCTGTTCTCGTCGCTGACCGAAGGCAGCGTGCTGCAGGCGCTGTTCGTAGCCCTGCTGGTGGGTTTCGCGCTCCAGGGTCTCGGGTCGGTCGGCGAGCCGATCCTGCGCGGCATCGAGCACCTGCAGCGGCTCGTGTTCAAGGTGCTGGTGATGATTCTCTGGCTGGCCCCGATCGGTGCGTTCGGTGCCATCGCCAACGTGGTGGGGCAGACCGGCTGGGCGGCCGTCGGCCAGCTGATGGCGTTGATGGCCGGCTTCTACGTGACCTGCACAATCTTCGTCTTCGGCGTGCTCGGCTCGCTGCTGCGCTTCGTCACGGGCATCTCGATCTTCAAGCTGGTCCGCTACCTGGCCCGCGAATACCTGCTGATCGTGTCGACCTCGTCGTCGGAGTCCGCGCTGCCGCGTCTGATCGCGAAGATGGAGCACCTCGGTGTCGACCGCTCCACCGTCGGCGTCGTCGTCCCGACCGGCTACTCGTTCAACCTCGACGGCACTGCGATCTACCTGACCATGGCGTCACTGTTCATCGCAGGCGCACTCGGCGATCCGCTGTCGCTGGGTGAGCAGATCGGCCTGCTGGTGTTCATGATCGTCGCCTCCAAGGGCGCCGCGGGTGTCACCGGCGCCGGACTGGCCACCCTCGCCGGCGGCCTGCAGGCGCACCGTCCCGACCTGCTCGACGGTGTCGGGCTGATCGTCGGCATCGACCGGTTCATGTCCGAGGCGCGGGCGCTGACCAACTTCTCGGGCAACGCAGTGGCCACCCTGCTGGTCGGCTCGTGGACCCACACGATCGACAAGGGCAAGGTGAATTCCGTTCTGGCGGGCGATGATCCGTTCGACGAGCTCACGATGCTCGATGCGGATCACGACTCCCGTGCCGAAGAGCCGACGCAGGCGAAAGCCCCTGCGACGGTGTAGGGCACGAGTAGAAGAGGCCCGGCCGGCTCCCTATCCCGGCCGGGCCTTTTCGTGCGTGCGGGTGGGTCGCGAATGCACGGTTTCTGACGAATTCCGGCGGCGGTCTCAAGCGGTGGTTGCAACAGTGGGTGGGTTGAACGGGTTGGACAGTAGTTCGTCGAGGGCTTCGGCGGGTGTTTTCCAGCCCAGCGTCTGGCGGGGCCGCCGGTTGAGTTTGGATGCCACGACGTCGAGATAGTCGGCCGGAAACACCGATAAGTCAGTGCCTTTGGCAAACCACTGACGCAATAGTCCATTGGTGTTCTCGTTGGTTCCGCGCTGCCAGGGCGAGTGCGGGTCGCAGAAGTAGATATCGAGCTCGGTCGCTGCGGCGATCTGGATGTGGTTAGACATCTCCTTGCCCTGGTCCCAAGTTAGCGTTTGACGCAAGATCTGCGGCAGCGTCGCCATTTTGGCCACGATCGCCTCCTGGACCGCTTCAGCACCGTGGCCATGAGGCAGATGCAGCAGCATCGTGAAGCGTGTCGTGCGTTCCACCAGAGTGCCGATGGCAGATCCGGACTTGGTGCTGCCCATGATGAGATCGCCCTCCCAATGCCCAGGCACGGCACGATCGGCCACCTCGGGCGGGCGCTCGCTGATGTTGATCATGTTCGGGATACGACCGCGGCGCTCACCGCTGCGCCGACGCGGTGTGCGCAACGCCCGCCCGGTGCGCAGGCAGGTGTGCAACTCACGACGTAAACCGCCCCTGCCCTGCAGGTAAAGGGCCTTGTAGATGGTTTCGGCAGACACCCACATCTCCGGATCGTCGGGAAAATCGCGCCGCAGCCCGGCGGCGATCTGAGCGGGGCTGTGGAACTCTTCTAACCGAGTCTGTACCTCGGTGCGCAGTCGGTCGCTGCCGGCCAGCACACCCGTCTTGGGTCGACGCGCCCGGCGTTGGCTTTTCGACTGTGCCACCGTGGCCCGGTAGCGCGGCTTCCGTTCTGGTCCACCACGCCACGGGGCACCGAATCGATACTGCGGCCGGTAGTGATTGCGGCCGATCACGCTGTTGTTCTTGATCTCCCGCGAGATCGTCGACGGCGCTCGTCCCAGCCGCCGCGCGATGTCACGTACTGGATCCCCGGCGGCCACCCCTAACGCGATCTCTTCGCGTTCTTCAAAACTCAACCGCGGTCGTCGGCGCGGCCCTGGTCGCACCTGGTGTGGTTTCACGCCACCCACGGCAGCAAACCAACCGTGCCCAGCACTAGCAGACACGCCGACAGCCACACCGGCTTCCCGCGGCGACAAACCCTGACCTATCAGCCGCCAAAACTCATCAACAACAGACCTCACCGGAGACGGACGCATCACAGCCCCTAACTAGGAACTGTTGCAAACACCCCTAGAAGCCAAAGGCTGAAATCCATCAGAAACCGTGCGCTCGGGACGAATTCAGGCCGAAATCCGTCAGAAACCGTGCACTCGGATCGAATTCAGCTCGCGCAGTCGAGTGTCACCGAGATCGATTGGCGCACGACGACGTCGATGACCTCGAAGTCGTCGGCACCGTCGTGGTGACCGTGCCCGTCCCGGTCGACGACTTTCACCGGCTGAACCACCTGCTGCGGGTTTCGCACCTCGGTGACGGTGCACTCTTCCAGCGGGGCGCTTCCGATCCTGTCGACGTTGACGGTGTAACCCGCCAACTCGAGCTGCTCGATCACCACAATCGGATTCTGGTCCTCGGCGGCCGCCTGGCCCGCCGGGCTCAGCGCCACACCCAGTGCCGCTGCTGACGCAATCCATGCTGCGCGCATGGTCGAACCTCCGTCCTGCCCGACCTGCCCAGTACATCGCTGCGGCACGACTGGGCGTTTCGGGCGCCGAATTGGGATCGGTAGTGACCCGACCGGCTTCTACTTGGTGCACTCGAACAGTTCGAGACCTCGTCATGGAAGGACCAGGGCATGGTCACTCGCCACGCTGCCGGGCGCATCACACTGTTGATGGCCCTCGCGGCAGTACTGCTCGCCGTGGGGTGCGCCCAGCATCGCGCGAGCGAACCGACGACACCGGCGCGCTCGGCCACGCCTGCCCCGGCCACGCAGAGCGCTACCCAGGTAACGCCATCGCCATCGCCATCGCCGGAGGCGACGTCAACCACTCCGGTCGAGCCCGCAATTCCTCAGCCCTGCTCGGACGCCGACCTCACCGTCACCGCAGGCCCGGTCGAGTCCGTGGACACGATGCGCCGGGTGGTCATCTCGTTCACGAACACCTCGCCCGAATTGTGTTATCTCACGGGCTATCCCGCGGCGGATCTGGTGACAGGAGGCGGCGGCGTCCTCGTCCGCGTGGCGAAGCGGCCCGCCAACGCCGCGCCCCGCCTGGAGCTGCACCCGGGTGAGGTTGGGTCCGCCGACGTGCAGACGTCGGCCGTCGACACCGCCACCGGTGACCCGTGCGGACGGATCGGCACGCTGGTCGTCACACCGCCCAACAACGTCGAGTCGCGTCTCCTCGAGATCAACGTGCCGATCTGCGACGCGACCATCAGCTCTGTCGGCTGAGCCGCGAGAAGCTACCGCTCGGCGCGCTGGTAGGCCGTGACGACGGCGGCGCCACCGAGCCCGATGTTGTGCTGCAGGGCCGCGGTGACGCCCTCGACCTGACGCTTGTCGGCGGTGCCGCGCAACTGCCACGTCAACTCGCTGCACTGCGCCAGCCCGGTGGCACCCAGCGGATGCCCCTTGGAGATCAGCCCGCCGGACGGGTTGACCACCCACCGGCCGCCGTAGGTGGTGTCGTTGTCGTCGATCAGCTTGGGTGCCTCACCCGGGCCGCACAGACCGAGGGCTTCATAGAGCAGCAATTCGTTGGCCGAGAAGCAGTCGTGCAGCTCGATGACCTGGAAGTCCTCCGGGCCGAGGCCGGACTGCTGGTAAACCTGCCGGGACGCTTGAACATTCATGTCGTGGCCGATGACATTGGCGGCGCTGCCGTCGAATGTCGACGCGAAGTCGGTGGTCATCGCCTGGCCGACGATCTCGACAGCCTGCCCGGCCAGGCCGTGTTTGGCCACGTAGTCCTCGCTCGCCAGCACCACCGCGGCCGAGCCGTCCGAGGTGGGTGAGCACTGCAGCTTGGTCAGCGGGTCGGAGATCATCTTGGCGCCCAGGATGTCGTCGAGGGTGTACTCGTCCTGGAACTGCGCGTACGGATTGTTCACCGAATGCTTGTGGTTCTTGTAGCCGATCTTCGCGAAATGTTCGGCGGTGGTGCCGTACTTCTTCATGTGCTCACGGCCTGCCGCGCCGAACATCCACGGCGCCACCGGGAACTGCATCGCGTCGATCTCGTTGAGCGCCAGAATGTGTCGCTTCATCGGGGATTCGCGGTCGTCGGCGCCGCCACCCAGTGAGCCCGGCTGCATCTTCTCGAAGCCGAGCGCGAGCACGCAATCGGCGAGGCCGCCGCGGATGGCCTGCGCACCCAGGTACAGCGCGGTGGACCCGGTTGAGCAGTTGTTGTTGACGTTGACGATCGGGATGCCCGTCATGCCCAGCTCGTACAGGGCGCGCTGACCCGAGGTCGAGTCGCCGGAGCAGTATCCGACGTAGCCGTGCTGGATCTCGGTGTAGTCGATGCCGGCGTCCTGCAGCGCCTTGGTCCCGGACTCGCGCGCCATGTCGGGGTAGTCCCAGCCTTCGCGGCGGCCCGGCTTCTCGAACTTCGTCATACCGACGCCGACGACAAACACCCGGTTCATGAAGATCCCTTTCGCTGCGTTGCGGTCCCAATTTAGCCGGGGCTATCCGAACTCCAACCACCAGTTGTGCAGATCGTCCAGGCTGGGCCCCTGCGCGTCGGCCAGCAGCAGGCTCCCGTCGTTGGTCCACACGACGTCGGGGTTGTCGTTGTACGTGCCGCAGGCGATCTGCCCGGCCACCTCGTCCGGCGTCTCGGTGTAGTGCCATGTGGTCGGCGAGTCGATACCACTGGCCGGGCACTGCAGCAGCTCGGAGTTGACCCCGATCGCCTCCTGGAACGCGGCGTCCAGAGCGGCCTGGTCGCCGAACAGCGAATACCGGGTGAACGCCGGCCCGTTCGGCATGGTGGTCTGCGAGCAGTCCACCGTCGCGAGGGCCGACGCCGCAGGCGGGGAGACCGGCTGGCAGTTCGAGCTGTCGTGACCTGCCGACAGCAACGCCATCAGCTGCTGGTCATACGACTCCGTGGGAGGCGGCGGGGCAGTCGAGGTGCGGGTGCGACGCGTCGGTTCCCGCGACGGCGTGGTCTCGGCGGCCGACGAGGTCGGGCTTGATGCGACGGGCCCCGACGTCGAATCGCCGGGCTTGACCACCAACCAGATACCGACCGCCACAAGGGCGAGGACGATCACGGCCGCGGCGCCGAGGATGAGGATCATCGGCCCCTTGGACCCGCCCGACGGCGGTGGCGGCGTCGCTGCCCAACCGGGTGGCGGCGCGCCGGGCGGCGGCGGGGGAGGGTAGCTGCCCGCGTAGGCCGGAGTGCCGCCGTACGCAGGCGAAGGCGGCGGTGGGGTGGCGCCGTATCCCGGTGGCGGGGGTGGGGGCGGCAGCGGAGCCATCATGGTCGCGTCCTGGCCGCGCTGCAGGATCGACGCCGCCTGGTCCTGATCGGTGCTGGTCAGCGCGGCGGTGGCGGCCCTCGCCATCTCGCCCGCGGAGTCGAACCGATCTTCCGGGCGTTTGGCCATCCCACGGGCCACGACGTCGTCGAGTCCTGCCGGAATGCCCGGCCGCATCCGGCTGGGTGTCGGCGCGGGCTGGTTGAGGTGGGCGGTGATGACGACGCTGACACTGTCGCCCTGGAAGGGCTGCGACCCGGTGAGACATTCGTGCAGCACGCACGTGAGTGCATACACGTCGGCGCGGTGGGTGACCTCGCCGTTGGTGAAACGCTCCGGGGCCATGTACGAGTACGTCCCGACCGCGGTGCCGAGCTCGGTGAGCGCCTCGTCGGTGACCGCGTTCGCGATCCCGAAGTCGACCAGATAGGCGAAGTCGTCGCGGGTGAGCAAGATGTTCTCGGGCTTGACGTCGCGATGGGTGATGCCGGCCCGGTGCGCCGCGTCCAGCGCCGAGGCGATCTGAGCGACGATCGCCGTCGCGCGGGCCGGGGACATCGCGCCCTGCTCCTTGAGCACCTTGCGCAGATCGGTGCCGTCGATCATCCGCATGTCGACGAACAGCAGCCCGTCCACCTCGCCGTAGTCGTGGATCGGTACCACGTGCGGCTCCTGTAGCCGTCCCGCCGCATGGGCCTCTCGCTGCAGCCGCTTACGGAACACCGGATCGTGGGAGACCCCATCCGGCAACAGTTTCAGGGCGACGACGCGGTCCTTCACGGTGTCGTAGGCCTCGTAGACCTCGCCCATTCCGCCCTTGCCGAGCAGTCGCCGGAGCTGGTAGGGGCCGACCTGGGAACCCACGCGCGAACCCTGCTGCGGATCGGTCATCGCGGCTCCTCGGGAGTGTTATTCCGGCGAACACACCCTAATCCGGTCGATCCGGCCGCATGGCCTCAATCGACGCCCCCGCCTCACCGGTTGCGGCTTTCGGCTCCGGTGCGGACCGCCCCTGGTGTACATGTGAGTAGAACGTGTTCTAGTTCGGGGGCCTGGGAGGAGACGACATGGCACTTCGCGTCGTGCAGTGGGCGACCGGCGGCGTGGGCGTCGCCGCGGTCAAAGGAGTGCTGGAGCACCCCGAGCTCGAACTGGTCGGCTGCTGGGTGCATTCGGCGGCCAAGGCCGGCCGCGACGTCGGCGAGATCATCGGGGGCGACGCGCTCGGTGTCACCGCCACCAGCAGCCTCGACGAGATCCTGGCGCTGGACGCCGACGCGGTGATCTATACGCCGCTGATGGCCGACACCGACGACGTGGTGGCGCTGCTGAAGTCGGGGAAGAACGTCGTGACCCCGGTGGGCTGGCTGTACCCCAGCGAGCGCAGCGGAGCGCAGGTACGGGAAGCGGCCCTGCAGGGCAACGCGACGCTGCACGGCACCGGTATCGCCCCCGGCGGAATCAGCGAGAAGTTCCCGCTGATGCTGTCGGCGATGTCGACCGGTGTGACGTTCGTGCGCGCCGAGGAGTTCTCCGACCTTCGCACCTACGAGGCGCCGGACGTGCTGCGCCATGTCATGGGTTTCGGCGAATCGCCCGACAAGGCACTCACCGGGCCGATGCAGAAGATGCTCGACTCGGGGTTCATCCAGGCCATCCGGATGTGCGTCGACCAGCTGGGTTTCGCAGCCGACCCCAAAGTGCGTGCAACTCAGGAGATTGCGGTGGCAACCGCGCCGATCGACTCTCCGATGGGGACGATCGAGCCCGGCCAGGTGGCGGGCCGCAAGTTTCACTGGGAGGCGCTGGTCGGCGGCGAACCGGTGGTGCGGGTGACCGTGAACTGGTTGATGGGCGAGGAGAACCTGGATCCGGCCTGGTCGTTCGGGCCCGAGGGACAGCGCTACGAAATGGAGGTCCAGGGCAACCCGGACTTCACCGTGTCGGTGAAGGGCTTTCAGTCCGATGTCGGCGCAGATGGCCCCGAGTACGGCGTGGTGGGGACTGCGGCGCACTGCGTCAATTCCGTTCCCGCGGTGTGTGCCGCGGAGCCCGGTATCGCCACCTACCTGGACCTGCCGCTGATCAGCGGGAAGGCCGCACCGCGCCTGCGGTGACTAGCATCGCCGGTATGGCCACCGTCTGCGATCGCGTGAGCTGACATGTGTCGGCTGTTCGGGTTGCACGCGGGGGTGCCGGTCGCCGCGACGTTCTGGTTGATCGACGCCGCGGACAGCCTCGCCGAACAGAGCCGCAGAAACCCCGACGGAACCGGTCTCGGGGTCTTCGACGCAGCAGGACACGCGGTCGTCTCCAAGCAACCGGTAGCCGCCTGGGAGGACACCGAGTTCGCATGTGAGGCAAGAGAACTGACGGGTACGACGTTCATCGCGCATGTCCGTTACGCATCCACCGGGGTACCGGACGTGACGAACACCCACCCTTTCCTGCAGGACGGCAGACTGTTCGCCCACAACGGTGTGGTGGAGGGCCTCGATCTGCTCGATGCGCACCTGACCCGACTCGGCACGCGTGCTCTGGTGGCCGGGCAGACAGATTCTGAGCGGGTCTTCGCGCTCATCACGGCGTCTATCCGGTCCTGCGGTGGCGACGTGGACGCCGGTCTGCTCGCGGCGGTGGGGTGGCTCGCCGACAACGTGCCGATCTACGCGCTGAACCTGCTGCTGTGCACCGCGACTGACATGTGGGCTCTTCGGTACCCCGACACCCACGACCTGTTCCTCCTCGATCGCCGACAACCGGCTGCACACGCTGATTTCGAGCTGCGCAGCAACAGAATTCACGCGCGTTCGCGCAACCTCGGTGATGCGCCGTCGGTGGTGTTCGCCACCGAACGCATGGATGACGATCCGGCGTGGCGCCCGCTCGGTGACGGCGAACTCGTCCATGTGGGGCCGGACCTCCGGATCACGTGCACCACCGCTGCGGTGCCACCGCCACGGCACCGGCTGACGATCGCCGACTTGAGTTCCTCCGCCGCGGCCAGCCAGAGTGTCGGGTAGACGGAAGGAACTGGCAATGACACACGCGACGCGTGCACTGGTGCTTGCCGGCGGCGGACTTGCCGGGATTGCCTGGGAAACCGGCCTTTTGCTGGGAATCTGCGACGAGGCGCCCGCTGCGGGGCGGGCACTGCTGGACTCCGACGTGCTGCTCGGCACGTCAGCGGGTTCCGCGGTCGCAGCCCAGATCGCCGGTGGGGCGACCTTGGACCACTTGTTCGCCCGTCAGCTGTCGGACGCCGAAGGAGCACACGAGATCCATCCGGGTGTCTCGGTGGAGGGCATCACCGAGCTGTTCCTGGCCGCGGTGCTGACCCCGGACACCTCCAAGGAACAGAAGCTGCGGATGATCGGCGCCGTTGCCGCGACCACCGACACCGTGCCAGAAGCGGTACGCCGCAAGGTGATCGAGCACCGACTGCCGTCCCACCAGTGGCCCGAGCGGGTGCTGCGTGTCACGGCGATCGACATCGCGACAGGCGAACTCGTCGTGCTGGACGCGGCGTCCGGCGTCGGACTCGTCGACGCGGTGGCCGCCAGCTGTGCCGTACCGGGAGCCTGGCCGCCGGTGACCGTCGGTGACCGCCGGTTCATGGATGGCGGCGTCGGCAGCTCTGTCAACATGTCCGCGGTCGGGGACTGTGGCGTGGCGGTGGCGCTGGTGCCGTCCGCCGTCGACAGTCCATCGCCGTGGGGGACCGGCACCGCCGCCGAGATCGAGGCCTTCGACGGTGCGACACTGGCAGTGTTCGCCGATGCCGATGCGCTGACGGCGTTCGGCCCGAACCCGCTTGACCCGGCATGTCGCGCCCCCGCGGCACAGGCGGGACGGGCGCAAGGCCGTCGCGAGGCCAGCCGGGTGTCCGAATTCCTAGGTCTCTGAGCGGTGCTCCGCGCCGGTCTGCGACCCCTGCCCGTCGATCGCGTCGAGCGCGACGTTGGCGAGCTCCTGCCCGATTTCGATGACCTCGTTGGCGCGGTGAAAATCCAGGCTGCGGCACACCGTGCGCGGGACCTCGATCAACAGGTCGGGTGGATACGCCGCCAAGGTATGGCGGGCCAGCGCGGCCTGGGCGATGTCGATCACCCGGTACATCACCTCGAATCCGCCCAGCTTCGGGATGGCAGCGATGCTCTGCCCGCCGGCAGTCTCCTCGAGGACCTCGTCGTCACCGGCGACGAAACGCCCGAGCACTGCACGGCCCGTGGACGTGTCGAGCAGTGACCGGGCGGCCTTGGTGTCCAGCAGGGACGAGGAGCTGCGCCACATCCGGTTGAGCCAATCCGCGGTGGGCGGGCGCGATTCCCGTCCGCGCCGCTGTGCCTCCGGGTCATCCCCGGAGATGCTGACGGCGATCGTGACGTCGGCGTTCACGGCGGCGATGGGTGCCATGGGCAGCGGATCGAGGATGCCGCCGTCGGCCAGCAACCGTCCGTCGAGGACGTGCGGGGTGATCACGCCGGGGATGGCGATCGAGGCACGGATGGCGTCGTCGACCCGTCCGCGCTGCATCCACACCGACTTCCCGGTGATGAGGTCTGTCGCCACCGATGTGTAGGGGATCGGCAACTCCTCGATCGTGACCTCGCCGAGGATGTCGCGGACGGCGTCGAGGATCTTCTCGGCACGGAGCACGCCGGCCGAGGTCATCGAGGGGTCGAGCAGCCGCAGCACCGCACGCTGGGTCAAAGAGCTTGCCCACAGCGCGAATTCGTCGAGGTTCCCGGCAGCCTCCAGGCCCCCCACCAACGCGCCCATCGACGAGCCGGCGATGCCGACGATCTCGTGGCCGCGTTCCTTGAGCTCGTTGATGACCCCGATGTGGGCGTAGCCACGTGCCCCGCCGCTGCCCAGAGCCAGTGCGACCCGCATGCGGCCATTCTGACGTGTTATGCGCGCGCAGGTTGGGGCAACCCAGGGGACATGATCGGACAACTTCGCTCTGTGGTCTTCGACTGTGCCCGTCCGCGTGCCCTTGCGGACTTCTGGGCCGGTGTGCTGGGCGGCACGGTGACGCAGGAGGAGCCGGACTGGGTGGTGCTCACCGCCCCCTCCGGACGGCGACTGGCGTTCCAGCTGTCACCCGAGCATGAGCCGCCCCGGTTCCCGGACCCGCACGCCTCTCAGCAGATTCACCTCGACGTAGCAGTCGACGACATCGAGGCCGCCCAGGCGCAGGTACTGGAGTTGGGAGCCACGAGGGTCACCGACGCGGCGGGCGAGGACGACTTTCGGGTCTTCCTCGATCCCGCCGGGCACCCGTTCTGCCTGGTCTTCGGCAGCGACGACTAGCGTCCGACCGGCGTCAGCTCATCCGCACAACGCGTCGGCAGCCGCCTCGACGGCGACGATCACCGCCGACTGCTGTCCGGCCGTCAGATCGGACCAGCGCTTGTCGAACGTGCCGGGGCCGACGGAGTCGGCGCTCTGCACCGTCTCGAGGTAGGGCTCGATCTGCGACCGGGGATCTCCGCCACGCTGATCCATCCAGGTGCGGGCGGCCCGGCACGCCTGGAAGTAATCGTCCTCGGTGGAATCCGCCGGTGCCCCGACCGCGGTGGTGACACCTCCCGGCGACACCCCGAATTCGCCCGGGGCCACCGACTCGGTGGTCGTGGTCTGCGATGACGTGGTGGTCGCCGGCGGTGCGGCGGAGGTCGGTGACCGGTCGGCGGTCGACGCGCAACCGGAGGCCGGCGCCACCGCCACCGCAACGACGACGCAGAGGGGATGCCAACGCATCCCGCCAATCTATGCAACGTCGAGCGGGCCGCTCGCGTGCGGGGCTGCGCCGACCGCGGTGTGCGAAACTGGGGCGGCCCGCCGGGTCGGAGGGCTGATGACGGTTGTCGCGACGACCAGCGCCACAGGGGACGGATTTCAGACGGCACGATGACCGAATCGACGCCCGAACCCCCCGAACCCGATGACTCGATGCACGGGTCGATCCACATCTGTCTCACCGCGATCGTCGCCGGAGTGTTCATCGGCCTGGTGGGCGCGGCGTTCCGGTGGTGCCTGCAACAGGCCGACCGGCTGCGGATCGATCTGGTCGACTGGGCACACGGGCTGCCTGGTCCGAGCTGGCTGATCCCGGTCGCCGCCGCCGCGACGGGCGCCACCCTGGCAGCGCTCATCGTGCGGTGGATGCCGCTGGCGGCAGGCAGCGGAATCCAGCACGTGGAGGCTGTGTTCCGTGGCCAGGCGCGGCTGCCGCGAATCCACCTGCTGCCCGCCAAGTTCGCCGGCGGCGTGCTGGGCATCGGGTCGGGGCTGGTGCTCGGCCGCGAGGGACCCACCGTGCACATGGGCGCCGCAATCGGGGCCGAGGCGGGGCGCCGGGCCCGGCTGCCCGAGTCCGAGGTCCGGATGATGCAGACGGCGCTGGGTGGCGCAGGTCTTGCCGTCGCGTTCAATGCGCCGATCGGCGGCACCCTGTTCACCCTCGAAGAGGTGACCAAATCGTTCCGGGTGAAGACGGTGCTGGCCGCCCTGCTGGCCGCCGGGACCGCGGTGGGTGTGTCCCGCCTGTTGCTCGGCAACCGGCCCGACTTCCTGGTCCAGCCGATCGGCGCGCCGGAGCTGCGCTGGCTGTGGCTGTTCGCGCTGTTCGGGGTGCTCACAGGACTGCTGGGCGCGGTGTACAACCGTCTGACCTTGTGGTTTCTCGACCGCGTCGCCGCCATCCGCCGGGTACCCGCGGTGGCCAAGGCCACGGTCATCGGTGCCATCGTCGGGCTCGCGATGTTCTTCTACCCGCTGGCCGTCGGCGGCGGGGACACGCTCACCCAGATGATCGTCGGCGGCCACCAGTTCGTGCTGCCCGTCGTCATCGGATATCTGCTCGTCCGATTCCTCGCGGGCCCGTTGTCCTACTCCGCGGCAGTGCCGGGCGGGCTGTTCGCGCCCTTGCTGGCGGTCGGCGCGCTGTGGGGGGTGCTGTTCGTCGGGGCCGTCGACGCCGTCTGGCCGAAAGATCTCGCGGGGTTGACCGTCCCGATGGCGCTCGTCGGGATGGCCGCGTTCTTCGGTGCCGCCGTCCGGGCACCGGTGACGGCGATCGTCCTGGTCATCGAGATGACGGCGACGACAGAAGTGGCCATTCCGATGTTGGTGGCGACGGCCGCGTCGGTGCTGGCCGCCTACCTGGTGGGGTCGGCCCCGATCTACGACAGCCTGCGCGAGCGCATGCCGCCCGAGCCCGCGCCTCCGGACAGGACCTGAGTCGCCGGCCGCCGACGTGCGGCGTTTTAGATTCGCGATGAGGTTAAGCCGCAGAGCTGGCGGTATGGCCGCGCGCCGTGGAACACTTGCGGACGTGACCGACGTGACCCGGATTCAGGAGTGTTGTCAGGGCTAGCCCCTGACCCCCGTTTCCGTTCGTCTGTCTTTCCCTGGAGTCCTTCATGACTGTGGCGACCACCCGTCTGCGTCTGCCCGACCTGCTGCACGTCACCGACCGCTTCGCTGACGGTGTGATGGGCGGCGACTACGACCATCTGTACCCGGCCGGCGGACTGCCGGTCACCGACCGCTGGTACACGCGGCTGCACGGCACCGATGAGGTCGATGTGTGGCTCATCAGCTGGGTGCCCGACCGCTCGACCGAGCTGCACGACCACGGTGAGTCCCTGGGCGCGCTGACTGTGGTATCCGGCGCGCTGCTCGAAACTCGTTGGAGCGAAGGTGCATTGCGTGACCGCCGGTTGGTGGCCGGCGACCAGGCAGCATTCCCCAAGGGGTGGGTGCACGACGTGGTGTGGGCCCGTGACAAGGTGACGGCCGGCGGGGTGGCGGTACCCGCCGCGCCGACGCTCAGTGTGCACGCCTACTCCCCACCCCTGACCACGATGTCGTACTACGACGTCACCGACCGCAGTACATTGCGCCATAAGCGCACTGAGTTGACCGACAAGCCGGAAGGGGATTAGTGGCAAGCCGCATCGACGAGATCCTCGAGCAGGCCAGGGCGAAACTGACCCGGCTGCCCGCCGCCGACGTGCCGGCCGCTCTGGCCCGAGGCGCCGTGCTGGTCGACATCCGCCCCGCTGCGCAACGTGCCAGTGAAGGGGAGGTCCCTGCCGACTTCCCGGCGCTGGTCATCGAACGCAACGTCCTGGAATGGCGTTGCGATCCGACCAGCGCGGCACGGATCCCACAGGCCGTCGGCGACGACGTCGAATGGGTGGTGCTGTGCTCGGAGGGTTACACATCCAGCCTGGCTGCTGCGGCCCTGAAGGATCTGGGCCTACACCGCGCCACTGACGTCATCGGCGGTTACCACGCGCTCAAAAAGGTTGTCGCCTAAGAGTTCTCGTCGCTTCTCAGCAGGCCACGCAGCTTCTCGGTCTTCGCCTCGGTCCAGCCCGGCGGTGACAAAATCGATGCCCATGCGTTGGCCACGTTGCGGACATAGACGTGGCCGTGCCCGTCAGGGACGTTCACCGCCACCGCCATGTCGGCAGACACCTGCAGAAACGTGACGACGGGAATCCACTCCATGTTCGGCGATACGTCGTATCCGCGTGGTTCACGCAGCCAGTCCGGTTTGGAGAACAGCAGATCGGTGTTCCACCACGCGATCGGATCCGAGGCGTGCTGCAGGTAGACCACCCGCGGCTGCTCCCACGGATCCGGCGGGCGTTGCAGATCCTTGGCTTCTGCCACGAAACGGACATTGGCGCCCTTGTCGTAGATCGGCAGCCATTCCGGTGATCCCGGGTCCCGGTTGCGGGTCAGGTCGGCCCAGATCGTGTTGTTGAAGGTGGGTCCGCTGAACAGTGCGCCATCGGTGCGCGCGATGAGGTTGTTCAGCGCGAGGAACGGTGCCTCGCCGCCGAAAGACCCCAGGCTCTCGCCGAAGACGACCAGCTTCGGCCGCTGCGCCTCCGGCATCTCGCGCACCAGCTCGTCGATCGCCTCGAACAGATACTGGCCGGCCTGCCTCGCGTTCTCGTTGTCGACGAGGAACGACAGCCAGCTGGGCAGGAAGGAGTACTGCATCGACACGATCGCGGTGTCGCCGTTGAACATGTACTCCAGCGCGGAGGCCTCGGCCTCGTTGATCCAGCCGGTCCCGGTGGTGGTGGCCACGGCGATCACTTCCCGGTCCAACCCGCCGGTGCGCTGCAGCTCCCGGGCGGCCAGTGCTGCCGTCGCCTTGATGCCGTCCGCGGAGTTCAGGCCGGCGTAGGCGCGGATCGATTCGGTTGCCGGCGTGCCGTTGAACTCGGTGAGCTGTTCCACCGTGGGCCCGCCGGAGATGAAGATGCGTCCCTGGTGGCCCAACGATTCCCAACTGACCAGCGACTCCGGCCCGCCTGAGCGCAGTTCCGACTCGGGCGCGGGGTTGTCGGGGTCTGTCTCGTCGTTGACGGCGGCGAATGTCTTGTTGATGGTGCTCATCGCGAACCGCACCACCACACCGTTGAGCAAGGCGATGGTCAGCGCGAGCAGCAGCGCCACGGTCACCACGGCTGCCACCCGCGGCGGCGCAACGCGATCCAGCTGGCGGGTGAGGAAACGCGCCAATCTGCCCACCAGTTGCCCGATTTCGACGAGCACGAACAAGGTGACCAGTGACAGCACCGCGGCCAGCGGATGGTCCCAGAACCCCAGGCGCGGCACACCCATGAGGTCGCGCACGTCATCCTGCCAGTGGTGGAACCAGACGATCATCAGGGCCAGGCCGATCACGCCCACGACGAGGAGCACCGACCATGCCCACCGCGGCGCGGGCGGGCTGGTGTCCTTCGAGCGCATGTAGCGCACCAGCCATACGCAGAACACACCGATTCCGTAGCCGATGGCGCCGGCACCGCCGCTGACGAGCCCCTGGAACAGAGGTCCCCGCGGCAGCAGCGACGGTGTCAGCGACAGGAACAGAAAGACGAGTCCGACCGCGGTTCCGGTGAACGTGTAGTGGCGGATCCACCACCCCGACCGCGGCTTCGATTCCGTGCCCGCAGGTACCGATTCATCCTCCCGCGGAGGCGCTTTCCCGGCAGGCGCAGTGCTCTGATCAGAATCGGACGCGGTCTCGGTCACGCATGAACTTTAGCGATGTGTGAAGTTCGGCGACCGTTTCTCGGTGAACGCGTTCATGCCCTCGGTCTGATCATCGGTCGCGAACGCCGAGTGGAACAGCCGTCGTTCGTAGAGCAGTCCCTCCGACAGGGTGGTCTCGAACGCGCGGCCGACTGCCTCCTTGGCCATCCGGGACGCCGACAGCGACATGCCCGCGATCGTCTGTGCGACGGACCTGGCCTCCTCCAGCAGCGAGTCGGCGGGTACGACCCGCGACACCAGTCCGGCGCGCTCGGCTTCCTCGGCGCCCATGTTGCGGCCGGTCAGGATCAGATCCATGGCCTTGGCCTTGCCGATCGCGCGGGTCAGCCGCTGCGACCCGCCCATGCCGGGCAGCACGCCCAGCTTGATCTCGGGTTGCCCGAACTTCGCGGAGTCCGCCGCGATCAGGATGTCGCACATCATCGCCAGTTCGCAGCCGCCGCCCAGCGCGTAGCCCGACACCGCGGCGATGGTCGGGGTGCGGGTGGCCGCGAAACTGCCCCAGGCAGCGAAGAAGTCGGAGGCGAAGACGTCGGCGAACGACAGCTGCGCCATCTCCTTGATGTCCGCACCGGCCGCGAACGCCTTTTCGCTCCCGGTGAGGATGATGGCGCCGACCCCCTGGTCGGCATCGAGTTCTGCTGCCGCCGTAGTGACTTCGCGCATCACCTGGCTGTTGAGCGCGTTCAGTGCCTTCGGCCGGTTCAGTGTGATCGTGGCGACGCGGTCGTCGCGGTCGACCAGGATCGTCTCGTAGGTCATCAGTTCTCCTCGAATTGCAGGTCGGGATCGGCGGAGGCGAAGTACGCCTCGATGTGGTCCGCGGTGACCGCGGACAGTGACGCGGGCGCCCACTTCGGGTCTCGGTCTTTGTCGATGAGCAGCGCCCGGATGCCCTCGACCAGGTCGTGCGAACGCAGCGCGGCACACGACGTCCGGAACTCCTGGCGCAGCACGTCTTCCAGTGTGGCGAGGTGGGCCGCCCGGCGGACCGCTTCCAGCGTCACGGACGTCGCGATGGGGGAGCGGGACACGATCAGGTCGGCCGCGTCCTGGGCGGGTGCCGCGTCGTCGCTGCGCAGTGCCGACACGATGTCGTCGACCGTCCTGCCCGCGTAGCAATGGTCGATCCACCCACGCTGGGCCATAAGCGGACTCGCCGGCGGCTCCTGCGCGAAGGCGGCGACCGCCGCGTCGATTCCGTCGGTTTCGACTGCCTCCGCGAACGCCGCGAGGCGGTCCTGCGGCACGAAGTGGTCGGCGAAACCCATCGCGATCGCGTCGGGGCCCGTGAACGGTGCTCCCGTCAGCGCGGCGTGGACGCCGAGCAGGCCTGGCGTGCGGCTCAAGATGAACGTGCCGCCGACGTCGGGGATGAACCCGATGCCGACCTCGGGCATGGCCATCTTGGTGGTCTCGGTGACCACACGGACGCCGCCGTGCGCGCTGATGCCGACGCCGCCGCCCATCGTGATGCCGTTCATGAGGGCCACATAGGGCTTCGGATAGCGGCCGATGTAGGAGTTCAGCAGGTACTCGTCGTGCCAGAAGTCCCGGCTCTCGGTGCCGCCGCTCTTCGCGTCGTGGTAGATCGCGACGACGTCGCCACCGGCGCAGAGTCCTCGATCGCCCGCGCCCGACACCAGGACGGCGGTGACCGAGTCGTCGTTCTCCCAGGCTCTCAGCGTCTGCGCGATGGCGGTGACCATCGGATGGGTCAACGAGTTGATCGCCTTGGGCCGGTTGAGCGTGATGCGGCCCAGGCCGTTGGCGGCGGTTACTAGGACATCCTCGTTTTCGTCCACGGAATGCAATCTAGATCGTCTCCCGGGGTGGGGCCTGCCCGGGTAAGGTTTCCTGTGAAGGGCCTGGGAGGAACGCCGTCGATACCGAGAACGCTTCGCCGGGAACCGACCAGGACAGTCAAACGTTGACCGTGTGATCGTCACAGGTCGCAAGCACGAAGAACACAGGAAGGATCCCGACGGTGCGCGAAAGCAGCAACCCGGTATTCCGCTCATTGCCCAAGGGGCAGCAGGGCGGATATGCCCAATTCGGTACCGGAGCCGGCGGCTACGGTGCACAGGCGGTACAGGCCGAGCCGTACGCCACGCAGTATCCGGACCAGCAGCAGACCGGTGTGTCGCGCGCGCTGACCATCGACGACGTCGTGATGAAGACCGGCATGACGCTGGCTGTCCTGACGGCCGTCGCGGTCGTCTCGTACTACCTCGTCAGCCAGAACCTCGGTCTCGCCATGCCGTTCACCCTGGTGGGTGCGCTCGGCGGCCTCGCGCTCGTCCTGATCGCGACCTTCGGTCGTAAGCAGGACAACCCGGCCATCGTGCTGAGCTACGCGGCGCTGGAAGGCCTGTTCCTCGGCGCGGTGTCGTTCATCATCGCCAACATCACCTCCGTCGGCGGCGTGGGCATGATCGCCCAGGCCATCGTCGGCACGCTCGGCGTGTTCTTCGGCATGCTCGTGGTCTACAAGACCGGCGCCATCCGCGTCACCCCGAAGTTCACCCGCATGATCGTCGCCGGCCTGTTCGGCGTCGTCGCGCTGATGCTTCTTAACCTGGTGCTGGCCATGTTCGGTGTCGGCGGCGGTGCGGGCCTCGGCCTGCGCGACGGTGGCGCCATCGCCATCGGCTTCTCGCTGCTGTGCATCGCGCTCGCCGCGTTCAGCTTCCTGATCGACTTCGACGCCGCCGACCAGATGGTCCGCGCCGGCGCGCCGGAGAAGGCCGCATGGGGCATCGCGCTCGGCCTGACCGTCACCCTGGTCTGGCTGTACCTGGAGATCCTGCGCCTGCTGAGTTACTTCAACAACGACTAGCAGTACCTGCCAGAGAAAGGGCGTCCACTGTGTGGGCGCCCTTTTTCGTGCGCTGGTCAGGCTTTGCACGAGAGGGCGCTCAGTGCGGAGAAATCCCCTACTTCGCGTTCTCTGCGCCCTCTCGCGGTGGTTATCCACAGATCGCAAGGCCGGGGGTGCGCGCACCGTCACCGGCGCGCCACTCTCGACGCATGGAGGTGCCGTTCGTAGGCAGCGAAGCCGTGTCGGCTGGGCTGGTCCCCAAGCATGCGCTGCGCAGCAGATTCGTCGCGCTCTACCCCGACGTCTACACCCGATCCGACATCCCGCTGACTCTGCAGCAGCGGGCGAAGGCCGCCTGGTTGTGGTCGCACCGTGGCGGTGTCCTCGCCGGGCTCACCGCAGCGGCGCTGCACGGCGCGCGGTACGTCGAGGACTCGAACCCGATCGAGTTGGTGTGGTCGAACGGCCGGGCGCCACGTGGCCTCACCACGCACAAGCAGGACCTGCGGCCCGACGAAATCACCCGACGTCGGGGACTACCGGTCACCACGGTCGAGCGGACGGCCTTCGACGTGGGCCGGAGGGGGCCGCTCGACGCCGCGGTGGCCCGGCTCGATGCACTGGGCAACGCAACCCGCATCGACCCCGCCGAACTGCTGAGGTGGGCGCGGGAACGTCATTCCGGAAAGCGAGGGATGCGCCAATTGGTGGCGGCGCTGGACCTTTACGACCCGGGTGCACAGTCTCCGCGGGAAACCTGGCTCCGCCTGCTGCTGATTCATGCCGGCTTTCCACGCCCGACCACGCAGATCCCGGTACTCAGTGCCGACAGGCGGCGGCGCTACTACCTGGACATGGGGTGGGAGCGGCTGAAGCTGGCGGTCGAGTACGACGGCGACCAGCACCGCGTCGACCCCATGCAGTTCGCCCACGACATCCTGCGCGCAGAGGACCTCGACGCACTCGAATGGACGCGGATCCGCGTGGTCAAATCCAACAGCGCCGACGACGTCCTCCGCCGCGTGTCGCTCGCCTACGACGCGAAAGTGCGCTCAGCGCGCGAAATCTCGTCGAGAAGCGATCTCACCGCACCGTCGCCAACTAGACCGCCCGCGGCGTGACCCGGCTGGCCGCCTCGGCCGCATTGCTGCGCGCGATGTCCACGTCGTCGTCGAAGGCCAGCGCCACCCCCATCCGGCGGTTGACGAAGCTCTCGGGCTTGCCGAACAGTCGGATGTCGGTGTGCGGCACCCGCAGCGCCGCGTCCACTCCGTCGAAGACGATGCCTTCGGCGTCGACACCGCCGTAGATCACCGCGCTGGCGCCCGGAGACTTCAGCGTCGTGTCGACGGGCAGGCCCAGGATGGCGCGTGCATGCAGCTCGAACTCGTTCTGCCACTGAGTGACCATCGTCACCATGCCGGTGTCGTGCGGCCGCGGGCTGACTTCGCTGAACCACACCTGGTCGCCCTTGACGAACAGCTCCACGCCGAAGATGCCCTGCCCGCCCAGATCCTGGGTGACCGCACCGGCGATCTGCCGCGCGCGGTGCAGCGCTGTGGCCGACATCGGGTGCGGCTGCCAGCTTTCGACGTAGTCGCCGTTGACCTGCCGATGCCCGATGGGTTCGCAGAACTGGGTCTCCACCTCGCCGGAGGCACCGCGGGCCCGCACGGTCAGCAGCGTGATCTCGTAATCGAAATCGACGAACCCTTCGACGATGATCCGGGTGTTGGAGACCCGGCTGCCGGACATCGCGTACTCCCAGGCCGCCGCGACGTCGTCAGGCCCGTCGATCTTGGACTGGCCCTTGCCGGAGCTGCTCATCACGGGTTTGACGACGCACGGATAGCCGATGACGTCGATTGCGGACTGCAGCTCCGCCAGCGAATCGCAGAACCGGTACGGGCTCGTCGGCAGGCCGAGGGTCTCGGCCGCCAGCCGGCGGATCCCTTCGCGGTCCATGGTCAGCCGCGCTGCCCGGGCGGTGGGGATCACGGTCACCACCCCCTCGGCCTCCAAGGCCTCGAGCACCGGCGTGGCGATGGCCTCGATCTCCGGGACCACGAAGTCCGGCCGTTCGGTCTCGATCAACGCCCGCAGCTGATCGGGGTCGGACATCGTGATCGTCCGCGCGTGGTGGGCCACCTGGTGGCCCGGTGCGTTCTCGTAGCGGTCGACGGCGATGGTCTCGACGCCGAGGCGCTGCAGCGCGATCAGCACTTCGCGGCCGAGCTCACCCGAGCCCAACAGCATGACTTTGGTGGCGCGCGGTGACAGCGCCGTTCCGATGGTCGTCATCGGAACGGCATTCTATGGCGAGCTAGCTGAGCCGCTCCACGACCATCGCCATACCCTGCCCGCCGCCGACGCACATCGACTCGATGCCGAACGTCTTGTCGTGGGTGGTCAGGTTGTTCAGCAGCGTGGCGGTGATCCTGGCTCCGGTCATGCCGAAGGGGTGGCCGAGCGCGATAGCACCGCCCGAGACGTTGAGCTTGTCCTCGTCCATGCCGAGTTCCCGCGCGGAGCCCAGCACCTGCACGGCGAACGCCTCGTTGATCTCGTAGAGATCGATGTCGCCGATCGACATCTTCGCGTTGGCCAGCGCCTTCTTGACGGCCTCGATCGGACCCAGGCCCATGATCTCGGGCGACAGACCGCTCACGCCCGTGGACACGATCCGCGCCAGGGGGGTCAGGCCCAGCTCCTTGGCGCGGGCATCACTCATGATCACCACAGCGGCGGCGCCGTCGTTGAGGGGGCAGGCGTTGCCTGCGGTGATGGTGCCGTTCGGTCGGAAGACCGGCTTGAGCTGGCTGATCTTCTCGTACGTGGTACCCGCCCGCGGGCCATCATCAGTGGAGACGGTCGACCCTTCGGGCAAGGTCACCGGCGAGATCTCGCGGGCGAAGAACCCGCTGTTGATCGCCTCTTCGGCACGGTTCTGCGACCGCACGGCCCAGTGGTCCTGGTCCTCACGGCTGATGCCGGTGAACGCGGCCACGTTCTCGGCGGTCTGGCCCATGGCGATGTAGACGTCCGGGATGTTGCCGTCGTTGCGCGGGTCGTGCCATTCGGTGGCGCCGGCGGCCGCTTCCTCCGAGCGGGCCTGCGCATCGGCGAAGATCGGGTTCTTCGAGTCGGGCGCCCCGTCGGCGGCGCCCTTGCCGAACCGCGACACCGTCTCCACACCGGCGGAGATGAACGCCGAGCCCTCGCCTGCCTTGATCGCGTGGAACGCCATCCGCGTGGTCTGCAGCGACGACGAGCAGTACCGGTTGACCGTGGTGCCGGGCAGGAAGTCGTAGCCGAGTTCGACGGCGACCGCCCGCGCGATGTTGTAGCCGGCTTCACCCGCGGGTTGCGCGCAGCCCATCATCAGGTCGTCGATGTCGCGGGGATCCAGCGACGGCACCTTGTCCAGCGCGGCGCGGACCATCTGCGCCGCAAGGTCGTCGGGTCGCATCGACACCAGCGAGCCCTTGCCTGCCCTGCCGATCGGTGAGCGTGCGGTGGCGACGATGACGGCTTCGGGCATGACGGCTCCTCAAGGTGCGAACAAGTAGAACGTGTTGCACAGAAATTTAGCCCGCGGCCACCACGATCGGAGCGGGCACCCCGGTCGAGCGGCGCCACAGCCGGCTCATCCCGGTGACGCGCGACAGCAGCGAGCTGTCATCGTCATACCTCGGCTCCAGCGCTTCCTCGGCCGGTCGGCCGGTGACGAACTCGCCCAACGCCTCGCACAGCGCGGGCAGCAGCTGCTTGGCCGCCAGCTCGTAACCTGCGGCCGAGGGATGGAACATGTCCGGTGAGAAGAGCAGCTCGGGCGTCTCGTAGAAGTGCGGCGCCAGCAGGTCGGAGAACGGCACCGGGATGCCGCCGGCGGACCGCACCGACGCCGCCTGGGCGCGCGCCAGGCGCAGCCCCTGGCTACGTGCCACCCACCTCAGCGGCTGCGGGATGGCGGTGATGACGCCGAAATCCGGGCAGGTACCCACGACGACGACGGCGTTGCTCCCGCGCAGCCGGCGCACCGCCCGCCCGACCCGGCGGGCCGACGGGCGGGTGCCGTTGGTCTTGGTGATGTCGTTGGCGCCGATCATGATGACCGCCGCGTCCGGCGGCGGGCCCGCGACGTACATGGCGTCGATCTGCCCGGCCAGGCCTTTCGACGTCGCCCCCACAATCGCCTTGGTGCTCAACCGAATCCGCTTGCCGGACTCCTCGGCGAGACCCCGTGCCAGCAGAACTCCCGGCACCTCATCGGCGTCGGTGCAGCCGTATCCGGTGGCGGTCGAGTCGCCGAAGATCATCAGGTGAAGGTCGAACGGGACGCCGCGATGCCACCGCTCGACCGGGCCGCCGCCTGCGGTGTAGACGCCGTCGGCGCGAGGGGGGATGTCCCAAGACTTCGGGATGATCTGGCGCGCCTTGTCGGCCTGCCCGGTCAGCAGATTGCGCGCCCCGACGTACGCGGAGCCCGAGAGGGCCGCCGTCGCCAGAACAACCGTCGACCTGCGGGGAGCACGTCGGATGATGCCCACGGCGCCAGTTTAGAGCGGAAATGCACCGTTGATCCGAGTCGTAACGCGGATTGGCGATCACAGTGCGGTATCAAGTCCGATATCAATTGTGTTTAACCGATTGTGATACTGGTTACTAATGCGAAGCTAAGTTGCGAGACTGTCTGAGTAACTCGGCTTATCCCGGCTCTACATCGGCGTAGGAAGTGGTGGCGATGACGGCACCCAGCAAGGTTCCAGAAACCGCGCATGCTGCGATCAATGCAGCTCGAGGGCGTAAGTCTCGGAGGTTCCCGGTCAGCGACGGCGCGCCCGTCGAGGTCGTCGAGGACGGTCCGAGCATCGCGGGACGGCTCATGGGTCTCGCCGCGATGGCGACCATCAAGCCCTTCCTGACGGTGGGCAGCTACGCCCCCAAACTGCCATGGCCGTGGGGCGTGGTGGACTTCGCCGCGCGTGTCCTCAAGCCGGCGCCCGGCACCGTCCGCGCCACCATCGCGCTTCCGCACTGCACGGCGCAGCTGGTGCGCGCCGCGGGCGTGCTGCCCGCCGACGGCAAGCGCACTGTGATCCTCTACCTGCACGGCGGAGCCTTCCTGACGTGCGGGGTGAACACGCACGGACGTCTCGTGACCGCGCTGTCGAAGTGCGCCGATGCGCCGGCGCTGGTGGTGAACTACCGGATGATCCCCAAACACTCCGTGGGCACCGCGCTCGACGACTGCTTCGACGCGTACAAGTGGCTGCGCGAGACGGGCTACGAGCCCGAGCAGATCGTCCTGGCCGGCGACTCCGCCGGCGGCTACCTCGCACTGGCCCTCGCAGAGCGCCTGCAGGTGGGCGGCATCAACGGCTTCGTCCCCGAGACCCCCGCGGCGCTGGTGACCATGTCGCCGCTGTTCGAGATCGACAACGAGGCACGGGCGGACCACCCGAACACCCGCACCGACGCGATGTTCCCGCCCAAGGCGTTCCACGCCCTGGTGGAGCTGATCGAGGCCGCCGCAGCGCGCAGGGTCGTCGACGGCAGGCCCGAAGAGGTCTACGAGCCGCTCGACCACATCGAGCCGGGTCTGCCGCGCACGCTGATCCACGTCTCCGGTTCCGAGGTTCTGCTCAGCGATGCACGGAAAGCGGCTCGTCTGCTCGCGGCATCGGGCGTACCCGTCGAGGTGCGTATCTGGCCTGGTCAGATGCATGTGTTCCAGCTGGGCGCCCCCGCGGTGTCCGAAGCCGGCCGCTCGATCAAGCAGATCGGCGAGTACATCCGAGAGGCCACCTGGTAGCCGGCCGGCGGGCCTGACACGATGGACGTATGCGGATCGCCCGGCACGTCAGTGAGCTCATCGGTAACACGCCCCTGGTGCAGCTGAACTCGGTGACCCCGCCGGGCGCGGGCATCGTGGCAGCCAAGATCGAATACCTCAATCCCGGCGGCTCCTCGAAGGACCGCATCGCGATCAAGATGATCGACGCCGCGGAGGCCAGCGGAGAACTGCGACCGGGTGGCACCATCGTCGAACCCACCTCCGGAAACACCGGCGTCGGACTGGCGCTGGTGGCCCAGCAGCGCGGCTACAAGTGCATCTTCGTCTGCCCCGACAAGGTCAGCGAGGACAAGCAGAACGTTCTTCGCGCCTACGGCGCCGACGTCGTGGTGTGCCCGACAGCGGTGGCACCCGACGATCCGGCCAGCTACTACAGCGTGTCCAATCGCCTCGTCCAGGAGATCGACGGCGCGTGGAAGCCCGACCAGTACTCGAACCCGATGGGTCCGGAAAGCCACTACGAGACCACCGGGCCCGAGATCTGGGCCGACACCGATGGGAAGATCACCCACTTCGTGGCCGGTGTCGGAACGGGCGGCACCATCACCGGCGCAGGCCGCTATCTCAAAGAGGTCTCCGGTGGCCGGGTCAAGATCGTCGGTGTCGATCCTGAGGGGTCGGTGTACTCGGGCGGCACCGGGCGTCCGTACCTGGTGGAAGGTGTCGGTGAGGACTTCTGGCCGTCCGCCTACGACCCCTCGATTCCCGACGAGATCATCGCGGTCTCCGACGCCGACTCGTTCGACATGACGAGGAGGCTGGCCCGCGAGGAGGCGCTGCTGGTCGGCGGATCGTGCGGGATGGCGGCCGTGGCGGCCATCAACGTGGCCGAGCGCGAGGGCCCGGACGCACTCGTGGTGGTGCTGCTGCCCGACGGCGGGCGCGGCTACCTGTCGAAGATCTTCAACGACGGCTGGATGTCGTCCTACGGATTCCTCCGCAGCAGGCTGGACGGTTCGGTGGAGGAGCCGACGGTCGGGCACATCCTGAGGGGCAAGTCCGGGGCGCTGCCCGACCTCGTGCACACCCACCCGTCGGAAACCGTGCGCGACGCCATCGGGATCCTGCGCGAGTACGGCGTGTCGCAGATGCCCGTCGTGGGCGCCGAGCCGCCGGTGATGGCCGGTGAGGTCGCGGGCAGCGTCTCCGAGCGCGAGCTGGTCTCGGCGGTGTTCGAGGGTCGCGCGAAGCTGGCCGACGCTGTCGCCCAGCACATGAGTCCGCCTCTTCCGCTGATCGGCGCCGGCGAACTCGTCGGCGCGGCAGCCAAGACCCTTCGCGAATGCGACGCGGTGATGGTGGTGGAGGAGGGCAAGCCGGTCGGTGTGCTGACCCGCCACGACCTTCTCGGCTATTTGTCCGACGGCGCCACTCGCCGCTGAGGCGTGCCTGCGTAGATCTGGCAAACACCCCACGTCAAGATCGATTCGCGCGTGAAACCGCGGTTCGGTGGCCTACCTCAGGTAGGGTAAGCACGCTTGTTCCCAGCTGTGCGCGACCGGAGGGGCGTCCGTGATCGATCGATCGTCGATTGCCGGGCAGTACCAGTCGGCGCCGTCGAGCCGCCGTCCGGCGACGCAGCCGACCGAGGACATGGGCGCCAAATCTGTTGATCTGTGTGGCGCCGTCCATTACCTTCCAGGTCTGGAACTTCGGCTGCCGGCCAGGTATGGCGAGGTCCAGCACCGGCGCGCTGGTGACGAATGTTCGGGTGGTCAGCGGGAGGGCTTGGCAACCAAGAACTTTCGCGCTTTCGGCAGCGCTCCGGCAGGCCCGCGTCGTCGAGGGGGACATTCGCACACACCGCTGCCTGTGCCCGTCGCGGCACACCGGGCGGCAGAGCATCGCAAGCAGGACAATCGCAGACACGACGTTCGCAGACAAGACGATGGGGACGGTCTGCGCTCCGCTTCAACCGCGTTCGAGATCAGGAGAAATCGATGACAGAGAATCCGCCTCCCGGCGGCTATCCGCCGCCGCCTCCGGGTGGTTACCCGCCTCCGCCGCCTCCCGGTGGCTACCCCCCGCCGCCGCCCGGCGGTGGGGGCTACCCGCCTCCTCCGGGCGGCGGGTTTTCGCCGCAGGATCCCGGTGGCTATCAGCCGCCCGCCCAGGGCGGGTTCCCCCCGTCGGGTGGCTTCCCGCCCCAGGGTGGCTTCCCGCCGCCCCAGCAGGGCTATCCCCCGGTGGGCGGACCGCCGGGGTTCAGCGTCGGCGCCGCGTTCAGCTGGGCGTGGAACAAGTTCAGCAAGAACGCCGTCCCGCTGATCGTGGCGGCACTCGTCTTCGGTGTGGTGTTGATCGCCCTGCAGGGCATCATCAACGTCGTCCAGATGCTGGTATCGCCGGGTGACACCAGTTACGTCGCCGACGACAGCGGCCTGTCGTTCTCCTACGCCGCCACCGGCTTCGCCGGCATCCTGGTGTCGATCGTCGGATGGTTCCTATCGCTGCTCGTCACCGCGGCGATCCAGTCGGCCTTCCTCGGCGGAATCTTCGACATCGCCAACGGGCAGGAAGTCACCGTCGGGTCCTTCTTCCGGCCCCGCAACATCGCCAATGTCATCATCGCCGGGTTGATCGTCGGTGTCATCACGACGATCGGGATCTTCCTGTGCATCGTGCCCGGTGTGATCGCCAGCGTCATGCTGATGTTCACCACCATCGCGGTGCTCGACCGGAACCTGTCGCCGATCGACGGCATCAAGTCGAGCTTCGAGACCAGCAAGAACAACATCGGTCCCGTCGTGCTCACCTGGCTTCTCTGCGTTGCGGTGGTCTTCGTCGGCGCGATTCTGTGCGGCGTCGGGCTGCTGGTCGCGATTCCGTTGGCGGCGCTGATCCTGGTGTACACCTACCGGTCGCTCAACGGCGGATACGTCGCGCCTGCCCTGCCCTAGCCATGGGCTGAGTTCGACAGATCTGAAAGACAACGGCACCGTCCACGCGGCGGTGCCGTTGTTCGTTGTGGTACCGAGCGGACTGGTGACTGTGATGCACGATGTACGACTGCCGAGGGCGGCCTACACCCCATGGCTCGTCCGGGTCGTCGCGTCGGTGATCGACCTGATTCCCGTCGCGGTCGTGTGGGGGCTGTGGGAAGCCGTGACCATCGCAGGCGCCACCACGGACTGTGTCACCTACGACAACGGCGGAGTGGTGTGCACCGCAACCTCGTCGCCGGTGAACGACCTCGGCTTTGCGCTTGCGGTGGTGCTGACGGTCGGCTACCTCATCTGGAACTTCGGTCACCGGCAGGGCGCGGTGGGCTCAAGCATCGGCAAGTCGGCGATGAAATTCCAGGTGGTCGACCAGAAGACCTGGCGCCCGGTCGGATTCGCCACCTCACTGCTGCGGCAGGCCGTTCACCTCGTCGACGCGATTCTGTGCTTCGTCGGTTTCCTGGTCCCGCTGTGGGACGCCAGGCGTCAGACCCTCGCGGACAAGCTCATGAACACGGTGTGTGTGCCGCGACGTCCGGGCCGGGCCTAGCGAAACGCGCTGACCCCGGTCAGCGCCTCGCCGATGACGAGCTGATGCACCTCGGACGTGCCCTCGTAGGTGAGCACTGACTCCAGGTTGTTGGCATGCCGGAGCACGGGATATTCGAGCGTGATCCCGTTGGCGCCCAGCAGGGTTCGGCACTGACGCGCGATCTTGATCGCCTCGCGGACATTGTTCAGCTTGCCGACGCTGACCTGTTCGGGCCGGATCCTGTGCTCGTCCTTGAGCCGGCCCAGGTGCAGGGCCAGCAGCTGAGCCTTGGTGAATTCGACCGCCATGTCCGCGATCTTGGCCTGGGACAATTGGTAGCCCGCGAGCGGCTTGTCGAACACCTGGCGGCTCCCGATGTAGTCCAGTGTCGTCTCCAGGCAGTCGCGCGCGGCACCCACCGCGCCGAACACGATGCCGAAACGGGCTTCGGACAGACAGCTCAGTGGGGCCGACAATCCTTGCGCCTCAGGCAGTCTGGCGTCCTCGGGAAGACGCACGTCGTCGAGGGTGAACTCGGAGGTGATCGACGCCCGCAGCGACATCTTGTGCGTCATCTCCCGTGACGTGAAGCCGGGCGTCGACGTCGGCACCGCAAAGCCGACGACGCCTTCTTTCGAGCGTGCCCAGACGATCGCGACGTCGGCGATCGAGGCGTTGGTGATCCACATCTTGGAACCGTTGATGATCCAGTCCGACCCGTCCCGGCGTGCGGTGGTGCGCATCCCGCCCGGGTTGGAGCCGAAGTCCGGCTCGGTGAGCCCGAAGCAGCCGATCAATTCGCCCGCCGCCATGCCGGGCAGCCACTGCTCGCGCTGTTGCTCGCTGCCCCACCGGTGGATCGCGAACATCGCCAGCGAACCCTGCACCGACACCAGGCTGCGCAGACCGCTGTCGACCGCCTCCAGCTCCTGACACACCAGGCCGTAGGCCGTGGCCGTCGATCCGCCGCACCCGTAGCCGGTCAGGTGCATGCCCAGAAGGCCCAGCTTGCCGATCTCGACGGCGAGCTCGCGGACAGGGACCTGGCCCTGCTCGAACCACTCGGCGATGTGCGGGCGCAGACGCTGTTCGCCGAACTCGCGGACCATGGTGCGCAGGTCACGGTCTTCGGCGCTCAGCAGTGAGTCGAGGTCGAGGAGGCTTTCAATCGTCGTCGTCGAAGAGGTCGCCATCACCAAGTTCTACACCGCTAGCCTTGCGTCCATGAGTGAGCAGCGCAGCGCGGCCGACCACTATCGGGCCTTCGGTCCCGCGACCAGGGCCATCCACGCCGGATACCGGCCAGATCCGGCCACCGGGGTCGTCAACGCCCCCATCTACGCCAGCTCGACGTTCGCCCAGGACGGCGTCGGCGGGCTGCGCGGCGGATTCGAGTACGCGCGCACCGGCAACCCGACGCGCGCGGTGCTGGAGGCCTCGCTGGCCGCGATGGAGGGCGCGTCCTACGGTCGCGCGTTCAGCTCGGGCATGGCCGCCACGGACTGTGTCCTGCGGGCGGTGCTGCGCCCGGGTGACCACCTCGTCATTCCCGACGACGCGTACGGCGGCACCTTCCGGCTCATCGACAAGGTCTTCAGCCAGTGGGGGATCAGCTACACCGCCGTGGCGTTGACGGACCTCGACCGGGTGCGGGCCGCGGTCACCGACCGCACGAAGCTGGTCTGGGTGGAGACACCGACCAACCCGCTGCTGTCGATCGCCGACATCGCCGGAATCGCCGCGCTCGCTGCCGAGAAGAACGCGAAGGTGTTGGTGGACAACACCTTCGCCTCACCCGCTCTGCAGCAGCCGTTGGCGCTGGGGGCCGACATCGTCCTGCATTCGACGACCAAGTACATCGGCGGGCATTCCGACGTCGTCGGGGGAGCGCTGCTGACCAACGACGAAGCGCTCGACGACGCGTTCGCGTTCCTGCAGAACGGCGCAGGCGCCGTGCCCGGTCCGTTCGACGCCTACCTGACCATCCGTGGCCTCAAGACGCTGCCGTTGCGGATGCAGAAGCACAGTGAGAACGGCGCGGCGATCGCAGAGTTCCTCGACGGGCACCCCGCCGTGAGCACCGTGCTCTATCCCGGACTGCCGACACATCCCAACCACGAGGTCGCCGCCCGCCAGATGAGCGGATTCGGTGGCATGGTGTCGGCGCGGTTGCGCGGAGGCCCGCAGGCCGCGCGTGACTTCTGCGCGCGGACGGATATTTTCATCCTCGCCGAGTCGCTGGGTGGGGTGGAGTCACTGATCGAGTATCCGGGCGCGATGACGCATGCCTCCACCGCCGGTTCGCAATTGGAGGTGCCCGACGATCTGGTCCGGCTGTCCGTCGGCATCGAGGACGTCGCCGACCTGCTCGGCGACGTCGAGCAGGCTCTCAGTTCCCTCGGCTGAGCTTGACCAGCGCCTGACGGACCGCGGATGCGGTGACTGCCAGGTTCACCTCGGGCATCCCCGCAGGGGACTCGTCGACCCAACTGCCGCCGGCGATCTCACCCGCGCGGGCGTGCACCCAACGCCAGCCGCGGTCATTGAGACTCAACAGCGCGCCCAGCCCGTCGACCGCGTGGAGCAGGGTGATGATCGCGGCCGTCGCGGGCGGCGGTGGAGTGCGGTCGAACAACGCCGCCAAAAGCGCCGCTCGCGCCGCCCCCACCCGCTCCCGGTTTGTCAGCGGAAACGAATGGACGCGCCGCCCCACCAGTCCGGCCGGCGCAACGGCGGGACGGATCTGGCCGCTCTCCTCGAGGTGTGCGACGAGCCGCTCCTGGGCGTCCCTTCCGAGCTTCTTGATGGCGCTCTCCGGGCGCCGCGGCTTGGCCAGCAGCAGCTCGAACGCCGCTGCCAGCACCGGATCCATCGGTCCTGCCGCCTCCAGCGCCACCAGCCGGCCCGGCTTCGCCGCCTCGCCGTCGACGGCCGGTCGCACGCGGCAGGCAAAAGCCAGATCGAGCAGCGAGGCGGCCGCGAGGACGTGATCGCGGCGGGGGGCGTCGATACCGGGCTGGGCGGACGCGTTGTCCACCAATAGGAGAAACAGGTCCTCGGCGATCTGGGCCACGCGGCCGAGACTAACGCGGGGGTGGCGCGACCTCAGCCGTGGTAGGGCTCGGCACTGACCAGCGTGACCTTGACCGTGCTGCCGCTGGGCACGGTGTAGGACCGGGACTCGCCGACCTTGGCGTCGATCAGGGCGCCGCCCAGCGGAGAATTCGGCGAGTACACCTCGAGCTTGCCGTCGCTGACACCCTGCTCGCGGGTGCCGATCAGGAACGTCTCGGTGTCGTTCTCATCGTCGTCGTAGTAGACCTTGACCACCGAGCCGGGCAGCGCGATGCCGGACTGCTTCGGGGCCTCGCCGACCTTGGCGTTGTTCAGCAGCTCCTGGAGCTGGCGGATGCGCGCCTCTTCCTGTCCCTGCTGCTCACGGGCGGCGTGGTAGCCACCGTTCTCGCGCAGGTCGCCTTCTTCGCGGCGGTCGTTGATCTCGGCGGCGATGACAGGGCGGTTGAGGATGAGCTGATCGAGTTCGGCCTTGAGCCGGTCATAGGACTCTTCGGTCAGCCAGGTGACCTGGGTGTCGGTCATGTCGCGCTCCTGTCGTCGTTGGCTTCCGCGCTTGTCGGCAGTGGAAGGTTGTAGAAATCTCGGCACGGGGCCGGGGGCTGGCGTGTGTATCGCCGCGGGCGAGCGTCGGTTCTGAGCTCCAAATGCAGCAATACACGGCCCCAGCAGGAACCGTGTATCGGCCAATGGTAGCACCGACGGGCAACCCGGAATTCACGATTTCGCCGGCGAACGTTGGGGGAGCGTCTGCCGGTCAGGGCTCCACGAGGTAGCCGGGAACGTCGGTTCCGCACCCGTAGACGTCGCCGATCACGGCCGGTCTGCTCGACTTGACCACGGTGGTGACCTGCACTGTCGTCGCTGTCGACGGCGGCACCAACACCTCGCGGCGGCCGGTCTCCTCGCCGTCGTAGGAGCGTGAGCGGACGATGCATACCGCCGGCTCGGCGGGGTTGTCGCGCGTGACGCTGATCGTCACCTCGACGGTGTGCGGATCGACGACGCGATACCCACCGAGTTCACCCTTGACGTCGCCGGAGCCGAACCGGGTGAAGGCCACGGCGGCGATGGCCACGCCGGTGATCACCACGAGCGCGGTCAGCCCGATGACGATCCAGCGACGGGCGCGCCGGCTCAGTCGCTGCTGCCCGTAGCGGGCGGTCGGACGGTCGATCATCTCGTTTTGCATGCCCGTCGGTCGGATGGGTCTACTAGACCTGGAACTATAGGGCCCACTCCCGTGGTTGAACTTCTGCGTGAGTGGCGAAGCGGATGACCAGCTGAGAAGGACCAGGTTGAGCGAACTGCGGTTGATGGCCGTGCACGCGCACCCGGACGACGAGTCCAGCAAGGGCGCAGCGACGATGGCGCGTTATGCCGACGAGGGCGTGCGCGTCAAGGTGGTGACCCTCACGGGTGGGGAGCGCGGTGACATCCTGAACCCGGCGATGGACCTGCCCGAGGTGCATGGGCGGATCCATGAGATCCGGATCGACGAGATGGCCAGGGCCGCCGAGATCCTCGGCGTCGAGCAGCACTGGCTGGGATTCGTCGACTCCGGCCTGCCCGAGGGCGACCCGCTGCCCCCGCTGCCGGAGGGGTGCTTCGCGCTGGAGCCCCTTGAGGTGCCGACCGAGGCCCTGGTGCGGGTGATCCGCGAGTTCAGGCCGCACGTGATGACCACGTACGACGAGAACGGCGGCTATCCGCATCCCGATCACATCAAATGCCATCAGGTGTCGGTGGCGGCCTACGAAGCCGCGGCCGACCACATGCTGTACCCGGACGCCGGCGAACCGTGGAGTGTGAGCAAGCTGTACTACAACCACGGCTTTCTGCGGCAGCGGATGCAGGTGTTGCAGGACGAGTTCGCCAAGAACGGCGAGGAGGGCCCGTTCGCCAAGTGGCTGGAGAAATGGGATCCCGATGACGACCTGCTCACCAAGCGCGTGACCACGCGCGTCGAGTGCGCGAAGTATTTCGCCCAGCGTGACGACGCGTTGTTGGCGCACGCCACCCAGATCGACCCCAACAGTTTCTTCTTCACCACTCCGATGGAATGGCAGCAGCGGCTCTGGCCGACCGAGGAGTTCGAGCTGGCCAGGTCCCGGGTTCCGGTGATCCTGCCCGAGACCGACCTGTTCGCCGGGATCGAGGGCCACGATGGGTGACATGCTGACGCTGGGTATGGACCTGATGACCGGCGTGCTGGCCCAGGAGGGGCCGCGCCAGACCGGTCCCGATTTCGGTAAGGCCAGTCCGTTCGGCCTGATCATCGTGATTCTGTTGCTGATCGCGGTCTTCCTGCTCGTGTGGTCGATGAACAAGCATCTGCGCAAACTGCCCAAGTCCTTCGACACCGAGGATGCGCCGGCGGTCACCGACGCCGTCGACCCGGACGTCACCACCGACAACCCGGCCGACGGGACGAAACGTGAGTCGGGCTGACGGCTCGTCGAACACGCTCGCCGGCTCCACCAGCCCGTATCTGAGGCAGCACGCCGACAACCCGGTGCACTGGCAGCAGTGGTCCGCCGACGCGCTGGCTCTCGCGGCCGAACGCGACGTGCCGATCCTGCTGTCCATCGGATACGCGGCGTGCCACTGGTGCCATGTGATGGCCCACGAGTCGTTTGAGGATGCCGAGGTCGCGGCAGTCGCCAACCCGAACTTCGTCTGCATCAAGGTCGACCGCGAGGAGCGGCCCGACCTCGACGCCGTCTACATGAACGCGACGGTGGCGCTGACCGGGCAGGGCGGCTGGCCGATGACCTGCTTCCTGACTCCCGACGGGCGGCCGTTCTTCTGCGGCACCTATTACCCCAAGCCGAGTTTCCTGGAGCTGCTCGCCGCGGTGACCGACACGTGGCGCACTCGCCGTGCCGACGTGGAGGCGACATCGGAGAACATCGCGGGTGAGCTGCGCGCGATGGCGTCGGGACTTCCGGGCGGCGGGCCTCCGGTGCGGCCCGAGATGTGCGACGACGCGGTGGCCGCCCTGCTGCGCGACGAGGACACCGCCAACGGGGGGTTCGGTACCGCACCGAAGTTCCCCCCGTCGGCGCTGCTGGAGGCGTTGCTGCGCAACCACGAACGCACCGCGGCGCGTGCGCCCCTGGAGACGGTGACTCGTGCCTGCGAGGCGATGGCGCGCGGCGGGATCTACGACCAGCTGGCCGGCGGTTTCGCGCGGTACAGCGTCGACGCGTCCTGGGTGGTGCCGCACTTCGAGAAGATGCTCTACGACAATGCCCAGCTGCTGCGGGTCTATGCGCACTGGTCGCGAGTCACCGGAGAACCGTTGGCGCGCAAGGTTGCCGACGAGACCGCGCGATTCCTGCTCGGCGATCTGCGTCGCGGCGCGATGTTCGTCTCGTCGCTGGACGCCGACGCCGCGGGCGTCGAAGGTCTGACCTACGTCTGGACGCCCGGCCAGCTGGACGAGGTGCTGGGTTCCGACGACGGTGGTTGGGCGGCAACGGTTTTCGGAGTCACTGAGGCGGGTACTTTCGAGGCCGGCGCGTCGGTGCTGCGTTTGCACGCCGATCCCGTGGACGCCGAACGGTTCGAGCGGGTGCGCGCTGCGTTGCTGGACGCTCGGCTGGCCAGGCCCCAACCCAGCCGCGACGACAAGGTGGTGACCGCGTGGAACGGCCTGGCGATCACCGCCCTGGTCGAGGCTGCCTTCGCGCTCGACCGTCCCGAATATCTGCGCGCCGCAGCCGAATGCGCCCGCGCGATTCTCTCCCTGCACCTGGTGGACGGCCGATTGCGCCGCTCCAGTCTCGACGGTGTGGTCGGTGACAGCGTGGCGATCCTCGAAGACCATGCTGCGCTGGCGACCGGGTTGTTGACGCTGTATCAGGCCACGGGGGAGCGGGCATGGCTCGATCAGGCGACCGGGCTGCTGGATCTGGCACTCCGGCACTTCGCCGAACCCACCGAGGCCGGCCGCTGGTACGACGTGGCCGACGATGCCGAGCAGTTGGTGCTGCGACCGTCCGATCCGATCGACGGCGCCACCCCTGCCGGGGCGTCGCTGGTGGCTGAAGCCTTGCAGCTGGCAGCACATTTGGCTCCGGAAGCGGATGCGCCGCGGTATGCGGCCGCTGCCGACGCGACGCTGGGGGCGGCCACTGTGCTGCTGGCCCGTGCGGCCCGCTCGGGCGGGCATTGGCTTGCGGTCGCCGAGGCTGCGGTGCGCGGTCCGATCCAGATTGCCGTCGCGTGCGAGAGTGCCGACTCCGAACTGCTGGCCGCCGCCCACCGGCTGGCACCCGGCGGCGCCGTCGTCGTGGGCGGCGAGCCGGACTCGTCGGAGCTGCTTCGCGACCGGCCCCGGGTCGGGGGTGCCGACGCCGCCTATGTGTGCCGGGGCCGGGTGTGTGACCTGCCCGTCACGACCGTCGCGGATCTCGCTGCCGCGCTCGGAGCGTCCGTGTAGCCTGCCGCACATGAGCTTCGAGCCCGATGTCTTGCAAGGTTTCGTCCAGCGCTACCTGGACACGGTCGGCGGCAGCAGCGCTGACGAGGTGGCCGCGCTCTATGCCGAGGACGCCACGCTCGAGGATCCGGTGGGCGGCGGGGAAGTGCACATCGGACGTCAGGCCATCGCCGGCTTCTACAAGAACCTGGAGGGCGCCGACGTCAAGGCGGAGTTGCTGAGCTTCCGTGCGGGCGGGCACGAGGCGGCCTTCCTGTTTGCGATCACCGTCGCCGGCGCCATGCGGATCGAGCCCATCGAGGTGATGACATTCAACGGCGACGGCCAGATCACGTCGATGAAGGCCTACTGGGGTCCGCAGAACATCACCCAGCTCTGACTCCCATTTCCGCGAGCGTGCGTGTCTGATGCCGACACGCCGCGCCGGACGCGAAGAAAGCGCACGCTCGCGCCGTAGGGCGGCTCAGAAGACGGCGAACCACATCGCGATGTAGTGGCAGATCGCCGCGACCGCTGTGCAGGCGTGGAAGAACTCGTGATGCCCGAACGTCGTGGGCCACGGGTTCGGCCACTTGAGCGCGTACAGCACACCGCCGATGCTGTAGAGCGCTCCGCCGACGATCAGCAGCACCACCGCCGCGACACCGGCGCCGTGCATGATCGGCACGATGAACCACGCCGCCACCCAGCCCAGCAGGATGTACAGCGGCACACCGAGCCACCGCGGCGCCGAGGGCCACAGCATCTTCAACGCGACGCCGGCCAGCGCGCCACCCCACACGATCCACAGCAGGGTCATGCCGCTGCGCTCGGGAAGCGCCAGGAGCGCGAAGGGCGTGTAACTGCCGGCGATGAACAGGAAGATCATCGAGTGGTCGGCACGCTTCATCCACGTGCGAGCGGTCGGCGACGTCCAATTAACCCGGTGGTAGACGCCGCTGACGGTGAACATCGCCACAATCGTCAGCGTGTAGATCAGCGTCGCGACACCGGCCCGCGTCGACACCGCCGACCACGACACCGCGACCAGCGTGGCGCCGCAGACGACCGCGATCGCCGCGGAGTAGACGTGGATCCAGCCCCGCAGCCGCGGCTTGCCCAGGAATTGGGCGACGCCCTCGGCGAGGGCTTCGGGCAGATCCTCCGGGTCGTGGGGCTCGCCGAGCCGATCCGGGCCGGCGGTACCCACCTGCTGCGAAGACCGAGACATGTCACCTCCGCTGACTCGCTTGGGCAATCCCTGCGCCACAGTAGTCTGGACAATCGTGGACCTCATTCCGCGCCGTCTCAAGGAGCCGATGTACCGGCTCTACGAGATGCGGCTGCGTCAGGGGCTCACGCCGGCGCGCTCCGAACTCCCGCGCCACATCGCCGTGCTGTGTGACGGCAACCGGCGCTGGGCGCGTGAACTCGGACACGACGACGTCAGCTACGGCTACCGCGTGGGAGCCCACAAGATCGCCGAGATGCTGCGCTGGTGCCACGAGGCCGGCATCGAGATGGCCACCGTGTATCTGCTGTCCACCGAGAACCTGCAGCGGGATCCCGACGAGCTGGCATCGCTGATCGAGATCATCACCGAGGTGGTCGAGGAGATCTGCGCACCGGCCAACCAGTGGAGCGTGCGGTCTGTCGGTGACCTCGAGCTCCTCGGTGAGGAACCGGCGCGCCGCCTTCGTGAGGCGGTCCGGTCGACCGGCGGGAACGGGAGCGGCTTTCATGTCAACGTCGCCGTCGGATACGGGGGGCGGCAGGAGATCGTCGACGCCGTCCGCGCCCTGCTCGGCAAGGAGCTGGCCAACGGCGCCACCGGCGAGCAGTTGATCGAAGCCGTGACCGCGGAGGGCATCTCGGAGAATCTCTACACCTCAGGGCAGCCCGACCCGGACCTGGTCATCCGCACGTCCGGCGAGCAGCGGCTCTCCGGCTTCCTGCTCTGGCAGAGCGCCTACTCGGAGATGTGGTTCACCGAGGCGTACTGGCCGGAATTCCGCCGCGTGGATTTCCTGCGCGCCCTGCGCGATTACAGCGCCAGGCATCGACGCTACGGCCGCTGAGGTAGCCAGTCGTGATCGCGCTGTCCGCCCTGGTGTTCGCACTGAGCTGGTGGCTGGGGCTGTACCTGCTGGCCCGTGACCCGCGCAAGCCGATGCTTGTGCTGGCGTCGATCGGGCTGACGAGCTTCGCCCTCGTCGTGGCGCTCGACGCGGTCCGGGTGGTCAGCGCATCCGATCTGCTGAGCGTCGTCGAGATCTACCTCGTTGCGGTGCCGGGCATCGCCTGGTTCGCCGTGTTGCTCGAAATGTCGCGGCCGCGCGACAACTGGCGCAGCCGGGCCGGCGAGGTGGGGCTGGTGACGGGCGCAGCGACCGTCGCGTTCGTCGGCGCGACGATGGCGGGCGGCGTCGAGGGCCCACTGCGGCTGGGCCACTGGGTGATGTTCGCCGCCGTCTCGGTGCCCGCGCTCGGTGCGATGGTCTACGCGGTCGTCCGCCGTTCGCAGCCGAGGCCGGTGGTGGGGTTCATCGTGGTCGCGACACTGTTCTTCGCGCTCGGTAACGCCATCCTGGTGATTCCGCTCGGGCTCGTGCCCAGCTGGCTTGCGCTGGCGTCCACCGGGTTCGACGTGGCGCTGCTCGGCGTTGCCGTGGCCATCGGGGACGCGTTCGACGAGGGGCAGGCGCTGCGCAAGGACATGCGGCGCTCGTTCGTCGGCACGATGGCCGTCGCCGTCCTGTTCGGTGCCCAGTTGCTGATCGGGATCGCGGTCGCCGGGCGTAGCACCACGCTGGTCGCATTGTTGTTCTCCAGCCTCGGGATCGCGATCACGATCAACGTGCTGGCCGATCCGCTGGCGGGGGTGCTGGACCGCGTCGCGTTCTTCCGGTCTCCCGACCTGCGCGCCGACCGCGCTGCGCTGCGCGGCACCGAGGCGGCGCTGCCGCTGCGGTCGGCAAGTCCACTCGACGGCATGGACGAGGACACCTTCGTCCGCGTGACGAGGCGCGCACTCGGCCACTACGGCGATCTGTCCAAGCTTGTCGCCAGCCCGCTCACCGCGCTGCCCGCCATCGACGAGCGGCTGGCGCGCCGGGGCGCCCCGGACCAGCCGCTGGAGCGCGCCAACGAGCTCCGCGCGCTGCTGGCCGAGCGGATCGCCGGACTCAAACCGCGCGACGGCAACGACTTCGGCACCACCGAGCAGTGGCGGCACTACAACTCGCTGTACTTCCCCTACGTCGTGGGCGTGCGCGCCTACGCCCAGAACGCCACCGCCGCCGGTCTCGACCCCGCGGCGCGGCAGGCGTGGCAGTGGTTCGTCACCGAGGTCCCGCAGCGCTCGCTGCACAACTGGCAGAACGCGGCCGCACGCGTCATCGCCACCGATCTGAGAAGCAACCTCGTCACCGTTCGCTAGTGCTCTGACCTGGGCCTGGCAGTAGTTGGCAGTATCCGGCGTCGATCTGGCAGTGCCCGCTGCGAACCATCGATGGCATGACCACGTTCACCACCCGGCACACGCCGGTCAGCCAGTCGGATGCGCAGCTGCTGCGCGTCGCGATGCGCGCCGACGCCACGATGTGCGCCGGTATCGGTCTGTTCGCCGCGATGGCCGCCGATCATCTGTCGCGACTGTCTGGGCTGACGCCGACCGCGGAGTGGGCTGCCGGCGCCGCGCTCGTCGCCTACGGCGCACTGCTCTACAGCCTGGCCCGGGTGCGTGACATCCGGCGCGTCGGGATCGGCGTACTCGCCGCCAACGTGGCCTTCGCGGTGGCGATCGCAGTCGTCCTCGCGGCGGGATGGCTACCGCTGACGCCGTTCGGCACCGCCACGATCCTGGCCTTCACCGCCGGCGCGGTGGGCTTCGCCTACCTGCAGTACCTCGGGGTGCGCCGCCTGGCGCCACCCCGACCGTGACCGGTCCGGAGTCGCCGTCTGAGAGGTCATGGCGTCGACTCCGGTACCGCCCGCATCACCCACCCCCGATGAAAGGAATCACCCATGACCGCCACGATCTCCTCCCGGCTGGCCGAGTCCACCGATTCGCTGCTGCGTTTCGTGATGCGCGCCGACGCGGTGCTGAGCGGACTCACCGGCATCGCGCTGGTGCTCTTCGCCCACCAGGTGGCCGAAATGTCAGGCACGACGGCGGCGATCGAGTACACCGTCGGCGCATCGTTCATCGTGTTCGCCGTGGCCGTGTTGGCGCTCGCCGCGCGGCCGTCGATCCGCACGTCAGGGCTGATACTGGCGGTCGGCAACGCGCTGTTCAGCGTGGCCACCGTGGTCGTGGTGGTGGCGGGAGTGTGGCCACTGACCACCACCGGCGTGGTGTTGGTCCTCGGAACCGGCGTGTACACGCTGGTGATGGCCGAACTGCAGTATCAGGGTGTGCGACGCATCAGCCGGTGACGTCGCCTACAGCTTGCGCAGACGCAACCGGTTGATCGAGTGATCGGAATCCTTGCGCAACACCAGCGTGGCCCGCGGCCTGGTCGGCAGAATGTTGTCGATCAGGTTGGGCCGGTTGATCGAATGCCAGATGTCGCGGGCGGCGAACACCGCCTGCTCGTCGGTCAGCGTGGAGTAGTGATGGAAGTGCGAGGCCGGGTCGGCGAATGCGCCGGCCCGCATCGACAGGAACCGCGAGACGTACCAGCCCTCGATGTCCTCGATGCGCGCGTCGACGTAGACCGAGAAGTCGAACAGGTCGGACACCATCAGGGCGGGGCCTGTCTGCAGGACGTTGAGCCCCTCGAGAATGAGGATGTCCGGATGCTTGATGACCTGCTTCTCGCCGGGCACGATGTCGTAGAGCAGGTGTGAGTACACCGGCGCACATGCCGCGTCGGCGCCCGACTTCACGGCGGTGACGAAGCGCATCAGGCCTCGACGGTCGTAGCTCTCCGGAAAACCTTTGCGGTGCATAAGGTTTCGGCGATTCAATTCGGCGTTCGGGTAGAGGAAGCCGTCGGTGGTGACGAGATCGACGCGGGGGTGGTGTTCCCAGCGCGCCAGCAGCGCCTGCAGCACGCGGGCGGTGGTCGACTTGCCCACCGCAACGCTGCCCGCGACGCCGATGACGAAGGGCACCGGGCGGTCCGGATTCTGTTGCGGCTCACCGAGGAAGTTCGACGTCGTCGCGAACAGCGCCTGCCTGGCCGCCACCTGGAGGTGGATGAGCCGGGCAAGGGGGAGATAGACCTCTTCGACCTCGAGCAGGTCGATCTTCTCGCCGAGGCCCCGCAGCCGCACCAGTTCGTCCTCGGTCAGCTTCAGCGGCGTCGACATGCGAAGCGCACGCCATTGCGCCCGGTCGAACTCCACGTAGGGGCTGGGTTCGCTCAGCCGCGCCATGAGCCCAGTGTTGCAGCTAGCGTATGAGGACATGGACTTAGGTATCGATTCCGGGGCGTCGAGCACCCTGATCCGTGAATACCTGTTGCTCGGACTGCGCTTCGACAAGCTCGAGGAAGGCTACGTCGACTCGTTCACCGGCGACCCCGCGCTGCGGCGCGCAGTGGAGGCGGAGCCGCGCCCGGACCCCGCGGATCTGGTGCGGCAGGCCGAGCGGCTGCGCAGTGAGCTGCCTGCCGGCCTGGACGACGCGCGTGCCGCGTTCGTGGGCTCGCATCTGCGGGCGCTGGCCTGCGCCGGACGGAAGTTCGCCGGCCAGGAGGTCGGCTTCGTCGACGAGGTCGAGGCGTACTTCGACGTCCGGATCGCCAAGGGCGACCCCGAGCGCTACCGCGAGGCGCACATCAAGCTGGACGACGCGCTCGGGGGCACCGGCCCGCTCGCCGAGCGGATCCAGGCGCACCGGGCGGCCGAGGAGATCCCACCGGCCCGCCTGGAGGAGGCAATCCACGCCTTCTCCAGCGAGTTGCGTGATCGCGTCCGGGCCACTTTCCCGCTCCCTGCCCGCGAGACCATCACCTACGAGGTGGTGACCGACAAACCGTGGTCGGGGTTCAACTACTACAAGGGTGACTACCAGTCGACCGTCGCGGTCAACGCCGACCTCAAGCAGCAGATGTCGAACCTGCCCCGGTTGGTGGCCCACGAGTCCTATCCGGGCCATCACACCGAGCACTGCCGTAAGGAAGCCGGTCTCGTCGAGGGCAAGGGCCAGGCGGAGCAGACGATCTTTCTGGTCAACACCCCGCAGTGCCTGATGGCGGAGGGGCTGGCCGACCTCGCGCTCTACGCCGCGGTCGGACCGGCGTGGGGGAGTTGGGCATCCGACATCTACGCCGATCTCGGTCTGCGGTTCGACGGCGCACGGGCCGAGACCATCTCCGAGGCGACGGCGGCGTTGGCCGATGTCCGCCAGGACGCGGCGCTGATGCTGCACGACGAACACCGCGACGTCGACGACGTCGTCGCCTTCCTCAAGCGCTGGCTGCTGGTCGACGACGACCGTGCCCGCCAGATGCTGCGCTTCCTGTCGTCGCCGCTGTGGCGCGCCTACACCAGCACCTACGTCGAGGGGTACCGCCTGCTGCGCGGCTGGTTGGACGCCAGGCCGGACGGCGTCACGCTGACCCAGCGCTTCGGCACCTTGCTCGACGAACCGCTGATCCCGTCGTCGCTGCGAGCCGCGTAACTGGCGCCGATTTCTGCACCACGGTCGTGCCCGGACGGCCGGAACGACCGAGGTGCAGAAGTGGGCGTGGCGTCGCCCGACTAGGCTCGCTGCTATGACTGCAGAGTCCACACCGGGTCTGGGAGCCGCCTACGCCGCCACCGCGAGCGAGGCCTACCGTGCCGCACTGGCGGTGATCGAGTCCGTCGAGCCGCGCATCGCCGATGCCACGCGCAAAGAGCTTGCCGATCAACGGGATTCGCTCAAGCTGATCGCCAGCGAGAACTACGCGTCGCCGGCCGTCCTGCTGACGATGGGCACCTGGTTCTCCGACAAGTACGCCGAGGGCACCGTCGGGCACCGCTTCTACGCCGCCTGCCAGAACGTCGACACCGTCGAGGCGCTGGCCGCCGAGCACGCCCGCGAGCTGTTCGGCGCGCCCTACGCCTACGTCCAGCCGCACTCCGGGATCGACGCGAACCTGGTGGCCTACTGGGCCATCCTGGCCACCCGCGTCGAGGCTCCCGGCCTGGCCGAACTGGGCGCCAAGCACATCAACGACCTCTCCGAGGCCGACTGGGAAGGTCTGCGCGCCAAGCTCGGCAACCAGCGGTTGATGGGCATGTCGCTGGACGCCGGCGGCCACCTCACCCACGGCTTCCGCCCGAACATCTCCGGCAAGATGTTCCACCAGCGTCAGTACGGGACGAATCCGGAAACCGGGTTCATCGACTACGACGCCGTCGCGGCCGCGGTACGCGAGTTCAAGCCGCTGATCCTGGTGGCCGGGTACTCGGCGTATCCGCGCCGGGTGAACTTCGCCAAGATGCGCGAGATCGCCGACGAGGTGGGCGCCACGTTCATGGTCGACATGGCGCACTTCGCCGGCCTGGTGGCCGGCAAGGTCTTCACCGGCGACGAGGACCCCGTGCCGCACGCGCACATCACCACCACGACGACGCACAAGTCACTGCGCGGCCCCCGCGGCGGCCTGATCCTGGCCACCGAGGAATACGCGCCGGCGGTCGACAAGGGCTGCCCGATGGTGCTCGGCGGTCCGCTGTCGCACGTGATGGCCGCGAAGGCCGTCGCGCTCGCCGAGGCGCGGCAGCCCTCGTTCCGCGAGTACGCGCAGGCGGTCGCCGACAACGCCCAGTCCCTGGCCGACGGTTTCGTCAAGCGCGACGCCGGACTGGTCACCGGCGGCACCGACAACCACCTGGTGCTGCTCGACGTGACCTCGTTCGGGCTCACCGGCCGTCAGGCCGAATCGGCGCTGCTGGATTCCGGGATCGTCACCAATCGCAACGCGATCCCGGCCGACCCCAACGGCGCCTGGTACACCAGCGGCATCCGGTTCGGTTCCCCGGCGCTGACGTCCCGGGGATTCGGCGCCGACGATTTCGACCGGGTCGCCGAGCTGGTCGTCGAGGTGCTCAAGAACACCCAGCCTGCGGCGGGTCCGAACGGGCCGTCGAAGGCCAAGTACACACTTGCCGAAGGGACCGCCGAGCGGGTTCACGCCGCGGCGGCTGAGCTGCTCGACGCCAATCCGCTGTACCCGGGACTGACGCTCTAGGCCCGGCCGAAAGTCCTGGACCAGGCACGACGTCCGAAAAACTGGCGGCGTGTCGCCCCAGGAATTTTACGATTCCCACAGAATTGGGTTAATGTAACCGCATGGCACAGAAACCTGTCGCTAATGCGTTGACGCTCGAACTCGAGCCTGTGGTCCTTGAGCAGCTTCGGCGTCATATCGATACCGAGGACCTCTGGTTCGCGCACGACTACGTGCCGTTCGACCAGGGTGAGAACTTCGCGTTCCTCGGCGGACGTGACTGGGAACCGTCGGACGTGACGCTGCCCAAGCACGTCACCGACGCGCTCGAAATTCTGCTGATCACCAAGGACAACCTCGCCGGATTCCACCGCGAGCTCGTCGAGCATTTCCTCCTCGAGGCCAAGTGGGGTCGCTGGATGGGGCGCTGGACCGCCGAGGAGCACCTGCATGCCATCGCGCTGCGCAACTACCTGGTGGTCACCCGTGAGGTCGACCCGTCGGCCAACGAGGACGTGCGGGTCGAGCACGTGATGAAGGGCTACCGCGCCGACAGCTACAGCCAGCTCGAGACGCTGGCGTTCATGGCGCTCTGGGAGCGGGCCCACGCCGTCTTCTGCCGCAACCTGCAGGCGAAGGTCGCCGAGCCCGTGCTGGAGGGCCTGGTCGGTCGCATCGCCCAGGACGAGGAGCGCCACGAGCAGTTCTTCGCCAATCTCATCGCCCACTGCCTGACCTACGCCCGCGACGACACCATCGACGCCATCGCGCAACGGGCCGCGGGCCTCGACGTGGTCGGCGGCGACATCGATGCCTATCAGGACAAGGTGGCCACGGTCGCCGAGGCGGGCATCTTCGGCCGGGATGACCTGAAAACGGTGATCGCCGACCGGATCACTGCGTGGGGGCTGGCCGACGAGCCGCGTCTGCAGCAGTTCATCAGCTCGTAACCCGCGCGCCTTTTCGTCACGGCGCGCCTGCGAGGCACGATCGGCGCACCCGGAGTAGCGTCGATTCCGATGGCTAGCAACATGCTCTGCTGTCCGGGCGGTCCAGATCTTTCTGATCCCGAGAGGACCGGCCCCGGTCCTGAGACCGCTTGTGTGTCCACCGAGAGGTTCGTGTGGGGCCCACATGAACTCGCGCAGCCTCAAGGAGCGCTACGTGACTGATTCGCAGGGCCGGCAGAGCCGGCAATCGGGCCAGAGGCAGACCTACGTGCTCGACACCTCCGTGTTGTTGTCCGATCCCTGGGCCATCACGAGGTTCGCCGAACACGAGGTCGTGGTCCCGCTGGTGGTCATCAGTGAATTGGAGGCCAAACGGCACCATCACGAGCTCGGTTGGTTCGCACGGCAGGCGCTGCGATTGTTCGACGATCTGCGGATCGAACACGGGCGCCTCGATCAACCCATCCCGGTGGGCGACCTGGGCGGCACCATGCAGGTCGAACTCAATCACAGCGATCCGTCGGTGCTGCCCGCCGGCTTCCGCAACGACAGCAACGACGCCCGAATCCTCACTGTCGCAGCCAATCTCGCCGCGGAGGGTAAGCGGGTGACGCTGGTGAGCAAGGACATTCCGCTCCGGGTCAAGGCGGGAGCGGTCGGCCTGCTCGCTGACGAGTACCACGCGCAGGACGTCATCACCTCCGGCTGGACGGGTATGGCCGAGGTGGAGGTGCCCAGCGAGGATATCGACACGCTGTTCGCCGAAGGTGAGATCGACCTGGAAGCTGCCCGAGACCTGCCCTGCCACACCGGTATTCGGCTTCTGGGCAGCAACTCGCACGCTCTGGGTCGAGTCAATCCCGACAAGCGGGTGCAGTTGGTGCGCGGTGACCGCGAAGTGTTCGGCCTCCGGGGAAGGTCAGCCGAACAGAGGGTTGCGCTCGATCTGCTGCTCGACGAGTCCGTCGGCATCGTGTCGCTGGGCGGCAAGGCCGGCACCGGAAAGTCGGCGCTGGCACTGTGTGCGGGTCTTGAGGCGGTGCTGGAGCGGCGCACTCAACGCAAGGTCGTGGTGTTCCGGCCGCTCTACGCCGTCGGCGGACAGGAGCTGGGCTATCTGCCCGGCAGCGAGAGCGAGAAGATGGGGCCGTGGGCCCAGGCCGTCTTCGACACCCTCGAAGGCCTCGCCAGCCCGGCCGTCCTCGAGGAAGTCCTCTCACGCGGGATGCTCGAGGTGCTGCCACTGACCCACATCCGCGGACGCTCACTGCACGATTCGTTCGTGATCGTCGACGAGGCCCAGTCGCTGGAGCGCAACGTGCTGCTGACCGTGCTGTCGCGGCTCGGCGCGGGGTCGCGGGTGGTGCTGACCCACGATGTGGCGCAGCGGGACAACCTGCGCGTCGGACGCCACGACGGCGTCGCGGCAGTGATCGAGAAGCTCAAGGGCCACCCGCTTTTCGCGCACATCACCCTGCTGCGCAGCGAGCGGTCGCCGATCGCCGCGCTGGTCACCGAGATGCTGGAGGAGATCAGCCCCGGCGCCCTGCCCTGATCGCGATTTCGGTGTACTTGGTCAGCGTCAGGTTGACCAAGTACACCGAAAGCGGAGGGGTCGGTAGGCTGCGTGCGTGCGGTGGCGGTGGATGGCGACTCTGCTCGTCGCGGTGCTGACATGCGGCACGCCCGCCGCACCCGCCCACGCGGATATCGTCGACTGCGCGCAGGTCAAATGCGTGGCGCTGACGTTCGACGACGGACCGGGCCCTTTCACCGATCGGCTGCTTCAGGTCCTGCGCGCCGCTGATGCCAGGGCGACGTTCTTCCTGATCGGCGACAAGGTGGCCGCCGACCCTGCCGCCGCCAGACGGATCTCCGACGCCGGCATGGAGATCGGCAACCACACCTGGCAGCATCCCGACATGACGACGCTGCCGCCCGACGAAGTCGCCGACCAGTTCCGTAGGGCCACCGCTGCCATCGAGGCCGCGACGGGCCGACGACCGACGTTGGTGCGCACCGGTTTCGGAGCCGTCAACGACGCCGTGCTGGCCGAGGCGGGCCGGCAGGGATTGGCCGCCGTGAATTGGGACGTCGTCGGATTCGACTGGCAGAACGACACGAACATCGCCGCCACCCGCGCCGTCCTGATGAGCCAGATCGAGCCGAACTCCGTGGTGCTGCTACACGACACCTTCGCGTCGACGGTCGACCTGGTCGAGCAGTTCATCCCCGTGCTCAAGGCCAACGGCTACCACCTGGTGACCGTCTCGCAGATGCTCGGCCCTCGGGCGCCGGGCAGCCTGTACGGCAGCCGCGACAACGGCCCACCGGTCCACGACCTCGTGGAGGTCCCGTAGCCGGCGTGCGGCAGGTCAGCGCTGCCTGCGCCCTTCCACCAGAAACCACCCCGCGGCCGCCGCGCCGGACATCGCCAGCATTCGATCCGCACCTCGGCTGTGCCGAGCCTTGGACAGATCCACCAGCGACGCAAGCCCCAGCATGACGAGGCCGGTCCGCAGGGCGGGCTGACTCGTCGCGGTGGTGACCAGGGCGGTCGAGTTGGCTGTGTGTGCGGGGTCGAGGTGAGCGGACACCGCGCCTCCTGGTTCGAAACGGTGGGAGGACCCGCCGTCGGGCCTGGGCACGACGGCGAGTCCGATGCTCCCGAGATTCTGCGCCTGTCATGACGATTCGTCAGGCTTTTGCCGGATCTCCCCGGCGCGAATTATGGGCTAGGAGTCGCCCGGCTTCACCTTCGCCATCGCCAGCACGTCAAGCCGCTTGTCCAGCTCTTCTTCGGAGAGCTTGTCGCCGATCAGGCCGCGGTCGATGACCGTCTGGCGGATGGTCTTGCGCTCCTTGAGGGCCTCCTTGGCGACCTTGGCGGCCTCCTCGTAGCCGATGGCGGAGTTCAGTGGCGTGACGATCGACGGCGACGACTCGGCCAGCTCACGCAGGTGCTCCTCGTTGGCGACCAGGCCGTCGATGCATTTGGTGGCGAACAGCTTCGACACGTTGGCCAGCAGCGTGAAGGATTCCAGCACGTTGCGCGCCATCATCGGGATGTAGACGTTGAGCTCGAAGGCTCCCGACAGGCCGCCGACGGTCACGGCCGCGTCGTTGCCGATGACCTGCGCGGCCACCTGGGTCACCGCCTCGGGGAGCACCGGGTTGACCTTGCCCGGCATGATCGAGCTGCCCGGCTGCAGGTCGGGCAGCGCCAGCTCGCCCAGGCCGGTCAGGGGGCCCGACCCCATCCAGCGGATGTCGTTGGCGATCTTGGTCAGCGACACGGCGATCGTCTTGAGCGCGCCGGACGCCTCGACGAGGCCGTCGCGCGCCGCCTGGGCTTCGAAAGAGTCCACTGCCGTGCGCAATTCCGCGATCCCGGTCTGGTCGACGAGGACGTCGACCACCTTGGTGCCGAAGCCGTCGGGAGCGTTGAGGCCGGTGCCGACCGCAGTGCCGCCGATGGCCAGCTCACCGAGCCTGGGCAGCGTGGCCTTGACCCTTTCGATCCCGGCCTGGATCTGGCGCGCGTAGCCGCCGAATTCCTGGCCGAGGGTCACCGGGACGGCGTCCATCAGGTGGGTGCGGCCGGACTTCACCGTGGTCCGCCACTGCCGAGCCTTGACCTCCAGCGACTCGTGCAGCACCTCGAGCGCCGGAATCAGATGGCGCACAGCTGCTTCGGTGGCGGCGATGTGGGTGGCGGTGGGGAAGGTGTCGTTCGAGCTCTGCGAGCGGTTCACGTCGTCGTTGGGGTGCACCGTGACGCCATTGGCTGCGGCGATACTCGCAATGACCTCGTTGGCGTTCATGTTCGAGCTGGTGCCCGACCCGGTCTGGAACACGTCGATCGGGAACTGGTCGTCATGCTTGCCGTCGGCGATCTCGGCAGCCGCGGCGATGATGGCGTCCGCCTTCTCGGCGTCCAGAAGGCCGAGGTCCTTGTTCACCTGGGCGCATGCACCCTTGAGCAGGCCGAGCGCGCGGATCTGGGTGCGCTCCAGCGGCCGGAACGAGATCGGGAAGTTCTCCACGGCGCGCTGGGTCTGGGCCCGCCACAGCGCATTCTTGGGCACCCGGACTTCGCCCATGGTGTCGTGCTCGATCCGGAATTCGCCAGCGTCATTCGAAGCAGCGGCGTCGGTGCTCATGTATGTCCTTCTGTGTCGATTGGTTACGGCAGCGGATGGGCGGCGGTCATGTCGCCGAGGAAATCGACCGCCGAGTATTCGTTGAGCTTCGAGAGCCGGTGATAGGCCTCGATCATCCGGACGGTGCCGGACTTGGAACGCATGACGATGGACTGCGTGGTGCATCCGCCGCCGTAGTACTGCACACCCTTGAGCAGGTCGCCGTCGGTGACCCCGGTGGCGGAGAAGAAGACGTTCTCGCCCGAGACCAGGTCCTCGGTGGTCAGCACCCGGTCCAGGTCATGGCCGCGGTCGAGCGCCTTCTGGCGTTCGGTGTCGTCGGTGGGCGCGAGCTGGGCCTGGATCGCTCCGCCCATGCAGCGGATGGCGGCAGCGGTGATGATGCCCTCAGGGGTGCCGCCGATTCCGGCAAGCAGATCGGTCCCCGATCCGGGACGGCAGGCGGCGATCGCGCCGGCGACGTCGCCGTCGGAGATCAGCCGGATGCGGGCCCCCGCCTCGCGGACGTCGGCCACGAGTTGCTCGTGCCGGGGGCGGTCCAGCACACACACCGTCAGGTCGTGGACGGTCAGATTCTTCGCCTTCGCGACGCGGCGGATGTTCTCGCCGATCGGGGCGGTGATGTCGATGACGTCGACGGCGTCGGGCCCGACAGCGATCTTGTTCATGTAGAACACCGCCGACGGATCGAACATCGCGCCGCGCTCGGCCACTGCCAGCACCGAGATGGCGTTGGGCATGCCCTTGCTCATCAGGGTGGTGCCGTCGACGGGGTCGACGGCGAAGTCGCACTCCGGTCCGTCGCCGTTGCCGACCTCTTCGCCGTTGTAGAGCATCGGCGCGTTGTCCTTCTCGCCCTCACCGATGACCACGACACCGCGCATCGAGACCGAGTTCACCAGCTCCCGCATGGCGTCGACGGCGGCGCCGTCGCCGCCTTCCTTGTCGCCACGACCGACCCAGCGGCCCGCCGCCATGGCGCCCGCCTCGGTGACGCGCACGAGCTCGAGCGCGAGATTTCGGTCGGGTGCTTCACGTCGTGACACCGATGGGCCGCTTGCGTGAAGGGGATCCGCAGAAGTCATGCGCAGATTCTCCCATTAGCAGAGTCGTGTTCGGGAGCTGGGATACTGGCTGGCATGACGACGACGCCCGAACCGGGTCACGAGGTCGCAGGCGGCCCGGGCCGTGAGCCCGACGCCGCAGGCCGCGACGCCTCCGACGCGTCGGTCGCCGGCTACGCCGTCCCGGCCGCCAAGCCCGCGAAACCCCGTCTTCTCCAGGACGGCCGCGACATGTTCTGGTCGATGGCTCCGCTCGTGCTGGCCTGCCTGGTCCTCGCCGGAGTGCTCGGGATGTGCTCGTTCGCCCCGACCGGTCCCGGGGCAGGGCCGGTGCCGGAGTACGACGCTCCCGCCGCCCTGCAGGCCGACGCCGACGCGCTCAAGATCCCGATCCGGGTGCCGCAGCTGCCCGACGGCTGGCGCTCCAATTCGGGCAGCCGCAAAGGTATCGAGGGGGGCCGGACCGATCCGGTGACCGGGCAGCCGGTGCGCGCCGTCGGGTCCGTCGTGGGCTACCTGACACCGAGCGGCATGTACCTGAGCCTCACCCAGAGCAATGCCGACGAGGACAAGCTGGTGTCGTCGTTCAGCACCGAGCTGGTGCCCACGGGTACCCAGGACGTCGACGGGACACGGTGGGTGGTCTACGAGGGCGGGGAACGCGACGGCAAGCCCAACGAGCCGGTATGGACCGCGCAGGTCCGCGGCCCGACCGGCCCTGCTCAACTTGCCATCACCGGCGCCGCGGGTACGGATGAGTACCGTACGCTGGCGGCGGCGACGCAAACCCAGACGCCGCTGCCGGTCACGTAACCCCAGGGAGACGCCATGTCCGCTCCGGAATCCGATCTGACCGGGTGGACCGCCGAGGCGTTCACCGCCGCAGGGTTCACCCACGACGTCTACCGCAAGGGTGCCGGTCCCGGGGTGGTGCTTATCCCCGAGATGCCCGGGTTGCATCCCGGCGTGCTGGCTCTCGGTAACCATCTGGTGGACAACGGTTTCACCGTGGCCGCGCCGTCGCTGTTCGGGACCCCCGGTGCGCCCGCGCTGCGTCCCGGCGCCCTCCCGGTGCTGCTGAAGGGCTGCGTGACCAAGGAGTTCGCGGCGTTCGCCACCAACGCCGATCGTCCTGTGGCGCACTACCTTCGGGCGCTCGCACGTGACCTCAACGCCACAACGCCGGGCAAGGGCGTCGGCGTCATCGGCCAGTGCTTCACCGGCGGCTTCGCGCTCGCCGCGGCGGTCGACGAGAGCGTCCTCGCCCCCGTGATGAGCCAGCCGTCGCTTCCGCTGCCGCTGACGCCGAAACAGCGCCGCGACCCCGGACTGTCCGAGGGTGAGCTGCGGATCATCGAGCGGCGCGCCGCCGACGAGGGCCTGTGTGCAATGGGTCTGCGATTCAGCGAGGACGCGATGTCGCCGGGGGAGCGCTTCACCACGCTGAAGGCGCGGCTCGGCGACGCCTTCGAGGTCATCGAGATCAATTCGAAGAAGGGCAACCCGGACGGGATCAGCCGGTCCGCCCATTCCGTGCTCACCGATCAGGTGCGCGAGATCGACGGGAACCCCGCTTACGAGGCGCGCAAGCGTGTCGTCGAGTTCCTGAAGGAGCGGCTGGTCTGATCAGGCCGGGGCGGCCGCCGGTTCGGCGTCGGCCTCTGGGTCCGGTTCGGTGCGGGTCGCGGCCTTGCCGGGCAGGATCCGGCGCCACCACGGCGTCTGCCGCTCGGCGTCGTCGTCGGAGCGGTCGGCCGCGGTACCGGTGAGCGAGTCCGTCGACGCGTCCTTGTAGACCACCAGGTACACGCTGATCGTCGTGACGATGATGATCATCAGCACCGGCCCGAGCACGATCCCCCAGAACCCGAACATCTTCAGGCCGGCGAACACGGCCAGCAGCATCAGTGCCGGGTGCAGGTGTGCGCTTCTGGGGACGAGGAACGGCCGCAGGATGTTGTCGATGCTCGTGACGACGATGACGTGGAACGCCACCACGAAGATGCCGCCGCCCACATTGCCGAAGACGGCCATCGCGATGCCGATGGGGATGGTCACGATGCCGCTGCCGAGCGGGATGAAGGACAGGGCGGTCAGGAAGATGACGAGCATGAAGAACCCGTCGTGGAAGCCGGCGATGTAGATCGAGATCGCGCCGGCGACGCCCTGGAACGAGGCGATGATGAACTGGCCCCGCACCGTCGCCGACACCATCGCCCCGACCTTGGCCAGATAGATGTCGGAGACCTTTTCCCCCAACGGATTCAGGTCACGGAACAGGGATACGACACTGTCGCCGTTGGTGAGCAGCGCGATGAACACGTACAGGAAGATGACCAGCGCCGTGACGGTCGAGGCGATGCCGCCCACCGAGTCGCGGGCGAACTCCAGCGCGAACTGGCCGGCGCCCTGCCCGAGCTTGGTCGCGGCGTCACGGACGGAATCCGGCGTCAGCGTGGTGTCGATGAACGGGACTCGGGCCAGCAGCTGGTTGATCGACGCCAACAGTCGCTCGGCAAGGGCGGTGAAGTCGGTCTGCTCCACCCAGTGACTCACGCTGGTCACCATCTGACTGATCTGCAGGAAGGCCAGAAAGATCACGCCCGCCAGCGGGAGCGCCACCGTGGCGACCGCGGCGAACAGCGTCACCGTCGCGGACAGCCCGACGTTCATCCTCGCGCGTAGGCGTTGATAGAGCGGCCGGAACAGATACGCCAGCACCGCGGCGATGGCGATCAGCAGCAGATAGCTGCGCAGGAAATAGGCTCCGACGCCGAGGGCGACCACCGTCAGCACGGCCAGGGCACGCTTCTGGGTGAGGGTGAAGTCGTCCTTCATCGCCCGCCTTTCGGCCCTCCCGCCACTGCCGAAGCAAACCCTATCCCGTGTCGACGGTGCCCGGCGGTGATCCGGCGACCTGGCGCGAGCGCTGATCGCCGACGAAGCGCATGGCCAGCCGGTTCATCAGCGTCGGAGCCGCCCTGGCCAGCAGCCACTGGGCATGGGCCACAGACGGTTTGACCAGGATCGCCTTGTTCTTCTCGATGGCGCGCAGCGTGTCACGGGCCAGTCGGTCGGCGTCGTAGGGTTTCCCGCCCTGGGCTTGCAGGAAGTAATCCCGGCCGACGAAACCGCCGACCGAACCCTTGTCCAGGATCGGGGTCTCCACGGCGGCGGGGCACACCACCAGCACACCGACCCCGCGCGGGACCGCTTCGGACCGCAACGCCATCGACATTCCGACGACGGCGTGCTTGGTCGCCACGTAGCTGGTGACCTGGCCCGCTGCGGTGAGGCCGGCCATCGACGCGGTGTTGACGATGTGACCGTGGCCCTGCCGCAGCATCTGCGGGTAGGCCGCCGCGACGCCGTGCACGACCCCGCGGATGTTGATGTCGATGATCGCGTTCCACTGGTCGAGGGTCAGCAGTTCGGTGTCACCGCCCCAGACGATTCCGGCGTTGTTGAACAGCAGGTCGAGTCGCCCCGATCGGGCGACGACGTCGTCCACGGTCGACTGCACGGCAGCGCTGTCGGTGACGTCCAGACGCGCGGCCCTGGCCCGTGGCCCCAGGGTCGAGACGACGTCCCCGGCGGCGCGCTCGTCGATGTCGGTGCAGAGGACGTGCGCGCCCGCGAGGTCCAGCGCGCGGCACAGCGCGGCACCGATCCCGGACCCACCCCCGGTCACGATCGCGTGCTTGCCGGCAAAGCTCATGAGGACTGTTCCATCAGCCGCATGACGTGCCCCATGACATCGGGATAGCGCTTCAGGTGTGCGCCGCCATTGATGTCGAGCACCTCACCGGTGAGCCATGACGATCCCGGAGAGCACAGGTACACAACGGCATTGGCGATGTCCTCGGGGGTACCGGCACGGCCGAGCGCGGTGTTGTCGACGTAGTCCTCGACGACGCCGGGAACCGACGCCGCGGCTGCGGTGAGCGGCGTGTGCACGAAGCCGGGAGCCACCGCGTTGACCCGGATACCGCGCGGTCCCATCTCGAGTGCCGCGACCTGGGTCAGCATCGACAGACCGGCCTTGGCGGCGCAGTACGCGCTCATCCCTGCCGCGGGTTGCCTGCCGTTGAGCGAGCTGATCTGGACCAGGGAACCGCCGTCCCGCAGGTGCCTGCCCGCGTGCTTGGCGACGATCATCGCGCCGTTGAGGCATACGTCGATGACGGCGCGGAAGTCGGCGACCGGCATCTCGGTGATCAGACCGACATTGCTGAAGCCGGCGCAGTTCACCGCGATGTCGAGCGGGCCGACGCCGTCGAACAGTCGCTGCACCGAGTCTTCGTCGGTGACGTCGACCACCGCGTGCGCGGCACCCAACTCGGCGGCGCGGTCGCGGGCGCCGTCGGCGTTGAGGTCGGCGACGACCACCCGGCATCCCTCGGCCGCCAAGGCCCGGGCGGTGGCCCACCCGATGCCGGAGGCGCCGCCGATGACCACGGCCGTTCGGTCTGCTCTCGACACCGGCTCGCTACCGTTGCTCATTCAGTGGACCCTCCGACGGTGAATTAGAACGTGTTCTAACGTCACACTCGGGGGTGGAAAGCGCAATACCGAATGGCAGACTCGCTGGTGTGACCGAATTCAAGAGATCCGAGTTCGTTTTCGTGTCTGTGCCGCCCGACGAGCTCTACACGCTGGTATCGGATGTGACCAGGACGGGCGAGTGGAGCCCCGTCTGCCGGGCCTGCTGGTGGGACGACGGTGACGGACCGAGGGTCGGTGCCTGGTTCACCGGTCGCAACGAGACGCCCGAGCGGACCTGGGAAACCCGCAGCCGGGTGGTCGCCGCGGACCCGGGGCGGGAGTTCGCCTGGGAGGTCAACGACGGCTGGGTGCACTGGGGATACTCGCTGGCGCCGCAGGGGTCGGGCACCCAGCTCACCGAATCGTGGGAGTTCCTCCCCAAGGGCATCGCCGGGTTCCACGAGCGGTTCGGGGACGCCGCCGAGGCCGAGATCGAGAAGCGCAGCGAGGCCGCGCGGCTCGGTATCCCCGCCACGCTTGCGGCGATCAAGAAGACGGCCGAAAGCGCCTGACGCACAAGCGGTTACTGCAGGTGGGTCTTCGCCTCGTCGTAGCCACCGGTCGGGGCATCCGTGTCGCGTGTGTAGATGAGGTGAAGGACGCCGGTCTCGAATACGTTGGACCGCAGCAACGTCAGGGGAATCGGCTCGCCCTCGTCGAAAAGCCGCTCACCGCTGCGCACCGCGATCGGGTGCACCAGAAGGTGGAGTTCGTCCAGCAGCCCGGCGGTCAGCAACTGCCGGACGATCGACACCGATCCGCTCATCGCGATGTCATTGCCGGGCTGGTGCTTCAACGCGGTGACACCGTCGACGAGTTCGCCGGTCAACTGTTCGGAGTTGCGCCACGAGAACCGCAGCGCCTGGCGGGACACCACGATCTTGCGGGCGTCACCGATGATCTTCGCGAACGCGGCGTCGTCTCCACCTTCGGCCTCGCGGTCCGGCCAGGCGCCGGCGAAGCTGTCGTAGGTGACGCGACCAAGCAGCAGGGTGTCGGCCGCGCCGAGTTGAGCTGACACGGCCTGACCCATCTCGTCGTTGAAATACGGGAGGTGCCATTCGGGGTCCTCGGTGACACCGTCGAGCGAGATGAACAGGCTTGCGGTGATCTTTCGCAACGGAAACTCCTTGAGGTGGTGGGTCAGGCGTATGGACCGGCGGAGTGGCGAAAGTTCATCGAGCGCCGGTTTCAGCAAACCGAAGTTGGTACGCCTCTTGTGTATTAGCCTCGATATTCTTCTCGGAAGGGGCGTTTCAGGCAGGACGGAGCAACAAATGCCGTGGTAGAGCGGACTAGTGACAGACGGTGGCGTTGGGCATGGCCGTGGCTGTGGCCGCCCGTCGTGGTGACCGTCGGGCTCGCCGTGCTGCTGATCGTCGACGACGGCCGTCCGGTCGTGCCCGTCATCGACGATCTCACCATTCTCGGTTTGTCGACGTACACCGCCGCGTGTGCCGCGCTCGCCGCCCGGTCAGCGGCGGGACGCATCCGTATCGCCTGGGCGACGATGGCCGTGGCGGTGGGCGCATGGGCGGTGGCCGATCTCATCTGGTTCGTCTGCGAATACGTGCTGTACGTCGCGCCGTTCCCGTCGCCCGCGGATCTCTTCTACCTCGCCTCTACGGTGCTGGCCGTTCCCGCCGTGCTGGCGATGGCGCCGTTCAGCGACGGATCGAAGCGGCAGACACAACTGCGTATCGCCCTCGACGGAATCACTGTGGCGCTGTGCACGTTTCTGCTCGCCTGGCTTCTGGCGCTCAACCACGTCTACGACACCTATCGCGACGACAAATTCGCCATGGGGCTCGCCCTGCTGTATCCCACTGCCGACATGGTGGTTCTGGCGGTGGCTGTGGCGGTTCTGGCGCGGGTGGAGGCGCGCCAGCGAGGGGTCGTGGGACTGCTGGTCGTCGCGTTCGTCATGATGACGATCACCGACAGCGCCTTCGCGTACGCCGTGGCCGAGGGCAGCTACGACGAGGCCAGTCTCATCGACATCGGCTGGGCGGTGTCTCTTGTCCTGATCTGCGCGGCAGCGCTGATGAGCAGGCGGATGCCACCGCCGCGCACCCAGACCCGGTCGGCGCCGTCCAACACCGCGCTGTGGGCACCCTACGTTCCGCTACTGCTGGCGGGCACGATCGGACCGCCGGTGATCATGGCCGGGCTCGAGCAGTTCGTGATACCGGTGATCGTCGTCGCGGTCTGTCTCAGGCAGGCGGTGGCGGCCTGGGAAAATCGTGAATGGCAGCGGGCCGCCGATGAGCGGGCCCTGCGAGATCCGTTGACCGGCCTGGCGAACCAGAACTTGTTCGGTGATCGGCTGAGGCACGCGATGATGCTGCGGACGCCGTACGACCGCCCAGTGATGGTGGTGGAGCTCGACCTCGACGACTTCAAGTTCGTCAACGACAGCGTGGGGCATCCGGCGGCCGACGAGTTGTTGAAGCACGCCGGGGAAAGGATCACGGCGTGCGTACGGCCCGGCGACACCGTCGGCAGGCTCGGGGGAGACGAGTTCGGCTTGCTGATGGAGGGGGACCCCGACGATTCCCGTCGGGTTCTTGAGCGGGTGGTCGCCACGTTCGACGAACCTTTCACCGTGGACGGACAAGAGGTGTCGATCCGGGTCAGCGTCGGGGTCGCGGTGGCGTCACCGGCGGATCTCGACGTCACGGCCGAGACCCTGGTGAAGCGCGCCGAAATGGCCGTGCATGCTGCAAAGCGGTCGCGGTCGGTGCGAATTCGAACGTTCGATGCCGAGATCGCCTCCGCGGAGACCGATGCCGTCGACACAGCGGACGTCGGCACCGGCAGGGTGCCGACAGCGGGTGCCGCCAAAGTGCGGCTGCTGGGCGAACTGCGCCGCGCCATCGACAACGGCGATCTACGCCTGGTCTATCAACCCAAGGTCGATCTGCACACGGGGCGCGTAGTCGGGGTGGAGGGACTGCTGCGCTGGCCGCACCCGCACCTGGGTCTGCTGAGTCCGGACGCGTTCATGCCGCTGATCCGCGAGCACCGATTGATGCAGCCGGTGACCGACCTGGTGATCGTCAAGGTTCTCGACGACGCCGCGCGGTGGGCTGCGGCAGGGGTGCAGATGCCCGTTGCCATCAACCTGTTCGCACCCTCGCTGCATGACACCCGGCTCCCCGCCGCGCTCAGGGCAGCTAGCGACGCCCGGCGCCTGCCGCCCGATCTGCTGACCGTGGAAATCACCGAGGATCTCGTCCTCGACGATCTCGATCTGGTCATCGGGGTACTGGCACAGCTGCGTGAACATGAGATACGGGTCGCCATCGACGATTTCGGCAGCGGATACTCGGCGCTGTCCTACCTGCGCGATCTCGTGATCGACGAGATCAAGCTCGACCGTCCCTTCATCGCATCGGTGACCACCGACCACCGCGCCGCCGCGGTGGTCCGTGCGGTGATCGACCTGTCGCACGGCCTCGGGATGACGGTTGTCGCCGAGGGGATCGAGGATTCCGCGACGGCCTGCTGGCTTCGCGACACCGGCTGCGACGTCGGCCAGGGCTACCTGTTCGGCAGACCGATCGAGGCCGCCGCGGTGCCCGAGTTGGCGACCGTGGTGTCGATCGTCTAGTGCGTGACGCAGCGGAAGCCGATGTGGCTCATCCCGGTATCCACCATCTGCGGCCGGCGGGCAGCGGGTCGGTAGCGCATGCAGTAGCTGTCCGCGCACAGGAACGAACCGCCCTTGACGACCTTGCGGGGAATCGCGAACTGCGGCTGAGAAGGGTCGTAACTGTCTGCGGCGCAACAGGGTTGATCGGTCCGGGTCGGTCCGTACCAGTCGACGGTCCATTCCCAGACATTGCCGGCCATGTCGAACAGGCCGTAGCCGTTGGGTGGAAAGCTGCCCACAGGTGCCGTCTGGCCGTAGCCGGTGTCGGGTAGATACGGGAACTCGCCGTGCCAGTAGTTGGCCAGCCTGCTCCCTGCGGGTTCGGGCTCGTCGCCCCACGTGTAAACGGCGCCGACCAGCCCACCCCGGGCTGCGACCTCCCATTCGGCTTCGGTAGGTAGCTCGTGGCCGGCCCACTGAGCGAACTCCGCGGCATCCTCGAAGGCCACGTGCACCACCGGATGATTCCGGCGGTTCCGCAGCGTCGACCGTGGCCCGCGGGGATGATCCCAGCAGGCACCCGGCGTCCACGCCCACCACTGGCTGAGGTGGCGCAGATCTACCGGACCGGCGGTGCGCCGGAACACCATGGAACCGGGCTGCAGGTTCTCCGGCGGGGCGCCGGGGTAGTCCTCGGCGCGCAGCGGGCGCTCGGCGACGGTGACATAGCCTGTGGCCGAGATGAATTCGGCGAACTCCGCGTTGGTCACCTGATACTTCTGAATCCCGAAGCCGTCTACCGTGACCTCACGGGCCGGGCCCTCTTCCGGGTAGTCGTTGTCGGCCCCGACCACGGTAGTCTGGGCCGGGATCCACGCGAACCTGTCAGTCACTGAAGACGGTCACCCAGTCGTTCTTCATGCTCACCACGCTCCAGCCGAACTCGCCTGCATGCTGCAGTGCGCGTTCGGCGCCTGCGAGATAGTCGAATTCGCGTTCGGCGTCGTCGTGGCGGACCAGCAACCGCAGGGCAGCCTGGCCGGGGCGGCCGGAGTACATCAGCATCTCGTCGTCACCGTTGGAGTTTCCCGCGGACAGGATCGGTCGGCGACCGATACGATTCCAGATACGCACGGGCTTCTCCGGGCCGTCGTCGAAGACGTCGAGTGCCGGCTGGATCAGCAGATCGCCGTGGCCGTCCCTGCCGTCGAACTTCAGGCCCTGGGAGCTGCCGACAACACGCTCCGGCGGAATGCCGTAGATGGTCCCGGTGATCGGTCGCATGAAGTCACGTCCGCCGCCGGAGACGATGTAGCAGACGAAGTGATGCGCTTCCAGGTACCGCATCAGGTCCACCATGGGTGTGTATACGCAGCTCAGATATGGCCTGCCCAGCGTGGGATGGGCAGCCTCGGTGAAGAAGGCGTTCACCAGCCCCGCATGGTCTTCCACGCGCATCGACTGGTGTAACGACATCACCGCGCCGGCAAGAACTTTCAGGTCGGAGTCATCACCTTGGTAGTGCTTGGTGATGGCGCCGCCGAACCAGTTCAGGTCACCTGCGACCGCCGCGCGGTAAGGTTGCTGCGCCGCGAGTGCGGTGTCGGTGGCGGCCTTGGCGACCAGTCGGCGGACGATGAAGTCGAGCTGGATGTACATCGGCTTCTCGCACCACAGCGTGCCGTCGTTGTCGAAGACCGCCACACGCTCCTCGGGCGCGACGAAATCGGGGCCGTCGCCGGTGACACGGTCCACGAAGTCGACGATCGCCGACTTCGTGGGGCCGTCGTTCCAGGTGTCGAGCATCTAGTCCTTCGCCAGGAACTCGTGCAGCTTTTCCAACGCTTGGTCGATGGTGAAACTCGCCGGTGGGTGTCGCGGGGGAAACTCCTTGAAGGATTCCAGGAACTGCGTGACGATCACGCTGGCGTAGAAGACGAGGAAGGCGCGTCGGATCATCCAGTCGTAGTAGGTGTTCGACGTGATGTCGGCCCGTTCGAACGGATCGGTGCGCAGGTTGAACAGCTTGGGTACCCGCAGCGGTGTGAACGGCTCGGCCCACACCGCGAGTGTGCCCTGGCAGCGCTGCTCCTGGAAGACCACCTTCCAGTTGTCGAACCGCAACCCGAGTACATCGCCGTCGTCGGAGAAGTAGATGAATCCCTGACGTGGACTCTTCTCGTCGGCTCCGGTCAGGTAGGGGAGCAGGTTGAAGCCGTCGATGTGCACCTTGTATTCGGTGTCACCGTCGGCACCGGCCTTGTGCCCCTTCTTCAGTTTCTCGACGATGTCGGGGTCACCGGCTGCGGCGAGAAATGTCGGCAGCCAATCATGATGCTGCACAATCTCGTTCGAAATCGAACCGGGCGCGATTTTACCCGGCCAGCGGATCATCTCGGGCACCCGGAAGGCGCCCTCCCAGTTGGTGTTCTTCTCGCTGCGGAAGGGTGTCGTGGCGCCGTCGGGCCAGGTGTTGGCGTGCGGACCGTTGTCCGTGGAGTAGATGACGATCGTGTCGTCGGCTATTCCGAGTTCGTCGACGGCATCCAGAATCTGACCGACGTTGCGGTCATGGTCAATCATCGTGTCGTGGTAGGGCGACTGCCAGCGCCCGGCCTGTCCGATGCTCTCCGCCTTCGTATGGGTGAACACGTGCATGTGCGTCATGTTCATCCACACGAAGAATGGCGTGCCGTCGTCGACCTTGCGTCTGATGAAGTCGACGCACGCTTCGGTCGTCTCGTCGTCGATCGTCTCCATCCGCTTCCTGTTCAGCGGTCCGGTGTCCTCGATCCGTTGCTTGCCCACAGGGCCCCACCGGGGATCGTCCGGCTCGTCCGAGACGTCGTCGGTTGCCCAGCTTCGGATCACGCCACGCGGACGCGCCGCTGCGTACATGCGCGGGAACTGATCTTCGGACGGGTAGTCGGGGTTCTCGGGTTCTTCCTCGGCGTTGAGGTGGTAGAGGTTGCCGAAGAACTCGTCGAACCCGTGGACCGTCGGTAGATGTTTGTTGCGGTCGCCGAAGTGGTTCTTGCCGAACTGGCCCGTGGCGTAGCCGAGCGGCTTGAGAAGCTCGGCGATGGTGGGATCGTCAGCGGCCCAACCGATGTCAGAACCCGGCACCCCGACTTTGCTCATTCCGGTGCGGTAGACACTTTGACCACTGATGAATGCGGCACGACCCGCAGTACAACTTTGCTCACCGTACGAGTCGGTGAAACGCATACCCTCTTGGGCAATTCGATCGATGTTCGGGGTGCGATAGCCCATGAGTCCGTCGCTGTAGCAGCTGAGATTGGTGATTCCGATGTCGTCACCCCAGATGACGAGAATGTTGGGCTTTCCGTCCGGCATTGCGACTCCTCTACCCGTTCGACCTGAGCCCGACCCTAGGTCGTCGACGGATGCCGGTCAGCTGAATCGCGGAAGCCCCTCGCCCGGGATCATCGAGAATGTCGTTGGGCGTCGACACCGTCGACGTGCTCGCGCACCAGGCTCGGATACCGGCCCCGCTCGGGCCTGAAGATGTCATGCGGCGAGTCGGCGAACTCGTGCAGTGTCGCGCCCGGGAACAGGCTGCGGTACCGGGACCAGGCCGCGTCGTCGACCACCGGGGTGCTCGGACTGCGAACGACCAGCAGCGGAGGCTGCCAGTGCGCCAGCGGTTCCCAGAAGGACTGCGTGCGGGCGGACCGCAATATGGCGACCGCGGCGTCGCGATCGACGCGCTCGCTCACCGGAGTCCCGCGCCAACGCCCGTCGAGCAGGCCGACGATGACGTCGTCGGGAAGCTCGATCTCCTCGGGTACGTAGTCGCCGATCGCGACGGACCGCACGCGCTCGACATTCGCAAGGGCCCACAGCAGGGCGTACGGCGTCCCCCGCGAGAACGTCATCAGATGTACCGGACCCGTGGTGATTGCATCGACCACCGCGCCGACGTCGCCGGCGAGGGCGTCCGAGTCGAACGGTCCGTCGGGTGCCGTGCTGCGTCCGCGGCCGCGGAGCTCCACGACGAGGGTCCGCCGACCGAGCGCCGGCAGTATCTCGGTGTAATCGTCGGCGACACAGGTGAAGCCGGGCACGAAGACGACGGGAGCGCCTTTGCCGTCCCCACCCGAATCGAGGTAGTGGATGCGAGCGCCACCGTGGTCGATGGAGTGGAACTGCGACATGAGCCTCCCATGGGTCGTCATCACATGATGACGACCTGGAAGCGTCAGCCCTTCGGCGGCACCGGGGCAGCGGCCGACACCGCGGGTTGAGCCGCGTCGGCCTTCATCCGGTGGAACAGCTCGACGTAGTAGGGCATGCACTGCTTCAGCGCCTGCTCTGTGGTGAACAGCGGCCGATAGCCCAGGTCACGCTCGGCCTTGGCGATCGAGAAGTAGTTGTCGAGGTAGATCCGTTCCACCGCAAGCGGTTCCAGCAGCGGCTTGGGCAGCCCGAACCGGAAGTGCAGGAACTGCCAGAGGGTCATGGCGAACCACACCAGACGTCCGGGCACGCGGAACGTCGGGAACGGCTGGTCGCAGGCTTCCACCACCGGCCGCGCGAACTCGAACATGTTGATCGGCTCGCCGTCGTTGATGAAGTACGCCTGGCCGGGCGCGGTCCCGCCCTCGACCAGGTGCTGCGCGGCGAGGATGAATCCGTGCACCAGGTTGTGGACGTACGAGTTGTCGAGCTTGATGTCCTTGCTGCCCACCAGCACCTTCACATGTCCGGCGAGCACGCTTTCGAAGACCTTGCGGAACATCGTCTGATCGCCGCGACCCCAGATGCCGCTGGGTCGGATCGAGCAGGTGAGCATCCCCGATACGCCGTTCTGGGACAGCACGAACTTCTCGGCCACGACCTTGGTCTCGGTGTACAGATCGTTGAACCGATCGGTGTACGGCAGGGTCTCGTCGCCGCCGGAGATGGGTTGGCCGCCCATCACCACACTGTTGGACGCGGTGTAGACGAAGCGCTGCACGCCCGCCTTCTGCGCCTCGCGCACGAGATTCTGGGTGCCGGTCACGTTGACGGCGAAGCTGCGCTGCCGGTACTCCTCGGTGACCGAGCCTCCGCCCATCAGATCGATGACGGCCGCGGTGTGGATGACGGTGTCCGCCCTGCCCGCACCGGTGCCGACGGCGGCGGCGACGTCCTCGATGTTGGTGATGTCTCCCACGAGCACCTCAAGACGCGGATGTCCGGGCAGGGGAGTCGGCACCCGGTCGAACGAGCGGACCTCCAGACCCCGGTCGAGGAGTTCGGCGACCAGGTTGGCCCCGACGAAGCCGGAGCCGCCGGTGACCAGGACCCGGCCGAGTTCAGTCTGCAGCGTTGCATCACTCATGGCGGCGAGAATAACTGAAACGTGTTCCAATTTCGAGGCTCTGGGCGGATGATCGTTTCAGATTCACACGTCAGCGTCGTCGTTGACCGCCAGCGCCTTCTCCACTCGCTCGCGTGCGCCAGCTAAGTGTTCCTCGCAGCGTTTGGCCAGCTGTTCGCCTCTTTCCCACAGTTTCAGCGACGCATCCAGGTCCAGCCCGCCGTGCTCGAGACGGTCCACCACCTCGATCAGCTCGTCGCGCGCTTCTTCGTATCCGAGTTCACTAATAGGCTTCATTCTGGTTCTCCATGACTGCCCTCGCTGATCGCGGTGACTGCTCCGTCGGCGACGCGCACCCGCAGTCGGGTGCCTGCGGGGGCGTCGGCGACCGAGTGCAGCACCTGCGGCAGTCCCGCCTCGGGCAGTGTCTGCACCACCGCATACCCGCGCGCCAGTGTCGCCGCAGGCCCCAGCGTGGTCAGCCGGGCCGCGAGATGGGTGATGCGGGTGGATTCGGTCGCGACGAACCGGGAGACGTCGCGGCGGGCGGCCGCGCGTAAGCGGTGGATCTCCTCGGCGCGCGCATCGATGGCGGCCAGCGGGCGGGCCAGCACCGGCCTGCTCCGCAACTGGGTCACGGTGTGGGACTCCCGATTCACCCAGTTGCGCAGCGCGCGGGCACTGCGGCGCCGCAGATCGGTGACGAGCGCCTGTTCTGCGGCGGCGTCGGGCACGATGCGTTTCGCGGCGTCGGTGGGTGTCGCCGCCCGCACGTCGGCGACCAGGTCGGACAGCGGGTTGTCCGGCTCATGGCCGATCGCGCTCACCACGGGCGTGGTGCACCGGGCGATCTCGCGGCACAGCGTCTCGTCGGAGAAAGGCAGCAGATCCTCCACGCTGCCCCCGCCGCGGGCCAGCACGATGACATCGACCTCGGGGTCGGCGTCGAGGTCGCGCAGCGCCGCCACGATCTGGGGAACCGCGTTCGGTCCCTGCACCACGGTGTTGCGCACGGCAAATCGGACAGCCGGCCACCGGCTGGAGGCCACGGCCGTGATGTCGTGCTCGGCGGCGGACGCCCGGCCGGTGATCACCCCGATCGTGGACGGAAGGAACGGGATAGGGCGTTTCAGTCGCGGATCGAAGAGACCCTCGGCGTCCAGCAGTCGCCGCAACCGCTCGATACGGGCCAGCAGTTCGCCGATGCCGACCGCCCTGATCTCACTGACGCGCAACGAGAAGGTGCCGCGCCCGGTGTAGAAGTTGGGCTTGCCATAGACGATGACCTGGGTGCCGTCGGTCATCTTGACCGGTGCGTTGACGACGAGGTCGCGCGGGCAGGTCAGCGACAGCGACATGTCGGCAGCCGGGTCGCGCAGCGTGATCCACGCGGTGTTGGAGTTGGGGCGCAGCGTCAACTGCGCGATCTGGCCCTCGACCCAGACGGCACCGAGCTTGTCGATCCATCCCGCGACACGGATGGCGACCCCGCGCACGGGGTAGGGGTTGTCCGCCGACTGCCCGGGCGCCGCGTCGCTGCCCGTGTCCCGGCTCGCCGAGGTCACTTCGCCGACGCGCGCGTGATCCTGTTGGCCAGCAGCGTCTGATAGGGGGCGCGCGCCTTGGTGGACTCCTCGTATGCGAGCAGCGCTTCCAGATCGGGGACGCGCAACGTCGTCAACCGCGCGCGCAGCTGCGCCAGCGTCAGCGACGCGTAGTCGATCTCGCCGACGATCTCCGGGGCATCGGAAGACACAGCGGGCGGACTGTCCGGCGTCTCGGCGTTCGCCGACGCCTTCGCCGCGTCCGGCTCGCCGCTGAACAGCGCGAAGCGTCCCTCCGTCAGCCGCTCTCCGTCCCGGACCGGCAGCTCGACCACGTCGGCGTCGCCGGCGTCGCCTGACGCACCGGTGTCCTCGTCGAAAGTCGCCCACTCCGGTTGCTCGTCCTTGGGCGGGAAGATCGACTCCAGCGTCTCGTCGCCCTTGATCACCAGGACGGCGACATCCTGTTGCATCTTCATGACCAGCTGCGCGATCTGGCTGGCCACGGTCATGGGGTACATCAGGATGGTCTGGGGAAGCTTGCGGGTCTCCTCGATAGCGGTCACCGCCGCGCCCACGAGCAGCCGGACCCCATACGGTGCAGTTGACATGGCGACAGCCTACGGCTGGGCGTTCGGCGTGGCAGGTAAGTACCCTGGAGCCATGCCGCCGACAGTCAACATGGGGATTCCGGGTGCCGCGAGCTCGGTAGTCGAGCGGACGACCGGCAAACGGGTCCTGCTCGCCGAGCCGCGCGGATACTGCGCCGGCGTGGACCGGGCGGTGGAAACCGTCGAACGCGCCCTGGAAAAGCACGGAGCGCCGATCTACGTCCGGCACGAGATCGTGCACAACCGCTACGTCGTCGACACGCTGGCCAAAGCCGGCGCCGTGTTCGTGGAGCGGACCGACGAGGTGCCCGAGGGCGCGATCGTGGTGTTCTCGGCGCACGGTGTCGCGCCGACCGTCCACGTCGAGGCCGCCGAGCGCAATCTGCAGACCATCGACGCGACGTGCCCGCTGGTGACGAAGGTGCACAACGAGGCCAAGCGGTTCGCCCGGGACGACTACGACATCCTGCTGGTCGGCCACGAGGGTCACGAGGAAGTTGTCGGCACCGCCGGTGAGGCGCCCGACCACGTGCAGGTGGTCGACAACCCCGACGCGGTGGACAACGTCACGGTGCGCGACCCCGACAAGGTGATTTGGCTGTCGCAGACCACGCTCAGCGTCGACGAGACCATGGAGACGGTGCGACGGCTGCGGGAGAAGTTCCCGACGTTGCAGGATCCGCCCAGTGACGACATCTGTTACGCGACGCAGAACCGTCAGGTAGCGGTCAAGGCCATGGCTCCCGAGTGCGAGCTGGTGATCGTCGTCGGCTCGAAGAACTCATCGAACTCGGTGCGTCTGGTCGAGGTGGCGTTGGGCGCCGGATCCGACGCGTCCCACCTGGTCGACTACGCCGAGGACATCGACCCGGCGTGGCTGGACGGGGTCACCACGGTCGGCGTCACCTCCGGTGCATCGGTACCCGAGATCCTGGTCCGCGGCGTGCTCGACCGGCTCGCCGAACACGGCTTCGACGTGGTGCAGCCGGTGACCACCGCGAACGAGACACTCGTGTTCGCGCTGCCGCGGGAGATCAGGGCCGCCCGGACCTAGCGGGTACGTTCGAGCCCCGTGGAGGGTCTGCGCCGTGAAGTCCGAAGAATGTCGATCGTCGTGCTGGCTGCCGTGCTGCTGTTGGCCGGCTGCAGCACTGCCGAAGACCGGCTGGAGAGCACGGTCAGCGGCTTCGCCGATGCGCTGAGTCGGGCCGACGCCCCGGCAGCGGCAGCGCTGACGAGCGACGACGCTGCGGCCTCGGACACCCTCGCCAAGCTTTTCGGCAGCCTCGGCACGGACGTGCGCTTCGAGGTGACCGCGACCGAACGGCAGGAGAATGCCGCGACGTTCACATTGGCGGCCACCTGGAAGTTCGGGCCGGAGAAGCGCACCGAGTGGACCTACACCACCGAGGGCACCGCGAACGCCGAGGGCGACGACTGGCGGATCCAGTGGCAACCGGACACCGTCGCGCCCGGCCTCGGCGAAGGCCCGCTGTCCTACGGCACCCTCGTTCCTCAACCGGCTGCCCGGGTGCTGGACCGCACCGGCGCCGAACTGCTCACCCAGCACATCGTCACCCTGGTCGACCTCGCTCCCGGTGCCGACGTCACCGCCGTTGCGGCACTGCTGAATCCGATCGCTCCCACCATCACCCCCGAGTCGCTGAGCAGTGATCTCGCGGCCGCTGCGGGCAAACCCGTCACCGCCATCACCCTCCGCGAGGAGGATCTGACGCCCATCCAGGCGCAACTGTCGGCGCTGCCGAACGTGACGCTGCGTCCGCAGACCAGACTGCTGGCCACCGATCGCGCGCTCACCTCACCGACGCTGTCGGGCCTGTCGGAGCTGTGGCAGCAGCGCACCGACGCGGCCGCCGGATGGGCGGTGACGGCGGAGACGGAGACGGGCCCACGGCAGGTCGGCGGCCAGGACGCCAAGCCCGTCGGCGACATCGCCAGCACCCTCGACAGCGGTATGCAGCTCGCCGCCGAGGCGGCGCTGGCCCCGCTGCCCACCCCCGCCACGATCGTGGCCATCCAGCCGTCGACGGGCCACCTGCTGGTCGTGGCGCAGAACGCGCCCGCTGACGCCCAGGGGCCGATCGCGCTGACCGGTCTCTATCCGCCCGGCTCGACCTTCAAGACGGTGACGGTGTCGGCGGCACTGCAGGCCGGGCAGGTGACGCCGGACAGCATCGTCGCCTGCCCGGGCACCGAGAACATCGAAGGCAGGCAGATCCCCAACGACGACAACTTCGAGCTCGGCGACGTTCCCCTGCATACGGCGTTCGCGAAGTCGTGCAACACCACCATGGGGCGCCTCGCGGTCAACCTGCCGTCGGACGGACTGACGAAGGCGGCCGCGCAACTCGGCCTCGGCATCGACTACGTGGCGCCGGGCATGACGACCGTCACCGGCAGCGTGCCGGTCGCCGACACGTCGGCGCTGCGCGTCGAAGAAGGCATCGGGCAGGGCAAGGTCACCGCGTCCCCCTTCGGGATGGCGCTCGTGGCCGCCACTCTGGCGCACGGCACCGTTCCCGCGCCGGCGATCGTCGAGGGTCAGCCCGGGGTGCCCGACCGCACCCCAGAACCGCTGCCGCCGAACGTGGACGAGCAGGTGCAGGCGATGATGCGCGAGACGATCACCAACGGCACCGCCACCCAGTTGCAGGACATCCCCGGTCTGCTCGGCAAGACCGGCACCGCCGAATACATCGACGACCAGCATGCCCACGGCTGGTTCGTCGGCATCAGCGGCGACCTCGCGCTCGCGGTGTTCGTCAGCGATGCGGGCAGCTCGGCGCCGGCTGTCGACGCGGCGGGCCAGTTTCTGCGCGCGACGGGCTAGATGTCGTATTCCCAGCGGTCGGCGTCGCGCTGCGGCCGTCGGCGCGGCCGGTACTCGGGCTGATCGTCGGGCTCGTCGCCCCCGCGGTACCGCACCCGCGAGATCGGGTGGTGCGTGCTGGTGCCGCTCGGGGTGAACGGATCGACGGGCTCGTACTCGTCGTAGCGGCTGCGCCGCTGCGGACGCTCGGTCCGCGGCGGCCGCGGGCGCTCGTACCGATCCTCGCGGTCGTACTGCGAGCGCCGTTCGCGGGGCGGGACGGGGTCGCGCGGGTCCCGCGATGTCGGCCGGGGACGGCGACGCCGCTCGGCCGGCACGTCCCGCGGGTCGTCGGCCGGTGCGGGCCTGCGCCTGCGCGGCCGGTCGGCGATCGGCTCGTCGCTGTCGGGCTCCGCTGCGCGGGCATGCCGCGACCGCGTGGCGGCGCGCCTGTCCGGCCGAGCTCCACGAGCCGACCTGGCGGCGGCCTGCTTCGCCGCCCCGGTGCGCCTGCGGTCGGACGCCCGGCGCGGGCGCGGCTGCTCGTCGGCGGCCTCGGCCTCGGTGTCCGAGGCGCCGCCCAGGAGCGAGGACAGCGTCGACGACAGCCGCCCACTGCGGGGGCGCGCGGCCGGCTCGTCGGTAGCGGCGGCGGCGCCGGCAGTGGCGGCCGACTTGCCGAAGTACCAGCGGGCCAGGCCGATCAACAGAACCGCCGCGGACGTGAAGAACATCAGCGGGAATCGCTGGATCAGCGGGTAGCCGCAGTTGATGAGGATGTCCTTGATGCCCTGGATGTCGCCGCTGCGCATGAGGAAGTAGGCGGCGGGAACGGTGACGAACAGCACAAGCGGCGGTTGGATGACCGCGGTGAACAGGCCGGCCTGTTGCACCGCGAGAACCGCGATGAGGCAGCCGATCACGTACAGCACGGCGAACACCGTGGTCAGATCTTGACCACCGGATCCAGCGTCGAAAGCGAACCCCACCAGCGACGCGATCACCGCAGTCAGCACCGCTCCCCACCACGGAATGCCTGCGATGTTCGGGTGCGCGGAACGGTGATCGGCCGCTACCGACGGCCGTGCGCGCTGTCCTGCCACAGGTCGACCGTACCGGCTCCGACATGTTGACGCCGCAAGCGAACGCCTGCGTGGCGGTCACATTGCCTACACTGTGGACCCCGTGGGCCTCAACCTTGGAATCGTCGGATTGCCGAACGTTGGCAAGTCAACCTTGTTCAACGCGCTGACACGCAACGACGTGCTGGCCGCCAACTACCCGTTCGCGACGATCGAGCCGAACGAGGGCGTGGTCGCGCTCCCGGATCCGCGCCTGTCGGAGCTGGCCAGGATGTTCGGTTCGGAGAAGATCGTGCCTGCGCCGGTCACCTTCGTCGACATCGCCGGCATCGTGAAAGGCGCCTCCGAAGGGGCGGGGCTTGGCAACAAGTTCCTGGCCAACATTCGGGAGAGTGACGCCATCTGTCAGGTGGTGCGGGTGTTCGCCGACGACGATGTCGTGCATGTCGACGGCCGGGTCGACCCCAAGTCGGATATCGAGGTGATCGAGACCGAGCTGATCCTCGCCGACATGCAGACCCTGGAGCGGGCGCTGCCGAGGCTGGAGAAGGAAGCGCGCACCCACAAGGACCGCAAACCGGTGCACGAGGCGGCGGTGGCGGCCGAGGCTGTGCTCAACACCGGCAAGACCCTGTTCTCGGCCGGGGTCGATGTGACGCTGCTGCGCGAGCTCAACCTGATGACCTCCAAGCCGTTCCTCTACGTGTTCAACGCCGACGAATCGGTGCTCACCGACGAGGCGCGCGTGGCCGCGCTCCGCGAGCTGGTGGCCCCCGCCGACGCGGTGTTCCTGGACGCGAAGATCGAGGCGGAGCTGCAGGAGCTCGACGAGGAGTCGGCCGCCGAGCTTCTCGAGTCGATCGGCCAGACCGAAAAGGGTCTTGATGCGTTGGCGCGCGCAGGTTTTCATACGCTGAAGCTGCAGACCTACCTGACGGCGGGTCCGAAGGAGGCCCGCGCCTGGACAATTCACCAGGGCGACACCGCGCCGAAGGCGGCAGGGGTGATCCACTCCGATTTCGAGAAGGGTTTCATCAAAGCCGAGATCGTGTCCTTCGAGGATCTGCTGGAAGCCGGATCGATGGCCGCTGCCAAGGCCGCGGGCAAGGTCCGGATGGAAGGCAAGGACTACGTGATGGCCGACGGTGACGTAGTGGAGTTCCGCTTCAACGTGTAGTGGGATTCCGCTTCAACGTCTCGATGTCATTGGGCGCGCAGGGCGAGAGCGGCGTGCGGTCGGACTTGATCCGTCCCCCGTCGTCGCAGGCGATCTACCTCCACGAATCCCGCCGCCGACACGGTCTCTGACATTTCTTCGATGGGCCAGCGATATGCGGTTGTGACCTTGTGCTCGAAAGGCTCGACGTCCTCACCTTCGAAGAAACCGATCACGAGAGTTCCGTTGTCGGACAACGTCGTATGGAATGTGCGGAGAACCTCTGCGAGGGTGCTCGGTTCGTAGTGGATCAGGGAATACCAAGCGAGAATCCCGCCTAAGGATCCCCCTGGCACATCGAGCGGGCACATCGAGTTGACGGCGAATTCGACTTCGGGCCAGTTCGCGCGGGCGCTCTCGATGAACGCTGGTACCAGGTCGATCCCCATCGCCTTGAGGCCGAGATCCGTCAAGAATCCGGTGAGGTGGCCGGGTCCGCAGCCGGCATCGAGAATCGTGCCATCACATCGCGCGAAGTTCCGTCCGAGGAATCGGAGATCGTCAGGATGGACATGAGTGACGGCGCCGAACATTCGTATGTAGGCATCGGACACCTCGGTGTACCGGCGCCTGACGACGAAGTCCGTCATGAAGCCGACTCTAGGCGGCGCGTCTGCTCATGACCCGTGGCGTTCATCGACTTTGAAATCTGATGAATTGCTTCAACGTGCAGAAGACCAGCTCACCGGTCGAACGCCGGTGACACGAACCGCTGCAATATGTCGGCCTCGGTTCGTTCATCGCCGACGGGGAAGTAGGCCATCGACATCACCACATGGACGATCCACAGTGCAGCCGCGGGGTCGTCGTCGGTGATTCCGCTGAGCTCGGCGGCCAGCGCACTCAGGACCGGTGAGGAGTGCAGGCCGCTCAACTCTGGTGCCGTGCTCGAACTCATCATCAGTCGCCGAATCGGATCGGACCGGATCTGCTGCAGTGCCACAGCGATGGCCTTGACCACCCGCGCAGAGCCGCTCAGGCCGGTGACCTCGCGCCGAACGGTGTCGGTGATGCCGGTCGCGATGCGGAGCAGCACGGCGTCGCGGATGTGGGACTTGCCACCGGCGTAGCGGTAGATGGTGGCCCTCGAACAGTGCACCCGCTCGGCCAAGGCGTCGATACTGAACGCGTCCAAGCCCTCTCGGAGCACCAGGTCGACAGCGGCGGCGTAGATGCGCTCAGCCGCTGCCTCCCGACGGTCCCCGCCCACTACCCAATCCTCGCGAACCACCTGTGCACTCCCTGCGCCGTCTCGGAACCATCTTCTCAGATCTGAGACGAATCCTGATTCCTATCTCACCGTTCGCGCAGGTCCGCAGCCACCGCTGAGACGACCGCGACTCGGTGCGCCAGTCGGCAGTCTCAACTTCGTCGTCACTGGTTGACCCCGTCGCGGATGATCCATCAGCGTGGACCACATGACACGGCTCAACGGTGCGCTCGGCATCGCGTTGTTCGATGACGAGTACATCCAGGACCCGTATCCGCTGTACGAGCGTCTGCACGCAGAAGGGCGGGTCCACCGCATCGGTGATTCGGACTTCTATGCGGTGACCGGATGGGACACCGTGAATGAGGCGGTGACACGGTGCGATGACTTCTCCTCGAATCTGACGGCGACCATGATGCGTGACGCCGATGGCGCGGTGGTCCCGTTCCCGATGGGAGAACTCGGCGGTCCGACGCAGGCACTCGCCACTGCCGATGATCCCGCGCACGCCGTGCACCGCAAGGCGCTGATACCTCAGTTGGCAGCCAAGCGGATACGGGCCGCTGAGCCGTTCATCTCCGAGACGTGTACCAGCATCTGGGAAACCGGCGTTCGGGGTGGGCGCATCGAATGGATGGGCGCGATGGCCAACCGCCTGCCCATGATGATCGTGGGACGTATCATCGGAGTTCCCGACGAGGACATCGACAAGATCGTTCGGTGGGGTTACGCCGCTACACAATTCGTGGAGGGACTGGTCACCCAAGAACAACTCGGCGACGCCGGTGTCGCGGTCATGGAACTCAGCGGGTACATCACCGCGCAGTTCGAGCGCGCCACCGCCGACCCTCAGGGCGACCTGGTCGGCGACCTCGCCACGGCATGCGCCTCAGGTGAGTTGGACCCGATCGCCGCACAGGTCATGATGATCACGCTGTTCAGCGCGGGAGGTGAGTCCACTGCTTCGCTGATCGGTTCGGCGGCATGGATTCTGGCCAACCACCCGGCAATCCAGCACGAGGTGCGGGAGCAGCCGGAGTTGCTCGGCGCATTCCTGGAGGAAGTGCTGCGCTACGAGCCGCCGTTTCGCGGTCACTATCGACACGTCGTTCGTGACACCGAACTGGGCGGGGTGGCATTGCCGGCCGGCTCGCGTCTGCTGCTCCTGTGGGGCGCGGCCAATCGCGATCCCGCGCACTTCGATGAGCCCGGCCAGTTCCGGCTCGACCGGCCCGCCGGGAAAGGTCACATCAGTTTCGGGAGGGGGGCGCACTTCTGTGTCGGTGCCTCTTTGGCGCGATTGGAGGCCACGGTCGTGCTCCGGCAGTTGCTGGAGCGCACCACACTGGTTCGGGCCGCCGAGACGGGACGCTGGCTGCCCAGCCTCCTGGTGCGTCGCCTCGACTATCTGGAACTAGCAGTCACCTAGGGCGTGGAGTCCCGCCTCACCGTGCGATCCCCTGACGACGATGGTCTCGGCAAACCGGGTGGGCGAAGGCGCCGTATGTCATCATCATGCTGGTCCCGACCGGGGGGCGCGAGGTGCGGGGGAGGAACGTCGTGATCGCTTGGCGCGCGGGTGGGGTGTTCGCGGCGGCACTGCTACTCGCCGGGTGTGGCAGCGCGCCGGAGCAAAATAGCTCTGCGCCAACGCAATCGGAGACAGCTACCGCAACGGCGACGGATGCGCCTGCCGTGGACGAGGCGACCGACGAAGGCGAGATGACCGCCGCCTACGAGGCGGCGTCCACCTCGGAGGCGGAGAACGGTCGCCGACTGATGGAGGATGCGGAGCTTCTCCAGGGTCTCGCTGCATCGGTCAACGAGACGTTCAATCTGCCGTCTGACGTTCGGCTGCTGGGGCAACAATGCGGCGACCCCAACGCGTTCTGGGATCCCAGCGAGCAGGCGGTGGTTCTCTGTTACGAGGACGCCGATTTCGCCGAGAACGTCTTCGCCGAAAACGGGGATCCCGACCCCGTGGACGCTGCGCTCAACGCCGAGATCGGCAGTTTCTATCATGAGCTCGGGCACATGCTGATCGACCTCTACGACCTTCCGATCACAGGCAGGGAAGAAGACGTGGCCGACCAACTCGCTGCGTTCGTGTTGCTGTCAGAGGATGACAACGGCACGGTCGATCCTGAGTCGGTGAAAGTGGTCCGTGATTTCGCCGGCGAGTTCCGCGCCTTCGCCGAGCAGGAGGGCGAGGTCGGCGAATCGCAATTCGCCGGCGGTCATTCGCTCAACCAGACCCGGATGTACAACCTTCTGTGCTGGGCGTACGGCGCCGACCCCGAGGGCAACGCCGGCATGGTCGACAACGGTGAACTACCGCAGGACCGCGCCGAACTGTGCGAAGACGAGTACGCCAAGATGCAGTACGGCTGGGCGACGCTGCTGGATCCGTACGTGAAGTGAACCGGCTACCCTCGGCGCATATCTAGCGCGGCGTCAGCCGGAATATCGGGATCTGGCGTCCGGTGTTCGCCGTCTGGTCGCGATAGTCGCCGTAACCGGCATAGACCCGCTCGGCGAGCTCGTACAGCCGCCGGTACTCCTCGGCATCGGTCACCTGGGTTGCGGTGAACGGTTCCTGGCCGAACGTGCAGTCCGGGTTGGCCTTCAGGTTGTAGTACCACTGCGGGTGCTTGCTGCCGCCGAAGTTGGACGCGACCAGGATCACGTCGGAGCCGTCGTGGAAGTACGTGAGCTGAACCTCGCGGGGCTGGCCTGTCTTGGCGCCGGTTGTGCGCAGCGGTGCGTTGACGATGGGCCCCATGTTCACCCGTCCGCTGGTGAGGCGGAACAGCAGCGGATCGGTGCGGCGGGCCACGTGGCGGGCGAGGAACTGCCCCACACGGGAGCGTCCGAAACGGACGCCCTGCTCGTATCGGGATCCCCGTCTTCTGTGGGGGTCGACATAGCGCAACGGCATGGACGCAACCTACCTTGACCGGGTCGGCCGCCCGGCAGGCGTGGTCACCGCCCGATCGGCCGCGGCAGGCGATGGCGTGCGATCGCGGGAAACCGCCGTCGGACGGTGCGCTCAAGCCTGCCGGCCGCCACCAGTGCGATGAAGCCGACGGCCTGCCTGCCCAGCGCGGCCCGGCTGGTGCGTTGCCGCCACGACGGAGTCCTCTGACCTGCACGACGACCGAGGACGTAGCCGATGCACAACGCCGCCACCAGGGCCGCAAAAACGCCGAGCGCCGTCACCAGGTCGAGCTTTCACGCTAGTTGTCGCAAAGAGGTAACAAACGAGATACACCTCGTCTTTGCACGTTGAAGTATTGTGTCAACACAGCGAGGTGCGCGGAGAGCGACGATTCTGAGGTGTGTGGATGACTGAAGGTCTTACTGGTTCCGGCGATGATCAATTGCCCGACGAGGAAACCTCTTCAGTGCGCTATCTGCATCCTCAGTACTCTGCGCCAAGGACCCATCACTACAACGAACTGCTCTCGCGCCTGGTCGGCTACCCGCTGCAGTCGGTTCATTTCAGCGCCAGCGATGTCCAGTTCGGTTTCGGGTCCACCGAGTCGCCCGACGTTCCCGTCCTCACCTGCGAGGTGATGCCGGTGGTGGTCACGCCGGGCGGCCCCATCGCCGACGGACAAGTGGGCTACGCCGACGCCATGCGGTCCCTGATCGGTGACGACGTGGTCGCCACCGCTGAGGCGCCCGGCGAGGGCCTGCGCATCGAGTTCGCGGAGCGCGCCTTGGAATTGCGTCCGACTGTCGCAGAGGTGGTCAGTCCGGTGATCGCGCTGCTGTCCGATTTCGGAGACGGCCGGTCGATGAGCTGGCTTCCCGGCGGCGAGGCCTTCGAGTACCTGCGCTAGGTATGGGACGCACCGACACCGCATCCCGGATTGTCGACGCATCGCCCGAGCGCGTGTTCGCCGCTTTTGTCGACCCGGAGGCACTCGTCCAGTGGCTGCCGCCATCAGGGATGACCGGCCGGTTCGACCATTTCGAAGCCCGAGCGGGTGGCTCCTATCGGATGATCCTGACCTATGTCGACGACCCGGTGGGAAGCGCCAAGTCGTCCGCCGATACCGACGTCGTCGAGGGGCGGTTCACCGAGATCGTGCCGGGCCGCCGCGTTGTGCAGGAGAATGTGTTCGACTCCGGCGACCCCGCGTTTTCGGGAACGATGATCATGTCCTGGACGGCGCTCCCGGTTGCGGGTGGCACCCGCGTCGACATCCGCGCTGACGATGTCCCTGTCGGAATCTCACCGGATGACCATGTCGCCGGGATGAACTCATCACTGGACAATCTCGCTCGTTACCTCGCCACCCAGTCATAGCGCGACGTCGTCGCTGTCTGGGTCGGAACCTCTGGTCAACCAGCCCGGTACTCGACAACAGAGTCACGGCTCTGCAGGGACTCACCGGAGATCACGACCAACTCCGTCGGAGAGAGGCGGTAGGTCGTGCCGGCGTTGCGCGCCTCGAACCCCGCGGAGATCGGCCGTACGTCGTCGAGTTCCAGTGATGCCCCGTCATGTAGGCGCATTCCCTGATACTGGTAGTTCCCGTCCGCGTTCTGGCACACCACCATCGCCGACCGCTCGGTGCGGGCGATCGCTACGGCACGCTGACTGGAGTCGCAGCGTGCAGTGGAGTCGACGAAACCGCTGGCATCCATCGCGAGGGCCGGTGTCCGTGGCTGCGGCGGGGCGGGTTTCGGCTCGGCTGCAGCAGGCGCGGAAACCCACTGAGAAACGGTATCCGGTTGAGCGGGAATGGATTGCACCTGCGGAACCTGGTCGCCGTCGGAGTCAAGCATCACGAACACCACGCCGAGTGTGGCGATCGACGCGACGACGATGGAGATCGCTGATGTCCTGGCGCTGAACAGGCCGCGCGCCGGCTGTTCATCTGCCGGGGCTGTGTCGTCCGTCGATCTCGGCATTCCTGCGCTCCCTCGGGTGCCGATGGGTCTGCTGAGACTCAGCAAAGCACCTTGACGTGCGAAAATGCGCGATATCGTTCGGCGTTTCGCGCAAGGATCGGGCTAGAGGTGCACGGCGATTTCATCGCCGAGTTGGTACGTCTCGGTCAACGGCAAGGTGTCGCCGCTCCAGAACTTGCCGGGGTCGAACCAGTTGTAATGCTTCTCGGTCTCCAGCAGGCCCATCTCTTCGTAGGCGATGGCGACGGTCTCGGCGCAGTAGGCGGTCTCCAGACTGGTCTTGGTCTTCTCCTTGCGACGCTCAACTGATTGCCGAACCTTTTTGTGGACGAACGGAATTCCGCGAGTGAAGTCGGCGGCGTTCGGGAGCCGGCCCCGCATCCAACGTCCGGTCAACCGCGCCGTGGACGGGAACGGCGTGCCGTCCATCCGGGCGATCACCCGGAGCAGGCGATCCTCCTGGTCGCGGCTGGCATACGGCGTGAGCTGACGCAGCCAGCAGCGCTGGTCGTAGCTGTTGATCCACCGTTCGACGGCCTGTCGCAGGTCGTTGAGCTGCACCCCGCGGTGGTTCGTGCCCGTCCACAGGTCCAGCAGTTTGTCGCCGAGTTCGGCGTGCCAGATCAGCGGAGGCATGTCGTCGATCGCGACGGTCATCCCAACGTGGTTCACGGGGCTGTTGGTCATCGACTGGATGGCCCGATCCGGCCCCGAGTGCCCGCGAAACAGCCAGATATCGCCCGTTCGGGTTTCGTCCAGCGCGCGTTGTAGAGACACGGTGCTTGGATTCACCCCCGCAGCTTATGCAGACTGATGGGCATGCGTGGGATCTGGAAGTGGGTCGGGCTAGCCGGTGTCGCCGGCGTCGTCGCAGGTGGAGCGCTGGTGGCGCGTGATCAGCGGCGCCGCAACGCCTACACCCCGGACGACATCCGAGCGCGCCTGCATCAACGGCTCGACGAGGCCGAACGCACCGGGTAGAGCGTGTGCGAGCCGGAGAAACCCTTGAGCTCGGCCTCCCGCTCGTCGTCGAAGGCGATGTCCTCGCACTCGGCGGAGCTCTCGACGGCCTCGCACACCGCTGCGCTGACCAGGATCTCACCGCCGTCGGCCTGTGCGGCCACCCGTGCGGCCATCGCCACGTTGCGGCCGAAGAGGTCGTCGCCGCGCAGCACCGATTTTCCGGTGTGGATGCCGATCCGAACGCGAATGCCGTTGGGCTGCTTGTCCAGTGAGCGTTGGATGTCGATGCCGCACCGCACCGCCTGCTCCGGGCGGGTGAACGCCACCATGAAACCGTCGCCCTGGCTCTTGACCACATAGCCGTCGTGCTTGTCGACGAACCTTCGGACCGATCTGTCGTGCTTCCCGATCAGCCTGACGTACGCGCGATCTCCGATGCGTTCGTTGAGGGCGGTGGACTCCTCGATGTCGGAGAACATGATCGCCACCCGACCGCCGGGCGCCAGCCTCGCCAGGTCGGGCCGCTCGACCTCGGCCCAGTCGGCGAGCTCCTCGATCGAGGACCGTACCGCTGCGCCGAAGCCATCGCGCCGCAGGATGTTGGCGGTCTCCCACACTGTCTTGACGGCCCTGGTTCCGCCGGAGACCAGCATCTGCCGGGTGTCGAGGCGGCGGCGCAGTTCGTCGGCCTCCTCCTGCGCGGTCTTCAGTCGCCGTGACTGCACCGCCAGTGCCACAGCCAGGCCGGCGGTCACCACCGCCAGCAGGCACAGCACGATCAGCGTTCCGGTCACCGGTCCAGTATTGGATGCTGGTGGCGTGACGCTCGCCAAGGCCCCTTGGTTCGCGAGTCGTTTCACGCACGACGGTGGTGTGCGCGTCGCCCTAGGGCCCGTCATCGTCTTCGGGCAGGAGGTAGCGCTCGGGGTGGTGGTAGCCGTTGACGCGGTCTTGGCTTGTGTCGAGGTCGGGTGGTGGGTGCCATTCGGTCTGGTTCTTCTTGTTTTTGCGGGTGCGCCAGCCGGTGGTGTCGAGCATGCGGTGGTCTTGGGGGCAGGCCAGGGTCATGTCGTCGACGTTGGTTTGTCCGCCGTCGGTCCAGTCGGTGACGGCGTGGTGGGCTTGGCACCAGTAGCCGGGTGCGGTGCAGCCGGGGCGGGTGCAGCCGCGGTCGCGGGCGTGCAGCACGATGCGCTGCGCCGCGGAGGCGAGCCGTTTCGTGCGGGCTAGATACAGCGATTGGCCGGTGTGTTTGTCGTAGATGTACAGGTAGTGATGCGCGCGGGCGGCCATGCGGATCAGGTCGGGCATCGGGAGTAGGGAGCCGCCGCCGGTGACCGCGACCCCGGCGCCTTTTTCCAACTCCTGCAAGGTGGTGGACACGATCACGGTGACGGGGAGGCCGTTGTGGGTGCCGAGTTCTCCGGATTCCAGCGCTCGGCGGCCGATCGCGAGGAAGGCGTCGTGGTGGCGTTGGGCAGCGGTACGAACATCGGGGCCCGGGCTGTCGGGGTTGTTGTGGCCGGGGGCGGCTTCTTTGGCGAAGATTGCGTCCCAGATGGCCAGGGCTTCGGCGGTCATCCAGCCCGAGATGGCGGCGGTTCCGTCGGGCTGCTGTGGCCCGACTCGCACGCCGCGCTTGGCGGCCCGCTCCCGTTCGCGCTCCTCGGGTGCGGGTCCGTCCTGATCGATACACGCCAGCAACCGTCTGGCGGCGGCATCGAGGTTGTCGGGATCCAGCCCTGCCGCAAGCTCGGCCAGCTGAGCGTCGGCGGCGGCGCGGGTGTCGACATCGACCCAGGACGGCAACGCTTTGTGGAAGCGCTCGATGACCTCAAGATGCTCGACATCGAGTTCCCCGCGGGCTTGGATGGCAGCGGTGGATTCCCACAGCGGCGGCAACGGCTCGCCGGTGAAGCTCCGGCGTGGGCCCAGCACCTTGGCCCGGGCAATGCGGCGTTTGGCCTCGGCGCTGGTGATCCGCAGCGCTGTCGTCAGGACTGCAGGCCAGGTTTTCTCGCCCAACCGGCACGGCTCGGTCTCGGCGGTCAGGCGCGCCAGCGCGCGGTGCTCCAGCGCGGGCACCGCGCGCACCACCGCACTCACCTGTGCCAGCAGGCTGATCAGTTCGCGGTGGGACAGCTCGTCGCAGGCCGTCGACAGCACCGCCAGCTGCTCACCGATGGTCGCGACCGCCTCCGACACCCCATCCATACATCGAACACTAGTTCGACACACCGACACACCCTGTGACACCAGGGCATCCCCGTGACCACAGAAACCCAAGTGACAGAAGAAAATTCAGAGATCTGCCGCGTAACCTGACAACGGCTGCGTCGGCGGGTCTACCAGCCTTCGGTGAGTACGCGGTCGAGCGTGTCGACATAGAAGTCCGCAGCTTCCACGTCCAGACACAGCGGCGGCTTCGTCTTGAGGATGTTCGAGTGATCGCCGGTCGGCTGAATGATGACGCCGAGATCGAGCATGCGCTCACAGATGGCTGACGTCTCCTCCGGCGCGGGTTCCAAAGTGGTTGGATCGCGGACCATCTCGACGCCGAGGTACAGACCGAAGCCGTGCACCGTGCCAACCAGCGGGTGCCGGTCACGGAGCTGCTCCAACCTGGATTTGAGGTGGCCGCCGACGTGTAGGGCGTTCTCCTGCAAGCCTTCATCGCGGAGCACATCCAGCACGGCCATTCCGATCGCGCATGACAGCGGACTGCCGCCGGTCGACGAGAAGAAGTAACCCTGGCTGGAGAACGCCTCCGCGACCGCGCGGCTGGTGATCACCGCGCCGAGTGGATATCCGTTGCCCACCGACTTCGCCACCGACACGATGTCGGGCACAGCGCCCTGCTGCTGGAACCCCCAGAACCACTGGCCCAGACGGCCGTAGCCGACCTGCACCTCGTCGGAGATCGCCAGCCCGCCTCCCGCGCGTACCGCGGCGTAGACCTGCCGCAGATAGTCGTCGGGGAGCGCCATGCCGCCTGCGTTGCCGTACACGCTTTCGCAGATGAACGCGGCCGGCGGACGGCCGTCGGCGACCAGCGCTTGGATCTGGTGCACCGCATCGGCGGCGTACCGCACGGCGTCGGCCCCGCGGTACTTGCCGCGGAAGCTGTTCGGGGACTCCACGGTGTGCACCCAATCAGGGCGGGTGGCAACCGCATTCGGGTTGTCGGCGGTCGATGTCGACACGGCATCGGTGCCATACGTCCACCCGTGGTAGGCCTCGCGCATGGCCACCACGTCGCGTCGCCCGGTGGCTGCGGTCGCCAGACGTATCGCCAGGTCGCTGGCCTCGGACCCGGAGTTGACGAGGAACACGGTGTCCAGCGGTTCGGGCAGCAGTCCCGCCAACCGCTCGCTGAACTCGACGACGGACTGGTAGTTGAATCGCGAATTCGTGTTGAGCTTGCGCAACTGGCGCGACGCGGTGTCGGCGATCCGCGGGTGCGCATGCCCGAGCACCGTGACGTTGTTGACCATGTCGAGGTAACTGCGACCCTGCGTCGACATCAGGAAATGCCTTCGGCCACGCTCGATCTGGGGCGGGGTGCGGTAGTAGAACTCCTGCACGGGCGCGAAACTGGCGTCCCGTCGAGCCAACAGATCGCCGCCGGCGTCCCGCACCAGCGGCGCCAGTCCGAGCACGGGCCGGGGATCTCTGGCGCACGCCAGCCACCCCGGCGCCACCTCGGCGCCGACGAAGTGCGGTGCGACGGGTGCGCCTGCGGGCCGCACGCTGAGACCGATGCGCTGGTGGGCCAGGGCGCGCCCCACCACATCGCCTGCGCGTACCGCCCCACTCACAGATTCTGTCGCGCCCCTCAGCGTCAGCTCGAAGTCCTCGCCGCGCAACGTGATCGATCCGGTGCCTTCCGTCACCTCACCGTCCCACGGCGCGGCGAGGTCGGTGTCGGTGGCGACCCACAGGTCGATGCCGGTGGCAACGACATCGGGGGAGTCCTGGCTCAGTCGCGGAGCTCGGCACAGCCTCGCCTCCCCGAACCGGGTGACCACCAGGGAGGCGCCGCTGCGCAGTGCGGCCGTGGCGGATTCGCCCTCCACATCTGCGGGCAGCACGCCGGAGTCGTCGAAGGCGTCGTCGTAGAGATCTGAGGTGGTGGACAGATCCAGCGTCACCACCGCCGACCTGGGGACCGCCATCAGCTGTGACTGCACCGGTACCGCGGCGGCCGGTTCCGAGAGCCCGAGCGCGGCTTTGATCACCGCCGTCATCACGTCGACCGGAATCGATGTGGCGAGTTCGAACATCCGCCTCTCGTCGTCCGATTGCTCGGTGACGTAGTCGTTGTCGGGATCGAGGACGGCCTGCTGAGCGCCGCTGACGATCAGCACCGCCGTGCGCAGGACCAGCAGCGGCCACAGTGCCTCGGCCTCGGCGCCCGAGAGCGGACGCACGGCATGGAACGCCTGGATCGCCGGCAGGACCGACGTCACCCGGGCGCCGACATGTCCCAGTACCGACGACGCCGTGATGGCGAGCTCGGACACCGCCCAGGTATGGGACAGGTCGCCGAAGTCGATGACACCGTCGGGGTGTCGCGCGCCGTCTTCGGACACCACCACGTTGGCATCGGTCAGGTCGATGTGGGCGGCCTGCTGTGGCAATTGCTCATCGAGCGGCGCGATGCGCGCCCACGCCTCTCGGGCCGCCGTCTCCAGCCGGGGGCGCAGCTCGTGGTCGCTGACGTGATGGCTGAGCTCGTCGACCACATCCATTCCGAAACGCAGATCCCACTGCAGGATTCGGTCCAGGCCGGGATGGCGGAAGTCGGCCAGCGCGCGGCTCACCCGCCCGGCGACGTCGCCGAGCCCGGCGATCGACTCCGGTGTCAGGTAGCCGGTCTGCAACAGGGTTCCCCCCGGCAAGTACTTCAGCAGCCGGACGTATGCCGTCCCGTCCACCAAACCTGCCACCGCCGTGCACTTCTCGCCGTCGGAGTTCAGTAGCGGCACTGCCACACGCAACGTGGGTTCGGCGTCGGAGATCAGTTGTGCGGCGGCGTCCTGCGCGGCGAGCTCCGTCGCGGTGAAGGCCGGGTTTGCGACCTTGAGGACACCGAGGACCGTGCCGTCGGCGTCGTGCACGGTGAAGTTCTTGTCCTGCTGGCTGCCCAGCGAGGTGACGCGTGCGGTCAACCCGTAGTAGGTGGACAGGATGTCCTGTGCCTGTGCCTCGGTGACCTGAGGTGCGGGGAGCTCACGTTGCTCCAGGAAGTTGAAGCCCGCCGTGGAATCGGTGCCCATGGTCATCTGTCCCCCTGTCCTACGGGCGGGAGGTGCCCCCACTTCGCGCGGCCGCTCATCGGTCACCGCAGCACGAACCGGGCGACGACATCGGAGAAAGCATCGTTGTCGTCGCCGGCGGCCGTGTGCCCCGCCCCGGACAGCTCGGCGAACTCGGCGTGGGGGACTTTGGCCAGAAAGTCCTGCACCGCTTCCTCACTCACCACATCGGAGAGCTTGCCGCGAATCAGCAGGATCGGGATGGTCAGTTCGATGGCGGCCTGCTCCAGTGCCTCGACCCGCACGAACGGATCCTCGGTCGGTTTGGTCAGGAACGCCGGATCCCAGTGCCAGTACCAGCGGCCGTCACGGTGGCGCAGGTTCTTCTTGAGGCCCTCTGGGCTGCGGGGCTTGGTCCGGTGCGGCAGATAGGCGGCGACGGCGTCGGCCGCCTGCTCCAACGAGTCGAAGCCGTGGACGTGGCTGAACATGAAGTCGCGGATCCTGGCGCTGCCGTCCTTCTCGTACCGCGGCACCACGTCGACCAGGACGAGCTGGCTCACGACGTCGGGTCCGGCCTCTCTGGCCGCCAGGATCCCGGTCAACCCACCCATGCTGGCGCCGATCAGCACCGTCGGGCGCCCGATCTGGTGCAGGACCGCGAGGGTGTCGGCGCACAGCGCCTCGACGGTGTAGGTGGCCTCGGGCGAGCGGTCGCTGTCGCCGTGCCCGCGGCTGTCGAGCGCGACCACGTGCAGGCCCTGCGCAGCCAGGATCTGGCCGGTCTTCTTCCAGGAAAACCGATTCTGACCGCCGCCGTGCAGCATCAGCACCGAGGGAGAGCTCGAATCGGAGGCCCCGCCGTTCCATTCGTCGGCGACGAGCGCGAGATCGTCTGTGCCACGAAAGGTCACGGTCTTCGGTTCGCTGCGGGTAGTGCTCACAGGCGTCCTTTCGGCTGGCCCCGGGCAGATTACGTTACCGAGGGCCCAGTTGCGGCAATCCGGGGACCCGGGGGAGTGCTCAGTCCCTAATATTGACGGCTGTGCAGCCTGGAGCGGACCGCGACGACGAGCGTCGCCGCATCATCGAGGCTGCCTACCGCTGCCTGCTGGCGCAACGCGCCGGACCCGTCCCGATGTCGGCGATCCTGAGCAGCGCCGGCCTGTCGAGCAGGGCGTTCTATCGCCACTTCGTCTCCAAGGACGACCTGTTCCTGGCGCTGCTCCACCAGGCGGGCGCGGTGCTCGTCGCCCACGTGAACGGCGTCGCCGAGGCCGCGGTGGGCACCCCGGTCGAGCAGCTCGCCGACTGGATCGGCGAGATGTTCGACTCGATCGTCGACCCGGAACAGCTCAGGCAGCTCACCGTCATCGACTGCGACCAGGTTCGGGCGGCCAAGGGCTACCGCGAGATGCGGGAACGGTTGCACGTGGAACGGGAACGGTCGCTGACCGAAATCCTGCGCCGGGGTCACGACGACGGTTCGTTCCCGCTGGTCGATCCGGAGCCCGACGCCGTGGCCATCAATGCTGTCGTCAGCCGGGTGATGGCTCATCAGAATGCGCACGACGTGCAGTCGGTGAAGCAGGCGCAGGCCCGGGTGCTGGATTTCGCGCTGCGGGCGGTGGGTGCGGTGACGCCGACGTAGCTCGTCGATGAGTTTCCTTACCTCACGGGGTCTTCTTCGGTGCCGAGGTGATCGGCGACAACCGAGGACATCCGACGAGTAAGGACCCCCGATGCCCACCATCACACCGTCGTTGTGGTTCGACAACGACCTCGAAGAGGCGATGGCCTACTACCTGGCGATCTTCCCGAACTCGTCGATCGAGACCATCGAGCGCTACACCGACGCGGGGCCGGGGACCCCGGGCGACGTGGTGTCGGCGACGTTCACGCTCGACGGGCAGCGCTTCACCGGGATAAACGGCGGGGCGGTGTTCGCGTTCACGGAGGCGGTCTCGTTCGTCATCGACTGCCGTGATCAGGCCGAAGTCGACTACTACTGGGATCGCCTGGTCGCCGGAGGCCAGGAGTCGCAGTGTGGCTGGCTCAAGGACCGGTACGGGCTCAGTTGGCAGGTTGTGCCACGTCGGCTCACCGAGCTCACCTGCGATCCCGATCCTGCGCGGGCGGCGGCAGCCACCAGGGCGATGCTGGGGATGCGCAGGATCGTCATCGCCGAACTCGACGAGGCGGTTTCCGGCCTCTAACCGGCAGTGCGGCACCGGCGCTGCGGGCTCGTGTTGCCCGGCCAGAATTTGTTGATATACGGTTCACGGCGTCCTCCGCTGTGTACTCTCAGCCACACCCAGCTGGGCCAGGCCGGTTGTCGGAGGATGTATGGCGGCGAGGTGCAGACGAGGAAGGACCCGTTAGATGGTCGCTTCCGGCGTGATCGCCAAACCCGTACGTGCCTTCGGTGGCTTCTTCTCGATGGCCATGGACACCTTCGCGGCGATGGTCAGGCCGCCCTTCGCATGGCGCGAGTTCATCAGTCAGTCCTGGTTTGTCGCGCGAGTGTCGATCGTGCCGACACTGATGCTGACCATTCCGTACACGGTGCTGCTGACCTTCACGTTCAACATCCTGCTCAAGGAGTTCGGCGCAGCTGACTTCTCGGGCACCGGCGCTGCGTTGGGCACCGTGCGCCAGATCGGCCCGATCGTGACCGTGCTGGTGGTCGCGGGTGCGGGCGCGACGGCCATGTGCGCCGACCTCGGGGCCCGGACCATCCGCGAGGAGCTCGACGCGCTGCGCGTGATGGGTGTCAATCCCATTCAGGCGCTTGTCGTTCCGCGCGTGCTGGCGGCCACCCTGGTGTCGCTGGCGCTGTCGGCGACAGTGATCCTGGTCGGCCTGGCCGGCGCATACTTCTTCTGCGTGTACATCCAGAATGTCTCGCCCGGGGCTTTCGCGTCCGGCCTGACGCTGATCATCGGCGCCACCGACGTCTCCATCGCGTTGGTCAAGGCGGCACTGTTCGGGCTGTCGGCGGGCATGATCGCTTGCTACAAGGGCATTTCGGTGGGTGGCGGCCCGGCCGGTGTCGGTAACGCGGTCAACGAGACCGTGGTGTTCACTTTCATGGCGTTGTTCGCGATCAACATCGTGGCAACCGCTGTCGCGGTGAAGGTGACGATGTGACGGTCTCCAGGCCACATTCCCAGTTCCCTTGGCTCAAGGCACGGTTCCGCGCGGTCGCCGGTCCGTGGAACCAGGTCGGTGTGCAGACCAAGTTCTACGGACGCACCCTGAAATCGGTCGGCACTGCCGTCACGCACTACCGGGTCGAACTCATGCGGCTCATCGCGCAGATGGGTTTGGGCTCAGGTGCGTTGATCGTCATCGGCGGTACCGTCGCGATCGTCGGCTTCCTCACCGTGACAACCGGTGCACTGGTCGCGGTGCAGGGCTACACCGACTTCGCGGAGATCGGCGTCGAGGCGCTCACCGGTTTCGCGTCGGCGTTCTTCAACGTGCGGCTGATCGCGCCCGCCACCACCGCCATCGCCCTGTCGGCGACCATCGGTGCCGGCGCCACCGCACAGCTGGGTGCCATGCGGATCAACGAGGAGATCGACGCGCTCGAGGTGATGGGCATCCGCAGCGTCGCGTTCCTGGCCTCCACCCGCGTTGTCGCCGGACTGCTCGTGGTGATCCCGCTGTACTGCGTCGGCGTGCTGGCGTCGTTCTGGGCGGCGCGATTCGGCACGACGGTCATCTACGGCCAGTCGACCGGCGTCTACGACCACTACTTCCGGACATTCCTGAATCCGATCGATCTGTTCTGGTCGTTGATCCAATGCGTCGCGCTCGCCGTCGTGATCATGCTGGTGCACACCTACTACGGTTTCACCGCGCGTGGCGGCCCGGCAGGCGTCGGAGAGGCGGTCGGACGCGCGGTCCGGACGTCGCTGATCGTGTCTGCGTTCGTGCTCGTGATGATTTCGCTTGCGGTCTACGGGCAATCCGGCAACTTCAACCTGGCGGGCTGAGGGATGGACGACGAAGGCCTGCATCCAGCGTGGTGGACGCTCGTGCTCGTCGCGGTGGTTGCCGCGGCGGTGTGGCTGACGTACGCGTTGTTCACCGGAACGTTGAAGTCCACGGTCCCTGTGACATTGACGTCCGACCGGGCGGGCCTGGTGATGGAGACCAACGCCAAGGTCAAGCTGCGTGGTGTGCAGGTGGGCCGGGTGGCGGACATCTCGGTGACAGGGCAGGAGAACCCGCCGGTCGCGTTGCGCCTGGAGATCGACCCGGACAAGGTCCGGTTCATCCCGGCCAACGTCGAAGCGCAGATCCGTGCGACCACGATCTTCGGCGCCAAGTTCGTCGACCTGGTCTTCCCCGACGACCCGACCGGCAGTCTCGAAGCCGGCCAGGTACTGCAGTCACGCAATGTGACCACCGAGGTCAACACCGTGTTCGAGAACCTCGTCGCGGTCCTGGATCAGATCGATGCGGCCAAACTCAACAGCACCCTGTCCGCTTTGGCCGAAGGCGTCCGCGGCCAGGGAGAGCGGATCGGCCAGGCCACCACCGACGCCAACGAGGTCCTGCTTGCCCTCAATCCGCGCAACGAGACCATCACCGCCGACCTGCGTTCGCTCGACGCCTTCAACCAGACCTACAGCGCTGCTGCACAGGACATCCTGACGACGCTGGACGCGGCGAGCACCACCAGCACCACCGTGGTGAGGCAGTCCAACGAACTGGATGCGTTGCTGCTGTCCACCATTGGGCTGTCGAACAGCGGCATCGGTCTGCTGGCGCCCAGCCAGGAGAACCTGATCCGGGCCGTCAACGTGCTGGCGCCGACGACCAACCTGCTGCTCAAGTACAACCCCGAGTACACCTGCCTGCTGCTGGGCGCCAAGCACCTCCTCGACAACGGTGGCTATGAAAGCCCCGGTGGCAACGGTCGTTCGTTGGTGCTCGATGCCGGGCTGGCCTTCGGCGACGATCCGTACCACTACCCGCAGCATCTGCCGATCATCGGCGCCAAGGGTGGCCCGGGCGGTAAGCCCGGCTGCGGATCACTGCCCGACGTGTCGAAGAACTGGCCGGTGCGAAATCTGGTCACCAACACCGGCTTCGGAAGCGGCCTGGACTGGCGCCCCAACCCGGGCATCGCCTTCCCGACCTACGCCAACTACTTCCCGGTGACCCGCGCCGTGCCGGAACCGCCCAGCATCCGCAACAACTTCGGCGGGCCTGCCATCGGACCGATCCCGTACCCCGGTGCTCCGGCCTACGGCGCGCAGCTCTACGCGCCGGACGGCACGCCGTTGTGGCCCGGGCTGCCGCCGGCGCCCCCGCCAGGGGCTCCGCGGGACCCAGGTCCGCGGCCCGGCTCCGAGCCGTTCATCGTGCCCAATCCGGCTCAGCTGCAGCCGACCGCGGTGCCGTACCCGTTCGTCCCGCCGCCGGTTCCGGCCCTGCCCGGACCGCCCCGCTAGAACTCGCATACCGAACCGACAGGCGCCCCCGGCGCCCCCGAAACGCACAGAGAGGTAACCGATGTCAGTCAGTATCCGGAAAGACGCGACGCGACTCGGCGCCTTTCTGGCGGTGTGCCTGCTCGGCGTGTTCGGCCTGTACGCGGTCTTCGGGCAGATGCGTTTCGGCGAGAAATCCCATCAGTACCGCGCGGAGTTCATCAACGTCACGGGGCTGGAGACGAACGACTTCGTCCGGATCGCCGGCGTCGAGGTCGGCAAGGTCACCGGTGTCGAGATCCAGCCCGACACCTCGGCGCTGGTCGAGTTCTCCGCCGACGATTCGGTGGTGCTCACTGCGGGCAGTCGGGCCGTCATCCGCTACGACGATCTGATCGGCGGCCGCTATCTGGCTTTGGAGGAAGGCGCGGGCGGGACGCAGAAGCTCAACGCCGGCGACACCATTCCACTGTCCCGCACCTCACCCGCGCTGGACCTCGACGCGCTGATCGGCGGGTTCCGCCCCCTGTTCCAGGCGCTGAATCCCGAACAGATCAACGCGCTGTCGGGACAGCTCATCACGGCACTGCAGGGGCAGGGCGGGACCGTCAACTCGTTCCTGGCGCAGACGGCGGCGCTGACGAGCACGCTGGCCGACCGCGACCAGTTGATCGGCGACGTCATCGTCAACCTCAACACCGTGCTCGGCTCGCTCGGCGATCAGAGCGACCAGTTCGGGAAGGCCGTCACCGCACTGTCGGAACTCGTCGAGGGACTGCAGGCCAGGGGCGAGGAGATCAGTGGCGGCTTGGCCTACACCAACGCGGCAGCCACCAGCATCGCCGATCTGCTGTCGCAGGCCCGCCCGCCGCTGCAGAAGGTGGTCCGTGAGACCGACCGGTCCGCGGGGATCGTGGTGGCCGATGCCGACTACTTCGACAACGTCATCAACACGCTGCCCGACGCCTACCAGGCGCTGGCGCGGCAGGGCATCTACGGGGATTTCTTCAGCTTCTATCTGTGCGACCTCGTGATCAAGACCAACGGCAAAGGCGGACAACCGGTTTACATCAAGGTCGCCGGCCAGGAGAGCGGGAGGTGTGCGCCGCGATGAAGCCGTTCAGTGAACGCAATCAGTTCGTCATCGGCGCCGTCGGTCTCGGGGTCACCGCGGCGATCGTGCTCGGCGCGGTGAACTACGACAAGCTGCCGTTCGTCGACCCGGGCCGCGAGTACACCGCGCACTTCGCCGAGGCCGGCGGGCTGACCGATGATGCGGCCGTGCAGGTTTCGGGATTCAAGGTCGGCCAGGTCAAGTCGATCGAACTGGACGGTCCGCAGGTGCTCGTCACGTTCACCGTGGACAAGGACATCCGGCTCGGTGACCGTACCGAAGCCGCGATCAAGACCAAGGGGCTGCTGGGCACCAAGATCCTCGAGGTCGTCGCCCGCGGCGACGGCCAGCAGGATGGCACCATTCCGATCGACCGCACCACGTCGCCCTACCAGTTGCCCGATGCCCTCGGTGAGCTGGCGACAACCATCAGCGGCCTGAACACCGACCAGCTGTCCGAGTCGCTTCGCGTGCTCTCGGCCACGTTCGCGGACACGCCGCCGCAACTGAAGATCGCGGTCGAGGGCGTCGCACGTTTCTCCGAAACCCTCAACGAACGCGACGCCGAACTGCGTGGCCTGCTCGCCAATGCGAACAAGGCCACCACGGTGCTGGCCGAGCGCAGCGACCAGGTCGTCAGCCTCGTCTCCGACACCAACGCTCTGCTGGCCGAACTGCAGAATCAAAGTGCGGCAATCGATCAGATCTCCGGCAGCATCTCCGCGCTCAGTGAGCAACTGCAGGGCTTCATCGGCGAGAACCGGGCCACGTTGAAGCCGGCGCTGGACAAGCTCAACGGGGTGTTGACGATTCTGGACAACCGCAAGGAACGGCTACAGAAATCACTCAAGCTGCTGAACCAGTACTCGCTGTCGTTGGGCGAGTCGGTGTCGTCGGGTCCGTTCTTCAAGAACTACATCTCCAATCTGCTGCCCGGTCAGTACCTGCAGCCGTTCATCGACGTGGCCTTCTCCGATCTCGGCCTTGACCCGAACGTGCTCCTACCGTCCCAGCGGTTCGATCCGCAGGTCGGACAGCCCGGCACCCCGGCGATGCCGGTGCCGTTCCCGCGGACCGGCCAGGGTGGTGACCCGCGCATGACGCTTCCCGACGCCATCACCGGAAACCCCGGCGATCAAGGGTGCGGCCCGGGCGGGCCGGGCGGCCTTCCTGCGCCCGGCCCCACCGGTTGCTACCCCTACCGCGAGCCGCTGCCCGCGCCGCCTCCCGGTGGTCCGCCGCCGGGTCCGCCGGCGCTGGCGCCGCCCGGGATCGCCTCCGTCCCGGACCCCGACCCTGGCGTGGTGTCGGTGCCCGCTCCGGGTGAGGCACCTCCGCTCGTTCCCGTTCCCGGGGAGGGCACGCCATGAGAAACCCGAAGACGTGGGTCGGCATCGTGCTGGTGCTGCTGCTGGTCGCGGGCGTCGCGATCCTGGTGCGAACCACCGACAAGGTCAACAGGATCAACGTCGTCGCGTACTTCGACAACAGCAACGGCATCTACGTCGGCGACGACGTCCGGATTCTCGGGGTGCCGGTCGGCAGCATCACCTCGATCGAACCCGAACCCGAACAGGTGAAGATCTCGTTCTGGTACGACAGCCGCTACGACGTGCCCGCGGAGGCGAACGCCGCGATCCTGTCGCCCGCGCTGGTGACCTCGCGTGCCATCCAGCTCACGCCCGTCTACACCGGCGGGCCGGTGATGGGCGACAACACCGTGATCCCCAAGGACCGCACCGCTGTTCCCGTCGAATGGGATCAGGTGCGGGGTCAGCTGGAACGGCTCAGCGAGACGCTGCAGCCGACCGAACCCGGCGGGGTCAGCCCCTTGGGATCGGTGATCAATACGACCGCGGACAATCTGCGGGACCAGGGTGCGAACATCCGGGAGACGGTCATCAAGCTGTCGCAGGCATTTTCGGCCCTCGGCGACCGCAGCACCGACATCTTCTCCACGATCAAGAACCTGGCGATCCTGGTGTCGGCACTGCAGGACAGCACGGACCTGATGCGCCAACTGAACCAGAACCTGGCGTCGGTCACCGGGCTGCTGTCCGGACCCGACGAAGTGGCCAGCGCGGTACGGGATCTCAACGCCGTCCTGCCGCAGGTGCAGTCCTTCGTCGCGGAGAACCGTGACGCGCTGGGCACGACGTCGGAGAAACTGGCGGGTGTGACAACGGCGCTCAACGAGAGCCTGGACGACGTCGAGCAGTTCCTGCACAGTGCGCCCAACACCTTCCAGAACTACGTCAACATCTGGCAGCCGGCGCAGGGCGGCGCGAGTGCCATCCTGGCGGTCAACAACTTCGCCAACCCGATCCAGTTCCTCTGCGGCGCAGTGCAAGCTGCTTCTCGCCTGGGCGCCGAAGAGTCGTCCAAGCTGTGTGTGCAGTACCTGGCCCCGATCATGAAGAACCGCCAGTACAACTACCCGCCGCTGGGCCTGAACCAGCTGGTCGGGGCGTCGACGCGGCCGAACGAGCTGACCTACAGCGAGGATTGGCTGCGGCCGGACTACATTCCTCCGCCCGGTCCGGCGCAGGCGGCCCCGCCGCCGGCACCTGCTCCGCTGACCGGCGATCCGGCGACACTGCCTCCGGGGCAGGGGCCGTTGCTGCTCAACTCGCCGCCGCTGGCCGCAGAGGCTCCGCTGCCGACGAACCCCAACGACGGTCTGATGGGCATGATGGTTCCCGGAGGTGGCTCATGACCGCCGCATCCGTGCGCACCGGGGCCGGCGTCGCGGTGCTCGCCGTGGCTCTGTTGGCGTCCGGATGTGGTTGGCGCGGGCTGAATTCCGTCCCGCTGCCGGGAACCGAGGGCGGCGGTCCCGGTTCCTTCACGATCCAGGCGCAGATGCCCGACGTCGACAACGTCGAACGCAACTCCCGGGTCCGCGTCGGTGACGTCAACGTCGGCACCGTCACCGAGATCGAACGCCAAGGCTGGAACGCGTTGGTGACGATGACACTCGACGGTGATGTCGTGTTGCCCGCCAACGCAACCGCCAAGATCGGCCAGACCAGCCTGTTGGGCTCACAGCACATCGAGTTGTCGGCCCCCGCCAACGAGCCGCCGGAAGGCCGCCTGAAAGAGGGCACGCTGATCCCGCTCGAGAACGCCGGCGCGTTCCCCACCACCGAGCAGGCCCTGGCCGCCGTGGCGCTGCTGCTCAACGGTGGCGGTCTGGGCAACATCGGCGACATCACCGAGGCGCTCAGCGTCGCCTTCACCGGCCGGGAGAACGACCTCCGCAGCCTGATCGAGCAACTCGACATCGCGATCGGGCACCTCGACGACCAGAAGAACGACATCATCACCACCTCGGAGAGCCTCGACAATCTGATCGGGCAGATCGCGGACCAGAAGCCGGTGGTGGACAAGGCGTTACGGACGATCCCCGATGCGCTGGCGGTGTTGCGCGACCAGCGCGACCAGCTGTCGGAGACCCTGGTGCAGCTCGGCAGATTCAGCGCACTGGCCGCCGACTCGGTCAACCAGACCAAGGAAGCGCTCGTCCAGGAACTCAAAGACCTGGGCCCCGTGCTGCAATCGCTGGCCGATGCCGGGCCTGCGCTCACCCGGTCGCTGAGCTTCCTGCCGACGTTCCCCTTCCCGAAGGAGACGCTGACCAACTGGCTGCGGGGCGACTACGCCAACCTGTCGCTGATCGTCGACCTCACACTGAGCCGGATCGACCAGGGTTTCTTCACCGGCACCCGGTATGAGTGCAATCTGACCTGGCTGGAGTTGCAGTGGGGCCGCACGATCGGGCAGATGCCCAGCCCGTGCAACCACAACGTCCCGCCACCTGGCGGTAACCCGCTGGTTGCGCCGTACCGCTGGGATCAGGGGCCATGACATGCGCGTGACACGACAGATGGTGATCCAGCTCGCGATCTTCTCCCTGCTGGCCACAGTGGCCCTGGGGATCATGGTCTTCGGCTACATGCGCGTGCCCGCGATGGTCGGCATCGGCGAGTACAAGGTGACCCTCGAGCTGCCCGAGACCGGCGGCCTGTACCAGCGGAGCAACGTGACCTACCGCGGGTCCCAGGTCGGCATCGTCGACAGCGTGGACCTCACCGACACCGGTGTGCAGGCGGTGATGTCACTGAACTCGGACGTCAAGATCCCCGCCGACCTGATCGCCTCGGTGCGCAGCCAGTCGGCGGTCGGCGAGCAGTTCGTGGAGCTGGTGCCGCAGAGCGGTACCGGACCCGAACTCCGCGACGGAGACGTCATACCCCGGGACCGGGCGAGGGTGCCACCGGACGTCAACTCCGTCCTTGAACTCACCAACAGCGGTCTGCGGGCGATCCCGCAGGAGAACCTCAGGACCGTCATCGACGAGTCCTACCTCGCCGTCGGCGGGCTCGGTCCGGAACTGCGGCGGTTGGTCAACGGTGCGACGACGTTGTCGATCGACGCCAGGGCGAACCTGGATTCGCTGACGACCGTCATCGACCAGGTCCAGCCGGTGCTGGACTCCCAGACCGACACCTCGGGTTCCATCCAGGCGTGGGCGTCGAACCTGGCGAGCATCACCGGCCAGCTGCAGCGTGAAGACCAGTCGGTGTCGGGCGTGCTCAGCAGCGGGCCCGGTGCGGCCGAAGAGGTCCGAGCGCTGTTCGACCAGCTGCAGCCCACGCTGCCGATCGTGCTCGCCAACCTGGTCAGCGTCGGCGAGGTCGCGGTCACCTATCAACCGAACCTTGAGCAGCTGCTGGTGCTGCTTCCGCAGGGCACCGCGGTCACCCAGGCCGTCGGCGTCGCCAAGAACGGGACCAAACAGGACTACATGGGTGACTACCTCACCCTGAACCTCAATCTCAACATTCCGCCGCCGTGCAACACTGGCTTCCTGCCGCCCCAGCAGCAGCGGCCCCCGACGTTCGAGGATTACCCCGACCGGCCGGCGGGCGATGTGTACTGCCGCGTGCCGCAGGACGGCGCGTTCAACGTGCGCGGCGCGCGCAACATCCCGTGCGTGACGGTGCCGGGTAAGCGCGCACCCACCGCGAAGATGTGTGAGAGCAGCGAGAATTACGTGCCGTTGAACGACGGATACAACTGGAAGGGCGACCCGAACGCGACGTTGTCCGGGCAGGCAGTGCCGCAGTTGCCGCCCGGCTCACCGCCTGCAGACGTGCCTCCGCCGCCGGGGCCTGCTCCGCCACCGGTAGCGGCCGCCGAATACGATCCGGCGAACGGCACGTACGTTGGACCGGACGGACGTGTCTACACACAGTCCAATCTGGCCCAGGGGCCCACAGAGGAGCGAACATGGCAGACGATGCTGCTGCCCCCGACGGGGAACTGACGAAGCCGGACAGCTCGGCTTCGGAGGGCAAGTCCAGCGCCGTCGAACCACAGTCGGAAGCCGTCGATGAGGCAACCACCGACGCCGAAGTCACCGAAGACGCCGACGTCACCGACGACGCCGACGTCGTCGAGGACACGGACGCCGATCCGGACGACGCGGAGGCGACGGCCGACGTCGCTCCGGCCCGCACCCCGATGTCGCATGTCAAGCTGGCGCTGATCGCGGGCATCGTCGGCGTGCTGGCGCTGGCGAGCCTCGCCGGCTGGCTGGGTTACCGGACCTATGAGTCCAACCGCGCCGAGGAACAGCGCGCCGTCTTCCTGCAGGTGGGCCGTCAGGGCGCGCTGAACCTCACCACGATCGACTGGCAGAGCGCCGAGGCCGACGTCCAGCGGATCCTCGACTCGGCGACCGGCACCTTCTACGACGACTTCCAGCAGCGGGCAGAGCCGTTCGTCCAAGTGGTCAAGCAGGCGCAGTCGAAATCCGTCGGCACCGTTGCCGAGGCCGGTCTGGAATCCGCCAGCGCGGACGAGGCTCAGGTTCTCGTCGCGGTGACGGTACAGACGACCAACGCGGGCGCACCCGAACCTCAGCCGCGGGCATGGCGGATGCGGATCTCGGTTCAGGAAATCGACGGCCAGGCCAAGGTGTCGAACGTGGAGTTCGTGCCGTGACCAAAGACGTGAGAGACGACGACACAAAAAACGACGAGGCAGCAGCGATCGTGCAGGACGACGACACCAAGGACGACACCAGGGACGACGTCAAAGACGACACCGGGACCGAAACCGAGGCCGACGCCGACGTGGCCGTCGAGGACGAGATCGGCGATCCGGACGTCGAAGAGTCCGAGACCGGCGACCGGCCCGCGGTCCCCGCCAAGGACGGCATTGCGTGGTCGCGCGTCATCGCGTTCATCGTGCTGCCCGCGCTGGCACTGGTCCTCGCGGCCGGTGCCGGATATCTGAAGTGGATGGACAACTCCGTCCGCAACAGCGAGCTGGCCGCCGTCACCTCGGTGCAGGCCGCGCGCGACGGCACGATCGCGCTGCTGTCCTACACGCCCGCCGAGGTCGAGCAACAGCTCGGTGCGGCCCGGGATCTGCTGACCGGCGAGTTCCGGGACTCCTACACATCGTTGACAAACGACGTGGTGATTCCCGGCGCCAGGGAGAAGCAGATCGCGGCGGTCGCGTCGGTGCCCGCGGCGGCATCGGTGTCGGCGACGCCCGACGAGGCGGTGGTCCTCCTCTTCGTGAACCAGACGGTGACGGTGGGACCAGACGCGCCTACCGACACCGCGTCGAGCGTGCGCGTGACGCTGGAGAAGCACGGCGACCGCTGGCTGATCTCGAAGTTCGACCCGGTGTAAGAGCCGCCCGAGCCTGAGACACATGGTGCCGCGGCGGCTCGCAGCGGTCGACGCCCAGATGTACTGGATGTCGGCGGCGGTCCCCAGCGACCAATTCCTGCTGTACGCGTTCGACGGTGCGACTGCCGACCTGGATCGGGTGGTCGGCACCCTGATGGACAGGGCGCGGGAGTGCGACGATCTGAGACTGCGCATCGATGACGCCGCGTTCTGGACGTATCCGGTCTGGCAGCAGCGGCCGGTCGGTATGGACCAGTTCGTTGTGCACGACGACGCCGGTGCCGCGTGGCCAGATCTGTTGGCGGCGGTGACGGCACTGGTCGGCGACCAGCTCGATGCCCGCGCGATGACGTGGCGGCTGCACATCTTTCCCGCCGTCGACGACGTACCGGGCTGTGCCGGTGCCGCGACCGTGGTGGTCGTGCAGATCAGCCACGCACTCGGCGACGGCATCCGGTCCTCCGCGATGGCGGCCCACCTCTTGGGCCGGTCCGGCCCACTACCGCGGGTCACGCCGGTGCGGTCACATCCAGGGTTGCTTGCCTCTCGTGCGGTCGGTGCGGCACGGGCGCATCGGCGGCTTGTTCGCGATACCGACGCGGGACTCGTTCCGCCGCCGTCTATTCCGCGGCCCCCGCTGCGCACCAACGCGCGACCCGCCGGTGCGCGGAAGCTGCGCGTCGTGGTCCGTCCACGACGCCGGTCCCGCGGGGCGCCCACGGTCACCGTCGGCGTGCTCTCCGCGATATCGGGTGCGCTGGCTGCTCACCTGCGCGCACTGGGCGACGACCCCTCGCAACTGGGCGCCGAAGTGCCCATGGCGAACTCAGGATCCCGACCCGCCAACAACCACTTCGGCAACGTCACCGTCGGGCTGTACCCGGATCTGGCGGCCGGACCGCGGGAGTCCGCGATCGCCGCGGATCTGCAGCAGCGCCGCCGCCGGTCCGGGCATGCGGCGATGCCGGCCGAACGCGCAGCGCTCGCGGCCGTTCCCGCTCCGGTACTTCGTTGGGGCGTCGGCAAATTCGATCCGGACGCCCGTGCGGCCACGGTCTCGGGCAACACGGTGGTGTCCAGTGTCAATCGCGGCGCCTGCGACCTGCGGTTCGGCGGAGCGCCCGTCGTCTTGACCACAGGCCTGCCGGGGCTCTCGCCGATGATGGGTCTGACGCACGGCGTGCACGGCATCGGTGACACCGTCGCGGTGAGTGTCCACGCGGCCGAGTCCGCGATCGGCGACATCGACGCCTACATCGAGCGTCTGGAATGGGAACTGGGCTAGCTGTCCGGGCCGGTGCGCCTAGCCCGCGGCGACGCTGGCGACAACCTTCTCCATCGACTGCGCCGCCGCGTCTCGGTCGTCGCCCATGCCCACCAGGGTGTCGATGATCAGCGGCCCCAGGATCTGGCTGAGGCCGTGGCCCTCGTTGCCGAAGAAGCCCGCCATCTCCAGCATCACCGCGCCGTGGTTGATGCTCCACAGCCGGCCTGCCACGGCGACCTCGTCGTCGTCGCGAATCCGGCCCGCGGCCATCATCCGGCGCACTGCGGTGTGCAGCGCCCCGAACGACGTCGCCCATTCGGCACGGTTGGTCGCGGTGCCCGTGACGGTGATGTCCGAGCGGAACTTTGCGAGCGAGGCCGGTACCGCCGCACCGAACATCGCCTGGTATCGCTGGGGATTGGCGAGGGCGAAGCGATGGTAGGCCAAGCCCATCGCGAAGAAGTCGGCTACGGGATCGTCGGTGTGGGGGACCTCGGTCAGCGCCTGGGTGAAGCGGACGAACGCTTCGATGGCGATCGCGTCCAGCAGTTCGGTCATACCCCCGAAGTGGGTGTAGAGGGCCATCGTCGACGTCCCCGCCGCGGCGGCGACGCTGCGCGCGCTCAGTGCGGCAAGCCCGTCGCGTTCCATCATCTGCACCCCGGCCGCGACAAGTCTGTCCCGCACGGCCTCCGGTTCTGCACGCATCGTTGCCATGGTGCCATAACGGTGTTATACAAGACGTGCTTATAACGCTGTTATACGGAGGTTCGGCGATGGCGAACAAGTATCTGGAGGGCGCTCTGGCGCCGATATCCCAGGAGTACACGCTGACCGACCTCGCGGTGACGGGGCGGATCCCGGACTATCTGGACGGGCGCTATCTGCGCAACGGACCCAACCCGATCGGCGAGATCGATCCCGAGCTCTATCACTGGTTCCTCGGTGACGGCATGGTGCACGGCATGCGGATCCGTGACGGCCGCGCCGAGTGGTACCGCAACCGCTGGGTCCGCGGGCCGCAGGCGGCGCGGCTGCTGGGCGAGCCGGAGCCGCAGCGCAATGCCGGAGTGTCCTCGGTCGCGGCCAACACCAACGTGATCGCGCACGCGGGAAGGATTCTGGCGATCATCGAAGGGGGCGCGGCCAATTACGAGCTGACCGACGAACTCGACACGGTCGGAGTGTGCGATTTCGACGGAACGCTGACCGGGGGATACACCGCCCACCCCAAGCGGGATCCGGACACCGGTGAACTGCACGCCGTCTCCTACAGCATGATGCGCGGAAACACCGTGCAGTACTCGGTGATCGGCACCGACGGCCGTGCCCGGCGCACCGTGGACGTCGAGGTCGGCGGCGCTCCGATGATGCACGACTTCTCGCTGACCGAACGGCACGTGGTGTTCTACGACCTGCCCGTCACGTTCGACCCGCGCCGGGCGGTCGCGATGTCTGTTCCGCGTGCTCTGCAGCTGCCGGCCCGACTTCTGTTGTCCGCGTTGATCGGTCGCGTGCGTATCCCCGACCCGATCGCAGCGCGCAGCCCGAAGTCGACGACAGCCGAGTACAACTTCCCCTACTCGTGGAATCCGCGTTACCCTGCCCGGGTCGGCGTCATGCCCCGCGAGGGTGGCAACGCCGACGTCCGCTGGTTCGAGGTCGAGCCGTGCTACGTCTTCCATCCGATGAACGCCTACGATTCGCCGACCGACGACACTGTCGTCCTCGACGTGGTCCGGCACCCGAAGATGTTCGCCACCGATCTGCGCGGGCCGGACGAAGGCCCGCCGACGCTGGAGCGGTGGACGGTCGATCTGGCGGCAGGCAAGGTGCGGGAGTCGCGCATCGACGATCGTGCCCAGGAGTTCCCGCGGGTCGACGAACGACTGGTGGGCAAGCGCCATCGGTACGGCTACGCGCCGCACTTCGTCGACGGCATCTCCGGCGGCGCCTCCGGCGACTGCCTGCTCAAGCACGACTTCGTCGGCGGCGGCAACGTCACGCGTTCCTTCGGGGTGGGAAAGTCGCTGGGGGAGTTCGTCTTCCACCCGTCGTCGCCGGACGCCGCCGAAGACGACGGCGTGCTCATGGGCTACGTGTACGACCGGGCGAACGACCGCAGTGCGCTGGCCATCCTCGATGCGGCCACGCTCGAGGACGTCGCGGCCGTCGCCCTGCCGCACCGGGTCCCAGCTGGTTTCCACGGAAACTGGGTTCCTGCTGCATGACCCGTTCTGGGTAGACCTACTCAAGCGGTCGCCACGCCGCAGGGTGAGACTTGCCGATATGTGGTGTGGGCAGATGCGTCGGATTGCTGCGATGGTCATGGTCGCGATCACCATCGTCGGCTGCACGCCCGACCGCAGTGCGGACGCCGACCGGATCAGGGTCGAGCTGCAGGGCATGCCCGGCGTGGCGGCGATGAATGTCGCCTACATCAACGACTTCGAGAACGGTGCCAACCTCAGCATCGACCTGGACATGACGCGGGCGACAGAACCCGAGATCGGCGCGGCCGCGCACCGCGTCGAGGAACTGGTCGGCACCCAGTTCAGCGACCACCGCCAGAAGACGACGATCACCGTCGCCGACCGGGCCGGCATCGAATACAGCGCAGGCAAATCGCCGGAGTACATCGTCACCGTCGCACAACTGCTACGCGGCCTGCGGGTCCGCAGCGGCGCCGGGACGATCGAGTGGCTGCAGGTGGGCGGGCCGCCGAACCTGGAGATCTGGGACTCACCCGAGCCCGACGCAGATCTGCGGGCTGCGCTGGGTGGCCTGTCCACCGTCGTACCCACACCCGCCGACGGAGTCGTCTACGTCAGGTCGGGCGCCTATCGGGAACGGAGCGGCTGGAACGTCGCGCTGCCGTTGACCCACGCCCAGATGGACATGATCGTCGGTCAGCGGGACCGGTTGCCCGTCATCGTCTTTCAGGTCGACGTCCTCGCCGCAGCAATCAGTGGCCTGACTGTTGACCTGGGCGCGCCAGACGAGGCCTACGGGAACGCGCTCGCGGTCGTCGCCGCGGTGGCGCCGACCAGGGCTCATCCGGTCACCGTGGAATGGCGGATGACGGGCGACGCGCCCGCCGAGGTCGCGAGTTTCACCGCCTGTGCGCCCGCAGAGTTCGCACCGCCGCCGGTGTCGGGATTCGCCCAGCTCAAAGAGCGGCTGGAGGACCAGTTCGCCGGCTGCGGTCCGGCCTGATCAGCCAGGACTCATGAGTCCGCGCCTCGCGGAGCCATGCCCGAGCGTGAGAGGGGGGTGAGCGGTGACGTGACAGATGTTCTAAGTTCTGTTACATGACTGCCTACGACGTCGGAGTCCTGATCCTGCGTGTGGTGCTCGGCCTGACCATGGCCGCCCACGGTTACAACAAGTTCTTCGGCAAGGGCGGGCTGGCGGGAACCGCCGGCTGGTTCGACAGCATGGGGATGAAGCCCGGCATGTTCCACGCCCGGGTCGCGGCGACCACCGAGATGGCTGCCGGGCTGGGCCTGGCCGTCGGTCTGCTCACCCCCGTTCCGGCCGCCGGCTTCGTCGCGCTGATGTTCGTGGCGGCGTGGACCGTGCACAAGGACAACGGCTTCTTCATCGTCAAGGAGGGGTACGAGTACAACCTGGTGCTGGCGGCGTCGGCCGTGGGCATCGCGACCATCGGTGCGGGCCGGCTCAGCCTCGACCACCTGCTGTTCTCCGGCAGCGGCGTCTACGACTACCTGCACGGCTGGTGGGGTCTGCTGATCGCGTTGGTGCTGGGACTGGCCGGCGGCATCGGCCAGCTGGTGATCTTCTACCGCCCACCGGCCAAGACGGGGGCGTAGCGGCTCCGCGGGCGGGGGCACTGCCCGCGAGCAGACGCAAACTCGCACGCTCGGGCCGAAATCATGCGATTTCGTGTCTGTTCGCGCCAGTTGAACTGGAACACGTTCTAGTCTGACCGGCATGGGTTTTCTCAAGCAGGACGCGCCCGTCGTCGACTACGCCGAATGGAGCAAGGGCACCCGGGCCGAACGGATCATCCCCATGGCCCGGCATTGGGCCGAGGTCGGCTTCGGCACGCCGGTGGTCATGCACCTCTTCTACGTGGTGAAGATCCTCCTGTACGCCCTGGTGGCGTGGCTCATCGTGCTGAGCACGGCCGGGATCGACGGCTTCACGAACGTGGCGGCCTGGTACCACGAACCGATCGTGTACCAGAAAGTCGTCCTCTACACGATGCTGTTCGAGATCGTCGGGCTCGGCTGCGGGTTCGGACCGCTGAACAACCGCTTCTTCCCGCCGATGGGCTCGGTGCTGTACTGGTTGCGGCCCAAGACCATTCGGTTGCCGCCATGGCCCGACCGCGTTCCGCTGACGAGGGGGGACTCGCGAACGCCGCTGGACGTCGCGCTCTACGGCGCCCTGCTGGTGGTTCTCCTCATCGCTCTGTTCTCGGATGGCACCGGCCCTATTCCGGAGATCGGCTCCGAGGTCGGCGTGCTGCCGGTGTGGCAGACCGTGGCGATCGTGGTGTTGTTGGCTGTCGCCGGTCTGCGGGACAAGGTGCTGTTCCTGGCTGCCCGAGGCGAGGTGTACGGCTCGCTGGCGGTGTGCTTCCTGTTCAGCGGGGCGGACATCATCATCGCCGCCAAGCTGGTGTGTCTGGTGATCTGGATCGGCGCGGCCACGTCGAAGCTGAACAAGCACTTCCCGTTCGTCATCTCGACGATGATGAGCAACAACCCGGTGATGCGCCCTAAGTGGATCAAGCGAAAGTTCTTCGAGCACTTCCCCGATGATCTGCGTCCCGGTCGGGCGTCGCGGGTGCTGGCCCACTTCAGCACCGCGATCGAGATGCTCGTGCCGCTGGTGCTGTTCTTCTCCCACGGCGGGTGGGTGACGGCCGTCGCCGCGTTCGTGATGATCTGCTTCCACTTCGGCATCCTGTCGGCGATCCCGATGGGCGTGCCGCTGGAATGGAACGTCTTCATGATGTTCAGCGTTCTCGCGCTGTTCGTCGGCAATGCCGGAGTGGGCCTCGGGGATCTGCAGAGTCCCTGGCCCATTGTGCTGTTCGCCGTCGTCGCGGGCACGGTGGTGGTCGGAAACCTGTTTCCGCGCAAGGTCTCCTTCCTGCCCGGGATGCGGTATTACGCCGGCAACTGGGATACCTCGCTGTGGTGTGTGAAACCGTCGGCGGCGGAGAAGATCAGCACGGGCATCGTCGCGATCGCTGCGATGCCGGCCGCACAGATGGAGAAGTTCTACGGCAGCAAGGAAACTGCCGAGATGTACCAGTACATGGGGTACGCATTCCGGTCGTTCAACACCCACGGCCGGGCGATGTTCACGTTGGCGCACCGGACCATGGCCGGATACAACGAGGACGACTATGTGCTGACCGACGGTGAGCGGATCTGCAGCACCGCGATCGGATGGAACTTCGGCGACGGCCACATGCACAACGAGCAGTTGATCGCCGCCCTGCAGAAGCGGTGCCACTTCGAGCCGGGCGAGGTGCGGGTGCTGTTGCTCGACGCGCAGCCGATCCACAAGCAGCGCCAGGAGTACCGCCTCGTCGATGCCGCCACAGGCGAGTTCGAACGCGGTTACGTAATGGTCGCCGACATGGTCACGCGCCAACCGTGGGACGACACGGTGCCGGTGCAGGTGACGTGGAGCAAGGGCGGCGCCGACGCGCCCTGAGCTTTCCCGTCATCGCGGGTGGAATGCGGCGGCGAAAGTCGCATTCTGCAGACGCCTACCCGAACGTCCGCTGCACAAGGTGGATTTCGCCGCGGTAGCCGTCATCCGCCGCGCGATGGCTGACCCTCAGCCCATCACGTCGCGGACGGGCACACTCTCCAGGCCCGTCAGCAGCAACTCCCGTGACGTATCGAGGTGTTTGCGCCAGTGCGCCTCGGCGCCCGGGGCGTCACCCGCGCGCAGGAACTGCATGAGCTTGCGATACGACCGCATCAGCTTCTCGTAGTCGGCCTTCGAGACCGGGCGACGTTCTTTGAACACGAAAGCCGTGTGCCTGACCGTGATCTCGTGCAGCATCCCAGCGACGATGGCCAGCGTGGCATTGCCCGACAGCTGCACCACGCGCAAATGAAAGGCACCCGTGGCCTCGGCGAGCCGCGCCGACTGATGACCGTCGGCGACGAGAACTTCGAGCATCTGCTCGAGCTCGTCGAACGCCGCGGCCGTACCGGACTCGGCGAGCAGGCGCGCGGCCATCGGCTCGATGCCCGACTTCGCGGTCAGCAGATCGGCGATCGTCGCGCCCGACAGTTCCAGCAGCAGCCCTGCCGGCCGGGCCACCACCTCGGGGCCGGGCACCCGGACCCGAGCACCGGTGCGCGATCCTCGGCGCACTTCCACCAGACGCTCGGACTCCAGTACCCGGACGGCTTCCCGCAGCGTCGGGCGGCTCACGCCGAAGTGCGCCATCAGCTCCGCCTCGTTGGGCAGGAAGTCGCCGTCCTGCAGCTGCCCTTCGACGACCATCCGGCGCAGCGTGCCTGCGACCAGCTCGGCGGTCTTGGGGGAGCGCACGGCAGCGCGCGACGCGACCGCGTCCGGCCCGATCATCGGGGCCAGCGGTGTATTGCGAGCCACTGCACCCTCCTCGCGGGTCGACCTCGTGCACCTCAGCTGTGCAACTCAGTAAACCATGTGGGGTCAGCGCCGAATGTCCGAACGGCATCCGTGCAGGTGGACGTCGATTGTGCCAGCTCACCGGGGTCGTGACGAATCTGCGCCGGACACTTGGAGATCGCCGAAGCTGTCGCCGCGCGCATGGCAGGGTAGCCGCATGCCACAGGAGTTGACGGCCGACGAGGCTGCTGCGCGACTGCGAACCACCGACACGCTGGGCATCCCGCTCGGGCCCGGCCAACCGCCGGCACTGCTGCGCGCTCTCGGCGAGCGCGACGACTGGACCGACCTGCGCGTCTACGGCGCGCTCCTGGCCGTCGGCACCGACCTGTTCTCGCGTGGAGGCGTGCACTACCTGTCGGGCTTCTTCGGTCCGCTGGAGCGGGCGCTGCGCGACAGCGGCGCCGATATCGAGTTCACGCCTGCGGACTTCCGGAGGTTCGGGCCCTTGCTCGAACGGCAGGCGCCGCGCGTGATGACGACGGTCGCGGCGCCGCCCGACGCTGACGGCTGGTGCTCGCTGTCACTGCATGCGGGCGGCACCATCGACGAACTGCGCCGCGCGGGCGCCGATCCCGATCGTGTGCTCGTCGTCGAGGTCTCGGAGGCGTACCCGAGGACCTTCGGGTTGGGCACGCAACACCGCCACGCACTGCACGTCGATGAGATCGACATCCTGGTGCACTCCACCGACGCGCCGCTCTCTCTGCCCGCACCGCCACCGAGCGACGCGGACAAGGCGATCGCCCGGCACGCGGTCTCCTTCATCCGCCCCGGAGCGACGCTGCAGACCGGGATCGGCTCGATCCCGAGCCAGATCGCCACGCTGCTGGCCGAGGGGGACGGCGGCGACTACGGGCTGCACAGTGAGATGTTCACCGACGGCTGTATGCAGCTGCACCGGGCCGGCAAGGTGTCCAACGCCCGCAAGGGCCTCTATGACGGCGTCAGCGTGACGACGTTCGCGTTCGGGTCACCGGAGCTCTACACGTGGCTGGACGGCAACGCCGACGTCGCCTTCCTGCCGGTCGAGATCGTCAACTCGCCCGAGGTGATCGCCGCCAACCGCAGCATGATCTCGATCAACGGCGGACTTGCCGTCGACATCCACGGTCAGGTCGTGGCCGACACCATCAACGGCAACCAGTTCAGCGGGATCGGCGGCGCGGAGGACTTCGTGGCGGGCGCAGGCCTGGAGCTGACGGACCGGTCGCTGATCTGCCTGCCGTCGACGTTCGGCGAGGAGGGCGACCTGAAGTCACGGATCGTGCCGTGGTTCGGGCCGGGAGCGGTGATCACGACGCCGCGTCATCATGTCGACGTCATCATCACCGAGTTCGGCGCGGCGGAGTTGGAAGGATTGACCGTGCGCCAACGCGGTGAGGCGCTCGCGGCCATTGCGCATCCGCAGTTCCGTGACGACCTGCTGTCGGCGTCCGAACGCGCCGCGAAGGGCCGTTCACCGGTCGCCGGATAGGAGGTCCCCGGAGTGGGACTGACACCTACCAACCAGTAGGTTGACCTAGTAAACCTTGTTCGTTTACGTTCGAGGAAAGACCCGTCAATGAAGGAGTATCTCCATGGCTGAAGCCGTCATCGTCGAGGCCGTTCGGTCGCCAGTCGGCAAGCGGAACGGCGGGCTGTCCGGCGTGCACCCGGGTGAACTGTCGGCGCAGGTGCTCAACGGCCTGGCCGAGCGTGCGGGCATCGACCCCGCGATCGTCGACGACGTGATCTGGGGGTGCGTGATGCAGGCCGGCGAGCAGGCGCTCGACATCGCGCGGACCGCCGTCCTGGCCGCGGGCTGGCCGGAGTCGGTGCCCGGCGTGACCGTGGACCGCCAGTGTGGGTCCAGCCAGCAGTCGGTGCACTTCGCTGCCGCCGGCGTGGTCGCGGGCCACTACGACGTCGTCATCGCCGGTGGCGTCGAGTCGATGTCCCGGGTACCCATGGGTTCCTCGCTGGCCAACGGCGGCCATCCCTACCCGGAGGCGTTCCGAGGCCGGTACAGCCAGACCCCGAACCAGGGCATCGGCGCCGAGATGATCGCCGACCAGTGGGGACTGAGCCGCACCGACCTGGATCAGTTCTCGCTCGGCTCACATGAAAAAGCCGCTGCAGCACAGGATTCCGGCGCTTTCGATGACCAGATCGTGGCCATCAAGGACCAGGACGGTAACCCCGTGCTCAAGGACGAGGGCATCCGTCGCGGCGGCACCATCGAGTCGATCGGCAAGATCAAGCCCGCCTTCAAGGAAGACGGCGTGATCCACGCGGGCAACAGCTCGCAGATCTCGGACGGCTCCGCCGCGCTGCTGTTCATGTCCGCCGAGAAGGCGAAGTCGCTGGGGCTCAAGCCCCTTGCCAAGGTGCACACCGCGGTGCTGGCCGGCGCCGACCCGGTGATCATGCTGACCGCGCCCATCCCGGCCACCCAGAAGGCGCTGCAGCGGTCCGGTCTCTCGCTGGACGAGATCGGGGTGTTCGAGGTCAACGAGGCCTTCGCGCCGGTGCCGATGGCATGGCTGAAGGACATCGGTGCAGACGAGAAGAAGGTGAACCCCAACGGGGGCGCCATCGCGCTCGGCCACCCGCTGGGTGGCTCCGGAGCCCGGATCATGACCACGATGCTCTACCACATGCGGGACAAGGGAATTCAGTACGGCCTGCAGACGATGTGTGAGGGCGGGGGCCAGGCCAACGCGACCATCCTGGAACTTCTGTGACCGACACCGGAGAGGCCGCCGCTCCGGGCGCTCTGGTCGAGCGCCGCGGCAAGGTCATGATCGTGACGATCAACCGTCCCGAGGCCCGCAACGCCATCAACGCCTCGGTGTCGATCGCGCTGGGTGACGCACTCGACGAGGCGCAGCGCGACCCCGACGTGTGGGTGGTCGTGGTCACCGGCTCGGGCGACAAATCCTTCTGTGCCGGAGCGGATTTGAAGGCGCTGTCACGCGGCGAGAACATCGGCCACCCCGACCATCCCAAGTGGGGCTTCGCCGGATACGTGCGCCACTTCATCGACAAGCCGACCATCGCGGCGGTCAACGGCACCGCGCTGGGCGGTGGCACCGAACTGGCGCTGGCCAGCGACCTGGTGGTGGCCGGGGAGAGCGCCAAGTTCGGGCTGCCCGAGGTGAAGCGCGGGTTGATCGCGGCCGCGGGCGGTGTCTTCCGCCTGGTCGACCAGATGCCCCGCAAGGTGGCGCTGCAGATGATGTTCACCGGAGAACCGATCACGTCGGCCGAGGCGCTGTCGTGGGGTCTGATCAACGAGGTGGTCCCCGACGGGACCGAGCTCGACGCCGCCCTGGCACTCGCCGAGCGGATCACGGTCAACGCCCCGCTGGCGGTTCAGGCCAGCAAGCGGGTCGCCGTCGGCTCCGACGACGGCATCGTGGCCGCCGATGAACCGGGCTGGTCCAGAACGATGCGGGAAGTAGGCGTCGTCTTCACCACCGAGGACGCCATGGAAGGGCCGCTGGCCTTCGCGCAGAAGCGCGCGCCGGTATGGAAGGCCAAGTAAGCCAAGTACGCCAACTGGAGGAACACACATGAAGCGAACGATCTACGACGCCGAGCACGAAGCCTTCCGGGACACTGTCCGCGGCTACATCGACAGCGAACTCGTCCCCAACGCCGAGAAGTGGGAGGCCGACCGCCTCGTCGACCGGTCGGCCTACGTGGCCGCGGGCAAGCACGGGCTCATCGGGTTCAACATGCCCGAGGAGTTCGGCGGTGGCGGAACCGATGACTTCCGGTTCAACGCGATCATCGACGAGGAGATCGCCAGAGCCGGGGTGCCCGGACCCGGGCTTAGCCTGCACAACGACGTCGTCGCGCCCTATTTCAAGGATCTCACCACCGACGAGCAGAAGCAGCGATGGCTGCCGGGGATCGCCAGTGGCGAGACGATCATCGCGGTCGCGATGACCGAACCCGGCGCGGGCAGCGACCTCGCGGGCATCCGCACGTCGGCCGTGCGCGACGGGGACGACTGGATTCTCAACGGCTCCAAGACCTTCATCTCGTCGGGCATCAACAGTGACCTCGTCGTCGTCGTCGCGCGCACCGATCCCGAGGCGGGCCACAAGGGCTTCACGCTTCTGGTGGTCGAGCGGGACATGCCCGGGTTCACGCGCGGCCGCAAGCTCGACAAGATGGGTATGCACGCCCAGGACACCGCCGAGCTGCACTTCGAGAACGTGCGGGTGCCGAACGCCAACGTGCTGGGCAAGGAGGGACGCGGCTTCTACCACCTGATGCAGAATCTGCCCTCAGAGCGGTTGTCGATCGCGATCTCCGCGATCGCCGGCGCGCGCGAAACCTGGCGTCAGACACTGCAATACGCCAAGGATCGCAAGGCCTTCGGGCAGTCGATCGGCAGCTTCCAGCACAACCGGTTCCTGCTCGCGGAGATGGACACCGAGCTCGACGTCACCGAGCAGTACGTGGACCGGTGCCTGCAGGCCATCGTCGACGGTGAACTGACCGCGGTCGAAGCCGCCAAGGCCAAATGGTGGGCGACCGAAGTCGCCAAGAAGGTCGTCGACCAGTGCGTGCAGCTGCACGGCGGCTACGGCTGGATGATGGAGTACCGCGTGTGCCGTGACTACGTCGACGGACGCATCATGACGATCTTCGGTGGCACGACGGAGATCATGAAAGAGATCATCGGCCGCGATCTGGGCCTCTGAGACAAGCGATTTCGGTGTAGTTGGTCAAGCTGATGTTGACCAACTACACCGAAGTCGTCAGCTGATGGGTGCTTCGGCGGCGGGCAGCGCCGGCGTGGTGGTCGCCGGAGTCGTGGTCTCCGCCGTGGTGGTGGTCTCGGTGGTGCTCGTCGTGGTCGGCGTGATCGGCGCGGGCGCCTCGGCCGGGTTCAGCACCGAGTCGATGATGTAGATCCGGGCGTTCTGCGCCGTGATGCCTCCGCAGACCACCTTGGCGGTCTCGTTGACCTGGATGTCGCCGCCGGAACCGGTCACCTCGACCTCGGTGCCCTCCTGCGTCGGACGCTGGCCCTTGACATCGTCGGGACCGAGCAGGCCGAGGAACGCGTGGTAGTACACCAGCGTGGTCAGCGCCGCGGCGTCGGTGCGCAGCACCTCGAGCTGCTCGGGCGGCAACGCCGCGAACGCCTCGTTGGTGGGCGCGAAGATCACGTAGGGGCCGTTGTCGAAGACGCCGGCCACGTTGACGGCCGGGTTCAGCTGGCCCGAGACGGCGGAGCTGAACGTCGAGATGTCGGGAATGCTGGACAGGGCGGTGCTGACGGGCAGGTTCGCCAGACCCTTCCAGTTCGGCAGAGCCTCCTTGAACGCGCCACAGTCGGGCCCCTGCGGGTCCGGGATTTCGACCACCGGGGCGGCCGGCTCGGCGTAGGCGTTGACGGCCAGCGGAACAGACATGGCGATCGCGGCGGCACTGAGGGCGACGCCGACGGCCTTGCTGGTGCGGGTCTTCACGTTGGGCTCCTTCACACTTGTCAATCGCCTGGATGGTATGTGCACGAATTGGTAACGACCAAGTCGAGAATGCGCGGCGACGGCGCGGACGAGGCCGCAACCACCCCTCTGAGCAGGGAGTTCGCAGTCAGGAAGTTTCCGGCAACAAGGTCGTGACAACCCGGGCCAACTCGTCGGCCATGCCCTCGAACGTCGCCGCCCCCGAACTGGCCTGCACCATGGCCCCCACCAGGCCGAACTCAAGCGTCTGAGCGACCTCCGGCCAGGCGTCGGAGCGCAGCACCGTGCGCACCCGCCGGTGCAGTTCGGCCTGAATGCGCCTGCGGATCGGCTGCACCGTCTTGTCCTGGGAGATCATCGCGCTCGAGCATGCTGCGGCCAGGCCCGGCCGGTCCGCCGGCAGCATCACCAGCTGGTGGAACAACGCCACCACCCGCGTGCGCGCGGACTCCTCCACGTCGACCGCCAGCGGCGCGTCGCGCAGCAATCCCAGGTAGACCTCGGCGACGATCGCGTCCTTGGACCGGAAATACGCACACAGGTCGCTGTGCGCAACCCCCGCCCGGTCCGCGATCTGGCGTGTGGTCAGGTCGTCGAAGGACTGGTCGCGCAACAGGTCCACGGTGGCGTCGAGGACGGCGCGCACCACGTCATGGTCGTCGCGGTCGCGATCACCATACGAGCGAAGGTAGATGACCTTCGCGGGTGGATTCACGCACTTGAGCCTAGGCTCGGCGCGCTCCGCGTGCAGAGTCGCTCCGAAAGGTCCCACAGGGTCAGCGCCCTGGATTCGTCCACCGCATACGGCGCGGCCTGCCGGATCGCGCAGTCGGACAGGTAGACCCCGCCCGCGCCGTCCAGGTCGTCGCTGACGGCCGCCCACACCTGCGTGGCGGCGCCGTGCTCGGGCGTCGTGAACTGCGTACGGAAGTCCGTCGGGGGCTCGGAGGTGTCCTTCTTCCGCGACGCCGCCGAGCGGTTGAGGCTGGCGAAGTCGTCATTGGTCATGTGCCGCGCCAGCGAGGTGGCCACGATCCCGGGGTGCACCGCGAACGCGCGGACACCGCTGTCGCGCAGTCTGCGGTCCAGTTCGACCGCGTGAAGGACGTTGGCGGTCTTGGAGGCGCCGTACGCCGCGAACTTGTCGTAGTCGCGGTGTTCGAAGTTGGGGTCGTCGAAGTCGACGTCGCTCATCCGGTGGCCCTCGGAGGACAGCACCACCACCCGGGCGCCGTCGGCGGCCACGAGCGCGGGGAACAGCAGCCGGGTGAATTCGAAGTGGCCCAGATGGTTTGTGCCGAATTGTGTTTCGAAGCCCTCGGCGGTTCGGCCGAAGGGGGTGAACATCACGCCTGCGTTGTTCATCAACACGTGGACCACGGGAGTCAGCTCGCTGATCTGCTCGGCGGCGGCCGCGACGCTGGCCAGCGACGTCAGGTCCAACGGCACCAGGGACAGGCGCGCGTCGGCGACCTCGGCGCGTACCCAGGTCTCGGTCTCGGCCAGCGCGTCGGCATTGCGTGCCGCCAAGATGACGTGCGCACCGGTGGCGGCCAAAGCCCTGGCGGATTCCCGGCCCAGGCCTGCTGAAGCGCCGGTGATGACGCAGGTCTTGCCGGTGAGGTCGATGCCGTCGACGATGTCGAGTGCAGTTGCTGACGTCGTTGTCACGTGCTGAGGATCGCACGTGGCGTCGCCGCTGCGGTCACTAGGTCCTCCGGTGCGGAGGTCCCGTCCTACGATGACGGCCATGGCCGAGCCACTGATCCTGACCATCGCAGGACACTCACCCGATCTGCATCCCGACAGCTGGGTAGCCCCCAACGCCACCGTGGTGGGCCAGGTGATCATGGCTGCCGGCGCGAGTGCGTGGTACGGAGCGATCCTGCGCGCCGAGGCCGAACGCATCGAGATCGGGGCGGGCACGAACATCCAGGACGGCGTGACGATTCACGTCGATCCCGGTTTCCCGGCCCGCATCGGTGCGGGTGTGAGCGTGGGGCACAACGCGGTGCTGCACGGCTGCACGGTCGAGGACGACTCGCTGGTCGGGATGGGCGCGGTGGTGCTCAACGGCGCCGTGGTGGGTTCCGGGTCGCTCATCGCCGCGGGAGCGGTGGTGCCGCAGGGCGCGGTGATCCCGCCGGGCTCGATGGTGGCCGGTGTTCCCGGCAAGGTCCGGCGTCAACTCGGCGACGATGAGATCGCGGGCATCCGCACCAACGCGACCCTGTATCAGGAGCTGGTCAAGCTGCATCGGGACGCGCAGTGACAGGGCTAACGTCCCACGTCAGGTTCTGATCGGGCGCGCCGGGGTACAGGGCTTAACGTGGAATCTGCTCGCATTCTGGTCACCGGCGCCACCGGATACATCGGCTCGCGCCTGGTGACAGCGTTGCTCGAAGACGGTCACCAAGTTGTCGCCGCCAGCCGAGACGTCGAACGGCTGGCCGACTTCGGCTGGTACGACGACGTCACCGCGGTGACCCTGGATGCGCACGACGAGATCTCGGCCAAGCAGGCGCTCACCGAGGCCGGACCCATCGACGTCGTCTACTACCTGGTGCACGGCATCGGGCAGCCCGGTTTCCGCGAGGCCGACAACAAGGCCGCTGCCAACGTCGCCTCCGCCGCCAAGGCGGCGGGGGTACGTCGCATCGTTTATCTGGGCGGGTTCGTACCCGACAGCCGTACGCTGTCTGAGCACCTGGCCAGTCGCGCCGAGGTCGCTGCAGCTCTCACCATCGAGGGCGGTCCGGACGTGGTGTGGCTGGGTGCCGCGATCGTGATAGGCGCGGGCTCCACATCGTTTGAAATGCTTCGCTACGTCGCCGACCGCTTCCTGGTGTTGCCGATGCCGGAATGGTCGGCGAACCCGATCGATCCCATCGCGATCAGCGACGTGCTGTACTACCTCGTCGCGGTCGCGGACGAGAAGGTGCCCGCCGGGTCCTACGACATCAGGGGTGCCGAGACCACCACCTACGGCGACCTGCTGCGTACCTACGCGCGCACCGCCGGAATCTGGCGGCAGCCTGTCGCGGTGTACGGCATCGAGACCAGCCTGGTGTCGAAGGTGACCGGCCTCATTCTGCCTGTCCCCGGCGGTCTGGCTGCGGATCTTGTTGAATCCCTTGACTATCCGATGATGGCGTCGACGAACGACCTCGGCGACTTCGTCCCCGCGCCGCCCGATGGACCGGTCACCGTCGAGGACGCCATGCGTCGGGCGGTGACGAGTCCGCCGCGGCGCCCGGTCAACGAGCTGGGCGATCCGCACCATCTGGCCGACACCGATCCCCAGTGGGCCGGCGGGGACACGCTGCGACTGCAGAAACTGGCAGGCGCGGTCACGCCGCCGTTCGTACATCCCGTCCTCGGTCTGATCGGGTTCGTGCCCGGCCCCGTCGCCGCGGCTGTGCGCACCGGGCTGGATCACGTGATCGGACTGGTGCCGAAGGTGATGCCGGCGTGAGCACCCCGACCCGCCGCGGATGGCCCAAGGAGTGGCTGCGCGTAGCCCGCACCAAGGCCAGGCCGTACAACGAGACGCCCGGAGTGGTCACCCGTCGCAAATTCATCGTCTCGGTCGTCCTGCTCATCGGAGCGGCCCTACTCGGCTACTCGCTGAGCAGACCCCCCGGCGACAACTCATTCGTGTGGCTCACCCTCGCGCTGGCGGGTGTCTGGGCTTTCGGCGCCTTCGCGTCCGGCCCGCTGCATATGGGGCACCTGAACTTTCGGGGTCGCAACCAGCGGCCGGTGATCACCGGTGTCGCGGTGGGGCTGGCTCTCGGGGCGATCTTCGTCGTCGGAGGTCTGGTAGCCAGGCAGATCCCCGGGGTGAACGACTACATCAGGCAGGTGCTGGAGTACTCCAACGCCGCCCCGCTGTATCTGATGGTGTTCATCACCGTCATCAACGGGCTCGCCGAAGAGATGTTCTTCCGTGGCGCGCTCTACAGTGCGCTGGCGAAGTACCGACCGGTCCTCGTCTCGACCGTGCTGTACGTCATCGCGACCGCCGCCACGACGGGCAACCCGATGCTCGGGTTCGCCGCGATCATCCTCGGAACCGTCTGCGCCCTCCTGCGCCGCTCCACCGGAGGAGTGCTCGCACCGATGCTGACCCACTTCGTGTGGGGCGTGGTCATGGTGCTCGCACTTCCTCCGATCTTCGGCGTCTAGCGAAGCGGATGCGCCAGCTCGTCGCGGCGCATCTTGGCCGCCCACATCGCGACGCCGCCGAACAGCACCGGCAGGCCGCCGGCGGCCAGGAAGATCGCCTCCATCGGAACGACTTTCGACAGCGGACCCACGATCGCGAACGACACCGGCATGAATGCCAGCGAGACGAAGAAGTCCAGACTCGACACTCGGCCCAGCATCTCCGGGGGCACCCGCCGCTGCAGCAGCGTGCCCCAGATGACCATGCCCGCACCGTCGGTGACGCCGATGACGAATGTCGCCAAGGCCATCAACGGGAACGACGACGTGACGCCGACGACCGCCAGCGGGATGGAGCCCACGCTCCACATCACCATCATCACCGTGAGATACCGACGCGGTAGCCGCCTCGACGACACCGCCAACGCGCCCAGCGCGCTGCCCATGCCGAAGAACGCCAGGATGAAGCCGTAGGTCTGGGCGCCGTGGTCGAACCTGTCGGCGACGACGAACGGCAGCAGCACCTCGATCGGGCCGAGGACGACGAGCACGAACAGGCTGGCGAACAGCAGGGTCCACAGCAGCCACGGTGTCTGCAGCACGAACGCGCAGCCGTCCAACAGATCCCGGAGCAGGTGCGGACGGTCGTGCTGCACCTCGGTTCCGGTGACCACCGGTGGCCGGGTGGCCACCAGTAGTACGAAGCCGACACCGAACAGCACGGCCACCACGGTGGCCCCGGCCGCAGGGAACGTGGCACCGATCACAAGGCCGGCCACCGCGGGCCCGGCCGCGCGCTGAAACACCGGGCGCACAACACCTTCCACGCCGTTGGCGGCCAGTAGCTGCTCGGCGGGCAGAATCCTCGGCAGGATCGCGCTGTACGCCGGGAAGAAGAACGCCGCAGCGATACCGAGCGCCGCGGCCGCCACGGCCATGTGCCAGATCCTCAGTGCACCAATGAGCCCGAGTGCGGCGACCGCCGAAGTGACCGCCGTGTTGACGGCCGCGACGACGAGAATGATGCCGCGCTGGCTGAGCCGGTCGGCGGCCAGTCCGCCGACCAGCACGAACGACACCAGACCGGCACCCAGGCAGGCGGCGACCAAGGACAGCGACGTCGGATCGTTGGACAGTTCGATGACCTGCAAGGCCATCACGACGGCCCACATACCCTCGGCGAAGATCGACAGGGACACCGCCGCGATCAGAAGGCGATACTCGCGGAACCGGAAGGGTGCGAGCACACGCCAGCCGCCGGGGGCCACCGGCGCCTCGATGTCGAATTGCGTACTCACCGAACGATGGTCGCGCACGACCTGCCGTCGAGTCGAACGATTTTCCGCCGCCCACGGGCGATTTGGGTGTAGTCGGTCACGCTGACGTCGACGAACTACACCGGAATCGCTATGTCAGGAGTCGGTGAAGGTCGCGGCCCTGCGCTGCTGGAACGCCTTGGTGCCCTCGCGAAAATCGTGAGAATCCAGCAACGCCAGCTGGCCCGTCTTCTCCAGTTCCAGCGCGCTTTCCAGCTCGGTGAGCGTCGCGGCGTTGATCGCAGCCTTGGTCTTGCGCAGTGCGACGGCCGGGCCCGACACCAGCGTGCCGATCACTGTGTCGACCTCCGCGGCGAGATCGTCGGCGGGATGGACAGCACTGACCAGGCCCCAGTCGTAGGCTTCGCGCGCGGTGATGCGCTCGGCCAGCAGGGCCATCCGCATCGCCCGGATCCGGCCCACCGCGGCAGCAATCAGTGCCGACGCGCCACCGTCGGGCATGAGCCCGATCTTCGTGAACGCCAGCATGAAAAACGCCTTCTCCGAGGCGAGTACGACGTCGCAGGCCAGCGCCAGCGAAACGCCGACTCCGGCCGCCGCACCGTGGACGACCGCGACGGCGGGCTGCGGCAGCGCGGCGATCGCGCGGATGCAGCGGTTGGCCGCATCCAGTACATCGGCGGGGGTGCCGGTGGCGCCGGGGTTGGCGTGGTCTTCCTCGCTGATCCCGGCGCCCGAGCAGAAGCCGCGTCCCGCTCCGCTGACGCGGACCACCCGCACGCGGGAATCGCCTGCCGCACGTTCCAGTGTCTCGGCGAACGTTCGGAGCATCGGAGCGGTGAGCGAGTTCAGGCTGTCCGGACGGTTGAGGGTCACGGCGAGCACGCCGTCGTCGAGGCTGACCGTGAGGTCGTCGATGCACTGATAGATCTCGGCACCCGAGTCGATGGTCATGCACGCACCTTCTGGTCTGAGGAGGGTCTTTGCGGCAGCTGAAGACCCATGGCCGATCCGACTTGGTTATACAAGTAAGCTATGTCGCGGTCAACCGAGCGACTGGGACGAAGGGCGGTTAGGCATGGCTGGACCACTGCAAGGACTACGGGTCGTGGAGCTGGCCGGCATCGGTCCCGGCCCGCACGCGGCAATGATTCTCGGCGATCTCGGAGCAGACGTCGTCCGCGTCGAGCGCCCGGGAAAGGGCCCCGGCCCCGCGACCAAACCGGGCGGCGACTACCTGCTGCGCAACCGGCGATCGGTGGCCGCCAACCTCAAGAGTGACGAGGGACGCGAGCTGGTCCTGAAACTGATCGCCAAGGCCGACGTGCTGATCGAGGGCTTCCGGCCCGGTGTCACAGAACGGCTCGGGCTAGGTCCCGAGGACTGCGCCAAGGTCAACGAGAAGCTGATCTATGCCCGGATGACCGGCTGGGGTCAGGACGGTCCGCGCGCCCAGCAGGCGGGTCACGACATCAACTACATCTCGCTCAACGGCGCGCTGCATGCGATCGGTCGCGCGGGCGAGCGCCCGGTGCCGCCGCTGAACCTGGTCGGCGATTTCGGCGGCGGGTCGATGTTCCTGCTCGTCGGCGTGCTCTCGGCACTGTGGGAGCGGGAACGTTCCGGCAAGGGCCAGGTGGTCGACGCCGCGATGGTGGACGGCTCGAGCGTGCTGTCGATGATGATGTGGGCGTTCCGCGGCATGGGCATGTGGAGTGACGAGCGTGGCGTCAACATGCTCGACACCGGCGCGCCGTACTACGACACCTACACATGTGCCGACGGACGCCACGTCGCCGTCGGAGCGATCGAGCCGCAGTTCTACGCCGAAATGCTCAAGGGGATCGGGCTGGACGGCGCCGATCTGCCCGACCAGAACGACATGGGCCGCTGGCCGGAGTTGCGGGCCGCCTTCACCGAGGCGTTCGCGGCACACGACCGCGATCACTGGACGAAGGTGTTCGCCGGGACCGATGCGTGCGTGACGCCGGTGCTGTCGTTCGGCGAGGTGGAGTCCGAGGCGCACAACACCGAGCGCCACACCTTCTACTCCGAGAACGGATCGCTGTACCCGGCCCCTGCGCCGCGGTTCTCCCGCAGTGCCCCGTCCGTTCCGAAGGCACCGGGTGTGCCCGGAGCGGACACCGAAGCTGTTCTGCGGGACTGGGTTTAGTCAGCAAGTCAAAGGTCAGGAAAGGAATCTATCTGTGGAGATCAAAGACGCCGTGGCTGTCGTCACCGGGGGTGCCTCCGGGCTCGGCCTTGCGACGACGAAGCGACTGCTCGACCGGGGCGCCTCGGTCGTCGTCATCGACCTCAAGGGTGAGGACGCGGTCAAGGAACTCGGTGCGCGCGCCAAGTTCGTCGAAGCCAACGTCACCGATCCCGAGCAGGTCACCGCCGCGCTGGACGCCGCCGAGGAGATGGGCCCGCTGCGCATCGACGTCAACTGCGCAGGTATCGGCAACGCGATCAAGACCCTCGGCAAGGACGGACCATTCCCGCTCGACGGTTTCCGCAAGGTCGTCGAGGTCAACCTCATCGGCACGTTCAACGTGATTCGCCTTGCCGCAGAACGTATCGCCAAACAGGAGCCGATCAACGGTGAGCGCGGCGTCATCATCAACACGGCGTCGGTCGCCGCGTTCGAGGGCCAGATCGGCCAGGCGGCCTACTCGGCGTCCAAGGGCGGCGTCGTCGGCATGACCCTGCCGATCGCGCGTGACCTCTCGCGCGAGTTCATCCGCGTATGCACCATCGCCCCCGGCCTGTTCAAGACCCCGCTGCTCGGCTCGCTGCCCGAGGAGGCGCAGGCCTCCCTCGGCAAGCAGGTGCCCCACCCGGCCCGCCTCGGTGACCCCGACGAGTACGGCGCGCTGGCGGTGCACATCGTCGAGAACCCGATGCTCAACGGCGAGACGATCCGGCTCGACGGCGCCATCCGCATGGCTCCCCGATGAGCGCTCGCGCGAAGAGGAAAGGGAACCGATGAGCATCACGACGAAGTTCACCGAGACGTTCGGTGTCGAGCACCCGATCGCCCAGGGCGGCATGCAGTGGGTGGGCCGCGCGGAACTGGTTGCGGCCGTGGCGAATGCGGGTGCTCTGGGTTTCATCACCGCGCTGACGCAGCCGACGCCGGCGGACCTGGCCAACGAGATCGCCAAGACGCGGGATCTGACGGACAAGCCGTTCGGGGTGAATCTGACGATCCTGCCCGCGATCAATCCGCCGCCCTATGACGAGTACCGGCAGGTGATCGTCGACGCCGGTATCAAGATCGTCGAGACGGCGGGCTCCAACCCGGCTCCGCACCTGCCGATGTTCCACGACAACGGCATCAAGGTGCTGCACAAGTGCACCTCGGTGCGCCACGCGGTGAAGGCCCAGTCGCTGGGTGTGGACGGCATCAGCATCGACGGATTCGAGTGCGCCGGTCACCCGGGTGAGGACGACGTTCCCGGCCTGGTGCTGATCCCGGCGGCTGCCGACAAGATCGAGATCCCGATGATCGCCTCGGGCGGCTTCGCCGACAGCCGGGGCCTGGTGGCGGCGCTGGCGCTGGGGGCTGACGGCATCAACATGGGATCGCGGTTCATGTGCACCGTCGAGTCCTGCATCCACCAGAACGTCAAGGAAGCCATCGTGGCCGGGGACGAGCGGGGGACGGAGCTGATCTTCCGCAGCCTGCACAACACCGCGCGGGTGGCTTCGAATGTGGTCTCGCGTGAGGTGGTCGACATTCTCAAGGCCGGCGGTCAGTTCGAGGACGTCAAGGATCTGGTGGCCGGCGTGCGCGGCCGCAAGGTGTTCGACGACGGCGACATCGACGCCGGCATCTGGACGGTCGGGACGGCCATGGGGCTGATCAACGATATTCCGACGGTCGGAGACCTGGTGTCGCGGATTGTGGCCGAGGCGGAGGAGATCATCAGCGGTCGACTGGCGGGGATGGTCACGCCGGTAGCGCAGCGGGTGTAACAGCCGACGCTCTTCGGGCACCACAGAGGTGCGAAGGTGTCAGGCAACACCGAGATGGAGGAACGCGCGCCCACAGGGCGCGCGTTCTTTCACACTGCGGTGGGTAGGGCCTGCTCGTCGTCGAGCTGCTCCGAGGTCAGACCCTCGACGAGATAATCGCCGTGGTAGAGAGCCTCGAAATCAACCTTGATGACATCAGCACTGGTGTCGTCGATCCACATGTACTGGACAGTAACCACCGCGTCTAAGGATTCTTTGAGCCTCCTCTCGGAGAACTGTGGCAATTCTTACCGCCGGGTAGGTTCGCGGCCTTACCGACGAGTAGCAGTCAGGCCGCGGGAGCAGGCTCGATGGCGGTGACGTGGATGGGATTGGTGCCGTAGAGCGCCACCCACGTCACGATCGCAGCAATGAAGGCGAGCGCCAGCAGGGCCAGCTTCACCCGCGGTGACCAGTAGATACGCGGGAAAACCCGGCGGTCGACGGAGTAACTTCCCGCCCCGGCAAACAACAGGGCGGCTCCGCCGAGCCCGATGAGGAACGGCACGTTGAACGGCTCGGACCAGAACGCGCCACCCGAGACGTTCACAGCCCATGCGCAGAGCATCGAGCTGAGTGCTGCACAGCCTGCCAACGGGGTGAGCAGCCCGAGAATAAGGGCGACGCCGCTGAGGGTTTCCGTCGCGGTGACCATGAACGCGGCGAATGCCGGCAGACGCCAGCCCGCGTCGGTCAGAAACTGCACGGTCATCGGGAAGTCGGCGACTTTGATCAGTCCCGCCTGCAGAATCGCCGCGCCGATGCCGAGGCGAAGGACCAGCAGGCCGATGTCGACCATGTCGATTGGCCCCTGTGCGTGCGTGTCCGCCCTCCCGGCCGATGTCGAGGCCTGGGGAGTTCTCTGTCCGGTCGTGTCGGTCATGCCTGATCGACCAGCGGCCCGTCCGAAATTCATCGCGACAACCGTTGACCGCGCCAGGTTATCGCTGATAACTTAGCGCCGTTATCCCAGGCCCAGGAGGACCTCCGCCGGTGTTGCACCGTATTGCACTGCTTGCCATCGCGGCGCCGCGACGCGTGCTCGTGACCGCACTGCTGATCATGATCGCCTGCGGTGTGTTCGGGGTGCCCGTCGCCAAGCAGCTGTCCGCCGGCGGATTCCAGGACCCGACCTCGGAGTCCGCGCGGGCGACCCAACTTCTCGTCGACAAGTTCGGCCAGGGTGACATGGAACTGGTCATCAGCGTCACCTCCGACGACGGCTTCGACGCTGCCGCCGCGCGGTCGGTGGGTACCGATCTCGCGGCGCGGCTGGCGGACTCGCCGCACGTGGGTGCGGTCACCTCGGCGTGGACGGCACCGCCGCCCGCAACGCCGGCCCTGGTCAGCAAGGACGGTAAGACGGGTCTCATCGTGGCGGGCATCACCGGCGGCGAGAGCGGGGCGCAGAAGCACGCCAAGGCGCTCACCGACGAGCTGGTGCACGACCGCGACGGGGTCACCGTGCGCGCGGGCGGCGTCGCGATGACCTACGTGCAGATCAACACCCAGAGCGAGAAAGACCTCCTGATGATGGAGGCCATCGCGATACCCCTGAGTTTCGTCGTGCTGGTGTGGGTGTTCGGTGGCCTGCTCGCCGCGGCGCTGCCGTTGGCCGTCGGTGCCTTCGCGATCCTCGGGTCGATGGCGGTGCTTCGTGGTTTCACGATGGTCACCGACGTCTCGATCTTCGCGCTCAACCTGTCCATCGCGATGGGCCTGGCGTTGGCCATCGACTACACACTGCTCATCATCAGCCGCTACCGCGACGAACTCGCCGCGGGCCACGACCGCAACACCGCGCTGGTCCGCACGATGGCCACGGCGGGTCGGACGGTGCTGTTCTCGGCGTTGACGGTCGCGTTGTCGATGATCGCGATGGTGCTGTTCCCGATGTACTTCCTGAAGTCGTTCGCGTATGCCGGCATCGCCGTCGTCGGGTTCGCCGCGCTGGCGGCGATCGTCGTCGCGCCCGCAGCGATCGTGCTTGCCGGCGACCGGCTCGACTCCCTGGACGTGCGCAAGCTGGTGCGCCGCATGCTCGGCAGGCCGGAGCCGGTGGACAAGCCCGTCGAGCAGATGTTCTGGTACCGGTCGACGAAGTTCGTGATGAGACGCTCCATCCCGATCGCCACCGTCGTCGTCACGCTCCTGCTTCTTCTCGGCGCGCCGTTCCTCGGCGCCAACTGGGGCTTCCCGGACGACCGGGTGCTTCCCGATACCGCATCTGCGCGCCAAGTCGGTGACGACCTCCGGGAGAACTTCGCCGTCGACTCCTCCAACAACGTCGTCGTCGTACTGCCCGACGCCGACGGTGTGACTCCCGACGAGCTCGACGGCTACGCCGCCGAACTGTCCCGCGTCGAGGACGTCTCGTCGGTGTCCGCGCCCGGAGGCACCTTCGTCGACGGCGGCATGGCCGGACCTCCCTCGGCGGCAACAGGACTGGCCGACGGAAGCGCATTCCTCACCATCGGCAGCACGGCACCGCTGTTCACCGACGCGTCGGAGACCCAGCTCGACCGGTTGCACGCCGTTGCGCCTCCCGGTGGCCGGGACGTCCAGCTGACCGGTCTCGCCCAGATCAACCGCGACAGTGCCGATGCCATCACGTCCCGGCTTCCCACGGTGCTCGCCGTGATCGCGGCCATCACGTTCGTGCTGCTCTTCCTGCTCACCGGCAGCGTGGTGTTGCCGCTGAAAGCGTTGGTGCTCAACGTGTTGTCGCTGACCGCGGCATTCGGTGCACTGGTATGGATCTTCCAGGACGGCCATCTCGGCGCATTTGGCACCACCCCAACCGGCACCCTGGTGGCCAACATGCCGGTGCTGCTGTTCTGCATCGCGTTCGGCTTGTCCATGGACTACGAGGTGTTTCTGGTCTCGCGCATTCGCGAGTACTGGCTGGCTGCCGGAGCCGGGCGGCCGGCGACATCGGGCGACGCCCGGACCGCCGCCGACAACGACGAGAGCGTGGCCCTCGGCCTGGCCCGCACAGGGCGGGTGGTCACCGCCGCGGCACTGCTGATGTCGATCTCGTTCGCTGCGTTGATCGCGGCGAAGGTGGCGTTCATGCGGATGTTCGGTGTCGGCCTGACGTTGGCCATCCTGGCCGACGCCACGCTGGTCCGGATGCTGCTGGTGCCCGCCTTCATGCACGTGCTGGGTCGCTGGAACTGGTGGGCGCCGGGACCGCTGGCCAGGCTCCACGAACGCATCGGTTTCAGCGAGACCCTCGACGACAAGACCCTGCCGGCGCCGCCCGTGCCCGAACGCTCCGTCCCGACCGGGCAGGCGTGAACGTGCCGCGGCGGCGCCGTGCCCCGCGCGGGTCCGGGGACCAGCTTCGAGACGACATCCTGGACGCCACCACCGAGCTCCTGCTGGAAACCGGTGATGCCGCCGCCGTGTCGATCCGGTCGGTGGCCCAGCGGGTCGGTGTGACGCCGCCGTCGATCTATCTGCATTTCGCCGACAAGACCGCGCTTCTGGACGAGGTGTGCTGCCGGTACTTCGAGAAGCTCGACGACGAGATGCAGGCCGTCGCGGGGGCCTACACCGGGGCGATCGACGTGCTGCGGGCACAGGGCATGGCTTATCTGCGTTTTGCGCTGAAAACCCCTGTGCTGTACCGCATTGCGATGATGGGGCACGGACAGCCCGGCAGTGACGTCGACGTCGCGCTGAACAGCTCGGCCTTCGGGCACCTGCGCGCGACGGTGCAGGCGCTGATCGCGGAGGGAACATATCCTCCCGGTGACCCCACCACGCTGGCATTGGAACTGTGGACGGCCGTCCACGGCATCGCGGCGATGTTCATCTCGCGCCCGTACCTACCCTGGGGGGACATGGAGCAGTTCGGCGATCGCCTGATGCGGTCGGTGTGCAGCGGCCACATCGTGTCAGGGGCAGTCCGGCCGGGCGAGCCACCGCAGGAGGTCGTCGGCTGGTTGAAGGAGGTTGCTGGTGAGCGACAGCGTCGATAACCCGTTTTTCGCGCGGCTCTGGACGGCGATGTCGTCCCGGGAACCCGAATCCCTCCGGCGTCTGCGGCGGGAGAACCTGGCCGGGCTCACCGGCCGCGTTCTCGAGGTCGGTGCCGGCACCGGAACCAACTTCGAGTTCTACCCCGGCACCGTCACCGAGGTGGTGGCCGTCGAACCGGAGCGCCGGCTGGCGAACCTGGCCCGCCGGGCCGCGTCGCAAGCCGCCGTCCCGGTGACCGTCAGCGGCGACACCGTCGAGCAGTTCGCGGACGCGCAGCCGTTCGACGCGGTGGTGTGCTCGTTGGTGCTGTGTTCAGTGGACGACCCGAAAGCGGTTGTCGAGCAGCTGTTCTCATGCCTCAAGCCGGGGGGTGAGCTGCGCTATCTGGAGCACGTGGCCAGTGTCGGCGCACGGTCCAGACTGCAGAAGGTCGCCGACGCCACCGTCTGGCCGCGGCTGCTGGGCAACTGTCACACCCATCGTCGCACCGAGGACACGATCGTCGGCGCCGGGTTCCGGGTGACCGGCGCCCGCCGCGAATGGACGTTCCCCGCGTGGGTGCCGGTGCCGGTGGCCGAGTTCGCCATCGGGGTGGCGGTGCGTCCTGCGCAGACCTAGCTGTACTGACCACGGACGTTAGGTACGGCGTGGTGAGGTGACAAGGCGAAGACCTCCGAGTGAAGTGCGAGCTGTCTAGGAACGCACCAACCCACCTCGGAGGTCTTCGTGGTTCACCGTAATGCCCCTTTGTCCGAAACGGGTCGCTTGAGGCTGGCTCGGTGCATCGTCGATGATGGCTGGTCGCTACGCCGCGCGGCCGAACGATTCCAGGTATCGGTAGGCACCGCCGTCCGTTGGAGGGACCGCTACGTCGAGCTGGGCGAGGCCGGAATGGCCGACCGCAGCTCACGACCCCATCGCAGCCCCAACCGCACCCCGACACGGACCGAACGCCGCATCATCGGGGTGCGCGTCACCCGCCGTTGGGGACCGGCCCGAATCGCCTACCTGCTGCGACTGAACGTCTCCACGGTGCACAACGTGCTGCGCCGCTACCGGATCGCCCGACTGCGCTGGCTCGACCGCGCCACCGGCCGCGTCGTGCGCCGCATGGAATCTGCGGCGTGCGGTGATCTGGTGCACGTCGATGTCAAGAAGCTGGGAAAGATCCCCGCCGGCGGCGGCTGGAAGATGCTGGGTCGCTCCGCAGGTAAGCGCAACGCCCAAGCCGACAAGACCGGAGCCACCAATAAGTACCGACAGCCGTTGCGGGGCTATCACTTCCTACACACCGCGCTGGATGCGCACTCCCGTCTGGTCTTCTCCGAGATGCTGGCCGATGAACGCAAGGAGACCGCCTCCGAGTTCTGGGAACGCGCCAACGCCTGGTTCGTCGAACAGGGAATCATTGTTCGAAAGGTGTTGACTGATAACGGATCTTGCTACCGGTCGCATGTATTCCGCAAGGCGCTAGGCGATGACATCGAACATCGGCGCACTCGACCCTATCGGCCGCAGACCAACGGGAAGGTGGAGAGATTCCACCGGACCCTGGCCGATGAGTGGGCCTACGCCCGGCTGTACACCAGCGACCAACAACGCTGCCAGGAGTACCCGCGATGGCTGCACAACTACAATCACCACCGCGGCCACACAGCACTCGGCGGTCAACCACCAGCCAGCCGCGTACCTAACCTCTCAGGTCAGTACACCTAGCCGAGCAGGGCGGGCAGCCGCTGCAGCAAGCCGGGAAGGACGTGTGCGGCGTTCTCCCGCAGGCACACCGTCGCACTCGCCGACAGCGGTGTCGGCTCGGGGTTGACCTCGATGACCGGGATGCCGTGGGCCACGGCCAGCTCGGGCAGACCCGCGGCCGGATAGACGACCGATGACGTGCCGACCACCACGACCAGGTCGGCGTTGACGACGGCGTCGACCGACTGTTGCCAGGCGTCGTCGGGGAGCGGCTCGCCGAACCACACGACATTGGGCCGGATCAGCCCGCCGCAGGCCGCGCAGCTGGGCGGATCGACGGACTCGACCGGCTCGGGCATGTCCGGGACCGCGTCCAGATATGCCGAACCGCATTGGTCGCAATGGAATTCAAACAGGCTGCCGTGCACGTGGTGCACCCGGTTGCTACCCGCACGCTCGTGCAGATTGTCGACGTTCTGGGTGACCACGTGCACGTCGGCGTAGTCCTCCCACGCCGCCACGGCGCGGTGGGCGTTGTTGGGGTCGACCGCGTTCATCATGTGGTGGCGCCACAGGTACCACGCCCACACCTTCTCCGGGTGGGCCTGCCAACCCTGGGCGCTGGAGATCTCGTACGGGTCCACCTTGGCCCAGAGCCCGGTCTCGACGTCACGAAACGTCGGCACACCGCTCTCGGCGGAGATCCCCGCGCCACTGAATACCGTCACCTGCACTCCACCAAATTAGCCGCTGTGGGTGATACTGGGCACGTGGCCGAGTTGGGGGATTGGGTACGCGTAGATCCGCACGCTGCCAGGCCGCTGTTCGACCAGCTCAGAACGCAGATCATCGCAGGTGTCCGGGATGGGGAGCTCGCCCCGGGGACCCGGCTACCGACGGTCCGTGAGCTGGCCGGTCAGATCAACCTGGCAGTCAACACCGTGGCACGGGCCTACCGGGAGCTCGAAGCCGCGGGGATTCTGGAGACGAGGGGGCGTTTCGGGACGTTTGTCGCACGGGCTGACCCGGCGGACGCGGCGATGGCGACCGCGGCGCACACCTACGTCTCGACCGCCAAGGCGCTCGGCGTCACCAAGGGCGACGCACTGCGGTACGTGGAGACGGCCTTCGGCTGATCAGCCGAACTCGAGCAGCGTCATCGTCGGCCTGATCGGATCGAGCAGGGGGACACGTTGCGACGTCCACAGCAGGGCGTTGATCAGCATCCCGCGGGCGCGTTCGGCAGGCACGTCGTGGACGGCGCGCACACCGGGCACGGTGTTGACCAGGTCGGCGGCCTCGGCCACCGACAGCGTGAACGGCATCGACGGCACCCGGTACCGCAGTGACGTCCGCAGGCCTCGGCGGGTCAGCGCGGCCGTTCCCGACGGTGGCAGGTCGAACATCATCCGCCCGCCGGGAAACCGCGCCGCGCACGCGGTGATCAGCGCCATGGCCTCGTGCGGTTGCAGGTACATCAGCAGGCCCTCGGCGGTGATGAACACGCCGTCATCGGCATTGACCTCGTCCATCCAGCTGAAGTCCAGCGCCGACTGCGCGATCACCTGTACCCGGTCCGAGGCCGGCAGCAACTTGCTGCGCAGCTCGATCATCGGGGGCAGGTCGACCGTCACCCACCGGAAGTCGTGGCCGACGTCGTTACCCGGCGCGTCGAGCCGGTAGAAGCTGGTCTGCAGGCCCTCGGCGAGCGCCACCACCGTCGCCTTGGGCCGGTCGAGCAGGTAGCGACGTGTTGCCTTGTCGAATGCCAAGGCGCGCAACGCCATATCCTGACGTCGCATGAAGCCGAACTTGGCGAAGTCGAAGTCGATCGAGTCGACGAGGTGAATCGCCATCGGATCATCGATGAGACCATCGGGTCGTCGGGCCTCGGTGGCCCGGACCATCAGCGTCATCAACGCGGTCTCGGATACCCCGCTCAGGTCGGCGGTGTGTTTGCCGGTGTCGGTCATCGATTCATCCTTCGCGGTGTTGTCGTCATGCGCCGAATTCGAGCACGGTCAGACTCGGACGGGACCTGCGCAAAACTCCACGATCCAGTGGGGGCCAGGCCGACACCTTGAACAGCCCCCGACCCGGCGGAAGCGGCTGTTCGTGTGCCGCGGTCACGCCGGGGATGCGCCCGGCGAGTGCGAGACTTTCGTCCGCGCTCAACGCGAACGGCATGGGCGGAGCGACGTAACGGCCGGAGAGCTTCATGCCGCGCAGCGTGCGGCGGCTGAACCAGTGCGGGATCGAGTCGAACATCATGGCGCCGCCGGGGAAACGGCGCGCGCAGTCGCGGATCAGGCCGAGCGCGTCGTCGGGCTGCAGATACATCAGCAGTCCCTCGGCGGTGATGAACACGCCGTGCGTGTCGTCGACCCGATCCATCCAGCTGCGGTCGAGGGCCGACTGGGCGATCGGGACGATGCGCTCGTCGGCGGGGAGAACCTCGGCGCGCAGGGCCATGACCGGCGGAAGGTCGATGGAGTACCAGCGTGACCCGTCGATCACATGCTGGTGGTCGAGGCGCCAGAAACTGGTCTGCAGACCTTCGGCGAGCGCCACCACGGACGCCTGCGGGTGGCGTGCCAGATAACCGCGGGTGGCGTCGTCGAACGCCCGGGCGCGCAGGGCATGCGGCTGGCCGGGACGGCCGAACTTGTCGTAGTCGTAGTCGATGGTGTCGAACACGGTGATCGCCCACGGATCGCGAATCACTCCGTCGGACCGCTTGGCCTCGGCGGCGCGGTTGCGCAATGTCCACAGCGTGGTGGCCGAGACGCCGTCGAGAACGCTGCCGTCGATCGGAGATAATCGGTGCACTCCATCGATCATTCCAGGCGCCCGGAAGTCGTAGGCTCGTGCCATGACGCGCGATGTCTTCGATGACAAGCTGCTGGCGCTGCTCGCAGGCAACTCGCTGGGTGTGCTGGCCACGCTGAAGTCCGATGGCCGACCTCAGCTGTCGAACGTCTCGTATCACTTCGACGCCCGCGCGCTCACGATCACGGTGTCGATCACCGAACCGAGGGCGAAGACCCGCAATCTGCGCCGCGATCCGCGCGCCGCGATCCACGTGAGTTCCGACGACGGTTGGGCCTACGCGGTGGCCGAAGGCGACGCCGTGCTGACTCCGCCGGCCGCCAACCCGGATGACGACACCGTCGCGGGGCTGGTCGAGCTGTACCGCAACATCTCGGGCGAGCACGAAGACTGGGACGACTACCGCCGGGCCATGGTCGACGACCGCCGGGTACTGATGACGCTGCCGATCTCTCATGTGTACGGCATGCCGCCGGGGAAGCGCTGACGGATTACGCTGCGTCCATGGCATCGAATGAGTCCGCCGCCTCCGGCGAGGACGACAACAAGCGCAAGTTCCGCGAGGCGCTAGAGCGCAAGAACGCCAAGGCGTCCAGCGGTGCCGCCCCCAAGGACGGCGGCAGCAAGCAATCGCGCGGCGCGCATGGCCCCGTCGAGAACCGCCGGGAGTTCCGCCGCAAGAGCGGGTAGGTCAGTCTCCGCGTCGTTCATCGGCGAGCAGTCGGGCCGCGACCAGCGCGGCGACCATCGCGGCGACGCAGTACAGGCCGGCGTCCTTGAGTCCCCAGCCGACCGACGCCAGCGTCGCCGCACCGGCGACGCACAGCAGCACGCCCACCGCGGCGCTGCGCCTCCCCGGCCTCGCGACGAATCCGCCGTCCCACCGCGGGAGCGGACCGTTTTCCAGCGGCCGGAGTGCGACGAACGCCGCCGCCACCGCGACCGTCATGATCAGCAGCTGAAAAACCGACAGCGCAAGGAAGTTCGGCGCATGCGGATCGAAGCGCGGATACCCGAGGTAGGCGAAGGCCAGATGCATGCCCAGCAGCAGCGGGATGTGCCAGAGATACAGCGTCATCGCCCCTGAGTTCCCGATCGCCGTCAGCCACCAGACGCGGGGTCGCCGCGCCCACCGGGTGATCGCAGGAGCTGCCGCGATTGCGCACGCGCACAGCATGATCGCGTGTCCTGCGAGCAGCAGGGACGGCGGTGACATGTTCTTCAGTTGCTGGGTCTCGATGCCGACGAGGCTGAGTTCATAGGGGCCCAGCGCGACGAGGGCGACGTTCACCGCGAACATCGCGACTGCGACGGCGAGCGCTGTCCTCGCGCTCAGCAGCGCGCGCCGGTACGCGACACCGAACATGCCGGGTATCAACCACATCGCCAGGTTGAGGTAGCCGAACAGCGGCCACACCTCGGTGGTGATCCGGATGGCGTCGACGGCCGCCACGAGGCAGTAGACGGTGCCGGCGGCCACCACGAAACGGCCCGTCGTCGTGATACGTGCCAGTGCCGGCACCGCGGCGAGCACCAGAACGTAGGCGCCCAGAAACCACAGCAGCTGCGTGGAGATGCCCGCGATCGGCTCGTACACGTGCACGGGTAGCACCCACCGCAGCGCCGTCAGCGTCACCGCCCAGAAGGCCAGGTAGTAGAACACCGGTCGGTACAGGCGGGTGCACCGGCGCATCAACCAGTTGCCCCAGCTGGTGCCGGGCGTCCACGACTGCACCGTCGCCGCGACACCGGCGAAGAAGAACAGCGGCATGATCTGGAAGATCCACGTCAGCGCCTGGAACACCGGCGACGCGGTGAGCAGGTTGTCCCAGATGAAGACGTTGTCGCGGATCATGCTGGTGGCCATCACGGTGTGGCCGATGACCACACCGACCAGCGCCACGATCCGTATCACGTCGATGGCCCGGTCGCGGTCGGGCGGCGTACCCGCTTCCACGTCGCCGGGACTCGGGAACAGCGTGGCGGCGCTCATGTCGCCCACAGTAGGGGCGCTCGGGCGTCGCGGGTCTAGGTAGTTGTACCTGGTTCGGCGAGCTCAGGGCGTCGGCGACGTTCCTGGATGAGGATGGCGATCAGGCACAGCAGCGCGAGCACCCCGACGATCGCGGCGAACATCTCACCGGCGGCCTCGAGGCCCCACTGCTGGGCCGCGGCACCCATCCCGATCACCGGCAGTGACAGTGCCACGTAGGCCACCAGGAAGTAGGTGGAGCTGACCTCGGCGCGGCGGTCGGGCGGCGTGTGCTCGGACACGGCGGCCAGCCCGCGGCCGAAGCTCAGCCCCTGACCCGTGCCGGCCACCAGGGCCGCCACGATCAGACCCCATAGGGACGAAAAGACCAGGGCCGCAAACAACATGGCCATCGCCACCACCAGCAGCGCGCTGCCGACGGCGACGGCGCGCTGCGCCTCGACGCGTACGGCGGCCGGCGCGACCAGTGCGGCGGTCAGCACCATCAGGCCGGCCACGCCGCCGGCGACGGCGTGGTTGTCGACGCCCATCAGCGTCGAGACGAACGTCGGTGCGACAGAGGCGAACATCGCGTTGACGGCGAAGCCGGCGAAGGCCGCGGTGGCGGCCACTGCGAACACCGCCCGCGTCTGGGGCGGTACCGAGAGTCGCTGGACGCCGAGGCGGCCGTGCCGTTCGGCGGTCTCCGGTACCCGCAGGACGGCCGCGACCGCGACGACGACCAGTGCGGTGTGCAGTGCGAAGCTCAGATGCAGCGGCGCGGGCGCATACTGGATGAGAACGCCCGCCACGATGGGGCCGAGGCCGAGACCGCCGAGATTGGCCAGCGTGGCTATCGCAGCCGCGCGGGTACGCCAGTGCGCGGGCGCGGACTCCACGATCGCCGCTGTCGCGGTGCCGGCGAAGATCCCCACCGAGACGCCGGAGAGCACCCGGCCGACCAGAAGCACAGGCACGGAATCGGCCACCAGGAACACCACCGAGCTGGCGATCGCCACGCCCGCACCCGCCACCAGCATCGGTTTGCGGCCGATGACGTCGGACCACCGCCCGAACACCAGTAGCGCCGCCAGCACCGCGCCCGCGTAGGTGGCGAAGATGATCGTGGTGGTGAGCACCGAGAAGTGCATCCGGTGGCCGTAGAGCTCGTACATCGGCGTCGGCAGCGTGGCGCCGATCATGACAGCGGCCATCGCGTAGGTCAGCAGCGCGAACCCGTACCTCCGCGGCGCCGCCGGGGTCCCGTCGGACGGGCGGTTTGCGGCGATCTGCTGGACTGCGGGCACGGTGTGCTCAACGCCCAACCGCCGAAACGGTATTCCACGCGGCCGGGGCCGGTTGGTCGCGGAATACCGTTTCGGCGGAAACGAACTAGTGGACGACCGCCTTCTCGGCGCCGATCCCCGTCAGCGACCGGACCTCCATCTCGGCGGCGACCTTCGGGTCCTCATCGTCGGGCGACGTCAGGGTGCCGATGATGCCGAGGAGGAAGGCCAGCGGGATGGACACGATGCCCGGATTGGCCAGCGGGAAGAAGGCGAAGTCCGCGCCGGGGATCATCGCTGTCTTCGAGCCGGACACCGCGGGGGAGAAGACGATCAGAATGATCGTCGAGATGAGACCGCCGTACATGCTCCACAGCGCGCCGCGGGTGTTGAACCGCTTCCAGTACAGCGAGTAGACGATCGTCGGCAGGTTCGCCGCCGCGGCCACCGCGAAGGCCAGCGCCACCAGGAACGCGACGTTCTGCCCGTTGGCCAGGATGCCCAGCCCGATGGACAACGCTCCGAGCACCACAGCGGTGATCCGCGACACCCGTACCTGCTCGGCCTCGGTGACCTTGTGGCCCTTGCGCAGCGTGGCGTAGATGTCGTGCGCGAAGGACGCCGACGCGGTGATCGTCAGACCGGCAACCACCGCGAGGATGGTCGCGAACGCCACCGCCGAGATGACCCCGAGCAGGATCACGCCGCCCAACTCGAAGGCCAGCAGCGGTGCCGCCGAGTTCACGCCGCCTGCCGCGCTGAGAATCCGGTCGGGACCGACCAGCGCGGCCGCCCCGTACCCCAGCACCAGCGTGAAGAGGTAGAACGCGCCGATGAGCGCGATGGCCCATACGACGGAACGGCGTGCCTCCTTGGCGGTGGGCACGGTGTAGAAGCGCATCAGCACGTGCGGCAGCCCCGCGGTGCCGAGCACCAGGGCGATCGCCAGCGAGATGAAGTTGATCTGCGAGGTCAGGGAACCGCCGTACTGGGCGCCCGGCGCCAGCACGTCGCGCTCGGCCACCCCGGCGGTGGTGGCACCGCTGATCGCCGACTGCGCGGCACCGAGGATTTCGGAGAAGTTCAGCCCGAACTTGGCGAACACCATGATGGTCATGGCGCCCGCGCCGGCGATCAGCAGGACGGCCTTGATGATCTGCACCCATGTGGTGCCCTTCATGCCGCCGACCAGGACGTAGACGATCATCAGGATGCCGACGACGGCGATGACGACCGATTGACCCGCCCGGCTCTGGATGTTGAGCAGCAGCGCCACCAGGCCGCCGGCACCGGCCATCTGTGCCAGCAGGTAGAACAGCGACACCGTCAACGTGTTGGTGGCCGCGGCGAGGCGGACCGGCCGTTGCTTGAGTCGGAAGCTCAGCACATCGGCCATCGTGAATTTGCCGGTGTTGCGCAGCAATTCGGCCACCAGGAGAAGAGCGACCAACCAGGCGACCAGGAAGCCGATGGAGTACAGGAACCCGTCGTAGCCGTACACCGCGATCGCGCCTGCGATGCCGAGGAAGCTGGCGGCCGACAGGTAGTCACCGGCGATCGCGATGCCGTTCTGGGTGCCCGAGAAGCCGCGTCCGCCGGTGAAGAACTCGTCGGCGGTGGCGTTCTTCTTGCTCGCCCGGATCACCACCACCATCGTGACGATGACGAACAGGCTGAAAATGCCGATGTTGGCGATCGGGTTGCCGACCACTTCGGACTGAGCCAGGACGGTGGTCATCGGAGTTCTTCCTCCAGGTCGGCGCGAATCTTGCTGGCGCGCGGGTCGAGTTCACGGTTGGCGAAGCGCACGTACAGCCCGGTGATCAGAAAGGTCGACAAGAACTGGCCCAGCCCGATGATCAGGCCGATGTTGATGTCGCCCCACACCCGGGTGCCCATGAAGTCGCTGGCGAAGGCGCCGAGGGCGACATACACGGCGTACCAGATGAGGAAGATGGCCGTCATGGGAAAGACGAAGCGGCGCAGCCTACTTCGAAGCTCCTGGAACTCGGGGCTGGCCTGCACTTCGAGATAACGTTCGCCACTGATTGCTTCCGGGCGAATAGGTTGATCTGTCTCGGACACCTTGCTCTCACGCTCCTGACTGAAGTGAACCGGCTCTCCGGAGAACCTAGTTGAGATGTGGGTCACATACCCAACGGGTACGCACGTCATACGGTGAGGCCCGGAGTCGCTGCGGTGAGCGGTCGATCGCCGACGACGAACGGCGGGGGCGGCTCACCCTCAGTGGCTGGTGTCCGCGCGAGCTCACCCCTTCGGCATCCGCTCGATCACCATCCCAAGGTTCTCGGGCACATGCATCCGGGCGAATGTCTGCGCGACATCGGCAGGCACGGTCGCGCGCGTCAAGCGGCTCACCAGGATCATCGTCGCGAACGCGAGCGGGACACTGACCGCGGCGGGGTAGCCGATCAGCACGGCGGGCCAGCCGCCGAGCGCGGCCTCGTCGATGCCGCCGGCCACGGCGACGGTGACCGCGCCACCGGACAGCAGGCCGCCGACCACCAGCCCCCATGTCGCGCCCATCGCCGTCAGCCCCCGCCACCAGATCCCCAGCACCAGCAGCGGACACAGCGTCGACGCGGCGACCGCGAACGCCAGACCCACGCTGCGGGACAGTTCCACTCCACCGGACGCCGCCAGCGCCAGCGGAATCGGGATCAGGCCGCCGATCAGCGCGGCCAGCCGGAAATCGCGCACCCGGCCCGGCAGCACGTCGGTCGCCAACGCGCCCGCGAAGCTCACCAGCAGACCCGACGACGTCGCCAGGAACGCGGCGATGGCACCGGCCGCCACGAGCGCGGCCAGCAGCTGTCCCGCGACCCCTCCGATCGCGGAACCCGGCGCCAACAGCACTGCCGCGTCGGCGGTTCCGGTGATCAACAGCTGCGGCACGTACAGGCGTGAGAACACGCCCAGCAACGTGGGGAACAGATAAAACAGCGACAGCAGCGCGATCACCGCGAGCGCGGTGCGCCGCGCCGCGCGCCCGTCGGGATTGGTGTAGAAGCGGACGAGCACATGGGGCAGTCCCATGGTGCCCAGGAACGTCGCCACCATGGTCGCCACCACCTGATACAGCGGGTGGCTCCCGCCGAGGCCACCGCCCGAGGCGATCCAGTCCGAACCCGCACTCGGGGTGCCCGCGACGACCGGGGTCGCCGCGCCCTCGGCGAGATTAAGAATGCTGCCGGCCGCCAGGGTGTGCTCGCCGGCCGAACCGATGGTCGCGCCCTCGACCCGCCGGCCGTCGAGCGTGCCGGTCACGGTGATCCCCGCGGGTGCGACGACCTGGACGACGACATCGGTCTCGATCGCGACGGTGGTGTCCTGCTGCACCGACGGGGGCAGCGGCCCACCGAGCTCGCCACCGCGGTCGGAGAGGAACAGTCCGGTCAGCGCGAGTGCGGGGATGGCGACCGCGGTGAGCTTGAGCCAGTACTGAAACGCCTGGACGAAGGTGATCGAGCGCATCCCGCCCGCCACCACGTTGGTGATGACGATGGCACCGACAGCCACGGGGCCCAGCCAGACCGGAACGCCCAGAAGTGTCTTCAGGGCCAGGCCTGCGCCCTGGTACTGGGGCACGAGGTAGAAAATGCAGACCACGACGACGACGAGCATCGCGACCTTGCGTAATCGTGCCGAGCCGAGCCGGAACTCGGCGAAATCGGGGACGGTGTAGGCGCCGGACCGGCGCAGCGGCGCCGCCACGAACAACAGCAGACCCAGATAGCCCGCGGTGAATCCGACCGGATACCACAGCGCATCGGCGCCGTACTTGGCGATCAACCCTGCCACGCCGAGAAACGATGCCGCCGAGAGATATTCGCCGGAGATCGCCGCGGCGTTCCACTGTGAGCCGACAGTGCGCGACGCGACCAGGAAGTCCGACGTCGTCCGGGAGAACCGCACGCCGTAGGCGCCGATCGCGACCGTGGCGACCGCGGCCGCGAGCAGGGCGGCAGCCGTCAGCGCCGTGTTGGTCATGGTTCGGCGTCGACGACGCCGACGAAGTCCCGCTCGCCCTGCTCGGCCAGCCGAACATAGAACCAGCCGATTCCGTACAGCAGCGGGTACACCATTCCGGCCAGCACCAGCCAGTTCAGCCGCAACCCGAACACCGTGATGGCGCCGAGGCCGGGAAAGATCGCGTTGAGCAACGGAATGGCGCCGATGAGGCCCACCACCACCGCTGCCAGCCGTAGCGCCAGGCCCAGCTGGGCGCGGACCAGCCCGCGCACCAGGGCGTCGCCCACCTGGGTCTGCTCCTGGACCTCGACGCGGGTGCGGACCATGCGCGCGCCGCGCCGGTGCGCCAGGACCACCCGCTGACGCGCGGGACGCTCGCCGCTAGTCATCGGCACTCCCGGCGGGTCGCAGATTGCGCATCGGGTTGCGCACCAACCGATCGCGCAACTCGCGGGCCTGCCGTCGGCTCACCGGTAGCTCGACCGCCGGCGACGCACCGTTGGCCCGCAATCGCACCAGCACCGCGCCTTCGGTGGTGCGCAAACCTGTGACCAGGCGCAGCGCCACCAGGTAGGAGCGGTGCACCCGCTGGAAACCATGTTCGGCCCAACGGGTTTCGAGAGTGCTCAGCGGGATGCGGACCAGATGGGCGCCCGAGGCCGAGTGCAGCCGGGCGTAGTCGCCTTCGGCTTCCACCCAGCCGATGCTCTCGCGGGGTACCAGGTGGGTGACGCCGCCGAGCTCGGCCGGGATGACGTCGGAATCCGGCTCCCTGGAATCGATTTCGGCGGGCTCTTCGCCGACAGGCGCGACAGCCTGCGTCGACGTGACGCGACGGATGGCCTCGTCGAGACGTCCTTCCCGGATCGGCTTGAGCAGATAGTCGACTGCGCCGACGTCGAAGGCGGCGACGGCCTTGTCGTCGTGCGCGGTGACGAAGACGATGGCCGGCCGCTGGCTGTAGTTGGCCAGCACGCCGGCGAGCTCGATGCCCGAGAGGCCAGCCATGTTGATGTCGAGGAACACGGCGTCGATGGCACGTTGATTGAGTTCCCGCAGGGCGGACGTCGCGTCCCCCGCGCGGAACACCTCGGCGATGCAGGGGTGCTTGCCGAGCAGGTAGGCGAGTTCGTCGAGAGCGGGCGCTTCGTCGTCGACGGCGAGCACTGTGAGCGGTCTGGTCACGGCTCACTCATTTCGACCCACCCCGAACCCACCTCCGCTGGCCCGCACTCCCGACCGGAACTTCGGCACCCGCATGATGACTTTGGTGCCCGCGCCGATCGCCGTTTCGACCACCAGACCGTAATCGTTGCCGAACGCTGCGCGCAGCCGATGGTCGACATTGGTGAGCCCGACATGGGCCCCCGTACCGTCGGCTGTCGGAGTCCCGTCGGACAGGGCGTCGCTGGGCCCGACCCGCAGGGCGTCCGGGTCCATCCCGATTCCGTCATCCTCGACGGTGATGACGCAGTCGGAACCCTCGTCGCGGGCGATGAGTTCGATCGATCCGCTGCCACGCCCGGCGAAGCCGTGCCGCACCGCGTTCTCCACCAGTGGTTGAAGCGCCAGGAACGGCACGACGACCGTGAGGACTTCCGGCGCGACCTGCAGCCGCACTTTCAGTGCCGCGCCGAATCGGGCGCGCTCCAGCGTGAGATACCGGTCGATGTTGCGTAGCTCGTCGGCCAGGGTGGTGAATTGGCCTGCGGCACGGAACGAGTAGCGGGTGAAGTCGGCGAATTCGAGGATGAGCTCGCGGGCGCGGTCGGGGTCGGTACGCACGAACGACGCGATCGTGTTGAGCGCGTTGTAGATGAAATGCGGGCTGATCTGCGCCCGTAATGCCAGGACTTCGGCACGGTCGAGTCGCGCCCTGGAGGCGTCGAGTTCGGCGAGTTCGGTCTGGCTGGCGGCGTAGCGAGCGACTTCGCCGACGGCGCCGAGCATTCCGGGTCCGGGTGTCCGGGTCGTCACGACCACGAGGACGCCCAACAGGTCGCCGGCCTCGGCCAGGAGCGGTTGCGCGACCACCGCGGACGTCTTGGCGTGTGTCATCACTCGGCGCTCACCGGAGATCGACTGCCCCGCTGCGCGGTCGCACGCGTCGAGCAGTTCGTCGGCCCAGATCAGATCCTCGTCGGGGTCGCGCGCCAACAGCTGGCCGTCACCGCCGAACAACGCCAAGCCGTCCGCGCCGGTGAGGTCCCGCAGGAAGGGGGCCGCGGTCCGCGCCGATTCGGTGTCGAGGCCGCGACGCAGTGCCCTGGCAGCCAGCGACGCGGTGTGCAATGCAGCGTGCACCGCACGTTCGGTGGGCGTCGCCACGACGCGTCGGGTCCGTACGGCAGCGAGGACAGCGGCGACGGCAAGGAGGATCAGTGTCGCCGTCAATGCGATCGCGAGCTCGCCGGACATCTGTTCCTTCGCTCCTGGCGTGGTTGGCCCCACCCTAGACCGACCCGTGCGGCGAAACAGTCTTATCCGGTGCCATCATCGCGGCTTCGTGAGCCGGGATTCGTCAGGTGCGGTAACCCGGTCGGCCGCTGTCTGCTCAACGCGGGCTGCCTGTCGGATCACCTCGCGGCACGTGCGGCGCAACCCCCGCCTGCGGATGTGCCGCTGCAGAACGGGTGCCCGGTCGAGAGGCGATCAAACCCGTGGGCGCCGTGGGCGCGGCGACAGCTCAGAAGGTGTCGATGATCCGTTGCGCGATTGTCCGCAACGGAATGTTGCCCGTCTGGGACAGTTCGCGGAGCATCCCGAAGGCGCGGTCGGCGTCAATCGTGTAGTGGTTCATCAGGATTCCCTTCGCCTGCCCGATGAGGTCCCTGCCTGCCAGCGCCGTCTTGAACTGCTCCATGCTGACTGCCGTCATCATCGCGACGGTGGCCATGGTGGCCAGGAGCGCGCCCATGGCCTCGCTCTCGCGGTCCACCGTGCGTGGCTCGCGGCCGAACAGATTCAATGCACCAAGCTGGTTGTGGTGAGGAATCAGCTGATAGGACAGCGTTCCGCGTACGCCGGCTGCTGCCGCAACCGCAGCGAATGCCGGCCATCGATGCTCGTCACGCATGTCGGTGCAGCGGATCATCGCCCCTCTGGCGGCCGCTTCCAGGCATGGTCCTTGCGCGAGGCTCAGCTGCGCAGCATCAAGCTCGACGATCAGCGCCGCGGTGGCCGCCACCGAACGCGCCTCGCCGCCGTGCATGACCAGGACGTCGGCGAAATCCACGCCGTCGATCAGCTCCACGGCGCTGCCGGTGATGCTCGCCAAGGTGCGTTCGAGCGCGGTGTCTTTGGCATCGCCCTTGATCAGCTCGACCATCGCGGAACGGATCGGATCTTCGACTTTCACAGGTTGGGTCACTGAACTTCTTCCTGGGCGGTGGATCAAGAATCCGCGGTGAACCCTGGTTGTCTCTGCCCGGATGCGCTCGGACTGCCGAGCGCCGTGGCGCCCCAACCGCAGCGGCGTTGCTACGAAAACGGGGGAGAGGTGTTCGATCACGAAGGGTTCGGCTGGTCGGCTCGGCCTATTGGCACTTTCTAGTCTGCGGCGGGGTGCTAACGGCGACTAGGGACACGACCTGGCTGCGGTGACAACGAGGCCAACAATACAGGATGTGCGGGATCCTGACGCTGACCAGCTGCCGTCCCGGGATCCGTGTGCACTGCTGGTTGGCCTGCCCGTCGATCAGCACGTGGCGATGCGATGACGCCAGGCTCGGCGGCCGCTGATCGGCCGGACGGCGTGTCAAAGGCCCTGCTGCCAGCCGATTTTCGTTCTGCCAGTGGGTGCGCAGCGTCGCGGTGTCAGTTACTGGATCGGGCAGGCGTACGTCCGGGCGACGTCCATCACCCGCTCCTGAGCTCCGGGGCCGATCACCCCTTGAGCGGCCAATTCCAAACCGATGTAGCCCGGTATGCCGCCGACGCACGCTTGGTGGGAAACGCGCCACGCAGTATCCGGATTGAGGTTGTAGCCGTTGCGTTGCAAGCCCTGGAGATATGCGTCGAATTCCGGCGTCCCCTGATCCGGTATCGCGTTGGCTGTGGCGGCCAGCGTCATTGCGGCAGCTACCGCGACCACAAGAGCTGCAAGCACCCGCGTCATGTCCATCCCCCTCGGATATGTGCCCCGACCTGTGGGTACACGGTCGCACACTCCAGCGTCACAGACCCCGGAATCACCTCTGCTCGCCGCCGTTGCCGGCCCCCGGGAATCGCGGTGCCGCGCACTCACCGACCTGCTGCAGACGCTTTAGACTCACGGCGTGGCGAAACTGCAGTTAGTTCAGGAACCCGCGGCAGACGCGCTGCTGGAGGCCAACCCCTTCGCGCTGCTGGTCGGGATGCTCCTCGACCAGCAGATTCCGATGGAGGTCGCGTTCGCCGGCCCCAAGAAGATCGCCGACCGCATCGGCAGCTTCGATGCGGGCGTGATCGCGGACCACGACCCCGACGCATTCGCCGCGCTGTGCGCGCAAACGCCTGCGGTGCATCGCTTTCCGGGTTCGATGGCCAAGCGGGTGCAAGCGCTGGCGCAGGTGGTCGTGGATGAGTACGGCGGCGATGCGACGGCGCTGTGGTCCGACGGTGCCGACGGGCGGGAGGTGCTGCGTCGCCTCAAGGCGCTGCCCGGATTCGGTGAGCAAAAGGCCAAGATTTTCCTGGCCCTGCTGGGCAAGCAGTACGGCGTCACCCCGACCGGGTGGCGCGCGGCGGCCGGTGACTATGGCAAGGCGGGGTCGCACATGTCGGTCGCTGATGTGAAGGATCCGGGCTCGCTGCAGAAGGTGCGGACGTACAAGAAAGAAGCCAAGGCCGCAGCGAAGGCCGCCAAGGCCTGAGCCATGGATGGGGCGAAGGCCGCCAAGGCCTGAGCCATGGATGGGGCGAAGGCCGCCAAGGCCTGAGCCGTCAGATCCGTGAGTCGCTGCGTCCCGCGTCGAGTGCCGCCAGTTCACTGAGGACCTGCGCGACGACGCGTCCGGTGGAGGTGGCGGTGTCGAGCCCGTTCTGCAGGCAGCGCAGCGTGATCCCGCGGGTGGTCAGATCGGCGACGGTCTGCGTCACCTCGGATACCGAGCGACCCATGTGTTCGAGTGCCGTCACCACCACCACGTCGCCGGAGCGGGCATAGCTCAGCAGTGCGAGCAGTCCGGCGCGGACTTTGTCCGTCGATCCCGCGGTTCTGTCGGTGAAGATGCGCTTGGGGTCCACGCCGTCGGCGGTGAGCGCCGCGAGTTGCTCGTCGAGGTCGCCACCGCCCACGGCGGTGGCATAACCCAACGTGACGGTCACCCTTCCAAGGTCTCACGACGAGGGCACGGCGTCACAGAGACTCGCCGTCGAACGCCTCCCGGGTGGCGAACTCCGACACCGGCCTGCGGGTCAGCCTGCTGACCTGGTGCTGCGGTCTGCCGAGGGGCAGCACAGCTGCGACGGCAAAGTCGGCGGGGATACGCAGCAGCGCCTTCACCCGCGTTTCCTCGGCGACGGCCATGGTGGTCAGGACGCCGCCGAAGCCCTCGTTGCGCGCGGCGAGCAGCACATTCCACACGAACGGGTAGATCGACGCGCCCGAGACCATGCCGATCCTGTCGAGGTCCTGATCGAACGCGGCCACCACGGCCAGGTCGACACACACCACGAGGACGACGGCGGAGGTCAGCAGCGGCGTGGACAGTTCGTCGGGCACGTCGGTGGCGGCGAGCTGTTCGCCGGTTACCTGCATGGGCTGCAACGGGTTCCATGGTCCCTCGCCGTTGCGCTGCTGTGCGATGTAGCGCCGGGCTCCCGTCACGCACAGTGCACCGAGGGCTTCGCGGGTGCTGCGGTCGCGCAGCACGATCACGCGCACACCCTGCCGGTTGCCGCCGCTCGGCGCGAACCGCGCGTTGTCCAGGATCCGCTCCAGGACGTCGTCGGGGAGGGGGTCGTCGGTGAAGCGTCGTACCGCACCGGTCGTGCGCATCACGTCGTACAGGTCCATGTCGACGATCTTGTCTTATGGCGCGGCGAACGCTGTGCCATTGTTGGACTCATGAAGACCCACCTCAACTGCCCGTGCGGCGAAGCGATCACCGGTAAGGACGAGGAGGACCTCGTCGAGAAGGCGCAGGCTCACCTGTCCGAAGTGCATCCCGGACGCGAGTACGACAGGGACGCCATCCTGTTCATGGCGTACTGACACAGACACGAACGTGCATTCCCTGTAGTCGAGTCTCGGGTTCGACTACAGGGAATGCACGTTCGCGGTAAAGGTGGCCGGCTCAGGGGACGACGGTGGACCCGATCGTCGGCATGAACTGGCACTGCTTCTCGGTCGTGGTGACCTGACCGAACACCGTCGACATGATGCTCCCGGACCCGGTGTCGGCGATCGCGGTCAGCGTGGTCGGTCCGTTCGGGTTCAGATCGGGCCGGGGCTTGAGCGTGACGCTGCCCGACTTGCCGGTGGTGAGGTTCACCCACGTGGCGTTGAGCGGCAGCTTCTGTTCTGCGGCCGGTCCGGGTGTGCCGATCGCGGTGAACACGTAGGCCGTCTGACCGGGGCCGGGTCCGGGCAGCGGGATGGTGGCCGGACCCGCCACCGAGATGGCGGTCGCGAGCACGTTGCCACCGTCTGACAGGCACCCGTTGCTGATCGACGGATACAGGAAGTCCTGCGTCACCGGCGCATCCGGGCCGAATCCGGGTGCCGCGGCCACCGGTGTCGCGACCTCGGCCCCCGGTGCAGGCGCCGGCCCCGGTGCAGGTGCCGGGCCAGGTACGGGTGCCGGCCCCGGGGCGGGGACTGCGGCCGGCACGACCCCCGGTTCCGCAGCGGCCGCCGGCGCGTGCGCGACCTCGGGCAGCGCCATCGGGGCGGCGTCGGCCTCGGGACCCAGGACGTGGGCGGGATTGACGCCGGCGGGCAGGTGCGCCTCGGCGCCGGGCACCGCGCCGGTGGCAGGCACGTGGGCGACGGGCTGCGCGACGAACTGGTTGACCGCCGAGGCGACGTCACGCGACGGCTGCGGCGCCGCCATGTCTCCGGCGAACACCGCTGCCGCCGCCATCAGCATCGACGCCGCATTGGTGGGATCGGACGCGGCCTGCTGGATCACCGGCCCGAGGCTCTGCATCGCGGGCAGTCCGGGAGCCTGCAGCCCATCGATGGGCAGTGGCGCGCCCGGCACCGGAGCCGCCACCGGGTCGGCGTGAGCTGCGCTGGTCACGCCGACCATCAGCAACGCGGCGGAGGAGCACACCGCAAGTGTGGTGGTGAGCATCGTCCTGGTCGTTGACATGAGTCCCCAATACATCGGTGGTTGCTGGTTGGTGAGGGTCCGGTACGCGTTACTGCTCAGCGCGTCACGGCAGAGCCGCGAGTGGGGTGAACAGCGTCGGAGCGGCCGGCGCCGGTGCCGGCGCAGCCACGGGGGCCGGGGTCGTGGTGCCTCCGGGCAGCAGGCCGGCCAGCGGGTTGCCGGCGGGCAGCAGCGACGCGAGCCCACCCGCGGGGAGTCCCAGGGATTCGGTCAGACCGTCCAGCGGTGACGTCGCAGGAGCCGACGCTTCCGAGGGGGGCACGGTCGTGGTGTTGCCGACCGGCACCAGGCCCGGCAGCGCGGGTGTCACCGGTGCTCCGGGAACCGTGCCCTGCATCGTGTTGATCGGCTGCGGCAGGTTGATCGACGCAGTGGCCCCCGGGCCCGACACCGGCGTCGCGGGCGTGGTGGTCGCCGTCGCCGCGGGCGCCGTTCCCATCACGTTGGCGAAGGTCTGCATCAGCTGGGTGGCGGCCGCCGGGTTCGCGGCGAGCTGCTGCAGGAACGGCAGCCCGGGAACCGCGGGCGCGGGGGCCGGAGCCGGTGCGGGCTGCGCGACCGCCGCGGCACTGAACGCCACGGCAGCCGAAACCGCCCCAGCTGCGGCGATCATCGTTGTTGCGAACAGTTTTCGAGTGCGGTGCATGAACGTCTCCCATTTCCGTCGGTGGCGCTGCTAGCCGTGAATGACTCCGATGGCAGGCCTGCACCCGAAGCTAGCCTGTTACTGGAGTTACTCAAGTGACACGTGTGGCATTTATGCAACCGTTACTGATGTGAAGGCCGATGGTGACCGCTCGCTAGAGTCGGGCGGATAAACACCACCGAATCCGGCGCGGCGACCACGGGCTCCCGCGCCGCCGCGCGACTGGCGACAGCGGCGCCCGTGCTGCTGATCCTCAGCATCGCCGCGCGGCTGGCATGGACCTACCTGGTGCCCAACGGCGCCAACTTCGTCGACCTGCACGTCTACGTCTGCGGCGCTGCGGAGCTGGACGGTCCCGGCACGCTGTACGACTACGTCTACGGCGACCAGACGCCGGACTTCCCGCTGCCCTTCACCTATCCGCCGTTCGCCGCGGTGGTGTTCTTTCCGCTGCACCTGCTGCCGTTCGGCGTGGTGGCGTTCCTCTGGCAGCTGGGCACCATCGCCGCGCTGTACGGCGTCGTCCGGATGAGCCAGCGGTTGCTGTCACCCTCACCCGACCGGCGGGTGGCCATGCTGTGGACGGCAGTCGGGATCTGGACCGAGCCGCTGCGGAGCACCTTCGACTACGGCCAGGTCAACGTCCTTCTGGTGCTCGCGATCCTGTACGCGGTCTACTCGTCACGGTGGTGGCTGTCGGGCCTGCTGGTCGGACTGGCCGCCGGTGTGAAACTCACGCCCGCAGTCGCCGGCCTGTACTTCGTCGGGGCGCGGCGCTGGGCGGCCGTGCTGTTCTCCGCGGTCGTGTTCGTCCTCACCATCGGCGTGTCGGCACTCCTGGTGAGCGGGCAGACGCGGTTCTACTTCACGCAACTGCTCGGTGACGCGGACCGCGTCGGCCCGGTCGGGACGTCGTTCAACCAATCGTGGCGCGGCGGCATCTCGCGGATCCTGGGCTACGACGCCGGATTCGGCCCGCTGGTGCTGATCGGTATCGCGCTGACCGCCGTCCTTGCCGTGCTCGCCTGGCGCGCGATCGGCGGGGCGAACGATCGCCTCGGCGCGATAGTGATCGTCCAACTGTTCGGCCTGCTGCTCTCGCCGATCTCGTGGACACACCACTGGGTGTGGCTGCTCCCGCTGATGATCTGGCTGCTGCACGGCCCGCTGCGCGCCCAACTGGGCGCCCGCGTGCTCGGGTGGGGCTGGCTGGTGCTCACCCTCGTCGGGGTGCCCTGGCTGCTGAGCTTCGCCCAGCCGACGATCTGGGTGATCCCGCGGCCCTGGTATCTGGCCTGGGCCGGCCTGGTGTACCTCGTCGCCACGCTGGCGACGCTCGCCTGGATCGCTACCCGAGGATCCCGTCGATATCGCGGGCCATCTGCACGTCCTTGTCGGTGATCCCGCCCTCGGAGTGTGTCACCAGTGCGAAAGTCACTGTCCGCCAACGAATATCGATGTCGGGGTGATGGTCTTGCGCTTCCGCGTGCTCCGCGACGCGCTTGACGGCGTCGATGCCGTCAAGAAATGCCGGAAACTCCACCGACCGGCGTAACGCACCGTCGGCCCGCTCCCAGCCGTGAAGCCCGGGGAGCGCGGCGTCCACTTGGTCATCCGTCAACACAGCCATGGTGTCGAAGGTATACCGTCTGGCCTGATGCCGAACCTGACCGTGGTGGCGGGCGCGCTCATCGAGCGCGCGTCGCTTCTGGTCGCGCAGCGGTCCCGGCCACCCGAGCTGGCCGGGCTGTGGGAACTGCCCGGCGGCAAGTTGGCTCCGGGCGAAAGTGATCGGGCCGGGCTGGCGCGCGAACTGCGCGAGGAGCTCGGCATCGACGTGACGGTGGGCGACCGCCTCGGCGAAGACGTCGCACTGAGCGCGAGCGTGACGCTGCGTGCCTACCTCGTGACACAGGTTGGCGGCGAGCTGCAAGCCATCGACCACCGCGCCCTGCGCTGGGTGGCCGCGGATGACCTTGCCGACCTGCCGTGGGTGCCCGCCGACCGCGCATGGCTGCCCGCTCTGCGTGAGGCGTTGCGGTTGTCGTGACGTCCTGTGCCACAGGATCATTCACACGGTGTCGGGGCGATTCGCGAATCGCAGGCGCGCGGCCACTGCGTGTTGCCGGTGTCAATGGGGGCAAGTGCGGTGTGCGCGTGGGAGAGTTGCGTCGTCCCGGCGAGCACCGCAAGGAGTGACGTGAGCGAAGTCGACGACTCTCGCGGACCGGCCCGGGACGAGCGTCTGTGGAAGGCCGCCACGTGGTCGGCCCCGCTGGCCATCCAAGCCGTCATCGCCCTCACGGCCGTCGTCGCCTGGGTGCTCAGCAAGGTGGCGTTCACGTCGGACGACGTCCTGGCGAGCACCCTGCTTCTCACCGCGACCGGGATCGCCGTCACGGTGTCCCTGGCGGCCGGTGGAGTTCTGCTGACGCGGAGGGCGGCGACAGAGCGGGGGTATGGCCTCGGCCTTCTGGCGTCGGCCGTCGTGGTGATGATCGGAGGGGTCGGTCTTGCCTTCACGTTCTTCGATTGACGGCCCGCACGCCGCCACGGTCGCCCGCTACGGTCCCGCCGGCTTCTGGGCGTGTGTGCTGAACATGCTGGTGCTCGAGCTGATCACCTGGTTCCTGATGCCGATGTGGGTCTTCGTTCCCTTCATCGTGCTGCCGCTCGTGGCGGTCAACGCGGTGATCGCTTACGGCCTGACCAGGATTCGCGCTGCGGCGCAGATCGGACACGGGATGCTGATCTCGTGCATCGCTGCGCCCCTGTCACTCGCGCTGGCCTTCGGCGCCATCATCGTCTTCGGCGCCGCCGAGCCGCTCTAGGGCGCACTAGTAGTGCAGGCGATCCCTGGCGACCCGCACGTCCGCCCGGCGATCCGGGTGGGCGATCGCGTGGATCGGATGGGTCAGCACCGGGTGGCGGCACTGCGGGCAGGAGGCCCGGTTCTTGTTCGCCGAGCTGAATGTCAGGTGGCGACACTCGGCACATCGCACGACATAGAAGGCGCCGACCCAGTTGGCCAGGCCGAGAAAGATCGCGAGCGTGGTCAACGTCGCGAGCACGGTGACCAGAACAATGGTGAGAATCGAATAAACCGTCATGATGGGCAACCTCCGGAACGCCTGACGGATGGCATCCACGGTACGCCCGGAGAGTGCGGTCCGGCCCGGTAATCGGAGGCGGAAATCGCGCTGACGAGCGTCGTCCCCCGCGCCGAATTCGCCGTCAGGCCTTGCGGGCGCGCTTGTAGACGACGGTCAGATCCTTACCGCGGATTCCGTTCAGTTCCGCCTTGTGGACCTTGTGCAGCACCAGGGGGCAGCGTTTGCAGCGGGGCTTGCTTCGGCAACACTTCTTCTTGGGCTTGACCCCGGCAAACTTGCTCTGCTTCAAGTGAGCTGTCTCTCTCGTTTTCGTGATCGGTGCACTGCACTGCGACAATCACGACGTGGAATCACGCCCCGATTTTCGTAACGTCGCCATTGTGGCTCACGTCGACCACGGCAAGACGACCCTGGTCGACGCCATGCTGCGACAATCGGGGGCCCTCAGCCACCGCGGTGACGACGCGATCGAACGCCTGATGGACTCCGGTGACCTGGAGAAGGAAAAGGGCATCACCATCCTGGCCAAGAACACCGCCGTGCACCGGCGCCACGCCGACGGCAGCATGACCGTGATCAACGTCATCGACACCCCCGGCCACGCCGACTTCGGTGGCGAGGTGGAACGCGGTCTGTCCATGGTCGACGGGGTGTTGCTGCTGGTCGACGCATCGGAGGGCCCGCTGCCGCAGACCCGCTTCGTGCTGCGCAAGGCCCTGACGGCGCATCTACCGGTGATCGTCTGCGTCAACAAGACCGACCGTCCCGACGCCCGCATCGCCGAGGTCGTCTCCGAGAGCCACGACCTGCTGCTCGACGTGGCCTCCGATCTCGACGAGGAAGCACAGAAGGCGGCCGAGTTCGCACTCGGACTGCCCACGCTGTACGCCTCGGGCCGCGCCGGCATCGCCAGCACCACCGAGCCCGCGAACGGGGAGAACCCCGAGGGGGAGAACCTCGACCCGCTCTTCGACGTGCTGCTCGAGCACATCCCGCCGCCGCAGGGTGATCCGGAGGCGCCGCTGCAGGCGCTCGTCACCAACCTCGACGCGTCGGCGTTCCTGGGACGCCTCGCGCTGATCCGCATCTACAAGGGCCGCATCCGTAAGGGCCAGCAGGTGGCGTGGATGCGCGAGGTGGACGGCCACCCCGTCATCACCAATGCCAAGATCACCGAACTGCTGGCCACCGAGGGTGTGGAGCGGACCTCCACCGACGAAGCCGTCGCCGGTGACATCGTCGCTGTCGCCGGCATGCCCGAGATCATGATCGGCGACACCCTGGCCGACGTCGAGCATGCGCACGCGCTGCCGCGCATCACGGTGGACGAGCCGGCCATCTCGGTGACCATCGGAACCAACACCTCCCCGCTGGCCGGCAAGGTGTCCGGGCACAAGCTGACCGCACGAATGGTCAAGGCGCGCTTGGATTCCGAACTGGTCGGCAACGTCTCGATCAAGGTCGTCGACATCGGCCGCCCCGACGCGTGGGAGGTGCAGGGCCGAGGCGAGCTGGCGCTGGCCATCCTGGTCGAGCAGATGCGCCGCGAAGGATTCGAGCTCACCGTCGGCAAGCCGCAGGTGGTCACCCGGACCGTCGACGGCAAGCTGCACGAGCCGTTCGAGGCGATGACGATCGACTGCCCCGAAGAGTTCGTCGGTGCCGTCACGCAGTTGATGGCCGGCCGCAAGGGCCGCATGGAGGAGATGGCCAACCACGCCGCCGGCTGGGTGCGGATGGACTTCATCGTCCCCAGCCGCGGACTGATCGGGTTCCGGACCGACTTCCTCACGCTGACCCGCGGCACCGGCATCGCCAACGCGGTGTTCGAGGGCTACCGCCCCTGGGCGGGCGAGATCCGGGCGCGCCACACCGGCTCGCTGGTCTCCGACCGCACCGGCAAGATCACGCCGTTCGCAATGACCCAGCTGGCCGATCGCGGCCAGTTCTTCGTCTCTCCTGGTGACGACACCTACGAGGGTCAGGTGGTCGGCATCAATCCGCGCGCGGAAGACCTCGACATCAACGCGACCCGCGAGAAGAAGCTCACCAACATGCGGTCGTCGACCGCCGACGTCTTCGAGACCCTGGCGCGCCCACTGGAGCTGGGCCTCGAGCAGGCCATGGAGTTCTGCGCAGAGGACGAGTGTGTCGAGGTCACGCCGGAGATCGTCCGGGTGCGCAAGGTGGAGCTGACGGCGTCGCTGCGCGCCAGGGCCAAGTCGCGCGCCAAGGCTCGCGGCTGACCGCTCACCGAGGGTGCGCAGCGGGCGGACATCCGCGCCGCCGCCCGCCCTGGACCCACAGCCGACGGACGCCGGCCGGCGCAGGCCGAACCCGACGTTCCGCAGAGCGCGCCACGGCGGTCGATACCCTGAAGAGCGTGCCGACCGCCCGCCGCTTGCTGACCTGCGCGGTCGCGCTGATGTTGGTGCTGACGGGATGCACCGTGAGCCCGCCCCCCGCGCCGCAGAGCACCGACACCACCGAGTCCACGCCGCCGCCGCCGATGAAGGCCACGCAGATCATCATGGCCATCGACTCCATCGGTCCCGGCTTCAATTCGCACCTGCTGTCCGACCAGTCCCCGGTGAACGCTGCGATCAGCTCGCTGGTGCTGCCGAGCTCGTTCCGGCCGATTCCCGACACCCGGACACCGACCGGATCCCGCTGGGAGATGGACTCCACGCTGCTGGAATCGGCGGAGGTCACCAGCGAGGAACCCTTCACCGTCACCTACAAGATCCGTCCGGAAGCCCAATGGACCGACAACGCGCCGATCGGCGCCGACGACTACTGGTATCTGTGGCGGCAGATGGTCAGCCAGCCCGGCGCAGTGGACCCCGCGGGCTACGACCTGATCACCGGGGTGCAGTCCGTCGAAGGCGGCAAGACGGCGGTCGTGACGTTCGCCCAGCCCTACCCGGCGTGGCGGGAGCTGTTCAACGACATCCTGCCCGCCCACATCGTCAAGGACGTCCCCGGCGGATTCGCCGCCGGACTCGCCCAGGCGCTTCCGGTGACCGGCGGACAGTTCCGGGTGGACACCATCGATCCGCAGCGCGACGAGATCCTGCTGGCCCGCAACGACCGCTATTGGGGTGAGCCCGCCACCCCTGATCTGATCCTGTTCCGTCGCGGTGGATCAGCGGCCGCGCTGGCCGACTCGATCCGCAACGGCGACACCCAGGTCGCGCAGGTGCACGGAGGGTCCGCGGTGTTCGCGCAGCTCTCGGCGATCCCCGATGTCCGGACCGCGCGCATCGTCACGCCGCGGGTCATGCAGATGACGCTGCGGGCCCAGCAGCCGACACTGGCCGACATCCAGGTCCGCAAGGCCATCCTCGGCCTCGTCGACGTCGACCTGCTGGCCGCTGTCGGCGCGGGCGACGACAACACCGTGACGCTGGCGCAGGCACAGGTGCGCTCGCCGTCCGATCCCGGCTATGTGCCGACCGCTCCGCCCGCGATGACGCGCGAGGAGGCGATGGCCCTGCTCGGCGGCGCCGGCTACCAGATCGAGCAGCCCGAGACGTCCACCCCGCCCTCGCCCGGCGGCCCGCCGGACAACAACCGGGGCCGGCTCACCAAGGACGGTGAGCCGTTGACGTTCGTCGTCGGCGTCGCCGCCAACGACCCGACCGCGGTCGCGGTCGCGAACACCGCCGCCGACCAGCTGCGCAGCGTCGGTATCGCGGCGTCGGTGTCGTCGCTGGATCCCGTGACGCTCTACAGCGACGCGCTCGTCAACAACACCGTCGACGCGGTCGTCGGTTGGCATCCGGCCGGCGGTGACCTGGCGACTGCGCTGGCGTCGCGGTACGGCTGCCCCGCGTTGGAAGCGACGGCGGTGGAAACCAGCCCGGGCTCACCGTCGCCCACGACGGATCCGCCGCCCGCACCGTCGTCGCCGCCACGGACCCAGACCACCCAGCCCACTCAGACCACCCAGACGTCGCCCACCCCGGCGCCGGAAGCCGGTCAGCTGGTGCAGGCCCCGAGCAACATCACCGGCATCTGCGACAGCCGCATCCAGCCGCGAATTGATGCGGCGCTGGCGGGCACCGCCGATATCGGCAGGGTGATCGACGAGGTCGAGCCGCGGTTGTGGGAGATGTCGACAGTGCTGCCGATCCTGCAGGACACGACCATCGTCGCCGCCGGTCCCAGCGTTGCGCACGTCAGCCTCACCGGCGCGGTCCCGGTCGGGATCGTCGGCGACGCAGGCAGCTGGGTCAAGCTTCCGCAGTAGCGTCCTGACGCCGCCGGCGCAGCTCCACGAGGCCGTACGACGCGAACGCTCCGACGGCGAACACCAGCAGCAGCCATAGCGGCGGCCGCGCGAGTTCCCAGACGAACAGCGCCGCGAACAACGGCGACCGCTGGGTGATCGCCAACACGCCAGCGGCACAACTCAGCGACACGGCTGCCACATGCAGGTCGGTGCCCGCCCACTGGTTGAGCGCCAGCGCCACCAGCGACCCGGCGGCGGCCCCGGTGGCCAACGCCGGTGTGAGGAGGCCGCCCACGGCCCCCGCCCGCAGAAACAGCGTGGTCAGCAGCGGTTTGAGCAGCAGTATCAGCCCCGCGGACGTGAGCGTGAGCCCGCTGCTCATGCTGACCTGCAGGATGCTGCGACCGTTGCCGGGCAGTTCGGGGAGCCAGATCGAGCAGACGCCGGTCAGCAACCCAGCCGCCGCGATGCCCGGAATCACCATCCAGGAGCGCAGCTTCCATGTCGGGGCGGAGTCCATCACGCGGCCGAACGCCAGCCCCACCGCGGCGGCGAGCGGGGCGAGCGCCAGCGCCAGGAACCCGAGCAGGTAGGACAGGTCGGCCTGCGGCCAGGACAGCGGATGCTCCAGATGGGTGACGGGTGCGGCCACGGCGACCGCGATGCTCGACGTGATCAGCGCAGTCCCGAGAGCCCGCGGCTGCCACGTGCCCAGCAGGATGCGCGCGGCGAACACCGCTCCGCCCAACGGCACGCTGTAGACCGCCCCGAGGCCCGCACCGGCCGCGCACGCCAGCAGAATCCTGCGGTCTGCGGCGGTGAGCGCGAGGCGGGCGGTCCCGATGTCGCTCCAGGCGGCGGCCAGCTGACGCGGCGCACCTTCCCGGCCCAGCGAGGCGCCCGCTCCGACGAGCAGCACCTGCAGGGCGGCGTCGAGCGTGAATGCCGCCCGCGGCACCGGTCGCTGCCCGCTCAGCGTCGCCGACAACGGCGGCACCTCGCAGCGGCGCCGAAGCGCCCACCACCCCCACCCGGCCAGCGCACCGCCGAGCATCGGGCCGACGGCGCGCCGGACCGGACTGCTGCTTTCCACTCCGCTGAGCAGCGTGCCGAAATCGTAGTGGTAGGTGAGGTGCTCGACGCCGTGCAGCAGGAGCGTGGTGGCTGCCCCGGCCACCCCTGCGAGCAGGCCGACGACCACGACCGCGCACCCGAACTGCACGGCGCGGCGGGTCACCAGGGGAATCTATGCCAGGTCGGGCGACGGCGACGGCAGAAGAACGGGCAAGCTGTCTCAGATGGAGACCGCGCGACTGCTTTTCGTCCATGCCCATCCCGATGACGAGACCATCACCACCGGTGCCACCATCGCGCACTATGTCGCCCGCGGCGCACAGGTGCAGGTCATCACATGCACGCTCGGGGAAGAAGGTGAGGTCATCGGCGATCAGTGGGCCCAGCTGGCCGTCGACCACGCCGACCAGCTCGGCGGCTATCGCATCGGCGAACTGACCGCGGCGCTCGCCGCGCTGGGGGTGGATCGTCCTCGGTATCTGGGCGGGGCGGGGCGCTGGCGTGATTCCGGGATGGACGGCACGCCGGCGCGGCAGCAGCAACGGTTCGTCGACGGTCACTTCGCCGAGCAGGTCCGGCTGCTGGCCGAGGCCATCGACGAGCTGCGCCCGCACGTCGTCGTCACCTACGACGAGGACGGCGGCTACGGACACCCGGACCACATCCACACTCACCGGGTCACGACGGCCGCGGTGGCGGCGTCGACCTGGGAGGTGCCCAAGTTCTACTGGACGGTGACGTCGGCGACGGCCCTGGCGGACGGACTGAACGCGATGGGCGACGTGCCGCAGGGGTGGATCAGGGTGTCCGCCGAGGATCTGCCGCAGTTCGGTTTCGCCGACGACGCGATCGACGCGGCGCTGGACCTGACCGAGCACGAGGCTGCCCGGGTGGCGGCGCTGCGGGCGCACGCCACGCAGGTGAGCGTCGCACCCGACGGGCGCAGCTTCGCGCTGTCGAACAACCTGGCGCTGCCCATCGATTCGACCGAGTACTACGTGCTCGCCGAGGGCACCGCGGGCCCACGCGACGAGCGCGGCTGGGAAACCGATCTGCTGGCGGGGCTGAGTCTGGGTTGACACGGCCCCGACCGGGTAGGCTGCCCGCAACTGACCGCGCACGGAGGGGAACGACATGGACCCGGACCTGGATCCCAACCTGCAGCACTGGCAGGACCGCCTCGACAGCTTCCAGTGGGTTGTCGGCTCGCTCGTCTCGGTGCTCGACAGCATTCCGACCTGACGACGCCGACCCTGCCGGCGTCCGACCGGCTCCGATTCCTGGTCCTGGCCGCCCTCGGTCTCGACGGCGTGCTGTCCGCCCTGATGGCGGTGTTCTTCCTCCCTCTGCGTATCGGCCCCGTGCCGTTCCCCATCAGCGCGTTGATCAGCGGTGTCCTGAACGCCGCGATGGTGTGGGTCGCGCTGCAGTGGACGTCCAATCCGCGGCTCGCCGCGCTGCCGCTGTGGACGTGGCTGGCGACCGTCGTCATGTTCACCATCGTCAACCCGGGCGAGGACATCGTCTTCGGCGGGACCGGGATCATGGAATTCGGACCGGTGCTGCTGGTCGCGCTGGGGGCGCTGCCGGCCGCGTGGATGCTCATGCGTCAGCCCCCGACCGCCGGGGCGGGCTCCACCCGCGGCGTCAGGTGACTACTGTGATCCCCATGTCCCGATGGCGAGCGCACTCTGTTTCAGATAGTGGGACGCGCGGATGATCCGCGACGACGCCGGGGTTACAGGGAAGTGGCTCTGAACACCCAGCGCGGCGCTGATCTGCCCAGCCCGGTGCTTCCCCCCAAGTCCGGCACGCCAACTCCTGCCGCCCTCCGTCGAGTGCTGCGGCGCGCCCGCGACGGGGTGGCCCTGAATGTCGACGAGGCCGCGATCGCGCTGACGGCGCGTGGCGACGACCTGGCCGACCTGTGCGCGTCCGCGGCGCGGGTTCGTGATGCGGGCCTGGAGGCCGCAGGCCGGCGCGGCGCGTCGGGGCGGCTTCCGGTCAGCTATTCGCGCAAGGTCTTCATCCCGGTGACCCACCTGTGCCGCGACACATGTCACTACTGCACGTTCGTCACGGTGCCCGGGAAGTTGCGCGCCGCCGGCAAGGGCATGTTCATGGAGCCCGACGAGATCCTCGACGTGGCCCGCCGCGGCGCCGAAATGGGTTGCAAAGAAGCGCTGTTCACCCTCGGTGACCGGCCGGAGGCGCGCTGGGACGAGGCCAGGCAGTGGCTCGACGAACGGGGCTACGACTCCACGCTGGACTATGTGCGGGCCATGGCGATCCGGGTGCTGGAAGAGACCGGGCTGCTGCCGCATCTCAACCCCGGTGTCATGTCGTGGTCGGAGCTGTCACGGCTGAAGCCGGTGGCCCCGTCGATGGGCATGATGCTGGAGACCACGTCGAGGCGGCTGTTCGAGACCAAGGGCCTGGCGCACTACGGCAGCCCCGACAAAGATCCCGCGGTGCGTCTACGGACGCTCGACGACTCGGGCCGGCTGGCGATCCCGTTCACCACGGGACTGTTGGTGGGCATCGGTGAGACCCTGACCGAGCGCGCCGAGACCGTGCACGCGATTCGCCGCTCGCACAAGGAGTTCGGGCACGTCCAGGAAGTGATCGTGCAGAACTTCCGCGCCAAGGACCACACCGCGATGTCGTCGACGCCGGATGCGGGGCTGGACGATTTCCTGGCCACCATCGCCGTCACGCGACTGGTGATGGGCCCCAAGGTCCGGATCCAGGCGCCGCCGAACCTGGTGTCCCGCGAGGAGTGCCTGGCGCTGATCGGCGCCGGTGTGGACGACTGGGGCGGTGTCTCACCGCTCACGCCCGATCACGTCAACCCGGAACGGCCGTGGCCCGCACTCGACGAACTGGCCGAGGTGACCGGCGAAGCCGGCTACGACCTGGTGCAGCGCCTCACCGCGCAGCCGCAGTACGTGCAGGCCGGCGGCGGGTGGATCGACCCACGGGTGTTCGGCCACGTCGCGGCGCTGGCCGATCCCGACACCGGCCTGGCGCTCGACGTCAATCCGGTCGGTCGGCCGTGGCAGGAACCCGACGAGGCCACGGAGTCGCTGGGGCGCACCGATCTGCATTCGGCCATCGACACCGAAGGCCGTCTGACCGAAACCCGCAGTGACCTCGGCGATGCGTTCGGCGACTGGGAGTCCATCCGGGCCAAGGTCGAAGAGCTCGCGGCGCGCGCGCCGGAACGTATCGACACCGATGTGCTTGCGGCGTTGCGCTCCGCGGAGCGCGACCCGGCGGGTTGCTCGGACGACGAGTACCTTGCGTTGGCCACCGCTGACGGTCCCGCGCTGGAAGCCGTTACCGCACTGGCCGATTCGCTGCGGCGCGACGTCGTCGGCGACGACGTGACGTTCGTGGTGAACCGCAACATCAACTTCACCAACATCTGCTACACCGGCTGCCGGTTCTGCGCGTTCGCGCAACGCAAGGGCGACGCCGATGCCTTCTCGCTGTCGACCGACGAGGTCGCCCAGCGCGCATGGGAGGCGCACGTCGCCGGGGCCACCGAGGTGTGCATGCAGGGCGGCATCGACCCCGAACTGCCCGTCACCGGCTACGCCGACCTGGTGCGTGCGGTCAAGGCCCGGGTGCCGTCGATGCACGTGCATGCGTTCTCGCCGATGGAGATCGCCAACGGTGTCACCAAAAGCGGCATGTCGATTCGCGAGTGGCTCACCTCGCTGCGGGAGGCCGGGCTGGACACCATCCCCGGGACCGCCGCCGAGATCCTCGACGACGAGGTGCGCTGGGTGCTGACCAAGGGCAAGCTGCCGACGTCGATGTGGATCGAGGTCGTCACCACCGCGCACGAAGTGGGACTGCGCTCGAGCTCGACGATGATGTACGGCCACGTCGACACCCCGAAGCACTGGGTGGGCCATCTGAATGTGCTGCGGGGCATCCAGGACCGCACCGGCGGGTTCACCGAGTTCGTGCCCTTGCCGTTCGTGCACCAGTCCTCGCCGCTGTATCTGGCGGGGGGCGCCCGACCCGGTCCGACACACCGCGACAACCGTGCTGTGCATGCCCTGGCGCGGATCATGCTGCACGGCCGGATTCCCAGCATCCAGACCAGCTGGGTGAAGCTGGGCGTCGAGCGCACGCAGGTGATGCTCAACGGCGGCGCCAACGACCTCGGCGGCACGCTGATGGAAGAGACCATCTCGCGGATGGCGGGTTCGGAGAACGGCTCGGCCAAGACGGCCGCGGAGCTCGTCGCCATCGCCGAGGGCATCGGTCGCCCGGCGCGGCAGCGCAGCACCGACTACTCACCTCTGGCCGCCTGAGCTCTCCCGCGCGAGCGTGCGTGTCTGCGGGCGACACGCCGGCATCTGGGCGCACCATGCGCACGCTCGCGGCCCGCGAGCGCGCACGGTGCACCGCCCGGCTGGTAGGACGGACGCATGAAGCTGCGCCGCGTGATCGTCGATGACCGACTGGAACTGCAGGCCCTCGCTGCGGACGGATCCTGGGGGCCCGCGCCGGATCCGTCGGTGCTCGGCGGCGCGGTGTTCGCCCCGGACTGGGAGCTGGCCAACGCCTATCGTCATCAGGATCTGTCGGGGCACGTGCTGCCGTGTCAGCCGGCGTCATTCCGCGACTTCATGGTCCACGAGAAGCACGCCGTCGACGCGGCCCGCGGGCTGGTGGGCCGCTTCATGCCGGCCGCCGCACCGGTGGCCGCGGCCTTCGAGAAGCTGACGAAGAAGACGTTCCCGCCGTTCAAGCCGAAGCCGCTGTTCTACCGGCAGCCGATCTACTACATGTCGAACCATCTGAGCTTCGTGCCCAGCGGAACGCCGGTGGCGTTCCCGTCGTACTCCGCCGCGCTGGACTACGAACTGGAGATCGGCTTCGTCCTCAAGGCTCCGCTGTACAACGCGACCCCGACGGAGGCGCTCGGGGCCATCGGCGCATTCGTCGTCGTCAACGACCTGAGCGCCCGCGACGTCCAGCGCGCCGAGATGGTCACCGGACTGGGGCCGCAGAAGGCCAAGCATTTCGCGTCGTCGATGTCGGCCGTCGCCGTCACCGCCGACGAGATCCTGCCGCACATCGACAACCTCAGCGGCACGGTCGCCATCAACGGCCGCACCGTCAGCACCGTATCCAGCGCCGGGCCGCAGTGGGGGATAGGCGACATGCTGGCGCACGCATCACGTGACGAAAAACTCTATCCCGGTGAGCTTTTCGCGACAGGAACGCTTCCCGGCGGCAGCGGTATGGAGAACGGTCACTGGCTGAGTCCGGAAGACACGCTCACGCTCACCATCGATCAGATCGGCGAGATCAGCCACCGCGTCACGCCCTGAAGCCGCTGCGGCGGTACCGCAGCGGCTTCGTGGGCGTCGCGTTACGCCTGCTTGAGAGCTTCGATCTCCAGCGTGATCGTCACCTTGTCGCCGACGACGGCGCCGCCGGTCTCCAGCGGCATGTCGATGTCGATGCCGAAGTCTTTGCGGTTCAGGACAACCGACGCCTCGAACCCGGCCACCTCACCGTGTCCCATGCCCGGGTTCACTCCGTTGAACTCGAGGTCCAGGGAGATCGGCTTGGTGATGCCCTTGAGCGTGAAATCGCCGTCGAGAACATAGCGGTCGCCGTCGGCGCGCACGCCGGTGGACACGAACGTCGCGACCGGGAACTTCTCGGCGTCGAAGAAGTCTGCAGCCTTGAGGTGGGCGTCGCGCTGCTCGTTGCGGGTGTCGATCGAATCCACGGCGATTTCGGCGCTGACCGACGGGGTGCCGTCCTCGGCGACGGTGATCGCGCCGCTGAAGGTGTCGAACACACCTCGAACCTTGCTCACCATGAGGTGACGTACGGAGAAGGCGACGGAGGAGTGGACGGGATCGATCGCCCAGGTGCCGGTGGGCAGTTGCGTGGTGGCGGTGGTCATGACGTGCCTCTTTCTCGAACAGGGGGCCGGCGGCGCCGACGGGTACACATCCTAAACGGACCATAGTCCGAATCAATTCCCGGGCTATTCTGCCGAGGTGCCGAGCGTCCCTTTCGACGAGCGATTCCGCCGCCTCGACTCCGCCGTCTGGACCGCGGCCTACATGCCCGCATGGAGCTCGCGTGATGCGGCCGCTGCCACGTTCGACACCGGCCCCGACGGGCTTGATCTGTCGATCCCACTCGCCCAACCACTGTGGTGTCCGGACCTGCACGACGGGCCGCTGCGCGTCTCGGCGGTCCAGAGCGCGAATCGCTCGGGACCGGTGGGATCCACCGACGCGCCTCAGCCGTTCCGCGATGGTCTGGTCGTGCGCGAGGAACAACCCACCGTTCTCGGTTTCGTGCCGCAGTTCGGCACCATCTCCGTCACGTGCTCGGCGCAGCTGAGCCCGCGCTCGATGTTCTCGGCGTGGATGGTCGGCCTGGAGGACGAACCCGACCGGTGCGGCGAGATCTGCGTGATGGAGATCTTCGGTGACACCGTGGTCGACGGTCGCGCGGCGGTGGGGCAGGGGATCCACCGATTCCGTGACCCGGCGCTGCGGGAGGATTTCTCGGCCGACGTGCGCGACATCGACGTCGAGCAGTCACTCACCTATGCCGTGCGCTGGCGTCCGGGCGCGGTCGAGTGGACGATCGACGGCGTCACGACGCGGACGGCGGACCAGGCACCCGACTATCCGATGATGGTGATTCTCGGGGTGTTCGACTTTCCCGACCGGCCGGGGCCCACCGATCACGTGCCGCACTTTCGCGTGAGCCGGGTCGCGTACCAGCCGCTGGGGTAGCGAGCGTGTCACAGGCGGGCGGCGAGTTCGGTGCCCTCGCGGATCGCTCGCTTGGCGTCGAGTTCCGTGGCCAGTGCTGCGCCGCCGATGACGTGGGGAGTCACCCCGCAGCGGCGCAGGCCGTCGTCGAGTTCGCGCACCGACTCCTGGCCCGCGCAGATCACCACGTTGTCCACCGCAAGCAGCCGCGGGTCGGCGCGCTTCGGCCCGAAACTGATGTGTAGACCACCGTCGTCGATGCGTTCGTAGTTCACCCCGGACAGCTGATGAACACCCTTGGCCCGCAACGACGCCCGGTGCACCCAACCCGTCGTCTTGCCGAGCTTGCGGCCCTGCGGCCCCTTGGTGCGCTGCAGCAGATACACCTCGCGTGCCGCAGGGGCGGGCAGCGCCGTGGTCAGCGCGCCGCGCGCCTCTTGCGGATCGACCACACCCCACTCCGCCTTCCACTCCTTGAGATTGAGTGTGGGGGAGTGCTCGGTGGTCAGGAACTCGCTGACGTCGAAGCCGATTCCGCCCGCGCCGATCACGGCAACGGTCTTGCCAACAGGCCTGCCAGTAATCGCTTCCGCGTACGACAGCACCATCGGGTGCTCGATCCCGGGAATGGCGGGCATGCGCGGTGCCACGCCGGTGGCGAGCACCACGTCGTCGAATCCGGTCAGCTGCTCGACGTCGGCGCGGGTACCCAGTCGCACGGTCACGCCATGCTTGTCGAGCATCCGGGTGAAGTAGCGGATCGTCTCGCCGAACTCCTCCTTGCCGGGAATCCTCCGCGCCAAATCGAATTGGCCGCCGATCGCGGACCGGGCCTCGAAAAGGGTGACGCTGTGCCCGCGCTGCGCGGCGGTGACGGCGGCGGCCAGGCCTGCGGGTCCGGCGCCGACGACGGCGACCCGCCTGGTGCGCCGCGTCGGCCCGAGGATCAACGTGGTCTCGTGACCGGCACGGGGATTGAGCAGGCACGACACCGTCTTGTGCACGAAAACGTGATCCAGGCACGCCTGGTTGCATGCGATGCACGTGTTGATGTCGTCAGCCGCGTCCGCGGCCGCCTTGCGTACCCAGTCCGGGTCGGCCAGCAGCGGGCGGGCCATCGACACGAGGCCGGCATTCGTCTCGGCGAGGATCTGCTCGGCGGCCTGCGGCATGTTGATCCGGTTCGACGCGATCACCGGGATACGGACGTGCCCGGCGACCGCGTGCGTGATGTCGACGAAGGCGCTGTTGGGTACCGACGTCACGATTGTGGGCACCCGCGCCTCGTGCCAGCCGATGCCGGTGTTGATCAGAGTCGCCCCTGCTGCCTCGACTTCGGTTGCCAGAGCCACGATCTCGTCCCAGCTCTGGCCGTCCTCGACGTAGTCGGCCATCGACAGCCGGTAACAGATGATGAACTCCGCGCCGACGGCCTCGCGGGTGCGGAGCACGATCTCCACGGGCAGCCGGCGTCGCTTCTCCGGAGTGCCGCCCCATGCGTCCGTGCGCTTGTTGGTCCGCGGTGCCAGGAACTGATTGAGCAGATAGCCTTCGCTGCCCATGATCTCGACCCCGTCGTATCCCGCCTCGCGGGCCAGCACGGCGCTACGGACGAAGTCGTCGATCGTCCCGTCGACGTCGCGGAGCGCACGAGGCCGAAAGGGGTTGGTGGGAGCCTTGATCGACGACGCGCTGACCGAGAGCGGATGGAACGCATAGCGCCCGGCGTGCAGGATCTGCAACAGGATCTTGCCGCCCGCGTGGTGCACACGTCCGGTGATGCGACGGTGCCGTCGCGCATCCGAGGGCGATGTCATCTGCGCCGCGAAGGGCAGCAGCCACCCGGTGCGATTGGGCGCATAGCCGCCGGTGATGATCAGGCCGACCCCGCCTCGGGCGCGCTCGGCGAAATACTCGGCCAGCCGGTCGGTGTCCTTGGCGCGGTCCTCCCGACCGGTGTGCATCGACCCCATCACGACGCGGTTGCGCAGTGTCGTGAAGCCGAGGTGCAACGGCGACAACAGGTGTGGAAAAGGCGAGTCGGCGTTCGTCATGTCGTCCCCAAAGCCGTCGCCACCTCGTCGAGCCAGCCGATGGCACTTTCTTCGGCCCAGATTCCGCTCCGCAGCACCAGGTACTGATGCAGGGCTGAGCCCGACAGCGCACCCGGATCGGGGAACTGGGACTTCTCGAAGCCGCGGTAGGCATCGAGCAGGTCGGCGCGTTCGGTGCGCAGCGCCACCACCTGAGCGTGCAACGCCTCGACGTCGCCGTAGGCGACGCCACGGACTTTGACCGCGAGGTCACGGGTCCGGTTGTCGGCCACCGACCCGCCGCGGCCTTCCAGGGGTGCGCCGATCCAGCGCGCCAGCTCGACACGGCCGGCGGCGGAGACCGTATAGACCTTCTTGTCGGGTCGGCCGTGCTGGGTCACGTGGGTGACACGCACCCATCCCTGGCCCTCCATGGTGCGCAGGGTGCGGTAGATCTGCTGGTGGGTGGCCGCCCAGAAGAAGCCGATCGAGCGGTCGAACCGGTGCGCGAGCTCGTATCCGGAACCCGACTGCTCGCAGAGCGACACCAGGATCGCGTGCGGAAGTGCCACGGCAGGAGCGTAAGACGTTGCCGTGACCCTATGCAACTAGTTGCACTGCACCGGAGTGCACAGCGGTGTGGCAACTAGGCGGAGGGTAAATGGGACGTTTAGTATCTGTAACCACGCGCAACCCCTAAACCGCGGTTGCGTCGAAGTTAGGGCACACTGAGACACGCGTCCAGCTAGCAGCAGGGATACTTGCTCAGACCGTTCGCGGTCGACAGTTGTGCCGGCCTAGACAGCAGCCCACTGGACAGGTAGTTCGAGAGGACTTGAGGAGACCTTCGTGACGTACACGATCGCCGAACCATGCGTCGACGTTAAGGACAAGGCGTGCATCGAAGAATGCCCTGTCGACTGCATCTACGAGGGTGCTCGCATGCTGTACATCCACCCGGATGAGTGCGTCGACTGCGGCGCCTGCGAGCCGGTCTGCCCCGTCGAGGCCATCTACTACGAAGACGACGTGCCGGACCAGTGGAGCGGTTACACGCAGCACAATGCGGACTTCTTTGCTGAGCTGGGATCGCCCGGCGGCGCATCGAAGGTTGGTCAGACCGACAACGACCCGCAGGCCATCAAGGATCTGCCCCCGCAGGGTGAGGACTGAGAGCCTGACTCAGTCGTCTGGGCGACCCAGCCGGCCGTCGAAGTCGGCGTCTCTGCCGGTGTTCCCCTGGGACACCCTCGCCGACGTGACCGCGGCGGCCCGGGCGCATCCCGACGGCATCGTCGACCTGTCGGTGGGAACTCCCGTCGACGCGGTGGCGCCGGTGATCCGCGACGCCCTCGCTGCGGCCGGGTCGGCGCCCGGCTACCCGACCACCCACGGCACCCCCGCGTTGCGGGACGCCGCCGTCGCCGCGCTGCAGCGCAGGTACGGCATCACCGGCCTCGCTCCGGAGGCGGTGCTGCCGGTGATCGGAACGAAGGAACTGATCGCGTGGCTGCCGACGCTGCTGGGCTTGCACGCAGCCGACGTCGTCGTGGTGCCCGAATTGGCATACCCCACCTACGAGGTCGGTGCCCTCTTGGCCGGAACCGCCGTGGTGCGCGCCGATTCGCTGACGCAGTTGGGCCCGTCGGTACCAGCGGTGGTGTACCTGAACTCGCCGAGTAATCCCACCGGCAAGGTGCTCGGCGTCGACCACCTGCGCAAGGTCGTCGAATGGGCCCGCGAACGAGGTGTCCTGGTCGCCTCCGACGAGTGCTACCTCGGGCTGGGCTGGGAGGGCGCTACGCCGGTCTCGGTGCTGCACCCGGACGTCTGCGGAGGCGACCACACCGGGCTGCTGGCCATCCATTCCCTGTCGAAGACGTCGTCGCTGGCCGGCTATCGGGCGGGTTTCGTCGCCGGTGATCCCGAGGTGGTGGCGGAGTTGCTCGCGGTGCGCAAGCACGCAGGCATGATGGTGCCCGGTCCCGTGCAGGCCGCGATGGTGGCCGCCCTCGGCGACGACGAGCACGAACGCGAGCAGCGCGCGCGCTATGCCCTTCGCCGCGACGCCCTGCTGCCCGCGATGCGTGCGGCAGGCTTCACCGTCGATCACTCCGAGGCGGGCCTGTACCTGTGGGCCACCCGCGACGAACCGTGCCGCGACACGGCGGCGTGGCTGGCCGAACGCGGGATCCTGGTCGCGCCGGGCGAGTTCTACGGTCCGCGGGGCGCCCGGCATGTCCGGGTGGCGCTGACGGCGACGGACGAGCGGATCGCCGCTGCGGTGCAGCGATTGGCCTCTTAGGGCTCGCGGCAGAGTCAGGGCACCGCAAGGTCTTTGGGTGCCACGGCGGCGAGCGCTTCACGGCATGCGCGGATCGCCGGCGTGTGGCGCAGCGCGGTCCGGGTCGCGGTGAAGACCGAGCGCCGTCGCGGGTCGACGTCGATGACGCGCAGGTCCGGGCGGCGTCGGACGCGCATCAGGTCCGGCAGGATCGCGACGGCGTTGCCACTCTCGATCAGCGCGATCTGCGCCTCCAGATCGTCCGTTTCGAACCGGACATCGGGTTCGAATCCGGCCCGCCGACATAGCTGTTCGGCCCAGTGGCGGGACGCTGTGCCGGCCGGCTCCATCGTCCAGGGCAGGTGTGCGGCATCGCTGACCGAGGTCACCTGATCCCAGGGCTCCCCGGCGGGCGGAACGGCCAGCCGAAGCAGATCCGAGGTCAGCGGCTCACGGTCCAGATCGGGATAGGTCCGCGCGGCGTGGTCCGGATACTCCTCGGCGATCACCAGGTCGAACTCGCGCATCCACGTCTCGTAGAGCGCCTGCTCCGGCTCCCGCTGCGACATCGTGACTCGCAGCCGCGGGTGCCGGACGGCCAACTCGGTGAGCATCTGTGGCATGAACGCCGAGGCCACCGACTGGAACACGGCCACCCGAACGGTGCCGGACGCCTCCTCTCGTTGCGCCGCGACCTCCGAGGCGGCCAGCTCGAGCCGCTTCAGGATGACGGCCGTGTGCTCGACCAGCACCTCGGCGGCCGGGGTGAGCCGTACCCGCCGGCCGGCCTTCTCCAGCAGCGCTACCCCCACCTCGTGTTCCAGCTGGCTCAACGCCTGTGACACCGAGGACGGGCTCTGGTGCAACGCCTCGGCGACCTCGGCCAGCGTTCCGCGCAGGCTCAGTTCGTGCAGCAGGCGCAGGCGCCGGGTGTCGAGCAGATCCGGCCGCTTATTCATCATCTCTGCTTATGCTTTATGGTCAGTATTCATCGCTTTATTCTAAGGTTCGTCGGGGCGGATCATGAGTAAATGACCCCTATGAGCACTGACGCAGGTGTGCTGGCGGACGTCGAGACGCTGGTTCGGCAGTGGCTCGACGACGCGGCCGGACAACCGGTCGCGCCCGCGGCACGCCGGCTCGCCGACCTGCTGAGAGATCCTGCGGGACTCGACTTCACCGTCGGATTCGTCGACCGGGTGATCCGTCCGGAGGACCACCGCATCGCGGCGGCCAACCTGCGGGATCTCGCCCGCACCGCGCCCGGCTTCCTGCCGTGGCACCTGCGTCTGATGATCCGGCTCGGCGCCGCGGTGTCGCTAGTTGCTCCGGGCCTCGTCATCCCGATCGCGCGCCGGGCGCTGCGCGAGATGGTCGGTCACCTTCTGGTGGACGCCACCGATGCTCGCCTGGGCCGCTCCATCGAGCGGATCCGCGGCCGCGGCGTCGGGCTCAACATCAATCTGCTGGGCGAAGCGGTGCTGGGCCGGCGTGAGGCGGCCCGCCGGCTCGACGGCACCGAGCGGCTGCTCGCGCGTCCAGATGTCGACTACGTCTCGATCAAGGTCTCGGCGACGGTGCCGCCGCACTCGCCATGGGCGTTCGACGACGCGGTCGACCACGTCGTGCACAGCCTGCTGCCGCTGTTCACCTTGGCGGCCAGCTCCCCGACGGCGAAGTTCATCAACCTGGACATGGAGGAGTACCGCGATCTGGAGATGACGATCGCGGTGTTCACGCAGCTGCTCGATCGCCCCGAACTTCTCGGACTCGACGCCGGAATCGTGCTGCAGGCCTACCTGCCGGACGCCCTGGGGGCGATGATCCGGCTGCAGGACTGGGCTCGCGCCCGCAGGGAACGCGGTGGCGCCGGCATCAAGGTCCGACTGGTCAAGGGTGCCAATCTGCCGATGGAGCACGTCGAGGCAGAGCTGCACAGCTGGCCGCCCGCGACGTGGTCGACCAAGCAGGACACCGACACCAACTACAAGCGGGTGCTGAACTACGCGCTGACACCCGAGCGCACCGAGAACGTGCGCATCGGCGTCGCCGGTCACAACCTGTTCGACATCGCCTACGCGTGGACGCTGGCGGGACGCCGCGGCGTGCGGGACCGAATCGACTTCGAGATGCTGCTGGGCATGGCCGAGGCGCAGGCCGAGGCCGTGCGCAGGACAGTGGGCGGACTGCTGCTCTATGTGCCCGTGGTGCACCCGAAGGACTTCGACGTCGCGATCGCCTACCTGGTGCGCAGGCTCGAGGAGGGGGCCAGCCAGGAGAACTTCATGTCCGCGGTGTTCGAACTACACAGCGACCACACGCTGTATCACCGGGAGAAGGAGCGGTTCGTCGCATCGCTGGCGGCCCTCGACACGACCTCTGACAACGCCGTCGTACCGGCGCCGAACCGCCACCAGGACCGGCGCACCGATGACCCGAAAGCCTCGATCAGACAGATCTTCTCGAATGTCGCCGACACCGACCCGTCATTGCCGGGCAACCGTGCGTGGGGGCGGGCGATCACCGACCGCATCCCGGGGTCGAGGGTCGGGCTGGATCTGGTGGACGAGCACACCGTGTCGAGCGCCGACGCGCTCGATTCCGCGATCGCCGAGGGGGTTTCGGCGGGTACGAACTGGTCGGCGCTGCCCGGTGCGGCCCGTGCCGCGATCCTGCGTCGAGCGGCGGGGACCCTGGAGGCCGCACGCCCGGCGTTGCTCGAGGTGATGGCCGCGGAGACCGGTAAGACCCTCGATCAGGGTGATCCCGAAGTCTCCGAGGCGATCGACTTCGCGAATTACTATGCGTCCCTGGCCGAGAAGCTCGACGACGTCGACGGTGCCACCGCGGTGGGGGTCGGGCTCACCGTCGTCACGCCACCGTGGAACTTCCCGGTGGCGATCCCCGCCGGCTCGACGCTGGCCGCACTGGCCGCGGGCAGCGCCGTCATCATCAAGCCCGCCACCCAGGCCCGGCGGTGCGGATCGGTGATGGTGCAGGCGCTGTGGGACGCCGGGGTGCCCCGCGAGGCGCTGCACCTGGTGCACGTCGACGAAAGTGATCTCGGCACACTGCTGGTCTCCGATCCGCGGGTCGGCCGCCTGATCCTCACCGGGGCGTTCGACACCGCCGCGTTGTTCCGCTCGTTCCGGACTGACCTTCCCCTGCTCGCCGAGACCAGCGGCAAGAACGCCATCCTGATCACGCCGCATGCGGACATCGATCTGGCCGTCAAAGACCTGGTGTATTCGGCGTTCGGGCACGCCGGGCAGAAATGCTCGGCGGCCTCGCTCGGCATTCTGGTGGGATCCGTGGCACGCTCGGCTCGGTTCCGGGACCAGCTCGTTGACGCGGTCAGCTCGCTGAAGGTCGGCTATCCGGCCGACCCGACCGTCCAGATGGGTCCGGTCATCGAGCCGGCCGAGGGAAAGCTGTTGCGCGCGTTGACGACACTGGCGACGGGGGAGCAGTGGCTCGTCGAGCCCCGGCGGCTCGACGACACCGGCCGGCTCTGGTCGCCCGGCGTGAAGACCGGTGTCCGACGCGGCTCGGAGTTCCACCTCACCGAATACTTCGGACCCGTCCTCGGCCTCATCGAAGCCGACGACCTGGACGCGGGAATCGCGATCCAGAACCAGGTCGACTACGGGCTCACGGCGGGACTGCACAGCCTCGACCGCGACGAGATCGAACGCTGGATCGACCAGGTCGAGGCCGGCAACGCCTACGTGAACCGATCGACCGTGGGGGCGGTCGTGCGGCGTCAGCCCTTCGGCGGCTGGAAGAAGTCCGCGGTCGGTGCCGGTACCAAGGCCGGAGGTCCCAACTACCTGATCGGACTCAGTGACTGGCGCACTGCACCCGCCGAACAGGGCGGTGCCCTCACCGCAGCATCCCGGAAACTGCTCGACGCTGCAGCATCTTTCGATGTCGCGTTGACCGAACGCGAATTTCTCACGCGGTCCTTCGCGTCCGACGCCCTGTGCTGGGAGCAGGAGTTCGGCGTCGCCCGCGACGTCACGGGTCTGGCGGCGGAAAAGAATGTGCTGCGCTACCGACCCGTCCCGGTGACGGTGCGCGCCGAGGATGGCCACACGGCATCGCTGTTGCGGGTGGTCGGTGCGGGCGTGCGGGCAGGCTCGCAGGTCACCGTCTCGACTCCGGGGCCGCTGGACACCCCAGTCGTCGACGCGCTGCGGGCGCACGGGATCACGTGCCGCGTCGAAGACTCGGACGCGTGGCGGAAAGTCTTGCGCGGCAACGCTCCTGCCCGAGTCCGGCTGCTCGGCGGGAGTCGCGAGGCATTCGCCGAGGCCAGCGACGGCAGAGCCGATATCGCGCTGTACGCACAGCCGGTCGTCGAGGCCGGCCGAGTCGAGCTGCTCACGTTCCTGCGGGAGCAGGCGATCTCGGTCACTGCCCACCGGTTCGGGTCTCCGACCGCGCTCGTCGAAGGATTGTTCGGCTGAGCGCTATTCCCGGCTGCGTCGGGAGAACCGGCCCTCGGTCACCTCGTCCCACTTCTGGTACACCTGGTCGACCTGCGGGTTGCCCTGCTCTTTGATCCATTCGCAGGTCGACACGTCCGTCGACGGGTTGGTGACGATGATCGTGTGCAGTTCCGGGCGTTTGTGCGCCAGGTCGTCCAGGTCCTCCGGCGGCGTCGACGGGTCCGCGGCGCGCAACGCGTCCAGCGGGTCGGGCAGTGCGCCGCGCGGCGCGTCGTGCGCGGCCAGGTCACCTTCGTCGGTGTCGCGAGATCCGGTGTTCAGCAACAGGTTCAGCACGATCGCGGCGATGGCGCCCGCCGAGATGCCGGAGTGGAAGATCGTCTGGAACCAGTCGGGGAACTGGTGGTACAGATCCAGCGACACGTTCACCGGCGAATCCGACAGGGACCGGTCGGTGTAGTACAGCTTGGCCTCGGTGAGCATCGCGACGCCCACCGAGAGGGCCACCACCAGGATGTTGGTGTTGGTGAACCGCACCTTCGCCAAGGTCCGCACACCACTGGCCGCGACCATGCCGAACAGCGCCACCCCGGCGCCGCCGAGCACGGCCAGCGGAATGCCTTCGACCACGGCGGCCATCTTGGGGAGCAGTCCGAGCAGCACCAGGATGATGCCCGCGACGGTCGCGACGTGCCGGGTGCGGACCCCGGTGATCGCGACGAGCCCCACGTTCTGGGCGAACGCCGTGTACGGGAAGGTGTTGAAGACGCCGCCGATGACAGTGCCGAGCCCGTCGGCGCGCAGCCCGTCGCCGAGGCGCTGCGGGGTGATCTTCTCGTCCACGATCTCGCCGACCGCCACGATGTCGCCCGTCGTCTCCGTCATGATCACGATCGCGACGATCAGCAGGGCGACGACGGAGCTGATCTCGAACGTCGGCAGACCGAACTGGAACGGCGTCACGAAGCCGACCCAGCCGTAGTCGCCCATGTGGTCCCAGTTCGTCATGCCGAACGGAACGGCCACGACGGTGCCGATCAGCAGGCCGAGCAGAATCGAGACCCGCCGCAGGCTCTCGGGGGCGAAACGTTCGATCGCGATGATGACACCGAGGGTGAAAAAGCCCATGCCGATCGCCGCGGGCGAGCCGAAGTCGGCGCCCTCGGCCGTCCCGCCGCCGAACCAGCCGGCGGCCACCCGCATCAGCGATACCCCGATGATGAGGATGATGGTGCCGGTCACCAGCGGTGGGAAGAAACGGATCAGTTTCCCGAACACGGGGGCGAGCAGCATCATGAACAGCCCGCATGCGATCACCGACCCGTAGATGGTGGTGATGCCGTGGTTGACGCCGATGGTGATCATCGGCCCGACCGCCGCGAACGTCACGCCCTGCATCAGCGGCAGCCGCACGCCGAACCGCCAGAACCCGACGGCCTGGATGATGGTGGCGATCCCCGCCACGAACAGGTCGGCCATGATCAGGTGCACGATGTCGGACTGCTGCAGCTGTCCTGCGCCCACCATGGCCCCGCCGACGATCAGCGGCACCGCGACCGCGCCGGCGTACATGGCGAGCACATGCTGAATCCCCAGCGGCAGCAGTCGTTTCAGTGGTGGCACCTCGTCGACCGGTCGTGTGCCGGATCGGCCCTGGGTCAGGAGTCGTGTGAGTGTGGCCATCGAGGTTCCCGCTCCCGCCTGTTGCGCCCGTGTCGAGGCGCGACGCGGGCGTGTGGACCCATCTTCGAAGCCGGCGGTTTCGGGGGCTTTCCGGCGTTGTGTCTGGGGCGTTACACGGGGTAGGCGGCGACGGGCATCACCACGGTGCCCTTGCAGATGCCCTCGAGGATCTCCGTGCGCCACGTCCCGTACATCGAGCCGTCCAGGGTGGGCGCGTAGAACACCAGCGACCGGGCCGAGGCGTACTCGCGGGGGACGTCGTCGCCCCGGAAGCACTCCCACTGCCAGTTGTAGTTGAAGATCCACTGTCTGCCGTCCCACGTGTAGCGAGTGGGCTGCGGAATGGTGGGGTTGCTCGGCGCCGGCCCGTCGGAAGCCGTGGCCACACACCGGCCGGCGCACGACGTGCTGAAGGTGTACTGGGCACTGAAGTCCGACTCCGGCTGCTGGGTGGCGATGCTGGTGCCGATCTTCTGCGACGCGAACGTCACCACGGTGTAGCGGCCGGTCCAGTCCGGCTGCGCCGCCGACGCGGTGGCTGCGCCGCCCACGCACGCGGTCGCGACAATGGTCGCGGCTGCTAGCGCGTGGCGCGCCCGTCGGGCAGACATGGTTCCTCGCAGAGTTGTCCAGTGTGGCAGTTGAAACGTAATTGCCCTACCCGTCAAGGTGCCTCATCGACACGGCGAGTTGGGGCACGGTTGCATCACGGCTTGGTATCGGCATCAACGCCGCGAGCCGCCGCGAATCGCCGCGAATGCCGTTCCGGCGGAACGGAGCTCGGGGCGGTCAGGAACGAGCCGTCAGAGTCCGGACAGGAGCAACAGGGTCCACGCCGCGATCGTCTGGGAATCGGTGATGACGCCGTCGCGCATCATCTGCTCGACCTCGGCGCGGGAGAACCATGCGCTGCGCATGTCCTGCTCCTCGTGTTCACGGTCGTGCGGGCCCTCGGTGATGCCGGTCGCGAGGAACACGCGGCCGCGCTGGCTGCTCATCCCGGGGGCGACGTCGAGCAGCCCGAGCTCGGTCATCGTGTCGGCACGCAGCCCCGTCTCCTCCCGCAGCTCGCGCGCCGCGAGCTCGGTGACGTCGAGTTCGACGCGGCCCGGCGCGGTGCCCTGGGGGAACTCCCAGCGTCGTAGGCCGAGGGGATAGCGGAACTGCTCGACGAAGTGGAAGCGCTCGCCGTCGCGGGCGATCACCAGCGCATACGTCGGCCTGTCGACGACACCGTAGATCCCGGTGCTGCCGTCCGGCCTGCGGATGTCGTCTTCGCGAACCGTCATCCAGTTGTTCCGGTACACCTCACGCGTCTGCACAGCCCGGATCGAATCCATCGCACCAGTATGGCCGGGCCAGGAGGGTAGCCTCACGTTCTGTGCTGCTGGCGTCGTTGAACCCCGCGGCCGTGGCGGCGGGGGCAGACCTCGGCGACGCGGTACGCATCGACGGGGTGTCCTTGAGTCGAAGTGATCTGGTCGGGGCCGCGACGTCGGTCGCCGAGCGGGTGGGCGGCGCGTCGCGCGTCGCCGTGCTGGCCCGGCCGACCGCGGCGACGGTGCTCGCCGTGGCGGGCTGCCTGATCGCCGGGGTGCCGTTCGTGCCGGTACCCGCCGACGTCGGTGCCGCCGAACGGCGGCACATCCTCACCGATTCCGGTGCGCAGGCCTGGCTGGGTGATCTGCCCGACGACGCCGACGGGCTGGCGCACATCCCGGTGCGGCTGCACGCGCGGTCGTGGCATCGCTATGCCGAGCCGTCGCCGAACGCCGCGGCGATGATCATCTACACCTCGGGAACGACGGGGCTGCCCAAGGGCGTGGTGGTCAGTCGCCGCGCGATCGCCGCCGACATCGACATGCTCGCGGACGCCTGGCAGTGGACACCGGACGACACCCTGGTGCACGGCCTGCCGATGTACCACGTGCACGGTCTGGTTCTCGGGCTGCTGGGGTCGCTGCGGATCGGAAACCGCTTCGTACACACCGGGAAACCCACGCCGGCGCTGTATGCGCAGGCGGTGAGCGAGTTCGGCGGTTCGTTGCTGTTCGCGGTGCCGACGGTGTGGTCGCGCATCGTCGCCGACGGAGACGCGGCGCGGGCGCTGGCGCCGGCGCGCCTGCTGGTGTCGGGCAGCGCGGGACTTCCCGTGCCGGTGTTCGACGGGCTCTCCGCGCTGAGCGGGCATCAGCCCGTCGAGCGGTACGGCAGCACCGAAACATTGATCACCCTGAGCACGCTGGCGTCGGGGGAGCGCAGGCCGGGCTGGGTGGGATTGCCGCTCAACGGTGTTCAGACGCGCCTGGTGGCCGAGGACGGTGCAGGCGCCGCTCACGACGGGGAGAGCATCGGGCAGTTGCACGTGCAGAGCCCGACACTGTTCGAGGGTTACCTCAACCGGGCCGACGCCACCGCCGAGGTGCTCGGCGACGACGGCTGGTACCGCACCGGCGACGTAGCGGTCATCGATCCCGCCGGCATGCACCGGATCGTCGGCCGCGAGTCCGTCGACCTCATCAAGAGCGGTGGATTCCGCATCGGCGCCGGTGAGATCGAGACCGTGCTGCTCGGCCACCCCGGTGTGCAGGAGGCCGCGGTGATCGGGGCGCCGGATGAGGATCTCGGGCAGCGCATCGTCGCGTTCGTGGTGGGCAGCGCCCAGCCTGACGAACTGATCGAGCACGTCGCACAGCAACTCTCGGTTCACAAGCGTCCTCGGGAAGTGCGCATCGTGGACAGCCTGCCCCGCAACGCGATGGGCAAGGTAATGAAGAAGGAACTGGCGCAATGGGTTTGAGATTCAGTGACATCTGCATCGATTCCGCCGACACGCACGCGCTGGCTGCGTGGTGGTCGCAGGTGCTGGGCTGGCACGCCGAGGACACCGAGGACGGTGACGTCGCGTTGCGGGCTCCCGGCGGCGTCGGTCCGGACTGGCTCTTTCTCGCGGTGCCCGAAGGCAAGGCGGCCAAGAACCGGATCCACTTCGACTTCACCCCCGACGATCAGGCAGCGGAGGTCGAGCGGGTGGTCGGTCTGGGGGCGCGCCGGGTCGACATCGGTCAGGGCGAGCAGAGTTGGGTGGTGCTCGCCGACCCCGAGGGCAACGAATTCTGCATCCTCTCGGGGCGGGATTAGTCCGGTGTCGCCCGCCCCGCGAGCGCGCGAGTCTGCACGCCGACACGCGGCAATTTCTGGTATTCCGCGCGCGCTCGCGGTGATCGGTGGCGCGCTTACTGTCACGCTGCTGTCGGCGTGCGGACATCCGCCCGACGTGATGCTCGTCCAGACCAGCATCACAGTCCCGCCCGCCCCCATCCCGCCGGCGCCTGCCGCCGACACTCTCAGCATCGGCTCGTCGGCCGTCGACACCACCGGCGGCTGGTTGCCCGACGGCACCATGCTGTCCCCGTTCGACACCGCCAATCCCATTCTCTCGCAGCTCGATCCGGCACTGCTGACTGCCGTGCAGAACGCGGCCCGCGCCGCCGAGGCCGACGGGGTGCAGATCATGGTGACCTCGGGCTGGCGGTCGAAGGGCTTTCAGCAGCGGCTGTTCGACGACGGCATACAGACCTATGGCAGCGTGGAGAAGGCTGCGGAGTTCGTCGCGACCCCCGAGGTGTCCAAGCACGTCATGGGCCAGGCGATCGACATCGGTCCGGTCGCGGCAGACCAGTGGTTGATCGCCAACGGCCGCCAGTTCGGGCTGTGTCAGATCTATGCGAACGAGATCTGGCATTTCGAGCTGGCGGTCGACGCGCAGGGCAACTGCCCGCCACTGAAACCCAACGCAGCGGGGTAGCGCTCGTCGGCGCTGAGAGCGCGGGAAATGCCGCGAAATGCGGCGTGTCGGCGTGCAGACACGCGCGCTCGCGGGGCGAGGGCTCCGCACGCTCGCGGGGCGAGGGCCGCGGCTAGTTCGCGTGCAGCGCCTCGTTGAGCGTGATGCCCGTCCCGTCGCGCTTGACCACCTCGACAGCTCCGGTCACCGAATTGCGGCGGAACAGAAGGTTGTTGGCGCCCGAAAGGTCGCGCGCCTTGACGGTCTCGCCGTCGGTGGTGCTCACCTTTGTCCCTGCGGTGACGTACAGCCCCGCCTCGATGACGCAGTCGTCGCCGAGTGAGATGCCCAGGCCGGCGTTGGCGCCGAGCAGGCAGCGCTTGCCCACCGAGATCACCTGCGTGCCACCGCCGGAGAGGGTTCCCATGATCGACGCGCCGCCGCCGATGTCCGAGCCGTCGTCGACGACGACACCCGCCGAGATGCGGCCCTCGACCATCGAACTGCCCAGCGTGCCCGCGTTGAAGTTGACGAAGCCTTCGTGCATGACCGTCGTGCCCGACGCCAGATGCGCACCGAGGCGCACCCGGTCGGCATCGGCGACGCGCACGCCGGATGGCACCACGTAGTCGACCATCCGCGGGAACTTGTCCACGCCGTAGACGGTCACCTGGCCGCGCCGACGCAGCCGGGCCCGCACCGTCTCGAAATCCTCGATCGCGCACGGTCCGTGGTTCGTCCACACGACGTTCGTCAGCAGTCCGAAGAATCCGTCGGCGTTGAGCCCGTGCGGCGCGACCAGACGGTGCGACAGCATATGCAGGCGCAGATACACGTCGAAGGCGTCAACGGCCTTGTCGGCCAGGTTCTCGATGACGGTCCGCACGACGACGACCTCGACGTCGCGATCCTCGTCACGGCCGGCAAGCGCGGCGAGCTCGGGGGCCACCTCGGCCACCGACAGGCGGACTGTCCCGGCGACGTCGTCGGACTGTGCCGTCAGTTCCGGCCCGGGAAACCAGGTGTCGAGTATCGATCCGTCTGCCGCGATCGTCGCCACACCGATGCCTGACGCTGCCAAAGTCGAAGTCACGGTGCTCCAGGCTACCGGTGCGCCTAGCATCGCCTGACGGGGTCCCGACCAGCGAGGAGGCGAGCCACGACTGTCGACGTGACCTTGCGCCAGCTGCGCTACTTCGCCGTTCTCGGCGAGGAACTCAATTACCGGCGTGCGGCGGAGAAACTGTTCATCACCCAGCCTGCGCTCTCGACGGCGATCAAGGCGCTCGAGCACCAGTTCGGTGTGGTGCTGTTTCACCGCAACACGCGTGTGGTGGCGTTGACCGACCTGGGGGCCGCCTGGCTGCCGCAGGTGCAGCAGGCGCTCGCCGGCGTGGACGCCGTCATCGACAACCTCGTCATGCTGTCGGGCACTCGGCGCGGCGTGCTGCGGGTCGGGTATCTCATCGGCACCGGGGCGGACCTGTTGTTCCGCCTGGTCCGGCACTTCGAGGCCGCCTACCCCGACGTCGTCGTTGAACCCATCGAATTCGACTTCGCCGACCCGACCGCCGGGCTGGCCGACGGCACCACCGAGGTTGCCATCATCCGGCCGCCCGTGGACCTGCCAGACCACCGGATGCTGATCCTGGATTCCGAGTCATGGGTCGCATGCCTGCCCCGGGACCACCGGCTGGCCCAGCGCGCCGAGGTCGCTATCGCCGAGCTGCTCGACGACCCGATCGTGTGCGCCCCGCTGACCGCGGGAACCTGGCGCGACTACTGGCTGGCGATGGACGTCCGGGGAAACCGGCCGCCGACGATAGCCGCGGTGGCAGCGACCTACGAGGCCGAGACCACAGCGATCGCCCGGGGGCTGGGCATCAGCTTCACGACGTCGTCGGTCGCTCGCTTCTACGATCGGCCGGGCATCGCGTACGTGCCGATCACCGACCGCCCGCCCAGTCAGACCGCGCTGGCGTGGCGCCCGTCCGACCTCACCCCGCAGGCCGACGCGCTGGTCCGCCTCGTCCAGGCGCAGTGGAGTTTCGGCGACCCGGACCTCCCGGACCACCACTGATAACCGGAGGTTATGAGTACATCAATACATCGAACTTCCGGTGTCCGGCCGATGACGGTTTTCTGTCACCAGTGTTCTTCCCACCGTCTTGACCTGGAGTGACCATGACAGACGCAGTAACCACCCCCACTCATTCGGAACGCAGAGTGCCGGGCCTCGGCGACGAGGATGCGAAGCTCGCCGAGTTGGGCTACACCCAGAAGCTCGACCGCTCGGTCGGCACGCTGGCCTCGTTCGCGATCGGGTTCGCCACCATCAGCGCCACCACGGCGGTCTTCACCGGCTTCGGTGCCGGCTACTTCACCGCAGGCGCCCCGTTCGTGTGGACTCTGCTGCTGGCCGGCGCGGTGTTCGCGCTGTGGACGTTCATCGCCGCCGACCTGACCGCCAAGCTGCCGCTCGCCGGCTACTCCTACCAGTGGATCAGCCGCATCAACGGCCCCAATCTCGCCTGGTTCACCGGCTTCATCGCCCTGATGGGCTGGGTGTGCGGGATGACCGGCGTCGGGTTCATCCTGTCCGGCTACCTCGGCGGGCTCCTCGGGTGGGGGCTGACGCAGACGACACAGATCCTGCTCGCCATCGCGGTGGTGTTCGTCTGTGTGCTCATCAACATCTACGGTGTCCGCTTCGCCACGATGGTCAACAACATCGGCGTCAGCCTGGAACTGGTGATCACCGTCGGGGCCACCGCGTTGATCGCGATCATCGCGTTCTCCTCGCCGGAAAACCACCAGCCGATCTCGACCTTGTTCACCGGCGGCGAGTCGGGAGACAAGGATTCCTACATGCTGGCCTGGCTGGCCGCCGCACTCGGACCGTTCTTCGGTCTCATCGGGGTGGAGTCCGGCGCCGACGTCGCCGAGGAAACCAAGAACGCCCGCCGAGTGGTTCCCAGGACGATGTTCTACGCGCTGATCACGTCGATCGTCATCGAGTTCCTGATGTACGTCGTCTACGTGCTGGCGATCAAGGATCCCGTTGCGGTGGAGGCCAATTCGGCCGCGCCGATCGAGGAGATCATCACCCAGCAGGCCGGCCCGGTGGTCACGAAAATCGTTGTGGCCATCGCCTTGACGAACATCCTGGCCTGCCTGCTCGCCAATATCCTGGTGGCCACCCGGTTGACCTACTCGATGGCACGCGACAACATGCTGCCGTTCTCGAACGTCTGGCGGCACGTCTCGGCGACCCGCAAGACGCCCACCTACTCCATCCTCGGACTGGGTGCCCTCTCCACGCTGCTGCTGCTCTCGGCTCTGGTCAACGAGAAGGCGTTCAACTTCATCATCGGGATCGCCTCGCTGCTGTTCTTCTTCGTCTACATCCTGCAGACCATCGGCCTGCTGGTGGGCTACCGCAGGGGCACCATCCCGGCGCCGGAGCCCGGCACCTTCGACCTCGGCAAGTTCCGCCTGCCCGTCTACGTCACCGCCCTGGTCGTCTTCCTCGGCGTCGCCGTCGCGCTGCTGTTCCTGCCGCAGTTCACCAGTAACAAGTGGGTCTTCCTCGGCGTCGTCGTGATTGCGGCGATCTGGTGGGCCACCGGACTGAAAGCCCGCCTGGCCCGAGGCGAAGCGGGCGTCGAATACGCCAAGAACCATCCCGTGTGATCCCGCTTCGCTCCTGCCCTCCGTGCCCCAGATCCCGGGTCGCTTCGCTCCTGCCCTCCGTGCCCCAGATCCCGGGTCGCTTCGCTCCTGCCCTCCGAAACGCCCAGAACCGAAAAGGATGAACTCTCATGACCTCCCTCAGTGACATCGGAACCTCCAACCTCGTCGCCGTCGAGCCCGGCGCCGCCATCCGCGAAGACACCCCGGCCGGCTCGGTGATCCAGTACAGCGACTACGAATTGGACACCTCCAGCCCGTTCGCCGGTGGTGTGGCCTGGATCGAGGGCGAGTACATGCCGGCCGAAGAGGCCAAGATCTCGATCTTCGACACCGGCTTCGGGCACTCCGATCTGACCTACACCGTCGCGCATGTGTGGCACGGCAACATCTTCCGGCTCGGTGACCACCTCGACCGGCTGCTCGACGGCTCGCGCAAGCTGCGCCTGGACGCCGGCATGAGCAAGGACGAACTTGCCGAGATCACCAAGAAGTGTGTGTCGCTGTCACAACTGCGCGAATCGTTCGTCAACCTGACGGTGACCCGGGGATACGGAAAACGCAAGGGCGAGAAGGACCTGACCAAGCTCACCCATCAGGTCTACATCTACGCCATCCCGTATCTGTGGGCATTCCCGCCCGCCGAGCAGATCTTCGGCACCACCGCGGTGGTGCCGCGCCACGTCCGGCGCGCCGGCCGCAACACCGTCGACCCGACCATCAAGAACTACCAGTGGGGCGACCTGACCGCGGCCAGCTTCGAGGCCAAGGACCGTGGCGCCCGCACCGCGATCCTGCTCGACTCCGACAACTGCGTCGCCGAGGGCCCGGGCTTCAACGTCTGCATCGTCAAGGACGGAAAGCTCGCATCGCCGTCGCGAAATGCGTTGCCGGGCATCACCCGCAAGACCGTCTTCGAGATCGCCGAGCAGATGGGCATCGACGCGACGCTGCGTGATGTCACCAGCCACGAACTCTACGAGGCCGACGAGCTGATGGCCGTCACCACCGCGGGTGGCGTCACCCCGATCAACTCCCTCGACGGCGAGGCGATCGGCAACGGCGAGCCCGGCCCCATGACCGTCGCCATCCGGGACCGCTTCTGGGCCTTGATGGACGAGCCGTCGCCGCTGATCGAGGCCATCCAGTACTGACACCGCACGCCGACGACCGGCTAACGTGGTCGTGTGCTGGACCTACACGGTGATCCGATCGCGCTGACCGCCGCGCTGGTGGACATCCCGAGTGAATCACGCCACGAGGCGCGGATCGCCGACGAGATCGAGACCGCGCTGCGCGAGCAGACCGTCGGCTTCGAGGTGATCCGCAGCGGCGACGCGGTGCTGGCCCGGACCAACCTCGGCAGGCCGTCCCGCGTGCTGCTGGCCGGGCACACCGACACGGTGCCCGCCGCCGACAATGTGCCCAGCCGGCTCGTCGACGGGGTGCTGCACGGGTGCGGCACCTCGGACATGAAATCGGGCGACGCGGTGTTCCTGCACCTGGCAGCCACCGTCGCCGAGCCGGCGCACGACATCACCCTCGTGATGTACGACTGCGAGGAGATCGAGGCCACCGCCAACGGGCTGGGCCGTATCGAGCGGGAGCTGCCCGAGTGGCTGAGCGCGGACGTCGCCATCCTGGGCGAACCCTCGGGCGGCTACATCGAGGCGGGCTGTCAGGGCACGCTGCGCGTGCTCGTCAGCGCGTCGGGAACGCGGGCGCACTCCGCGCGGTCGTGGCTGGGGGACAACGCCGTCCACAAGCTGGGTGACGTGCTGGCGCGGCTCACCGCCTATCAGGCGCGCAGCGTGGACATCGACGGCTGCGTCTATCGCGAGGGTCTGTCGGCGGTCCGCATCGACGGCGGCGTCGCGGGCAATGTCATCCCCGACGCCGCCACCGTCACGGTGAACTTCCGGTTCGCGCCCGACCGCAGCGTCGAGCAGGCCTACGCCCACGTCCGCGAGGTGTTCGACGGGCTCGACGTCGGCCTCAAGCTCGCCGACTCCGCAGCCGGTGCCCTGCCGGGCCTGACCCGGCCGGCGGCCGCGGCGCTCGTCGCCGCCGCGGGTGGGCAGGTCCGCGCCAAGTACGGCTGGACCGACGTGGCCCGGTTCGCGGCGCTGGGCATCCCCGCCGTCAACTACGGACCGGGCGATCCCAACCTGGCGCACCGCGTCGACGAACACGTCGACATCGAGCAGATCACCGTCGTCACCGAGATGCTGCGGCGCTATTTAACCGGTTGACGGCGTGGGTAACGTGGGGACCATGCTCTCGCACTGACGACTTCGCCGTCTCTTTTCGCCCGTCACCGAGAGCTCCTCCATGCCATCGATAACCTGCTCACACCTGTCCTTTTCGTGGCCCGACGACGCACCGTTGTTCACCGATCTGTCGTTCTCTGTCGGTAGCGGCCGTACCGGCCTGGTCGCGCCCAACGGCGCGGGCAAGAGCGCGCTGCTGCGCCTGGCCGCCGGCGAACTGACACCCACCTCCGGAACGGTCACGGTCGACGGGATCGTCGGCTACCTGCCACAGACACTGCCGCTGCTGGACGACCGCAGTGTCGCCGAAGTGCTGGGCGTCGCGCCCGTCATCGACGCGCTGAACGCCTTGGCTGCAGGGGATTCCAGCGAGCGGGTGTTCACCGCGATCGGCGACGACTGGGATGTCGAAGAGCGGACCCGCGCCCAGCTCGAGCGCCTCGGGCTGGGCCACATCGCCCTCGACCGGTCGCTGCGGTCGCTGTCCGGTGGCGAGGTGGTGACCCTCGGCCTGGCTCGCGAACTGTTGCGACGGCCCGACGTGCTGCTGCTCGACGAGCCCACCAACAACCTCGACGCCGACGCCAGACACCGCCTCTACGACGCCCTCGACGACTTCGGTGGCTGTCTTCTCCTGGTCAGCCATGACCGCCTTCTCCTCGACCGGATGGACCGCATCGCCGAGCTGCATTGCGGTGAGATCGCCTTCTATGGAGGCAATTTCAGTAACTATCGGACTGCTGTCGACCAGTCACAGCGTGCCGCCGAAGACGCCGTTCGCAGTGCGGAGCAACACCTCAGGCGAGAGAAGAGGCAACGCCAGCAGGCGCGCGAGCGGACCGATCGCAAAACCAGCACCGCCGCGCGGACCATCAAGGATGCGGGGTTGCCGAAGATCATCGCCGGGGCGATGAAGCGGCGGGCCCAGGAGACGGCGGGCCGCACCGACGACGTCCACGCCAAGCGGATGGATGAGGCCAGGGCGCGACTCGACGACGCCGAACGCGCCCTGCGTGACGACGACGCCCTGGTCCTCGAACTGCCGGAGACCACCGTGCCATCCGCGCGGATGGTGCTGGAGGTCACAGGGTTACAGGTCAGACGCGACGACCGCGTCGTACTCGACGGCGTCGACCTGGCGGTGCGCGGTCCGGAGCGCATCGCGCTGACGGGCCCGAACGGTGCGGGGAAGACCACGTTGCTGCGGGCGCTGCTCGGCGAGCTCGAACCCGATGCCGGCACCGTCGCAGTGGCCGACGGCCGGGTGGCCTATCTGTCCCAGCGGTTGGACGTGCTCGACCACCACCTGACCGTCGCCGAGAACCTGGCGGCGGCGGCCCCCAGCCTGTCGGTGACTCGGCAGCGGCACCTGTTGGCGCAGTTCCTGTTTCGCGGCGATGCTGTCGACATGCCGGTGCACACCCTGTCGGGAGGTGAGCGATTGCGTGCCACGCTGGCGTGCGTGTTGTTCGCCGAACCCGCGCCGCAGCTGCTGCTGCTCGACGAACCCACGAACAACCTCGACCTCGTCAGCGTCGAGCAGTTGGAGAATGCGCTGGCCGCCTATCAGGGCGCCTTCCTGGTTGTCAGCCACGACGCATCGTTCCTGGACGCAATCGGTGTGGATCGCGTGCTGCGTCTTGCCGACGGCAGGCTCGCGGAGATCTAGTCCACCGCCGGCCTGGTGGGGGCGGGCCGCTCCGGGGCCGGGGGCGGTAACGGCGCAGGTGTGTCGCCGCTCTGCGGACCCGGTGCCGCGCCGGTGGTGGAGTCCGCATCGGCCGAGGACTCTTCTTGAGCGGACTCGTCCTTCGGGTCGTCTTCGTCTTCGTCGTCGGTGGGGGAGTCGGGGCCGCCGGTCTCGGACGCATCCGGCACCGGAAGCTCCGGACCGTCCGATCCGGTTGCAGCCGAACCACTTTGGGACGCCTGCGCCAGTCCCTGCATGAGCTGCTGGGGAAGTTGCTGCAGCGGCTGTGCCAGCGCGGCCAGCGGCGCGGCGAACTGCTGGCCCAGCTGGCCGAGTTGCCCCAGCTGACCGACGGCCTGTCCCAGTGCGTCGGTTGCGCCACCTCCCGTCGCGGCACCGGCGGCGGTGTCCGACGGACCTCCGCCCTCGGCCATCGTGTCGGCGGCGGCCCGGATCGCGTCACCGCCCCGCTGATCACCCCGCTCGTAGGCCAGGGCCGCCTGGTGCAGCAACTCCGCGATGGTGTCGCCGGCCGACTGCGTGGCGGACATGGTGCCCGACCGGCTACCGAGGGCGCCGGCCAGCGCGGTGTCGACGGCGGATGCGATGGTGCCGTGCGATGCCGCGACGGCGGCTGCACCGGGAGCCGAGGCGTTCAGCGAACCGAGACCCGAAGCGACGTCAGCGTGGATTGCGCCGAGACCGCGGACGTCGCCGGGTTCCACCTGCAAGGGCTGGCTCATCACATGCCTCCAGATCTGTTCGGTCTGATTCTAGGGCTGCCCGAGAGGTGACCGAGACGGCAAAAGTCGCGCACCGGGGGATGCGTGGCAGCCGATATCGTCGAGTCGATGGACATCGCCAAGATCGCGCTGCTGGCCTTCCTTGCGGTCGCGCTGCTGACCCTGGTCGTCGTGTTCGTCCGCAACAGCTGGGCCAAGGGTTTCCCGGCCCGGCGGTCGTCGAGCCATTTCGACCAGATCTACTTCGGCGCCATGCCCCCGATGCCGAAGCCGGACCACGCCGACCAGCTCGACGAGCACCCGGACCGGTAGTTCAGGCCCCTGCCCGAGCATTCGCCAGGGCGGCCCGGCCGAACGCGCAGTCGAGTTCCCCGCACAACCGGGCCAATGTGTCCATCGCCCGCGGATCGCCGAGACGCACGCCGTCGACCGAGGCACGCAGTGCGACGGCCAGCTGACCACCGCGCTCGGCCGATTTGACCGCCTCCCGCGCGGCGGCGACGGCGGCGTGCGGGTCGTTGCGGGCCGCCATCGTCCATGCCCGGGCCAGCGCGAGCTCCGGGGCGAACAGCATCGACTTGAGGCCATGCCGGGATTCCGCACGCGCCAAAGCTTTTCCCGCCTCGACGGTCTGGCCGAGCCGGCCGAGCGCCTGTGCCAGCAGCATCGACGCGAGCGGCCCCCAGGAATAGCCTGTCGGTGCCAGCGTCGACGCCGCCCCGCGCAACAGCGACACCGCGCGCGGCAGATCACCGGCTGCGATCAGCGCGTCGGCGACCAGCACTTCGCCGATGGCGCGTCCGGGCTGACGGCGTTGCGCGAAATCGGCGAGCCGCTGGGCGGATTCGAGCGCCTTCTCCGGCTCGCCGGTCATCAGCAGCGCTGTGGTCTGGCCGAACCCGCTGGTGAACCGCAGCAGGCCCGGTTGGCCGGCGGCCAGCGCACGCTCCGCCAGGTCGTCGACGTCGGAAAACCGGCCCATGCGCGCGGCGCTGAGCGCCGCCGCCGACGCCGCCCAGCCGACCGCGGTATCGTCGGCGTCTGCGGAGCTCAGTACTTCGTCAGCGAGTTCGGTTGCGCGGGAGAGATTTCCGGCATTCATGGTGAACGTGGCCGACAGCGCGTCCAGCGTGATGCGCGCCGTGGGGGAGGACACCTTTCCCCGTATGGTTCGCAGGAACGCCGTCGCCCGCTCCGGCTCCGACAGCATCCAGAACTGGTTGGCCGCCGTGGGCAGCGCCCACGCCAACAGCTCGTCCTCGGCCAGCGCGCCCGGGTCGATCTCCGCGAGCACCGCATCGGCCTCTCGGCCCCGGCCCTGCCAGGCGAGCGCGTAACCGACGGTCAGTCGGGCGCTCAGGTTCGGCGCCAGGTCCAGGGCAGCCTGGCCCAGTCGTTCGCTCAGCTCCAGGTCGCCCAGCCGCAACGCGTCGCGCGCGGCCGCACAGGTGTCGTCGACCGACTGTGGACGATCGCTGCCGATCGCCAACGACGCCAGCCGCAGCCGCCCGACCACCCCGAGCTCTGTGCCCGCCGTCCGGTCGACCATCGCGGTGCGCAGCCGCCGCAGATCGGGCCCGCCGAGTGCGTCCCGGACCGCGTCGAGGAACAGCGGATGTGCCGGTCGCAATTCGCCGGACTCCGTGATGACCGCGCCGCCGCGCACAGCCTCCTCCACCGCGTCGGCGCCCGCCAGCACCTCCGCGTCGACCCGGGCCAACGGATCGGAGACCGACAGGAGTTCGAGCACCCGGTGCGCCGGGCCGGGCAGCGTCGCGACGAACTCGTCGACCTGGGCACGCAGTCTGCCGTCGTCATGCCCAGGCGGCTGCAGGTCGATCCGCGTGACCAGGTCGTCCTGCCACAGGGCGGCGATCTCGGCGGGCAGGGGAGCGTCGTCGACCGATGCGGTGACCAGGAGTCGCACGGCGCGCTCCACCGCGAGTTGGTACACGAGTGCGGCCGACAGCGGATCGAGCAGGTGCGCGTCGTCGACCACCAGAAGGCGGCCGTCGCCGATCGTCTGCCGTGCCGCGCGCAGCACCGTCGTGGTCGACCCCGTCTCGGGCACATCGAGCAGCCACTCGAACGCGGCGAACGGAACCGCCCGCCGCGACGTCGTCGCGCGCACCAGGTCGACCCGCGGAAACGAGCCGGCCATCCGCTCCGCGGCCAGCCCCGCCAGCGTCGTCTTGCCGACGCCCGCCGGACCGAGCATCACGGCACCCGCGCACGTGCGCACCCCGTGTTCGAGCAGGTCGAGCGTGGGATCGGGCGGCGCAGTCACCCATTCGAGAGACTGAGGCGAAGGCACACGCCGGAGTCTATGTGGCTAGGTTGTTGGTGTGTCCCGAGATCCAGATCGTGAGTGGGCAGTGTGCGTCTACTGTGCGTCCGGCCCGGTCCATCCCGAGCTGCTGGAGCTCGCGCGGGCCGTCGGCAAGGGTGTCGCCGACAGGGGCTGGTCGCTGGTGTCCGGCGGTGGCAACGTCTCTGCGATGGGCGCCGTCGCGGCCGCGGCGCGATCGCACGGCGGCTACACGGTCGGGGTCATACCCAAGGCTCTGGTGCACCGCGAAGTCGCTGACACCGAGGCCGACGAACTCGTCGTCACCGACACGATGCGGGAACGCAAGCAGGTGATGGAGGACCGCGCGGACGCGTTCATCGCGCTGCCCGGCGGCATCGGGACGCTCGAAGAATTCTTCGAAGCCTGGACAGCGGGCTATTTGGGTATGCACACCAAACCGATCGTGATGCTCGATCCCTTCGGACATTACGACGGTCTTCTGGCCTGGTTGCGCGGGCTGGTCGGAACCGGCTACGTCGCCGAGGACGCGTTGCTCAGGCTCACCGTCGTCGGCGACGTCGAAGCCGCTCTGGCTGCGTGCGCACCCCGGCTAGGGTGACCCACACATCGACATCGGAGGAAGAGCAGCGCACATGAGCAACAAGTCGGGGACTCGCGGAAGCGTCGGGCTGCTTGATATCGCGAGCCAGGTACCAGGTCTGCTCAGGGACACCCCGACGATCGTGCGCGGCGTGGTGACCGGGTTCGGCGCCCGGCCCACCGCCAAGACGTCGATCGGCAAGGTCTTCCAGGAGCGCGCCGCGCGGCACGCCGACAACGTGTTCATCAAGTTCGGCGACGAGTCGCTCACCTACCGCGAGGCCAACGAGACGGTCAACCGCTACGCGGCGGTGCTCGCCGCCAAGGGCGTCGGCCACGGCGACGTCGTCGGCATCATGTTGCGCAACTCGGTGGACCCGGTGCTGTTGATGCTCGCGGCGGTCAAGTGCGGCGCCATCTCAGGGATGCTCAACTACCACCAGCGGGACGAGGTCCTCAAGCACAGCCTGGGGCTGCTGTCCGCGTCGGTCGTCGTCGCGGCCACCGAGTTCGTCGAACCCATCACCGAGTCCGGCGCCGACACCGAGGGTTTGATGACCCTCGACGAACTCAAGCAGCTCGCGGAGACCGCTCCGACGACCAACCCGGCCACCACGTCGGCGGTGCTGGCCAAGGACAAGGCCTTCTACATCTTCACCTCGGGTACCACCGGCATGCCGAAGGCCAGTGTGATGACGCACTACCGCTGGCTGCGTGCGCTGGCCGGCTTCGGCGGCCTCGGGATGCGGTTGAACGCCCAGGACACCCTGTATTGCTGCCTGCCGCTGTACCACAACAACGCGTTGACGGTCGCGTTGTCGTCGGTGCTCAACTCGGGCGCGACGCTCGCGCTCGGCAAGTCGTTCTCGGCGTCGAAGTTCTGGGATGACGTCATCCACCACGACGCCACCGCTTTCGTCTACATCGGCGAAATCTGCACCTACCTGCTCAACCAGCCGGAAAAGCCCACCGACCGCAAGCACAAGGTGCGCGTCATCTGCGGCAACGGGCTGCGGCCGGCGATCTGGGACGAGTTCACCGAGCGCTTCGGCATCAAGCGGGTCTGCGAGTTCTACGCGGCCAGCGAGGGCAACACCGCCTTCGTCAACGTCCTCAACATCGACAAGACCACCGGCATCTGCCCCAGCCCGATCGTGTTCGTCGAGTACGACGAAGCCTCCGGCGATCCGGTGCGTGACGACGACGGTCGGGTGAAGAAGGTCAAGAACGGCGAGCCGGGGCTGCTGTTGTCCAAGGTCAGCAACTTCCAGCCGTTCGACGGCTACACCGACAAGAAGGAGTCGGAGAAGAAGCTGGTCCGTGACGCCTTCAAGGACGGCGACGTGTGGTTCAACACCGGTGACCTGATGCGCGCGCAGGGGTTCGGCCACGCCGCGTTCACCGACCGGCTCGGCGACACGTTCCGGTGGAAGGGCGAGAACGTCGCCACCACCGAGGTCGAGGCGGCTGTGTCCACCGACACGCAGGTCGAGGAGGCGACCGTGTTCGGCGTCGAGGTTCCCGACACCGGCGGCCGCGCGGGCATGGTGGCCATCCAGCTCAAGGACGGCAAGGAGTTCGACGGCAAGGCGCTGGCCAAGGCGGCCTTCGACAAGCTGCCGCCGTACGCGGTGCCCCTGTTCGTCCGGGTGGTCAAGGAGCTGGCGCACACCTCGACGTTCAAGAGTCAGAAGGGTGACCTGCGCAAAGAGGGCTATGGCGGTTCCAGCGGCGAGGGTGACGACGACGACGTCAAGGTCGAAGACCCGATCTACGTGCTGTCCGGCAAGAGCGAGGGCTATGTGCCGTTCTACGACGAGTACCTCGCCGAGGTGAAGGACGGCAAGAAGCCCAAGTAGCGGGGGGCGCGGCGGCGCTTGACGGCGCTGGGCGCCGCGCAACGCGCCGAATTCGCACACGAACGTAGCCTGGTGTCGTGCAGTCGACGTTCCTGGGACGACCCGTGGCGGGCGATCGCGCCCTGATCATGGCGATCGTCAACCGCACCCCGGACTCGTTCTACGACCGGGGCGCCACCTTCGGCGACGAGGCCGCCAAGGAGGCCGCGCACCGGGTGGTCGACGAGGGCGCCGACATCGTCGACGTCGGCGGCGTGAAAGCCGGGCCCGGCGTCAGCGTTGACGTGGACGAGGAGATCACCCGCGTCGTGCCGTTCATCGAATGGCTGCGCGCGACCTTCCCCGACCAACTGATCAGCGTCGACACCTGGCGCGCCGAGGTGGCCAAGCAGGCCTGTGCAGCGGGGGCGGACCTGATCAACGACACCTGGGGTGGCCACGATCAGGACCTCGCCGCGGTCGCCGCCGAGTTCGGGGCCGGGCTGGTGTGCTCACACACCGGCGGGGCGGTGCCCCGCACCCGTCCATTCCGGGTCAACTACGGGCTCTCCGAGCGCGGCGTGGTCGACGCCGTCATCGCCGAGACGACCGCCGCCGCCGACCGCGCGGTGGCGCTGGGTGTGCGGCGCGACGGCATCCTGATCGATCCGACCCACGATTTCGGCAAGAACACTTACCACGGTCTTAGTTTGTTGCGCCATGTAAAAGACCTTGTTAACACTGGATGGCCGGTCCTGATGGCGCTGAGTAACAAGGATTTTGTCGGGGAAACTCTGGGTGTGGACCTGACAGAACGCTTGGACGGCACCCTGGCTGCCACCGCTCTGGCGGCCGCCGACGGTGCCGCGATGTTCCGGGTGCACGAGGTCGGGCCCACACGACGCGTACTGGAGATGGTCGCGTCGATCCAGGGCGCGCGGCCGCCGACTCGCACGGTGAGGGGACTGGCATGACTGTGTTATCCGACCGAGTATCTGATCTGCTCGCCACGGAAGCTGTGGCCGAACACCGGTGGCTCACCGAACGCAGCTGGAGCAGGCCGGCGTGGACGATCGCCGAGCTCGAAGCCGCGAAGCAGGGCCGCACGGTGTCGGTGGTGCTGCCCGCGCTCAACGAGGAGGAGACCGTCGCCTCCGTCGTCGAGACCATCACCCCGCTGCTGGGCGGACTCGTCGACGAGCTGATCGTGCTCGACTCCGGCTCGACCGACGACACCGAGATCCGGGCGCTCGCCGCAGGAGCCCGCGTGATCAGCCGCGAGGCTGCGCTGCCCGAGGTCCCGCCGCAGCCCGGCAAGGGGGAGGTGTTGTGGCGCTCGCTGGCCGCCACCACCGGCGACCTCATCGCGTTCGTGGACTCCGATCTGCTCGACCCCGATCCGATGTTCGTGCCCAAGCTGCTCGGACCGCTGCTCACCGCCGACGGGGTGCACCTGGTCAAGGGTTTCTACCGGCGGCCGCTCAAGGTCAGCGGCAGCGAGGATGCCAGTGGCGGCGGCCGGGTCACCGAGTTGGTGGCGCGCCCGTTGCTGGCCGCGCTGCGACCCGAACTGACGTGCATCTATCAGCCGTTGGGCGGCGAGTACGCCGGTACCCGCGAGCTGCTGACCGCGGTCCCGTTCGCCCCGGGCTACGGCGTCGAGATCGGGCTGCTCGTCGACACCTACGACCGGCTGGGACTCGACGGTCTCGCCCAGGTCAACCTCGGCGTGCGGACCCACCGCAACCGGCCGCTGACCGAGCTAGCGTCGATGAGCAGGCAGGTCATCGCCACCCTGCTGTCGCGGTGCGGTGTCCCCGACTCCGGGGTCGGGCTGACGCAGTTCTTCGCCGACGGCGAGGACTACACGCCGCGCACCTCGTCGGTGTCGCTGGACGACCGTCCGGCGATGATCACGCTGCGCCCTCGCTGACGTTCTGTCGCACGCGTCGGGCACTATCGAGGGGTGACTCTGGTCCTTCTCTACCTCGTTGTGCTCGTGCTCGTCGGCATCGTGCTGTTCGCCGTCGGCAGCGTGCTCTTCGGCCGCGGTGAGGTCCTTCCACCGCTGCCGCAGGGGACGACGGCCACCGTGCTGCCCGCGTCGGGGGTCACCGGCGCCGACGTCGAGGCACTGAAGTTCGCGCAGACCCTGCGCGGCTACAAGACCAGCGAGGTCGACTGGGTGCTCGAGCGGTTGGGTCAGGAGATCGACGCGCTGCGCGGGGAACTCACCGCTGTGCGTGCCGCCTACGGGGTCGACCACGACGGTGCGCAGGACGGGTTCGACACCGGCGCACACGCGTCGTCGCCGGAAGCCGTGCGGGACGACGCATGACCACCTCCGTCGCCGACGCGCGGATCCGCTGCGGATGGATCGACCAATCCCGGTTGTCCGACGACGACTTCACCCTTTACCGCGATTACCACGACACCGAATGGGGCCGGCCTCTTCGAGATTCGGCGGCACTGTTCGAGCGCGTCAGCCTGGAGGCCTTCCAGAGCGGGCTGTCGTGGCTGATCATCCTGCGCAAGCGGGACAACTTTCGCGCGGCGTTCGCGGGGTTCGACGTCGAACGCATCGCGCGCTTCGGTGACCGCGACGTGGACCGGCTGATGGCCGACACCGGAATCGTGCGCAACCGCGCGAAGGTCGACGCCACGATCTCCAATGCGCGGGTCGTCGCCGACCTCGCAGACGCCGGCGTCGACCTGGGGGAGCTGCTGTGGTCGTTCGCGCCGCCGGACCGAGCGACGCGACCACGGCCCGCCACCCTCGCAGAGGTGGCGGCGGTGACACCGGAATCCACGGCGATGGCCAAGGATCTCAAGAAGCGCGGGTTCCGCTTCGTGGGGCCCACCACCGCCTACGCCTTGATGCAGGCCACCGGGATGGTCGACGACCACGTGGCGGCCTGCTGGGTGCCGCGGCTGCAGAGCTGAGGGGCCGGGGCCTTCGCGGGTCTGTGACGATCACCGGGGTGGCCGAATCAGGCCGGCGGCATGCCCTCGTACGGGTGTTGAACTCGTCGTCCGGGCCGCTATAGCCGGGTCTTCGCACACGAGTTGGCGTGCATAGGGAACAATGGAGGTCTGTAGCAGTTCAGAGCCGGGTGCTGTCAGTGCACGTCGAACGGTGCCCAGCTCCGGCTCACGGACAGACCAAGCCCTTAGGGGCACGCCCATGTGGAGGGAGCACTCGATGGCGGCGATGAAGCCCCGGACTGGAGACGGTCCACTGGAAGCAACCAAGGAGGGGCGAGGCATCGTTATGCGGGTTCCACTGGAAGGCGGTGGTCGACTCGTCGTCGAACTCACCCCGGACGAGGCGGCCGCTCTGGGCGACGAACTCAAAGGTGTGACGAGCTAGCGCCGTTGCGCTACGCCGAGATCTTGCGGTAGATCTCCAGCGTCTGCTCGGCGATCTGCGCCCACGAGAATTCTTCTATGCAGCGCTGCCGACCGGCAGCTCCGAACTGGTCTGCCTTGTCGGGCTGGGCGACAAGCGTATTGACCGCATAGGCGAGTTCTCGTTCGAACGACGCGGTGTCGTTGGCGTCGTAGTGAACCAGCAGCCCCGTCTCCTGGTCGGCGACCACCTCGGGAATTCCCCCGACATCGGAGGCCACCACCGCGGTGCCGCACGCCATCGCCTCAAGGTTCACGATGCCCAGGGGCTCGTAGACCGACGGGCACACGAAAGTCGTTGATGCCGAGAGAATTTCGTCGATCTTCGGCTGCGGCAACATTTCCCGCACCCAGAACACGCCTGAGCGAGACTCCGAGAGTTCCCGCACCGCGGACGCCACCTCTTCGCCGATCTCAGGGGTGTCGGGGGCGCCCGCGCACAGCACCAGTTGAACCTCGGGCGCGAAATGGTGAGCTGCGGCGACCAGGTGAGCGACGCCTTTCTGCCGGGTGATCCGGCCGACGAACGCGACGATGGGCCGGGACAGGTCGACCCCGAGTTCGGTGAGCACCGACCCCTCGCCACCGGCTTCGACCGGACGCCACTTCTCGGTGTCGATGCCGTTGAGCACGACGTGGACACGGTCGGGATCCAGCGCGGGGTAGGTGTCGAGCACGTCCCGCCGCATCCCCGAGCTGACGGCGATCACCGCATCGGCGGCCTCCACGGCCGTCTTCTCCACCCACGACGAGATTCGGTAACCGCCGCCGAGCTGCTCGGCCTTCCACGGCCGCATCGGTTCCAGGGAATGCGCGGTGAGAACGTGCGGAACTCCGTACAGCATCGCCGCCAGATGCCCGGCCATCCCGGCGTACCAGGTGTGCGAGTGCACGACGGTGGCCTCGGACGCGGCGTTGGCCATGGTGAGGTCGGCCGACAGCGTCGTCAGCGCCGCGTTGGCGCCCTTCAGTGCAGGGTCGGGCTGGGCGACCGTCGCACCGGGGCGCGGCGCTCCCATGCAGTGCACATCGACCTCGCAGAGGTGCCGCAACTGCGCTACCAGCTCGGTGACGTGAACACCAGCACCGCCGTACACCTCGGGTGGATACTCCCGAGTCATCATCGCCACCCGCATGATGTGACCGTATCCAACTTCGCGACGCGTTGCGCCGCATCACCAATTGTCTTGACGGACAGCCCGAGAACGCGCGATATGCGGCGCGTCTCGGACGGCGCGCGTCGTGGCAAAAGTGCGAATGGCTGGCCCCCGTCCCTACGTGCGGATAGGTTGGCACCATGAGGGAAGCGCCACATGTGTTGGGCATCGTCCTCGCAGGCGGAGAGGGCAAGCGGCTTTATCCGCTGACAGCCGACCGAGCCAAACCTGCCGTGCCGTTCGGGGGTGGCTACCGGCTCATCGATTTCGTGCTTTCGAATCTCGTCAACGCGCGTTACCTGCGGATCTGTGTGCTCACGCAATACAAGTCGCATTCGCTGGACCGTCACATCTCGCAGAACTGGCGGCTTTCCGGGCTTGCCGGCGAGTACATCACCCCGGTCCCGGCGCAGCAGCGGCTCGGTCCGCGCTGGTACACCGGGTCGGCGGACGCGATCTACCAGTCGATGAACCTGATCTACGACGAGGATCCCGACTACATCGTGATCTTCGGCGCGGACCACGTCTATCGGATGGATCCCGAGCAGATGGTCCAGCAGCACATCGAAAGCGGCGCCGGAGCCACGGTGGCTGGTATCCGGGTGCCGCGCGCCGAGGCCAGCGCGTTCGGGTGCATCGATGCCGACGACTCGGGCCGAATCCGCGGCTGGGTGGAGAAGCCGGTGGACCCCCCAGGCACCCCGGACGATCCGGAGATGACCTTCGCGTCGATGGGCAACTACATCTTCACGACGAAGGTGCTGATCGACGCCATCCGCGCCGATGCCGACGACGACGACTCCGACCATGACATGGGCGGTGACATCATCCCGCGGCTGGTGGCCGACGGTATGCCCTCGGTGTACGACTTCAACAACAACGAGGTGCCCGGCGCCACCGAACGCGACCACGGTTACTGGCGCGACGTCGGGACACTCGACGCCTTCTATGACGCGCACATGGATCTGGTTTCGGTGCATCCGGTCTTCAACCTCTACAACAAGCGCTGGCCGATCCGCGGCGGCGCGGAGAACCTCGCACCCGCCAAGTTCGTCAACGGCGGGTCCGCGCAGGAGTCGGTGGTCGGCGCGGGAAGCATCATTTCAGCCGCCTCGGTGCGGAATTCGGTGTTGTCGTCCAACGTCGCCATCGACGACGGCGCGATCGTCGAGGGCAGCGTGCTGCACCCCGGGGTGCGCATCGGGCGGGGCGCTGTGGTGCGCCACGCGATTCTGGACAAGAACGTGGTGGTCGGGCCGGGCGAGATGGTCGGCGTGGACCTGGACAAGGACCGTGAGCGGTTCACCGTCAGTGCCGGTGGCGTCGTCGCCGTCGGCAAGGGCGTCTGGATCTGACCCAGGTCCGTCCGCGGCATGGCTGTCGGTGGCCCCGAAGACGCAGCGTTCGACGACGTGCTGTGCCGCTCGGTGCAAGCCGCGCTGGATTGCGGGCGCGCGCTCGTCAGCCGTGACGGCACCGCGGTGGCACGACATCTGTGGCCGGGACCCGGTGCGGTCCTGATCATCGAGGACGCGCGCCGATCATCACATCCGGCACGGTCCGCCTTTCCCGGCGCGGGATTCGTCGGCGCCGTTGCGATCCACCGCGGACCGGACGACGTTGTCGGTGCGCTCTGGGCGACCGACCCGCAGCCCCGGCCGGCCACCCCTGATCTCCGCCGCCGGCTCGCTGATTTCGGCGAGCTCGCGTCCTTGCATGCGCAACGGGCGGCCGAGGCGACGCTCTACCGACTCGTGGCGGAGAACTCCGCGGACACCCTGATCCGGGGCAACCTCGACGGCGTCCGTCAGTACGTGTCACCGTCGATATCGGAACTGTTGGGCTTCGACGCCCACGAACTCGTCGGCAGCCGTGCCCGCGACATCACCCACCCGGACGACGTGGAGGCGTTCGGGCGGCAGATGCTCGCCATGCGGGACGGCCACATCGACAGCTTCATCACCGAACACCGGATGAGTCACAAAGACGGTTCCTGGGTGTGGCTAGAGGCGTTCGTCCGGGTGACGCACGACCCGGTCACCGGCGTCCGGGATGGGTACGTGGTCTCCGTGCGTGACACGTCCCGCCGCAAAGAGCTCGAAACGCGACTGGCACACAACGCCTCTCACGACACCTTGACCGGGCTGCCGAACCGGGCACTGCTCTACGAGCGACTCCAGGAGCAGATCGACCGGTGCGCACGGCACGACGGCGACTTCGCCGTGTTGTGTGTCGACCTGGACGGCTTCAAGAAGGTCAACGACGAACTGGGGCACAGCGTCGGCGACACCGTGTTGACCGCCGTGGGTGAGCGGCTGGTGTCCTGTGTGGCCGACACCGATACCGTCGCCCGCCGCGGCGGCGACGAGTTCGTCGTCGTCCACCAGAGCGGGGCGCCGCTGCTGGAGTCTGCCGTCGCGCTGGCCCAGCAGCTGATCGACACCGCCTCGGCGCCGCTGACGATCGGTGAGTGGACGGGATCGATCGGGCTGAGTATCGGCATTGTCACCGGCGGGTCGACGTCGAGCGGTGAAGAGCTGTTGCGGGCCGCCGACCGCGCGATGTACGAGGCAAAGGCGGCCGGGCGCAACGGTTACCGCATCGCGTAGTCGGTGAGCGGCGGGGCAGCGCCCTCCGGTCCTGTCGACGGTGTCGTCAACCCGCGTCCCGGCGGGTCGTTGGGGCGGCACGCTGATTCCTGCGCCGTCGTCGCAACAACCGGAATACTGCCCACGCCAGCGCGATCACCGCTACCAGAACCAGCACCGGCACCAGGATCGCCAGGAAGACCAGCAGCACGCTGACGATGTCCTCGACGGTGCTCAGCACCGGGGCGGCCACGCCGGCCGTGGCGACGTTGGCCGCCGGCCGCACGGTCGATTTCGTCAACGACACCACCAGGGCGATCGCGACGCCGACGGCCACCGGAACCCACTGACCCGATTGTGCGAACGCACCGGGATCGGACACCGCCGCCGTCTGCGCGGCCGTTCCCGATCCGAAGACGATGCCGCCCGCGGTCGGACGCACCACGGTCTGGACGACGTCGTTGACGCTGTCGAGCGCGGGCACCTTGTCGGCGACGATCTCGATGACCAGCAGGACCGCGACGATGGCCATCACCCAGCCGTTCTCCAGCCATGCCCAGCCCGCGGGGAGCGTCACCAGGTCGGTGAATCGCGCCAGCAGGCCGAGCGCCAGCAGCGGGATGTACGCGTTCAGACCCGCGGCCGTCGCCAGGCCGAAGCCGGTGAGCAGCTCCATGAACTCAGTATGCGGCGGGATCGTCGCCGTCGGGGGTCACCACACCCCGGGGATCAGCCGAAAGCGCACCCGCTGCGTGTAATCCGGGTAGCCGGCAAGCTCGTCGACGAGCATCCTCTCCTCGTCGACGATGCGCGCCGCCAGAACCGGGATCGCGGCCAGCACGCAGAGCAGTCCCCACAGCGAGTCCAGCGCCAGCGGAGTACCGATCATCATGATCACCGTGCCCATGTACATCGGGTGTCGCACCATCCCGTAGAGCCCTGTCGACACCAATGGTTGGTCGGCCTCGACGGTGATGCTCGCTCCGGCAAAGTTGTTCTGCACCACCACGAGCTGTGCGAGGCCCAGTCCGGTCGCCACGAGGACGTTCCCGACGACGATGAGCCACACCGGCACCGTCGACCAGCCGAACCGGTGATCGACGGCCGACAGCGCGAGCGTCGCGAAGACCAGCCCGATCGTGAGGGTGATGATGATCCGTTGGGCAGGGCGGCTTTCCGCTGCGGGCCCGGCCTTCATCCGACGGGCGAGCGCATCGGGATAACGCACCGCGAGTATCGCCGACGGCACCATCGTCGTGAGCGCGAACACCGCGATGAACACCCACGCCTGCCAGTAGTCGAACGTTCCCGCGGGTACGAACAGGGAGATGCCGAAGAAGGCGACACCGAACAGGGCCGAGGCCACGGTCTGCAGCGCCGTTTTCACGTCATGCCTCCTTACGCCGCGTCGCGGCGTCGGTAGATCGCGCCGGCCGTCAACGCCAAACCTGTTGCTGCCGCCGCCATCACGACCATCGCGACGACGGGTACGTCGACGGGTGCGGTGGTCCGTCCGACCGGCGACAGGTCGATCAGCCACCGGGGAAGCCGCAGCAGTGCGCCGAGGTAGAGCGCCATCACGACGAAAGTCACTGCCAGCCAGCCGATCCAGCTTTGACGCAGCGCGACGGCCAGAGCCGCGACCCCGGCCAGTACTGCGAGAGCGGGCACGAAGGCCAGGCCGGCCACCGTCAGCCTCAGCACTGTCGGCGGATCACCCACCGTGATGCCCGCACCGAGACCGTTGCCCAGTCCCGCGAAGAACATCAGTACCGCCCCGCCGAGTACGGCCGCCGCGACGGCGGTCAGCAGCCACCGCCAGCGAGACACGGCTCCGCCCAGCACCGCTTCCCCGAGGCCGGACTGCTCGTCGGCGTACACCCGCAGTACTGCCGACACGACGTACGCGATTGCCGCCGCGGCGAGGAACTGCGTCATCGTGGTGTACACACCGTCGGTGCCCTGCGTCGAGATGACGCGGGCGATCAACTCGTTGCCCTCGGCGGCGTCCAGCAGTGACTTCGTCATGGAACCGAATGCCAGGCCCGCCACGAACAGTCCGGCCGACCAGCCGATCGTCTGGCCGCGCTGCAGCGTGAGGTGCAGTCCGAGGACGCCACGAACCGGATGGGCGGCGGGGCGTTCGCCGGTCGCGGCGATGGTGCCGTCGTCGTACTGGCGGCGGACTTCCAGCGCTGCGGCCAGCGCGATGAGGCCAACGGTCAGCGCGACCAGGAGCGCGATCGGCCACCACCGCAAATCGACGAACGGGCGCATCTGCTGCGCCCACGCGATGGGGGAGAACCAGCTCAGCGCACTGCCCGAGTTGTCGATGACATCGCCGATGCCGCGGATCAAGGCGGCCAGAGCGAGTGTCGCCATCGCTGCTCCGGTGGCGCCGCGCGCAGCCCGCCACATCTGGGCGGTGACGGCGGCGACCGCGCCGAACACCGTTGCCACCGCCGTGACGCCGAGGCACATACCTGCGGAGTCGATGACACGGAAGCCGCTGGCGGCCATGGCCGCCGTCATCGTCACTGCCAGAACAGCGTTGACCCCGACGACGACCGTCAGCGCGGCAGCCGTACGGGCGTAGCGGCCGACGGGCGCTGCCAGAACGAGTTCCGCCGCTCCGCCCTCCTCCTCGGCGCGGGTATGTCGAATCACGGTGAGGATGGCCAAGATCGACGTCGCGATGATGAGGGTCAGCATCAGTTCGTTGGCCATCATCGCGCCGAGCTCGGTTTCGTTGCCGCCGAACATCGGACCGCCCAACATCATCCCGGCGGGGGTCTTGAGTAGATCGACCCGCGCCTGGCGCTGCGCCTCCTCGGGGTAGGCCAGCTTGATCGCATTGGGCGCGTAGACCATGGTCAACGCCAGCGCGCCGATCCAGATCGACAGGCGCACACGGTCTCGGCGCAGGGCCAGCCGGATCAGATGTCCGGTGCCCGTCCACGAGGACGCGGCCGGGGCGGCCGCATGCCGTCCCGCGGAAAACTGGGCGGTGCCGGTGCTCATGATCACCTCACCCCTTGGTATTCGCGCAGGAACATGTCCTCCAGCGACGCGGGCGTCACCGTCAGTTCGTCGAGTCCCAGCCCACTGAGGTCGGCCATCGCACGGTCAAGGTGGTCACGGTCCACCGAGAACCGCACTCGGTTGTCGTCGATGAGGAAGTCGTGAACGTAGGGGGCATGCTCCAGGTTGCGGCCGTCTCCGCGGGTCCGTGCCGTGACACTGGTGCGCATCAGGTGACGCATGTCCGCCAACGTGCCGGAACGCACGGTGCGACCCGCCCGGACGATCGTCACTGTGTCGCAGAGCTTCTCGACCTCGGCAAGGATGTGGCTGGACAGCAGCACCGCCGCACCCTCGTCGGCCACCTCGCGAACGCACTGCTGAAACGCCTGCTCCATCAACGGGTCGAGGCCCGACGTCGGTTCGTCGAGAACGAAGAGCTCGCTGCGGGTGCTGAACGCGGCGACGATCGCCACCTTCTGCCGATTGCCCTTCGAGTAGGTGCGGGCCTTTTTGTGCGGGTCCAGCTCGAAGCGCTCGATCAGCTGGTCGCGGCGGGTCTGGTCGACGGCGTCCGCACCGCGAAGCGCGGCCAGGAAGTCGATGGCCTGCATGCCGGTCAGATTGGGCCAGAGCGTGACATCGCCTGGCACGTAGGCGATCCTGCGGTGCAGGTGTACCGCGTCACGCCAGGGATCGCCACCGAGTAGCCGGACGGTGCCGCCGTCTGCGCGCAACAGCCCCAGCAACACCCGGATCGTGGTGGATTTACCCGCACCGTTGGGCCCGAGGAAACCGCTCACATCTCCGGGTGCGACGGTGAGGTCAAGGCCGTCGAGAGCCTTGGTGCGGCCGAACGACTTCTGCAGCTCTCTGATGTCGACTGCCGGTCCGTTGTCACTCACCGTGGGCTCCTTCTGTCGAGGTGAACGGAATGCCGTGTTCGCGTTGGGCGAGGAACGCGTCGTACATGGTGGAGTCCGCCATCAGCCCGTTGGTGTAGAGCTCGAGGGCAGGCAGCACCATCTCCTCGCTGTAGTCGCGGAGGACGGCGCGCAGATTCGTCGGGTCGTCGTGCATCTGGAGGTAGAGCAGGAACGCTCCGCCGCCGGTCATCGCGAGAAACCGGCCCCTGGCCCTCGGGTCAGCGCTCGGCTTTATCGTCCCGGCTCGCACACCTTCTTCGACGTACCGTTCGGTGTTGTCGATCATGGTGCGCCACAGCCTTTTCGCCAGCTCGCCACCCGATTGAAGGCTCCGCACGAGGTAGCCCATCATCGGGGCGTACTCCTCGATCTCTGCCAGCTGCGCGAACCAGGTTGCGGGATCGGATGTCTGGATCGACTCGGTCTTGGCGGCAAGGACGGTGTCGGCGATGTAGTCGTCGCACGCTGCGCGCAATCCGTCTTTGGAGCCGAAGTGATGGATCACCAGGCCGGGGCTGACCCCCGCGGCGGTGGCGATGGCGCGAAGTCCCACCGCGAACCCGGCCCGGCCGAATTGATCGATGGCGGCATCGCGGATGCGGGCCGCCGCGGTGAGATCCTCCGCTGAACGCATGTTCAGTACACTAAACATGCGTTCAGTGCGGGGGCAAGAGGGGATGGCGTCAAGAAATCGTCAAAATTCGGCGGGTCCGCCGACGGGCACCCGGATGTGACCCTCGGATGAGGGGGTGGGTCAGTCGCGGGCGGCGGCCAGCAGTCCGTCGCCCAATGGGATGAGCACCGGCGTCAGCCGTTCGTCCTCGGCGATCAACCGTGCCGCTTCCCGCACCGCGGCGACCTCGTTGTCCTTGGCGTTGGCGTCGCCGGCACGTCCGCCGAGGGCGGCGCGGTGCACGACGATCGCGCCTCCCGGGCGCAGCAGTCGCACGCCTTCGACCACGAACTGGGGCTGGTCTGCGGGGTCGGCGTCGATGAACACGAGGTCGTAGGAGTCGTCGGCCAGGCGGGTCAGCACTTCCTGGGCGCGGCCGCCGATCAACCGGGTCCGCCCGGGGCCCACCCCGGCCTCGGTGAACGCCTGCTTGGCGATGCGCTGGTGTTCCGGTTCGACGTCGATCGTCGTCAGGACCCCGTCCTCGCGCATACCGGACAGCAGCCACAGCCCGCTCACCCCGGCGCCGGTGCCCACCTCCACGACGGCGCGCGCATGGGTGAGCTTGGCCAGGACGCACAGCAGTGCGCCGACCGCGGGGGTCACCGCGCCGGCGCCGATGTCGACCGCCCGCTCCCGGGCGGCGGCGACGATGGCGTCCTCGGAGATCGAGTGTTCGGCGTGATGGACGATCGCTTCGGCCTGCCCGGTGCGGGTGGTGGAATCGCCGGAGCCTGCTCCTGGCTCGTCGGTGCTGGCCATGCCCGCAGCGTAGAGCCAGCCCGCCCGGCGGTGGTTGCGACACGCCCGGCCCCGGCAACGGTGATCACCGTCTCCCACGCATCGTTTCCGCTGGTGAAAAACGGGGTAGCAAGCTTTCTCAGGAAATGTTCAGTTTGCTCATATGCCTGACATACCAGCACAGGAGACGGTAGTCGCATGACAGAACGCGCTTCGGCCGCACGCACCGGTACCGCGCGCTCAGGGAACAACACCGCCTCACGTGGCGTTATGCTCTCCGACCACTTCGACCTGGAGGATCCGACGACCGCCAATTCCGGCCCCAATACCGTCTCTGGCGCTGCAACCGTGGCGTCACCTGTTTCGATGGCCCATCTGGAGCAGTTCACCGATGCCGAATGGGTGGAGCCCACCGACGAGCTGTCGGGCACCGCGGTGTTCGACGCCACCGGTGACAAGGCCGCGATGCCCAGTTGGGACGAGCTGGTTCGCCAGCACGCCGACCGGGTGTACCGCTTGGCCTATCGGCTGTCCGGCAATCAGCACGACGCGGAGGACCTGACCCAGGAGACGTTCATCCGCGTCTTCCGGTCGGTGCAGAACTACCAGCCCGGCACCTTCGAGGGTTGGTTGCACCGCATTACGACCAACCTGTTCCTCGACATGGTTCGGCGCCGTGGCCGCATCCGTATGGAGGCCCTGCCCGAGGACTACGACCGCGTGCCGGCCGACGAGCCGAACCCGGAGCAGATCTACCACGACTCACGGCTGGGCGCCGACCTGCAGGCCGCCCTGGACTCGCTGGCGCCGGAATTCCGCGCAGCCGTGGTGCTGTGTGACATCGAGGGCCTGTCCTACGAGGAGATCGGGGCGACGCTCGGCGTCAAACTCGGCACCGTGCGCAGCCGAATCCACCGTGGACGGCAGGCGCTGCGTGACTACCTGGCCCGCCATTCGGGTGCCTCCACCTTGGCCGACGCCAGGGACATGGCCGAGTCCGCCTGACGTTCTCGCGATGTCGCACACCAACCCGCGCTACATTCGAAGTACGTCTTCTGACATAGGGCTGGCGACACGACGTCGGGCGGAGAGGAGCTGGGTGGTGTTCGATCCCGGACATGCGTTCCGCCGAGCGTTCTCGTGGCTGCCGACGCAATTTGCCTCGCAGAGCGACGACCCGGTGGGGCCCCGCCAGTTCGGGTCCACCGAGCACCTGTCCATCGAGGCACTGGCGGCGTTCGTCGACGGCGAGCTGAGAATGACCGCACACCTGCGCGCCGCCCATCATCTGTCACTGTGCCCGGAGTGCGCCCTCGAGGTCGACGCTCAACGCCAGGCCCGGGAAGCGTTGCGGGACTGCCGCCCGGTGGCGATGCCAAGTTCTTTGCTGGGGTTGTTGTCCCAGATCCCGAACCACACTCCGGTGGAGGCTGACGAGCCGGCCGAAACGCCGCAGTTAGCTGACGGCACGCAGCGGCCTCGTCGCAAACGCCGGTAGGGTTGAGGCCGAGTCGACCACCTACGTGCGTCGACGATTGCTGGCACCGTGACAGCGGGTGGCAAGACGTGAAAGGGCGATGAACGGGTGAGCAATCTGGACGAGACCGGTCGGGAACGTCTTCAGCCGCGGCCGGTGTCACGTCCGCCTGTCGATCCGGCGGCTCAGCGGACGTTCGGACGGCCGTCGGGGGTCAACGGCTCCTTTCTGGGCGCCGACAAGCATCGCGATCAGGGCGAGTACGCCCCCAAGGATCAGGCGCCCGACCCCGTGCTGGCCGAGGCGTTCAGCCGGCCCTACCGCGGTGGCGAATCACTGCAGCGGCACCCCACCGATGCAGGTGCCCTCGATGCCGAACGTGACGGCGCCGGCGACGAGCCAGACGATCCGTGGCGCAATCCTGGGGCTGCCGCGGCGCTCGGCACGCCCGCGCTCACTCCTTCCGGACCCACCGTCGTCGCGGCGCCCACCGGCAAGCTCGGTGTCCGCGATGTGCTGTTCGGCGGCCGGGTGTCCTACGTCGCCCTCGCGGTACTCGGCATTGCGGCGCTGCTGATCGGCGTCGCTGGCGGCTGGGTGGGGCGTACCACCGCCGAGGTGGTCGAAGCGTTCACCACCTCCAAGGTCACGTTGGACACCAGCGGCAGCGCGGATGGCGAGCCGCAGGGCCAGCTCGCCAAAGTAGCTGCGGCAGTAGCTGATTCGGTGGTCACCATCGAGGCGACCAGTGAGACGGAGGGTTCTCAGGGCTCGGGTGTCGTCGTCGACGGCCGCGGCTACATCGTGACCAACAACCACGTCATCTCCGAAGCCGCCACGAATCCCAGCGAGTTCAAGATGTCGGTGGTGTTCAACGACGGCACCGAGGTGCCGGCCAACCTGGTCGGCCGTGACCCCAAGACCGACCTTGCCGTGCTCAAAGTCGACAACGTCGACAACCTGTCGGTGGCCCGGATGGGTGATTCCGAGAAGCTGCGCGTCGGTGAGGAAGTGATCGCCGCGGGAGCCCCGCTGGGCCTGCGCAGCACGGTCACCCACGGCATCATCAGTGCCCTGCACCGGCCGGTGCCGCTGTCGGGCGACGGTTCCGACACCGACACCGTGATCGACGGTGTGCAGACCGACGCGTCCATCAACCACGGCAACTCCGGTGGACCGCTGATCAACATGAACTCTGAGGTCATCGGCATCAACACGGCGGGCAAGTCGCTGTCGGACAGTGCCAGCGGCCTCGGCTTCGCGATCCCGGTCAACGAGGTCAAGCAGGTGGTCGAGACCCTGATCCAGAGCGGCAAGATCGCCCATCCCACACTGGGATTGACGGCCCGCTCGGTGAGCAACGACGTCTCCAAGGGCGCACAGGTGGCCGACGTGTCACCGGACAGCCCGGCCGAGCGTGCGGGCATCCTGGAGAACGACGTTGTCGTCAAGGTGGGGGACCGTGACGTTGCCGATGCCGACGAGTTCATCGTCGCGGTCCGCCAACTCGCCATCAACGAGCCGGCGCCCATCGAGGTCGTCCGCGACGGCCGCCGCGTGACGCTGACGGTGACTCCCAACGGCGACGACAGCACGTAGCCGTGTTCGCCAATGTCGGCTGGGGCGAGATGTTGGTCCTGGTGATCGCCGGTCTGGTGATCCTGGGACCGGAGCGGCTGCCCGGCGCAATCCGGTGGACCGCCGGTGCGGTGCGCCAGGCCCGCGACTACGTGACGGGTGCGACGAGCCAGCTACGCGAGGATCTCGGCCCGGAGTTCGACGACCTTCGTGAACCGCTGTCCGAGTTGCAGAAGCTGCGTGGCATGACCCCGCGTGCGGCCCTGACCAAGCACCTTCTCGACGGGGACGACTCGATCTTCACGGGCAAGACACCGCCCCAGGAGAAGCCGCAGTCCAGCGGTGGTCCTACACCGGTGCCCCAGGATCAGCAGACTCCCGCATCGGCGGCCACGCCGCCGGAGCCGAGCGCCTCGACGCCGTACGACACCGACGCGACCTGACGACGCTGGGGCGTCAGCGGCCCGCCGGGTCGAGCCCCAGCGACATACCCGCAAGGCCCCGCCTGCGGCTGGACAGTGCGTCGGCGATCTTGCGCAGTTCCTTGCCGGCCGGCGAGTCCGGTGCGCTGAGCACCAGCGGGGTGCCGGAGTCACCGGCGCTCACCAGGTCCGGGTCCAGCGGGACCTGCCCGAGCAGCGGCACCTCGGCGCCGACAGAGCGCGACAGGCTCTCGGCGACGTGGCGTCCGCCGCCTTCGCCGAACATCTTGAGCACAGGGCCGTCGACCATGTTCTCCACCACACCGGCGATGCGCTGACGGGTCTGCAGCGCGATCGCCCCGGCTCGCTCGGCGACCTCCGCAGCGGCCAGCTGCGGGGTGGTGACCACCAGGATCTCAGCGCCGGGAATCAGCTGCGCCACCGAGATCGCGATGTCGCCGGTGCCGGGTGGCAGATCCAGCAGCAGCACGTCCAGGTCGCCCCAGTACACGTCGGCGAGGAACTGCTGAAGCGCCCGGTGCAGCATCGGCCCGCGCCACACCACGGGTGTGTTGCCCTGGGTGAACATGGCGATCGAGATCACCCGGACCTCGTGCGCCACCGGCGGCAGGATCATCGATTCGACCTGGGTGGGACGATCCGTGGTGCCCATCATCCGGGGTACGGAGTGGCCGTAGATGTCGGCGTCAAGCAGTCCCACCGACAGACCACGCGCGGCCATCGCGGCCGCCAGGTTCACGGTGACGCTGGACTTGCCGACGCCGCCCTTGCCGGACGCGACGGCGTACACCTTGGTCAACGATCCCGGCTGCGCGAAGGGGATGACGGGCTCGCGGGAGTCGCCGCGCAGGAGCTTGCGCAATTCGGTGCGCTGCTCGTCGTTCATGACGTCGAGGGTCACCGTGACCGCGCCGGTGCCGGGGACATCCTGGACCGCGCGGGTCACCCTGTCGGTGATCTCGGTCTTCTTCGGGCATGCGGAGGTGGTCAGATACACCTCGACGTGCACCGATGCGTCGGCGTCCACGGTGACGTTCTTGACCATGCCGACTTCGGTGATCGGGCGCCGCAGTTCGGGGTCGATCACCTTGCCCAGCGCGGTACGTACCGCCGCTTCCAGGTCATTCGGGGTAGCAGACATCACCGTCGAGTCTAGGCGCCAGGGTGGCGCATCCCCGAATGCGGGCGGTCGCGACCGTCAGGCCACCGGGCCGGGCGCCGGGCCCGTCGCGGGTGCCGGCGGCGGCGGGACCGGCAGCAGAGGTCCCGGTGGTGGCGGCGGTCCGGCAGCAGGGAGCGGCGGCGCGGCCGGCGCAGGAGGCACTAGACCGAGCGGTCCGGCAGGAGCGGGCACAGGCGCCGGCGCGGCGGGCGCAACATCCTGGATGCAGAACACGGCGCAACGCGGCTGCTGCTGCGGCGGCGGCTGCATCCACGGCGGTACCCACGCCGGCGGCGGGGGCGCGGCCGGCTGGGGCGCCGGCTGAGCGGCGGGCATGGGCCCGGGCAGCGGCCCCAACGTCTGGCCGGGCACGAAACCGGGCAGGGCCGTGTTGATCTGGCTGGCCACGTCGGTGCGTTCCATCAGCGGGATGAGCGACAGCGGGTCGTTGGCGGGCAGGCCCGTCGCGTTCAGCGGCAGTCCGGGGCCGAGGCCTTCCCGGCGGTCGAGATGGCTGCTGACGGTGGCTTCCAGCTCAGGGACGGAGCCGGTGATCGGCGGCAGGTCGACAGGGACGACGCCGGTCGCGTACGCGGCCGCCCAGCTGAGCACGTTCTGGGCGTAGGCCATCGAGTTGTTGTAGCGCAGGATCGCGGCGACCACGTCGGACTGGTTACGCAGGTTCAGGTTGCCGCTGCACAGGTACCGGGCCGCCGCCAGCGAGGCGTCGAACACGTTCTGGACTTCGGCTTTGCCGTCGCCGTCCCCGTCGGAGGCGTAGCGCGACCAGGTGCCGGGCAGGAACTGCATCGGCCCCATGGCCCGCGCGTAGGTGACGCGGTCGGCCGTCCGACTCTGCACGATGACCTCGTTGCCCGGCAGTGTGCCGTCGAGGCTCGGTCCGTAGATCGGGCGCACCGCGGTGCCGCGGGCGTCGGTGGCGCCACCGTTGGCGTGCGCCGACTCGATCCGACCGATGCCGGCCAACAGGTTCCAGCTCAACCCGCATCCGGGGTAGGCGGACGCCATCATCGTCTCGGCGTTGCGGTACGCCGCCAACGCCATCGACGGAATGCGCAGTGTGCCCGGCGCACTCACCACGACCGGGGGTGGGGGCGCGGAGGAGGCGCTGGCGACGGTGCGCAACGGCGCAGGCGTCCTGGCGACCGCGACCACCGAGAGGCCGGACTTCTGGTTCGACGACGGGGCGACCGCGGCCAGCGGCATCACTGCGGGATCGCGGGTGGGCGTATGGGTCGTGGGAGCGGAGGCGCCGACAGCGCCGGCCAGAACCAGAGGGGTGAGGACGGCGGCGACTCCGATGGCCGGCGTGCGGACGAGTTGCCCTGCGCGACGGCGTGCGGCGTGTAGGGCCGGTCCTCCCCCTATGTGCACTCAACCGTCCTAGCTGTGAGATCGCCTGTGAACCAAGTCACCATACCCATAGCCACACGCCGGTGTGACGGCAATCGCCCAGCCGTCTCAACCTGATTTCTTGGCCTTCTTCTCACCTGCACGCTGTTTGCTCGGTTCGCCGCCGTCTGTTCGGGCGTCGCCGTGCAACTCCTCGATGAGGTGGCGAATCTCCTCCAGTTCGCGGCGCAGGTAGTCGCGGGTGGCTACCTCGCCCACGGCGAGCCGCAGCGCCGCGAGCTCGCGGGCCAGGAACTCGGTGTCGGCCTTGGTCTGTTCGGCGCGCCTGCGGTCCTCCTCCAGGGCCACACGGTCGCGGTTCTCCTGCCGATTCTGGGCCAGCAGGATCAGCGGCGCCGCATACGCGGCCTGGGTCGAGAACGCGAGGTTGAGCAGGATGAACGGGTACGGGTCCCACTGCCAGGCGAACGCGCCCACGTTGAGCAGGACCCAGATGATGACGAAGACGGTCTGGATCGCCAGGTAGCGGCCCGTCCCCAGGAATCGGGCGAACTGTTCGCTGACCCGGCCCACCGCCTCGATGTCCAGCCGGGGCGCGATGGACCGAGAGCTCTTGGGCGTGTCGAGGCGTTGGCGCGCTGAGGAGTCGCTCATGTCGTGCCCTCGGCGGCCACGATCACGGCTTCGGCTTCCCGTTCACGCCAGTCGTCCGGCAGCAGATGGTCCAGCACGTCGTCCACCGAGACCGCGCCGAGCAGGTGATTCTCCTCGTCGACCACCGGTCCGCACACCAGGTTGTACGCCGCGAAATAGCGCGTGAGCGCGCTGAGTGAGTCTTCGGGCCCGAGGCTGGGCAGATCTTTGTCGACCATCCCGCTGACCAGAGAGGCGGGCGGTTCGCGCAGCAGCCGCTGCAGATGTACGCAGCCCAGATAGTGGCCGGTCGGTGTGGCGGTCGGTGGGCGAACCACGAACACCAGGGACGCGACGGCGGGGGTGAGATCCGGATCCCGCACCCGGGCAAGGGCTTCCGCGACGGTGGTGTCAGGTGCCAGCACCACCGGCTCGGAGGTCATCAGGCCGCCCGCGGTGTTCGGGGAGTGGCTGAGCAACCGGCGCACGTCTTCGGAATCCTCGGGGTCCATGCGGCGCAGGAACTGTTCGGCGTCGGCCGGGGTCATCGTGCCGAGGAGGTCGGCGGCGTCGTCGGGATCCATCGCCTCCAGCACGTCGGCGGCACGGTCGGTCTTCAACTGGCGGAGCAGTTCCACCTGCTGGTCCTCGGGCAACTCCTGCAGCACGTCGGCCAGCCGCTCGTCGTCGAGTGCGTTGACCACCTCGTGGCGCCGTTTGTGGGGCAACTCGCGGATGGCGTCGGCCACCTCGACGGGCCGCTGGCCCTGGAACTGTTCGAGGAGCGAGGCGACGCCCTGGTCGGGCATCGCGAGGCCGGACGGGGTGAGGCCGTGCACGTGCTGCCAGTCGACGGTGTAGACGTTGCTGCGACGGCCGAGCCTGCGTTGCGGGCGCACCGCGACGCGGGTGACCGTCCAGTCGCGGGTGCGGGTCTGTTCGATGCCGAGGTCGACGACGACGACGTCGAGCCCCACGAGCTCGGGCAGATCCGGATCGTTGATGCGCACCCGGGTCTCGAGCACCTGTCCCAGCACGAGGACCTCGCCCGGTCGCTGGGAGAAGCGGCGCAGCGACACACTGCCGGTCGACAGGGTGACCGCCCCGGGCTCGATCGCCGTGACACGCAGAATGGGGACGAAAATTCTTCTCCGCGTGAGCAACTCGATGACCAGCCCGAGAACCCTCGGCTGCTGGCGGACGGCGCTGATACCGATGACCACATCGCGCACCCGTCCGATCGATTCGCCGTCGGGTCCGAGCACGACCATTCCCGCGAGCCGAGCCGCGTACACCCTGTTGACCGACGCCATAGATGTAGAGGGTAGAGAGTGTTCTTGTGGAGAACCGGTATCGGCCCCGCCGGACGTGCCTGTCCGTGCCGGGCAGCAGCGAGAAGATGATCCAGAAGGCGAAGACACTTCCGGCCGACGAGGTGTTCCTCGACCTTGAGGACGCCGTGGCGATCGAGGCGAAATCGCAAGCGCGGACCCGGGTTGCGGCGGCGCTGGCAGAACCCGGCTGGGCGGGCCAGCTGCGTGGCGTGCGTGTCAACGACTGGAGCACGCCGTGGACGCACACCGACGTCATCGAGGTGGTGGCGCGGGCGGGAGCCGTGCTGGATTTCGTGGTGCTGCCCAAGGTCACAGCAGCCGCGCACGTCCACGCGCTGGATCTGCTGCTCGGTCAACTGGAGGCCACCCACGGACTGCCGCTGGGACGCATCGGCATCGAGGCGCAGATCGAGGACGCTCGCGGGCTCACCGACATCGACGCGATCGCGGCCGCTCCACGCGTGCAGGCGCTGGTGCTCGGCCCAGCGGACCTGATGGCGAGCCTGAACATGCGCACGCTGGAGGTCGGCGAGCAGCCGCAGGGCTACGACGTCGGTGATGCGTATCACCATGTGCTGATGCGGATCCTGATCGCCGCGCGCGCCAACGGCATCGCCGCGATCGACGGCCCCTACCTGAAAGTCCGCGACGTCGACGCGTTCCGGCGGGTGGCCGGGCGGTCGGCCGCCCTCGGTTACGACGGCAAGTGGGTGCTGCATCCCGACCAGATCGAGGCGGGTAACGAGATCTTCAGCCCGCGGCAGGAGGCCTATGACCGCGCCGAGCTGATCCTTGAGGCCTACGAATGGCACACCTCCAGTGCCGGCGGGGCCAGGGGAGCGGTGATGCTCGGCGACGAGATGCTCGACGAGGCGAGCCGCAAGATGGCGCTCGTCATCGCCGGAAAAGGGCGCGCCGCGGGAATGCAGCGCACCGGAGAGCGCTTCGAACCACCCGCCTGACGTCGCGCGTCGCCTGCCGTCAGAACGTGGTGGTGCCGGATGCCCCGATCAACACGATGACCAGGAATGCGAGCACCAGGCCGGCTGCGCCGATCGCGATGCCCGCGATGGCCATTTCCTTGCCCTTCTCGCCGGTCTTCTTGACCTGGCTGAGGCCGATGCCGCCCAGGACGATGCCGAGGATCGACGGGAAGAACCCGATGAAGCACATCAGATAGGCGGGCAGCGCGACCAGCGACGACACCAGGGCTGCGACGGCCAGGGAGTTGGTCTGCGCCGGCGGACCCGGGTTTGCGCCGTACCCGTACCCATATCCGTAGCCGTAATCCGCGCCCGGGTACTGGCCCGCAGGCGGGTAGCCGCCGGGCGCCGTGCCGTACGGCCCGGGCGGCGGGTAGGCCGGCCCGCCGTATCCCGGCGCGGGGTACGGCGGTTGCTGGCCGGGATCGGGGTACGCGGGCGGATAGCCGGCCGGCGGAGGCGGATAGGGCGGCGTCGCGAAGTCACCCGACGGCGGATAGCCCGGTGCGGAGTAGCCGGAGGGCTGGTAGCCCGGCGTCGGCGGCGGATAAGCCGGTGGCGGGGTGTATGCGGGTGGCGGCGTGTAGTTCTGCGGTTGCGCCGGGGCTTCCGGCGAGAACACCTCGGTCGAATCGGCGGAGTGATCCTGCGGCTGCTCGATGGGCGGCGCCTCGTGGCCTGACGAGGACGGCTCGGACCCACCCGCGGTGGACTCGGTTGATTCGCTCCGGCCTGCGTCGTTGTCCGGACTTGTCATGGAGATCAACCTAGCCTAGGAGCAGGTAACCCGAGGTGAACGCGTTTGAGGGCACCATTGCGGGGCCTCGCGCGTTGATCTTGAGAACAGTGCCGGCAGACGGCAGAGCGACGGAGGGGAAGTGAGACGACGATGACCAGCCCGTTCCAGCCAGGACAGAATCCCGGTACGGCGGCCGCGAGCCCGACCGCGAGACGTGGTCGCCCGGTGGGCCTGCCGACGCCGCCCAAGGGGTGGCCGATCGGGGCGTACCCGACCTACGCCGAGGCGCAGCGCGCGGTGGACTATCTGTCCGATCAACAGTTTCCCGTCGAGCAGGTGACGATCGTCGGTGTCGACCTGATGCAGGTCGAACGGGTCACGGGTCGACTGACCTGGCCCAAGGTGCTCGGCGGAGGTGTGCTGACCGGCGCCTGGCTGGGCCTGTTCATCGGCTTGATCCTCGGCTTCTTCAGCCCCAACCCGTGGAGCGCGCTCATCACGGGCCTGATCGCGGGCGTGTTCTTCGGGCTGATCTCCTCCGCGGTGCCCTACGCGATGGCGCGCGGGACAAGAGATTTCAGTTCCACCATGCAGCTGGTGGCCGGCCGGTACGACGTGCTGTGCGATCCGCAGAGCGCCGAGAGGGGTCGGGACCTGCTGGCGCGCTTGACGATCTAGGCCCCGCGGGCGTCGACACTTTGCGTCTGCCCCACGTGTGGCCCTATTTTTGCGCAGGAACCCGAGCACGTGCGGTGAGAGGGAGCTCGATGGCTGAGATCGCAGTGGGCGTCGTGCCCGTGTCTTACTCCGACGGCACCGAGTCCGCGGTCGGCGCGAACCTGTGGACGGTCGACGCATGAGCGACGTTCTCGACCTGGTCGGCACTCACCTTCGCGATCACTTTGCGCGACAGGGCATCACGGCCGAACCGGCGTCGGCCAGTGTCACGTTCCTCGGTACTGACCGCATCGACGTGCTGCGGTTCGTGACGCCGGGGGATGCTGCAGCGCACTATGTTTCGTTGGGATGCTCGCGGCATCCGATGGGGGATCCCGCCGACATGCTCGCCGACCCGGTGCAGGGTCCCCGCGCCGAGGTGGTTGTCGCATTGCGCGGTACCGCGCCCAGCGGACTGTCACGTTCGGTGGCGGTGGTGGCCGCAGCGCCGGCTGTCGAAGGTCTGATCCTTGCGCCCGACGCACTGGTCGACCTGGAGACGCCGCTGTGGGAGGGGGCGCCGTTCACGGCATTCCTGTTGGGGCCCAGCGATATCGAGGATCTGGTTCTCCCGGAGCCGCTCTCGCCCGTCACGGTGCTCTCGGCGATTCCGATCACGGCGACGGAGGCGGCCTGGGTGCGGCTCAAAGGCGCCGGCGCGATGAGGGAGGCGTGGGTGCAGGACGGGGTCGACACGTCGGACCCACGGCGGCGAGCCGCCAGTCCGACCTGAGCGGCGAGCCGCCGGTCCGACCTGAGCCGGTCAGAGCCAGTTGTTGTGCCGGAACGTGCGGTGCAGAAGGATGCAGACGGTCGCCATCAGCAGCAGCACCGCCGGGTAGCCCCAGGTCCAGTGCAGCTCCGGCATGTTGTCGAAGTTCATCCCGTAGACACCGGCCAGCGCGGTCGGCACCGCCGCGATCGCCACCCACGCCGAGATCTTGCGCATATCGACGTTCTGTTGCATGGCGACCTTGCCGAGCGCGGCCTGTACCAGCGAGCTCAACAGCTCGTCGTAGCTGGCGATCCGATCGGCGGCCTTGATGGTGTGGTCCAGGACGTCGCGCATGTATCGGCGGATCTCGACGTTGATGAGGTCGTCGTGGTCGGTGCCGATGCGCTGCAGGTCGGTGGCCAGCGGGCTGATGGCCCGGCGCAGTTCGACGACTTCGCGCTTGAGCAGGTAGATGCACTCGATGTTCGTCTGCGCCAGCGGGGAGAAGATGTCCTCCTCCATGGCGTCGATGTCGGTTTCGATGAGGTCGGTGACGTCGAGATAGGTGTCCACGACGTGGTCGGCGATCGCGTGCATCACCGAGTAGGGCCCGAGCTTGAGGTTGGCGGGGGAGGCTTCGAGATGCTTGCGCACACCCGCGAGCCCGCCGTGCTCTCCGTGGCGCACCGTGACCACGTAGTCGGGGCCGACGAAGATCATGATCTCGCCGGTCTCGACGATCTCGCGGGCATTCGCCATCGATTCGTGCTCGACGTAGGTGACGGTCTTGAGGACGAGGAACAGCATCTTGTCGTAACGCTCGAGCTTGGGCCGCTGGTGGGCGTGCACCGCGTCTTCGACGGCGAGCTCGTGAAGGCAGAACACATCGGCGACGGCCTGCATCTGGTGCTCGTCGGGTTCGTGGAGGCCGATCCAGACGAAGGCGTTCCGGCCGTCCGCCTCGATCTCGCGCACCTTGTTCAGCGCCGCGGCATGGGTGTACTTCCCCGGCAGCCGGGTGCCGTCACAGTAGACGCCGCAATCGACCATCGCGCGTGCGACCGGGACGTGGATGCGACGCGCATTCTGGTCGCCGTCGACACGGTCGCGGGCGCCTTGACGCATCAGCGACGGTGGCAATGCGCGGAATGACGGCATATGCCACCTCCCAGATACACGGTGTGTGCGTCGTGTGCGTCGACCCTGCCCTGCGGGCACCCGGCAAAATCGTACGCGCACGACCGTGGGCGCTCTCCTCACGAACACCGAACCCATTCCTGTGAGTTCGGGGGAGGGGTTACCCTCAGCCCGTGGCTGAATTGGTGCGCACACCGCAGGTTGTCATTGAGGACAACGAGATCTTCGAAGCCCACGAGGGCGGCAAGCTCTCGGTGGAACTGAAATCACCACTGGACACGCAGCGAGCACTGTCGATCGCCTACACCCCCGGTGTGGCACAGGTCAGCCGGGCGATCGCGGCCGACGCCACGCTGGCCAAGCGATACACGTGGGCCAACCGCCTGGTCGCGGTGATCAGCGACGGCAGCGCCGTGCTCGGTCTCGGCGACATCGGTGCGGCAGCCTCGCTGCCGGTGATGGAGGGCAAGAGCGCCCTGTTCAAGACCTTCGGCGGGCTCGACTCGATCCCGATCGTGCTGGACACCAACGACCCCGACGAGATCGTCGAGACGATCGTCCGGCTGCGTCCGACGTTCGGTGCGGTCAACCTCGAGGACATCTCGGCACCGCGGTGCTTCGAGATCGAGCGTCGCGTCATCGAGGCGCTGGACTGCCCGGTGATGCACGACGATCAGCACGGCACGGCCATCGTCGTGCTCGCGGCGTTGATGGGTGCCACCAAGGTGCTCGACCGCGACATGCACACGCAGAAGGTGGTGATCTCCGGCGCAGGCGCTGCCGGGGTCGCGTGCGCGAACATCCTGCTGGCCAAGGGCATCAGCGACATCACCGTGCTCGACAGCAAGGGCATCGTCCACACGGACCGCCAGGACCTGAACCCGTTCAAGGCCGAGCTGGCCACCCGGAGCAATCCGCGCGCGCTCCGCGGGGGTATCGCCGAAGCCCTCGCCGGTGCCGACGTGTTCATGGGTGTGTCCGCGGGGCTGGTGCCCGAGGAGCTGATCGCGACCATGGCACCGGGCGGCATCGTGATGGCGATGTCGAACCCTGACCCCGAGATCCACCCCGACGTGGCGCGCAAGTACGCAGCCGTGGTGGCGACCGGGCGCAGCGATTTCCCGAACCAGATCAACAACGTGCTCGCGTTCCCCGGGGTGTTCCGCGGGGCGCTGGACGCGGGCGCCCGTCGCATCACCGAGAAGATGAAAGTGGCTGCCGCCGAAGCGATCTTCTCGGTCGTGGGTGACGATCTCGCGGTCGACCACATCGTGCCGAGTGCGCTGGACCCGCGGGTGGGCCCCGCCGTGGCTGCCGCGGTTGCCGCCGCGTCCAAGGACTGATCCGCCTGCGCCGCCTCGTCCTCCTGATTGTCGCGGCCATGGTCGCCGCGGGGTGCGGTGGTCAGGCTGCGCCGCCGTCGATCGCCGTGGGTGCGGCAGCCGACCCCGAGTCGCTGCTCGTCGCGCATCTGTACACAGCCGCGTTGCGGTTCTACGGCAATCAGGCGCATGTGGCGGCCACCGATGATCCGGTGGACGAGCTGGATTCCGGGGACGTCAGGGTCGTGCCGGGGCTGACCGGGCAGCTGCTGGAGAGGTTCGCACCCGACTCCGCCGCCCGCTCGGATGTGCAGGTCTATCGCACGTTGCTGTCGGTGCTCCCCGAGGGTGTCGCCGCGGGCGACTACACGACCTCGGCAGAGGACAAACCCGCGCTCGCGGTGACAGAGGCGACGGCAGACGAGTGGGGCGGCGACGTGTCCGCCGTGGCCCGCCGCTGCGAGGAGGTGTCGGTCGGCGCGGTGACGTCTGCGCCCCGCCCCTCGTCGCTCGGCACCTGCACACTCGCGGCGCCGCGCGAGTTTCCGGATGCCGAGACGATGTTCGCCGCACTGCGCGCAGGCCGGATCGACGCGGGGTGGACCAAGACCGCCGCACCCGATGTGCCGTCGGCGGTGGTGGTGCTGTCGGACCGGACGGCGATGATCCGCGCCGAGAACCTGGTGCCGCTGTATCGGCGGAACGAGCTCACCGAGTCACAGGTGCTCGCGCTCAACGAGATCGCCGGTGTGCTGGATACCGGGTCGCTGGCCGATATGCGCCGCAAGGTGGCCGAGGGTACCGATCCCGGCCTGGTGGCGGGGCAGTGGCTCGACGAGCATCCCCTCGGGGTCGGTAACTAGGGACCGTGCACCGCGGCTCGCCGCCCGCGACGGCGCTACTTCGACTTCGGCGTCAGGCGGGCGACGGCCTTGGGGAAGACGCTCTGGTAACTCGCGCCGAGGGCGCGGATGACGATCTCGAACATCTTGGCGTCGTTGCCGATCAGGATGCGCGCCTTGTTCTTGCGCACGCCGTCGAGGATGACCTGCGCGGCCTTCTCCGGCGTGGTGCTGGCGAGCTTCTTGTCGAATGTCTTCGCGAGTTCCTCGGCGTCGATTCCTTCGGCGGCCTCGGCGTTGCGTGCGATCGCGGTCTTGATTCCGCCGGGGTGCACGCAGCTGACCTTGACCGGGTGGCCGGCCAGCCCCATCTCCTGGCGCAGCGCCTCGGTGAACCCGCGCACCGCGAACTTCGCGGAGTTGTAGGCGGCCTGTCCGGGCACCGAGAACAGGCCGAACACGCTGGAGACGTTGACGACGTGCCCGTCGCCGGACGCGATCAGGTGCGGCAGAAATGCCTTGGTGCCGTTGACAACTCCCCAGAAGTCGACGTCCATCACCCGCTCGATGTCCTTGAACTGGGTGATCTCCACGTCACCGGTGAACGCGATGCCCGCGTTGTTGTAGATCTGGTTGACCTTGCCGAAGTGTTCGGCGACGTTGTCGGCGTAGAGCAGGAAGGCTTCCCGCTCGGTGACGTTGAGCCGGTCGGCCTTCACCTGGGCGCCGATCGCCTTGAGTCGCTCTTCGGTGACGGCGAGTCCTTCGGTGTCGACATCGCTGATCGCCACGTGAGCGCCCGAACGACCCAGCTCGATCGCCAGCGCCTGGCCGATGCCCGACCCGGCGCCGGTCACGACGGCGACTTTCCCGGCGAAGCCCTCCATGCCCACTCCCTCGTGTTGTACGCGTGTTGAGTGGTGTCAGCCTACCGGTACCCGCGGTCCCGTCTATGTGGAGGGCAGTCGCAGACGTGCACGCGGCGGGAAAGTAATGGCAGGACTGCGGCGAGCGACAATGAAGGCATGAAGTTGACGATCCCCGCCGTCGCGACGCTCGTCGCCTCCGCCGCTGTTGCCGCGACCCTGTCCGCGGCACCCGCCCAGGCTGACCCCACGACCGATGCGTTCCTGTCGACGCTGCAGCACTACCGCCTCGGCGACATCGACCCCGTGACCGCGATGCGGGTCGGTCAGGACGTCTGCCCGATGCTGTCCGAACCGGGGCAGAACCTGGCCAACGTCGCCGGAGACGTCGCCAACGATCTCGGCCGCCCGCTCGGGCCCGCCACGATGTTCACCGGTCTGGCTATCTCGATCTTCTGCCCGCGCGCGGTCGACGCGATGACCGACGGCGTCCCGTTCTCGTTCTTCCGCTGACAGGTCCCGCCCGACGCTCGCGGTGAAACCGGAGTGACGACCTAGCCGAAGGCCAGGTCGATGATCTCCTGCTGCTCGACGGCGTGCACCTTCGACGACCCCGACGACGGAGCCGACATCGCCCGGCGTGAGATCCGTTTGATGCCGACCAGCTTGTCGGGCATCACCTCGGGCAGCGTGAGACCCAGCGTCGGCCATGCTCCCTGGTTGGCCGGCTCCTCCTGCACCCAGAAGAACGTGTCGGCGTTCGGGTACTGGTCGAGCGTTTCGGCCAGCCGGCGCTTCGGCAGCGGAGCCAGCTGCTCCAGCCGGACGATCGCGACGTCTTCGCGCTTGTCCTTGTTCTTGCGGGCCGCCAGCTCGTAGTAGATCTTGCCGCTGGTGAGCAGCACCCGCTCGACCTTGCTGCGATCGCCGGTGCCGTCGGTGTAGGTGGGCTCCTCGAGCACCGAGCGGAACTTCTGCTCGGTGAAATCGCGGATATCGCTGACGGCGGCCTTGTTGCGCAGCATCGACTTCGGGGTGAACACGATCAGCGGGCGGTGGATCCCGTCGAGGCCATGACGGCGCAACAGGTGGAAATAGTTGGCCGGCGTCGACGGCACCGCGATCGTCATCGAGCCTTCGGCCCACAGCAACAGGAACCGCTCGATGCGGCCCGAGGTGTGGTCCGGGCCCTGGCCCTCGTGGCCGTGCGGCAGCAACAGCACCACGTCGGAGAGCTGGCCCCACTTGGCCTCGCCGGAGCTGATGAACTCGTCGATGATCGACTGCGCGCCGTTGACGAAGTCACCGAACTGCGCTTCCCACAACACCAACGCATCCGGGTTGCCCACCGAGTAGCCGTACTCGAAGCCCACGGCGGCGAACTCCGAGAGCGCGGAGTCGTAGATCATCAACTTGCCGCCGGTCGGGTTGCCGTCGGTGTCGACCGTCAGCAGGTCCAGCGGGGTGAACTCCTTGCCGGTCTTGCGGTCGATGATCACCGCGTGGCGCTGGGTGAACGTGCCGCGGCGGGTGTCCTGACCGGTGAACCGGATGGTCTTGCCCTCGGCCAGGAACGTGCCGAGGGCCAGCAGCTCGGCGAACGCCCAGTCGACCTTGCCCTCGTAGGCCATCTCCCGACGCTTCTCCAGCACGGGCTTGACGCGCGGGTGGACGCTGAACTCCTCGTCGAACGCCAGGTGTGCATCGCCGATGCGGGCCAGCAGTGACTTGTCCACCGCCGTACTCATGCCGGCAGGCACCATCTGGTCGGCTTCCACCGACTCGCTGGGGGCGATGGCGTGCTTCTCCAGCTCGCGCACCTCGTTGAACACCCGCTCGAGCTGTCCCTGGTAGTCGCGCAGGGCGTCCTCGGCTTCCTTCATCGAGATGTCGCCGCGGCCGATGAGGGACTCGGTGTAGGTCTTGCGGACGCCGCGCTTGGTGTCGATGACGTCGTACATGTCGGGCTGGGTCATCGACGGGTCGTCGCCCTCGTTGTGACCGCGGCGCCGGTAGCACAGCATGTCGATGACGACGTCTTTCTTGAACTTCTGCCGGAAGTCGACAGCCAGCTTGGCGACCCAGACCGCGGCCTCCGGATCGTCGCCGTTGACGTGGAAGATCGGCGCGCCGATCATCTTCGCGACGTCGGTGCAGTACTCCGAGGAGCGCGAGTCGATCGGCGAGGTGGTGAACCCGATCTGGTTGTTGACGATGATGTGGATGGTTCCGCCGGTGCGGTACCCGCGCAGCAGCGCCAGGTTCAGCGTCTCGGCGACCACACCCTGGCCGGCGAAGGCGGCGTCGCCGTGCAGCATCATCGGCACGACGGTGAAGCCATCAGGCCCGTTGCCCTTGTCGAGGATGTCCTGCTTGGCGCGCACCAGACCCTCGAGCACGGGGTCGACGGCTTCCAGGTGGCTGGGGTTGGCGACCAGGGACACGGAGATGTCGTTGTCGCCGAACATCTGGATGTAGGTGCCGTTGGCGCCCAGGTGGTACTTCACGTCGCCGGAACCATGCGCCTGCGACGGGTTGAGGTTGCCCTCGAACTCGGTGAAGATCTGCGAGTACGGCTTGCCGACGATGTTGGCCAGCACGTTGAGCCGCCCGCGGTGCGGCATGCCGATGACGACCTCGTCGAGACCGTGTTCGGCGCACTGGTCGATGCCGGCATCCATCATCGGGATCACGGTTTCGGCACCTTCAAGCGAGAAACGCTTCTGCCCAACGTATTTCGTCTGCAGGAAGGTCTCGAACGCCTCCGCGGCGTTGAGCTTGCTCAGAATGTACTTCTGCTCGGCGACCGTCGGCTTCTCGTGCTTGACCTCGATGCGCTCCTGCAGCCACTGCTGCTGCTCGGGCTCGAGGATGTGGGTGTACTCCACGCCCACATGCCGGCAGTACGCGTCGCGCAGCAGCCCCAGGATGTCCCGCAGCTTCTTGTGGCTCTGGCCGCCGAACCCGTTGACCTTGAACTCGCGATCCAGATCCCACAGCGTGAGCCCATGGGTGTTGACGTCGAGGTCCGGGTGGCTGCGGAAGCGGGTGTTGTCCAGCCGCAGCGGGTCGATGTCGGCCATCAGGTGACCGCGGTTGCGGTAGGCCGCGATCAGCTCGATGACGCGCGCGTTCTTGTCCTCGATCGAATCCGGGTTGTCGATGCGCCAGCGCACCGGCTCGTACGGGATCCCGAGTTCGCGGAAGATCTCGTCGTAGAACTCGTCGTCGAGAAGCAGCGTGTGGATCGTGCGCAGGAAGTCGCCCGACTCCGCTCCCTGGATGATGCGGTGGTCGTAGGTGGACGTCAGCGTGATCAGCTTGCCGACGCCGAGCTCGGAGATGCGCTCCTCGCTGGCGCCCTGGAATTCGGCGGGGTACTCCATGGCGCCTGCGCCGACGATCGCGCCCTGGCCCTGCATCAACCGCGGCACCGAGTGCACGGTCCCGATGGTGCCCGGGTTGGTCAGCGAAATCGTCACGCCCGCAAAGTCTTCGCCCGTCAGCTTGCCGTCGCGGGCCCGTCGCACGATGTCCTCGTAGGCCGCGATGAACTGACCGAAGCTCATCGTCTCGCAGTTCTTGATGGCAGCCACCACCAGCGAGCGTTTGCCGTCCTTGCCGGGCAGGTCGATGGCCAGACCGAGGTTGGTGTGCGCCGGTGTGACCGCGTTGGGCTTGCCGTCGACCTCGGCGAAGTGCCGGTTCATGTTCGGGAACTTCTTGACGGCCTGCACGATCGCGTAGCCCAGCAGGTGGGTGAACGAGATCTTGCCGCCGCGGGTGCGCTTGAGGTGATTGTTGATGACGATGCGGTTGTCGATCATCGCCTTGGCAGGGATGGCCCGCACGCTGGTGGCGGTCGGCACGTCCAGCGACGCCGACATGTTCTTCACGACGGCTGCCGCGGCGCCGCGCAGGATCTGAGACTCGTCGCCGTCGGCGGCCGGGGTCGCGGCCTTGCTCTTCGCGGGCGCCGGAGCCGACTTCGCTTCGGCCTTCTCGGACGCCTTCTCGGGGGCCTTCTCGGGCGACTTCGCCGGCGTCTTCTCGGGGGTCTTTGCCGACGTGCCGCTGGGCTTGTCGGACTTGGCCGGAGCGGCGGAACCGCCGTTGGTGTTCGCGGGCTTGGGGGCAGGCGCGGGTTCGGGGGGAGCGGTGGGCGTCTTCGCGGGCTTGCCGTTGCCGCTCGCGGCCGCGCGGTTGGCGCCACCGGACGGCGCGTCGTTCGTGGGTTCCGGGGAGTAGTCGACGAGGAACTCGTGCCAACTCGGGTCGACCGACGACGGGTCCTCGCGGAACTTGCGGTACATCTCTTCGACCAACCACTCGTTCTGACCGAATGGTGAAGGTGAGCTCACGGCTGCTATTCGCCTCAATTCTTCGCTTCGGGCCAGCACCCCGCGGCAGGGCCGGCCTCCCCTTTTCAACCCGGTGTGCGGTATGCCCGCATTTCCGCCGTATAAAGGCTAGCGCTTCCGTCGCTGGGCCGACCAGGCAACGTAGTTATGGTCATTGAGGTCACCCCGCGCGGGCCCCGACGGCCGAATCGCGCGGGCGGCACCGGCTCGGTACAGCTACGAGCGCGGCGAAGGCAACAGCTGCAGCGGAGAGGGCCAGCGGGCGGGCGGGGTGCCGAAGGCCTGGTGCGCGTTGGCGACGATCTTCTTGCCCATCATCCGGTTACCGACGCCGCCGACGACGGCTCCGACCCCGACGGGCAGCATCTTGCCGAACGCCAGGGCGCCGCGTTTGAGCGTGTAGCGCTTGACGAAATAGCGCAGCAGTCGGGAGTTCAGTTGCGACAGGGCAGGCAGCGGCAGCGTGGCCGCACCGTCGGACACCCAGGCTCCACTGGTGCGGCCCGGACCGATGAGATCTGCGACGGCGCGTTTGCTGTCCTCGCCGACGAGCACGGAAAGTACCAGGGCGCGACGCCGTTCGCGGTGCTCGGCCGGAATGCCGTGAACCTCCGCCACGGCGAGGACGTACAGGGCGGTGGCCTCCAGGAAGACAACGGTCTCGCCGGCGACGGCGGACATTGCGACCAGGGTGCCGATCCCGGGGAAGGCCGCGGCGGACCCGACGGCCGCACCGCTGGCCATGACGGCGGCCATGTACTGCTTGTCCAGCTTGCCGATGATCTCTGCCGGTGTGGCACCGGGGTTGTGCTCACGCAGCCGATCCACATAGGCCTTGACGGCGGGCGCCTGCACTCGTGCGCCGCGTTCGATGATCTGCGACAGCGCCTTCGCGGCGACGCCCGGATCCTCGTCGGGCACTGCGGGCAACTGACTCTTGGCTCGTGATCGGGCACTCATGGCGCCACCTCCGTTGTGTGAACCTGATCCAGGCTAACTGGTGTACAACGCGCGGCGGCAGCCGCTACGTGCCCCACTGTGATAGCGGTCACTGTTTGTTCACCGGGGAAGAAATTAATGGGAAGCGTCGCTAACCAATTGCATGGCAGTATCCCCTGACGTGAGGCAACCTGTGTCCGATTCGGCGGCTCTGCCCCCTGCGTCCGATTCGGCGGCTCCGCCCCCTGTGGCCGATTCGGCGGCTGCACCGCCGAGCCGCATCCGGATGATCTTCGTCCTCGGCCTCCTGGTGGCCCTCGGCCCGTTGACCATCGACATGTACCTACCGGCACTGCCCAAGATCGCCGAGGAACTGCACGTGTCCTCGTCCCTGGCTCAGCTGACGCTCACCGGCACGCTGGCGGGGCTGGCCATCGGGCAGCTGGTCATCGGGCCGCTGTCGGATTCACTGGGCCGCCGCAAGCCGCTGTTCGCCGGCATCGTGCTGCACATGCTGGCGTCACTGCTGTGCCTGTTCGCGCCGAACATCCTGGTGCTCGGCATCGCCCGGGGTCTGCAGGGCATGGGGGCCGCGGCGGGCATGGTCGTCGCGATCGCGGTCGTCGGTGATCTGTACAAGGACAACGCCGCGGCCACTGTCATGTCGCGGCTGATGCTGGTCCTCGGGGTGGCCCCGGTCCTGGCACCGTCGCTGGGCGCGGCGGTGCTGCTGCACGGCTCCTGGCACTGGGTGTTCGCCGCGCTCGTGGTTCTCGCGGGCGCGCTGTTGGTCATGGCCGTGTTCCTGCTGCCGGAAACGCTGCCTGTCGGCCACCGCCGCCCCCTCAAGGTCCGCGGGATCGCGGCGACCTACCTCGAACTCGTCCGCGACGTCCGGTTCGTCATCCTGGTGCTGATCGCCGCGCTCGGAATGTCGGGTCTGTTCGCCTACATCGCGGGCGCGTCCTTCGTCCTGCAGGGCCGCTTCGGCCTCGACCAGACCGCCTTTGCGCTGGTGTTCGGCGCGGGCGCCGTCGCATTGATCGGCACCACGCAGCTCAACGTTGTGCTGTTGAAGCGGTTCAGGCCGCAGCAGATCATGATGTGGGCGCTGGTCGCGGCGTCAGTGTTCGGCGCGGTCTTCATCGCGGTCGCGGCCGCACGCATCGGCGGGCTGTACGGCTTCGTTCTCCCCGTCTGGGCGATCCTCGCCGCGATGGGCCTCGTCATCCCGAATGCTCCGGCGGTTGCGCTGACCCGCCATCCGGATGCCGCGGGGACGGCGGCCGCGCTACTGGGCGCCGTGCAGTTCGGCGGCGGCGCCGCGATCGCCCCCGTGGTGGGCGTGCTGGGCAACGACGAACTCGCGATGGCGGTCGTGATGGCCGCCGGGGTGATGGTCGCGCTGGCGGCCCTGCTGGTCACCGGTGTCCATCGCAACCCCGCACCGGCCCCCGTCGCAGGTGAGGCGCTCGCGGAGCCCGCGTGACGGCGCGGGACCCCCGGCGCTGACTTGTCGGGATAACCGTCGGACCGTAGCGTCGGGCCGAACTGTTCGTCTCTCGATGGATATCTGACTGACTCCCACCATGTTCCAGACCGTGACGCCGCGTGCCCGGGGTGCGAACCCCTGGCACGCCCTATGGGCGCTGCTGATCGGGTTCTTCATGATCCTGGTCGACGTGACGATCGTCTCTGTCGCCAACCCGGCCATCATGGCGAGTCTGGGTGCCGACTACGACGCGGTGATCTGGGTGACGAGCGCCTACCTGCTGGCGTACGCGGTGCCGTTGCTGATCGCAGGCAGGCTGGGCGACCGGTACGGCCCGAAGAACCTGTACATACTCGGCCTGGCGGTCTTCACCGCGGCATCGCTGGGGTGCGGACTGTCCGACACCATCGGCATGCTGGTCGCCGCGCGGGTCGTGCAGGGCGTCGGCGCCGCGCTGCTGACCCCGCAGACCATGACCGTCATCACCAGGACGTTCCCGCCGCAGCGTCGCGGTGTCGCGATGAGCGTGTGGGGCGCGACCGCGGGCGTGGCCACCCTGGTCGGTCCGCTCGCCGGCGGACTGCTGGTGGACCATCTGGGCTGGCAGTGGATCTTCATCGTGAACGTGCCGATCGGTGTCGTCGGCATCGCGATGGCGATCTGGCTCGTCCCGTCGCTGCCCACGCAACAGAATCAGCGCCTCGACCTGCCGGGTGTCGTGCTGTCCGGCGTCGCGATGTTCCTGATCGTCTTCGGCCTCCAGGAGGGGCAATCGCACGACTGGGCCCTGTGGATCTGGGCCACGATCGTCGTCGGAGCAGCCGTCATGGGGGCGTTCCTGTACTGGCAGTCGGTCAACACGGGACAGTCGCTGATCCCGCTGATCATCTTCCGGGACCGCAACTTCTCGATGTCCAACCTGGGAATCGCGACCATGGGCTTCGTCGCGACAAGCATGATCCTGCCGCTGATGTTCTATGCCCAGTCGGTGTGCGGCCTCTCGCCGACGCAGGCCGCGCTGCTCACCGCGCCGATGGCGGTGGCCACGGGGGTTCTGGCACCGTTCGTCGGCAGACTCGTCGACCGGTCCCATCCGAGCGCCGTGGTCGGGTTCGGATTCTCGCTGATGGCGATCGGGCTGACGTGGCTGTCGATCGAGATGACGCCAGCGACGCCCATCTGGCGGCTGGTCCTGCCGCTGACGGCGATGGGTGTGGCGATGGCCTTCATCTGGTCGCCGCTGGCCGCCACCGCCACCCGGAATCTGCCCCCGCAGCTGGCCGGCGCCGGCTCAGGTGTCTACAACACCACCCGGCAGGTGGGCTCGGTGCTGGGCAGCGCGGGCATGGCGGCGCTGATGACGTCCCAGCTGTCGGCCAAGCTGCCCGGCACGGCGGATGCCACGCCGCAGGCCGAGGGGCAGGCCACCGAACTGCCGGCGTTTCTGCACGCCCCGTTCGCTTCGGCGATGTCGCAGGCGATGTTGCTGCCCGCCTTCGTCGCACTCTTCGGTGTGATCGCGGCGCTGTTCCTGCGCAGCTTCCTGGCCTCCCCGGCGGCGCAGGCCCCGCCGGGTCCGGCCACCGACGTCGTTGTCGACGACGACGACGACCTCTCGTGGGCCGACGGGGAGGACGAATACCTCGAGTACGAGGTGGCGTGGAACACCGCCGAGCCTGCCGCGCCACCACATCGGAGCGCGGACATGCCCACCGCCGCCGACGCATTCGCCGACACCGACGTGCTCGACCCCGTGACCGAGCCGCTGCGCGACGGCGACGACCCGGCTCAGCCCGAGCCCGAGCCCGCGCCGGAGCCGAGGTCCGAGTGGCGGAGCATCCTCGATCAGCTCTTGGATCAACCCGCGGCTCCAGCACCGCCGAATGGCCACGCGCACAACGGAATCGCCGTGCCATCCGAAGATGAGGATTCCGGCAGCCGCGGGCGGCATTCCCGCGACTAGCGCTGCGCCGCGTCCGCCATCAGCGCGGCCAGTTTCTCGTTCGTCGTGGTGAGCGCGACGGCGAGCGCCCCCATCGCCTTCTCGCGCACCCGCTCCTTGCCCGGCGGAAAGACCGGGAACAGATCACGTGCCACATTGAGCCGCGCGCTCTTGAGCCACTCCATCAGATCCTGATCCTGCAGCCAGCGCAGCGTGGCGACGTTGTCCTCCACGGTATGTCGCAGCCAGTCGATCGGCGCATCCGGATGCGTGATCGGACCGCACAGTTGGTTGCGGGTGGCGTCGTCGCCGTAGGCCGCCTCCGCGTGGGCGATGAACGCGGAGCTGAAGACCTGCTGACAGCTGCGCACACTCTGCAGTGTGATCCGGTCGCCATCGAATACCGGAACCGACGGTGGGCGGGGGAGGCCCTGGGTGGTGCAGTCGACATACAGAGACGCCCGCGCCGCGATCGTGCCGTCCCGCAACGTGATCCGATCGTGGTACACCTGCTCGAGGTGTCCAAGGCGCACCACGTCGGTGATCAGGCGCAGGTGCTCCAGCTCGCGCTGCGACACGATGGCGCAGTGATACATCGTCGGCCGGACCGCCGGGTCGAGGCGGAACAGTTGCTCGGCGGCTTCCAGCCTGTCGAAGAGGTCGTCGAGGGAGGTCGCCTCGGTGACTGCCTGCATGCGTGCCGCGATCGACCCGCGCAGCGTCGTGACGAACTCGGGTCCCGGCTGAATGTTGGCGCGGTTGAGCAGCCACGAATCGCGTGGCATGACCCACCGCACCCGATCGGCGGGAACGCCGTTGCGCAGCAGCCAGAGGCAGCAGTCCATCCCGGTCTTGCCGCCCCCGACGACGGTGAAGTGCTCGTGATCGGGCGCGCGTCGCGGCAGATCGTTCGGCGCCACCACGTCGACACCGTCGGCCACCGAGAACGGGGCGGACCGCATGGACTGCACCACCGTCAGCAGGTACGTGGCGTCGACGATCCTGCGCCGGACCGTCACGCTGTGCTCTTCGCCGTCGAGTGTGCGAAACCTGTTGTCGCCCAGATGCCGCGCCATCGGGAAGTACTGAAGACGTCCGGTCGGCAGCATGTGGTTGCGCATGACCTGGTCGTAGTAGGCGCAGACCTCGTGGCCGGTGGCGAGCTCGAAGAAGCCCTCGTTGAAGCCGCTGCGGTCGATCGAGTGCTCGTTACCCAGCGCCTGCGAGTTCACGCCGTAGTAGGCCGACGGCTGATGCAGCCGGACGAAGGGGTACACCGAGTTCCAGTGCCCGCCGGGTTGATGGTTCTCGTCGACGAGCACCACCGTGCTGTCGGTCTCGGTGAGCAGGGTGTCGACGAACGCCATCCCCATGGCGCCCGCTCCCACCACGAGGTAATCAGCTTCGATGCCGGTCATCCCGGGCCACGCTACCGCCCGTCAGCTGAACAGCACGGCGCGGTTCAGGTATCCCGTGGGATCGAACGCCGCCTTGAGCGCCCGCATCGCGGCGATGTCGGCGTCGGAGCGGGACATCGACACGTAGTCGCGTTTGCGTGTCCCCACGCCGTGCTCCGAACTGACGTTGCCGCCGTGGCGGGCGATCAGTTCCATCATCGCCGCATACAGCGCACGCTCGCGTTCGCCGGTGAGTGTGCAGCGCACGATGTTCAGGTGCAGATTGCCTTCTCCGATGTGGCCGAACAGCACGGGGATCGCATCGGCGTCGTGGCCGGCGATCAGTTCAGCCGATTCCTCGGAGAAGCCCTGGATTGCCGAAAGTGGCAGCGAGACATCGAATTTGAGCGGGGGTCCGTACACTCCGAGCACATCGGCGATCGCCTCGCGAACCTGCCACAGCCGCTGCTGGGCGCTCGCGTCCACGCCGACGGCCGGCTCGTCGGCCAGCTCCGCGTGCTCCAGCGCCGCGGCCAGTCGGTCGGTCAGATCGGTTTCCCCGGCCAACTCGATCAGCAGCTGCCAGGCGCCCTGGACCGGCGCGGGCACCCCGGCGTGTTCGGCGGTCAGCGCACTGGCCCGGGCGTCGATCAGCTCCAGGGCCGCGATGCCCTCCATGTCGCGGAACACCCGGCCCGTCGCGGTCAGCGCGGTCAGATCGTGGAATCCGCAGATCGCCGTGACCCGCTGCCGGGGCGCGGGGTGCAGGCGCAGGTCGAGCCCCGTGATCACCCCGAGCGTGCCCTCGGCGCCGACGAACAGCGAGGCCAGGTCGTAGCCGGTGTTGTCGCTGCGCACCTGGCTGTGGCGGTGCACCACGGTGCCGTCGGGCAACACCACGTCGAGCCCGATCACCTGCTCGCCCATGTTTCCGTAGCAGACCGTGCGCAGCCCGCCGGCGTTCGTGGACGCCATGCCTCCCACGGTCGCCGAGTCGCGGGCTGCGAGGTCGACACCGAACACCAGTCCCGCTGCAGCGGCCGCTCGCTGCACGTCGGCCAGCGTCGCCCCGGCACCCACCTGCACCCGGCGCTCCAGCACGTCCACCTCGCCGATGTCGCGCAGCCGCTCCGTCGAGAGCAGGACGTCGTCGTGTTCGGGCACGGTGCCTGCCACCAGCGACGTCCGCCCACCCTGCACCGTGACATCGGCTGCGGCGGCGCGGCACTCGCGCAGCACCGCGGCGACCTCGTCGGTGGAACCCGGCCGGACCAGCGCCGAGGCGTGACCGCGGTATCGCCCGGTGTAATCGGTGCTGCGGCCGTCGAGCACATCGGCGTCGGTGGTCACATAGGCCGCCCCGACGATTGCCGCGAGCCGCTCGATCAGCGCTTGGGTCACCCCGCCGGTGTATCACACGTGGGCAGGGACAGGAACGCGCCCAACTCCACCAGCCGGTCTGGAGTTGCGGGCAGATACTCGGTCAGCTGTTCGGACCTGACGATGACGGCCAGGTACTTCGCCCGGCTCACTGCGACGTTGAGGCGATTTCTGTTGAGCAGGAACGAGATCCCGCGCGGAACGTCGTCGATCGAGGATGCCGTCATCGAGACGAACACCACGGGTGCCTGCTGCCCCTGGAACTTGTCGACGGTGCCTGCACGCACGTCGGTCAGTCCGGCCGCATCCAGCCGGCGACGCACCTGCACCACCTGAGCGTTGTACGGCGTCACGATCAGAACGTCGTTCTGGGCCAGTGGCCGGGTGCCCTTCTCGTCCGTCCACGGCTTGGCCAGGAGTCGCTGGATCTCGGCGACGATGGCCTCGGCCTCCTCGGGGCTCTCGGTCGAGTTACCGAGGTGGTCGACGGCCAGCATCCGGACTCCCGGCGTGACGCCGTCGAGCCTGCGCGCGGTGGTGACGTCCTCTTCCGAGAGCAGTCGCCCGTCGTAGGACAACCGTGACACGGCGCGGCACACCTCGGGATGCATGCGGTAGGAGCGGTCCAGGAAATAGCCCCGTTCGGGCGGAAGCGTGTGGTGGCCGTCGACGAGCCAGCCGAGCGCCGAGCCGTCGACCGGTTCGGGATGGGTGCCCTGGCTGACCTGGGGCAGCTGTTGCGGATCGCCGAGTAGCAACAGATTTCGTGCCGCGCGGGCCACCGCGACGGTGTTCGCGAGGCTGAACTGGCCGGCCTCCTCGATGACGAGGAGGTCGAGGCTGTCGCGCCCGAACTTGTTGGCATTGGCGAAGTCCCATGCGGTGCCGCCGACCACGCAGCCGTCTTGGCAGAGGAACCCGGCGTAGTCGTCACGGTCCAGTTCCGTCCATCCGGCGCCGGCCGCGGTGTGCCGCTTCTTGCCGATGCGCGCGCCGTCGACCCCGGCTTCCAGAATGCCGGTGAACAGGTTCTCCACCACCGCGTGTGACTGCGCGACGACACCCACCGACCACGTGTGTTCGGTGACAAGGGTGGCGATCACCTGTGCCGAGGTGTAGGTCTTCCCGGTGCCCGGCGGCCCGTGCACGGCGAGGTAGGACGAGTCGAGATCCAGCAGGGCGGCCGTGATGTCGTCGACGACGGCACCGCTGCGCGGAAGGGGACCGCCGCTGCGGGTACGGGGCGCGCGCCGCAACAGGATGTCGGCGAGCCCGTCGGCGGGCAGGTTCGGCAACCCGGCAGCCACCAGTCCCGCGGTGTCGGCGATCGACTCGGCAAGCGTGGTGGTGGGGATCGGCCGTCCCGGGGTGAGAGCGAACGGAACTTGGTCGAAAACACTTTCGGCGGAGCTCTTCTCGACGATCAGCACCTGCGTCGGAACCTCCGGGTCGTCACACTCGAGCACCGTGACGTTGCCGAAGCCGCGGCGGTCCGGGTCGTCGGACATGCCGGCCGGTGACGGCGGGTCGTACAGCCCGTACATGTCCCCGGCCAGCTCGCCGGAGGCGATCTCTCCCGTCAGCAGCACACGGCGCTGCATCTTGCGGGCCTTGGGTGGCTTGTGCCAGTCGGCGACGATCTCATGGCGCTCGGCGACGAACACACTGCTGTCGTCGGCCCATTCGTCGACCGGGTTGTTGACGCGGTCGAAGTGACCCCACCAGAACGGCTTGTCCTCACGCTTGTGAAAACCCTTGGCGGCAGCCAGCATCGCCACTGCGGTCTGCTCGGCGGTGCGCGCCTCGATGCCGTCGCCTGCGAACTTCAGCAACTTCTTCTCCACGTCGTCGACAACGACGTCGCGGGTGTCCACGGGGCCCGAGGCCTTCACCGGTCCGCGCGGCGGAACCCCCGATTCGATCGCGCGAGCCATCAGCCAGTCCCGAAGCCGGCGCGTCGATCGGCAGTCGTAGCGGTTGTACTCCTCGATTTCCTTCAATACGGTCGCCGCCTCGTCCAGGCGGCCCTCGTCGCGCAACGCGCAGTAGCGGGCGTACTCGGTGATCGACGCGGTGGCGGTGGTGACCTCACCGTCGCGCAGCTCGTTGCCCATGTACAGCGGTTCGAGCGACTTGATGCTGTAGTTCTCGGTACCCACCCGAATGCTCTTGCGGACAAGGGGATACAGGTCTACCAGCACACCGTCGCGCAGCAGCTCGTCGATCTGTCGCTCACCCTCGCCGTACCGGCCCGCCAGCCGCAGCAGCGTGCTCTTCTCGTAGGCGGCGTAGTGGTAGATGTGCATGCCGGGGTGGCGGCGCCGCTGCTTGCGCACCATCGCGAGGAAGTCTTTGAGGGCCTGGCGTTCTTCGGCACGGTCGTGGGCCCAGTACGGGTGGAAATCGTCGGCCATCGTCAGGACGCCCCACAGGTACTCCAGCCCCCAGTCGTGGCCGTCGGTGGTCCACAGCGGATCGCCCTCGAAGTCGAAGAACAGGTCACCCTTGTCGGCGTCGGGCAGCACCATCAGTGGCTGCGGGTCGGCGAGCTCGTACGGCGGCTTGTGGTCCACCCGATCGGCGATCTGCAGTCGCGCCTGCGCGGACAGCGCAGAGACGGTCCGCTTCGACAGCTCCGGCACGGGGCCCTCATGCGCGGCGAGGTCGTGCACGGTGGTGATGCCGGCGTCGATCAGCCGCGCCCGCTGGCTGACCCGCATGCCGGCCACGAGCAGCAGGTCGTCGTGTGCGCGTACCTCCGGTTCGCATTCGGAGCACCGGAAGCAGGCGCGGACGTGCAGGTCCTCCCACGTCACCGGCCTGCCGCCGGCGAGGTGTCCGTCCAGCAGGTTCTGCAGCGCGTCGCGGCGGGGCCGGTACACCGGCAGAAGTTCGTCGACGGGATAACTGACCGCGGCGCCGTCACCGAGCACGAGGTCGACCTCGGGGGCCACCGGCACGCCTGCGTCGGTCAGTGTCTGGGCGTACGCCGCCAGCTGCAGCAGCGCTTCGACCTTGACCGAGCGGGCGAGCTTGGTATCGCGGAGCCGGTACCGCTGACCGTCCGGGGTGTCCTCGAGGACGAGGAAATCGGCGAACCCGACGAAGCGCCCGTCGAACATCGCCGCCTGGTAGATGATCGGGGCCCGTCGCTCGATCGCCTGCAGGGTCTGGCGGGCGGCCGCGGTCAGGCCCGGCACGCTGTATCTGGGCCGACCGATGACGGCGACGTCGGCGTCGAGCCGCAGGGTGTCGAGGTGGCGCTGCTCGTGTTGGTCGCCGAGGGAGGCTGTGCGGGCCAGCAGGTCGTCGTCGCCGGACACGTCGGGACCCCAGCCCAGCCTGGCGTCGAACGAGCGCAACAGCGCGTACTCACAGCGTGCCGCCGCGGCGAGGTCGGAGGCGCTGTAGATGACGCGGGCTTCGCCATCGTCTGAGGCGACGAACACGCAGCCACTGTAAGCGAATCCACCGACACCCCGACCGCGCCGAACTGGGATTCCCGGCTGCGATCTCAGGCCTGACGATGACCGGGAACCTCAGTTCGGCGAAGGCTCAGCCGGGCGTGTTGCCGATCAACTCCACGCCGCTGCCGTTCCAGCGGAACTTGACGACGCTGTCGAGGCCGGGGACGCCGCTGGAGTACTCCAGCGCCACGGTGTCGCCGGTGGTCTGGGTGGTGTCCAGTCCGTTGAAGCCGTAGGTGTCGGGCACCCCGGTCGGGATGAACTTGCCCTGGTGGAACAGCAGTGCCCGGGTGTTCGGATTCTCCGAGTTGGTGTTGGCCTTGATGATCACCGCGGACAGCTGCGCGCACTCGTTGTAATTCCCGGCCAGCGGCTCGGGGCTCCAGGCCTGGTTGCTGCGCGGGTCGCGGGGGAGTTCGGCGACCGCCCTGGCGATCTCCGGAGCCGCCAGATCGGTGGCGCAGGGGTCCTCGGCCGCCGTCGGTCCGGGTGCGGGGCCGGTCGGTGCCGGCGCGGAGCTCGCGGATGGTGCGGGCGGCGCGGCTGCGGTCGGAGACGGCGTTTTGGACACCGTCGAGTCGCCGGAGCTGCACGCCGTGGCGGCCAGTGCAGCCGCCGCCGCCACCGTGCCGACCGCCGACGCCCAATTCACAGTTGCGCACCGTACCGGGCACCGGGAGGGGCGTGGGGGAAGGCGCACCGCGGCGGACCGCGAATGCGGGCAGGCCAGACTGGACCGGTAGGCGGGACGACGGGCCGGTTGGCATTAGACTTCGACCACGATGACGTCCTCAAACGCGGAGCCAGACCCCGCCGACCTGAGCTTTGCTGACCTGCAGATTCACCCCGAGGTGCTGCGGGCCGTCGCCGACGTCGGCTACGAGACGCCCTCGCCGATCCAGGCCGCGACCATTCCGGCGATGCTCGCCGGATCCGACGTCGTCGGACTGGCCCAGACCGGAACCGGCAAGACGGCGGCGTTCGCCATCCCGATCCTGTCGAAGATCGACACCACCAGCCGCATCACCCAGGCGCTGGTCCTCGCGCCAACCCGCGAGCTCGCGCTGCAGGTCGCGGAGGCTTTCAGCCGCTACGGCGCGCACCTGGCGGTCAACGTGCTCCCGATCTACGGTGGCTCCCCGTACGGTCCGCAGATGGCCGGCCTACGGCGCGGCGCCCAGATCGTCGTCGGGACCCCGGGCCGGGTCATCGACCATCTGGACAAGGGCAGCCTCGACCTTTCGCACCTGGACTACCTGGTGCTCGACGAGGCCGACGAGATGCTGCAGATGGGTTTCGCCGAGGACGTGGAACGCATCCTCGAAGGCACTCCCGAGTACAAGCAGGTCGCGTTGTTCTCGGCCACCATGCCGCCGGCGATCCGCAAGATCACGTCGAAGTACCTGCACGACCCGGTGCAGGTGAAGGTCGAGTCGAAGACCGCGACCGCCGACAACATCATGCAGCGCTACATCCAGGTGTCGGGAAACCGCAAGATGGATGCGCTGACCCGGCTGCTCGAGGTCGAGCCGTTCGAGGCCATGATCGTGTTCGTCCGCACCAAGCAGGCCACCGAGGAGGTCGCCGAGAAGCTGCGCGCCCGCGGATTCTCCGCAGCGGCCATCAACGGAGACATCGCCCAGGCGGTGCGCGAGCGCACCATCTCCTCGCTCAAGGACGGCAAGCTCGACATCCTCGTCGCGACCGACGTGGCCGCGCGCGGACTCGACGTCGACCGCATCTCGCATGTGCTGAACTACGACATCCCGCACGACCCCGAGTCCTATGTGCACCGGATCGGGCGCACCGGCCGGGCCGGCCGCTCGGGCACGGCGCTGCTGTTCGTCTCGCCGCGCGAGCGCCATCTGCTCAACTCGATCGAGCGGGTCACCCGGCAGAAGCTGGTCGAGCGGCACCTGCCCACCGTCGACGACGTGAACGCCCAGCGCGTGGAGAAGTTCCGCGACTCGATCACCGAGGCGCTGGCCTCGCCGGGCATCGAGATGTTCCGCAAGCTGATCGAGGCCTACGAGCGCGACCACGATGTGCCGATGGCCGACATCGCCGCCGCGCTGGCACTGCAGAGCCGCGACGGCAGCGAGTTCCTGATGACGGAGCCGCCGCCGGAGAAGCGCAGGGAGAGGCCGGACCGTCCGGGCCGCGACGATGCGGGGCCGCGCAAGCGCCGCGAGGTCCGCAGCGACCTCGCCACCTACCGCATCGCGGTGGGTAAGCGGCACAAGGTCATGCCGGGCGCGATCGTCGGGGCCATCGCCAACGAGGGCGGGCTCAACCGCAGCGACTTCGGTCACATCTCGATCAAGGTCGACCACTCGTTCGTCGAGTTGCCCGCGAATCTGTCCAAGCAGACTCTGAAGGCATTGGAGAACACCAGGATTCAGGGGCAGTTGATCCAGCTCCAACCCGACAGCGGGCCCAAGCCGCCGCATCGGGGCAAGCCCAAGTCCAAGTGACGGTGTCGGACAGGACCGCCGTCAGCGGCGGACTGGAGTCGGTCACCACCGATCGCGTCGCGTCGCTGACCGGGATCCGTGCCGTCGCAGCCCTGTTGGTGGTGCTCACGCACGCCGCGTACACCACGGGCAAGTATCCGCAAGGCTATGTGGGCCTGGTGTATTCGCGGATGGAGATCGGTGTGCCGATCTTCTTCGTGCTGTCGGGGTTTCTGCTGTTTCTGCCCTGGGTGAAGGCCGCTCATGCCGGTGCGCCGCCGCCGTCGGTACGGCGCTACGCCTGGCACCGGGTTCGTCGCATCATGCCCGCGTACGCGGTCACCGTCGTCGCGGCCTATCTCGTTTACCACTTCCGTACGGCGGGACCCAACCCCGGACACACCTGGGAAGGCCTGTTCCGCAACCTCACGCTGACCCAGATCTACACCGACAACTACCTGTATTCGTTTCTGCACCAAGGCCTCACCCAGATGTGGAGCCTGGCCGTCGAGGTCGCGTTCTACGTCGCGCTCCCGGCGTTGGCGTATCTGTTGCTGGTGGTCCTGTGTCGGCGCCAGTGGCGGCCCTGGCGGTTGCTCGGCGGGCTTGCGGTCCTGGCGGCGGTGTCGCCGGCGTGGATGTGGCTGGTGCACGACACCCACTTCCTTCCCGACGGCGCCAAGCTGTGGCTGCCGGGGTATCTGGCGTGGTTCGTCGGCGGAATGGTGCTGGCGGCATTGCAGCCGTGGGGTTTTCGCGCCTACGCGATGGTGTGCGTGCCGCTGGCGACCGTCAGCTACTTCATCGTCTCGACGCCGATCGCCGGCGAACCCACCACATCGCCCGCCGAGCTGCGCGAGGCGTTGTTCAAGACCGCGTTCTATGCGGTGATCGCGACCTTGATCGTGGCGCCGCTGGCGCTGGGCGATGGCCGGGGGATGGACGGCAGGCCGCACGGTGTGTACGCGCGGGCGATGGCGAGCCGGCCGATGGTGTTCCTCGGCGAGATCTCCTACGAGATCTTCCTGATCCACCTTGTCGTGATGGAGTTGGTGATGGTCGAGATCCTGCGCTACCCGATCTACACGGGGTCGGTGTGGCTATTGTTCTTCGGCACGCTGGTGTTGACCATCCCGCTGTCCTGGCTCCTGCACCGGTTCACCCGCGTCCGCACCTGACCGAGGGAAGCGTCATCCTGCGATGAAGTTAGGTTAAGCTGACCTAACTAATTGCACGGAAGAGGTGATGAGTCCATGTCGGACACCAAGCGCTCGCGTGGCTTCGCCGGTGCGGTGCTCAAGCTGATGCGGGCGGGCGACTACGAACTCACCGTGACCGGACGCACCCAGGTCACCCCCCATTACCTGAGGTTGAGCTTCCAGGCGGACGAACTGCTTGCGGGCCGGACGCTGCACCCCACCATGTGGATCAGGATGTGGTTCACCGACGGCGAGAAGCTGCACCAGCGGGGATACACGCTGGTCGACCCCGATCCCGCCAACGGCACGGTCGACGTCGAGTTCGCCTTGCACGACGGCATCGCGTCGCGCTGGGCGCAGCTGGCCGAGCCCGGGGACACGATCGAGGCCACGGTGCTCGGCAGCAACTTCTCGCTGCCGGAGCCGGCGCCGGCCGGTTACGTGATCGTGGGTGACACGGCCTCGCTGCCGGCCATCAACTCGCTGCTCGACGCCATCGGTGATACGCCTGCGCAGATCTTCCTCGAAGCTGCGCACGACGACGACAGGCAGCTGCCGGTGCGCCGCAGTGCCGACGTGACGTGGGTGGAGCGTGAGGACGCCGGTGCCGCGCTGGTCGCGGCGGTCGGCTCGGCCGCCTTCGATGCGTCCGACCACTTCGGTTGGGTGGCGTGCGACAACCGCACCACACGCGAGGTCGCCAAGGTGTTGCGGGAGGACTTCAAGATTCCGCGAAAGTCGGTCAAGGCGCAGGCCTACTGGGTGGCGTAGCGGGACGGTGACGACGCGGTGACGTGTGATCGTCGACCGTGTCAATATCCGGCACTCGGTGAGTGCACGGCCTATTCTTGCCTCCGCAGAGCCCAAGAAGTGTGGCTCTCAGGTCGAGAGGACAGCCTTGTCTGAATCATCAGCTCAGGGTCCAACGTCAGCAGGTTCGAATGATGTCGCGCGCAACATTCTTCCGATTCCTGACCCGCAGCACGTCGGGTTGACCACCTACGACGCCAGAGATCCCGATACCACGTATCCGCCCATCACGATGCTGCGGCCGCCCGAAGGCGCTCCCAATATCCTGATCGTTCTCCTCGACGACGTGGGCTTCGGCGCCAGCTCGGCCTTCGGCGGTCCGTGCAATACGCCGACCGCGGAGCGGCTCGCGGCCAATGGTGTGAAGCTCAACAGGTTCCACACCACGGCCCTGTGCTCGCCCACCCGTCAGGCTCTGCTGACCGGGCGCAATCATCACTCGGTAGGGATGGGTGGGGTCACCGAGATCGCCACATCGGCGCCGGGCTACTCCAGCATCCGGCCGAAGGACAAAGCTCCCGTTGCCGAAACGCTGCGCCTGAACGGGTACTCGACCAGCCAGTTCGGCAAGTGCCACGAGGTGCCGGTGTGGGAGGTCTCACCGGTCGGGCCGTTCGGGCAGTGGCCCACGGGATCTGGCTTCGAGCACTTCTACGGATTCATCGGGGGAGAAGCCAACCAGTACTACCCGGGCCTGTACGAGGGCACCACACCTGTCGAACCGGAGAAGACGCCGGAGGAGGGCTACACGCTCACCGAGGATCTGGCCGATCGCGCGATCACCTGGGTACGCCAGCAGAAGGCATTGGCACCGGACAAGCCGTTCTTCATGTACTTCGCGCCGGGCGCCACGCACGCGCCCCACCATGTGCCCAAGGAGTGGTCGGACAAGTACCGCGGCAAGTTCGACGACGGGTGGGACGTCCTGCGGGAGACCATGCTGCCCAAGCAGAAAGCGCTGGGCGTCGTCCCCGAGAATGCGGAGTTGACCGCACGCCACGACGAGATCCCGGCGTGGGACGACATGCCCGCCGAACTGAAACCTGTGCTCGCCCGGCAGATGGAGATCTACGCCGGCTTCCTCGAGCAGACCGACTACGAGGTCGGCCGGGTGGTCGACGCGATCGACGATCTCGGGGTCCTCGACAACACGCTGATCTACTACATCATCGGCGACAACGGTGCGTCGGCCGAAGGCACGCCGAACGGCTGTTTCAACGAGATGTGCACACTGAACGGCCTGGCGGGCATCGAGACCACGGAGTTCCTGCTGTCGAAGATCGACGACTTCGGGACCCCCGCCGCGTACAACCACTACGCCGTCGGGTGGGCGCACGCGCTGTGCGGACCGTATCAGTGGACCAAGCAGGTCGCGTCCCACTGGGGTGGCACGCGTAACGGGACAATCGTCCACTGGCCGAAAGGGATTACGGCCAAAGGTGAGACACGCGATCAGTTCCACCACGTCATCGACGTGGTGCCGACGATCCTCGAGGCCGCGAACCTGCCTGCCCCCACGGTGGTGAACAGCATCCAGCAGGCCCCGCTCGAGGGGGTCAGCATGATGCCCACGTTGCGCAGCCGCGACGCGGAGGAAACGCACACCGTGCAGTACTTCGAGATGTTCGGCAACCGGGGCATCTACCACAAGGGCTGGACCGCGGTCACCAAGCATCGCACGCCGTGGCTCGTCCAGCATCCGACCCTCGAGGAGGACGTCTGGGAGCTCTACGCCCCCGACGACTGGACGCAGGCCCACGACCTCGCGGCCGAGCATCCCGAGAAGCTCGCTGACCTGCAACGACTTTGGCTGATCGAGGCGGTCAAGTACAACGTGGTGCCGATCGACGATCGCTCGTTCGAGCGTTTCGATTCCGGCATCGCCGGCAGGCCGCAGTTGATCAAGGGAACCACGCAGATGCTGTTCTCCGGCATGCGGCTGCTGGAGAACTGCGTGCTGAACATCAAGAACCGCTCGCATTCGGTGACGGCGATGATCTCGGTTCCGGATGACGGCGCCAAGGGTGTCATCGTCAGCCAGGGTGGCGGCGTGGGCGGCTGGTGCCTGTACACCCACGAGAACCGGCTGAAGTACTGCTACAACTTCTTCGGCATCGACTACTACTACGTCACGGCCGATCAACCGATTCCGCCGGGGCAGCATCACGTCGGCTTCGAATTCGCTTACGACGGCGGCGGTTTGGCCAAAGGTGGCACTGTCACGCTCTATTGCGACGGAAAGCCCGTCGGGACAGGGCGAGTCGAGCGGACCGAACCGATGGCGTTCTCCGCCGACGAGGCCTGCGACGTCGGGTCCGACACCGGCTCGCCGACCTCACCGGACTATGGCCCGCACGGCAATCGCTTCACGGGCACCATCGACTGGGTGAGGATCGACGTCGGTGACGACGCCCACGACCACCTCATCACGCCGCAGGACAAGATGACCATCTCGATGGCCCGGCAGTAGGGCGCAGACTCACTGCGCGCCGTGATCGGCCGAGCGCTTCGGTAGCACGATCGGGACGACGAACTCTTCGAGCATGCTGCGCTCGTCGGCTTCGTCGTGGCCGGGGAACAACATCAGCGAGGTCATGACGCGCACCAGCCAGCGCGCGCGATGGGCGACCAGGTCGGCGTCGTCAGGCCCGAGGGAGATGACGAACGCCTCCGTCAAGGCCTTGATTACCTCGGACTCCTCGGCCATCTCCGCGCCGATGGGCCGTTGGGCGGTGGCGAACCACGATGCCAGTGCCGGACTTTCACGCACGTTGCGCAGGGACGACACCATGCCTTCGATCAGCCGCTCTCGCGGATCGTCGAACGACATGATCTGCTCGGTCATCTCGCGGTAGAGCCGGTAGCTCTCCCGGTGCACGTACGCCGTGTACAGCGCTTCCCGGTTCTCGAAGTACCGGTACAGGGTTGCGCGGGAACAGCCTGCTGCCGCGGCGATCTCGTGCATGCCGACCGTGGCGGCGGGCTGGGCGGCGAACAGCTCACCCGCCGCGTCCAGAATGCGGTCGGCGGCCACCTCGGTGCGGCGTCCCGCCAGCCAGTCGCCCGCCATCAGTGCGTCACCCGGAACGGCACCGACACCGGCCGGCGCACGTAGCTGCCGCCGGCCCAGGTGATCCCGGATTCGTCGACCTCGAAATCCGGAATGCGGGAGAGTAATTCGGTCAGCGCGACCCGCGACTGCATTCGCGCCGCAGCCGCGCCGAGGCAGTGGTGTGCGCCGTGGCTGAAGGTCAGGATGTTCCGCGGCTTGCGGGTGATGTCGAGCTCGCCCGCGTCGTCGCCGTAGTGGCGCTCGTCCCGGTTGCCCGACCCGTACAGGAGCATCGCCCGGCGGCCCTCGGGAATCCGGGTGTCGCCGATCGTGACGTCCCGGGTCACCGTGCGCCCCAACATCTGTACCGGCGACGTCAATCGCAGGAGCTCGTCGACGGCGTCGCCGATCAGCCCGGGGTCGCGCACCAGCAATTGCCGTTGATCCGGCCGCTGGTGCAGTAGTTGGACGGCGCCGCCGAGCATGCCGGTGGTGGTGTCGTTGCCGCCGGTGACCATTGTGAACGTGAACGCCAGCACCGACAGCACCCCGGCGACATCGCCGTCGGCGCCGACACCTGCGGCCACCAGATGGGACACCGTGTCATCCTCGGGTTCGGCCCTGCGGAGTTCGATGAGCGCGGTGAAGTACGCCATCATCTCGCCCAGCGCATCGCCGACAGTCCCGAGCGCTCCACCGATTCCACCTTCGGCGGTGTTGGCGGCGACGATCGCGTCGGTCCAGCCGTCGAACTTGCCGCGGTCGGCCTCGGGTACGCCGAGGTAGTGCGCCACGACCATCGACGGCAGCGGCTTGAAGAGTTCGGCGACGATGTCGCCGCCACCGTTGGCCCGTAGCGCGTCGATCCGCTCGATCACGTACTCGCGGACCTTGGGCTCGACGGCCTCCACCTGCCGAGGGGTGAATCCGCGGGCCACCAGCTTGCGGAACTCGGTGTGCACGGGCGGATCCTGCATCACCATCGGCGGGTTGTCGGCGAGCCCGATGAGGTCCAGCTCGCCGTAGTTGACGGTCAGGCCCTGCGCCGACGAGAACGTCTGGTGGTCCCGCGCGGCGGCCCAGATATCGGCGTGCCGGGACAGCACGTAGTAGTCATGGTCGGGCTTGTCGGCCGGCACGACGTGGTGCACGGGGTCGTGATCGCGCAGCGACCGGTACATCGGCCACGGGTCGGCCCAGGTCGACGCGTCGGCCAGTTCGAACCGGGCGGGCAACTCCTGAGACAAAACTGCGATCATGTCTTATTCGTAGGACAACTGACGGAAGATGTCAATGATGTCGCGTGGTGACGCGATGGAGGGTGACCTCGCCGGAGATCGGCGTCAGATCGCCGCGCCGGGGTTGAGGATCCCGTCCGGGTCGAGCGCGGTCTTGATCCGCCGGTTCAGTTCCATCGCCTCCGGACCCAGCTGACCGGCCAGCCACGGGCGTTTGAGCCGCCCGACGCCGTGCTCGCCGGTGATCGTCCCGCCCAGCCCGACCGCGAGGTCCATGATCTCGCCGAAAGCCTGTTGGGCCCGCTGCTCCATGTCGGCGTCGGCGGGGTCGAACACGATCAGCGGGTGGGTGTTTCCGTCCCCGGCGTGGGCGATCACCGAGATCATCACGTCCCGGTTGGCCGCGATCTTGCCCACCCCTGCGACGAGTTCGGCCAGCGCGGGCAGGGGAACCCCGACGTCCTCGAGTAGGAGTGAGCCCTTGGCCTCCACCGCGGGGATCGCGAAGCGGCGGGCGGCGACAAACGCCTCACCTTCCTCGGGGTCGGACGTCGAAAAGACTTCCTTCGCAGCGTGTTCGGTGAACACCGCAGCCATGAACTCGGCATCCTGCGCGCCGGCCGGACCTCGATCGTCGGACGCGGCGACCATCATGGCGGCGGCGTGGCGGTCCAGCCCCATCTTCAACTTGTCCTCGACGGCGTTGATCGCCGCCGAGTCCATGAACTCCAGCATCGACGGCCGGATCTTGCCGGTGATCGCGACGACGGCGTTGGCGGCGTCCTCGACGGAGTCGAACGTCGCGACGACGGTGCACGCACCGGTCTGGGCGGGCAAGAGCTTCAGGGTGACCTCCGTGACCACGCCGAGGGTGCCCTCGCTGCCGACGAAGAGCTTGGTCAGCGACAGCCCGGCGACGTCTTTGAGCCGCGGGCCGCCGAGCCGCACCGCGGTGCCGTCAGCCAGCACCACCTGCAGCCCCAGCACGTAATCGGTGGTGACCCCGTACTTCACGCAGCACAGCCCGCCGGCATTGGTGGCGATGTTGCCGCCGATGCTGCAGATCTCATACGACGACGGGTCGGGCGGGTACCACAGGCCGTACTCGGCGACGGCCTTCTTCACCTCGGCGTTGAGCAGGCCGGGCTGGACGACGGCGGTGCGGGTGATCGGGTCCACCGAGATGTCGCGCATCTTCTCGGTGCTCAGCACGATGCCGCCATCGAGTGCTGTTGCGCCACCGGATAATCCGGTGCCCATGCCACGTGGCACCACGGCGATCCGGTGGGTGGTGGCCCACCGCAGTACCGCCTGGACCTCTTCGGTGCGGCGCGGCCGGACGACGGCGATCGGGGTGCCGGCACCCGGATCGGCCGCCCGGTCGAACCGGTAGGACTCCAGGATGTCCGGATCGGTGACGACGGTGCCGTCGGGCAATTCGGTGATCAGGCTCGCCAGCTGCTGCACAACGCCAGTGTAGGGCGGGCAAATTCATGTTACGGCCGTGTTACGGCTATTCTTCGTGGCATGCGGGACAGTGTGGTCTTCGCCCAGATGAAGACATTGCAGAACAGGGAGCGGTCGGCGCTGTTGTCGACCCTCGCGCTGGAGATCCATGTGCGCGCCGTCGCGGACCGGATCGGATCGACGTACCCGGCGTTCGTGCCGGATGATCGCCTCGACGCGATCGCACCCGGACGGGTGACGACGATGGCGGCCATCGAATTGTGTATGGCCGGTATGTGGTACCGGGCCGACGGCGGTTACGTCATCGCCGATCTCGATCTGGTCGAGGACATGTCGCAGACCGCCCGCCGCCGCTGGTTGCGCGCCGTCGGCCGGTTCCTCAAGGAATACCTGAGTCCGCTCTAGCCCCGTCGCCCGGCGGGCTGTCCAGGTCCCGTAGCGCAGGCATGAACACCGCCGCGACACCAAGGGCCAGCATCGGCAGCGACAGCGCCAGGAATGTGGCGTGCAACCCGCTGGCGTCGGCGAGCGGGCCGGCCAGGATCAGCCCGAGCGGGCCCGCGGCGTACGCCAGCGACCCCATCACCCCGACCACGCGTCCGCGCAGATGCTGCGGCGCGCGGGTCTGCATCACGTAGTTGTAGATCGGTGCGATCGGTCCGTAGACGAAGCCGACGACCACGCACAGCAGCAGGATGACGGGCAGCGGCGGTAGGAACGCGATCACCGTCATCGCCACCCCCAGGGTCAGCACGGCGGTCAGCATGACGGTGCGTCGCTTCATGTACTTCGACATCACGGCATACCCGAGCGCACCGACCAGGCCGCCGATACTCAGCGCCATCAACACCCAGCCGAGCTGCGCGGGCTCGTTGCGGTCGGTGAAGTACTTCGGGAACAGCACGCTTTCCATCGGCATGTACAGCCCGGTCGCCGCCAGATCCACGAACGCCAACGTCCGCAGCACCTTGGAGTTCCACACGAAGCGCAGACCTTCGACGATCCCCGCCCATACACCGGCGGACATCGCCGACGGGTCGGGCTTGCCCGCGCCCTCCAGTCGAAGCACGCCGATCGCGACGATCGACAGGACGAACGCACCGGCGGTCACCCACATGGTGTCGATGCCGCCGAGGGTCGCGATCAGCAGTCCGCCGATGCCGGGACCGACGATGTAGGCCAGGTTGAAGATGGCTTCGTAGACCGAGTTCGCGTGGTCGAGTGTCCAGCCGGCGCGCTGGGCGGCCTCCGGCAGCATCGTCTCCCGCGCTGTCATCCCCGCCGGATCGAAGAACGCGCCGAGCGCCGCCAGCCCGGCCAGTACCGCGACGTTGATCACGTGCGCCCCGAATATCAGCGCGAGCACCGGCACCGCGGCCACGGACAGGGCCGACAGCGTGTCGGAGATCATCGAGACCCGCCTGCGGCCCAGGAAATCCACGGCGGCCCCGGCGAGCACGGTCGCGGCCAGCAGGGGCAGCGTGCCCGCCATCGCGACGATCGAGGCATCGAGGGCTGAGCCGTTGCGCTGCAGCACCAGCCACGGGAACGCGACGATCGAGATGCCGTTGCCCGCACCGGCCATCAGCGCCGCGAACATGATCAGGAGCAGCGGGGTGCGTCTGCCCGCGGTCGCCGTCGGTTGCGTCATGGGATATCGCGGCGAATGTAGCAGCGCGGGCGGCGGCGGAACGACCTCTTTTCGTTTCCGGCTGTCCGGCCCTACCAGTGCGCGTCGACGTTGGCGGCAACCTGCTGGGCGATGGTCAACGCCGACCCGGCCGGGTTGGCGCTACACGTGTTGACGTCGACGATCACGTTGTTGCGCTGCACCAGCGCGCGCCCGCATCCCCAGCCCGGAGCCGCCGCATCCCGTTGGGTGGCGACGGTGCTCAGCGTGCGGTCCGCGGTGACGATCTCGCCGACCGACCACTGTGAACCGCTCTGCGTGTGGGAGTACTCATGGCACGAGGGCCACTGCTCGACGGAGGCGTCGAAGAACTCGGCGGCCTTCTCCAGATACGGAAACAGCACGACCGACTGCTTCACGTAGGTTTTCCAGCCTTCGCCGTCGTTGAGGCTCTGATCGCGTTCGGCCAGGTAGCCGCTGTTGGCGTAGACCTGCAGTTCGGCGGCGCCGTCGATCGCCAGGCATTCCGGCGGTGCCATGATCGCGCTGTTGTCCGACATCGAGGTCTGTGCCTCGATGGCCGTCATCGCCGGCACCCCCATCGCCGCAGCCACCTGTTCGGGGGCCACGAGCAATTCACCCAGCTCCCGTTCCACCAGCGGCCGCGGGATCAACGTGCGGCTCGGCGGCGGCGCCGTGTCCGCGCTACTGATGTTGCCGCACCCGGTGACCAGGATGCAGATGCCGAGAATTGCTGCTTTTGCTCGCCGCATGTGTGTCCCCAATCGAAAACCCTCCGCGCTCAATGGTGAGCCAGCGGCGTCGGTCTTCGACTGAGGGAAACGGCGTTTCGTGGTAACGATGAACCGTGCTTCTTGGTAACGAATGGTGAGTCGGTCCCGCCCTCAGCTGCCGCACCCACGCATCGGCGGTGCGTTCGACACCCCGGTGCGGCCGGGCAGCGGTTGGCCCGGTGATCCGGCGACGCGACGCACCGCGGTGGCGGCGACGCCCGCGGAGGTGACCGAGATGGCGGCATCGGCCAGAAGTCTCAAGCAGCTCGACGCCGAGGTGTCGGTGTGCCGTGCGTGCCCGCGGTTGGTGCAGTGGCGTGAGGAGGCTGCAGCGGTCAAGCGCAAGTCCTACGCCGACCAGCCTTACTGGGGCAGGCCGGCGCCCGGCTTCGGCTCGGAGCAGCCCCGGATTCTGGTCGTCGGGCTGGCACCCGCGGCACACGGCGCCAACCGCACCGGCAGGGTGTTCACCGGCGACCGCTCGGGTGATTTCCTGTTCGCCTCGCTGCACCGCAGCGGGCTGGCGAACCAGGCCACCTGCACCGACAGCGCAGACGGCTTGCAGCTCAACGACATTCGGGTGGCCGCCGCGGTGCGGTGCGCGCCGCCGGAGAATGCGCCGACGCCTGCGGAGCGGACGGCCTGTGCCCCGTGGCTGGACGCGGAGTGGCGGTTGACCGGCGCCGACGTGCGCGTCATCGTCGCGTTGGGAGGGTTCGCGTGGCAGGTGGCCCTGGCACTGGTCCGCAGGAACGGCGGGTCGGTGGGCACACCCGCGCCGAAATTCGGCCACGGTGCGACCGCCACGCTGACGACGCCGCGCGGTGACGTCGAATTGCTCGGCTGTTTCCACCCCAGCCAGCAGAACACCTTCACCGGCAGGCTCACCCCCGCGATGATGGACGACATCTTCGCGACCGCCCGCGCGATGTCGGCCTGACGGTTGCCCATGAGCGACGGCAACCACGCCGAAACCGGGAACGGATCGCGGCCCCGAGGCGTTGCACTGTCAATGCGTCTTTCTGTCCTCGATCTCGTCCCCGTGCGCTCCGACCAGAGCACCTCCGATGCGCTGGCCGCCACCACGTTGCTGGCGCAGGCCGCCGACCGGCTCGGATACACCCGGTACTGGATCGCCGAGCACCACAACATGCCCGCGGTCGCGGCCACCAGCCCGCCCGTGCTGATCGCTCACCTCGCCGCGCACACGTCGTCGCTGCGGCTGGGCTCCGGCGGCGTGATGCTGCCCAACCACGCACCTCTGGCCGTCGCCGAGCAGTTCGCACTTCTGGAGGCCGCGCACCCCGGGCGCATCGATCTGGGCATCGGACGGGCGCCTGGCTCGGATCCGGTCACGTCGATGGCGCTGCGCGGGCCTGCGGGACGCGACGACCGCGACATCGAGCAGTTCCCCGAGTACCTCGACGACGTCATGGCGCTGATGAGCAGCAAGGGCGTGCGGGTGCCGCTGCCCCGCGACCTGATGCGCGACAACTACATCCTCAAGGCCACGCCCGCCGCGGTCACCGAACCGAGGCTCTGGCTGCTGGGCTCGTCGATGTACTCGGCGCGCCTTGCTGCGGCCAAGGGGCTGCCCTACGTCTTCGCGCATCACTTCGCCGGGCAGGGCACCGAAGAGGCGCTGCAGTACTACCGCGACAACTTCGTGCCCAGTGAGCTGACACCCGAACCCGTGACGTTCCTGACCGTCAACGCGGTCGTCGCCGAAACCCACGACGAGGCAATGCGTCTGCTGCTGCCGAACCTGCAGATGATGGCGCGGTTGCGCACCGGGCAGCCGCTGGTGGCGCTCGACCTCGTCGAGGACGCCGAAGCGCTGGACCTCGGGCCGCGGGCCCAGGCCGTCATCGAGGCCGGTGTGCGTCAGGCCGTCGTCGGGTCGCCGGCGGAGGCCGCCGACCAGGTGCGTGACCTCGCAGAGCACTTCGGTGTCGACGAAGTGATGGTGCACCCGGTGGCCGCGGCCTACCGCGGAGTCGACCCGGCCACCTCGCCGGCCCGCGAAACCACGCTGGAGCTGTTGGCCAAGGAGCTGTTCTAGGCCTTCGGCGTCAGCCGCACCACCGGAATGGGCCGTGTGGTCCGCTTCTGGTAGCCCTCGTAGCGGTGCGAGTTGCCCTCGTTGACCAGCGTCCACAGCCGCGCATAGTCAGGGTCGCCAGGCAGCAAGGGCGTGGCTGTGACGGCCAGACGCTGTGGGCCGAGGTTGATTTCGACGTCAGGGTTGGCTTTGAGGTTGTGGTACCAGCCCGGCGCTTTAGGGTCCCCGCCCTTGGACGCGACGACGTAGTAGCTGCCGCCGTCGGGGAAGTACGACAGCGTGTTCGTCCGCTGCCGGCCGGTTTTGGCCCCCACGGTATGCAGCAGGAGGCTGGGGGCGACGCCGGGCAGGGGAATGCGGTGGCCGATGCGCCCGCCGGTGCTCTTGTACAGCTTGTCGTGGAGCATCAATATCCGGTAGCCGACATTCTGCTCAAGCCACAGTGCAACGCCCATGCGCTCAATCCTTCTCCGCGCTGTCCACATGCGCCAGTGCCTCGCGCAGCAGCCGTCCGGTTTCCTCGCGGTCGGAGTCCCGGCGCACCAGCATCCCCTTGGCGAACGACAGCTTGTCGCCGTCGCGGCGGGGGACCACATGCAGGTGGATGTGGAACACCGACTGGAACGCGGACTTGCCGTCGTTGATGGCGATGTTGTTGCCGTCGGCGTGCAGGCCCGACGCGCGTGCCGCCTTGGCGATGCGCTGGCCGATGACGGCCATCTGCGCCACGGTCTCTCCGGGCGTGTCGGTGAGGTCGACGGTGTGGACCTTGGGGATCACGAGGGTGTGGCCCCTGGTGAAGGGTCGGATGTCGAGGAGAGCGAGGAAGTCGTCGTCCTCGTAGATCCGGATGGCAGGGGCGTCACCGGCGACGATGGCGCAGAACACGCAGGACATGCCGCCACGCTAGTTCACGTTCTGCGCAGCCCATTCGCTCAGCCGCCGGTCCCGCTCCTCGGCGGTGACGTCCTCGACGCGCGTCATCACCGTCCACCGGATCCCGAACGGGTCGCGCAGGGACGCGAACCGGTCACCGGTCGGGAAATCCTGCGGCGCCTCCCGGACAGTCGCGCCGGCCTTCTCGGCCTTGGCCACGACGTCGTCGACGTCACCGCAGTACAGCGCGATCGAATGGGTGACGACGTCCGCGCCTGCGTCGGGCGCGGCGATCTTGTAGGCGTCGGCGGGGTCGCCGAGTTGCAGGCGGCCGGAGCCGAAATCCAGCTCGGCGTGGGCGACGGTGCCGTCGGGGCCGTCCATCTTCTCGACCACGGTGGCGCCGAACACCGTGGCGTAGAAGTCGACCGCCGCCGCTGCGCCGTCGACGCACAGGAACGGGGTCAGGCTGGTGTATCCGGCGGGGATGGGTGCATCAGTCATGCCCCCGAGTTTCGTAGCCTTGTCACGGTGGGCGCTTGGAAAAACGCGACAGGCGGCGAGCCGCTGCGCGGGGTGGTCGGGCGCCCGGCCAGCACGTCCGCCTTCGACCTGACACGCATGCCCGCCGTCGGGGACACCGCGCGGTACGTCGAGTACTTCTGGTCCGTCACCTGGGACCTGCGGGGGCAGGAGCCGTTCGACAGCGCCGTCATCACGTTCCCGGCGATGCATCTGACCCACGAGTGGGGCGATGACGGTGTCAGACACGGCTTTCCGCTGCCCTCCACGCTCGTGCACGGGGTCGTCGAGCGGGTGTTCCGGACCACGATCCGCGAGCGCGGGTGGGTGGTCGGGGCACGTTTTCTGCCCGGGGGCTACACCGCGAGGTTCGGCGGTGACGCGTCGGCGATGACCGGTCGCATCGTGCCGGTGGACGAGGGCCTTTTCGGGGTGCCCGTTCGTTTTCCCGACGACGTCGATGCCGCGGCCTCGCGGCTGGACCGCCTGATCGGGCAGGGCGGTCAACCCGACGGCAGCTATGTTGCACTGACGCGCCTGGTCGACCGGATCCGCGACGACGCCGGCGTCCATCGCGTCGATCAGGTGATGAGCCACTCGCCGTGGAGCGCGCGCACCACACAGCGGGTGTTCCGGCGTTACGTCGGGGTGCCCGTGAAGTGGGTGCTGTGCCGGTACCGGCTGCAGAACGCCGCGCTGGCGATCGAGACCGACCCGGGTGTCGACCACGCCGATCTCGCGATCCGGCTGGGGTGGTATGACCAGGCGCACTTCATCAACGACTTTCGCGCGATGCTCGGATGCACGCCGGGGGAGTATGCCGCTACGTACGGGCAGCGTCGGACGTGATCTGCCGCCACGCGGCCAGTTTGGCGTCGTACCGCGCGGTGTGCGCCGGACTGGTCGACGGCAGCCGGCGGTAGCATAGCGCGCCACCTGCGATGACCAGGCGACGGTAGTTCTTCTCCGCCGCGGCGCCGTTGAAGTAGACATGTGTGATTCCGGGATGGGCCGCGAAAAACGCGTCGAAGTCGTTGGGCACCATGCTGTCTGGTTCTACGGAGGCATCCAGGCTGCCGATCCGGCGGCAGTGCTTCAGTACATCCCACACCGCGACCCCCGCTGCCGTCAGCGCGGCGACGCGCGCGCTGTAGGGCGCGCCGGGATCGACGCCGAACAGTGCGCCGGTGATGGGCCAGAAGGCGTTGCGCGGGTGCGCGTAGTACTGCCGCGCCTCGAGTGATGCGACGCCGGGCATGTTGCCGAGGATGAGAATCCGCGCGCCTGCGGCGACGAGCGGCGGGAAGCTCTCCAGCGTTGCCGACGTCATCTGGCGACCGTATACGTTGGGCACGTGGCCGACGACGTCGATCTCGAAGCATCCGGGCTGCTGGACGGCCTTGACGGAGAAGCGCGCGCCGAGCGTGCCGAGCTGATCCGCTGGCTTCTGGCACGAGGCGTCGGCGTCGAGCAGATCCGCGGTACCCCGGCACCGATGCTGCTGGGGTCTCGACGCGTCATCGGTGACGACGGCATCTACGTGTCGGCCCGGCAGGCCGCGCGCAAGGCCGGCGTCGATCTCGAGTTGTTCGAGCGAATTCAGCGGGCGATGGGGTTGCCCAGGGTCGACGATCCGGACGCCGAGGTGTTTCTGCGCGCCGACGCCGAAGCGGCGAAGTTCACCCGCGAGATCCTGGCCGTCGGTATCGACGCCGACGAACTCGTCAAGATCGCCCGCCTGCTCGGCGAGGGGCTGGCCCGTGCCGCTGAGGCGATGCGCTACGCGGCGCTGGCCGCCGTAATGCAGCCTGGTGTCACGGAATTGGAGATCGCAAAGGCATCCGAGACGCTTGTCGGTAACGTCGCGCCGCTGCTGGGGCCGATGGTCGAAGAGGTGCTGCTGCTCCAGCTACGCCATGCGATCGAGACCGAGGCTGTGAACGCGATAGAGCGAGCGGAAGGCCACCATCTGCCCGGCGCGCGGCTGGTGACGATCGGGTTCGCCGATCTCGTCGGCTTCACCAGCCTGGGGGAGGCGCTACCGCCGGAGGATCTCGAACAGCTGTCGCAGCGGCTGGCCGATCTCACGCGCGAGGTCGCCACCGGGCCGGTGCGTTTCATCAAGACCATCGGCGACGAGGTGATGCTCGTCAGCTCCGAACCGGCGCCGCTGCTCGACGCAGTGCTGGACCTCATCGAGGCCACCGACAGTGACGACGGCTTTCCTCGGCTGCGCGCCGGACTCGCCACCGGCATGGCGGTGAGCCGCGAGGGTGACTGGTTCGGCAGCCCGGTGAACCTTGCGGCTCGGGTGACCAGTGCGGCACGTCCGGGATCCGTGCTGGTGGCCGAGGCCACCCATGAAGCGATCGGTGACGACGACCGGTTCACGTGGTCGTTCGCCGGCGCGAAACACCTGAAGGGGATCAAGCCGGATGTGAAGGCGTTCAGGGCGCGGCGAGCAGAGCCGCGAGAGGCGCCGCCCCGGTGATCTCGGACGGGAATCGTCGGCGTGCTCCCCGGTGGCGGTAGCCTCGCCAACCTCTGAATTTTCTTCTGTCACTTGAGTTTCTGTGGTCACATCTTCGGGCCGAGGTGTCGGTCGTTCGAACTAGTGTTCGATATGTGGATGTGGTGTCGGAGGCGGTGGCCGGGATGGGCGAGCACCTCGCCGTCCTGTCCAAGGCCTGCGACGAGGTGTCCCATCGCGAGCTGATCGGGCTGCTGGCCGGGCTGGCCACGGTGACGCGCTCGGTGCCCGCGGTGGAGCAGCGCGCGTTGGCGCGGTTGATCGCCGAAACCGAACCGGCCCGCCTGGGTGAGGCGAGCTGGAAGAAGGTGCTGACCACCGCGTTGCGGGTCAGTGGCGCCGACGCTGCGCAGCGGCTGAAGCGGGCGAAAACCCTGGGCCCACGCCGCGGATTGACCGGCCAACCGCTGGCACCCCTGTGGGAATCCACCGCGGCCGCGCAGGCTCGCGGCGTGCTGGATGCCGCCCATATTGCGGTGATCGCCAAGTTCCACAAGAAACTGCCCTCGTGGGTCGATGTCGGCACGCGTGCAGAAGCCGACGCCCAGTTGGCCGAGCTGGGATCGGGACTGAGCCCAGAGGAACTCCGAGCCTGCGCCGACCGTCTGCGGAGCATGATCGACCAGGACGGACCCGAGCCGTGCGAGCAGGGGCCGGCCCACAGGCGCGGCGTGCGGTTCGGGCCGCAACAACCCGATGGGTACAGCAGTTTCTCGGGGTGGGTGTCGGCCCGATGCCGAGCCGTGATGGAAGCCGTCTTCGCCAAGGAAGCCGCACCAGGACAGAACATCCCCGACGACACCTCCCGCCGGCGAGTGACGACACAGCGCCCGAGGGCGACGGCCCAACAGCGGACGACGGACAGGAGGGTGACGAGGAACCGTCACCGTCAGCCGAGGACCACGATCCGCTCCCGGATCCTTGCGGATCTGATCTCCGCACCCAAGCTCAGCGCCAGCACGACGCCCTGCTCGCGCTCGGGTGCCGGGCCCTGGAATCCGGGGAACTGGGCCGGCACAACGGGCTTCCGGTGACGGTGATCGTCTCGACCACGCTGCAGGAGTTGGAGAAGGGTGCCGGGGTCGCAGTCACCGGCGGTGGAAGCTTCATTCCGATCCCGGATCTCATCCGGATGGCAGCCCCGGCCCATCACTACCTCTACATCTATGACAAGCACACCGGCCAATCCCTGTATCTGGCCAGGACGAAGCGCCTCGCCAGCACCGCCCAGCGGATCGTGCTGCATGCGCGTGATCGCGGCTGCACACGGCCAGGGTGTACCGCACCCGGATACTGGTGCCAAGGTCACCATGCCGTCGATGACTGGAACGACGGCGGCCAGACCAACGTCGACGACATGAGCCTGGCGTGTCCCCAAGACCATCGGATGCTCGACAAGACCGAGTGGCGCACTCGAAGAAACAAGAGAAACCAGACCGAATGGCTACCACCACCGGATCTGGACACAGGCCGGCATCGGGTCAACGGTTACCACCACCCCGAGCGATACCTTCTGCCCGAAGACGACGAGGGTCCGTGATCAGCGCGAGGGCGTGAACCCGCGCAGGCGCAGGCTGTTGCTCACCACAAATATCGAGCTGAAAGCCATTGCGGCGCCGGCGATCATCGGGTTGAGCAGACCGGCCGCGGCCAATGGAAGGGCGGCGACGTTGTACGCGAACGCCCAGAACAGGTTGCTCTTGATGGTGCTCAACGTCTTGCGGGACAGTCGAATCGCGTCCGGCACCGCTCGCAGGTCATTGCTCACCAGCGTCAGATCGCTGGCCTCGATGGCCACATCGGTGCCGCTGCCCATAGCGAGCCCGAGGTCGGCCTGTGCCAGCGCCGCCGCATCGTTCACGCCGTCACCCACCATCGCCACAACCTTGCCCTGCTCCTGCAGGCGCGTGACGGCATCGACCTTGTCCTGCGGCAGCACCCCGGCGATCACCTCGTCGATACCCACCTGCGTCGCGACCGTCCGGGCCACCGCCTCGTTGTCGCCGGTCACCATGATCGGCGTCAATCCCAGCCGCTTGAGTAGCGAAACAGCCTCAGCAGAAGTCGGTTTCACCGCATCTGCCACCATCAGGACGCCGCGGGCCGTCCCGTCCCAACCGACCGCGACTGCAGTCCTGCCGTCGGCCTCGGCCTGCGCTGCAGCGTGCGCCAGTTCGTCGGGAACCTCGAGCGACCGCTCGCGCAGCAGCCGCATCCTTCCCAGTAGCACGTCACGCTCGTCGACACGGCCCTCGACGCCCAGCCCCCGCAGGTTGGTGAACGCAGCGACAGGCGGCAGCTCCCCGAGCTTGTCCCGTGCCCCGGCGGTGATCGCCCGGGCGATCGGATGCTCCGACGAACTCTCCAGCGCACCCGCCACTCGCAGGACCTCGTCGGGCTGTTCGCCCTCGACGGCGAACACGTCCAGCAGCGTCATGTTCCCGGTGGTCACGGTGCCGGTCTTGTCGACGATCACGGTGTCCACTCGGCGCGTGGACTCCAACATCTCGGGACCCTTGATCAGGATCCCCAGCTGCGCGCCCCGTCCGGTACCGACCATCAGCGCCATCGGTGTCGCCAGCCCCAGTGCGCACGGGCACGCGATGATGAGCACCGCCACCGCCGCGGTGAAGGCGGTAGCCACCGACGCGCCGCTGCCGATCCAGAATCCCAATGTGGCCACCGATAACGTGATCACGATCGGGACGAACACCGCCGAGATCCGGTCGGCAAGCCGCTGCGCCTGGGCTTTCCCGTTCTGCGCATCCTCGACCATGCGTGCCATCTGTGCCAGTTGCGTATCGCTGCCCACGCGTTCGGCGCGCACGACCAGCCGACCGTCGACGTTCACCGTGGCGCCCACCACCTGGTCGCCCTGCTGCACCTCCGCAGGCACCGACTCGCCGGTGAGCATCGAGGCGTCGACGGCCGACGCACCCTCGATGACCACGCCGTCGGCCGCGATCTTCTCGCCGGGCCGCACGATGAACTCGTCGCCGGTGGCCAGTTGGTCGATCGGGATGCGGTGCTCTGCACCGGCTCGGCGGACGGTCACCTCTTTGACACCGAGTTCCAGCAAGGCCCGCAGCGCGGCACCGGCCTGCCGCTTGGCCCGTGCTTCGAAGTATCGCCCGGCCAGGATGAACGTCGTCACCCCTGCCGCGGCTTCGAGGTAGATGTTGGCGCTGCCGTCGCTGCGTCCGATGGTCAGCTCGAACGGGTGCGTCATCCCCGGCACGCCCGCGGTGCCCCAGAACAACGCATAGATCGACCACCCGAATGCAGCCAGGGTGCCGACGGAGATCAGGGTGTCCATCGTGGCACTCGCATGCCGCAGGTTCGTCCACGCCGCCTGATGGAACGGCCATGCGCCCCAGACCACCACCGGCGCAGCCAGGGTCAACGACAGCCACTGCCAGTACGTGAACTGCAGTACCGGTGCCATCGCCATCGCGATGACGGGAACGGACAGGGCGATGCAGATCAGCAGGCGGCGGCGCAGCGCCGCTGTCGGATCCGGTGCGCCGTCGGCATCGTCGGCGTCGTGGCTCGAGAGGTCGGGCAGTGCCGCGTGGTAACCGGCCGACTCCACCGCCGTGACGAGCTGGTCGGGGGAGACGTTCTCGCCGAACTCGACGCGCGCCTTCTCGGTCGCGAAGTTGACGGTCGCAATGACGCCGTCGAGCTTGTTGAGCTTCTTCTCAACCCGCGCGGCGCACGAGGCGCATGTCATCCCGCCGATGGACAGCTCGAGAGTGTTCACGGATGCCCACCCGTGACCGGATGGGGAATCGCGATGTCGGGATTGGGTCCGAATGCGTTGCCCACCCACAGGGCGGCCGCGAACACCACGACCAGCATGGCGACGAATACGGCGATCTTCGCGGCGGCCGTCATGTCAGCCGGCCAATGTGTAGCCGGCCTCTTCGACGGCGGCCCGGATGGCGGCGCTGTCGACGGGGGCATCGCTGGCGATGGTCACCGTACCGTTGGAGACGTCCACGTCGACCTCGACGACGCCTGGGATGCCGGTGAGCTCGGCGCGCACGGAATTGGCGCATCCACCGCAGCTCATACCCTCGACGGTGATGGTGGTGGTGCTCATGGGGACTCCTCTCCGTGGTCGCGTGACCTACTAGGTACCATACCCCCCTAGGGTATTGATTTGGAAGGGAGCATGGAGTTGTTGTCGAAACGCAGTCTGCTGGCGGGGGCGGGCGCCGTGGGGGCCACCCTCGCGCTGGTGTTGTCCGGGTGCAGCGATGTGGGGACCGAGGCCGCAGAACACGACCACGGAACCCACGAGCACGAGCCGACCTCGCAGTCTGCCGACGGCGCGCAGTCTCACAACGGTGCCCATAACGAGGCCGATGCCACCTTCGCGCGCGACATGATCCCGCACCATGAACAGGCCATCGTGATGAGTGACATCGTGCTGGCCAAACAGGGCATCGACCCGCGGGTCACCGAGCTCGCCACCCAGATCAAGGCGGCGCAGGGCCCCGAGATTGCGACCATGAAGCAGTGGCTCACCCAGTGGGGCACCCCGGCCGCGTCCGGCCATGAGGGCCATGACATGGGCGGCGACCACGCCGCGATGGGGATGATGAGCGACGAGCAGCTCGGTCAGCTCCGGCAAGCCGAGGGTGTCGATGCAAGCAGGCAGTTCCTCACCGGAATGATCGCGCATCACGAAGGCGCGGTGACGATGGCGCAGACCGAGGTCGACCAGGGTCAGGCCGAGGACGCCGTGCACCTCGCCCACGAGATCATCGAGACCCAGCAGCGCGAGATCGACACGATGAAGGGGATCCTGGGGTCACTGTAGGTTCGCGACATGCGAATCCTGGTGCAGCGGGTCACGTCAGCGCGGGTGACGGTGGCGGGTGAGACCGTCGGCGAGATCAGCCCGCAGGGTCAGGGGCTGCTCGCGTTGGTCGGCGTGACGCACGACGACGATGCCGCCAAGGCGCAGCGACTGGCCGAAAAGCTCTGGCAGTTGCGGATTCTCGACGACGAGAAGTCGGCAAGTGACATCGGTGCGCCGATCCTGGTGGTCAGTCAGTTCACGCTGTACGGCAACACCACCAAGGGGAGACGGCCGACGTGGAACGCCGCCGCGCCTGGCGCTGTCGCCGAGCCGCTGGTGGACGCAGTTGCCGACGCGCTCACGGCACTGGGCGCCGAGGTGGCGACCGGTGCCTTCGGCGCCCACATGAAAGTCGAGCTGGTCAACGACGGGCCGGTGACCGTTCTTCTCGAGCTGTGACCTACTGCGCCGTCGCGACCTGGATGCCCTCCGAGGGCTGCACGATGACGAATCCGTTGCCGTAGAACGACACCTGCATCGCCTCACCGGAGCCGCGACCGATCAGCGCGCCGGCCTTGAAGCTGGTCTTCAGCTGCGTCTGCAGGTTGGCCGACCACGCCACGACTGCGTTGGTGTCCGCGAACGTCGGCGCCTCGGCCGCGTTGAGGACCACCGGCGGACCGTCGGTGGTCAGCGCCACCCATCCGCTGCCGCGCAGCGTGGTGTTGAACAGTCCGCCGGCGACCATGCTGCCGCCCTTGACCCGCTCGATGTTCCAGTCCAGGCTCGACGAGAACGCCAGCACGTTCTTGCCGCTGATCGACAACCCCGAGTTGTTCAGGTTCAGCAGGTGAACGTCGTAGGACCGCTCGGCGAGGAACACGTCGCCCTGTCCCTGGCATCGCATCAACGGCAAACCTTCGCCGGTGAGCGCTTTCTTGAGGAACTTCGACGCGCCGCCACCTTCGAACGCGAAGTCGACGTTGCCCTGGTAGGCGACCATCGATCCCTGCCGCGCCATGAACGGTTCGCCCAACCGCACGCGAAGAAGCTTCGAGTTCTGGTTCGCGATCGGCTTGGCTTCCTTCTCGCTGAACCGTCCGTCGACGAGGTCGCCGGTGATGCCGCTGAATCCGTCGGCCCCGCCGGGCACCGGCTGCGCCTGATGCTGCGCTTGTCCTTGTTCCGGCTGGTACTGAGCGGGCGACGCCTGCGCTTGCGGCCCGGGGCCGCCGCCGAGAGGTGAGCTGTGCACCTGACCGTGGTGGGACACCTGGTCGGTCCACTGCTGTCCGTCGTGCCATCGGTAGTCGAAGCGCCCCTCGGGGTCAGGGTGCCAATTTCCTTGTCCCGGTCCAGTCACCGCCGCCTCCTTTGCCGTCGTCGCAGTCGTCGGCTCCAAGCCTATGCGCCGTCGGCCGCGGGTCAGCTGGCATTCTGGAGACATGGCCAAGGAAATCGACCGTCAGCGTGCTCAGGGCGCCCTCGCGGTCATCAGGCAGCACCCTGGCATGGTGCTGTTCGCGCTGTCGCCCGCGGTGATCGGGCTCGCCCTGGTGTGGTGGCTGGCAGGCGCGGGGTGGGCCACGGTGCTGCTGATTGCTCTGGTGCTCGGTGGCGGCGCGGCCGTGTTGATGAAGCGCAACTAGGGGCGTCAGTACGGCTTGCGCCCCCACTGCGCACCTGCTGTTTCCGCTGACGGTGAACGGCACCCCGCGACCTCTGCAACGGTGTAATCATGTAATCATGAGACATCATCCCCACGGCCGCCGCTCCAGTCGCTCCGGCGGCTGGCAACAGGCCGACCAGCCCGATGCCGCCGACGCCCCCGACTGGTTCGGCGGACGCCTTCCTGACACTTGGTTCGCCGGTGACCCCGAGGTCATCGTCGACCGCGAAGAGATCACCGTCATCGGACGCCTCCCGGAACCCGAGAACCACGACGGTGCCGAAAGCGAAGCTCGCGCGTCCGGGCGGGCGGCCCGGTTCCGCGAGCAGACCCGCGGCGAACGCATGCAGATCGCCGACGAAGCCGAAGCCCGCTTCGGCCGCAAGGTGTCCTGGGGCGTGGAAATCCCTGCCGGATCAGCGGGGGACGGGGCCACCGAACGAATCCTGTTCACCCACTTGGCGGTACCGGTGATGACGCGCCTGCGGCAGCCTGAGCGTCAGGTTCTCGACACTCTCGTCGACGCGGGCGTGGCCCGGTCGCGGTCGGACGCGCTGGTCTGGTCGGTACGGCTGGTCGGCGAGCACGCCGACGAGTGGCTCGGCAAGCTGCGGGACGCCATGCGTGAGGTGGACGACCTGCGCACGGAGGGCCCGCAGATCTAGCCGGCGCGTTCGACGGCCACGTAGGCGGAGTTCAGCGCCGGGGTCTGCGACAGCGGGTCCACCGGGCCGGCATCGACCAGAAGGTTGCGGTTGACGCCGAACGACTCCGCCGGCTCGTGTCCTCGCGGATCGAAAACTCTTGAACCCCAACCGTGGTCGATGATGACCACCCCGGGCCTGGGTTGGTCGGACACCGCGGCGGTCAGCTCGACGGACCCGACGGGGGAGTGCACGCGCACACTGTCGCCGTCGTCGATTCCGAGGCGCGACGCGTCTTCGGGGTGGATGACCACCTCGCTGCCCTTGCCCGCCGGGTGCAGCCCTGGCAGCTCGTTCAACCAGGAGTTCATGGAGTGCCGGTGCCGGCGGTTGGCCAGCTGGAACGGGTAGTCGGCGGGTGCCGCCGGCGCAGGCTCCGCGAGCAGCTCGCGGGCGCGGGCGATGAACGCGGGCGGTGCCACGTGCACCCTCTTGTCCGGGGTGCGTAACGCTGACCGGAAGTGGCCGAACTCCCGTGGCCCCAGCACCCAACCGTGCGGATGCGCCATCACGTCGCGCCAGCGAATCCTGCGGCCGTCGACCTTGCGCCCCGTCGCGAGCACCAGGCGGTCGACCCAACGCGGGGTGAACGCGAGCCCGGGCCTGCGAGTCAGCCGGGCCGCCCGGCGCGTCGCCGTGATGAAGCTGTTGAACCCCGTGGCGCGGAACAGCGGCTTGCCCATCGCGATGGCCAGGTCGACGAAGATGCGCCACTCCTGCCGCGCGCCCGGCGGCGGCTCGACCGCCTTCGCGCCGTAGTGCAGATAGGGCTCATCGTGCATGTTGCTGGTGAAGGCCAACAGGTCGTCGCGCTCCAGCCAGTGCACGGCGGGCAGCAGCCAGTGCGCATGGCGGTGGCTCTCCCGCTGCACGAAATCGATGGCCACCAACAGATCCAGTTGCGCGAGCGCCCTGTCCAGTCTTGCCCCGTCGGGACCCGAGACCACCGGGTTGCCGCAGTTGATCACCATCGCCCGAATCTGGCCGATCCCCGGCGTGGTGATCTCGTCGGGCAGTTCGGACAGGGCATGGCCGCCCGCCACCATGGTGCGGCCCGACAGCCGATTGCGGTGCGCGCTCGTCCCGGCCATTCCGGACAACCGGATCGCATCCACGTAGCCCGGCTCGAACCGGCGGCCCCCGGGACGGTCCATCCGTCCCGTGATCACGTTCAGCACGTGCCCGAGCCACTCCGCGATGGTGCCCGTCAGGTGCATCGAGACCCCGGTGCGCGTCACGACCATCGCGCCTCGGGCCGCGGCGAAATCCCGTGCCACCTTTTCGATCTCAGCGCGGTCGACGTCGCAGCGCCGCGCCAGGTCGTCCAGGTCGGCATCCGCGACGAGAGCGCGGAGGTCCTCGACGCCGGTCGCCAGGTCGGTGCAGTCGGGCGCGTGCTCGCGCCCCTCGTCGAGGATCACCTTGACCATCGCGAGCAGCAGTGCCCAATCCTGCGCGGGCCGCACCGCCAGGTGGACGTCGGCCTTGTCGGCGGACTCGGTGCGCACCGGGTCGACGACGACGATGGTGGCGCCCTGTGCCTGCCGTGCCAGCGCCCGCCGCCATCCACCCGGCACCGTCTCCAACCAGTTCCAGGCGCTCACAGCCGGATTCGTGCCGACGAGCAGGAAGTAGTCGCAGTTGTCGATGTCGGACACCGGGGCCATCAGGATCGAGCCGTACATGGCGTCGGCAACCACGTGCATCGCGTTCTGGTCGATCGATCCGACGAAGTAGCGGCTGCGGGTGTCGACCGCGTCCAGCCAGCCATTCATGAAGATGATGTTCGACGACGAGAAGCCGGCCGGATTGCCGTAGTACACGCCGACGGCGTCGGGACAGTCGGCGTCGATCACGGCGTTCATCCGGGCTGCGATATCGGTGATCGCCTCATCCCAGGTGGCCTCCACATAGGAGTCGCCGACCCGACGCATCGGGGTCAGGATGCGCCGGGGGTGTTCGACCAGCCTGGCGGCGGTGCGGCCCTTGGCGCAGAAATCGTGCCAGCTGTGTGGGTTCTGTTTGTCGGCCGAGATCTTGACCGCCCGGTTGTCCTCGACCGTCACCTCGACCCCGCACGACGCCAGGCAGTACCGGCAGAAGGTGTGCACAGTCCGTGGCGCCGTGGTCATGTCGCCATCCTGCACGAAGCACAACGCTTAAACCGGCGATCGGAGTCACGCCTGTGTCATCGACCAGTACTCGCCCCGGCGCGCCAGCAGCTCGCTGTGGGTGCCGCGTTCGACGATCTTCCCGGACTCCATGACCAGGATGACGTCCGCATCCCGGATCGTCGAAAGCCGGTGCGCAATGATGAAACTCGTCCGACCGCGGCGCAGCTGCGCCATGGCGTGCTGGATCAGCACCTCGGTGCGGGTGTCCACCGAGCTGGTCGCCTCGTCGAGAATCAACAGCTGGGGGCGCGCCAGTACCGCGCGGGCGATCGTGATCAGCTGTTTCTCACCGGCGCTGATGTTCGTGCCGCCGTCGTTGATGCGGGTGTCGTATCCGTCGGGCAGCGTCTGCACGAACCTGTCCACGTACGCCGCCGTGGCTGCCTCGATCACCTCGTCGCGGTCGGCATCGGGGCGTCCGTAGGCGATGTTCTCGTAGATGGTGCCGGCGAACAGCCACGTGTCCTGCAGCACCATGCCGATCTGCGAGCGCAGCGAACTCCGGCTCACCGACGTGATGTCGACGCCGTCGATCAGGATCCGTCCCGAGTCGACCTCGTAGAAGCGCATCAGGAGGTTCACCAGGGTCGTCTTGCCCGCCCCGGTGGGCCCGACGATCGCAACGGTGGATCCGGGTTCGGCGATCAGGGAGAGCTCCTCGATCACCGGTGCGCCCGGCTGGTAGCTGAACCACACCCGGTCGAACTCCACCCGGCCCTCGCGCCCGTCCACACCCGTCGGCAGGGTGGCGGGCAGTTCGGTTTGTTCCTCCTCGGCGTCGAGCAGGTCGAATACCCGCTCGGCGCTGGCGATTCCGGACTGCATGGTGTTGTACATGCCCGCGATCTGGGTGAGCGGCTGATTGAACTGGCGGACGTACTGGATGAAGGCCTGGATGCCGCCGAGGGTGATCTGCCCGGTCGCGACCTGCAGGCCGCCCACCACCGCCACCGCCACGTAACTCAGGTTTCCGATGAAGATCGTTGCGGGCGACACCAGCCCGGACAGCAACTGGGCGCCGAAGCTGGCGCGGTAGACGTCGTCGTTGAGCTCGCGGAACTGGTCCTCGGCGTGGGCGCGGTGCCCGAACGTCTTGACCACGGTGAACCCGCTGTAGGTCTCTTCGATGTGGGCGTTGAGCCTGCCGGTGTTGGTCCACTGGGCGATGAACAGCGTGCGAGACCGCCTGGCGATCGAGCGGGTGACCCACAGCGACAGCGGCACCGTCACCACGGTGAGCAGGGTCAGCAGCGGCGAGATCGTCAGCATCATCACCAGTACCGCCACCACGGTCAGTACCGAGGTCAGCAACTGGGTGATCGACATCGTCAGCGACTGCTGCAGGTTGTCGACGTCGTTGGTGACCCTGCTGAGCACCTCGCCGCGCTGCCGGGAGTCGAAGTACCGCAGCGGAAGCCGGTGCACCTTGTCCTCGACGTCGGCGCGCAGCGAGACCATGGTGCGCTGCACGACGACGTTGAGCAGCCGGGCCTGTAGCCAGACCAGCAGCGCGGCAATCAGATACAGGCCCAGCGCCAGTGCCAGCGTGCGGCCGACGGCGCCGAAGTCCACGCCCTGTCCCGGCACCACGGTCATGCCCGACAGCAGGTCGGCGAAGGTGTCGTCGCCCCTGGCCCTGGCGGCCTCGACGGCCTGCTCCTTGGTCAGGCCGGCGGGCAGCTGACGGCCGATCACACCGCTGAACAACAGGTCGGTGGCGTGCCCGAGGATGCGCGGCCCCACCACGCCGATCGCGATGCCGCCGATACCGAGTGCCATCACCACGATCGTCAGACCGCGCTGGGGGATGAGGCGCCGCAGCAACCGCACCGCGGACGCGGTGAAATCGCGGGACCGAACCTGTGGGGGTTCGTTCCCCCGCATGGGGCCTCCCATCGGTCCGGTCATCGTTCTCCGGCCGACACCGACTGCGAATCCGCGAACTCGCGGTACGCCTGGCATGTCTGGAGCAGTTCGTCGTGGGTGCCCGACCCCACCACCCGGCCGTCGTCGACGACGACGATCAGCTCGGCGGTGGCCACGGTCGAGATCCGCTGGGACACAATCAGCACTGTGGATCCCGCGGACGCAGCCCGCACCCGCTCCCGTACGCGCGCGTCGGTGTGCACGTCCAGCGCGGAGAACGAGTCGTCGAACAGGTAGACCAGCGGCCGCCGGATCACGGCGCGCGCGATGGCCAGCCGCTGCCGCTGGCCACCGGAGAAGTTCATGCCGCCCTGGGCCACCCGCATCGACAGACCGTCGGGGTGAGCGCGGACGAAGTCGTCGGCGCACGCCACCCGCAGCGCCTCCCACATCTCGTCCTCGGTCGCGTCCGCCTTGCCGTAGTACAGGTTGTCGGCAATGGTGCCCGAGAACAGGTACCCGCGCTGGGGGACCAGCCCGATGAGGGCCCACAGCCGTTCGATGTCGAGGTCCCGCACGTCGACGCCGTCAACGCTCACCGATCCGCCGGTGACGTCGTAGAGCCGGCAGATCAGGGACACCAACGTGGACTTGCCCGATCCGGTGGACCCGACGACGGCCGTCGTCGTGCCCGGGCGTGCGACGAACGAGACGTCCTGCAGCACCGGCCGGTCCGCGCCGGCGTAGCTGAACGTCGCTGCGTCGAATCGGATTTCGCCGTTGACGGTCGACGGTGCGATGGCGTCGGGGGAGCTGGTGATCGCAGGTTCGGTGCCGAACACCTCCGTGATCCGTTCGGCGCAGACCGATGCGCGCGGGATGATGACGAGGATGAAGGTGGCCATCAGCACCGCGACGAGTATCTGCATGAAGTACGACAGGAATGCGATGAGCGAGCCGACCTGCATCTGACCGGAGTCGATACGCATCCCGCCGAACCAGATGAGCGCCACGCTGGAGATGTTGATCACCAGGGTCGTCACCGGAAGCATCAGCGCCTGCCAGCGGCCGGCCTCCAGCGCGCTGTCGGCGAGTGCGGTGTTGGCTTCGGCGAAACGCTTGCGCTCGAAGGGTTCCCGCGCGAACGCGCGCACCACCCGCAGGCCGGTCAGCTGCTCTCGCATCACGCGGTTGATCGAGTCGATCTGGCGTTGCACCCGGCGGAAGATCGGCAACAGATGCGACACGATCCAGTAGTTGGTCAGCGCCAGCACCGGCACACTCACCACAAGCAGCCAGGACAGGCCGGCGTCCTGATGGATCGCCATCAAGATGCCGCCGACGCACATGATGGGGGCGGTGACGAGCATCGTTGCGGTCAGCTGAACCAGCAGTTGGATCTGCTGGACGTCGTTGGTGGTCCGCGTCAGCAGCGACGGCGCGCCGAACCGTGCGGTCTCCTCCGCCGAAAAGCCGGTGACGTGGTGGAACATGTCCGAGCGCAGGTCTCGGCCGACACCCATGCTCGCCTTCGATCCGAAGTACACGGCGCCGACGGCGCACACCACCTGAACGGCGGTCACGGCCAGCATCACCGCCCCCAGCTCCATGATCCGGCGCAGGTCGCCCTGGGCGACACCGTCGTCGATGATGGCCGCGTTGACCGTCGGCAGATACAGCGTCGCCAGCGTGCTGACGACCTGAAGGGACGCCACGACCGCGAGCAGCGGCCGGTACGGGCGCGCGTACCGTCGGAGCAGCCCCCAGAGCATCCCGCTACTTTCGCACACCCGGCAGTCGGCGCGGCTGTTCGGCTGTCGCACCTGAGAATCCGATAAATGGGCTGGTCAATCGGCATGTCGGTGGTTGACGGTGTGGGCTGCCGCTACAGTGCATGGCGTGACCCCCAGCTTCCGCGGACGTCGTCGCCCGGCTAAGGCGCTGGCCGTTGCTGCTGCGGCCTTGCTTCCGGTGCTCGCAGCGTGCTCAGATTCCGACCCTCAGGGCCCCGTGGTGCCCACCACCGACGCCCCGGAGCAGAACATCTCGCACGGGCCGTTCTTCCCCGAGTGCGGCGGCGTCAGCGACGAGGAGATCGCCAACCAGACCCGGGTGCCCGGCCTGGTGAACACGGCCAAGACCTCGGTCGGGTGCCAGTGGCTGTCCGGCGGATCCATCCTGGGCCCGCACTTCTCGTTCTCCTGGTTCCGTGGCAGCCCCATCGGCCGCGAGCGCAAGACCATGGAGCTGTCGCGCACCAGCGTCGAAGACATCAACATCGAGGGTCACGACGGCTTCATCGGGATCAACGAGGACCCCGACCCGAAGATCGGGGTCAACCTCTGCGAAGTCGGCATCCAGTTCGGCGACGACTTCATCGAATGGTCCATCAGCTTCGCCCAGCCGCCGTACCCCGACGCGTGCGAAGTCGCCAAGGAACTCACCCGCCAGTCGATTGTGAACTCCAAATGACCCGCCGAGTGCTCAAAGGGGCCGTTGCCGCGCTGGCCGGCCTGGTCGTACTGACCGGATGCACGCAGACGGTCGAGGGCACCGCAGCCAGGTCCGGCTCCGGTGACGTGCCCCGCAACGACAACTCCGAACGCAAGTACCCGAACCTGCTCAAGGAGTGCGAGGTCCTCACCGAGGACATCCTCGCCGAGACCGTGGGCGCCGACCCGCTGGACATCCAGAGCACCTTCGTCGGCGCGATCTGCCGCTGGCAGGCCGCCAACCCGGCCGGGTTGGTCGACATCACCAGGTTCTGGTTCGAGACGGGCAGCCTCGACAATGAGCGCAGCGTCGCCGAGCAGCTGCAGTATCAGATCGAAGACCGCAATGTCGCCGGCATCCAGTCGATCGTCATGCGACCCAACGACCCCAACGGCGCCTGCGGCGTCGCCAGCGATGCCGCAGGCGTGGTCGGCTGGTGGGTCAACCCGCAGACGCCCGGCATGGACGCGTGCGGGATGGCGATCAAGCTCATGGAACTGACCCTGGCCACGCGCGCTTAGCGCGCCGTGTGGAAGTCGACCAGCTCGGCACCGCGCATCGCGACCTGATCCCACGGTGACGAGACGCGGAGCACCGCGATGGACGACGTCGGGAACTTCGCCGAAAGTTTCTGGGCGGCAGGGCCGCTGCTGGATTCCTCGTCCGCCAGGCTCATCGCGAGCATGGACATCACCGGCTCGTGCCCGACGACCAGCAGCGTGCTGACGTCGGCATCGAATCGGGACTGCACCGCGTTGATCTCCTCGATGACGATGCCGGGCGTCGCGTCGTAGATCCGGTCGACGTACTCGACGGGCGCGGTGATCCCGGTGCGTTCCAGCGTCTGTCGGGTGCGGGTCGCCGACGAACACAGCACCGCGTCCACGGTCCCGACGTTCGCGGCGATCCACTCGCCTGCCAACGCGCCTTCGCGGATGCCCCGCGGGGCCAGTGGCCGGTCGTGATCGGCCACTCCGTCCGGATAGTCCGACTTGGCGTGGCGGAGCAGCAGCAGCGTGCGGTATCGGTCGCTCATTCGATTAACCGTAGGGCATGCCGGTCCGCGTCCACGGACTTGTCGGCGGCTCGCCCTACAGTGGCTGTGCCCTGGAGGAAACGATGGGGACCTGGCAGACAACGAGGGGAAAGGACGGGCTGAGATGCGATTTCTGCACACTGCTGACTGGCAGCTCGGAATGACCCGTCACTATCTGAACGGAGATGCGCAGCCGCGGTATTCGGCGGCCCGGCGCGGCGCGGTCACCGCGCTCGGCCGGCTGGCCGTCGACGTCGGCGCAGAGTTCGTCGTCGTCTCCGGCGACGTGTTCGAACACAATCAACTCGCCCCGCGTGAGGTCAGCACCTCGCTGGAAGCGATGCGCGGCATCGGTGTCCCGGTGTACCTGTTGCCGGGCAATCACGATCCGCTGGACGCGTCGTCGGTGTACACCAGCGCGCTGTTCACCTCGGAGAAGCCCGAGAACGTGGTCGTGCTCGACCGTCCCGGAATCCATGAGGTGCGGCCGGGCCTGCAGTTGGTCGCCGCGCCGTGGTACTCCAAGGCGCCCACCACCGACCTCGTCTCGGACGTCCTCGAGGGGCTGCCGTCGGACGGTGTGACGCGCATCGTGGTGGGCCACGGAGCCGTCGACATCCTCGTCCCGGACAAGGACAGGCCGTCGCTGATCGGTCTCGCCGCGCTGGAGGCCGCCCTCGCCCGGGGCGCCGTGCACTATGTGGCGTTGGGGGACAAGCACTCCCGAATGAGTGTCGGCTCCACCGGGCGCATCTGGTACTCGGGATCGCCTGAGGTCACCAACTATGACGACATCGAACCCGAACCGGGGCAGGTGCTGGCCGTCGACATCGACGAGTCCGATGAGCACCGGCCGGTGCGGGTGGACGCGCACCGGGTCGGCGCCTGGCGGTTCATGTCGCTGCGCTACGCGGTGGACAACCGCCGCGACGTGGCCGACCTCGACATCAACCTCGACCAGATGCCCGACAAGGAGCGCACGGTGATCAGGCTCGGCCTCACCGGGTCGCTGACCGTCACCGACCGCGCCGCACTGGATGCCTGTCTGGACCGCTATGCCCGGTTGTTCGCGGCTCTCGTGCCGTGGGACAAGCAGACCGACATCGCGGTGATGCCCGCCGACGGTGAGTTCGACGACCTCGGCATCGGCGGCTTCGCCGCCGCCGCGGTCGACGAGCTGGTGGCCACGGCGCGGTCCATGGGCGACGATGCCGAGGACGCCCGCGCCGCTCTGGGGCTGTTGCTGCGGTTGGCCGAAGGGGGTGCGGCATGAAGTTGCATCGTCTGGTGCTGACCAATTACCGCGGAATCACCCACCGCGACATCGCATTTCCCGACCACGGCGTCGTCGTGGTCAGCGGAGCCAACGAGACGGGCAAGACCTCGATGCTCGAGGCGCTCGACCTGCTGCTGGAATCCAAGGACCGTTCCAGCAAGAAGGAAGTCAAGCAGGTCAAGCCCACCCACGCCGATGTCGGCGCCGAAGTGATCGCCGAAATCTCGGCGGGGCCCTACCGTTTCGTCTACCGCAAGAGGTTCCACAAGAAGCCTGAGACGGAGCTGACGGTGCTGATGCCCCGCCGCGAGCAGCTCACCGGCGACGAGGCGCACGAGCGCGTGCGTGCCATGCTCGCCGAGACCGTCGACCTCGATCTCTGGCAGGCGCAGCGGGTCCTGCAGTCGGCCCCGATGTCGGCCGCGGACCTGTCGGGGTGCAACGCGCTGTCCCGTGCGCTCGACGTGGTCGCCGGTGAGGTCGATGATGCGGCGCCTGCGGCAGAGTGTGCAGGCACCGTCGATGCGCTGCTGATCGACAGGGTCGAGCAGGAGTATCGGCGCTACTTCACGTCAACGGGGCGTCCCACCGGCGAGTGGGCCGCGGCGACGGCGCGGTTGCGCGCCGCCGACGACGACGTCGCCCGCCGGGCCGCCGCAGTCGCCGAGGTCGACGAGGCCGTGCGCAGGCACGCGGCGCTGTCCGGTGACCTGGCCCAACTCGCCAGGGAAAGTGCCACGGCCGCAGCACATCTGACCAGCATTCGCGCAGCCGCCCAGGCGGTGGCCACACTTCGGGCCGAGCGCGACCAGGCCGCTGCGCTCGCCGACGCTGCCAGGGCCACCCACGCTGCGTCACGCGCCGCGCTGACCGAGCGACGGCGTACCCGCGCCGAGATCGGCGAGCGCACCGCTGCGGTGGCACGCCTGCAGGCCGAAGCCGAGGTGGCCACCGACAATCACGACACCGCCGCCGAGATGCAGGTCGCCGCCGACGCGGCTGCCGTGGAGGCGCGAGCAGCGCTGGCGGCAGGCCAGGCTCGCCTCGACCGGGCGCGCAGCGCTGTGCAGCGTCTGGCAGACCGGGAGGAGGCCGACCGTCTCGCCGGCCGCCTGGCGACCATCGAGCGCCACGAGCGTCAACTCGCGACCCTGCAGCAGGACCTCGGGTCGATCGCACTGACGGACGCGCTGATGGCCGCCGCGGAATCGGCCGCCGCGGCCGTCGGTCGGGCCACCGCCGCCGTCGAGCAGACCTCGGCCCATATCGAGATGGTCGCCGCCGCCGATGTGGAGCTGACCGTCGACGGCGAAGCGGTGACGTTGCGCGCCGGTGACCGATGGTCGGCCGGTGTCACCGCGACCACCGGCGTCGACATCCCCGGTGTGCTGTCCGTGCGGGTGGTGCCGGCGGCGTCGGCCACCGCCACGCAGGCCTCGCTCGACGCGGCCGCCGCGACGCTGGCCGAAACCCTGCGGCAGATCGGAGCCGCCGACATCGAGGCGGCGCGGGCGCTGGATCAGCGCCGACACGAGCTGCAGGCCGGTCACCGGCAGGTTCGTGCGGTTCTGCAGGCACTCACCGCCGAGGACACCGCGGACGACCTGCGGGCCCGGCTGACCACGCTGCAGGAGAACATTCCTGCCGAGGACGGTCTTTTCGACGCCGCGACGGGCGGCGTGCTGGACCCCGCTGCCCAGCGACTGGAACTCATCGAGGCCACGGCGGTTCACCAGCAGGCCATGCGCGACTGCGAGACGCACCGGAAGGTCGCCGAAGAGGCAGGCAAGCTGCTCGCCCAGCGTGGGCTGCTCGCCGCCCGCCTCATGGAGAAGGTCCAGGCCGCCCAGACCGAGCTCGCCGCGGCAAGCCAGCGGCTGGCGGAGCAGCGGGCTGCCGCTCCCGACGATCAGCTGGCCGTCGCCGCCGAAGCCGATGCCGACACCGCGGCCCAGGCCGAGGCGCTGGTCACCCGGCTCAGCGAGGAATTGGCGGCGCAGCAACCCGAGTCGGTGGCCGCGGCGCTCGCCGAGGCCGAGCGGGCTGCCGACGCAGCGGCGGCACGGCACCAGGAGGCCGTCGAAGCACTCCGCGAAGTTGCCGCGCAGCTGAAGGTGTACGGCACCGAGGGACGCAAGGGCAGCCTGGATATGGCCGAAACCGAACGCGAGCGGGCCGAGGCCGAGTACCTGCGGGTGCGGCGCCGGGCCCGAGCGGCAGAGTTGCTCCGGTCGGTCATGGGCAGGCACCGCGACGCGATGCGGCAGCGCTACGTCGACCCGTTCCGCGGCGAGGTGGAACGCCTGGGCCGCATCGTGTTCGGCGACAGCTTCGAGGTCGATGTCGACAGTCAACTGTGCATCGGTGCGCGGACCCTGTCCGGGCGCACCGTCCCGTATGACTCGCTGTCGGGCGGCGCCAAGGAGCAGCTGGGCATCGTGGCGAGGCTGGCCGGTGCCGCGCTGGTGGCCAAGGAGGACAGCGTGCCGGTCGTCATCGACGATGCTCTCGGCTTCACCGATGCCGGTCGGCTGACCAAGATGGCCGAGGTGTTCGACGCCGTCGCCGGTCACGGTCAGGTGATCATCCTGACGTGCAGCCCGCAGCGCTATGCGGAGGTCAGCAGCGCCCAGCACATCGAGCTGGTCCCCAGCTAGCTGCAGCTGCAGCCCGCCCCGCACCTGCTGCCCCGTCTGCGCGAGCGTGCGTGTCTGCAGCGGACACGCCGTCAAAAACACCCATTGTGCGCACGATCGCGACCGCCGGGGTCCTGACAGTACGCAACGGCGCTGCCGCGCAAGGGGTTTTGGCTGATCGCCGTGGTCACACGCGCCACTCGGTCCCCTCGGCGCACTCGGCGTGCTCGCACCCGTGTCCCGGGGGCACAATGAGCGTGATGACGATGAATCCCAGACGTCGCCGGGCGCACGACAAGCTCGCCGCGCTGCCCGGTGTGCGCCCGGTTCGCCGGCCGGTCCGCCAGGACAGCGACGAGAACTTCGACGTCTTCTACGTGCGCACCGGCCGCAAATCGTCGAATCCGCTGGTCGTCATCCCCGGCGGGCCGGGAGCAGCCTCCATTGCGCTGTACCGGGCGTTCCGTCGGCGGGCGGCGGTCGCCGGTCTCGACGTCATCATGATCGAGCATCGCGGGGTCGGGCTCTCCCGTCACGACGACAACGGAGCCGATCTCCCGCCCGAGGCGCTGACGGTCGACGCCGCCGTCGACGACATCGACGCGGTGCTCGACGACGCCCACGTGGACAAGGCCATCATCTACGGCACCTCCTACGGTTCGTACCTGGCTGCCGGGATGGGTGTGCGTCACCCGCACCGGGTGCACGCGATGGTCCTGGATTCGCCGTTGCTGTCGGCCGACGACATCGACATCGTGCGGGCGCAGACACGGCGTGTCCTGTGGGACGGCCTCGCACCCGGCAGCGCCGACCTGGCCTCGCGGGTGCGGCACCTGGCCGCCGAGGGGGTGCTCACCTCCAAGGATGTCCAGCTGATCGGGGACATGTACGGCGCGGCAGGCCCCGACGTGCTGCGTCGTCAGCTGGACCTGCTGCTGGGCGGCCGGGAGCTGCTGTGGGCGGCGGTGGGTCTGGGCACGCGGAAGCTGCTCGAGCGCAAAACCCCCTACCATCACGAGCCCGACCTCGTGGAGCGCATCGCCTACCGCGAGCTGAACTACGGTGCCGTACCCGACGGCGGCCCGCTGGACCCAGCTGTCGCGTTTCGGGAAATGGCTTCGGGTGACGTTGAATTCGATGCCGAGCCCTACGACCTGCCGGGCGCCCTGCCTGGCTTCACCTGGCCGACCGCGGTGATCTCCGGTGGACGCGACCTGACGACGCCGCCGGAGGTGGCCCGCCGCGAGGCCGGGCTGATCCCGGATTCGGTGCTCGTCGAGCTCCCCACCGCCGGCCACAGCATCCTCGACACCCGTGAACGCGCCGCCCTGGAGATCTGCACCGCGGTCAACGCCGGCACGATGCACGAACTACCGGCCCGCTCGTCGGAACTCGATGCGCTGCCGGCCAACCTCACGGTGCGGTTGCTGGTGCGCGCCATCGGCGTCGCTGCCCGCGCGGAATCGGCGGTCCCCGGCGCGGTACCACGCGCGGTGCGCCAGGCGACTACTTCATGAACCCGATCGCCGAGTAGTTGATGTCGCCGATGCCGGCGGGGCCGTAGTTGGCCAGATTGCTGCGGACGGCGACGTTGCCGGGGGCCTGAAACAGCGGCAGGCTGTGCCCGATGTCCCACAGCATCACGTCGAGTTCGTTGGCAAGTTCCCGAGCTCTGGCCGGGTCCAGCTCCGACAGCGTCTCCTCGATCTTCGCGTCGATCTGCGGGCTGCCGATCCTGCCGTAGTTGCTCTCGCCCTGCGACGCGTACGTCTGCGTCAGGCTGCTCAATGGGAAAGCATCACCGCCCCAGGCGAACTGGGCGATATCGAAGTTACCCGGCGTGACGTAGTCGGAGAACAACGAGCCACCGGCCACGGGGACCAGCTCCAGGTTGACGCCGATCTGGGCGAGCTGGTTCTGCGCGACCTGGGCGATGGCCCGGGTGCTCGCGCCGTCGTAGAAGACGTCGCGGATCGTGAGCCGGCGGCCGTCCTTCTCGCGGAACTGGCCGTTGAGCGTCCACCCCTGCGCGTCCAGCTCCCGCTTGGCGGCCTCGGGATCGAACCCGATGCTGTTGTCCTGGTAGCCCTCCTGGCCGGCCAGGTAGATGTGATTGTTCAGCGCCTCCGGGTTGTCGGTGAGGCCGCGTTGGGACACCGCCGTGATGGCCTGGCGGTCGAGCCCCTTGGTGATCGCGGACCGCAGTGCCGGGTCTGACAGCAGAGCGCCGTCTGCGCCGTTGAGCGTGAGGTGGTACCAGTTCGGTGCCGGCGCGCGTCGGATGGTGACGCCGCTGGCGCGGCGGGCCCGTTCCAGATCGTCGAGCGTCGCAAGGCCTACCGAGTCCAGTGCGTTGTTCTCCAGCGCGGGCAACATCGCGGCGTCGTCGAGCACGGTGAAGCTCATCGTGTCCAGCAGCGGTGGCGTGCCCCACCATTTCGGGTTGCGGCCCAACGTGATCCGCTGGGCACCCCGGTCGATGTCGGTGACCATGAACGGCCCAGCCGACGGGCCGGGGCCGTTCAGGAAGCCCTTGTTGAACGCTTCGGGATCCTGTGTCATCTCCTTCGGGTAGAGCATGCCGTTGCCGGCGAACATCCCGCGCCAGTCGGCGTAGTGCTTGGCGAAGGTGACCACAGCCTGGCGGTCGTCGACACCTTTGGTGACCGACGCGACCCGCTCGCTGCCGTTGGGGGAGGCGAACAGGAAGCGCTTGTCCTTGCCGCTGGTGGCGTTGATCTGGGCGGCGATGTCCTCCCAGGTGACAGGTCTGTCGTTGGTCCACACCGCCTTCGGATTGATGGTGTAGGTCACGACCTGAGGGTCGGTGCTCGTCAATTCGACGCTGGTGAAATAGTCGCTGTTGACCGTCATCTCGCCGTCGGGCTTGATGACGAACGCGCGGGGCAGCGTCGGGCGGTACATGCGTCCGATCTCGCCGAGGTTGCCGTCGATGTGCAGGTTGTTGAAGTTCGAGGGAAAGCCGGTCAGCGCCAGGCGCAGGTTGCCGCCCTGCTGCAGCGTGGCGGGATCCTGCGGATTGATGTCGGCCGTGGCGCCCAATTCGGCGTTGCCACCGGCCGACGGCGCCGAGGTGTCACCGCTGGAGCACCCGGAAAGTATCAACGCCACCGCCGCCCCCACCGCGAGCAGACGCGACATCGCACGCGTACGGGAAGGAACATGCGAGTTTCCGTTCCCCCGCACGCGGGTGGTTCCGTCTGCTCGCGAGCTCACATACGTCATGCCGACCGACTCTAACTGTGATCGGCGTGCGGGCGAGGTACCGCGGCCAGCAGTCGCCGGGTGTACTCGTGCTGTGGGCTTCCGAACACCTGCTCGCTGTCGCCCTGCTCGACGATCTTCCCCTTGTGCATCACCGCGACCCGGTGGGCGAGGTGGCGCACCACCGACAGATCGTGCGACACGAACAGGTAGGCCAGCCCGAAACGGTCCTGCAGGTCCAGCAACAGATTGATGATGCCCGCCTGAATCGAGACGTCCAGTGCGGACACCGGTTCGTCGAGTGCCAGGATCTTCGGCTGCAGCGCCAGGGCCCGGGCGATGCCGATGCGCTGCTTCTGACCGCCCGAGAATTCGGCAGGGTATCGGCTGGCGTCCTCACGCCGCAGCCCCACCACCGTGAGCAGCTCGGCGATCCGGTCGCGGGCGTCGGCCTTGCTGGAACCGTTGGCCTGCAACGGTTCGGCCAACACGTCGAACACCGGGAGCCGCGGATCCAAGGATGCCACCGGGTCCTGGAACACCACCTGAAGGTCCCCGCGGAGGTTGCGCCGAGCCCGCCGGTCCAACGTCGCGACATCGTGTCCGAGCACTTCGATCGTGCCCGCCTCCGGTGCCGTCAGCTCCAGGATCTGGTGCAGCGTGGTCGACTTGCCCGACCCCGACTCGCCGACGATGCCCAGCGTCCTGCCCTGGTGTAGGTCGAAGCTGACGCCGTCGACGGCGCGTACCTCGCCGATCCGGCGCCGGAACACCACGCCCTTGGTCAGCGCGTAGGTCTTCGACAGGTCGGTGACACGCACAGCGACGGTCTCGTCAGCGGCGGCTGCCACGGGCGGCGCTGCCGTCGAGACGCCGTAGATCTCCGCCGCGGACCTGCCTTCGACCTTGTCGCTGCGGATACACGCGACGAGGTGCCCGGGTCCCACCGGCGCCAGTTCCGGTTCGGCGTCCCGGCAGTCGTCCACGGCCAGCGGGCAACGCGGGGCGAAGGGGCAGCCGGACGGGAGCGCGGCCACGGAGGGGGGCGCCCCCGGAATGGGCACGAGACGCGACCCCTGGACCGCGTCGAGCCGGGGCGCCGAGCCTAGAAGTCCGGCGGTGTAGGGCATTCGGCGGCTGCGGTACAGGTCGGCGACGGGTGCGGTCTCGACCGCCCTGCCCGCGTACATCACCAGCGCGCGGTCCGCGAACTCGGCGACCACCCCGAGGTCGTGGGTGATGATCAGCACGCCGGCCCCGGTGACGTCGCGGGCGGTGCGCAGCACGTCGAGGATCTGCGCCTGCACGGTCACATCGAGCGCGGTGGTCGGTTCGTCACAGATCAGCAGGTCCGGATCGTTGGCGATCGCGATCGCGATCACCACGCGTTGCCGTTCACCGCCGGACATCTCGTGCGGGAACGCCCGCGCGCGCTGCGCGGGTTGGGCGATGCCGACGAGCTCCAGGAGCTCGACGGCGCGGGTGCGGGCGGCCCGGGCATCCGTGTCGCGCTGATGAATCCGGAGGGCTTCGGCGATCTGGTCGCCGACGGTGTAGACCGGCGTCAGTGCCGACATCGGGTCCTGGAACACCGTCCCGATCTTCGCGCCGCGGATCCGCGACATCTGGTGGTCGGTCAACCCGAGAAGCTCATCGCCGTGCAACCGCACCGAACCCGACACCTCGGCGTAGTCGGGCAGCAGCCCGATGACGGCCATCGCGCCTGCGGACTTGCCCGCACCGGATTCGCCGACCAGCGCGACGACCTCGCCGGACTCGACGTGGTAGTCCAGACCTCGCACGGCGGGAACGCGTTCGGTGCCGGTGGGGGTGTCGACGGGAAAATCGACGTGCAACCCCTGCACCTCGAGGAGGCTCATCGGTGTTGTCTCCTCTTCGCGCGAGCGCTCATCGGGCCTGCCTCCTCTTCGCGCGAGCGCTCATGGGCCGCACACCCGGATCCAGTGCGTCCCGCAATCCATCACCGACGAGGTTGGCGCAGAACACGATCAGCACCAGCACCCCGGCGGGGAACAGGAACACCCACGAGAAGGTGGTCACCGAGCGGGTGCCGTCGGCGATCAGTGTTCCCAAGGACACGTCGGGTGGCTGCACGCCGAAACCCAGGAAACTGAGGCTGGTTTCGGCCAGGACGGCCAGGCCGACGTTCAGTGCGGTGTCGATGATCAGGATGGACGCCACGTTGGGCAGGATGTGGCGGACGATGATGCGTCGATTGCTGACGCCCATATACCTTGCGGCCGTCACGAATTCACGCTCTTTGAGGCTCATCGTCATCCCGCGCACGATGCGCGCGCTGATCATCCAGCTGAAGGCGGCCAGCAGCAGGATGAGCCACAGGATGGTGCCGGATTCCCGGGTTCTGGGGGTGACGATCGCGATCAGCAGGAAGCTGGGCACCACCAGGAGAAGGTCGACCACCCACATCAGGGCGGTGCTGCGCCAGGCGCCGAAGTATCCCGCGATCGCGCCGACGGTCGCGGCGATCAGCGTGGACAGGAACGCCACGCATACACCGATGAGCAGCGATTTCTGCATGCCCCTCAGGGTCTGCGCCAGGATGTCCTGACCCAGCGCGTTGGTACCGAACCAGTGCGTCGTCGTCGGCGGCTGCTGCAGGGCGTAATAGTCCAACTCCGTGTGGGAGAAGGGCAGCAGCGGCGGCAGCGCGTAGCAACTGATGAACAGGGCCGCCAGCACCACCAGCGAGATCACCGCAGGCCGGTTGCGCACGAATCGTCGCCACACCAGCGTGCGGCGGGACACGAACCGATGCTCGGTCGGCAATTCGGTGACAGGCTCGTCGGTCACGTCACCCGCACCCTCGGATCCAGCGTCGCATAGAGCACATCGGACAGCAGCCCGGCCAGCAGCACCGTCGCGCCGGTGAACACGGTGATCGCGACGATGATGTTGGTGTCCTGGGTGGTGATGCCCTGCACGAACCACTCGCCGATACCGTGCCACCCGAAGATCTTCTCGACGAACACCGCACCGGTGAACAGCCCGCCCACGCCGTAGGCGAACAGAGTGGCCATCGGGATCAGCGCGGTGCGCAGGCCGTGCTTGAACAGCGCCTGCCGCCGCGTCAGCCCCTTGGCGCGGGCGGTGCGGATGAAGTCCTGACCCAGCACATCGAGCATCGCGTTGCGCTGATAGCGGCTGAAGCCGGCGATCGCACCCAGCGCCAGGGTGAGGGTCGGCAGCACCAGGTGCTGCAGCCGGTCGATGAACTGACTCCACGCCCCGCCGACGGCGTCGGACGACGTCTCTCCGGTGTATTCGAACACCTGCATCCCCAGGATCGAGTTCCCGCGCAGCGCGGCGAGGATCAGCAGGTTGGCGATCACGAAGGTCGGTGTGCTCAGGATCAGCAGCGCCAGCGTCGTGATGACCCGGTCGGACATCCGGTATTGGCGGACCGCGCCCCACGCGCCGGCCACCACGCCGAGGAAGGTGCCGACGATCGATCCGATGATCACCAGCCGCAGGCTGACCCCGATGCGCCGCCACAGCTCATCGGTGACCGGCTGGCCGCCCACGGTGGTACCGAAGTCACCGCGAACCGCGCCCGCGACCCAGTCGCCGTAACGGACCGGGATCGGCTTGTCGAGGTTGAGCTCGGCGGCTTTGGCGTCGATGACGCTCTGCGCCGGGCGCGGATTGCGCTCCAACAGGCTGTCGAGGGGCTCGAACATCACCGAGGTCAGTGCGAATGTGAGAAAGGACGCCAGCCCGAGTAGGACCACATAGTTCAGCAGCCGACGCGCGAGGAACCGGGTCATCCGGTGCTTCCGCCGTGGGACTGCATGCGCTCAGGTTAGGAGATATGTGGTGGTACAGCCGACCGACAGGCCTGAACGGGGCCGGCCGATGGCCGACAGCCCGGTGCTCAGCGGGGTGTGACCAGCGGGTCGAGCACCTGGGTGACCTTGGGCAGGGGTTCCCCGGCCGTCTGTTCGCCCTGGATCATCACGCTGTCGTCGACGGCGGCTGCCGAGCCCTGGCCCTGCGCGAGTGCCCAGCTCTGCACGAATCCGTCGGGGCTGCGCACGGTGAGCGAATGCGGTGTGACGGCGGTGACGACACCCGTCTGGCTCAGCACCGTGACGAAGCCACCGGATCCGTCGTCGACGACGACCTGTCCGTGCACCGGCGGGCCGGCGTGACCCCGGGTGCCGAGACCGGTCCCCGCCGCTGACGCCGCGGGCGGCAGCCCGCCGCCTGGACCCGGCCCGTGTTGCCCGGGGGGTCCGATGAACTGCGGCGACGACTGGCCGGTCGCCGCGTAGATCACGGCGCCGCCCAGGACGGCGATGGCCGCCGCGATGCCCAGTGCCAGCAGGGTCGCCCGGGTGCCCCACGCACGTGGCTGCGCCGCGGGGCTGCCCCCTTCTGTGTCGTCACCTGTGCGGTGTTCGGTCGCCATGGGCCCACCTTGGCGCGTGTGTATGTGTGTCGGCTGTGGGTGCGCTCTGCGCCCGATGAGTCTGCGGTTCACAGCTCGCACATAGGGAAGTCATAGTCGGCGCCTAGTGCGCCGACGGATACTGGACGCATGGCCCACCCGCACAGCGCCCAGAGCTCCGTGGCGATTGCCGGTTCCGGCGCCTCCGGCGACGGTGATCCCGCCCGGGTCGTGATGCGCCGGGCCGACGGCGGCCCGATCCACGTGCTCGTCGTCGATGACGAGGCGGTGCTGGCCGAACTGGTGTCGATGGCGCTGCGCTACGAAGGCTGGGAGATCTCGACCGCCGGGGATGGCGCGACGGCCATCGCGCTGGCGAAGCAGACCCCGCCCGACGTGGTCGTGCTCGATGTGATGCTGCCGGATATGAGCGGGCTGGAGGTGCTGCGCAAGCTGCGCGAGCAGATCCCCGGGCTTCCGCTGCTGCTGCTCACCGCGAAAGACTCGGTGGAGGACCGTATCGCCGGTCTGACCGCGGGTGGCGACGACTACGTGACCAAGCCGTTCAGCATCGAGGAGGTGGTGCTGAGGTTGCGGGCGCTGCTGCGGCGCACAGGTGTCAGTACCGAGAGCGGCGGGGCCAAGATCGTCGTCGGCGACCTCGTCCTGGACGAAGACAGCCACGAGGTGACCCGCGCCGGTGAGCTGATCTCGCTGACAGCAACAGAATTCGAGCTGCTGCGGTTCATGATGCGCAATGCCAAGCGCGTGCTGAGCAAGGCGCAGATCCTCGACCGGGTGTGGAGTTACGACTTCGGTGGCCGATCGAACATCGTCGAGCTGTACGTGTCCTATCTGAGGAAGAAGATCGACAGCGGGCGGGAACCGATGATCCACACGCTGCGCGGCGCCGGGTATGTCCTCAAGCCCGCGCGCTGACCGCACCCGGCTTGCCGCTGTGCTGTCGCCGCGCGGGTGGTCGCTGCGCTCTCGGCTGATCGTCACCCAGGTGCTCCTGCTGGCCGCGGTGTGCGCGGGCATCGGTATCGCGACCGAGTTTGCGCTGCAACGCTTTCTGATACGCCAACTCGACGAGCAAGTGATCGAGGCCGGACGGCGGTCGTCGATGATCTTCGAGTTCGGGCCACCCCCGCCGCCGGGGATGCCGCCGCCTCCCGGGATGCCGCTCCCACCGGGGCTGCCGCCCCCGCCGGGATATGATCGCCGCGCCGACGACGGCCCGGGGCCGTCGTTCCTGAACGCGCCGGGCCAGGCCATCCACACCGTCGGCGCAGTGGTCGCCGACGGGCAGACGCAGGCGGCCGCGGTCATCAACGCCGACGGTTCCCGCACCGAAGTCTCCTCCGGGGCAGCGCAACAACTCGCCGCGGTGGCCGTCGGCGAGCGACCTGAAACGGTGGATCTCGACGGCCTGGGACGCTATCGCGTGGTTGCCTTCGCGGCCCACATTCCCGGTGAGGCGGTGGTTGCCGGCCTGCCGACCGCCGATGTCGACGACACGCTGGTGTGGGTGGCTGTGCTCTTCGCGGGGGTCGCGGCCGTCGCGCTGGTCGGTGCGGGCACGGCGGGTGTGATCATCGTCCGCCGTCAACTGGCCCCACTGGCAAGGGTTTCCGGGGCAGCCCAGCAGGTGGCGGACCTGGAACTGGATCGGGGAGAGGTACGACTGCCCACACCGATCGTCAAGGTCGACCCCGCGGCCGCGCACACCGAGGTCGGTCAGCTCGGTGGCGCGCTGAACCGGATGCTCGACCGCATCGCCGGGGCGCTGTCGGCGCGGCACGCCAGCGAAACCCGGGTGCGGCAGTTCGTCGCAGATGCCAGCCACGAGTTGCGCACCCCGTTGGCCGCCATCCGCGGCTATACCGAACTGGCGCAACGCAAAAGGTCACAGCTTCCCGACGACGTCGCACATGCGATGAATCGCGTCGAGTCGGAGACCGAGCGCATGACCCAGCTCGTCGAGGACATGCTGCTGCTCGCCCGCCTCGATACCGGCCGACCACTGCAACGCGACAGCGTCGACGTCACGCGGCTCATCGTCGACGCCGTCAGCGACGCGCACATCGCCGGACCCGACTACACGTGGGAACTCGACCTCCCTGACGAACCCGTCGCGGTCACCGGGGACGAGGCTCGGCTGCATCAGGTGCTGGCGAATCTGCTGGCCAACGCCCGCACGCACACTCCGCCCGGCACCGTCGTCACGACGTCACTGGCCGTCGGCGACACCGGCGACGTGGTGCTGACGGTTCTCGACGACGGTCCGGGAATCCCGTCCTGGCTGCAACCCGAGGTCTTCGAGCGGTTCGCCCGCGGCGACTCGTCGCGGGCCCGGCGCGGCGGCAGCAGCACCGGCCTCGGCCTGGCCATCGTCGCTGCCGTCGTCCGTGCGCACCACGGGACCATCGAGGTGCACAGCAGGCCCGGCAGGACCGAGTTCGTCGTCCGCCTACCCGGCGATTCACAGCGCAGCCACAGCTCGGACCAATCAGACGCCTAGCGGGGTCACCGAAGATCGTTAGGTGAGCTTGCTGATCTCGGACGAGCGGACCGCAGCGACGCCTGCCGCGGTGGTGCCACGCCCGGCGAGTCGGTGGTGGCACCGCGCCGCCCTGGTGGCGCTGCTCGTGGCGACCGGCGCGCTGTACCTGTGGAATCTCGGCGCGAGCGGGTGGGCCAACGCGTACTACTCCGCAGCCGTGCAGGCCGGCTCGCAGAACTGGACGGCGATGCTGTTCGGTTCCAGCGATGCCGCCAACGCGATCACGGTCGACAAGCCGCCCGCGGCGCTGTGGGTGATGGACATCTCGGCGCGGCTGTTCGGATTCAACCCGTGGAGCGTGCTCGTGCCTCAGGCGCTCATGGGGGTGGCCGCCGTCGGGGTGCTCTATGCCGCGGTGCGGCGGGTGTGCGGGCCCGGCGCCGGCCTCATCGCCGGAGCGGTACTCGCCGCGATGCCGGTGGCGGCGCTGATGTTCCGGTTCAACAACCCGGATGCGCTGCTGGTGCTGCTGCTCGTCGTCGCCGCCTACTGCACCCTGCGGGCGTGTGAAGAGAACGCCAGCCGGTGGTGGCTCGTCGCGGCGGGTGCCGCGGTCGGCCTCGGCTTCCTGGCCAAGATGCTGCAGGCGCTGCTGGTCCTGCCTGCGCTGGCAGCCACGTATCTCGTTGCGGGGCAACGGACGTTATCCCGTCGCGTCGTCGACAGCCTGGTCGCGGCCGGGACCGTCGTGGTGTCCGCAGGGTGGTACGTGCTGCTCGCCGAGCTGTGGCCGGAGAGCTCGCGGCCCTACATCGGCGGCTCGCAGCACAACAGCATCGTCGAGCTTACGTTGGGCTACAACGGTTTCGGCCGACTGACCGGTAACGAGCCGGGCGGTCTGGGCAACCTCAACCACGACGTGGGCTGGGGTCGCCTGTTCGCCCCGACTATGGGGTCCGATATCGCGTGGCTGCTGCCGGCCGCGGTCATCTGCATCGCGGGCGGGCTGGTCCTCACCCGGCGCAGGCCCCGCACCGATCCCGTTCGCGCTGCCCTGATTCTCTGGGGCGGCTGGCTCGTCGTCACCGCGGTGGTGTTCAGTTACATGAACGGCATCGTCCACCCGTACTACACGGTGGCCCTCGCGCCGGCCATCGCGGCCGGAATCGCCATCGGCGCAACGTTGTTGTGGCGGCAACGTCACGACCTTCGCGCCGCGACCTGTCTGGCCGGTGCGGTCCTCGTCACCGTGGTCCTGGCAGCGGTGCTGCTGTCGCGATACAGCGACTGGATGCCGTGGCTGCGGGCGGCGGTCGCCGTCGGGGGAGTGGGCGCCGCAGTCCTGCTGATCGTGGTGGGCCGGCTGAGTCGGGGTGCCACCCGCTTTGTCGCCGGTCTGGCCGTGGTGTCCTGTCTGGCCGCCCCGGTCGCGTTCTCGGTCGCCACGGCGGCGTCACCGCACACCGGCGCCCTTCCGTCGGTCGGGCCGTCTCGCGGAGGCCCAGGGGGCTTCGGCGGCGGAACCGGTGGCCGCTTCGACGGCGGCGGGTTGCTGAGCTCGCCCACCCCGCATCCCGATCTGATCCGGCTGCTGTCCACGAACGCTGACCAATTCACCTGGGCAGCAGCAGTTGTCGGCTCCAACAACGCGGCAGGCTACCAGCTCGCCACCGGGGCGCCGGTGATGGCCATCGGCGGGTTCAATGGCACCGACCCCGCGCCGACGCTCCCCGAGTTCATCGACATGGTTGACGCCGGACAGATCCACTACTTCATCCTCGGTCCCACGATGATGATGGGCCACCAGAACGGCAGCGGCGCCCAGGAGTCGGCTGCGATCCGGGAGTGGGTCGAGGCGCGGTACCCCGAGATCACCGTCGATGGCACAGCCGTCTACGACCTGACCCAGTCGCCCGTCATCTCACAGCAGGCGCATAGCTCGGCCCCACGATGAGCACACACGCCGACACCAGCATGGAAGGCATGACAGACATCGCTCTCGAGCCCGAGACCCCCAGCGCGGAACGCCGTTTCGGATCCCGGCCGCACGCTGCACTGACCGCGCGTGAATCAGGAACGCCGGTGCTCGACGTCGTCGTGCCCGTCTACAACGAGCAGGCTGCGCTCGCGGCGTCGATTCACCGGCTTCACCGCTATCTGCAGGTGGCGGTCCCGTTTCCGGCCCGGATCACCATCGCCGACAACGCCAGCATCGACGACACGCCGCGCATTGCGGCCGAGCTCGCCGCCGAACTGGACGATGTCAGGGTGGTCCGGCTCGAGGAGAAGGGGCGGGGACGTGCCCTGCACCGGGTGTGGTCGGAGTCCGACGCCGCGGTGCTGGTCTACATGGACGTCGACCTGTCGACCGATCTCGCCGCGATCGGCCCGCTGGTCGCGCCGCTGATCTCCGGCCATTCCGACCTCGCGATCGGCACCAGGCTGGCACGGGGCGCGCGTGTCACGCGTGGCCCCAAGCGGGAGATCATCTCGCGGTGCTACAACCTGATTCTCAAATCGACTCTGTCCGCTCATTTTTCCGACGCCCAGTGCGGATTCAAGGCGATCCGCGCCGACGTCGCGGCCCGCCTGCTGCCGCACGTCGAGGACACCGGATGGTTCTTCGACACCGAATTGCTCGTGCTCGCCGAGCGCAGCGGACTGCGCATCCACGAGGTCCCCGTGGACTGGGTGGACGATCCGGACAGCCGGGTCGACATCATCGCCACCGCGACCGCTGATCTGTTGGGCATCGGCCGGCTCATGCGTGGTCTCGCCACCGGAGCGATTCCGGTCAACACCATCGCCGCTCAGTTGGGCAATTCGCGGGAGGCGGCCGCACCCCGGTCGCTGCTGCGTCAGGTGGTCCGTTTCGGTGCCGTCGGGGTGACGTCGACCGTCGCCTACATCCTGCTGTTCATTCTTCTGCAGGGGTGGGCCGGCGCGCAGCTGGCCAACCTGATCGCGCTTCTGATCACCGCGATCGGCAACACCGCGGCAAACCGGCGATTCACGTTCGGTGTCGGCGGCCGCCCACAGCTGGCCCGGCACCACGTCGAGGGTCTGATCGTGTTCGGCGTCGCGCTGACCATCACCAGCGGCGCTCTCGGCATACTGCACGCCACCACCCAATCCCCGCATCACATGGTCGAACTCGCCGTTCTCGTCGCGGCCAACCTGCTCGCCACGGCAGTGCGATTCGTCCTGCTTCGCGGCTGGGTGTTCCATCCCCGTCGCACGACCACCAAAGGAAACCCACGATGACCACCGTCGTCGTCAACGCGGCCCACAACGCCGGCGCAGACTCCGAGCCCGTTCGGTCCGACCGCCCCCGCTGGGTGCTGCCCGCGCTGGTCGCGCTGCTGGCCGCGACCGCTGCGCTCTATCTGATCGGTCTGGGGTCCTCGGGTTGGGCCAACCAGTACTACGCCGCAGCCGCACAGGCCGGTACACAGGACTGGAAGGCGTGGCTGTTCGGATCGCTAGACGCGGGGAATGCGATCACCGTTGACAAACCCCCTGCGGCACTGTGGCTGATGGCGTTGTCGGGTCGGCTGTTCGGCTTCACCCCGTTCACGATGCTGCTACCCCAGGCGTTGATGGGGGTCGGTTCGGTGGCGGTGTTGTTTGCCGCGGTGCGCCGGATCAGTGGGCCGGCTGCCGGCCTCATCGCCGGCCTGGCGCTGGCTGTGACGCCGGTGGCCGCATCGATGTTCCGGTACAACAACCCCGATGCACTTCTGGTGCTGCTGCTCGTGGTGGCCGCGTACCTGATGGTGCGCGCCATCCAGACCGGTGGTACCCGATGGCTCGTCCTGGTGGGCGTGGTGCTCGGCTTCGCGTTCCTGACGAAGATGCTGCAAGCGTTTTTGGTGATGCCCGGGCTGGCGCTGGCCTTCCTGGTCGCCGCGCCGGTGGGCCTCTGGCAGCGGGTGGGCAAGCTGGTGATCGGCGCGGTCACGATGGTCGTGACGGCGGGCTCATTCCTGGCGATGGTCAGCCTGTGGCCCGCGGATTCCCGGCCCTACATCGGCGGCTCGACCGACAACAGCCTGCTGCAGCTTGCGTTGGGTTACAACGGACTACAACGGATGACCGGTGGCGGCGGCATGCCCGGCGGCGGATTCGGAGGCCCGGGCGGTCCGGACGGGCCGGGCGGGCCCGGCGGAGCCGCTGCCCCGGCGGGCGCGCACCTGTTCTTCGGTGGCGACCCGGGGATCACCCGGCTGTTCGGCGCGTCCATGGGTGCCGAGGCGTCGTGGCTGCTGCCTGCCGCGTTGATCGGGCTCGTCGCAGGCCTCTGGCTCACCCGGCGGACCGCGCGCACCGCGGGTGTGCGGGCCGGTCTGCTGCTGTGGGGCGGTTGGCTGCTGGTCACCGGCGCCGTCTTCAGCTTCATGGACGGCACCATCCATCCGTACTACACCGTGGCGCTGGCCCCCGCGATCGCGGCTCTGGTCGGCATCACCGTGGTCGAACTGTGGCGTGGCAGGCAGGTCTTCGCGTCGCGCGTCGTCCTTGCCCTCATGTCCGCGGCCACCGGTGTGTGGACATTCGTCCTGCTCGATCGCACCCCGGACTGGCAGCCGTGGCTGCGATGGGTGGTGCTGGTCGGCTCGATCGCGGTGGCGGCGATTATCGCGGTGGGTGTGCACCGCCTCGGGCGTCTCACCGCAGTGGTGGTGGCAGCCGGGATCCTGTTCGCCGGGGCGGGATCGGCCGCGTACGCGATCGAGACGGCGATGCACGCGGCCAGTGGGCCCGGGGCGATGTCGGGGCCGGTGTCACCCGGCGGGTCCGGCGGCCCAGGCGGTCCCGGCGGTCCCGGGGCGCCTGGCGGTCCCGGCGCATCGGTGTCGGACAATTCCGAACTCCAGGAGCTCGTCAAGGCTGCCGACAACCGTTGGGCGGCAGCCGGTATCGGTTCGATGACGACCGCCGACCTCGAGCTCCAGACGGGTGCCTCGGTGATGGCGATCGGCGGCTTCACGGGCGGCGACAACTCGCCCACGCTGGCGCAGTTCCAGGGCTACGTGGCCGACGGTCAGGTCAGGTACTTCATCGCCGGGGGCCACCGCGGTCCCGGCGGCGACACAGGCTCGGCCGCCGAGATCACCGCGTGGGTGGCGCACAACTTCACCGCGATGGATGTGGGCGGCACCACGGTCTACGACCTGCAGGCGTGATGCCGCGCGACGCGCAGTTCCGGTCTTCGATCTGGGTGATCCAGACTGGTGACTGGAGCCGTCCGGGCTGTTAGCTTCGCGCCCATGACGGTCACCGACGAGTACCTCAAGAACAACCAGGAATACGCCAAGACGTTTCAGGGGCCACTGCCGCTGCCGCCCAGCAAGCACGTGGCAGTGGTGGCATGCATGGACGCCCGACTCGACGTCTACCGGGTGCTCGGGTTGAAGGACGGGGAGGCGCACGTCATCCGCAACGCGGGCGGTGTCGTCACCGACGACGAGATCCGGTCGCTGGCGATCAGTCAGCGGTTGCTCGGCACCAGGGAGATCATCCTCATCCACCACACCGACTGCGGCATGCTCACCTTCACCGACGACGATTTCAAGCGGGCGATCCAGGACGAGACGGGCCTGAAGCCCGAATGGGCGGCCGAGGCCTTCCCGGATGTGGAGGAGGACGTGCGGCAGTCACTGCGCCGCATCGAGGCCAGCCCGTTCGTCACGAAGCACGAGTCGCTGCGGGGGTTCGTCTTCGACGTCGCGACCGGCGCGCTCGCCGAGGTCACGGTGTAGAACACCCCCCCCGACCTGCCGGCACGCGAAATGCGCAGACCGGCCTCTGCCCGTTGACAGCGCGGACGGTCCTGCGGCACAATTTCCGGTTATGCCCATAATTATGGTCAAACCTACCAACTTAGCGGGGAATCGATGACCGCGACCGAAGAGCTCACGCAGAACGCCGGGCGATACGAACTAAGTCACCTGCGCTCGCTGGAGGCCGAGGCGATCCACATCATCCGCGAGGTCGCCGCCGAGTTCGAGAAGCCGGTGCTGCTGTTCTCCGGCGGTAAGGACTCGATCGTGATGCTGCACCTGGCCATCAAGGCGTTCCGCCCCGGCCGGCTGCCGTTCCCGGTGATGCACGTCGACACCGGGCACAACTTCGACGAGGTACTGCAGGTCCGCGACGAGATGGTCGCCGAGCACGGCGTCCGTCTGGTGGTGGCCAAGGTTCAGGACGACATCGACGCGGGCCGGGTGGTCGAGACCATCCCGTCGCGAAATCCGATGCAGACGTTCACATTGTTGCGGGCGATCCGGGAGAACAAATTCGACGCCGCGTTCGGCGGGGCCCGGCGCGACGAGGAGAAGGCGCGCGCCAAGGAGCGGGTGTTCAGCTTCCGTGACGAGTTCGGTCAGTGGGATCCCAAGGCGCAGCGTCCCGAGCTGTGGAATCTGTACAACGGGCGGCACCACAAGGGCGAGCACATCCGCGCGTTCCCCATCTCCAACTGGACCGAGTTCGACATCTGGTCCTACATCGGCGCCGAGAAGATCGTGCTGCCGTCGATCTACTATGCGCACCAGCGCAAGGTGTTCGAGCGCGACGGGATGCTGCTCGCGGTGCACAAGTACCTGCAGCCCCGCAAGGACGAGCCGATCATCGAGAAGACCGTGCGGTTCCGCACCGTCGGCGACGTCACGTGCACCGGCTGCGTGGAATCCACTGCTGCAACGGTGTCGGAAGTGATCGCCGAGACGGCCATTTCACGGCTCACCGAGCGGGGAGCGACCCGTGCCGACGACCGAATCTCCGAAGCGGGGATGGAAGACCGCAAGCGCGAAGGATATTTCTGATGGCAACGTTGCTTCGCATCGCGACCGCGGGCTCGGTCGACGACGGCAAGTCCACCCTGATCGGGCGGCTGCTCTTTGACTCCAAGGCCGTCATGGAGGACCAGCTCGCCGCTGTCGAGCGGACCTCCAAGGAACGCGGACACGACTACACCGACCTGGCTCTGGTCACCGACGGCCTGCGGGCCGAGCGTGAGCAGGGCATCACGATCGACGTCGCCTACCGCTACTTCGCCACGGCCAAGCGGAAATTCATCATCGCCGACACGCCAGGGCACATCCAGTACACCCGCAATATGGTCACCGGCACCTCGACCGCGCAGTTGGCGATCGTGCTGGTCGACGCCCGCCACGGCCTGCTCGAGCAGTCCCGCAGGCACGCGTTCCTCGCCTCGCTGCTCGGCATTCAGCACATCGTCCTCGCGGTCAACAAGATGGACCTGATCGACTGGGACAGAGAACAGTTCGAGAAGATCCGTGACGACTTCCATGATTTCGCGGCCCGACTGGACGTCCACGACGTGACGACCATTCCGCTGTCGGCGCTCACAGGCGACAACGTCGTCACCAAATCCGACAAGACCCCGTGGTACGAAGGGCCGCCGCTGCTGGCGCACCTCGAAGAGGTCTACGTCGCGGGCGACCGCAACCTGACCGACGTGCGGTTCCCCGTTCAGTACGTGATCCGTCCGCAGAGCCTTGAGCATCACGACCACCGCAGCTATGCCGGTACGGTGGCCGGCGGCGTGATGAAGGTGGGCGACGACGTCGTCGTGCTGCCCAGCGGGCTGTCGTCGCGCGTCGCGGCGATCGAGGGCCCCAGCGGCCCGGTGCAGGAGGCCTTCCCGCCGATGGCGGTATCGGTCAGCCTGGCCGACGACATCGACATCTCCCGCGGCGACATGATCGCGCGTCCCAACAATCGGCCCAGGGTGGCACAGGAATTCGACGCCACCGTCTGCTGGATGGCCGACGGCGCATCGCTGGAGCCGGGCCGCGACTACCTGATCAAGCACACCACCCGCACGACGCGGGCGAAGGTGACGGGCCTGGATTACCGGCTCGACGTCAACACTCTGCACCGTGACAAGGAAGCGACGGCACTCAAACTCAATGAACTGGGCCGCATCTCGCTGCGCACCCAGGTGCCCCTGCTGCTCGATGAATACAGCCGCAACACGGCGACGGGATCGTTCATCCTGATCGACCCGAACACCAACGGCACGGTCGGCGCGGGCATGATCCTGCCGCAGGTCTCGACCCGCACCTCAAGCCCGAACACGGTGCGCCACGAGTCGCTGTGCACGGCCGACGACCGGCTGAGCACAGGTCGGATGATCTGGTTCACCGGTCTCTCCGGCTCGGGAAAGTCGTCGGTGGCGATGCTGGTCGAACAGAAGCTGCTCGAAAAGGGTGTTCCGGCTTACGTTCTCGACGGCGACAACCTGCGCCACGGCCTCAACGCCGACCTCGGCTTCTCGATGGCCGACCGGTCGGAGAACCTGCGCAGGCTCGCCCACGTGGCGTCGATCCTTGCCGACTCGGGTCAGGTGGTTCTGGTCCCAGCCATCAGCCCGCTGGCCGAGCACCGCGAGTTGGCGCGCAAGGTCGCCGCCGATGCCGGTGTCGAGTTCATGGAGGTGTTCTGTGACACCCCGCTGGAGGACTGTGAACGCCGGGACCCGAAGGGCCTGTACGCCAAGGCCAGGGCCGGGGAGATCACGCACTTCACCGGGATCGACAGCCCGTATCAGCGGCCCAAGAATCCGGATGTGCAGTTGACCCCGGACCGGACACCGGATGAGCACGCCGACGCCGTGATCGCCCTGTTGGAAAGCCGGGAGAAGTAGCCATGGGCGACCACGAGCTGGCGGCGCGGCTGGCCACCGAGGCGGGCGCGCTGCTGCTCGACGTCCGCGCCGAGCTGGCCGATGCCAGCGCCGAGGAGCGAAAAGCCGCGGGGGACAAACGCTCCCACGACTTTCTGCTGGCTGCGCTGACCGCCGAGCGGCCCGACGATGCCGTGCTGTCGGAGGAAGGTGTCGACGATCCGGTGCGGCTGTCCGCCGCGCGGGTGTGGATCGTCGACCCTCTCGACGGGACCCGCGAATTCTCCGAGCTGGGCCGGACGGACTGGGCCGTGCACGTCGCCCTCTGGGAATCCGGTGACCTGATCGCCGGCGCGGTTGCGCTCCCCGCGCAGGGCGTCACGCTGGCCACGCCGACCGTCATCGCGCCGCCGGCCGCGCCCGAGGCCCCCCGCATCGTCGTGTCCCGCACCCGGCCACCCGCCATCGCGCTGGCAGTCAAGGATGCACTGAACGGCACCCTCGTCGAGATGGGTTCGGCCGGCGCGAAGGTCGCGTCCGTCGTGCAGGGTCTGTCCGATGCCTACGTGCATGCGGGCGGACAGTACGAATGGGATTCCGCTGCTCCGGTGGCCGTGGCGCGGGCAGCCGGCCTGTTCACGTCGCGGATCGACGGGTCACCGCTGGTCTACAACCAGCGTGATTCCAAGCTGCCCGACCTGATCGTGTGCCGCCCTGAACTCGCCGACGCCGTGCTGGCGGTGACCGCGGGCTGACGGGCCGGCGCAGTAGGCTGCGACGATGTCTGATCCCAACACCCTGCGGGCGCTGTCCGGCCTCCCGCTCGCCCCGGTGAGTCTCGCGGACTCGGTGCTCGTCCTGATCGACTGCCAGAACACCTACACCCGCGGCGTGATGGAGCTCGAGAACGTGCAGGCCGCGCTGGAGGAAGCCGCTCTGCTGCTGGACCGTGCACGGACGGCCGGCATCCCGGTCATCCACATCCAGCACGACGGCGGCGCCGGTTCACCGTACGACCTCTCCGACGACATCGGGGCGATCGTCCCGCTCGTCGCCCCGCGGGACAGTGAACCGGTGGTGGTCAAGCAGTACCCGAACTCGTTCGTGCAGACCGACCTCGACGCTCAGCTCAAGGCCCTGGAAGCGACGAACCTCGTCCTGGCCGGGTTCATGACGCACATGTGCGTGAACTCGACGGCACGCGGCGCCTTCAACCTGGGGTATGCGCCGACGGTGGTCGCGTCGGCGACGGCGACGCGGGCGCTTCCTGGTCTCGGAAGTGAGCCAGTACCAGCGGCGTCGCTGCAAGCCGCTAGCCTCGCGGCCCTCTCAGACCTGTTTGCGGTCGTGGTACCGGACGGTGCATCGATACCCGATTAGGCCAGCTCACCCCGTCGTCACCCCGGCGTGTGAGCGATCCAATGTCAGGCGCGTTTGGAAGACTGCCATCGTGGATCGCAAGCAAGTGCCCGCTGACAATGTGTGGTTTTCGGGGCCGGTCGACATCGACACGGCCGTCGGTGCTGTGGCCGAGTACTTCGCCGAGCACGACCCGGACGGATACCCGCGCCGCGCGTTGATCGTTCACAACAAATCCGAGGTGTCCTACTACGGTGGCCCTGTGCTCGCTGACTACGCCTCGAACGGTAACATCGGCAGCACTCGCGGACGTGGGGGTGAACCGGGCGGGCCGGTGCTCGTGCTCGAAACCGATCTGAAGATGCTCGAACTTGGCATAAAGCTCGCAGACGGCAGGATCCTCGGAGTTACCGAGCACATCCCGGGGACTCTGGCGGGATGGGCTGCGGCGACGGGTGCACTTGATCTGATGACCGGCGAGCGGGACCGAGGCGTGCCCGGAGATCACCACGAAATCCTGATGGACCTCAAGCGCGAAGGGAACAACGGCTACCCCACGCTGAAGAAGAGCAGCGCATACGCGACGATGACCAAGGTCCACATCGGGAAGCTGAAGGAACGCGGTTACGACGCAGCATTCGTCGCGGGCTACCTTGTCGCGTCGGGCATCTTTGCGAGTTCTGCCGAAAACCTGAAGAAGATCTACGGCTAGGCCACACGGAGCGTCGACCCGGGGCAGGCGGACACCGCTGAGATAATTGGCGTCGTGGAACGGCGATACCAAGTATTCCTTAGCTCGACATACCGCGATCTCGAGAAAGAGCGCCAAGAGGTTATCCAGGCGTTGCTGGAGCTCGATTGCATTCCCGCAGGTATGGAGCTTTTTCCCGCAGTCAGCTATGACCAATGGACGCTCATTAAGGAAGTAATTGATCTCAGCGACTACTACGTGGTCGTGCTAGGCGGCAAGTACGGGTCGGTCACCGAAGAAGGTATTAGCTATACAGAGAAGGAATTCGACTATGCCGTTGCCCGCGACATGCAGATCCTCGGGTTCGTCCCCGACGATCCGAATAAGTTGACGAAGGACAAGATTGAACTTGATCCGGCCGTCCGCAAGAAGCTCGACGCCTTCCAACAGAAGGTCATGGCGCGGCCGATCAAGAAGTATCGAGGGCCGGACGACCTGGGGGCGGTGGTGTCTCGCGCCCTTAACACCGCAATCCGCAAACATCCGCAAGAGGGTTGGGTCCGCGCGCGGTTTGCCATGACCTCGGACGTAGAGAAAGAGATTGCAGAACTGCGAGAGCAATTAGCCGAAGCCGAGGTGGCCCGGCTGAAATCCGGTAAGACCACGGATGAAGACACTAGCGTCTTCAAACAAGGTGAGTCACCGCTGAAACTTGGGTTTCACGTCGTATCCAACAACTACGGCAATAAGACTGACATCAAGTTGGAGTCGTTGCTTACGTGGGACGAAGTGCTTCGTGAGATCGGTCCAAAAATGATCGACGAAGCGACCGAACAAGAGCTCCAGGAGCGGCTCGCACTGCACCTCTTATTTAGGGCTGACTGGGACGAGGCGTCAGAGCAGCATCGCGATGAAGTCAAAGTTATCCCAAACTCTAAACCGTTGATCTTCATCGATGAGTGGGAGCGGGTTATCGTTCAGTTGCGCGCAATCGGTCTGATTGATAAGGGCCAGAAGCGGAGGCAAGTGCGTGACTCCAATACCTACTTTCGGCTGACCGATAAAGGAGACCGACATCTAGTGCGTCTGTTGGCCGAGCGTAATGACCAGGAGACGCTTTTCAGCACCTAGCCTGGCATCTGAAACATCCTGACGACGTTGCTCTGTCGGGCTACCGGTTCGGGCAGGGCGTTCGCAGTGTCGTCATCCGGCATGTAGTCGGCGTACACAGTCATAGTGATCATGTAGTTGCTGTGTCCCAACCACTTTGAAACCTGCATGAAGTGCACACCGGCTGTCAGCTGTAAAACCGAAAAAGTGTGTCGGGTATCGTGCAGCCGGAATCCATTGCTAGCCGGTTTGATTGAGCCGTCCGCTTCAATCTTCCGCGCACGGGCTACGGGCAGCCCGACGGCGTCCTGCGCGTCACGCATCGTTCGGCGGGCGAAAGTGCTGAGCTCAACCGGCTCTGACCAGTCGAACACAACGCCCGCTCTCTGACCTTTGCGGCGGGCACCGCCTTGCAGGCGGTTCGGAAACAGCGGCGCGGTCGGCTCATCAACGCGCGGATGCTCCGCCAGGTAGTCGGATATGCGTGCCGCTAGCCACGATGGAAGAGGGACGCTGCGAACAGATTTCGTCGACTTCGGGGTGTCGACGCGCAACGCCCCTTTTCGGCGAGTCTTCGTGCGCTCGACGCGCACGGAGCCACGAACGCCCGTCGCGGTGTGGGTCAATCGCAGGTCTCGAATCTCTAACCCCTGCAGTTCGCCCCGACGCAAACCGGTGTAGCAGAGGAACAGGATCAGCAACCCGTAGTGCGGATGCGAGAACTGGCTGACCTTCTCCGCGAGTGCGGCGATCTGCGGTGCAGTGATCGGGTGAGGCTTGAACGTTCTTCTTGAGCCGGTGCCCCTCGCGCGATCTACGGCATCGGCGGGGCTTGCGGCGATCGCTCCTGCGCGGGCTGCGTAGTGAAATACGGCGGAGAACGGCCACCACACGTTACGCACGGAACCGGGCTTCATCCGTCCCGCTAGGTCTGCGCGGAACTCTTCGCAATCGACGAGTGTTATCGCACCGATCGCGCGATGTCCGAACTTGTCCAGGACGTAGCGACTAAGGATCTGTTCGTAGTTGTCGAGCGTCCCGATCTTGAGATTATCTTCGGCGTGACGAGTGCGTTGCGACGCCAGCCACCCGGCGGTGTACTCGGCATAGGTGCGGCTCGCCGCGCGCTTTGCGTCCGCCAGGGAGGAAGTGCCCCCGACGGTATGCTTCGCTGCATTGAGTTCGTCCGCGCGCGCTTCGGCGTCCTTGCGGGTTGTGTAGCTTTCCTGTCGGGTCCAGGTCTTGCCGGTGATCGGCAATCCGCTTTCGTCTCTCGCAGGCTCCCGCCAAACGACTTCGTAGCGTTTCACTGGCTTGCCATTGCGGCGCTGCTTCGTCTCGTGTGCTCGGATGTAAGCCATCGTCAGTTCCCCTCTTGCCGTGTCGATCTAGTGGACGTCGGCCCATGTCCTCCGTTGGACGATCGCGCTGATAGTCGGCCCCGAAACGCCGAAGCGCCGGGCAATGTCTTTCTGCGTCTCGCCGTTCGCGTGCCGTCGGCGGATCTCACGAACCTGTCGCTCGTCGAGTTTCGAACCTCGCTTCGGTGGATCGGCCGTTCGCTTCGGCTTCCGGTCGCAGATTCGGACATGTGCCTCGATCACCGCCGCGTCGAGATACAGACTCGGCATCGCACCCCCGAAGCCGCAACCGCATTCGTAGACGATGCCGCGACGAGCGTCGTAATCGATCGTGACGCTCATCGGCGCGCCTGTCGCAGTGGCACCGTGCGCGGTTCCGGGAGTCGTTGAGCGACGATCTCGGCGTTGCGCGGAAAGTCGATCGCTGCCCGCTCCGCCAGGGCGGTGTCTCTTCGATGCCGCAGATAAGCACCGTGGGCGACGACAGCTCCGGCGACGAGAGGCCAGCCAACGAGTGGATACACCGCGAGCACGGCGATGATGAATACCGCGAACGGCACGGCACCGAACACAATGACGAAGGCCGTCGGCCAGTTGATCCGGTTCATGCGCTGGCCTTTTCTGCTTTGTATCGTTTGAGGATTCGACCAACGGTTGCACCGCACCACTTGCCGCCGCGCTTCGTCAGGTGGCCCTGCTCTGTGAGCGCGTCAGCGATCGCGTGTGTCGAGTGGCCTTGCTCGGCGAGTGCCAGCATGGCCCGTAGCGCCTTCTGTTCGGCCGGTACGGGCACGAGCTTGCCGTTCTGCGAGCGGTAGCCGTACGGCAGTGCACCGTGCGCGTAGCCGCCGCGTGCAGCCTTGGCCTTACGCGCAGCCGAAAGGCGATCGGAAATCATTTCGCGGTCATACTCGGAAACTGCACCGAGGATCGTGCGAATGAGCTTGCGCGAAGGGTCTTTCGATTTACCGGTGAGTAGTTCATTCTCGCTGTCGCGTGCCGACAACACGACGCCGCCGAGCTCGGTGAGATTGCGCAAGAGAAGCTCTTGAATCATCACATCGCGGGCTAGCCGATCGATCCGGGCGACCACGATGGCTGTTGCGCGTTTAGTCTTCACGAGGGCTGCAGCTGCCCGCCAGCCGTCGCGGCTTGCGAGTTCCGAAGTTCCCGAAATCGTGTCCGCCTGCCACGACACGACGCGATGCCCACCAGTCTTGGCCCATTGCCGGATCGCGGCACGTTGAACGTCCGGTCCGAACGCTTCCTGTTGTCGCGAGGTACTGCACCTCACGTAGGCGACAACCTGCACGCTTTCCCCCTTCGAAACCCGCTGACCTGCAGCGGAGCTGTATCTAGGAATAAAGCTACTCCAAAGGTATGCCTTTGGAAACGGCGAATTCGCCTGCCAAACAACAAGTTCCAAAGCTTTCCTACCAGGTGTTATTTGGGGCACGGCCTACTCCCGACGTCGTCTGACCGTCCACACGCCTGCGGCTCGGTTCGCTCTTGCGGCTTCCTCGAGCGCAGCTTCGCCGGTAATCGACCCTGAGCGCTCGTATACCGGTTCGGGGCTCCCCGGTGGCCGCCACGAGCCTTCTGGTCCGCGAGCGTTGCGATCAGCTCGTGTCTCGGCGGTCTCTTCGTCGAACTCGACGTCCAGGATTTCGGGTGCGCTCGGTTCCGGGGCCGGTGTGACGGGTAGGCCGTTCGCCCGCTCGTAATCCGCCAGGCTGCCTGAAACGCTCGTGAAGCTGGCGAGGATCTGCTCGTAGGGCTTCAGGCTGTGTTCGACTTCGACGGCGGTCTTACCCGTGATCCCGATGCGGTCCAGCGCGTCACGGATGGCCGCGAGGCGGGTCGCCTCACTTTCGGCAGACGTCGCGAGAGCCAGCAGAGCGGCAGCGAGGCTGTCTGCGTGCTCGTCGAGTCGCTGCTTCGCCTTCCGCTTCGCCGCAGGTGCCCGGCCGCCGTGAGTTCCACACACGCGCTGAAAGGCCAGAGAGACTTTGTTGCAGCGATCGCCCGTCCGGCTGCTGTGTGCCGTGCACCGTCGCGCCTTCACGTTCGGCGTGCGAGTGGCCCACCACTGCTCACTGAGCCTCTTCATGTGTGTGGCTTTCGATGGGCGTTTAGCCCTCTGACCTGCGGAGTTGCTTGAAGTCGTGTCAATTGCTCTGCGGGACAACGTATCTCACCTTTCGTGGGTTTGAGTGTTCGGAAAACGTGCATCAACGAGACGGTGCGAAGGATCGGATGAGCGAGCGTCTGTAACCCCTATAGGGATAGGACGGTTTACAGACGCCCTTTTCGGCGTCGTCTGTAGGGCTCGTCTGCAACGCAAAAGACGTGCTCTACCTGCACGTTTTCGTCGGTAACAGGCACCGTTTGCAGACGCTTTACAGACGCTCGGGGTCGTCTGTAGGTTTACAGACGCCTCTGAGCTGTGTGTTTGTCGGGACGTCGTCTGTAAACGGTGCGTCATGTGAGCCACCACCGCGCCGGGATGGCACCGCCCCCGGAGCCTCCGCCTTTGCCTTTTTCGTAACGCAGCACGCCTTGCATCACGAGGGTCTTCAGGTGATGCCGTAGACGCCCGGACGCCGCGGGGAAGTTGTCCGTCTGCCCGTGCACCGCGAACACGGCGTCGCCGATCGTGAAACCGTCCTCGCCGCGATCGACCGCAAGATCGACGATGAGGTCTTTCGGATCGAAGGTCGCCGATACTCCGGTGCCGTGCTCGCGAGAAATGAACACCGGGCGCATCGGCTCGCGGATCGGCTTCAGTTGACTGACTTCAACGGTCTTCGCACCCGGCTCAGCCCACAGCAGAAGCACTGAACCATGCCCGGCGGTGATCCACGTGCTTCCGTAGACATCGGACAGGCGTGCGGGTTTCGCGTCGTCGCCTTTGCCGCCCTTGCGTGGGTGATGGTTCGACACGACTTCGGTTCCGCTGGCGATGATCCGTTGCACCGCGTCGTTGAAGCCCATGCCGTGTTCGTCGCTGAGTAGCCCGCTGCAGGCGTCTTTGACGGAGTCGATACACAGTATGCCGGGATCGCGGCCATGTAGCGCAACCCATTTCGCGAACGCATCGGGTGCCTGATCCATCTTGAAATGCAGGTGCCCTTTCCAGAATCGCAGTTTCCGTTTCAGCTTGCGGCGGTCCCGGGGACCTAGGTCGTCGACCATGCGTTGCATCGACGCCGCAATCTGCATCGGCCGGTCAAGGGCGAGGTAGAAGATTGGCCGGTCGTCGGGTTCGACGGGGTAGCCGTGCAGTTCCGGATCACGCAGTCCAGCGCGGGCGAGGATGAGTTGTTGTATGTCGGTGGTTTTGCCGACGCCCTGTGGACCGAAGAGCAATAGCGGTTGTTGTTCACCCCAGAGGATCTCGTCGCCCTTGCCCCACAATGCGCGGGCGTTGTCGGCTTCGTCGATGAAGGCGAGTCCGTCTTTGAGTTGTTCGTCGGCTCCGAGGTTGAGCAGCGATAGCGCGTTCTCTTCGTTGTAACGTCGCCACGCTTCAGCGTTGTTTGCGATATCGGCGATGCTCTTGGTGACGGTTCCTTCATCGAACTCCACGGGCACTCTTCACCGCTGTCGCGCGCGGACGCATCGGCTGCATCGGACGCAACGGCGCGGACACTCCGCGACGGGGACGACCGGCCGTGCAGGTGCATTCGGTCGAAATGAACTCAAGTCCGATGGCGGCATGCGTGTCGGCTTCGCCTTTGAGCTTGCGGAGCGCTTCGAGCTTGCTGCGGTGGATCTCTGCAATAGCGGTGCCACGTGCACGTTTTCGCCGTGCGAGAACCTCGGCAAGCCAACTATTTTCGACTTCATCGGTAGCAGCCGGCCATCCGGGGTGTCCCTCGGTGGCGTTGCTGAGCAAGCTCCAATGTGCACCTGTGATCTTGTCGTGGCTGCTCGGTTCGTCGGCAATGCGCTGCAACCACTCGTCAGCGTCGCGACGCATCCGAATGCACGGTTCCGCATCGTGACCTGGCAGGCGCTCGCGTGCCCATCGCATGATCGCGTTGTCGGTCGAGTCGACGTCGATCTCGACGCCCTCGTCGATCTGCCCGTCATTCGTGAGGAAGTCAATCCACCGCAACGGCAATTCTGGGAATGCTCGCGCGTCTGGAATTTCATGAACGGAATGCACGCCGTCGGGTCGCTGTCCCGGCGGGTACCAGCGATACCGCATACCGCGCGGGTGCACCGAGGGCCACACGACCGCGTAGCGATAGCCCGGGGAGATGACGTCGACGTCCGGAGCCGCCTTCCCCCGCCACAATAGCCCCGCAGGCGCACGAAAGAATCTGATACCGGAGCATCGGTCTGAGCGTGCCGAGCTCACCCATGTACGAGGCAGTCGGCCGTACTCGGCTTCCAGCGCCCGCAGCTGCGCGCCGCCCCGCTTGGAGTCATAGTGATCGCAGTCGACCCCGATCACGTCGTATGCGCCGACTGTCGGCATGCGGAGGGCGATGTTCCCCCGGCTGCGCGTCGCACGCCACTTCTCGATCTGCTGTGCGTCCGGGTACGGCTTGCCGCGTCCCGTGAAGCCCGTAGGAGGGTGCTCCTTCTTGCGTCTTGGTAGTGGCAGCGGACCAGTCCAACCGCGCCGGAGATAGGCGCTCGCGGCGCTATATGGCCGGTTCTCGTGCTGTTCAGTGGATACAATCATTTTCGGTCTCGCGTTTCTGTTCGCTGCGGATGTGCGGGCCTTCGGCGCGGCCGGACGGTGAACCCCTCGTTTCCGTCCGGCCGTCTCGCTTCACCCGTCAGCGACGTATCGCGCGTTGCGGTCACTCGATTCGGCCATTCGCGCTCGGTCGCGGTTGCGGCTCTCACTGAGAGCCTTGCAGTCGTCGCAGCATCGCCAGACGAAAATCAGCCGCTTACGGTCGATGTGAGCAAGCGCGAACCCGGTCGCGTCGAATCCACCTGCCTTGCGGCACCTATATGCGCGTGCATCAGTGGGCATCTCGCAGGGCAGCGGCGCACCGCGATGTCTGAGTCCGACACCGTCGAGAATCTGTCGAAGCGTGTAGCCGGGTGAGATCAGGTGAACCTCACCCGGCCACAATGCCAAGACCACACTGACGCTCACGGGCGACCAGGGGTCAAGAGGATCGGGTGCCGACTCCGGAGTTCCTCCGGTTGCAAGGTGAAGACTTCGCGGCGCGGTGACGACGTCGAGAGGCCCTCTGTCACTGGAGCTGTCGAGGTAGGCATCGTAATCGACGAGCGCGCGGCGAATGCTTGAGCCGAAGTACAGATCACCCATAAGCACAACAGATTCCGGCGAGTCGTGAATCCACTCCGCGAGTTGTCGAAGGGCTACGTTGCGGCCTTGCTGGTCCTGATCGACCAGCGCTTTCGCGCGGGTACGGTTGCCGGAGTCTTCATAGGTCAGATACCCCGCGTCGGTCATTGCACGGAGGGCGGCGTTTGGAGGTGTGAGTTCATCGCTCATGCCGAGACCGCTCTCTCTCCAGCGACTCTGCGATTCGATAAGAGCCAATTATCGACGTCCCGGGGTGAAAAACACCGCCTTCCAGAAATCAGGCTGTAGGGCAATTTGCCCGATTCGGCGGCTCGTTTCACGAGCTGCTTGGTGATTGTCACGTTGCGAACATCGGCCGCGTACGTCACGACGGCAGCGCCCATCACGAGCGACGGGTAGTAGCCCGGATCGTCGGGGTTGACCCCCGGTAGCTGCCAGGGCTCCATGTCTCGACTCATCTCAGATCCCTTTCCTGTTGTGCTGCAACCAGTCCGAACCGGTCCGGTCGCCCTAGAACGACGAAAGCGCCGGAAGCACCCGCACGAACATGCGGATAACTTCAGGCGCTCAAGGGCGTCGGGATCGGGTTTCCGATCCCGTTCGAAAGCTAGCACAGCGACCCGCAATGAGCCCGAGATATACCGGCACGAATTCTCTATGACCTGCCGCTGATCGCCCCGAGCGCATAAGCGGGGCCCTACAAGATATGTGGAGTAGCCTTTTCGGAACACCTCGCGATCTGCGAGATCCACTAAATAACAACCTGTTTGGAGTTCCTATGATGGAGACCACCACAACCCACTGGCTCGATCTGATCATCACGAACGGCATATCCGGGGCTGAGCAGCCCTACCTGGCGCCCGGCATACAAGACAGCTCGACCGTCGCGCGGATCTCGGAAACTGCGGACAACGTGAACCTTTCAATTCTTTGGGAAGAGTTTCGAGAGATTGCGCGCCTGTGGAACGAGCATCGGCTCGCACTGTCCGATCTTGTGTCGTTCAGAACTACATCCGTCGCTGACGCTGTCCCGCAACGTGTTACCTCTGATTCGTTCGAACCGGCGACCGAATTCGGCATCCCGAAGTCCATGTCACAAGACGGATTATTGCTTGTGGGATATGATTTCGACTTCCACGACCTCCGGAGCGCGTTCACCTGGCGCTTCCTGGCCGAGAGTTCCGCTGATCAAGTCCGGCAGTATTTCAACCGCGCGCTTGAGAGCGATGCAAAGCTGCAGAGCGGCCTGATCTTCGGCCGCCTTCTGGACCCCACCGAGGGCCTGAACAGTGAAGGCATCAAGACGTACGGCCTCTTCAATGGAACCGACAACATCACTCCACCCTCATACTTCGGAAAATCGTTTCCTTCCAACCATTCTCACTACCTTGTCTCGCAGGCGAATGTCATCGACAGTGCGGATCTCGAAGACTCCTACCGGTTGATCCGCGAGCACGGATACGGTGTACAGGCAGGAAGCCAGCTACTCGTCTTCGCGAACGTCGGGGAAAGTGAAGCAATCCAAACTTTCCGCGCGGGCGAGGAGTCCCGCGCCGGTGGCCCGAAGGCCCGCTGGTCCTACATCCCGAGTAGCAGCGCCCCGCCGAGGATTGAAATGGGAACGATTCTCGGGCAGGTCGCGCCGACGAACTTCGGCGGCCTAGAGGTTTCGGGGTCCTACGGACCGGGGTGGCTCGTCGAGTCGCCCTATGTACCGAGTGGTTACGTCATCACGGTGGCTAGCGGCGGAGCAGGCAGCTTGCTGAACCCTATCGGCATGCGGGAACACACAAAGGCTAGCCTGCAAGGCCTGCGTCCGATCGCCGGAAACTGGGCGTACCCGATAATCGATTCTTTCTGGACTCACGGAATCGGTTGTGGCACAAGGCATCGCGGCGCTGCAGTCGTCACGCAGGTCAAGGCTTCGGGCAGCTACGACATCCCGGTCGTACCACGATGAGAGAGGCGGAACGCGTCTTTTACCCGATGAGCGAGAATGTGCAGCCGCCGAAGACCTGCGATGCCGGAGAGTTCAGCGTCGGCGAAGGTATGGACTATCCGAGCGCACCGCTGAGCCCCGTTGCGAAAATGCTCCGAGGCGAGGCGGGCGAACGCGTCGGTTAGCGATCACGGCGACGACCGGCGCTGAAGCAACTCGACTACATCAGTCAGAAGATGAAAGGCGTTCAGCGTCGGGTATAGGACACGGGTCAAGTCGGATGTCAGCTTCACCTTAAGCACGCCCGGGTCAGCGGTCTCGTGCTGTTCTTGCTTCGAGACGCCGAGAATCGCCCACTGACGGCCGTGGGCAAATCCCGAGCACAGCTGCCAAGGGAGCAGGGGCTTGGATCGCGTTGGGTTCTGTTCGACGTACTTCACGGCAGTGCTACTCCGATACCCGGCGCGGACATTCGCGGTGGAGACATTCCGGGAGATCGCGACCGCATCCAGCTTGACCAAACGCTCTTCGCGTCCCGCTTCGTCCATCAGGCCGCGCGGTTCGCACGCGATGTACTGCTCTGCGACGTTGCGGGCGTGCCAGCGCAAGACGCGTTCAACTCGTTCGTCTCGCCTCGCTGGATGCAAAATCCAGTACGCAGCCGAGAGAGTTTCCAATGAGCCGCGTACGAGGCTGTAGACGGCCGAAGCGTGCACCATTTTCAAGTCGATAACGAGCGACTTCGCCGCGTGCAAGTGGTCGACTCCTGAGACGAGGCACTGTTGCACGGCGTGTGAAACGCCGTAGGGGCTACTCGCTTGATCGTCGTCGAAGAGCGATGAGCCGGGGTGCACCGGGAAGTCACTTGGATCGGCGATGCGTTCGGCCATTTTGTCGATTAGCGGTGCGATCTCCAGCCACTTCGCGGAGACCTGCTCATCGGTCAAACCAGGCACGTCGTCGTCGCTCACATCACACAGCGTGCAACACCGCCCGAAATCTAGCCGCAGAACACCCTTCTGCAGGACTCCTTGCGTCCGTCCGACTTGAGCTGCGGGCAAGCCCACACACACACAGCCCACCCCGGCGTAACCCCGGCAACCGAGGCGTAACTTGCACGCGCCGACGGTGAACCGATACGAACCAGCGGTGAACCACAATTTACTCTTGACCAGTCCAGATCAGCCCGGTCGTCGCGCAGCGCCGCAGGTCGTGAAACCCCAAAAAAGCCATGACGCACATGTGCGTGAACTCGACGGCACGCGGCGCCTTCAACCTGGGGTATGCGCCGACGGTGGTCGCGTCGGCGACGGCGACGCGGGCGCTGCCGGGACTGCCGGGGCAGGATCCGGTGCCTGCGCAGGCGCTGCAGGCCGCCAGCCTGGCCGCGGTCGCCGACCTGTTCGCCGTCGTGGTTTCCGGGGCGGGCGACATTCCCGACTAGATCCGACTGTCGGGCTCCTCAACGCGGCTCCTTCGTCGCCGCGTGATGGTCGCCCGACTAGGGTTGCCCCATGCGGATGTCGGCCAAGGCGGAATACGCCGTCCGGGCGATGGTCCAACTCGCCACGGTGGACGACGGCGTCGTCGTGAAGACCGACGACCTGGCCAAGGCCCAGGGCATCCCGGCGCAGTTCCTCGTCGACATCCTCTCTGACCTGCGCACCGACCGGCTGGTCCGCAGCCACCGCGGCCGCGACGGCGGCTACGAACTGGCCCGTCCCGCGGCCGAGATCAGCATCGCCGACGTGCTGCGCTGCATCGACGGCCCGCTGGCCAGCGTGCGCGACATCGGGCTGGGCGATCTGCCGTACTCCGGCCCGACGGCGGCGCTGACCGATGTCTGGCGCGCTCTGCGTGCGAGCATGCGCTCGGTCCTGGAGGGCACCAGCCTGGCTGATGTCGCGGCGGGCGACCTGCCCGATCACGTCCAGGTGATGGCCGACGACTACCGCGGCCAGGAAGAGGCGCGCGGACACTCGATCGGTTAGCGGCCCGATCCGTACGGACGGGTGAGGATCTCCAGATAGTGCCCGCCCGGGTCCTGGAAGTACACGCCACGGCCACCGTCGTTGTGGTTGATCTCGCCCGGGTGCGCACCGCGCGGATCGGCCCAGTGCTGGATGCCCCGCTCGCAGATGCGCCCGTAGATGGTGTCGAACTCGTCCTCGGAGACCAGGAACGCGTAGTGCTGGGGGTGGATCGGATCGTCGGGGCCGACCTCGGCGTAATCGAGGCTGACCGGGTTCTCTGAGCCCACTGCCACCACCAGGAAATGGCCGAACGGTCGCGGGGCGGGCAGGTCGAACAACTCGGTGAGGAACGTCGCCGACTCGGTCTTGTCCCGCGCGGCGACGATGGTGTGGTTGAGCGTGATGGCCATCGCTGTCGAGAATAGAACCGAATACCGTGCCGTTTCACCAAGACCAGCAACGTGATCATGCTACGAAAGGCACGTGATGTTCGACCTGCGCGAACTCAGAGCACCGGTGCTCGTCGCCCCGATGGCAGGCGGGCCGTCGTCACCCGAGCTCGCCGCGGCGGGCTCGAACGCGGGCGGGCTCGGCTTCGTGGCCGCCGGCTACCTGACCGCCGAGGCGTTCGCCGACAGGATCACTGCCACGATGCAGTCGACCAGCGCGCCCATCGGCGTCAATCTCTTTGTGCCGCAACCCAGCGCGGCAACACCGTCGGCGATCGAGGCCTACGCGAAAACCCTAGGGCGGGAGGGGCAGCGCTACGGCGTCGATCTCGGGGTGCCCCGGTTCGACGACGACCACTGGGACGCGAAACTTGAGGTGCTGCTCGACATCCGCCCCGCGGTGGCCTCGTTCACCTTCGGGCTCCCGACCGCCGAGGAACGCCGCCGTCTCACCGACGCGGGCATCACCACCGCCGGCACCGTCACCACCCTTGCCGAAGCACGTCTGGCCGCCGACACCGGAGTCGACGTCCTGGTCGCGCAAGGCCCGTCGGCGGGTGGACACCGCGGCACATTCGACCCGACCGCGCGCCCGTCGGAGCAGCCTCTCGATGAGCTGCTCGCTGCGATCACCGCGACCATCGACCTTCCCGTCGTCGCAGCAGGCGGTGTCATGACCGCCGCCGACGTCCGGCGGGTGCGGCAGGCCGGTGCTGTGGCAGCGCAATCGGGCACCGCATTTCTGCTCGCCGACGAGGCCGGCAGTAGCCCCGTGCACCGGGCTGCGCTGCAGGACCCCCAGTTCACCGAAACCGTGGTCACGCGCGCGTTTTCCGGTCGCTACGCGCGCGGTCTGCGCAACCGGTTCGTCAACGACCACGAGGCCGACGCGCCGTTCGGCTACCCCGAGGTGCACTACCTGACAAGTCCGGTGCGGGCAGCCTCGGTGCGCGCGGGTGATCCGCACGCGGTGAACGTGTGGGCGGGCACCGGGTTCCGGCAGGCCGAAACCGGTTCGGTGGCCGACATCATCGGCACGTTGACCAGCGGCGACTGATGTCCGCTCTGACTCGGCGGCAGTTCACGCTGGGTCTCGGCGCGCTGATGGCCGCACCGCTGGCGGTGGCCTGCGGCACCGGCGACACCCGCCCCGAACGCATCGTTGTGGTCGGCGCCGGGGTGGCCGGGCTGGCTGCGGCGCGGCGACTGGCCGATGCCGGCATGGCGGTGACGGTGGTGGAGGCCCGGCCCCGCATCGGTGGTCGCACGTGGACCGACACGTCGCTGGGTCTTCCGATCGATCTCGGCGCGGCGTGGATCCACGGCTCCGAGGGCAACCCGCTGACCGATCTCGCCGCGCAGGTCGGCGCGCGCACCGTGGAGACCGACTTCGAGGACGTCGTGGTCCTCGACGGCGGCTCCGTCGTCGACCCCGCAGCCGTCGATGCGGTCGGGCGGGAGTGGACGCGGATCATCGACGACGTCTACGCGGTGACCGATGACGCCGGCCCCGGCGTGTCGCTGGCGCAGGGGCTCGTCGACGCCGGCGCTGACCTGAACGACCCGCTCATCCAATGGTGTGTGGCGGGTGCCATCGGCTCCGAATATGCAGCCGACCCGGACGAGTTGTCGTTGCGCTGGTTCGGTCACGAGGACCAGTTCGACGGACCCGATCTGATCCTGCCCGGCGGTTACCGGCAGCTCGTCGACCATCTGGCACGCGATCTGACCATCAGGCTGGGGGCCGAGGTCACCCGGATCGACCACGGCGGCGCCGCGGTGACGGTCGAGACGACGCAGGGAGTGCTGGAGGCCGACCGGGTGATCGTCACCGTTCCGCTCGGGGTGCTCAAGTCCGGCACCATCGCGTTCGAACCGCCGCTTCCTGAGGCCAAGACGCAGGCGATCCGGCGGCTCGGGTTCGGGCTTCTCGACAAGGTGGTGCTGCGCTTCGACGAGCCGTTCTGGACCGAGCAGTTCGGCGTGCGGTCCGACATGATCGGTATCGCCGGCCAGAACCAGCCCGTCTCCGACCTGGTGAACAGTCTGCGGTTCACCGACGTCCCGGTGCTGATCGGACTCCGCGGCGGCACCAATGCCCGTGTCCGCGAGAAGGATTCCGATGAGCAGACGGTGGCTGCGCTCGTGCGGGCGCTGCGTGCCCCGCAGCCCTCGGGTGTACTCGTCACCCGGTGGGCGGCGGACCCGTACGCGCGCGGCTCGTACAGCTTCCTGGCCGTCGGCTCAGGGCCCGACGACCAGGAAGCGCTGGCCGCGCCGGTCGGGGACCGGCTGTCGTTCGCCGGTGAGGCGACCCACCAGGAGTTCTTCGCCACGGTGCACGGCGCCTACCTGAGCGGACTGCGCGAGGCGGACCGGATCCTCGGCTAGTTGTACTGACCACGGACGTTAGGTACGGCGTGGTGAGGTGACAAGGCGAAGACCTCCGAGTGAAGTGCGAGCTGTCTAGGAACGCACCAACCCACCTCGGAGGTCTTCGTGGTTCACCGTAATGCCCCTTTGTCCGAAACGGGTCGCTTGAGGCTGGCTCGGTGCATCGTCGATGATGGCTGGTCGCTACGCCGCGCGGCCGAACGATTCCAGGTATCGGTAGGCACCGCCGTCCGTTGGAGGGACCGCTACGTCGAGCTGGGCGAGGCCGGAATGGCCGACCGCAGCTCACGACCCCATCGCAGCCCCAACCGCACCCCGACACGGACCGAACGCCGCATCATCGGGGTGCGCGTCACCCGCCGTTGGGGACCGGCCCGAATCGCCTACCTGCTGCGACTGAACGTCTCCACGGTGCACAACGTGCTGCGCCGCTACCGGATCGCCCGACTGCGCTGGCTCGACCGCGCCACCGGCCGCGTCGTGCGCCGCATGGAATCTGCGGCGTGCGGTGATCTGGTGCACGTCGATGTCAAGAAGCTGGGAAAGATCCCCGCCGGCGGCGGCTGGAAGATGCTGGGTCGCTCCGCAGGTAAGCGCAACGCCCAAGCCGACAAGACCGGAGCCACCAATAAGTACCGACAGCCGTTGCGGGGCTATACACTTCCTACACACCGCGCTGGATGCGCACTCCCGTCTGGTCTTCTCCGAGATGCTGGCCGATGAACGCAAGGAGACCGCCTCCGAGTTCTGGGAACGCGCCAACGCCTGGTTCGTCGAACAGGGAATCATTGTTCGAAAGGTGTTGACTGATAACGGATCTTGCTACCGGTCGCATGTATTCCGCAAGGCGCTAGGCGATGACATCGAACATCGGCGCACTCGACCCTATCGGCCGCAGACCAACGGGAAGGTGGAGAGATTCCACCGGACCCTGGCCGATGAGTGGGCCTACGCCCGGCTGTACACCAGCGACCAACAACGCTGCCAGGAGTACCCGCGATGGCTGCACAACTACAATCACCACCGCGGCCACACAGCACTCGGCGGTCAACCACCAGCCAGCCGCGTACCTAACCTCTCAGGTCAGTACAGCTAGTCGAGGTCGTCGACGACCACGTCGCCGGTCTCGGCCCGGGCGGTGACCACCGCTGCCGCGTTGTCGCGATCGGTGGTCTGGGGCACCTGCACGACCGTCGAGCCGTGCGGCATCCCTGTCGTGGCGGTGACGAAATACGGCCCTGGTGGCGGCAACTCGATGACGACGTCGCCGTGCTGGGTTTCGGCGTCGACGGTCTTCGGCGTCTCGGCGAATCCGACGCTGATGTCGCCGGTGGTGGTGGAGGCCCGGAACGATTCGGACACCGCGATCGGGTCGCGCGTGGCGACGTCGCCGTGCTCGTTGGTGATGTCGACACGACGCGCCGAGCCGCTCAGGACGACCTCACCGTCGACGGTCCGTGCGATCAGCGAGTCGATGTCGGCCTGGGCGAACACCACGCCCATCTCCTGCTGCGTCGTGACCGACAACCGGCGGGCCAGTTCCGGCGGCAGGACCACGGTGATCTCGCCGGCCCGGCCCCACTGCAGCCAACCCGAGGGTTCGGCGTCGATGCTCACCCGCGCCGTCGCGCCGTCGGCGTCGACGGACAACGGCTCTGAACCGGCGCGCGTCGAGTTCACCATGCGCATGTCGACCCTCGGCTCACGGATCTCGCGGTCGGAGGTGATCCGCACGGCGATGGGCACCGAACCGGTGTCCACTGTCAGAGCGGTCAACGTGGTGGGCAGTGCCACCGAGTCTTTGACCACGCGGTAGTTGCTGATACCCCACGCCGCCGTGCTCACCGACACCACGGTCCCCACGAGCAGCGTCACGGCGGCGAGGATGAGCAGGACGCGAACGGCGGTACGGCCGCCCGGGGACAGCGGCGGGGGCGGCGACGCGGCAATCGACGGCGGGGGAGTTGCTTCTGTCAACGGTGTGGTCACGGGAGTCCTTTCGGCGCTTCAGGATTCGAGGTATCGCAACACTGCGAGGACGCGACGGTTCTCGCTGTCGTCGGGTGCGAGGTTCAACTTGGTGAAGATGGAGGCGATGTGCTTCTCGGCGGAGCCGACCGACATGTGCAGGCCGGCTGCGATGGCGGAGTTGGTCTTGCCCTCCGCCATGAGCTGCAGCACCTCGTTCTCACGTGGGGTCAGGTCGTCGAGCACATTGCGCCGGTGGGAGCGGATCAGAATCTGCGAGACCACCTCGGGGTCGAGCACCGTCCCGCCCGCGCCGACGACCTCGACGGCATCGAGGAACGCCGGGACGTCGGCCACCCGGTCTTTGAGCAGGTACCCGAAACCCCTGGTGTCCGAGGCGATCAGGTCGGCTGCGTAGCGCTCCTCCACGTAGTGCGACAGCACCAGCACCGGCGATTCCGGGTTCTGGCTGCGCAGCAGCGCCGCCGCCCGGATGCCCTCGTCGGTGAACGTCGGTGGCATCCGGACATCCAGGATCGCGAGGTCGGGGTGTTCGTCGTTGACCAGCCGGAGCAGGTTCGTGGCGTCCGGCACGCCGGCGACCACCTGGTGACCGGCGTCGGTGAGGATCCGCTCGATGCCGGCCCGCAGCAGGGCCGAATCTTCGGCGATAACTATCCGCATGGCAGCACCGCGGTGATGATGGTGGGGCCGGTGGCGGGACTGGACACGGTGAAGGTTCCCCGGGCGGCGCGCACGCGTTCTTCGAGGCCGCGCAGTCCGGTGGCGTTCTCGTCGTCGGTGATGAGCGCTCCACCGCGACCGTCGTCGAACACGGTGACGTGCAACTGCCTTGCGGCCTCGTCCAGACGTACGGTGACCGCCGCCTGGGCGGCACCGGCATGCCGGGTGACGTTCGTGAGCGCCTCGGCCACCACGAAGTAGGCACACGCCTCCACCTCGTCGGGCAGGCGGTAGGGCAGGTGCACGCTCAGCGTGGTCGGCACACCCGAGTTCGCCGCCCGCTGCACCACAGCCGACAGCGCCGCATCGAGGCCACGGTCGGACAGGATGGTCGGCGCGATGCCGCGCACCACATTGCGCAACTCCACCAGCGCGTTCTTCGCGTCATCGTGCGCCTCGGCGATGAGTGCCTTGGCGGCCGGCAGATCGGTGTCGAGTTTGGTCTGGGCCAGCCCGATCGTCATCGCCAGCGACACCAGTCGCGGCTGCACGCTGTCGTGCAGGTCGCGTTCGATGCGGTGCCGTTCGGTCTGGGCCGAGGTCACCGCACCTTCGCGGGCGTCGGACAGGGCGCTGACCTCGTACTGGAGTGCGGCGGTCGGAGAAGGAGGCAGCAGCCAGCGGTCGATCGTCGCGTCCAGGGTGGGTGCGAACACCACCAGCGCCACCGCCCCGGCCAGCGCCGCAACGGCCAGCACCCATGCCAGCGGTGTCGGGACGAACGACAATCCGGCGTCGGGGTCGCTGTTGCCGACGGCGATCGCGACCGCGGGCGCCAGGAACGCGAACGCCAGCAGCGCCAACGCCAGACCGGTCACCAGGGCGTCGTAGATCATGCGGAGATAGTGGTGGGCCGCGGCTTTCCAGAACCGCGCACTGCTGACGTCGAGCCACAACTGGTGGGCCCAGCGCTGGAAGCCCGAGTAGTGCGACAGCCGGCGCGGCGGCCGGGCGATACCCATCCCGAACACCGCCTCGCTACGTACCCGTTCGACGTAGTCGACGCCGCGCATCAGGTAGACGAACACGACGCCGGCCAGCAGGAAGCCGATGATGCTCGGAATCGACGTGATGCCGATCAGCAGGATTGCCAACGGAATCCAGAACCAGACCATGGCGAAGGCGCCGCCGGCGAGCAGTGAGGCGCTGGGGACGACGCCGATCGCCCGGATCCGTGGCGGCGGCGCGGCGTCGGCCGTTTCGGGCATGTCCACCGGAACGGTGACTTCGTCTATGTCGGTAACTGCGGGCATGACTCCAACCTATGGACCCGATGCCGGCGGCGACACAGCGTTTTCCCGAGATTCCCCCGGGGGATAACCACCCCCTCTGCGCCGCGAGCGCGCGGGTCTGTACGCCGACACGCCGCCAGCCGTGGCATTTCGCGCACACTCGCGGTGACCATACTGACCCCATGACCGCCGACACGGCCCGCGACAAGCCCACCATTCTCGGCTATCTCGGGCCGAACTGGTTCGCCTCGGTGATGGGCACGGGCATCGTCGCCACCGCCGGGGCGTCGTTGCCGGTGCACGTTCCCGGTCTGCGGGCGTTCGCGCTGGTGGTCTGGGTGCTCTCGGCGCTGTGGCTGGTGGTGCTGATCGTCGCGATGGTCGCCCATTGGCTGCGCAATCCGACGGTGGCCCGCAGCCATGCCCGCAATCCGCAGATGGCCCATTTCTACGGCGCGGCGCCGATGGCACTGCTGACCGTCGCGTCCGGATCGCTGCTGGTGGGTACGGATCTGATCGGCGCGCGGGTCGCCGTCGATCTGGCGTGGGTGCTGTGGACGGCCGGCACACTCGGCGGCTTGTTCACGGCGATGAGCATCCCGTACCTGATGTTCACCCAGCACCGGGTCGAGCCCGACGCCGCGTTCGGCGGGTGGTTGATGCCCGTCGTCCCGCCGATGGTCGCCGCCGCGACCGGCAGCCTGCTCATCCCGCACATGGCCGAGGGCCCGGGCCGCGCCACCATGCTCTACGGCTGTTACGCCATGTTCGGTCTGTCGCTGATCGCCTCGCTGATCATCATCACCATGGTGTGGAGCAGGCTGGCGCACTTTGGCACCTCGGGCACCGCGAGAGTGCCGACACTATGGATCGTCCTGGGTCCGTTGGGCCAATCCATCACCGTCGCAGGGCTTCTCGGCACCGACGCGGCGCTCGCTGTCGACCAGCGGCTCGCGGACGGAATGAGCGTGTTCGCGGTCCTGTACGGGGTCCCGGTGTGGGGCTTCGCCGTGCTGTGGATCTGCCTGGCCACCGCGCTGACCGTACGTACCCTGCGGCGGGGCATGCCCTTCGCGTTGACCTGGTGGAGCCTCACCTTCCCGGTGGGTACGTTCGTCACCGGCACCACGCAGCTGGCACTGCACACGGCACTGCCCGCCTTCCGGTATGCCGCCGCCGTCGCCTACGTCGGGCTGCTGTGTACCTGGCTGTTGGTGGCGGTCCGCACGGCGCGCGGCGGTCTGCGCGGTGGGTTGTTCGCGCCTCCGGCCGCGGGTCCCATCAGGGCGTACAAGGACGGCCCGGCGGCACCGGCGTCCTGACATCTGGCAGGCATGTCAGAATCGCGACGTGCACATAGGGATGACGATGCCGGTGATGGAGCCCGATCTCGACCGCGCCACGCTGAAGGCGTGGGCACAGCTGGTCGATGACGGCCCGTTCTCGTCGCTGTGCTGGGGCGAGCGGATCGCGTTCGACAACCCCGAGAGCCTGACGTTGCTCGGGGCGCTGGCCGCGTGGACGGACCGGGTGCGGTTGGTGACGACGGTGGTCATCCCGCAGTTGCACGATCCCGTGATGCTGGCGAAGCAGCTGGCCACCGGTGACCTGCTCTGCGACGGGCGGTTGACCGTCGGCATCGGAGTCGGCGGGCGCCACGAGGATTACCGTGCCGTGGGCGCCGACCCGGAGACTCAGACCATGCGCCAGATGGCCGACCGGGTGGCCGTCATGCAGCGGGTGTGGGCGGGCGAGAAGATCACCGATTCGACGCTTCCTGTGGGTCCGCCGCCCGTGCAGTCCGGCGGTCCCGAACTTCAGGTCGGAACCCTGGGGCCCAAGACAATTCGCAGCGCCGCAGCCTGGGCTTCCGGGGTCGCCGGGATGACGCTCGACCTGGACGTCGACAAGCAGAGCGAGCTGTTCGACGTCGCGCGGGACGCGTGGCGAGAGGCCGGCAAGGAGGCGCCGCACCTGGCGACGTCGTTCTGGTTCGCCATCGGCGAGGGAGACGGACCCCGCACCCAGATACACCGTCACCTGTTGCGGTACATGAATTGGATCCCGTCCGAGTTCGTCGACGCCATGGCGCCCACCGCCGGCTTCGCCGGCACCGCCGAGGACCTGCGCGCCGTGCTGAAGCGGTTCGCCGACATCGGGACCGACGAGGTTCACCTCATCCCGACGAGCTCGGACATCGACCAGGTGCGTCGGGTGGCCGAGATGGTTGCCGACCTGAGCTGACGACCGGCAAGCTCGGGGCATGGATGACGCCACTGCTCTGCCGCCGATCGTCCCGCGTGCCGACTGGGAGCGGGCGCGCGCCGATCTGCTCGTGCGGGAGAAGGAGCTGTTCCGCCTCAAGGATCAGGTGAGTGCCGCGCGGCGCCGACTGCCGATGGTGCGCATCGACGCGCCGTACCTGTTCGACACCGAGGCCGGTCCCGTGACCCTGCTCGACCTCTTCGACGGGCGACGTCAGCTCATCGTGCAGCACTTCATGTTCGGATCCGACTGGGACGAGGGATGTTCCGGCTGTGCGATGATGGCCGACCACATCGGTCCGCTGTCACACCTGCACGCCAAGGACACCTCGCTGGTACTGGTGTCCCGCGCGCCGGTGGGCAAGCTGGTGGCGTTCAAGGACCGGATGGAATGGGACCTGCCCTGGGTGTCGTCGGGCCGGTCGACGTTCAACGAGGACTTCCACACCACCGTGGACGGCGAGGAGCACCACGCGATCAGCGTGTTTCTGCGCGACGGCGACGAGGTGTTCCACACCTGGCAGACGTTCAACCGCGGCGAAGAGCCGTTCATGCTGGTCTTCGATCTGCTCGACCTCACGCCGTACGGGCGTCAGGAGAGCTGGGAGGACTCACCGCAGGGCTGGCCGCAGCAACCGCCGTACGAGTGGTTCCGCCTGCACGACGCCTACTGAGTCCGGTCGGGAGTTCGCCCCGGGCGCCTCCCTCAACTGCGCAGCGTGAATCCGGCGTCGAGCGGCCACGAGGTGCCGGTGATGAACGCCGCCGCATCGGACACCAGCCAGGCCACCGCGCCGGCGATGTCCGTCGGCTGCAGCAGCGCGATGGGAAGGGCGTTCTGTTGGCTGGCCAGCCACGCGTCGCCCGCCTCGGCCAGCCCGATGGTGGACTCGTTGATGATCATGTCGGTGGCAACACCACTGGGGTGGATGGCGTTGACCCGGATCGAGTGCGGCGCGAGTTGCAGCGCCCAACCCTGCATCAGCGCCACCAGTGCGCGTTTGGAGGCGCCGTAGGCCTGGATGCCCGGCCTTTCGCCCGCCGCCTTGATCCCCTGGGTGGAACTGACCAGCACGATCGAGCCACCGCGGCCCCCGGCGATCAGCGCCGGAATGGCGGCGTCGACGGTGTTCCACGCGCCGATCAGGTTGACCTCGACGACATCGCGGAAGGTCTGCCGCCGATCTTCGGTGTCGCTCACCCGGATGATGCCCGCGTTGGCGATCACGATGTCGAGGCGGCCGAACTCGCGCATGGCGTCGGCCACCACGTCGTCGAGCGCTTCCGGGTCACGCACGTCGGCCTGCCGGGCCAGGATCCGTCGGCCCTGCCGCTCAACAAGTCTCACCGTCTCGGCCAGGTCGTCCGGGGTCGACCCTGGGTAATCGGTCGAGTCGAACTCCGCGCAGATGTCGACGGCGATGATGTCGGCGCCCGCACCGGCCAGCGTGACGGCGTGCGCGCGCCCCATCCCGCGGGCGGCACCGGTGATGAAGGCGACGTGACCGTCCAGGTTGCCCATCGTCACGCCTTCGGGAAGTTCACGTTCTTGGTGACGGCTTCCCATTCATCGATCGACGCCGTCAGCTCGCTGATCTTGTCGCGCACCGCCTTCAGGACGTCGCGTCCGAGCAGCAGCCGCAGCGGGGGATTCTCCAGCGTCGTCAGCATCAACACCGCTTCCGCCACCTTGCGAGGGTCACCCGGCAGGTGGTTGGCAAACTCTTTGATCATCGTCTTGCGGCTGCCGACATTCTCGTCGTAATCCCCGATGGGCGTTGACGACTCCTGCATGGAGCGCGCTGCCCAATCGGTACGGAAGGCGCCGGGTTCGACCGCGCTCACCTTGATGCCGAGTGGGCCCACCTCCTTCGCCAGCGCCTCGGTCAGCGCCTCGAGCGCGAACTTCGTCGACGAGTAGTAGGCGTTCGGCGGGTTGGCGACCAGACCCGTCATCGACGAGATGTTGATGACGTGCCCGGATCTGCGGGAGCGCATGCCCGGCAACACCGCCTTGAGAGTGTCGACCACGCCGAAGTAGTTCGTGTCGAACAACTTCCGCACTTCGGCGTCATCGCCTTCCTCGACCGCCGACATGTATCCGTAGCCGGCGTTGTTCACCAACACGTCGATCCCGCCGAAGGTGCGCTCCGTAGTGGCGACGGCGGTGCGGATCTGGTCGCCGTCGGTGACGTCGAGCGGCAGTGCCAGTGCCCGGTCGCCGAACTCGTCGGCGAAGTCAGCAACGGTGTCCTGCCTGCGGGCCGTCGCGGCGACGTGATGGCCGGCTTCCAGTGCGGCGCGGGCGATCTCACGACCTATCCCGGTGGAGCATCCGGTGATCAGCCACGTCGTCATCAGTTCGTCCCCTCGGGTAGCCGCCGTAGATACGACGCTCGGCGGTCGGCGAGCTGGGTTGCCCGCTCCTGCGCGGATACCCGTGGCAGAGCCGGAACCTCGCGATCCAGGTCGTCGAGCGTGATCACCCGGCCGCGGGCGCCGAGGTCTTCGGTGGGTCCGTCCGGCCCGAACTCGGCCATCCGCAGGGTCAGGATCGCCTCGTGGAGCCCGTCGGAGTCGATCCAGTTCGCCACGCCGGGATCGGTGGGGGAGATGACGTAGGTGTAGGTGCCGTCGTCATTGGGCACCGACTGCGCCTTGTTCAGGCTGCCCGTTTTGTCGACGAGTTCCAAAGTGGTGCCCCAGATGTTGCTCAGTGGCACCGTGAAGTACTCGGCCCCTCCGTCGCTGACGTCGACGACGAAGGCCTCGCCGGGGTTCAGGTCGAAGCGGCCCATCACATACACCTGGTTGCGCATGGCACCGACCTTGTCCGCGGACCAGGCGAGGTTGAAGTTGTTGGGTGGCATCTTGTAGATGCCGTGGCTGAGCTTGCCGGTGAAGTTGGCGAAGTACGCCATCATGTCGGCGGTGGCGTCGGCCTGTTCATCCAGCGTTCTCGGGGGACTCGACGGCGGTGCACCGAGACGTTGTACCGTCAGGTGATTCGGGTCGTCGCGGTCCCAGTTCAGCAGCACATCGCGGATGTAGAACTCGTGCGCCGCCGAGGTGGTCTGCACGTGGTTGGGACGGCCGCCCGCCGGATCGGAATCGACGGTGATGGTGAACGATCCGTCCGGTTCGACCTCCATGGTGCGGCCGTTGAGCACGGCGACGGTGCCCATGTTCGCGTCCCACAGCGTGAAGTAGTTCTCGGTCATGCGGTGGGTGCCGACGCGTCCGTGGATCTCGTAGCGCTCGTCGCCGGAGATCGGGATCACCCGGTACACGCTGTCGGGATTGTCGATGCCCCAGCGGGATCCGGGAACGGCCCGGCCGTTCACGGGGTGGCCCAGCCGGGTGATGCAACTGACCTTGGGGCGCAACTTGTCCTGGTTGGACGACCAGACCGCGGCGGAGAACATGACCTCGGCGAACGCATCGTCGAACCGCGCGCGCATCGCGTCGGATGCTTTCGCCCGCCCCAGCCAGGTGTCGGCGACACTGCGGTACGCCGCCGTGACCGTCGGGTGGGCGATGAGGTCCAGCGCGGCAAGCTCCTGTTCGTGCTGCGACGCCGTCGCGAGCGGGTCGCCGTCGTGCTCGGCCATCTAGGTCCTCCTCGTGGGTTGGGGCGTGGAGCGAAAGCGTGCGTTGTAGGCGGCGAACCGTTCCTCGATCTCGGCGTCGCTCAGCCCGAAATCGCCTGCTGCATAGTGCGGCCGGGGAACTTCGCGGGGGCGGTCGGCGAGCCAGCGCCGCATCGCCGACTCCGCGGTACCGGTCATGTCGAGTCCGATCGCGTCGTAGACCCGGGACACCTGGCCGACCGGATCGGCGACCGCGTCGGCGAACTCGATGTCGGTGCACCGCGCCGACTCGTCGTCCCACGCCGCGCGGGTGTCCATCGCGCGGTCGTTGGTCCATCCCATCCGGCCCAGCCACTCGGTGCCGACACGTCGGCGATCCACGTGATCGGCGTGCATGGCGTGCAGGGTGGCGTTGAGGCTCGCTCCGGACGGGATGGTCTCGCGGGGGTCTCGATGCATATGGACGACGTGAAGGTCGGGAAACTGGCTGCGCAGCACGTCGAGATACCCGAGATGGGCGGGAGACTTGAGCACCCATCGCCGGGGATCGGGCTGCGCGGTCGGTCCACCGGCTTGCCGTTTCTGCCACTGCAGGAACTGCAGCATGCGATGCAGATACCGATACGCGGGGGTGAAGTCCTGGGTGTCGATCCAGGCCCGGTACGCGGGCACGTGCGCGCCGGACTCGGGCACGTGGGACAGGAAGGCGTCCGACAGGAAGACGATCTCCTCTTCGGGCTCGCGCGCGTACATCGGGTGAATGGCGAACAGTTCGGGAGCCAACTCGCGCGACATGGCCTCGCGCTTCTCGCTGACGGCGATGCGGGGGTCCTCCTCGGCGGTCCACCGGTAATCGAGCTTGGGCGCCACCTCGACGACCTCCCAGCCGTACGCGCAGTGGAAGCGCTCGTCGGCGGCGAGCAGCCGTTGCAGCAGCGTCGTTCCGCTGCGCATCATGCCGACCACCACGATGGGCGCGAGGATCGTCTCCTGCGCGATCTCGGGATAGCGCCGGAACCACTCCTGGGCGCGTAACCGCATCCGCAGGCTGTGCACCAGTCCCGACCGCAGGATGTGGACGCCGATGTCGTTCAGGTCAGCGCTTGAGTAGCTGTCGGTCAGCACCTCCAGCGGCACCTCGAACGGCAGTGGGCCCCAATCCTGCAGCCCCTCCTTCTCCTGCGCGGCGGCAGTGAGTCGGGTCGCGTCGAAAGGCGCGCTGGAGGACTCGGCCACAGGTCAGAACTTCAGATGGTGGCTGGTGTCCCCGACCTGGTCGACGAACATGATCCGGGTGTCGAACCACCACGTGCCGTCGATGCGGTGGAAGGTGTCGCGGTAGTGCCCCGTCACGATGATCTGCAGCGGCAGGTCGGGCGTCGCCTGGGTGACGCAGTAGTACGCGCCGCCGTGCGCGGTGCCTGCGGCCTCGTCCACGTAGATCCGGACGTTGCTCGTCAGATGTCTGGTCTTGGGCGTGCCGTCTTCGTACAGGCGGGTGGCCATCTCGTACATCCCCCGCACCCCGGACACCCCGGTGAACACCGTCTCGGGCGGTCCGTCCTCCATCCCGGCGATGCGCCCATGGGCGAACAGGGCGGCCACCCCGTCCAGATCGCCGGCGTCGAGACGCTCGGCGTAGGTGTAGATCAGGTTCTCGATCTCGCGGGCGCTGTCTGTCATACCGCCGACTGGCTCCTCGTCATACCGAAGTAGGTAGAACAGGCCTGAATTGTTGTCATTTCTCGGTAGACAACCAGCCGCAATCTGTCATGTCAACGATTGCCCGGCTAATCTCGCTCCGTGACTTCGGATTGGTCGCCGAGCCGACTCGGCAATCTCAGCGGCAAGCGCATCATCGTGACCGGTGCGACCAACGGCGTCGGGTTGGCGACCGCCCGCGCCCTCGCCGGCGCCGGCGCCCACGTGATCCTGGCGGTGCGCAACCTCGACCTGGGTGCGCAGCGCGCCGCCGAGATGGGCGGGGACACCGAGGTGGTGAAGCTGGACCTCGCCGACCAGGCTTCGGTGCGGGCGTTCCCCACCCTGTTCGAGGGCGACGTGGACATCCTGATCAACAACGCCGGCCTGGTCGCCCAGACCCGCAGCGACACCGTCGACGGTTTCGAGATCACGCTCGGCACCAATTTCCTGGGTCCGTTCGCCCTGACCAATCTGCTCTTCGACCGGGTGCGATCGCAGATCATCAACGTCGGTTCCGACGCCCACAAGCGGGCGACGTTCGCCTTCGACGACCCGCATCTGCGGTCGCGTACCTGGTCGTCGTTTCCGGCCTACGCCCGTTCGAAGCTGGCGGTCATGCTGTGGGGGCTGGAGCTCGATCGACGGCTGCGTACGGCGGGGTCACCCGTCGTGGCCCAGCTGACCCACCCCGGCTGGGTCGCATCGAATCTGACCAACGTGTCCGACACGCGCATGATGGCCGCGGTTCACACCGTTGCGCAGTCGTTGGCCAACAGGATCGGCAACGACATCGACGCCGGTGCGGCGCCGACGCTGTACTGCATCACCGAGCCGATTCCACCCGGCAGCTACGTCGGCATCGACGGCCGCTTCGGGTTCAAGGGCGGGCCGGCGCTGAGCGGACGCACCGCCAACGCCTGCGACTACGAGGCTGCCGCCCGGCTGTGGGAGATCGCCGAAAAAGAGACCGGCACAACGCTTTCCGTGTAGGGGCCACGTCCCGTTCGCATGGCTCAACCGAACAGCAGAGTTTCGGGCTGGGCCCGCTGTCCCTTGCCCAAGGTGTCCAGCAGCTCGTGGTAAGGCCCTACCAGGTATGCGGTATCGCCGGCCGACAGCCGCGAACCACGGCGTGGATGTAACTCCCACGAGCCGCTGGGGCCGGCAATGGCGATCACCCGGGTGTGGGTCGACAGGTCGGCCATGTGCATCCCATCCAGTTCGCTGTCCGGCTCGACGCGTACGCCGCCGACCATGAAGGATGCCTGCCCTACCGAGAACGTCCCGAAAACCGTGAGTCCGAGCGCGGCGCCGATGAACCACGGCGCCGCCAATTCGACTGTCGAGCGCACATTTTCGAAACCGAATCGATGGGAGACTGCCGATCCCAGGGAGCGGTCGAACACCCGAAGCACCACAGGGACACCGGTGCCGGGGTGCGATTTCATCCATCGCGGGCCCAGGCGCTCGCGCAGGACGATGCCCGTCTCGATGTTGACCATGTCATCGTGGGTCAGGACTGCCACGGCCGCCGCGTCGTCGATCCGGGCCGCCTCCAGCGTCGAGGGCAGGGTCGCGTCACCGAAGATCACCGGGACGTCCAACTCGGCTGCGGCAGAGAGATATCGATTGTCGTCGTTGCGTTCGATGACCGCGACGTCGTGGCCCGCGGCCTTGAGATCGGCGGCGACGCGGATTCCGAAAGAGCCGAGTCCGACGACGATGATGTGGTTCTGCAGTTCGCGCACTTTACGGCGGCCGGCGGACTGCGCGATGCGTCGGGACAGGAGCAGATCAGCGACGAACGCCATCAGGACCGCGGTGGAAGTGACCCCCGCGAACATCAGTACGACGCCGAACAGGCGTAGCCAGGTCGGTTGGTCGATGAAGCTGAAGTCTCCGTAGCCCACCGTCGCAATCGTCTCGGTGGAGAAGTAGAGAGCGTCGACAAAGCTCATTCCCGGCTTGTCGTAGGTGAACCAGAGCAGCATCGTCGACAGTGTCAGCAAGGCCAGCGATGCGGCGAGTGCGCGGTAGAAATTGGGATTGACGTCCTGCCGAAACGCGCGCACCGCGCCGAAGACCCGCGCACGGGGACTGTGTCGCGCACCGGCCTTAGCGCCGGTGCCGGCGATCTGATACCCGGGAAGTTCGTCGGCGGTCCCGATCATCGCGACCCAATCGCCTTCAGCGACGGTCAGATCTCGACCCGGACAGACGCTGAGCTCGCCAGGTCGAGGTGAGTTCTCCCCGCGCAGGACGGCAACCGGCGCCAGGTCGCCGTAGATCTCGCGGAGCGTGCCGGCCCGCGGGGCATCCGCACCGGAGACCACGAAGTTCACTCCGCCGGCGACGATGGTGTGCGTGGTGCGCGCCAGGCATGCCTCCACCACCGACGGTGCCGCAAGATCGGCGACGTCCAATACGGCGCCCGGACCGTTGCCGGCAGCCATGGCGTCACGAAGGACCCCGTTTGCCAACCGGGCGACCACCCGTACCGAGGCACTCATTTGCCGTGCCAGCAGCGCGATCTCAAGATTCTCGGCGTCATCGGGGCTCACGCACACCACGGCGGCGGCGGTCGACAGCCCGGCCGAGGCCAGCTGGTCCGCACGTTCGATGACGGTCACCGTTGCGCCCGCGCTACGGAGCTCCTCGACGATGCGCACCGCGAGCGCGTCGGCGCCGAGGACGATGGTGTGCCCAACCATGGCAGCAGGCTACGCAAGAATGCGCGCCTGAGCAGCGCGAACGTCCCCGGACTAGACGGTGACCACCTCGTAGTCGCCGAGCTGGCCGGCGAGCACGTGCAGCTGATCCCGGGTGGACCCGAGCGTGTGCTCGATCGCGGTGAGTCGCGCCGCGTAGTGCCCGACCGGGTATTCGGCCGTCACGCCGATGCCGCCGTGCAGCTGGATCGCTTCCTCACTGATGTGGCGCCCCGAGCGGCCGATCTGCAGCTTGGCCCGCGCCGCGATGGTCGGATCGAGATCGCCGTCAGCGACCGACATGGCGGCGTAGAAGGTCATGCTGCGGGCGAGCTCAAGGGAGACGTACATGTCGGCGGCGCGCTGGGTGAGCGTCTGGAACTTGCTCAGCGTCACGCCGAATTGCTTACGCTGGGTGAGGTATTCGCTTGTCAGCCGCAGAGCCTCTTCCATCGCGCCGAGCGCCTCGGCGCACAGGCCGGACGAGACTCGCACCAGGGCCCGCTCGATGGCCGTGGATGCGTCGCCGGCCTCTCCGAGCGGTTCGGCGGCCACCCCGTCGAAATCGATCTGCGCGCCCCGTTGACCGTCGAAGGTGCGGTACGGGTGCCGCTGCACCGTCGAGGCGTCGACGAGGAACAGTCCGGTGCCGCCGTCGGGCAGCGCCGCGCTGACAACCAGCGTGTCGGCGCAGTCGCCGGCCAGCACGGGGTTCTTGGTTCCGCTGATCACCCACGAGTCACCGTCACGCGTCGCGCTGGTGGTGACCGTCGCGGTCGGCCTGCCCATGCCGGGCTCCAGATGCGCGAGGGCCAGCAGGCGTTCCCCGGCCGCGACCTCGTCGAGCAGGGCCCGCTGCTGCTCGGTGCCCACCTCGGCGATCAGCGCGCCCGGGCCCAGGGCCGCATGAAGCACGGGCTCAGGCGCCAGCCGTCGCCCGATCTCGGTCAGCACCACCAGGATCTCGATCTGGCCGCCCGCGTCCTCCTCGAACCCGAGTCCGAGGACACCGACCTCGGCCAGCTGCGTCCACACTTCGCGGCTCCAGCCGAGATCACTGTCGATGGCCTTGAGCCGGCTTTCCGTGTCGTACTTGCGCGTCAACATCTCGCGGGTGGTGTCCCGTAGCAGGACCTGTTCTTCGCTCAGTTGGAAGTCCATGTGTTATCTCACAATCCGAGGATGGTCGAGGCGATGATGGTGCGCTGGACCTCGTTGCTGCCGCCGTAGATGGAGGTCTTGCGGTAGTTGAGGTAGCGCGGTGCGGTGTGTTGTGCCCACTCGGGGGAGGCGATGCCCTCAGCGCCGAACGGCAGCGCATCTGCGCCTGCGACCTCCACCAGTAGGTCGGTCGCGACCTGCTGCAGTTGGCTGCCGCGCAGTTTGAGCACCGATGAGGCGGGGTTGGGCTTGCCGCCCTTCGATCCGGAGGCCACCCGCATCTGCGTGAGTTCCAGTGCCAGCACGTCGTTCTCGGCCTCGGCCAGCCGGGCGGCGAACAGCGGGTCCTCGATCAGGCCGCTGGCCTGCGCGCGTTCCTTCACCTCGGCGAGCCGCAATTTGGTGCGGCCCACCTGCGCGATGCCGTTGCGTTCGTTGCCCAGCAGGAATTTGGCGTAGCCCCAGCCCTGGTTCTCCTCGCCGACGAGCTGGTCGGCCGGGACGCGGACATCTTCGAAGAAGACTTCGTTCACCTCGAAGCTGCCGTCGATCAGCTTGATGGGGCGCAGTGTGATGCCCGGGGTGTTCATGTCGATGAGCAGGAACGAGATGCCGGCCTGCTTCTTCGGGGCGTTCGGGTCGGTGCGCACCAGGCAGAAGATCCAGTCGGCGTACTGGCCCAGCGTCGTCCACGTCTTCTGACCGTTGACGACGTAGCTGTCACCGTCGCGCAGGGCGGTCGTGCGCAGCGACGCCAGATCGGAACCGGCCTCGGGCTCGGAGAAGCCCTGGCACCACCAGATGTCCAGCGCGGCGGTGGGCGGCAGGAACCGCTCCTTGACCTCCTGGGAGCCGAACTCGGCGATCACCGGGCCCACCATGTTGGCGTTGAACGTCAGCGGCTCGGGCACGCTGGCCAGCTGCATCTCGTCGAGCCAGATCTGCTGCTGCGTCGGCGTCCAGTCCTTGCCGCCCCACTCCACGGGCCAGTTGGGCACCGCGAGGCCGTGGTCGTTGAGGATCTTGTGCGTGGTGACGATGTCCTCGCGGTTGGCCTCGGTGGCCGCGCGGGTGCGTTCGCGGATCTCGGCGGGAATCTCGGTTCGGTAGAAAGTGCGAAGCTCGTCGCGGAACGCGGCTTCTTCGGGCGTGAGCGCCAGCTGCATGTGCGGACTCCTGGTTCATCGGCGTACCACGGCCAGACTAACCGTTTGGTTGGGAGTCGAATCCGGTGGGCGGCGGGGTTCAGCCGCTCGCGGGCCGACGCCTGCGAAAACCTCGCGGCGTCGCGCTGCGTTTTCTACACTCAGCGACAACGCACGGGGCATGACCAGCCGCGGGGAGGCACTGATGAAGCTCCTTCTGCCAGGCGTTTCGAGCGGCCTGGCTGTCGTGGGCCTTATCTTGGCCGCCCCCGCGAGCGCCGATCTGGCCCCGGGCTTCTACCAATACCGAAGTGTCGGTGCCACCGGTCTCACCGAGGACATCAGCATGCGGGTGGACAGTTGCGGACCGGGCTGCATCACGCTCTTCAACCTCGAGAACAACACAAATCAGGGCCAGGCGAGGATTCAGGGCACGCAATACGTCCTGGACCAATGGGTGCCGCGCGGCGCGTTCTGCCCCGATGGCCGGGCGGTCGACGTCGCCGCCCGGTACACGTTCGACCTCGACGGCACGAACGGCCTCTACACACTCAACGGACCGAATCCGTGCGGCAACTCAGGGCCGGCGGGGTCGACGACATTCACCCTGGTTCCCGCCTGAGCAGACAACCCGCGCAGCGCCCATGTCAGACGAGCGGGCGGAGCACCACGATTCCCGGGACCGTCTGCAGGTACGCGGACAGGGGCGAATCGACCACCCGGTGGTCTGCGCTGGACGACGAGGCGTGGCGGAAGACGGGCCCCTCCGGTGTGGCGACGTAGATGCCGACGTGGGTGACGTCGAGGCCGCCGTCTTCGGCGTAGGCACCGATGTAGTCACCGGTACGGAGCCCGCTGATGACGTCGTCGTCGACGAGTGCGCTGGGAACGTAGGTGACGGTGCGTGGCACCACCGGCAGCCCCGGCAGGTAGACCCCGCCGGCATCCTTGCTGTTGAGGTTCTTGGCCGCCTGGACCGCGTCGTCGCTGAGGGCGGCGGTGACGTCGGTGGCGACAGGGGGAGTGGTGGCGGACCAGTCGGTGAAGAAGTGCTTCCGGTTCGCGAAGGCCACGACGCCGTCCTTGTAGCGGACGTCGATCAGGCCTGCGAGGAAGTCGTCGCGGGTGCGGCCTCTTTTCAGCGCTTCGACGTAGTCGGCATAGGTGAAGCAATCCACCTTGTCGAGCTCGACGACGAGTTGTTCGGGCACGGTGGCCGACCCGACGAGAGTGTGGGCGCCGTAGGGCGTCCCGAGGAACTGCCGCGATATCAGGTCCGCGCGTGCCGAGCGGCCGGCTCCTGCGTCGTCGGCGGTCGTGGCCAGAAGCGACGTCAGCGTCTGTTCGCTCGCGGTGGAGATCTGCACGGCCGGCGATGCGGCGGCAGGCAGCGCGGTCGCGGCCCCGATGACGATGAGGAACAGCCCGGCGGCCGCGATCCGCAGCGCGACCACGAACTGTGCCAACATCAGGGCCACTGTACGGGGAACGCGCATGACAATCGGTCAGACTGGTGACATGACGCGGGCGCAGAGAGCACGGAGAAGGCATTGAGAGGCAAGCGTCTTGGCGGCGCGGCGCTGATCGCCCTCGCCCTCGTCGGCTGCTCGACACCGACCGCACCTCCCGCCGCGCAGAACACCCCGGTGACTGCCCCGCCCTCGCAGACCACGGGGCAGCCCTCCCGCGAACTCGTGACGGCACAGCCGCGGCTCGCCTCGGATCCCGCCCGGATTGCCGACGATCTGGTGGCCGACGAGCGAGCCCTGCGCGACCCGGCGTCATCGACTGATGTCCTGCTGACCGCCGCGCGCCGCCAGCAGAAGGCCTACCGCGTGCTCGCCCGGCACCCGGAATGGGATGCGATCGTCCGCCCCCGCATCCCGGGTCCGCTGCTCGACGCCTACGACCGCAACATCGATGCGCGCCGCCAGCTCGGCTCGATGAGCCCGGGGAAATCCACGCTGCCCGCATGGCGTATCCAGCCGCCGCTGCCGGCCGAGGAGCTGCTGGGCTACTACCGGAAGGCAGAAGCGGAATCCGGGGTGGCCTGGAATTATCTGGCAGCCATCAACTTCGTGGAGACCGCCTTCGGGCGCATCGCCGGCGTCAGCACCGCCGGGGCGCAGGGACCCATGCAATTCATGCCGTCGACGTTCGCGGCCTACGGTGCCGGCAGCGACATCACCTCGGCGCACGACAGCATCCTGGCGGCGGGCAGATTTCTCGCCGCACACGGCTTCGCCGGCGATCGTGACGCCGCGCTCTACCGCTACAACAACTCGGACCGGTACGTGCGGGCCATCAACCAGTACGCGGCGGTGATCGCCGCCCAGCCAAGGGATTTCGCCGGGTACTACCTGTGGGACGTGTACTACAAGTCGACAGCCGGGGACGTCGTCCTGCCCGTCGGTTACGTTGCCACCGCGCCGATTCCCGTCGAGGAGTATGTGACGGCGCACCCGCAGTAGCAGCCGATGTGGCGGCGCGGCGGTGGCGCCGGACTACGCTGAGGTTCATGGCCGAGTCGATGTCCGCGAAGCGGAACGCAAACGCTGTCGCGAATTTTGTTGCGGCTCAGCGATATACCCGCGATGAAGTGTTCGTCGACCCCGGCCCGGTGCCTGCCGAGGCGGGGGCCCACGGGTGGTGGTTCCGGGAGATTCCCGGCGCCATCGACGTCTCCGGTTGTGAACAGCGCGACGGTTGGACGCTGCTCTACGTCGGGATCAGCCCCGGCCCGCCGCGTGCCGACGGCAAGCCGCAGATCCCGCAGGATCTTCGCAAGCGCATCCGGTATCACTTCGGCGCCCGCAACGCCAGCGCCGACGGTTCCACGCTGCGCAAGTCCCTCGGCGTGCTGCTCGGCGATCAACTGGGTTTTGCCCTGCGCCGCATCGGTTCGGGCAAGCGGCAGACGTTCGCCGGCGGCGAGGCCGTCCTCACCGAGTGGATGGCCGAGAACGCGACGGTGTCCTGGGTGCTCCATCCGGAGCCGTGGTACCTGGAACCGAAACTGATCAACGCGCTGGACCTACCGCTGAACATTCAGAACAACGAGCGCAACGCCTTCGCGCCGGAGCTCAAGAAGCTGCGCAAAGACGCGGCGGTCAAGGCCGGCAAGATGCGTGTGCTCGCGGAGTGGTCGTAGGCCGGGAGGGGTGAGATGCGCGTCGTCGTCATCGGGGGTGGTCCCGCCGGCGTCTCGGCTGCACTGCACGCCGCGGGACTCGGCGCAGAAGTCACCCTGATCGAGCGGGGGCGGGTCGGCGGTACCGCCCTCAACCGGGGTCCGGCGCCGGTGCGCACGCTGGCGCGTGCGGCACGCCTGATGCGGGACTGGAGTTCATGGGAAACCTTCGGTCTGCGCGGGCCGCGGCCGGACATCGACGTGGCTGCGACGCTGGCGAATTCCCAGCGCGTCGCCGCCTACCTCTATGAACGTAAGCGCATTGCCGACCACATCCGGTCCGAGGGTGTCGAACTCGTCGAGGAGGCGGGCGATGCCCGATTCGTCGATGCCAACACGGTCACCACGGCCGACGGGCGCACGTGGACTGCGGACCGGATCATCATCGCCGCCGGCGGCAGACCTGGGCGGCTGCCGATCCCCGGGGCCGAATTCGGGCTCACCTACGAGGACCTGCGCAGCCTGACCTCGCTGCCCGAGAGGGTGTGCATCATCGGTGCGGCGGACACCGGGTGCCAGCTCGCGTCGATCCTGGCCGACTTCGGCTGCACGGTCACGCTGGTGGAGTACGCGCCACGAATAGTGACGCGATCCGACGTCGACGTCTCGATCGCGCTCGAACACGCGTTCCGGAATCGCGGCATCGACGTCGTCACCGGCGCCGCGGTTCACGAGCTCGTAGCGCTCGAACCGGGGGTCCGCGTGCTGTACCGAGTCGGCGACGAGGCCAGGACGCTCGACGTGGATGCGGCATTCTTCGCCGTCGGCTGGCCGGGGAACACCGACACCGTGGACGTCGCCGCCGCGGGCGTGGCCACCGAGCGCGGTTACGTCACCGTCGATGCGTACACGGCGACGAATGTCGCGCACATCTTCGCCGCCGGAGACGTCGACGGGAACAGCATGCTCGTGAGCAGCGCGACTCTCGAAGGCCGGGTGGCCGCCGAGAACGCGGTGCTGGGGCTGCGTCGCCGGGTTGTCCACGAGATCGTCCCCGCCGGCAGCTTCACCGATCCCGAATACGGCAGTGTCGGGCTCACCGAGGAGCAGGCCCGCGCCCGCTACGACTGCGTCGTCGCCGTGGCTCGCTACGAAGACATCCTGCGGCCCGTTGCGGACGGTCAGCCGGAAGGCTTCTGCAAGCTGATCGTCGAGACCATGCGACGACACATCGTCGGTGCCCACGTGCTCGGTGAATACTCAGCCGAGGTGATCCAGATGGTCGCAGCGTGCATGGCGGCGGGCATGCGTGTCGAGGACGTAGCCGAACTCCAGTTCGCCTTTCCGACATTCAGTGAGGGGGTCAGTCAGGCCGCGCAGATGATCGTCAATCAGCTCGGCGTGCGCCCGATGCCCCACCTGTGGAGCAGTTTGAACACCACGCCGTCCGTTCTGGAATGACGGGTATCGTTGGCGGGCAACGCTATTGACTCGACGTCAGTCATTGCGACGTTCGCGGCGCGGTGTACGCGCGTCCTGCGGGCCGATGCGGTCGTGCGGCGGCACGATTCGTACGTCACGCACCGTCTTTCCGTAACCGGCCACGGTGCTGAACGCTCGGTGACAACCGGGACAGATCGGCTTGCCGTCCTTGTTCACCGACCAGTTCTTCCCTGCACCTTTGCACGCCGCGTTCGCCTTCATGAGTGCATCATCCTCCGCCCCGGTCATGCGGTTCCAATCTGACGGCGGAGCCACGGCGCGGCCGCCACATCACAATATGCTTGCGGCGCATCACAAGTTGGTAATGGTCAGGCCGTCACAGCCGAATCCGATAGTAGGTTCCGTTCGTGAAGCTGAGGTGGCTCGGTGCACTCAGCGTCGTCTGGGTGTTGATGCCGGCGACCGCCGTTCCTGCGTCCGCCGACCCTGAACCCGTGGCGTCCGACGTCGCCCCTCCGCTCGACCCGGCGGTCACCGCCGCGGCACCCGTCGCCCACGCGGCAGGGGTCATCGCGCCGGGCGCGGACGCCCTCATCATTTCCGCTCCTCCGTCGACCACCACGGCGCCCAACGGTTGGACTTTGACCGTCGGGGCCAAGGATGAGGTGATCCGGAACGTCAACCCCCTGACCACCGCGGTGTCGTCGCGGGACTACGAGGTCAGCGGAGTGTTCAACGGCTCGCTGCGGGGACCTGAGGGCGAGCCGCCGCGTGGGGTGCTGGAGGTGGGCTACCAGATCGGGTGCGGCATCGACATGGGTGCGAACGGCGTCACCATCACAAGCTCGGCCGGAGTCACGCCATCCCTGGGCCTGCTGGGACTCGACGGCGAGGGCGAGTTCATCGACGGCCTCGCGCCGGTGCTGTCGACGCCGTTCGTCGGAGGCGTCGCGGTGGGCCTGAGACCCGGAATCATCAACACCGTCCCCGTGGGACGGAAGGAATTCACCGGTAGTGACCCGTGGGTCTCGATCAGCAGCTTCCATGTGAAGATCGATGGCTGCGTGGGGGAGTCGTTCATCAGGTCCTACGCCGTACTGACGCATGCGACGGACCAGTCCGATTCCATCCTGGGGTATTACGGAACGACGCGGAAGGTGTAGCTCCGCTGGTCAAAGGGTGCCCCCGGCAGGATTCGAACCTGCGGATGCGCTTCTAGCAAACACCCTGTCTGACCAGTAAACATGTTGCTAGACAACAGCTTACGTATCTCGGTGCTTCGCGCGCCTCGCGCAGTCTGCTCAGGTAGGATGGACCTGCATAGGTAATGGATGGGTAGACATCCGCAAACTACCTGTTCAGAGCCTCAGTCGGCAGGAAAAGGCGGTAGTGGGCGTGGCTGATTATTCGTTTGCTATTCATTCTGGGGTCTTTCGGTGACGCAGACAGATCGCCGGATTCCGTGGTCAGAAGCACTAGCAGGCCAGGATTTCGCAGAGGGTCTGAAAAATGCGATTGAACTGGGAAAATGGCCTGATCCTCGGTATCTGTTGAACGCTGACGCTACCGATGCGCTAGGAGCTGTAGCCGATTCTTTCCCCCAGATCGATCAAGCCCTAGTTGCAACCGCTGAGCGCGTGTTCGCGACCTATCTAGAGCGCCACGCGGCCATCTGCGGAGACAAGCAATGAGCGGTCAACCGTTGGCGCTGGATGACCTGGGCTACGAACTACGGCTCTTGCTTGGTGCGGACGAAATCGTCCAATTCATGGACGCTCAGGGCACCTTCGGCAATCTAGTCAACTACTTCAAAGATTCGGTCTATCTGCATGCACGCAACCTGCTGAACGCCCTGACTAACGGCTGTGCGACCGACATCGGCACGATTCCATCAGCGATCAGGTCTGAGCCATACGGCCGTCTCAAACGATCGCTAGAGGTCTATGTCATGCACATCAAAGAGACCCGTAATCAGCGCGGCGTGACGAACGTCCGGGGCGGAAAACACCTGAATGAGTACGTCCACGATCTGACGGCAGAAGTAAAGCGCTGTTGGAACGAATGGATCGCCGCGACGGGGGATCAGACGTTGGCGGAACTCTTGCAGGCTGCCGAGAAATCGGCGCAAGACGATCTCGCACAGCTGAAAGGGCACCTGAAGTGAGCGGAAAATCTGGACATCGGGCGTGGGGCCACATCAAAAAGCAGCGGACTAAGCAGGCTAGCTATCAGGCATCTTTTATCGGGCCGGACCAACGTCGGCACTACGCACCGCACACGTTCTCCGCTCGGATGAACGCAGAAGCGTGGTTAGTGCGGGAAAAGGATCTAGTCGAATCGGCCACCCGAACGGGGGAGCGCTGGAAACCGCCATCCGAGCGTGTCCAGGAGAAGAAAGCCGAAGTCCTGCTGTTCGGTACCTATGGCAAAAAGGTCATCGATCAGCGCAAGCTCAGCCCTAGAACGCGGATTGAATACGAGGCCAAATGGGCGCAGCTCATAGAACCGACGTTCGGCAAGGTCGCAGTAGCGGATATGACGCCTACAGCAGTTCGCGGTTGGTTCTCTGGCCTAGATGCGACCAAGGAACGGCGCAACAGCCACGCCTACGGGGTGCTGAACATGATCTGCAATACCGCAGTCAAGGACGGCCTGCTAGATCGCAACCCCTGCATGATCGTCGGCGCGATGAACACGAAGGCCAAAGAGAACGTCAAGATTCCGACGACGGCAGATCTGCATGCCATCGCCGACAAGCTGGGAGCTAGCGAGAACCTGGCACGGTTCAAAGCCCTTGTTTTGTTGGCCGCGTGGTGCGGTCTGCGCTATGGCGAGGTCTCCGAACTTCGGCGAAAAGACATCACGGCTGATTGCACGGTCGTTTCGATCACTCGCGCTGTAGGTCATCGGGGCGGTGAGTGCATTCTTGGGACGACGAAGACAGGGGAGCGGCGCAGCGTCACGATTCCGCCTCATATCCGTCAAGACGTCAAAGACCACCTGGCGCTGTACGTCGGGAAGGATTCTGATGCGCTGCTGTTCACTCCATCGCGTGGCGGATGCCATCTCAATGATCGTGTATTCAATAAGGACGTGTTTCAAAAGACCGCCAAGGCGGTTGGGCGTGAAGATCTGAGCGCTCATGATCTGCGACGGTTTGCAGGATCGAAAAATGCTCAGGTGGCCACGTTGACCGAGAACATGGCCCGACTTGGACATAAGACGGTCAAAGCGTCACTGCTGTATCAACACTCCCAATCAGGGCGCGATGCTGAAATCGCAGCGGATCTGTCGGCGCAGGCGCTAAAAGAGCTTGGTGTCTGACCGGGTCTGTAACATCGGCTCTGTGGCAGACGCTGACATTTTGAAGAACTTGCGGGATCAAGTTCTAGACGAGTCTGAACCGCTGGTGGGCTTGCTTCGCAAGTGCATTGCCCTTGGTGCGTTGACGGGATCAGAAGAGCTACGGGCGTGGGCAACTAGCGAGCTGAAGGGGTACGCAGACGATTCCCCGCTCCCAGAATATCGCTATTTGGATGCCCCGCTGTTTGTCAACCGGTCGGCAGGCCCGCTGCGAATGACAGGCGAGGCAATCAGCCCCTATCAGATTCCCTCGGATCTCCGACAGCATATTCCGGAGCACATCGGCTTCCGGCAACCAGTAGAAGAGCTTTCGCGGTTGGTATCTTCCGAAAAAGACTCGATCAAGATGAGTCGCGACGGATTTTCGATCATCTGCGCGGAGTGGACGAAAACGCTAGATATGTTCATGAGCGTTGATGCAATGTATTACAGCGTCTCGGGTTCCGCGATAGCAGGCATGATCGACATGATACGAACGACGTTGTTAGAGATCGTCATTGACATGACCAAGGATGATCCCCTAGATACCCTGCCCAGTAGAGCCAAAGTAGATTCGGTGGTCCAAGTGCACGTTAGTTCGGGCGACAAGTACGAAGTGAACGTTAGCGGGTCCAACGCAGGCAACATCGGACAAGGCTCGAACTTCTCGCAGATTCAAAACAGCTCTGTATCAAAGGAACTGGTTGATCTGGTCAGTGCGCTACGTGCCACTTTGACGCAGGTCGCCGACGAAGAGCAACGCGCGGACGCAGAGCAAGCGATAGCCGACTTTGAAGAGGCTGTGTCAGAAGAGAATCCGGAGCCAGGCAAGATCAAACGCCGCTGGGGATGGCTTGAGCGCATAGCGACTTCAGTTGGCAGTGCTGCCATAACTCAAGTAGTCAAGGACGGTACGCCGATAGTCATGGATCAGATTCAACTGATGATCTAGTGCTTGACGGCGTGTTCTCCCGTCATCCCCAGGCCTCGCTGAAAAGATGCGTGCATGACCGGTGATCCAATCTGGCTCAAGATCGCGTTGGGCATGGTTCCGGTGCTTGCTGCCATCGTGGCAGGGTTCTTCGCGCTCAGTAACACGCTGAATAAGCGGATCGAACGGTTGAAAAATCTGGTCGAGATTCAGAAAGCTCCGGACCTGATAGACCCCCTTAACACTGTCGCTAACCTGATTTATGCCGAACTTGGCAGACTCGAACGATTGACCAGCCCTGAAGGCAGGAAAACACAGAGAGGCATTCGGGCCTTCTACTGTCTAACTCCAGTGGTTTACGGCAGTTTGGTCCTGTCGGCGCTAGGGATCGGTGAACCCATCTCTACAACGGTTCTAGCAGTGTCAAGCCTCTTAGGCTGCGGCATATTTTGGATCACCACGCGTGCGTTTGAGCGCCGCCGCGAATACTTCAAGAAACGACTAGATAAACTAGACGCGGAGTATCAGCAGAAGCTGCTAGACAAGTGGCGATAAGAGCCCTGTGCTCGGGGTGGATGGGTAGGGGATAGGTACTAACCCGCTCAACCGTACTAAATTCCCAGTTCAGACCGCTTACCCCCGCAGGTTTGCCACCTGCCGACCTGTCATCTGTAGCCCGATTTCCCTGGTGGGAGGGCTCTACGCTCTCGATTAGGCATCGAGTAAAAATCCTGTCGATAGTTCTCTTCGTTGGCCGAGGCTATGGCCTCTTCTCCGGTGATCACACCCTGGTCATAGCGTGATGGCCTGGACCGCCTACGTTCGCGGCGCTGCGGGGCAGCCAGAGGGTCGCAATCGCTATCGCGGCAAGTCGACATGTACTCAGATTGACCTAGATCACCACTGGCCACCGGGGCGGGTTGAGTGTAGCCGCCAATCTCTGTAAATGATTGACCACCAACAGAATCCGGCTCTTCAATGCCGCGTGTTCTACGGCTCTCCGCTCTAGTGCCTGAGAAAATGTCGGTGAAGATCTCTTCGTGCGGTGCAGGGCCAACTTCGATCTGAGTAGGTTTAGTCAGGCCAGCGCGATTGAGTGAATCCTTGATCGCATCAAGTTGGACCGACGCAGGACGGGCGTCGTCGTAGGCGATCTCAATTAGCTTGCCCATCAATCGATCTGATGCCATCTCGACACGGATACGTGCGGCCTCTTTGACGTGCCGGGTTGCTCCACCGTGAAATTTGCAGACCCGACCACCCTTGATGGCGAAGTTACGGCACTGCTCACCTTGGGCATTTGTTCCGTTGCAACGTCTTTCAGGGCTACTGCTAAGGATCGAATCATACTGCGCCACTGTATCTTTGTTGGTGGAGTTGCCGAACTCATCGCGGCCTTCTTTAGGTGGAAATCGTTGTTCCCTACCTCGTTTGCTTCCCTGCCTAACCTTTACCACAGCCGGAAGGTTAGGCGTCTCAACGCTTTGCAACTTCTTCTCCGCGTTACGTAGTTTCCGTTTACGTGCCTGCACCGCAATCATTTCCCGCTGATAATCCTCCGTGCTGAGATCATCGCTGGCATAAAGATCCTTCAGTGCTTTAACCCTCTTTGCAATCAGACTACGTTGCCGCGCAATATCTTTAGCGTTCATTACCTCACCTCCAGTTCCAAGGTAGCCAATAAAGAGAGTGAAACTAATCTTTACTACACACCGTAATAGGTAGCTCTACTAACCGTAGGGCAACTACGGCAACTCCTACGGTTAACAGCCATATGCATATACTCCTAAGGGCTAACCGATGAAACTGCCCAACTTGCCCCCTTGCAGGTCAGGGCGATTTCCGACGGCAACTTAGGTCACCCTTGCCAATCGAATTCCGCGCCTTTTTCGTTCTCCGCCTTTAGTTTTCACATATCCAAGATGATCGAAGTAGGCATTGAATAGACGCACCGGCATTGGTTCTACCTGTTCTGAGTGGCACCACGATTCGTAGCTCCTTCGCAAGTCAGCATTGCTTTCCTTGAAATCCGGTGCCACGTCGCAGCATTCGCCGATGAATTGGCCGATCTCATCGTTGGATTGCCAATAATCGTCTGTCTGTTGCTGCACTGCTTTGGGTACATCAACCAAGCCCTGGTCTCGATACTTTGCCCACCCAGCAACAGCCCACGCCAAGATGGCGTCCGCTTCTAGATCGAGCTTTGACGCCAGGGCGGGGTCCATCTCGGATTCAGGAATCCGCACAGAAAATGGGATGACTTTGATACGTCGCCAACTTCCGGCATCATCACCGGAGATGCGCGGAAGATAGTTCGTGATCAACGAAAGTGTATGGGAGGGCTTGATTTCGATAAAATCCTTACGCATGCCACGCGCTGGGATCACGCTGTTTCCGGTGAGCATCTTCATTTTGGCTTCATCGATACGCGCGCTGCGGTTGGTCTCATCCACGCTCACCCAACGGGCACCGCGAAAAACCATGAACAGTGTGGGGTGAGCATTCGGTGCATTCATCAAAACGTTGCGGTCAGCTACAGCGGCATAGTTACCCAACGCATTTCGCACCGCGCCATCAAAGCGCGTCTTACCGTTCATGGCCGTGCCGTACAAGATGACGAACAGGTCTTCGCGAACCTCGCCGACAAGCGCACTGCCAACGATCCGCTGTAGATAGTCGCGCACAGCCGAATCCGGTTGGATTCGCGCCAGAAAGCTATCCCAGTGCTGCGAACGTGCCTGTGGATCATAGTTTCCTCTACAGATCTTTGTGATCCGATCGGCCGGTGTGTGCTTGTGTAGATCCATCGTTCGTAGATTCAGGGTGCCGTTGCTAAAATTCAGTAGATGCGGATCTGTGTCGAAATCAGCCATACTGCAACTAAATTCCGGCAAGCTGGCGCACAGACTGCGGATACCGGCAACACCTGCTGTGGACTGGCAGCGCCTGACGTCTTTTTCTAGCTCAGAGTCAGAAAACGAATCTTCCCAACACTTTTTGAGCATTTTGAGGATTGCCGACGTGACCCGCGTGTTGTTGACATCGGGTTGCCAGCGCCCAGCGCCGAAGTAGTACCACCCAAAATCCTCGACATGCAGAAGCCTACCTTCAGCGAAGTCAACGAACCGCCCACTCATCCTGATCTGTCCTGCTGAGTGAGCGTCAGAAATCAGGTTCTTGGTTGATGGCACTTTCTGCCCTGTCGGAATACTCGCGGCCTGACCGGCCTGCACATTGGGTGTGGTGGTACGGGTATCAGTGCCGTACCTTCGGCCCATGATCTCCCGCCGTTTCATGGGGTCGTCATCGTTGGCGGCAGCTACAGCGAACGGCAACATTCGGTCAATATCGGCTTCACTGTGGTTAGCGTCGCCCTCGACAGCCTTGCGCCATTCTTGACGCAGGACAGCCACCGCCTCGGCGGCGCTGTAAGCCTGCGTGTGGGCTTCTTTGAGGGTTAGACAGAGAACATCGGCCATCGCATCATGGCGGTTCTTCGACCGTTTGTTGCTGATACCGGTGTCCTCATAGTTTCTGACCAGATGATTGAACCGGCGGACTGCGAGCTTGAGGCAATAGGCCAGGTTATCTCCCTCATTGCCGGGATACGCAGCCAGAAATGCCCCTACGTCACTGTCACCGATCTTGGGTGCGAGTAGGAGCAGCTGCCTCGCCGGTGCTGTGAGGGTAGGAACTTCGCCAGGATGCTCACACCGATACAACCCACCGTTAGCGTGGTGAGTGGGCTCAACCACGATGATTGTGTTGCCTGATCGAACTTCGCCGGCCTTTGTACCGTCAGATAGCCGCAGAGCTCCCGCGGTGTAGATCTCAGCAGCGGCAAAAATGTAGTGCCCACGCTGAGAATCTGTGCCCGCCCGACTGCGGTGAATCAATCCCGCTTGTAGAGGTGCCAGATCACTGGGAAGCGTGTCTACGTCCACATCAAAGACAACGATGCCGGATCGTCCGGTGTGGATACCGATTCCTGCGTCTGGATGTTCGCGCCACCAGTCAGCGACGATCTTGAGATCACGTGACGATTTAGAGGGCCATCCGATTCCGAGCACGGAACCGGCATTTTTCGTTCCCGGTTTGATTGGCAATACGTAGAATCCCGCGCGAGCATAGGTCACCGCCGCCTTGGCGACTGTCAGCCCAGAAACATCAGGCCAAACAGGTTGCGAGACAACGTCACTAGTGGGTATCATCATCTTTGATCGAGCCGTTCTGAGGTTTTCACGCTGCCTCCCTTCATTGTTTCGGTCATCTTTTTCATCCCATTGCGTTCAAACCCCCTGAGAAATGAGCCGCTCTGGGGGTTTGTTCGTGCTTAAGGCCAGACTTCAACTACGCGTAGATCTGGCCTTCCCGGCGCCGGAATCAGTTCAGATAGTCGAGTTTCATTTGTCGGCTCAATCGAAAGATCGCCCAGAAGTTCGTCCTGATAGTGTTCGACCAACTCGGCATCGTTTGCGAAGAACCACCGTTGGCAGGCTTCGCAGATCTTGTGCACGGTGATGAACTCGCCGCCCTTTAGCGGCATAGTAGTAAATCCTACATCCGAACAGCGGGCGGAGATCTTTACATCACAACCGCGGTAGTTGGTGAACTTGGTTGGCAGCCAAAGATCCCATTCCTTATAGCTTTTGAGCGGATACGCCTTCTCGGGAAACTTGGCCACGATGCGCAGAAGTACCGTCAAAGACGTAGGATTGTTGAAGTTCATGCGTCGACCAGGCACCGGCCCAATCGGATTGAACTTGGACTCTTCGCGAAACCGTCGGTTGGCGTTCCACTTGTCCACAACTTCACGATTGAGCGCGCGGCCAACGGCACTGCTGTTGATCAGCCCAAAGGTTGGCTTACGAAACGATGCGTCACCAAGAACGTTGCCGTACTGTTTGATCCACTCCGATTCCTCGTCCGTGGGCACGAAGGGCTCGTAACCCAACTCGAGGGCCAACAACCTACGGTGCTCAGCCAGGTCATCCATCATCGTAAATTCCTCTCAGTTGATTTCACGGCAGTCACAACGCCGCGACGAACTTGTCGATCTGCTCAAGAGTCCAGTAGCGTTCGCGCTTAACCTTTTTCGCCGGCTTAGGCATTTTGCGCGTGCTGTACATGTGGTATTCGATTGTGTCCTCATCGATTTCGATGCCCATCGCAGCGATGCGGGACAGGACTTCATTCATTTTGAAGAATCGTTGAGGCGGCGTGATTTCCGCGAGATCTATTGACATAGACCCAAGTCCTTCCAATAGAGAAAGCCACGCAAAGGTGACCTTTGCGTGGTTGTGACTGGCTCATCGGCCTTTGACTGCGCCTGAGTGGCGACTAACTGATTCTACGCTTAAAGTGACTCTGCTGCAATAGGTCTCAGGTCGGCGCACCCGCAAGTCGACCCTTGACGGGCGAGCTGGCCTGCGCGACAATGGACGGCAGGAGTGAGCGTGGGACCAGGGTCCGTAATTTCCTCTCCGAGGCCTCAGGGCCGCCGGGTGCGTAGAGGAATCCCACGGGTTTGCCAGCCCTTCCTATTCCTCTACGCATTAACGGTTTCCATGAAACTTTGCGAGAGAGACGAAAATGACTGTTCTAGAACCTAAGTGGCCAACCCTGCCGTTTGGTGCAGAATATGGCATCCAGCTTGAATCCGATGCTCTGCCAAGAGTTACCCATACAGTCGATAATGTTGACCTGAACCGCATTTGGGATGAGGTTCAGGCTGTCGTCAAGAAATACAACGAGTTGCGCTCCGCCCTCTCAGGACTGCTCTCTTTTCGACACACGAACGCTGCCGACGCAATCCCACAGAGCAGTGCGTTGCACAAATTCGAGGCCGCCACAGAACTCGGTGTGCCAGAAGCGCTTCGGCCACCTAACACCTATTTGAAGCTCGGCTATACGTTTGAAGACTATGACGCCGCATCGCGCTGGAGTTGGAAAGCATTGCGGGACATGACTGCTGACCAGGTTCGAGCAACTTTGAACTACGCGCTGGAGTCGGACAATTACACCGTCAATACGACTATCCTGCAACGTCTTCTAGACCCTGAGCAGGGTGAGAACGAGAACCTGACTCCGGTTTACGGACTCTACAACGGTGCTGATGGAATCCCGCCGCCTTCGTACCTCGGAAAGACGTTCACTACCAACCACTCTCACTATATGATTTCCGGTTCGGCAGAAGTCGATTCGGCAGACCTCGAAGCTTTGATCCGAAATGTAGCCGAACATGGATTTGGATCTTCTAACGGGTCCCAGATCGTGGTTTTCGTCAATCCTGCTCAGCTGGACCGAATCGCAAGCTTCAGGGCGGGCGTTGAAAATTCGACAGGCGTGATCGCCAACCACGATTACATCCCCGGCCTTGGCGCTCCTGCGTTCTACACGCCTCACGAGATCGTCGGGCAACGTGCTGCGGCAGAGCTTGAGGGGCTGAAAGTTTCGGGATCGTATTCGGTGGCGTGGATTGTCGCTCTTGACGACGTGCCCCAGGACTACATGATTTGTGCTGCCACGTACGGAAACAACAGCCCTAACAACGCAATTGGGTTCAGGCAGCACGTCAACCCAACATACCAAGGTTTCCGCGTCATTCCTGGTCCGGTTCCGTCGTATCCGATTACCGAGTCTTTCTACACTAGAGCGTTTGGTGTTGGCACTCGACGCAGAGGTCAGGCAGCCGTGATGCAGATTAAGGCGTCTGGACCGTATGACACGCCTGATCTGTGGGACCGCTAATGAAGCAGAGCCGAAGTGGCAACCGGCCCGGTGGCGTCAGCTATGAACATCAACCGGGGCTAGATCCCTGGACACTGCGCAGCTTAGAAAACAACGATGCTTCTGAGCTGTCGTGGGGAGATGGGCTAGTGCCACCGGGATACGAAGACGCTGATCCTATCGACGGCGGCACGTACAAGGGCAAGACTCCCAGACAGCTAGAACGGGTCAACATCAGTCGCGGGCTGTAGATGATCGTCTCTACGGGGTAACCGAATCATCCTGACCGGCCTGCGGACCGGGCTACTTCGGCGGTGGTTTACGTGGTTGTCCAGCTACGTATATAAATGTTCCACCGTCTTTCGACGCCGCTGGTTCTACGCCGAAGCCCGAAAATTCAAATGTGATGCCATTATTGCTAGGCCAGCCACCGGGCGGCGCTACCGACGGCCCGAAGATCATCCCGGGCTCAAGAACATAGGGTGTCGCCACTGTTGGGATATGTTTAGCGCGTTCATCGTCTGGGCTAACTATGCTTGCTATTTCGGCTTGACGCCGCGGGTCAGATGCCCGAAAATACGTAGATATAGTGTTGCTTTTCTTATTAAGGATAACGCCCATTATGTCGGGGCCGATTGAGCTATCAACTTTACTCGACTCCGACACCGCATCCATTAGTATATTCCGAACTTCTTCGGGCGATCCCGCATCACTCAGAATACGTTGCTTTGCTCGATTAGTGATGTCTATGTTCCTGGTTCGACTACCAATTGCCTGAGTGAATACCTGATTCCAGCGAAGCTTACTTGGTGCGAGTTCTTGTGCTATCGAATTTTTGCCCTGAGTGACAATTTTGAACATGACACCATAAATGGAGTTGTCTTTACGCTGCACGCCAGCCGCCAAGACGCTGGTGGCGTAGTCTCTGGCGGTGCTTCTAGGGAGCCGCGAGTAAGCTTCAACGAGCTTGCGCTCTACACGATCGCGGATATCGCGATAATGAGGCTGGGGCGAAACAATCCATGGAATGAACGCAGCGCTCCCTGATAAATCGTCGTAACCTGAAATTGCTTCTGCAATCAACTGATCCGTGGGCTTGTCATCGAGATATGCTAGGCCCGAAAAGCCAAGAACTAACCAACAATCAGAGCCTATCGCGACCACTGTTTTATTGGCATGGATGTCCCAATCTGGGGTTGGATGCTTGCGCGTCGGCCGAACGCTGGTGTACCGGTCACTCGCATGAATAGCGTAGTGGCCCGTTACGGCAGCCAGTACCAGCGTCACACGTCCTAGTGTACTAGCGGTAAATCATTCTCGAGAGAACGATTTAGTCCGAGGTAGACACGCGATCTAGGTAAGCTTCAATCTCCGCAGCATCTACCTTGACTAGGCGTCCCACTTTGTAGCCCTTGAGCCTTCCGGCGCCAATGAAAGATCGAACGGTATTTGGGGAGACGTTAAGGAGCCCAGCCGCCTTGGTGGTCGAAATCAGTTGACGTTTAGGCATTGTCATCAAGCTCCGAGATCACTCGCACGACGAATGGCTCCGATGAGCGCTGGTTTGCGCATTTCCTGATAGTCGAGTACGCCAAGACCTTTGGCTCTTGCCCGCAGTTCAGGCAGTATTAATGCCTCTAAACCATCATTGTCTGTGGCTCGCTTTAGCTCGTCTTCGATGTCCTGGAGAAGCTTCAAGAGACGATCTCGCTTGCGATTGCATTTCGCGTGTGCCGTCAAGATCGCTAGCTCGTCGGGGCTATCGAAGATTGCGTGTCCTGACTGCCGAAGCAAGACGTACCGGACTGCGCGAATTATCTCCGGATCGACCACCTTGCTGGTTTCTTGTTTTATAACTTGTGCGTAGCGTTCGCAGATGACTCTTTGTCGGTCTGTGGGATTATCGCGCCAGGGGGTTTCGCCACGAAACATGAAATTCCTTTGGGTAGCACAATGGACATGTATTGACACAAGTCCTTTGTTCACCCGGCGCTACGGACGCACGCCCTGCACCGATTTGCTAAGTTAAAAATAGCCGGTGAAGCCATTTTCGGGCTAGCGGATGAAACACCGCATCGCGAAATCAAAGTGCACTGTCGACTTTACCGGATTGCGCGAAAATGCACCAGCTTCGCGAGACCGCCGAGGCGGGTGGGGTTGCGGTCTCAGCAAACGAATCCAGCACCGGCAAAGCTCACCGGGATAGGTAATGGATAGGTAGGCCGCTTGTTGCGGCCACTGTAGCAAACCTTGAAAGCACCTTCTAGCGGGTGTTTCACGTCCACTAGTTATGGTGCCCCCGGCAGGATTCGAACCTGCGGCCTTCTGCTCCGGAGGCAGACGCTCTATCCCCTGAGCTACGGGGGCGCGTGCTTGTCAGCTGCGCCGGTTGGGCCTGACCAGACTAACGCATCGAAAACGACATCGATGAGCCCCTCGTGTCGGCGATACCATCCCCACTGGAAACCCTGAGGCCCCGACCTCGACGGACCGCGGCTCCGGCCGCGCCCGCAGCACCCCGCGTGCCGGCGGCGAAAACGGATTCGGCCCTCAACAGCGCAGACCATAGGATGGACCCCCGTGACCCCCGCCGATCTGGCCGAGCTGCTCAAGAGCACCGCGGCCGCCGTGCTCGCTGAGCACGGCCTCGACGCTGCTGCGCTGCCCGACACCGTCACTGTCGAGCGTCCCCGCAACCCGGAGCACGGTGACTACGCCACCAACCTGGCGCTCCAGCTGGGCAAGAAGGTCGGCGCGAACCCGCGTGAGCTGGCCGGCTGGCTGGCCGCCGCGCTGGTCGCCAAGGACGGTATCGCCGCCGCCGACGTCGCAGGACCGGGCTTTGTCAACCTGCGCATCGAGGCGTCGGCGCAGAACACCATCATCGACAGCGTCCTTGCGGCGGGCGCGAGCTACGGCCACTCGAACGATCTGGACGGGCAGAAGGTCAACCTTGAGTTCGTCTCGGCCAACCCGACCGGCCCGATCCACATCGGCGGCACCAGGTGGGCCGCCGTCGGCGACGCGCTCGGCCGGGTGCTCAGCGCGCAGGGCGCCCACGTGGTGCGCGAGTACTACTTCAACGACCACGGCGCGCAGATCGACCGGTTCACCAACTCCCTGATCGCCGCCGCCAAGGGGGAGCCGACCCCCGAGGACGGCTACGCCGGCGACTACATCGGCGACATCGCGACACAGGTGCTCGCCAAGGAGCCCAACGCGCTCACGCTGCCGGATGCCGAGATGCGGGAGACGTTCCGCGCCATCGGCGTGAACCTGATGTTCGATCACATCAAGGAGTCGCTGCACGAATTCGGCACCGACTTCGACGTCTTCACCCACGAAGACTCGATGCACACGTCCGGGCGCGTCGAGCAGGCGATCACCAAGCTGCGCCAGACCGGCTTCGCCTACGAGAAGGACGGTGCGGTCTGGTTGCGCACCACCGACTTCGGCGACGACAAAGACCGCGTCGTCATCAAGAGCAACGGCCAGCCGGCCTACGTCGCAGGTGATCTGGCCTACTTCCTGGACAAGCGGCAGCGCGGATTCGACCTGTGCATCTACATGCTCGGCGCCGACCACCACGGCTACATCGCGCGGCTGAAGGCATCCGCCGCCGCGCTCGGCGACGACCCCGACACCGTCGAGGTGCTGATCGGTCAGATGGTCAACCTGGTCCGCGACGGTCAGCCGGTCCGGATGAGCAAGCGCGCCGGCACGGTCATCACGCTCGACGACCTCGTCGACGCCATCGGCGTGGACGCCGCCCGCTACGCGCTGATCCGCAGCTCGGTCGACACCCCGATCGACATCGACCTGGCGTTGTGGTCGTCGGCATCCAGTGAAAACCCGGTCTACTACGTGCAATACGCGCACGCGCGGCTGTCCGCGCTGGCCCGCAACGCCGCAGAACTCGGCATCACGCCCGACACCGCGCATCTCGATCTGCTGACCCATGACAAGGAAGGCACCCTGATCCGCAACATCGGGGAGTTCTCCCGGATCCTGGCCACCGCCGCGAGTCTGCGCGAACCGCACCGGGTGTCGCGCTACCTGGAGGATCTGGCCGGCGACTACCACCGGTTCTACGACTCGTGCCGCGTGCTGCCCCAAGGCGATGAGGAGCCCGGTGACCTGCACGCCGCGCGCCTGGCGCTGTGCGCGGCCACAAGGCAGGTGATCGCCAACGGGTTGGCGATTCTGGGCGTCAGCGCCCCGGAGCGGATGTGATCGCGCACCCGGCCGGCCCCCGGCACGCAGACGAGGGGCAGACGTCCGCGGTGGCCGAACGTCCCCGTGACAGTGCCGACGTCTTGGCGCTCGCACCGAATGTCTGGCCCCAGAACGCTGTTCGCGGCGACAACGGAGTCGTGTCGATCGCCGGCGTCTCGGTCGCCGACATCGCCGCCGAGTTCGGGACGCCGGTGTTCGTCATCGACGAGGCCGACTTCCGTGCGCGCTGCCGCGACATCTCGGCCGCCTTCGGCGGCGGCGACCATGTCCGCTACGCCGCCAAGGCGTTCCTGTGCACCGAGATAGCGCGCTGGATCGACGAAGAGGGCCTCGCGCTTGACGTCTGCAGTGGGGGAGAGCTGGCCGTCGCGTTGCACGCCGGCTTCCCTCCCGGCCGAATCGCGTTGCACGGCAACAACAAATCGATTGCCGAGTTGACCGCGGCGGTGAAGAACGGCGTCGGCCACGTCGTGGTCGATTCCATGACCGAGATCGAGCGTCTCGACCGGATCGCCGGCGAGAACGGGATCGTCCAGGACGTGCTCATCCGCGTCACCGTCGGCGTCGAAGCGCATACCCACGAGTTCATCTCCACCGCGCACGAGGACCAGAAGTTCGGGTTGTCGCTGGCCAGCGGGGCGGCGATGACGGCCGTGCGCCGGGTCTTCGAGACCGACCATCTGCGTCTGGTGGGTCTGCACAGCCACATCGGATCCCAGATCTTCGACGTCGCGGGCTTCGAGTTGGCCGCACACCGGGTGATCGGGCTGCTGCGCGACGTGGTCGCCGAATTCGGCGTCGACAAGACCTCCCAGATGGAGATCGTCGACCTCGGCGGCGGGCTCGGCATCTCCTACCTCGCCCATGAGAACCCGCCCCCGATGGACGAGCTCGCCGACAAGCTGCAGGCCATCGTCCGCAACGAGTCGGCAGCGGTCGGTCTGCCCGCCCCCAAGTTGGTGGTCGAACCCGGCCGCGCCATCGCAGGCCCGGGCACCATCACCCTCTACGAAGTCGGCACCGTCAAGGATGTGGCCATCAGCGCGGCCGCGCACCGCCGGTATGTCAGCGTCGACGGCGGCATGAGCGACAACATCAGGACGTCGCTCTACGGCGCCGAGTACGACGTCCGGCTGCTGTCGCGCGTCAGCGATGCCGCCCCGACGCTGGCGCGCGTGGTGGGCAAGCACTGCGAGAGCGGCGACATCGTGGTGCGCGACGCGTGGGTCTCCGACGACGTCACACCGGGGGACCTGCTCGGCGTCGCCGCCACCGGCGCATACTGCTATTCGATGTCGAGCCGCTACAACCTGATCGGCCGACCGGCCGTGGTGGCCGTGCGCGACGGGCGGGCCCGCCTGATCCTGCGCCGGGAGACGGTCGACGATCTCTTGAGTCTGGAAGTGAGGTGAAGCGGTGACCAACCCTGAAAACAGTGAAATCGGTGTAGCCGTTCTGGGGCTGGGCAATGTGGGCAGCCAGGTGGTGCGCATCATCGAGGAGAGTGCGCACGATCTGACCGCGCGTATCGGCGCCCCGCTCGTGGTGCGCGGCATCGGGGTGCGCCGGGTCGACGCCGACCGCGGAGTGCCCGCCGAGTTGCTCACCGACAACATCGAGGAGCTGGTCTCCCGCGAAGACGTCGACATCGTCATCGAGGTGATGGGCCCGGTCGAGCCCGCACGCAAGGCGATCCTGGCCGCGCTGGAGCAGGGCAAATCGGTCGTCACGGCGAACAAGGCACTCATGGCCGTCTCGGCCGGCGAGCTCGCCCAGGCTGCCGAGAGCGCCCATGTGGACCTGTATTTCGAGGCGGCGGTGGCCGGGGCCATCCCCGTCATCCGTCCGCTGACCCAGTCGCTGGCCGGTGACACCGTGCTGCGGGTGGCCGGAATCGTCAACGGCACCACCAACTACATCCTGTCCGAGATGGGCAGCACCGGTGCGGACTACACCAGCGCGCTGGCTGACGCGAGCGCGCTCGGGTACGCCGAGGCGGATCCGACGGCCGACGTCGAGGGTTACGACGCCGCCGCGAAGGCCGCGATCCTGGCCTCGATCGCCTTCCACACCCGCGTCACCGCCGACGACGTCTACCGCGAAGGCATGACCAAGGTGTCCGCAGCCGACTTCGCCTCGGCCCGCGCGCTCGGCTGCACGATCAAGCTGCTGGCGATCTGCGAGCGGCTCGTCGACGATCAAGGGCAGGAACGTGTTTCGGCCCGTGTCTACCCGGCGCTGGTGCCACTGGAGCATCCGCTGGCCTCGGTCAACGGCGCCTTCAATGCCGTCGTCGTCGAAGCGGAGGCGGCGGGAAGGCTGATGTTCTACGGACAGGGCGCCGGCGGTGCACCGACGGCCTCGGCGGTGCTCGGCGACCTCGTGATGGCCGCCCGGAATCGGGTGCAGGGTGGCCGCGGCCCCCGCGAGTCCAAGTACGCCAAGCTGCCCATCGCGTCGATCGGGCTGATCCCCACCCGCTACTACGTGAACATGAATGTCGCCGACCGGCCCGGGGTGCTCTCGGCGGTGGCGGCGGAGTTCTCCAAGCGTGAGGTCAGCATCGCCGAGGTACGGCAAGAGGGCATGGTCGACCAGGGCGGTCAGCGCTGTGGCGCCCGCATCGTCGTGGTCACCCACCAGGCGACCGACGCGGCCCTGTCGGAAACCGTTGCCGCGCTTGCCGACCTGGAAGTCGTCCAGAGCATCAACAGCGTCCTTCGGATGGAAGGAACCACAGCGTGAATGTCACCCGTGCCGTGCACCAACCCTGGCCCGGCCTGATCGAGGCGTATCGCGACCGGTTGCCGGTCGAGGACAGCTGGACCCCTATCACGTTGCGGGAGGGCGGAACCCCGCTGCTGCCGGCACCACGGCTGTCGGAATACACCGGCTGCACAGTGCACCTGAAGGTCGAGGGGCTCAACCCCACCGGGTCGTTCAAGGATCGCGGCATGACCATGGCCGTGACGGAGGCGGTGTCCCGCGGCCAGGAGGCAGTGCTCTGCGCATCCACGGGCAACACCTCGGCGTCGGCGGCTGCCTACGCGGCTCGGGCGGGCATCACCTGTGCGGTGCTGGTGCCGCAGGGCAAGATCGCGATGGGCAAGCTGGCGCAGGCCGTCATGCACGGCGCCAAGATCATCCAGATCGACGGCAACTTCGACGACTGCCTCGAGCTTGCGCGCAAGCTGACGTCTGATTTCCCGAGCGTGTCACTTGTCAACTCGGTCAACCCGTTCCGGATCGAAGGTCAGAAGACGGCCGCCTTCGAGATCGTCGACGCACTCGGTGATGCGCCCGACATTCATGCGTTGCCCGTCGGCAACGCAGGCAACATCACGGCCTACTGGAAGGGCTACACCGAGTACCACGCAGACGGCCTGACCACGCGGCTGCCGCGCATGCTCGGCACACAGGCCGCGGGTGCAGCGCCGCTGGTGCACGGGGAACCGGTCAGCGATCCCGAGACCATCGCCACCGCCATCCGGATCGGCTCACCCGCGTCCTGGAGTTCCGCGGTAGAGGCCCAGCAGCAGTCCGACGGCCGCTTCCTGGCTGCCACCGACGAGGAGATCCTGGCCGCTTACCATCTGGTCGCCCGCGCCGAAGGAGTCTTCGTCGAGCCGGCCTCGGCGGCGAGCATCGCCGGCCTGCTGAAGTCCATCGAAGATGGTTGGGTCGCCAAGGGTTCGACTGTCGTGTGCACCGTGACCGGCAACGGGCTCAAGGATCCCGACACCGCCCTCAAAGGCATGCCTGCGGTCATCGCCGTGCCGGTCGACCCGGTCGCCGTGGTCGCCAAGCTCGGCCTGGTCTAGCGCGGCAGCCGGTGACCCGCACACTCCCTCCCGGTCTGGCCGCCACGGCCGTGGTCGCGGCCTCGAGCGCCAATCTGGGCCCAGGCTTCGACTCCATGGGTCTGGCAGTCAGCATCTACGACGAGATCGCGCTTGAGACAACCGACTCCGGCCTTGTCATCGAGGTCGAGGGCGAAGGCGAAGGCCAGGTTCCGCTGGACGCTTCGCACCTGGTGGTCCGTGCCATCGAGCGTGGCCTGCGGGAGAACGGTCTGGCCGCGTCCGGGCTCATTGTGCGGTGCCGCAACAACATTCCGCATTCCCGAGGTCTCGGGTCTTCGGCTGCTGCAGTGGTTGGCGGTCTGGCTGCCGCCAACGGTCTTGCGGCGCAATACGATTGCACTCCGATGTCGACCGAGCGCTTGGTTCAGGTGTCCTCGGAGTTCGAAGGCCACCCGGACAACGCGGCGGCCGCGGTTCTCGGCGGTGCCGTGGTGTCCTGGACCGAACCCGGCGTCGATGCGCCGGGCTACGGCGCAGCGCCGATCCGGCTGCATCCCGACATCAATATCTTCACCGCGATTCCGCAGGTGCGGTCGTCGACCGCGGAGACCCGGGTCCTGTTGCCCGAGCAGGTCAGCCACACCGAAGCTCGTTTCAATGTCAGTCGCGCCGCGCTGCTGGTGGTCGCACTCACCGAGCGCCCGGATCTGTTGATGCTCGCAACCGAGGATGCGCTCCATCAGCCGCAGCGGGCCGCCGCGATGCCGGCGTCGGCGGAATACCTCGCGGTGCTGCGGCGTTGTGGAGTTGCGGCAGTGTTGTCAGGAGCCGGGCCCGCAGTGCTTGCACTGAGCACCGAGACTGATTTACCTGCCGAAGCCGTCGAATACGGCAGCCGCAGCGGGTTCACCGTCGGCAGGATGTCCGTCGGCGACGGCGTAACGTGGTCGTCAGGAGCATCTGTCCGCAGCCGGATGACGAGTGGGCAGCAGTAACACCTGCATCATGCGAATCATCGGGTTTCTTGCTTCCAACTCGGATGCGGGTTATTCTCGCTCTCGTCCAGCAATCGCAGCTTCTTTACCTGCGCCGACACTAGGACGACTCTTCTTTCAGGTGTTCAAATTTGTGGACTGACGGTTCGCCGTATCCCGGCGAGACCCGGCGATCATCGTTGCAGTGGCAATGGTGTGACCTCGGCGTTCAGCGGATTGGCTGAACGCACTGAACCCCCGCGTGACTCCGATCAGCGAGGGAAGAAAGGAAATCCGTGACTGATACGGACCTCATCACGGCTGATGGCAGCAACGAAAGCAGTGAGCTGCCGAAGTCCGTGACAAACGTCTCCACCTCCGCGGAAGCAGGTGCGCCCGTCTCGGCGCCCGCCGCGGATGATGCCCCGGCAGCGGCCGCCCCCGCTCGTCGTGGTGCTCTGACCGGCATGGTCCTGCCGGAGCTGCGCGCTCTGGCCAAGGAGATCGGTGTCGAAGGCGCTTCCGGCCTGCGCAAGGGCGAACTGATCGCGGCCATCCGGGAACGTCGCGGCGAATCCAACGGCACGTCCGCGCCCAAGGCCGCTTCGCCTGCCCCCGCAGAGGCCCCTGCCGAGTCCACGGACACGAGCGACAAGGGTGCGGCCGGCGGCGACGCAACCGCCCAGACCGCGGATGCGCAGCCTCCTCAGCGTCGCCGTGAGCGCCGGGGCGCCTCGCGTGAGCAGGGCGGCCCGACGAACGAGCCCGCCAAGAGCGAGGACAACGCCGACGCCACGCAAGCCGACGCCGGTGAGGCCGCGGACCGTGACAAGAAGTCGCAGCAGGATCCGGAGGCTGGTGGCCGCGACACCCGGCAGAACCGGGACAATCAGCGCAACCAGGACACCCGGAACCAGGACAACCGCAACCAGGACAACCGCAACCAGGACAACAAGGCCGACTCCGAGCAGGACAACCGGTCCGACGGCGGCGGCCAGAACCGTGGCGGTCGCGGCGGCGACAACAGTGCGCGCGACCGGGGCGACAACAACGCCCGCGACCGGGGCGGCGACAACAACCGTGACCGGGGCGGCGACAACAACCGCGACCGCGGCGGCGACAACAACCTCGACGACGACGGCGATGGCCGGCAAGGTCGTCGGGGCCGCCGGTTCCGCGACCGCAAGCGCCGCGACCGCGGTGAGGGCGGCGGCAACGCAGGCGGGGGTCAGGACCGCGACACCGAGCTGCGCGAGGACGATGTCGTGCAGCCCGTGGCCGGCATCCTCGACGTACTCGACAACTACGCGTTCGTGCGCACGTCGGGTTACCTCGCCGGTCCGAACGACGTGTACGTCTCGATGAACATGGTCCGCAAGAACGGTTTGCGGCGCGGCGACGCGGTCACCGGCGCGGTGCGCGTCCCCAAGGATGGCGGCGACAACACCAACCAGCGGCAGAAGTTCAACCCGCTCGTCCGGCTGGACAGCGTGAACGGCAAGCCGGTCGAGGAAGCCAAGAAGCGGCCCGAGTTCCAGAAACTCACACCGCTCTACCCGAACCAGCGGCTGCGTCTGGAGACGACTCCGGACAAGCTGACGACGCGCGTCATCGACCTGATCATGCCGATCGGCAAGGGGCAGCGCGCCCTGATCGTGTCTCCGCCCAAGGCCGGTAAGACCACGATCATGCAGGACATCGCCAACGCGATCACCCGCAACAATCCGGAATGCCACCTGATGGTGGTGCTCGTCGACGAGCGGCCGGAAGAGGTCACCGACATGCAGCGCTCGGTCAAGGGTGAGGTCATCGCCTCCACCTTCGACCGGCCGCCGTCCGACCACACCCAGGCCGCCGAGCTCGCCATCGAGCGGGCCAAGCGCCTGGTCGAGCAGGGCAAGGACGTTGTCGTGCTGCTGGACTCGATCACCCGGCTGGGCCGCGCCTACAACAACGCCTCGCCCGCCTCGGGCCGGATCCTGTCCGGTGGTGTCGATTCCACCGCTCTGTATCCGCCGAAGCGCTTCCTCGGCGCCGCGCGCAACATCGAAGAAGGCGGGTCGCTGACGATCATCGCCACCGCGATGGTCGAGACCGGCTCCACCGGTGACACGGTGATCTTCGAGGAGTTCAAGGGCACCGGTAACGCCGAGCTCAAGCTCGACCGCAAGATCTCCGAGCGGCGCGTCTTCCCCGCGGTCGACGTCAACCCGTCGGGCACCCGTAAGGACGAGCTGCTGCTGTCCGCCGACGAGTTCGCGGTGGTGCACAAGCTGCGCCGGGTGCTCTCGGGTCTGGACCCGCATCAGGCGATCGACCTGTTGATGAGCCAGCTGCGCAAGTCCAAGAACAACTACGAGTTCCTGGTCCAGGTGTCGAAGAACACCCCCGGCGGCAACGACCACGACTGAGCGATTTCGGTGTAGTTGGTCAACCTCAGCGCGACCAACTACACCGAGGTCACCTGTATGGGTCGGTGATGTCGCGCAGCGAGAGCAGCGCGGCCCGCATTGCGTCGAAACGCCTGTCGCCCAAGTGCTTTCGCCACTCCCGCTCAACCGCGGCCACCTCGCGGGCCGCACTCCGGCATACCTCGACGCCTTTGTCGCTCAGCGTCACCAGGCGAGCTCTGGCATCGGTCGGATCCATCCGGCGCGCCACGTATCCGGCGCGCTCGAGCTGATCGACAAGGGCGCCCGCCGTCTGTTTGGTCACCCCTGAGTGGTCGGCGAGATCCGTCAGCCGCATCCCGGCGGGATCGAGCCGCTGTAGCAGCCGCGACTGGGCGAGGGTCAGGTCGTCGGCGCCGGACCGCGCCAGCGCGGCCATCACCCGGCTCTCGGCCTCGCGGTGTGCGATGAACATGAGCACCGCGGTGCTCGGCTGTTCGTCCATGCGTTGACTTTAGTACGAGAGCCTGACTATATTCGTCAGTGTTCCTGACTAAAAGGGTGAGGCGTCAATGGATCGTGACACTGTGTGGAAGCACATCGACGAGCAGCGGCGGGGGATGGCCGACCTGATCGAGCAGATCGATGCCGACAATCCCGCGGCGTGGGACACGCCCTCGCTGTGCACGGGCTGGACCGTTCGTCACGTCGCAGCGCATCTGACGCATTCCACGATCAGTGCGCCTCGCATGCTGCTGGAGGCCGCGCGCAGCGGCTTCCGGTTCAACGCTGTGGTCAACCGGATGGCCGTCACCGACACCAGGCCGCCCGCGGAACTGGCCGCCGCCCTGCGCTCCGTCGTCGGGACCCGGCGACATCCCCCGGGAACCACCGAACTCGACCCGCTGACCGACGTCCTCGTGCACGCCCAGGACATCTGCGTACCCCTCGGGATCCACCGACCCATGCCCGTCGACGCGGCCGTCGCGGCGGCAGAGCGGGTGTGGGGCATGGGGTTTCCCTTCCGGGCGCGGAAACGCTTGGCCGGCACCAGGTTGGTGGCGACCGACGCGGACTTCTCCGCCGGCGAAGGGCGGGAGGTGGCGGCCCCTATCCGCGACCTGCTGATGCTGCTGACCGGACGGCCCGCGGCGGTCGCCGAGTCGCTGTAGGTCAGCCCGCCGGATCGCTGCGCAACGCGGCCACGATGTAGCGGCGCGCATGGTGCAGCACCGAATCGTGGTCGTCGACGTTGCACTGCTCACCCGGCACGGTGGCGAGGCTCATCATGATCCGCGCGATCCATTCGGCGGCTTCGGCGCGGTTGGTGTCCTGATGGATCTCACCCCGGTCGACGGCCGCCTGGACGTAGGGCTCCCAGAATGCGGCGATCTCCGGGATCAGGCTCCGCACGCCAAGGCCCACGCACGCCGTGAACGCCTCCGGTTCCTCCTGGCGAAGCTTGAGAACCAGCGCGCCCGGGGTCTCGGACTCTTTCCGCGCCAGCCCCACGCCCACCGCGATCTGCTGGTCCAGTCCGGTCACCGCGTCGAGGCGGGTGCGGGACTCGGTCCAGAACGCGTCGTTGAGCCGGACGATGGCGGCGCCGAGAAGCTCGGCTTTGTCGGGGAAGTGTCGGTAGAGCCAACCGCGGCTGACGCCGGCCACCTCGGCTACTTCGGACACGGTGGTGGCGCGGATGCCTTTCGCGGTCAGGCACTGTTCCGCTGCGTCGATCAGCCGGTCTTTGACGGACCGGGCCGGAGGCTTGGCCTCCGGGGTGGCCGGGGATTTGGCAGCAGTGCCGACGCTCATCGACATATCTTCGCAAATGAAAGCGGTGCAGGGGCTGAGGTACGCTTCGCGCGGCCGGTGCGGTAGACAACTATCGCAATCTGTTCACGAGTGCGAAGGACGGGCGGTTTTGGCCGAGACAGTTCAGCAGTTGCTGCGCGAACGAGCCGACAGCGACGGCATCGCGGTGAAGTTCGACGGCCATACGTGGACGTGGCGTGAGCACCTCGAATGCGCCGCGGTGCAGGCTGCTGCGCTGATCGGCCTCGCCGACCCCGCGCGCGCCATGCACGTCGGCGTTCTGCTCGGCAACACCCCCGACATGCTCACCGCGATGGCTGCCGCCGGCCTCGGCGGCTACGTTGTGTGCGGTATCAACAACACCCGTCGGGGCGCCGCACTTGCCCGGGACATCCAGCGTGCCGACTGCCAGCTGGTCATCACCGACGCCGCCCATCGGGAGCTGTTGGACGGCGTGGAGCTGCCGGGGGTTCGGCTTCTGGTGATCGATACCCCGGAGTGGGACGAGCTGATGGCGCAGGCCGGTGAGCTGACACCGCACCGTGAAGTCAGCGCCACCGATACCTACATGCTCATTTTCACCTCCGGTACCAGCGGCGACCCCAAGGCCGTCAAGATGATGCACGCGATGGTGCTGCTGGCGGGTGCGGCGCTGGCCGGCCGATACGAGCTCACCCCCGACGACGTCTGCTATCTGTCCATGCCGCTGTTCCACAGCAATGCGGTGCTGGCCGGGTGGTCCGTCGCACTGAATTCCGGCGCGGCGATGGCACCCGCTCACTTCACCGCGACGCGGTTCATCGACGACGTCCGCCGCTACGGCGCCACCTATATGAACTACGTGGGCAAGCCATTGGCCTACATCCTGGCCAGCACCGAACGGCCCGACGACATCGACAACCCGCTGCGCGTGGCGTTTGGCAATGAGGCCAGCGACCGCGACATCGCCGAGTTTTCCCGGCGCTTCGGCTGCGAAGTGTGGGACGGCTTCGGATCGACCGAGAACGCGGTGACGGTGACGCGGGAGGAGGGCTGCCCGCCCGGGTCGATCGGCAAAGGTTTTCCCGGCGTGGCGATCTACAACGCCGAGACGCTGACCGAATGTGACGTCGCGGCATTCGACGAGCACGGAGCGCTGGTCAACGGCGACACGGCGATCGGCGAGTTGGTCAACACGCAGGGGGCCGGCATGTTCGCCGGTTACTACAACGACGAGGGTGCCACCGGCGAGCGCATGCGGCACGGCATGTTCTGGTCCGGCGATCTGGCCTACCGCGACGCCGACGGCTGGATCTACCTGGCTGGCCGCACCGCCGACTGGATGCGGGTCGACGGCGAGAACATGACGGCGGCACCGATCGAGCGCATCTTGATCCGCTTGTCCGCGATCAGCCGGGTGGCGGTGTACCCCGTTCCCGACGAGTACGTCGGCGACCAGGTGATGGCCGCGATCGTGCTGCAGGACGACGCGAAGCTCACGCCCGAGGAGTTCGAGGCGTTCCTGACCGGGCAGCCCGACCTGTCGCCCAAAGCGTGGCCGCGCTACGTCTGGATCGCCGACGACCTGCCCAGCACCGCGACGAACAAGGTGCTCAAGCGCGAACTCGTCGCCATGGGCACCGATCTGGCCGGCCGGACGTTGTGGAAGCGCGACGGCACGGTCTACCGGACGGTGCCGGGACAGGAATAGTGCCCGCCGTGTGGGCGTTTAGGCTACTGGTGGTTGACCTGGCATAATGCATGTCAGTCTGCCGGCCTCGGCCGGGTGGACCGCCCAACACCTCGGTTCCGGTTCACGCCGTAACTCCCCGAGACGGGGAGGGCGACCCGGAGCCACGATCGAAGAGGACACCATGAAATCGGGTATTCACCCTGACTATGTCGAGACCACCGTGCTGTGTGGTTGCGGCGCAAGCTTCACCACCCGCAGCACCAAGAAGAGCGGAAACATCACTGTCGAGGTCTGCGCGCAGTGCCACCCGTTCTACACCGGCAAGCAGAAGATTCTCGACAGCGGCGGCCGCGTCGCCCGCTTCGAGAAGCGCTACGGCAAGCGCAAGGCTGCCGGCGAGACTGCCGACAAATAGCTTCTCCGTTCGGCGCCCGCTCTGCTCCTTCGTGTGCAGAGTTGGGCGCCGTTTCGTGATTAAGGGAACAGATCTGGAACACGGTTTGCCCGAGGAGGCGAGATGACCAAGGCCGCACCCGCGATCGAGGTGATTCTGGCCGAGCATGCCGAGTTGGAACAGCGTCTGTCCGAGCCCGAACTGCACGCTGACCCAGCCGCAGCGCGGAAGGCGGGCCGCCGCTTCGCGCAGCTGTCGCCCATCGTCGCGACGTACCGCAAGTTGGAGGAAGCCCGCGGTGACCTGGGCGCGGCCCGCGAACTGGCCGCCGACGACGACTCCTTCGCCGACGAGGTCGACGAGCTCGACGCCACCGTCGACAAGCTCGAGACGCAGCTGACCGACCTGCTCGCCCCGCGCGACCCGCACGACGCCGACGACGTCGTGATGGAGGTCAAGTCCGGTGAGGGCGGCGAGGAGTCGGCGCTGTTCGCCGCGGACCTGGCCCGGATGTACATCCGCTATGCCGAACGGCATGGCTGGACTGTCACGATGCTCGGCGAGACGACCTCCGATCTCGGTGGCTACAAGGACGCGACGCTGTCGATCAGCAGCAAGGGTGACTCCGCCGACGGTGTGTGGTCCCGGCTGAAGTTCGAAGGAGGCGTCCACCGCGTGCAGCGGGTGCCCGTCACCGAGTCGCAGGGCCGCGTGCACACCTCGGCGGCCGGCGTGCTCGTCTACCCCGAACCCGAAGAGGTGGAGCAGGTCCAGATCGACGAGTCAGATCTGCGCATCGACGTCTACCGGTCATCCGGCAAAGGCGGTCAGGGCGTCAACACCACCGACTCCGCCGTCCGCATCACCCACCTGCCCACCGGCATCGTCGTGACATGCCAGAACGAGCGCAGCCAGCTGCAGAACAAAGCCCGCGCCATGCTGGTGCTGGCGGCGCGCCTCCAGGCGCTCGCCGAGGAGCAGGCCAGTGCTGACGCATCGGCCGACCGCGCCAGCCAGATTCGCACCGTCGACCGCAGCGAACGGATTCGTACCTACAACTATCCGGAGAACCGGATCGCCGATCACCGGATCAACTACAAGTCGCACAACCTCGACCAGGTGCTCGACGGCGACATGGACGCGTTGCTCGACGCCCTCGCCGCCGCGGACAAGCAAGCCCGGTTGCAGAGCACGTGAACGTCGCCGATCGGGCTGCGACCATGCGACAGATGATCGACGACGCCACCGCCGCTCTCGCCGCGGCAGGGGTGGGATCGCCTCGGGTCGACGCGGAGTTCCTGGCGGCCCACGCGGCAGGGACCGAGCGCGGACGCGTCGCGTTCGTCGAGCCCGACGTCACGTTCGATGCGCGCCTGCGCGAGCTGATCGCCCAGCGCGCCGAGCGCGTCCCGTTGCAGCACCTGATCGGAACCGCGGCGTTCGGCCCGGTCACCGTCCACGTCGGCCCCGGCGTGTTCGTGCCGCGGCCGGAAACCGAATCCCTACTGGAATGGGCTGCAGCGCAGCAATTGTCGAGTGACCCATTGATCGTCGACCTGTGCACCGGGTCGGGTGCGCTGGCGGTGGCACTGGCGCGGAGCATTCCAGGCGCGCGGGTCATCGCCGTCGACGACTCCGACGAGGCGCTCGCCTATGCGCAGCGCAATGTCGCCGGCACCGCCGTGGAGCTGGTGCGTGCAGACGTCACCGAGCCCGGCCTGCTCGGTGCGCTCGACGGCGCCGTCGACCTGCTCGTCGCCAACCCGCCCTACATCCCCGACGGCACGCCTCTGGACCCTGAAGTGGCCCAGCACGACCCGGCGCACGCGCTGTTCGGCGGCGCGGACGGCATGGCGGTGATAGAGCCCATCGTCACCGCGGCGGCCCGGCTGCTTGTGCCCGGCGGCCGCTGCGCCGTCGAGCACGACGACACGACGACACGACAGACCGTCGACGCGTTCCTGCGGGTCGGCGGTTTCAGCGAGGTGACGGCCCGACACGACCTCGCAGGCCGGCCACGATTCGTGACCGCGGTGCGGACCGGGTGAGAGGCTGGCGAGTGTGACGGCAGCGAGAAGCGAAGGCGGATCGCGCATGACGCAGCGAGAAGCGAAGGCGGATCGCGCATGACGCAGCGAGAAGCGAAGGCGGATCGCGCATGACGCAGCGAGAAGCGAAGGCGGATCGCGCATGAGCGCAGAAATGTTCAACTGTGCCGATCCGGAACAGCGTGCGACCGGGATCGCCTCGGCGATCAGTGCCCTCAAGGGCGGCAGTCTGGTCGTCATGCCCACCGACACGGTCTACGGAATCGGCGCCGACGCCTTCGACAGCGAGGCAGTCGCCGCGCTGCTGGCGGCGAAAGGGCGAGGGCGGAACATGCCGGTGCCCGTGCTGGTCGGCTCGTGGCACACCATCCAGGGGCTGGTCTATTCGGTGCCCAACAGTGCCAAAGAACTGATCCGCGCGTTCTGGCCGGGTGCGTTGAGCCTGGTCGTCCGGCAGGCGCCGTCCCTGCAGTGGGACCTCGGCGACGCCAACGGCACGGTGATGCTGCGGATGCCGCTGCACCCCGTCGCGATCGAGTTGCTGCGCGAGGTCGGCCCGATGGCCGTATCCAGTGCCAACATCTCCGGTCGCCCCGCCGCGGTCACCGCCGGACAAGCCCGCGATCAGCTCGGCGACCTCGTCGAGGTGTACCTCGACGGCGGCCAGGCCGAGCAGCAGGCGGCATCGACGATCGTCGACCTCACCGGTGCACATCCCCGGGTGCTGCGGGAAGGCCCGGTCACCCTCGACGCGATCGCGGCCGTACTCGGTGTGGAAGCGCAGACCCTCACCGCCCCTCAGGCAGAGTGATCTGGACTTTCGTGCATCTGGGTCCAGCGACGATCACCGCCACACAGGCGGGGGAGAGCCTGATCGCGCTCTCCGACCGCGGCGCGGGTGTGCCGCTGCGGGAACTCGCGCTGGTCGGTCTGACCGCGGCGATCATCACCTACCTGGCCACCGGCTGGGTTCGGGTGCTGGCCACCCGTTGGGGCGCGGTGGCCTTCCCGCGCGAACGCGACGTCCACGTGCAGCCGACCCCGCGGATGGGTGGGCTGGCGATGTACCTCGGCGTGGTGGCGGCCGTCCTGCTGGCCTCGCAGCTGCCCGCGCTGACCCGGGGGTTCGTCTACTCGTCCGGCCTGCCCGCGGTGGTCGTCGCCGGTGGGCTGATCATGCTCGTCGGGTTGATCGACGATCGGTGGGGGCTGGACGCTCTGACCAAGTTCGCCGGTCAGATCACCGCCGCAAGCGTGCTCGTGACGATGGGCGTGGCCTGGAGCGTGCTGTACATCCCGATCGGCGGCGTCGGCACCATCGTGCTGGACCAGGTGGCCTCCATCATGCTGACCCTCGCGCTGACGGTGGCCATCGTCAACGCGATGAACTTCGTCGACGGCCTGGACGGGCTGGCGGCCGGCCTCGGCCTCATCACGGCGTCGGCCATCTGCATGTTCTCTGTCGGGTTGTTGCGCGACCACGGCGGCGACGTGCTGTTCTATCCGCCTGCCGTCATCTCGGTCGTGCTGGCGGGTGTATGCCTCGGATTTCTTCCGCACAACTTCCACAAGGCCCGGATCTTCATGGGCGATTCCGGGTCGATGCTGATCGGCCTGATGCTCGCCGCGGCGTCGACCACCGCCGCCGGGCCGATCTCGCAGACCGCGTACGGCGCCCGCGATGTGTTCGCGTTGCTGTCACCGTTCCTGCTCGTGGTCGCTGTCATGTTCGTCCCCGCCCTCGACATGCTGCTCGCGATCATCCGGCGCACCCGCAAAGGGCTGAGTCCGTTCAGCCCCGACAAGATGCATCTGCACCACCGACTGCTCGAGATCGGCCACTCGCACCGTCGGGTGGTGCTGCTCATCTACCTCTGGGTGGGCATCGCGGCGCTGGGGGCTGCGAGCACGATTTTCTTCGACCCGCGCCGCACCGCGGTGGTCATGGCGGGAGCCGTCCTGATCGCCGTCGTCGTCACCCTGATACCGCTGCTGAGGCGCCGAAATGGACCCGTGGCCGAGGTATACGACGAAAAGTAGTAGGCCCTCTTTTATGGCCCTCACCATGTGTTAGGGTTTTGTGAGAACCCGAAAAGACCTCGCGGGTTGCCGGCCCCCGGGCCGCTCGGTGCGTTCACTTCTCAGTACCGATCGGAACGGAATACCGACCGACATTTTGACCGAAACAGGGAGCTACCCCTTGGGTGATTCCAGCGTGCGCATCGCGCTCCGATACGCTACGGGCGCCACGCACAGGAACATCGAGGCGACCTCCTTGTGGCCTATCAGTTTCGACGACCGCGGGATAGAGGTGACGCAGTGACGACGCCAGCGCAAGACGCGCCGTTGGTGTTCCCATCCGTTGCATTCAGGCCGGTCCGCCTCCTCATCGTGTGCATTGCTCTGACCGGTGTCGCACTGCTGGCGTCCGGGTTCACGGGCAACATCTTCTTCGGCGCCTTCTTCGGGGTCGGCCTAGGCCTCGGCTTGATCAACGCTCTGCTGGTGCGCCGGGCGGTCGAGGCGATCACCGCCGAGGACCACCCGCTGAAGAAGAAGATGGCGGTGAACTCGGCGACCCGGCTGCTGGTCATCACCGCAGTCGCACTCACCATCGCCTTCGTCTTCCGTGAGCACGGCGGCATCGCGGTGCTCTTCGGTCTTGCGATCTTCCAGGCCCTGCTGGTGCTCAGCACGAGCCTGCCGGTGATGAAGAAGATCCGCAGCGAGGGCCTCAACGTGCTCGACACCGATTCGAAGAATTGATCTGACGCCATGAACGCGCTGGACCGACTGAACGGGAAATGACAGGGACGATGACCGAATCCATCCTCGCCGCTGAGGAAGGTGGCGCCGCCATCCACGTCGGACACCACACGCTGGTGTTCGAGATGTTCGGTATGACGTTCAACGGCGACACCATCCTCGCCACCGCGATCACCGCGGTGATCATCATCGGGCTGGCGTTCTTCCTGAAGTCCAAGGTCACCGCGACGGGCGTGCCCGGCGGTGTGCAGCTGTTCTGGGAGGCACTCACCATCCAGATGCGCCAGCAGATCGAGGGCTCCATCGGGATGAAGGTCGCACCGTTCGTGCTGCCGCTGGCCGTCGCACTGTTCGCCTTCATCCTGATCTCCAACTGGCTGGCCGTGTTTCCCTGGCAGTACGGCGGATCCGACGGCGCTGCCGCCGAGCTGTACAAGCCACCGGCCTCGGACATCAACTTCGTACTGGCGCTCGCGCTGTTCGTGTTCATCTGCTACCACGCCGCGGGCATCTGGCGTCGCGGCATCATCGGGCACCCGATCAAGGTCGTCAAGGGGCACGTCGCCTTCCTGGCGCCGATCAACATCGTCGAAGAGCTCGCCAAGCCGATCTCGCTGGCACTCCGACTTTTCGGCAACATCTTCGCCGGCGGCATCCTGGTGGCGCTCATCGCGATGTTCCCCTGGTACGTCCAGTGGGCGCCCAACGCGATCTGGAAGACGTTCGACCTGTTCGTCGGATTGATCCAGGCGTTCATCTTCGCTCTGCTGACGATCCTGTACTTCAGCCAGTCGATGGAACTGGACGAAGACCACCACTAGACCTGCACGACCCGTACGACCACGAAATCTGGCGGCACCGCCGCCAGTTATCAAGGAGGAATAAGGAATGGATCCACAGGCCCTCATCACGGCCGGCGCTCTGATCGGCGGCGGATTGATCATGGGTGGCGGCGCCATCGGTGCCGGCATCGGTGACGGTATTGCGGGTAACGCCCTGATCGCCGGCATCGCCCGGCAGCCCGAGGCTCAGGGTCGCCTGTTCACACCGTTCTTCATCACCGTCGGCCTGGTCGAGGCCGCGTACTTCATCAACCTGGCCTTCATGGCGCTGTTCGTCTTCGCCACGCCGGGCGCGTCGTAATCCATCGGCATGGGTGAAGTGACCGTATCCCTCCTCGCCGCGGAAGAAGGCGGGGGCCAGAGCAACTTCCTGGTCCCCAACGGCACCTTCTTCGTGGTACTGCTCATCTTCCTGATCACCCTTGGGGTGATCGCGAAATGGGTTGTGCCTCCCGTCAGCAAGGTTATTGCTGCACGTGAGGCGATGCTGGCCAAGACTGCCGCGGACAACCGCAAGTCGGCCGAGCAGGTCGCCGCCGCCCAGGCCGACTACGACGAGACCATGGCCGGTGCGCGCTCGCAGGCATCGTCCATTCGTGACGAAGCCCGGACAGCCGGCAGGCAGGTCGTCGACGAGAAGCGGGCCGAGGCCAGCGACGAGGTCGCCGAGACCGTGCGTCAAGCGGACGCCGAGCTGTCCGATCAGCGCGCATCGACGCAGACCCAACTGCAGGACTCGGTGGGCAACCTTTCCTCCACCTTGGCCAGCCGGATCCTCGGCGTTGATGTGAAATCAGGCGGGAGCCAGTAGATGTCGACATTCATCGGCCAGCTGATCGGGTTCGCGGTCATCGTCGCAATCCTCATGAAGTGGGTCGTTCCGCTGGTGAAGGGCCTGATGCAGAAGCAGCAGGAGGCCATCCGCGTCGCACTCGCCGAGAGCGCGGAAGCGGAGAGGAAGCTCGCCGATGCGGACGCGATGCACGCCAAGGCCGTCGAAGATGCCAAAGCGGCGGCGGCCAAGGTCACCGAAGAGGCCAAGCACGACTCCGAGCGCATCGAGGCCCAGCTGCAGGAGCAGGCGGGCCTGGAAGCCGAGCGAATCAAATCGCAAGGCGCGCAGCAGCTTCAGATGATGCGCCAGCAGGTGATCCGTCAGCTGCGGGCCGGTCTGGGTGAACAGTCCGTCCGCAAGGCCGACGAACTCGTCCGCGCCCACGTCGCCGACCCGGCGGCCCAGGCGGCGACCGTCGACCGGTTCCTGGACGAACTGGATCAGATGACGCCGTCAGAGGCGACCATCGAGACCGGCGCCACCGCCCGCCTGCGTGCGGCCAGCCGCGACTCGCTCGCCACACTCGTCAGCGAATTCGACACCGTCGCAGGCCGACTGCGTGAGCCCGGACTGACCACGCTGGCCGACGAGCTGGTCTCGGTCGCGCGTCTGCTGATCTCCCAGCCGGTGCTGGCCAGGCACCTCGCCAGGCCCACCGACGATCCGGCACCCAAGATCCGTCTCGCCGAGACCCTGTTGTCGGGCAAGGTCGACGACCACACCCTCGACCTCGTGCGGACCGCCGTGTCACAGCGCTGGTCCGAGGAATCCAATCTGGTCGACGCCATCGAGCACCTCGCGAGGCTCGCCCTGCTGAAGCGGGCCGAGGTCTCCGACGAGGTCGACGAGGTGGAGGAGCAGCTCTTCCGGTTCGGCCGCCTGCTCGACGACCAGCCCCGCCTGACTTCGCTGCTGAGCGACTACACAGCTCCTGCCGAGGGCCGGATCGGGCTGCTGGACAAGGTGATCGATTCTTCCGGCGCCAATGGCACCGCTGCCGAACTGTTGCGCCAAACCGTCGGGCTTCTGCGCGGGGAGCGCGCCGACGAGGCCGTTGTCGACCTCGCAGAGCTCGCAGTCGCGCGCCGGGGCGAGATCGTCGCCCACGTCACGGCCGCCGCGGAGCTGTCCGATGCGCAACGGACCCGGCTCACCGACGTGCTGACGCGCATCTACGGGCGTCCGGTGGGCGTCCAGCTGCACGTCGATCCGGAACTGCTCGGCGGGCTTTCGATCGCCGTCGGCGACGAGATCATCGACGGTTCCATCGCCTCGCGCCTGGCGGCCGCCCAGACGCAGCTTCCGGATTGATGAGCGCTCGCGCGAAGAAACGACAGCACTGATACAGACTCCGGAACTCCACAGACCACCCGATTAACTCCAGGCAGGAAGACGAAGAACCATGGCAGAGTTGACAATCTCCGCTTCTGACATCGAAAGCGCCGTCGAGGACTACGTATCTTCGTTCTCCGCCGACACCGAGCGCGAAGAGATCGGTACCGTCATCGACGCCGGCGACGGTATCGCGCACGTCGAGGGGCTTCCCTCGGTCATGACCCAGGAACTCCTCGAGTTCCCAGGCGGTGTGCTGGGTGTCGCGCTGAACCTCGACGAGCACAGCGTCGGCGTCGTGATCCTCGGCGACTTCGAGAAGATCGAAGAGGGCCAGCAGGTCAAGCGCACCGGTGAGGTCCTCTCGGTGCCGGTCGGCGACGCGTTCCTCGGCCGCGTCATCAACCCGCTCGGCCAGCCGATCGACGGCCAGGGCGACATCGAGTCGACCGAGCGCCGCGCGCTGGAGCTCCAGGCTCCGTCGGTGGTTCAGCGCCAGGGCGTGTCCGAGCCGCTGCAGACCGGTATCAAGGCCATCGACTCGCAGACCCCGATCGGCCGCGGTCAGCGCCAGCTGATCATCGGCGACCGCAAGACCGGCAAGACCGCGGTCTGCGTCGACACCATCCTCAACCAGCGTGAGGCGTGGGAGACCGGCGATCCCACGCAGCAGGTGCGCTGCGTGTACGTCGCGATCGGCCAGAAGGGCACCACGATCGCCAGCGTGAAGCGGGCGCTCGAAGACGGTGGCGCGATGGAGTACACCACCATCGTCGCCGCGCCCGCCTCCGACGCAGCCGGCTTCAAATGGCTTGCGCCCTACACCGGTTCTGCCATCGGGCAGCACTGGATGTACGACGGCAAGCACGTCCTGATCGTGTTCGACGACCTCTCGAAGCAGGCTGACGCCTACCGCGCCATCTCGCTGCTGCTGCGTCGCCCGCCGGGTCGCGAGGCATTCCCCGGCGATGTGTTCTACCTGCACTCGCGGCTGCTGGAGCGTTGCGCCAAGCTGTCCGACGAGCTCGGCGGTGGATCGATGACCGGGCTGCCGATCATCGAGACCAAGGCCAACGACATCTCGGCGTTCATCCCGACCAACGTCATCTCGATCACCGACGGCCAGTGCTTCCTGGAGTCCGACCTGTTCAACCAGGGCGTGCGACCGGCCATCAACGTCGGTGTCTCGGTGTCCCGCGTCGGTGGTGCCGCACAGATCAAGGCGATGAAGGAAGTGGCGGGAAGTCTCCGTCTGGAGCTGTCGCAGTATCGCGAGCTCGAGTCCTTCGCCGCGTTCGCCTCGGACCTGGATCCGGCGTCCAAGGCGCAGCTGGAGCGCGGCGCACGCCTGGTCGAGCTGCTCAAGCAACCGGCGTTCACGCCGTACCCGGTCGAGGATCAGGTCATCGCGATCTTCCTCGGCACCAAGGGACACCTGGACTCCGTTCCCGTCGAGGACGTCGCGCGTTTCGAGCGCGAGGTGCTGGAGCACGTCAAGGCGGCCCACGAGGACGTCCTGAAGGAGATCCGGGAGACCAAGAAGCTCCCCGAGGAGTCCCAGGATCGCCTGAACGACATCATCAACGAGTTCAAGAAGGGCTTCTCGGCCAGCGACGGTAGCTCCGTGGCGGTGAACGAGGCGGAGGCCGAAGCGATGGACGAAGAGGACGTCGAGAAGGAATCCGTCAAGGTCCGCAAGCCGGCGAAGAAGTAGTGACGCAGAAGGCACTGAAGGGTCTGGAGAGCTAGATGGCTGCAACACTGCGCGAGCTTCGTGGGCGCATCCGTTCCGCCGGGTCGATCAAGAAGATCACCAAGGCCCAGGAACTCATCGCGACGTCGCGAATCGCGAAGGCGCAGGCCCGAGTCGAGGCGGCTCGGCCCTATGCGCGCGAGATCACGAGCATGCTCACCGAGCTTGCCAGTGCCAGCGCACTGGACCACCCGCTGCTGGTGCAGCGCGAGAATCCGCGCCGCGCCGCGGTGCTGGTGGTGTCGTCGGACCGCGGCTTGTGCGGCGCGTACAACGCGAACGTGCTGCGCCAGACCGAAGAGCTCTTCTCGCTGCTGCGCGAGGAGGGCAAGGAGCCGGTGGTCTACGTCGTCGGTCGGAAGGCGTTGGGCTACTTCAACTTCCGCCAGCGCGACGTGGTGGAGTCGTGGACCGGCTTCTCCGAGCGCCCCACCTACGAGCAGGCCCGCGAGATCGCCGACACCCTGGTGACGGCATTCATGTCCGGCGCCGACGACGACGGTGACGACGCGGGCGACGACGGCATCCTCGGCGTCGACGAACTCCACATCGTCTTCACCGAGTTCAGGTCGATGCTGTCGCAGTCGGCGGCAGCGCGCCGGATCGCGCCGATGGTGGTCGAGTACGTCGAGGACGAGCCCGAAGACGACGGGCCGCGCACCCTCTTCTCGTTCGAGCCGGATGCGGAGAGTCTGTTCGACGCGCTGCTTCCGCGGTACGTCGCGACCCGCGTCTACGCCGCGCTGCTGGAGGCCGCGGCCTCGGAGTCGGCGTCGCGCCGACGCGCCATGAAGTCGGCCTCGGACAATGCCGACGACCTCATCAAGGACCTGACCCTGCAGGCCAACCGCGAACGCCAGGCTCAGATCACCCAGGAAATCAGCGAGATCGTCGGCGGGGCCAACGCGCTGGCCGACGCCCGCTAGCCCACAACGACACGACAAGCCACCGTAGGAAGCGAAGAGGAAATGACTGCTACCGCAGAAGAAACCAAGAGCGACAGCAAGAGCGGTTCGGCCGGTCGCGTCGTACGTATCACCGGGCCGGTCGTGGACGTGGAGTTCCCGCGGGGCTCGGTGCCGGAGCTGTTCAACGCTCTGAACGCCGAGATCACCTACGGTGACCTGGCCAAGACCCTGACCCTCGAGGTCGCGCAGCACCTGGGCGACAACCTGGTGCGCACCATTTCCATGCAGCCCACCGACGGTCTGGTGCGCGGCGTCGAGGTGACCGACTCGGGTCGGTCCATCTCGGTGCCCGTGGGCGACGGCGTCAAGGGCCACGTGTTCAACGCACTCGGCGCCTGCCTCGACGAGCCCGGCTACGGCGAGGACTTCGACCACTGGTCGATCCACCGCAAGCCACCGCCATTCGCCGAGCTCGAGCCCCGCACCGAGATGCTCGAAACCGGCCTCAAGGTCGTCGACCTCCTCACCCCGTACGTGCGTGGCGGCAAGATCGCCCTGTTCGGCGGCGCCGGCGTCGGCAAGACCGTTCTGATCCAGGAGATGATCAACCGCATCGCCCGCAACTTCGGTGGCACCTCGGTGTTCGCCGGCGTGGGGGAGCGCACCCGTGAGGGCAACGACCTCTGGGTGGAGCTCGCGGACGCCGACGTGCTCAAGGACACCGCGTTGGTGTTCGGCCAGATGGACGAGCCGCCCGGCACGCGTATGCGCGTCGCGCTGTCGGCCCTGACGATGGCCGAGTACTTCCGCGACGAGAAGCAGCAGGACGTGCTGCTGTTCATCGACAACATCTTCCGGTTCACCCAGGCCGGCTCCGAGGTCTCCACACTGCTCGGTCGTATGCCGTCCGCCGTGGGTTACCAGCCGACCCTGGCCGACGAGATGGGCGAGCTGCAGGAACGCATCACCTCGACCCGTGGTCGGTCCATCACGTCGATGCAGGCCGTGTACGTGCCCGCCGACGACTACACCGACCCGGCGCCGGCCACCACGTTCGCGCACCTGGACGCCACCACCGAGCTCAGCCGTAACGTGTTCTCCAAGGGCATCTTCCCGGCCGTGGATCCGCTGGCGTCGAGCTCGACCATCCTCGACCCCGGCGTCGTCGGTGACGAGCACTACCGCGTGGCCCAGGAAGTCATCCGGATCCTGCAGCGCTACAAGGATCTGCAGGACATCATCGCCATCCTCGGTGTCGACGAACTCGCCGAAGAGGACAAGCAGCTGGTGCAGCGCGCGCGGCGTATCGAGCGCTTCCTGAGTCAGAACATGATGGCCGCCGAGCAGTTCACCGGACAGCCGGGCTCGACGGTGCCGCTGAAGGAGACCATCGAGGCCTTCGACAAGCTCAGCAAGGGCGACTTCGACCACCTCCCCGAGCAGGCGTTCTTCCTGATCGGCGGCCTGGACGACCTGGCGAAGAAGGCCGAGAGCCTCGGCGCCAAGCTGTGATGAGCGCTTGCGCGAAGAACAGATGGGTGGTGTGACATGGCGGAACTGAACGTCGAGATCGTCGCCGTCGAGCGCGAGCTCTGGTCGGGTGAAGCCACTTTCGTGTTCACCCGCACCACCGCCGGTGAGATCGGCATCCTGCCGCGGCATATCCCGCTGGTGGCGCAGCTCGTCGACGACGCCATGGTGCGGGTCGAACGCGAGGGCGAGGACGATCTCCGGATCGCGATCGACGGGGGATTTCTCTCCGTGACCGAAGAGACAGTCCGAATTCTGGTGGAGAACGCCGAGTTCGAGTCGGAGATCGATGCGGACTCGGCCAAGCAGGACTCCGAGTCGGAGGACGAGCGCACCGCGGCATGGGGTCGGGCGCGCCTGCGCGCCCTCGGCCAACTGGACTGACCGCCGATGAGCGCGTCCATGCTGTTCATGGTCGCGCTGGTCGGCGTGCTACTGCTCGTCGTCGTCGCCCTGACCTACCGGCTGTGGAAGCTCAGGCAGGTCGGTGGCACGGCAGCAATCTTGCGGGACGTCCCCGCGGTCGGTGGTCACGGCTGGCGGCACGGGGTGATGCGGTACCGCGGCGGTGAAGCCGGTTTCTACCGGTTGTCGAGCCTGCGCTGGTGGCCGGACCGGACCCTGAGCAGGCGCGGCCTGGAGGTGGTGTCGCGGCGCCCACCCCGCGGCGACGAGTTCGACATCATGACCGACGAGATCGTCGTGCTCGAACTGCGGGACGCCGGGCCGGACCGGGGACGCGGATACGAGATCGCGCTGGACCGAGGCGCGCTGACCGCATTCACGTCCTGGCTGGAGTCGCGGCCCTCTCCGCGGACACGGCGCAGATCTTATTGAGTCCGTTATCCGCGGGGGCTATTGCCCCTGTGCTCCCGGCTTCCAGAGCACGTCCCCGTCCGGGTTCGCCACCCGGGACAGAATGAACAGCAGGTCAGACAACCTGTTCAGGTACTTCGCCGGCAGCACGCTGATGGAATCTCCGTGAGTGTCGACTGCTCTCCAGGCGGACCGTTCCGCGCGTCGGGCCACGGTGCGGGCCACATGAAGCAGCGCCGACAACGACGTACCGCCAGGCAGGATGAACGAGTTCAGTGCGGGCAGGGATTCGTTGAATTCATCGCACCACTTCTCCAGGCGGTCGATGTAGGTCTGCTGGATGCGCAGCGGGGCGTATTCGGGGTTCTCGACCACCGGAGTGGACAGGTCGGCACCGGCGTCGAACAGGTCGTTCTGAATCTGGCGTAGCACCCCCAGGATGCGCTCGTCGGGGGAGCCGAGTGCCACTGCGACGCCGATGGCGGCGTTGGTCTCGTCACAGTCGGCGTAGGCCGCCAGTCGTGCATCGTTCTTCGACACCCTGCTGAAGTCGCTGAGGCCGGTGGTGCCATCGTCGCCGGTCCGCGTATAAATCCTCGTCAGGTGCACTGCCATGGTGCAAACGGTACCGGGCACTGTGGGACCGCCTCGGCTCGGCAGCCTGACATGACCCACCGGGCTGTTTACACTGACCGGCGTGAGCGAGCGATTCGTGGTGACCGGTGGTAGCCGGTTATCGGGCGAAGTTGCCGTCGGGGGCGCCAAGAACAGTGTGCTGAAATTGATGGCCGCGGCCCTGCTCGCGGAGGGCACCAGCACCATCACCAACTGTCCGGACATTCTCGATGTGCCGCTGATGGCGGAGGTGCTGCGCGGGCTCGGTGCCACGGTCGAACTGGACGGCGACACTGTGCGGATCACTTCGCCGGACGAGCTGAAATACGACGCAGACTTCGCCGCGGTGCGGCAGTTCCGGGCGTCGGTATGCGTGCTCGGGCCGCTGGTGGGCCGGTGTAAGAAGGCCAAGGTCGCTCTCCCGGGCGGCGACGCCATCGGCTCCCGCCCGCTCGACATGCATCAGGCGGGTCTGCGGCAGCTGGGGGCCAGATGCAACATCGAGCACGGCTGTGTGGTGGCCGAGGCCGAACATCTGCACGGCGCGGAGATTCAGCTGGAGTTCCCGTCGGTCGGGGCGACGGAGAACATTCTCATGGCCGCGGTGCTGGCCGACGGCGTGACCACGATCCATAACGTCGCGCGGGAACCGGACGTCGTCGATCTCTGCACGATGCTCAACGAGATGGGCGCCCAGGTCGCCGGTGCGGGATCGTCGACGCTGACCATCACCGGCGTCGACCGCCTGTACCCCACGGAGCACCGGGTGATCGGGGACCGGATCGTCGCAGCGACGTGGGGGATCGCCGCGGCGATGACGCGCGGCGACATCTCGGTAGCCGGAGTGGACCCCGCGCACCTGCAATTGGTGCTTCACAAACTGCACGATGCCGGCGCGACCGTCACACAGACCGATGACGGGTTCCGGGTGGTGCAGTACGAGCGGCCGAAGGCGGTCAATGTCGCCACCCTGCCGTTCCCAGGATTTCCGACCGACCTGCAACCCATGGCCATCGGATTGGCGGCGATCGCCGATGGCACATCGATGATCACCGAGAACGTCTTCGAGGCGCGGTTCCGCTTCGTCGAGGAGATGATCCGGCTCGGCGCCGATGCCCGGACCGATGGACACCATGCGGTCGTGCGCGGGATTCCGCAGCTGTCGAGCGCACCGGTGTGGTCGTCGGACATCCGGGCCGGCGCGGGTCTGGTGTTGGCCGGGTTGGTCGCCGACGGTGACACCGAGGTGCACGACGTGTTTCACATCGACCGCGGCTATCCGAAGTTCGTGGAAAATCTCGTCGGATTGGGTGCGGAGATCGAGCGCGTGCAGTAGCTTCCAGGCCGCTATACCGCCCCTGTACTGGTCATTTGGGGCTTTGGCTGACAGCGCGTAGTATTTCCACAGAAGCAAGCGGCCCGATCCGGTCGGAGTTAGATCGGATCTAGAGGACGAGGCTTGACTACCCCGACCAGTTTATGTAAGCTGGCAGGGTTGCCTGAAAACCGGGTGTGTTGTTTGAGAACTCAATAGTGTGTTTGGTGGTTTTTGTTTGTTGTTTTTGTTCACCTCTTTTTCCCGTTTAGGGGTGGATGTTTTTTTGATGCCAGTTTTGGTGTCTTGTTTGATGATCGGATTTCTCTGATTGTGAATTCTGCCGGGTTTGTCCCGGGGTTTTTGTTTGGAGAGTTTGATTCTGGCTCAGGACGAACGCTGGCGGCGTGCTTAACACATGCAAGTCGAACGGAAAGGCCCTTCGGGGTACTCGAGTGGCGAACGGGTGAGTAACACGTGGGTGATCTGCCCTGCACTTTGGGATAAGCCTGGGAAACTGGGTCTAATACCGAATAGGACTACGCGATGCATGTCGTGTGGTGGAAAGCTTTTGCGGTGTGGGATGGGCCCGCGGCCTATCAGCTTGTTGGTGAGGTTACGGCTCACCAAGGCGACGACGGGTAGCCGGCCTGAGAGGGTGACCGGCCACACTGGGACTGAGATACGGCCCAGACTCCTACGGGAGGCAGCAGTGGGGAATATTGCACAATGGGCGCAAGCCTGATGCAGCGACGCCGCGTGAGGGATGACGGCCTTCGGGTTGTAAACCTCTTTCGCCAGGGACGAAGCGCAAGTGACGGTACCTGGAGAAGAAGGACCGGCCAACTACGTGCCAGCAGCCGCGGTAATACGTAGGGTCCGAGCGTTGTCCGGAATTACTGGGCGTAAAGAGCTCGTAGGTGGTTTGTCGCGTTGTTCGTGAAAACTCACAGCTCAACTGTGGGCGTGCGGGCGATACGGGCAGACTGGAGTACTGCAGGGGAGACTGGAATTCCTGGTGTAGCGGTGGAATGCGCAGATATCAGGAGGAACACCGGTGGCGAAGGCGGGTCTCTGGGCAGTAACTGACGCTGAGGAGCGAAAGCGTGGGGAGCGAACAGGATTAGATACCCTGGTAGTCCACGCCGTAAACGGTGGGTACTAGGTGTGGGTTTCCTTCCTTGGGATCCGTGCCGTAGCTAACGCATTAAGTACCCCGCCTGGGGAGTACGGCCGCAAGGCTAAAACTCAAAGAAATTGACGGGGGCCCGCACAAGCGGCGGAGCATGTGGATTAATTCGATGCAACGCGAAGAACCTTACCTGGGTTTGACATGCACAGGACGTGCCTAGAGATAGGTATTCCCTTGTGGCCTGTGTGCAGGTGGTGCATGGCTGTCGTCAGCTCGTGTCGTGAGATGTTGGGTTAAGTCCCGCAACGAGCGCAACCCTTATCTTATGTTGCCAGCGCGTAATGGCGGGGACTCGTGAGAGACTGCCGGGGTCAACTCGGAGGAAGGTGGGGATGACGTCAAGTCATCATGCCCCTTATGTCCAGGGCTTCACACATGCTACAATGGCCGGTACAAAGGGCTGCGATGCCGTGAGGTGGAGCGAATCCTTTCAAAGCCGGTCTCAGTTCGGATCGGGGTCTGCAACTCGACCCCGTGAAGTCGGAGTCGCTAGTAATCGCAGATCAGCAACGCTGCGGTGAATACGTTCCCGGGCCTTGTACACACCGCCCGTCACGTCATGAAAGTCGGTAACACCCGAAGCCGGTGGCCTAACCCCTTGTGGGAGGGAGCCGTCGAAGGTGGGATCGGCGATTGGGACGAAGTCGTAACAAGGTAGCCGTACCGGAAGGTGCGGCTGGATCACCTCCTTTCTAAGGAGCACCACGAGACCTGGTCCCGCCCACATCGTGTGGGGGTTCGGTGAATCAGGCGATTCGTTGGATGGCCCTGGCCTGTAGTGGGTTTCAGGGTCTGGTGCACACAACAGACTTAGCGAGCCGGTTGGGAAATGCCGGTGAGGATGACCATCAGACACACTATTGGGCTTTGAGACAACAAGCCCGCGGCCCGGTTCTCGTTGGAGGATCGTGTGCCGGCCTTTACCCCGGTTGGATTTCGGTTCGAGGGGGTGGGGGTCTTGTTGTTGCCCTGCTTTGGTGGTGGGGTGTGGTGTTTGATTTGTGGATAGTGGTTGCGAGCATCTAGACGCACAGTGCTTGTGGTGTTGTGTGTCTGGTTGTAATGCAAATTTTTCTGATACCCGCACAGGGTTCTGTCTCTTTCTTTTTGGAGGGGGCGGGGTTGTGTGTGGGTGATGACTCATTTTTTTGGTTTTGTGTTGTAAGTGTTTAAGGGCGCATGGTGGATGCCTTGGCACTGGGAGCCGATGAAGGACGTGGGAGGCTGCGATATGCCTCGGGGAGCTGTCAACCGAGCGTGGATCCGAGGATGTCCGAATGGGGAAACCCGGCACGAGTGATGTCGTGTCACCCGGCACTGAATACATAGGTGTCGGGGGGGAACGCGGGGAAGTGAAACATCTCAGTACCCGTAGGAAGAGAAAACAAAAGTGATTCCGTGAGTAGTGGCGAGCGAAAGCGGAGGATGGCTAAACCGTGTGCATGTGATACCCGGCGGGGGTTGTGTGTGCGGTGTTGTGGGGTTCGTCTTCTCTCATCCGCCGATGAGGGCAGGAGTAAGAAACTGTGGGGTTAGGTGAAGTGGCTTGGGATGGCCTGCCGTAGAGGGTGAGAGCCCCGTAACCGAAAACTCGATAGCTCCTGTGATGTGTCCCCGAGTAGCAGCGGGCCCGTGAAATCTGCTGTGAATCTGCCGGGACCACCCGGTAAGCCTGAATACTTCCCAGTGACCGATAGCGGATTAGTACCGTGAGGGAATGGTGAAAAGTACCCCGGGAGGGGAGTGAAATAGTACCTGAAACCGTGCGCTTACAATCCGTCAGAGCCCTCCTTCGTGGTGGGGTGATGGCGTGCCTTTTGAAGAATGAGCCTGCGAGTCAGGGACATGTCGCGAGGTTAACCCGTGTGGGGTAGCCGTAGCGAAAGCGAGTCTGAATAGGGCGTATCCAAGCAACAGTGCTTGGTGTAGTGGTGTGTTCTGGACCCGAAGCGGAGTGATCTACCCATGGCCAGGGTGAAGCGCGGGTAAGACCGCGTGGAGGCCCGAACCCACTTAGGTTGAAGACTGAGGGGATGAGTTGTGGGTAGGGGTGAAAGGCCAATCAAACTCCGTGATAGCTGGTTCTCCCCGAAATGCATTTAGGTGCAGCGTCGCAGTGTTCGTGTCGGAGGTAGAGCTACTGGATGGCCGATGGGCCTCACAAGGTTACTGACGTCAGCCAAACTCCGAATGCCGACACGGTTGAATGCGGCAGTGAGACGGCGGGGGATAAGCTCCGTGCGTCGAGAGGGAAACAGCCCAGATCGCCGGCTAAGGCCCCTAAGCGTGTGCTAAGTGGAAAAGGATGTGCAGTCGCGAAGACAACCAGGAGGTTGGCTTAGAAGCAGCCACCCTTGAAAGAGTGCGTAATAGCTCACTGGTCAAGTGATTGTGCGCCGATAATGTAGCGGGGCTCAAGCACACCGCCGAAGCCGCGGCAGCACACTTGTTGTGCTGGGTAGGGGAGCGTCCTGCATCCGGTGAAGCAGCAGAGTGATCTAGCTGTGGAGGGTGTGGGAGTGAGAATGCAGGCATGAGTAGCGATAAGGCAAGTGAGAACCTTGCCCGCCGAAAGACCAAGGGTTCCTGGGCCAGGCCAGTCCGCCCAGGGTGAGTCGGGACCTAAGGCGAGGCCGACAGGCGTAGTCGATGGACAACGGGTTGATATTCCCGTACCCGTGTGTGAGCGTCCCTGATGAATCCGTTCTGCTAACCGCCCAAATGGTGGTCCACCAATCCCTTCGGGGTGCGGGGTTCACCGGCTGCGCGGGACCCGGACGGGTAGTAGTCAAGCGATGGGGTGACACAGGAAGGTAGCCGTACCAGTCAGTGGTAATACTGGGGTAAACCTGTAGGACGAGTGATAGGCAAATCCGTCACTCATATGTCTGAGAGGTGATGCATAGCCGATTGAGGCGAATTCGGTGATCCTATGCTGTCGAGAAAAGCCTCTAGCGAGCGCACACACGGCCCGTACCCCAAACCAACACAGGTGGTCAGGTAGAGAATACCAAGGCGTACGAGTGAACTATGGTTAAGGAACTCGGCAAAATGCCCCCGTAACTTCGGGAGAAGGGGGACCCACATACCGTCATGGCACTTGCTGCCGGCAGCGGTCGTGGGTGGCACAAACCAGTGAGAAGCGACTGTTTACTAAAAACACAGGTCCGTGCGAAGTCGCAAGACGATGTATACGGACTGACGCCTGCCCGGTGCTGGAAGGTTAAGAGGACCCGTTAACCCTTCGGGGTGAAGCGGAGAATTTAAGCCCCAGTAAACGGCGGTGGTAACTATAACCATCCTAAGGTAGCGAAATTCCTTGTCGGGTAAGTTCCGACCTGCACGAATGGCGTAACGACTTCTCAACTGTCTCAACCATAGACTCGGCGAAATTGCATTACGAGTAAAGATGCTCGTTACGCGCGGCAGGACGAAAAGACCCCGGGACCTTCACTACAACTTGGTATTGGTGCTCGATACGGTTTGTGTAGGATAGGTGGGAGACTGTGAAACCAAGACGCCAGTTTTGGTGGAGTCATTGTTGAAATACCACTCTGATCGTATTGGGCCTCTAACCTCGAACCGTATATCCGGTTCAGGGACAGTGCCTGGCGGGTAGTTTAACTGGGGCGGTTGCCTCCTAAAAAGTAACGGAGGCGCCCAAAGGTTCCCTCAACCTGGACGGCAATCAGGTGTTGAGTGTAAGTGCACAAGGGAGCTTGACTGCGAGACGTACATGTCGAGCAGGGACGAAAGTCGGGACTAGTGATCCGGCACCTCTGAGTGGAAGGGGTGTCGCTCAACGGATAAAAGGTACCCCGGGGATAACAGGCTGATCTTCCCCAAGAGTCCATATCGACGGGATGGTTTGGCACCTCGATGTCGGCTCGTCGCATCCTGGGGCTGGAGCAGGTCCCAAGGGTTGGGCTGTTCGCCCATTAAAGCGGCACGCGAGCTGGGTTTAGAACGTCGTGAGACAGTTCGGTCTCTATCCGCCGCGCGCGTCAGAAGCTTGAGGAAACCTGTCCCTAGTACGAGAGGACCGGGACGGACGAACCTCTGGTACACCAGTTGTCCCACCAGGGGCACCGCTGGATAGCCACGTTCGGACAGGATAACCGCTGAAAGCATCTAAGCGGGAAACCCCCTCCAAGACCAGGCTTCTCACCCATTCAGTGGGATAAGGCCCCCCGCAGACCACGGGATCGATAGACCAGACCTAGAAGACTAGTAATAGTCGCAGGGAACTGGCACTAACCGGCCGAAAACTTACAACAACCAACAAAACCTCGCAACCACAACCACAAACCACACAACACACATAAAACCCCCGGGTAATATGTGTGAACCACACCCCACCACCAAATAACACAGGGGCCCACAAAGTTACACTCACAAACGAGTGAATAAAGTTACGGCGGTAATAGCGACAGGGAAACGCCCGGACCCATCCCGAACCCGGAAGCTAAGCCTGCCAGCGCCGATGATACTACCCCTCCGGGTGGAAAAGTAGGACACCGCCGAACACAATTTAAGTCCTGTGCCCCCCAATGCAAATTGGGGGGCACAGGCATTTCCAGAGATCAATGGAAATGGTCGAATAATGTCGGGACGGCCGTCGAAGAATTGGTTTTCTCCATTCCCAGCAGCATTCTTTTGCGTTCCAATCCGCCGCCATATCCGGTGAGGCCGCCATTCGCCCCGATAACCCGATGGCATGGCACGATGATTCCGATCGGGTTGTGTCCGTTCGCCAATCCGACGGCGCGACTCGCTCCGGGTGCGTCGATCTCACGGGCGATCTGGCCGTACGATCGCGTTTCTCCGTAGGGAATGGTGAGCAGCGCCCTCCACACCCGTCGTTGAAAGGCCGTGCCGACGAGGTCGAGATCGAGTTCGAATTCGCGCCGTAGTCCGCCGAAATACTCGTCCAGTTGTGCAACCACATCCGCAAAAGCGGAATCGTCCTGGCGCCAGTTTGTGCGATCGGGTTCGTAGGTCTGATCGACCATTCGCAGATGTTGCAGCCGTTCGCCCTCGCCGGCCAGCGTCAGGGGGCCCACCGGGCTGTCCATCGTTCGATATCGCACACCATTCATCGTTTCTCCCGGGGTGGCCAGTGGTTCACTGCATGGTCAAGCGCTGTCCAAAGGTGTTGCGTCGCATAGGAACGCCATGGCCGCCAGCTGCTGCTGCGCTCGGTGAGCAAGCGTGGTGCCGATGGCAGGCCCACTTGCTCGGCTGCGACGCGGACGCCGAGATCCGTGACGGGAAACGCGTCGGGATCACCCAGGCCCCGCATCGCGATCATCTCTGCGGTCCACGGACCGATGCCGGGCACGGCCAGAAGTTGCTCACGAGCGGTGTCCCAATCGCACCCGGGGTCGAGCCGCACTGTTCCGTCACCGAGCGCGGTGACCAGGGCGCCCAGCGAACGCTGACGCGCCTTGGGGAACGCAAGGTGGCGGGGGTCGATGTCGGCGATCTGCGCCATGGACGGGAAGACATGGGTGAGACCGCCTTCGGGGTCATCGATCCCATGCCCGTAGGCATGGACGATCCGAGCAGTGTGCGTGCGTGCTGCGGCCATCGAGACCTGTTGGCCCAGCACCACCCGGACTGCAAGCTCGTGCTCGTCGACGGTGCGGGGGATGCGCTGGCCCGGGGCTTTGGCGACCAACGGGGCGAGGCTCTCGTCGGTTCCGAGCGCGTCCACGATCGCCTCGGGATCGGCATCGAGGTCCAGCAGGCGTCGGCTCCTGGCTGTCGCCGTGGACAGGTCGCGGAAATCGTCGAGCACGAGGCGGCATCGCACATGATCGGGGTGAGGAGTCAGGCTCACGATCCCGCTGCCGTGTGGCAGACGCAATGTCCTGCGGTAGGCGCCGTCACGCACTTCTTCGACACCGGGAACGGCGCTGGCCGCCAGGTGTCCGAACAGCCCTTCGTACGCGAACGGCGCCCGCACCGGCAGGCGCAGCGACATCACACCGGTCCCGACAGCGTCGTCGCGGTCCAGTCGGGTGCGGGCGCGGGCGCGCAACATCGTCGGGGTGAGACCACATACCGTCCGTACGGTGTCGTTGAACTGGCGGATGCTGGAGAACCCCGCCGCGAATGCGACGTCGCTGAACGCCATCTCGGTGGTCTCGATGAGCACCCGTGCCATCTGGGCCCGCTGAGCGCGTGCCAGCGCCAACGGTGTTGCCCCCACTTCGGCCTGCATGAGTCTTTCCAACTGCCGGACGGTGTAGCCCACGCGGGAGGCGAGCCCGGTGACACCGTCTCTGTCGACCGCGCCGTCGGCGATGAGGCGCATGGTGCGGGCCACCACATCGCTGCGCACGTTCCATTCCGGCGAGCCGGGTGAGGCGTCGGGCCTGCACCGCTTGCATGCCCGGAAGCCGGCGCGTTGGGCAGCCGCCGCCGTGGGGTAGAACCTCATGTTCTCGGCGTACGGCGGACGGACCGGACAGCTCGGTCGGCAGTAGATCTTCGTGGTCAGCACGGCCGTGACGAACCACCCGTCGAAGCGGGCGTCCTTGGACTGCACCGCCCGATAACAGCGGTCGAAGTCAGCGTGCATGACATGACACTTACACGTGGCCACCGACAGGACTAGCGGAAAAGCGACATCGTCGTCGCCTGCCGGCCAGATCGCTGCGCCTACACTTCCGCCCATGGCCGAATTGGTGCAGCGTTACCTCGACCAGATCCGCGCCGAACACGCAGGCGTCACCGACGGTGCCCTGGCCGACTACATCCCGGAGTTGGCCGCCGTCGACCCGAACGGCTTCGGCCTCTCGCTCTCGTCGGCTGACGGATTCATCTACGAATCCGGCGATTCAGCAGTGGAATTCACGATCCAGTCCATTTCCAAGCCGTTGACCTACGCGCTCGCGCTCGACCAGATCGGTGCCGAGGCGGTCGACGCCAAGATCGGTGTCGAGCCCTCGGGCGAGGCCTTCAACGAGATCAGCGTCGACCACACCACGAAGATCCCCAAGAACCCGATGATCAACGCCGGGGCCATCGCGGCGGTCTCGCTGATTCCCGCGAGCTCGCCCGACGAACGGTTCGCGGTGATCCGCGAGTTCTACTCGGGGTTCGCGGGTCGCCAGCTGGAGCTCGACCACGACGTCTACACCTCGGAGAAGGCGACGGGGAGCCGCAACCGCGCGATCGGCTACATGCTGCAGAGTTTCGGGGTGCTCGACGGTGACCCCGATGAGGTCCTCGATGTGTACTACCGTCAGTGCTCACTCCGCGTCACGTCCACCGACCTCGCAAAGATGGGCGCGACGTTCGCGCGCGGCGGCGTCAACCCCCAGACCGGCCGCCGGGTAACCGGTGCGTCGGTGGTCAAGCGCGCCCTGTCGGTGATGGTCACCTGCGGCATGTACGACGCCGCCGGGGACTGGGTCAGCGCGGTGGGCCTGCCGGCGAAGAGCGGGGTCGGCGGCGGCATCGTCGCGGTGCTGCCCGGGCAGTTGGGCATCGGCACCTACTCGCCGCTTCTCGACGAGAAGGGCAACAGTGTGCGCGGAGTGCGATTGTGCCGCAGCCTTTCTGAACAACTCGGCCTGCACTTCCTCACGGTGTCACGTGATTCGCGGGCGACGCTGCGGGCCACGTACAAAGCCGGCGAGGGCATCCGGGTGTACGAGACGCACGGTGATCTGCTGTTCAGCGGTGCCGAGCAGGTGGTCCGGCGCGTCGACCGCGAGCGGAACGACTTCGACGTCGCGATCCTCGACGTCTCCGGCGTGGACGACATCGACGACGCCGCGCGGGCGCTGCTGTCGGGGATGAGTGCCGCGCTGCGCGCGGAAGGCAAGGAGGGCTACCTCGTCGACCCCGACGGGATCGTCATCCGGAACGAACCCGGGTTGGAGGCCGTCCGCTATCGAGCCGTCGACGACGCGGTCGCCGCAGCGACGACGTGGCGTGACAGCGGGCTGCGCAGCACCCACTGAGGTCAGGCGCCGCGATGCACGGGGCCCATCAGCGCGGCGATCTGCGCGACCGTCGACTCCACCTCCGAGAGCCGTGGCTGCACCCGCTCCGGCACCCATGCCAACGCGATTTCTGCAGGCGCCCAGGTGGACTCGTCCACCGGAATCAGCTTGAACTCCGGCGGCGAGAAGATCTTGCCGATGAAGGAGTCCGGTGCGTAGCTGACCACCGCGACGAGATGCCGATTGAACACCTGGGTTGCCATCTCGACCTCGCCGCCGCGCTGCTGGGTGGTCCGGACGATGCGGTGGATTCCCCGGCGGTTGAGCAGCCGCGTGAGTCCGGCGAGGACGACAGGGTTGGGCCGGGCGAAGTCGATCGCCACGTCCCGGTCGCGCAGTTCCTCGATGGACACCAGATCCTTGGCGGCCAGCGGATCGTCGAAACGCACCGCCACCCCGCCCTGGTAGCGGGCCACCACGTGGCAGCGCAGCCGCTTGTCCGACGCAGGCAGGTGGATCAGGCCGAGCTCGGCGTGGCCGGCGATGAGCTTGGCGGTGACTTCCGCGGCCGAACCGGGGACGCTGAACGCGGCCGGGACCGACAGACCCGACAGCACCGTCTCCAGCTGCGCGAGCAGGTCGGATGGGGCGTACGCGGTCGCGCTCACCCGTATCGGTGCCTGCCCCTGCACCGATTGCGCTGCCGCCGTCTTGAATTCCTCGACCTGGCGCAGGATCTCCCGCGCCGGGCCCACCAGCCGCTGGCCGAGGGGGCTCAACCGCACCTCGTGATAGCTGCGCTCGAACAGTGCGCCGCCCAGCTCCTTCTCCAGCAATTTGATCTGCTTGCTGAGCGGCGGCGGCGTGATCATCAGCTTGTCCGCGGCACGCTTGAAGTGCAGTTCGTCGGCAACTGCGACGAAGTACCTGAGCCTGGTGAGGTCGATGTCCATTCCTGCCGCAGTCGCACCGGTGAACCCCCTCGAATGCTACGAGACGGCCTGCGCTGGGTGATCAGGGTAGCGCCGCAGATTGCGCCTGCGGCGTCTCCAGCACCCCGCGCCGGTGCAGATCATCGATCTGGTCGGGGTCGAGGCCGAGCAGTTCGGTGGCGATCTCAGAGGTCTGTTCACCGAGCAGTGGCGCCTGACCCAGCGGCGGGTCGGCCACGTGGTCACAGTGGACCTGCACGTTCTCCAACATGAACGGTGCCGGCCCGTGCGGATGCAGCTCTTCCCGAAATGCGCGGCGCTGCTGGTAGTACCCCCACCCGGGAATGTCGTGGGCGTGCAGAACCGCGCCGGCAGGCACGCCGGCCGCCTGCAGCAGGTCCATCGCCTCTGTCCGGGAGCGCTGCGACGTCCAGGTCGCCAGCGCGTCGACGAGCGCCCGCCCGCCCTCGTCGGTGAAGCCGATGACGTCGGCCAGCGCGCGCCGGTCTGCGTCGTCGCGGACGGAGACGGTGACCCAGGTGTCGTCGCCGTCGGCCGGAAAGGAGCCCCACGGAAGGTCGGTGCGTGGCTCGTCGGTCCGGACGTGCCCGCCACGCTGCAGTGCGTCAGCGGCGATGTCTGCGGCGAGGTGGCTGAGCATGACCTCGGCCTGCGAGATGCTGGCCGCGCCGCCGCTGCCGGTGCGCTCGCGGCGCAGCAGCAGCGCCAGCGCGGTGAGCGTGCCGATCCGGGCGGCGACGTGGTCGGGGTAGACGGTGACGGTGTCGCAGAACGTCTCGGTGTCATCGGGATACACCCACAGGTTGGTGAAGCCCACGGCGGACCGCACCAGCGGGCCATACCCGAGCCGCTTGGCCCACGGACCTGTCGGCCCGAACGCCGAGCTGTCGACCACCACGATCTCGGGGTTGATCTGCCGAAGCGTCGCGTAGTCCATCCCCAGAGAATCGGCCACGCCCGGTTTGTAGTTGGTGAGCACCACGTCGGACTGGGCCACCAGGCGGTGAGCGAGGGCTCTGCCCTCGGGGGACCGCAGGTCGATGCCGATCGAGCGCTTGTTGCGGTGTCCGGCGGCGAACGGCTGCGTCATGACCGTCGGCTTGCCGATCCGCAGCCCGTCCGGGTGCGCCGAGTGTTCGATCTTGACGACGTCGGCCCCGAGATCGCCGAAAAGCCGTCCGGTGTCGGCGCCCACGACGATCACGCCGAGGTCCAGGACGCGGATGCCCTCCAGCGGACGCCCCTCGCCGCGGCGATCCCGGCCGGCCAGCAGCGGTGCGGCGTCCAGGCGGCGAATGGCAGGCGGTTCGCCTGCCGCCGCGAGGGCGCTGGCGCGGTGGCCGTCGATCTCGCTGACGCCCAACGGAACCGGGGCGACCACGCCGGGCGCGAGCTCCACGTCGCGGAAGAATCCGCGTGCGGTGAAGTGGTCGGCGTTGAGGGCTTCGGACAGGGTGAGAACCGCTGCGGCCGGTACACCGTGTGCCTGGCCCTGTGCCTCCAGTTCAGCGCGCGTCTTGTCGGCGCAGAAGCGCCCGATCGCGTCGAGAAGATGCGGGGACCTGAACCGCTTGCCGAGCTTGGCGTAGGAGGGGTCGGCGAACTCCTCGGGCCGGCCCATCCACTCGAACATTCCGTGCCATTGCCGTGTGGACAGCACACAGATGCGGACGTGACCGTCCTTGCAGGCGAAGATGGGGTAGCGCTGGCGCTCGGCGTTCCAGTCGCGCTGCTGCGCGCTGACCGCCACCCCGACCGACGCGCTGCCTGCCGTTCCGAACGGCGGGTCGAGTGTCTGCATCGCGCCGTCGAGAACGGAGAAGTCGATCATGTCGCCTTCGCCGGTCCGCAACCGGTCCAGGAAAAGGCTGAGTGTCATCACCGCGGCCTGCGCGGCCGCCACCTGGTAGGGCAACTCCGCCGGTGGCGTCAACGGCTCCCGGCCGGGAACGCCGGACCGGGACAGCTCACCGGCAAGCGCGTGCAGGACAGGGCCGGTCGCCTGCCAGGTGCGGTACTCGGTGTCACGTCCGAAATCGCTGATCGACAGGATCACCAGCTGCGGATGAGCGGCACGGACATCTCGCACCGACAGCGCCGATTCGGCCGGTGACCCCGGCTGGGTGTCCTCGATCAGGATGTCGGCGCCGGCGAGGAGACGGCTGAACTGCTCCTGTCCGACCGCCGTCCAGAGGTCGATCTCGACTGCCGGCATGCCGTGCCGGTCGATCGCGGTGGCGACCGGCACACCGTCGATGTGCGGGCCGACCGGCGGGTGGCCGGGGACGCCGGCCAGACGGAGCACCGTGACATGCGCGCCGAGGTCGGCGAACAAGCGGCCGACAGCCGTCATCGGACCGGAGGACATGTCCAGTATCCGGACCCCGGCGAGCGGCGGATCGTATGAGGCAGCGGACATTCCGGTCAGCTCCGCCGGGCCTGGCGGAACGGGATGTCGCGGTCGGCCTCGGGCTCCTTGGGCAACCCGAGTACGCGTTCGCCGATGATGTTGCGCTGAATCTGGTCGGTGCCTCCGCCGATCGACGTGAAGAACGCGTTCAGGGCGAGGAAGTTGACGTCGTCGGCCTCGGGATTGTCGGGGCCGGCGAGCAGCGCCGCCGCTCCGATGATCTGAGTCTTCATCGCCGCCTCGGTGTGCAGGATCTTCGACATGGCGAGCTTGCCCAGGGACATGATCGAGCTGGATGTGCCCTGGGTGGCAGCAGCTTTTGCGCGGGCGTTGTTGAGCTTGTTGAGCTCTCGCAGCGCCAGTACCGAGGCCAATGGTTGCCGCACCGCCGGATCGTCGAGGACTCCGTGTGCGCGGGCCAGTTCGATCAGGCTGTCGGCCTTGCGATTCCGCGAACCACGCCCGCTGTCGCCCATGATGGACCGTTCATAGGCCAGCGCGGTCTGCAGGGCCCGCCAACCGTTGCCCTCGCCGCCGAGCAGGTGGTCGTCGGACACCGTCGCGTCGGTGATGAACACCTCGTTGAAGTGCGACTCGCCGGTGATCTGCACCAGGGGTCGTACGTCGATGCCGTCCTGCTTCATCGGCAGGATGAACAGGCTGAGTCCCTTGTGTTTCGGCACGTCCCAGTCGGTGCGGGCCAGTAGCAGCGCATAGTCGGCGGTCTGCGCGCCCGAGGTCCATACCTTCTGCCCGGTCACCTCCCAGTGATCGCCGTGCCGTACGGCGGTGGTGCGCACGGCCGCCAGGTCGGAGCCCGCATCCGGCTCGCTGTACAGGAGGCAGGTGCGGGACCGCTCGACCAGAAAGTCGCGGAGCAGCTTCTGCTTGAGGGTCTCGGTACCGAGGGCAAGGACGGTGTTGGCCGGGATGTTGTACTTGTCCTGGCGCGACCCGGGGGCCTTGATCGCTGCGAACTCACCCGCGATGACGTTGGCCAGCCCGTTCGGGTATCCGCGGCCGAACCACTCGGCCGGATAGGTCGGCACGGCGTAGCCGGCGTCGAGCACCTTCTCCAGCCAGGCGATCCGCTCCGGCGACGATGCCCACGGATCAGTGTTCCCGGGCAGGGGAACCCAGTTGTCGCGCAACCACTCTCGGACCTCGGTGCGCAGCTCGTCGGCGCCGGGAAGTTCGGAGGCCATGTCAGGCACCTTTCGACACGAGGTAGCGCTCGCGATGGAGACGGGAGCTGCCGAAGAGGTGCATCCCGGTGCGCGCCCGGCGCACGAACAGATGGGCGGGGTGCTCCCACGTGAAGCCGATACCGCCGTGCAGCTGGATCGCCTGCATGGCGATGTTCTGGTAAGCCTCCGCGCAGACGAATCCGGCCAACGCGAGTGCCCCGTCTGCAGTTTCGCCACCTGACGCCTTCTGGTCCGCGGCGTGCTGTGCGGCCGATGTCGCGTTCTCCAGGTCCAGCAGCAGGTCGGCGGCCATGTGCTTGAGCGCTTGGAAGCTGCCGATCTGGCGGCCGAACTGGACGCGGGTCTTGAGGTAGTCGACGGTCATGTCGAAGACCCGGCGTGACCCGCCGACCTGCTCACCGGCCGAGGCGATCACCGCGTGGTCCAGCGCCTCCTTGACCGCGTCCCAGCCGACGGTACCGAAGCGGCGCGCGGGCGTCCCGGTGAAGGTGTACGTCGACAGGCGCACCGTGGGATCGAATACCGTTGCCGCGGAACGCTGAAACCCGTCCGCGTCGGCGGCGACCTCGAATACGCCGATGCCGTCGCCGGTGTGGGCGGCAACCAGCACGATGTCGGCGGCCTGCCCCCAGGTGACGTAGTGCGCCGTGCCGGTGAGCGCGCCGTCGGCGGCCGCTCGCACTGCCACGCCGTCGGGAGTCCACGAGCCGGACGCGCCGGTGAGTGCGACCGTCCCGATGGAGGTGCCCTCGACGAGCCCGGGTAGGAGTCGCTGCTTGTCGGCAGCGGAACCGGCGGCGTTGATCAAGGCGACGGTCAGCACCGCGCTGGAGATGAAGGGCGCCGGGAGCAGCGCCGCGCCGGTCTCCTCGGCGACGGCCTCGACCTCGCGGGCGCCGAAGCCGAGCCCGCCGTAGACGCCGTCAACGAGCATGCCGAGAACGCCCTGGTCAGCCAACCGGCGCCACAGGTCGTGATCGAAACCTGTCTCGGATGCCATGGCCCGCCGTACGTCGTCTTCGGCGCACCTGTCGGCCAACAGCCCGCCGACCGCGGCGCGCAGCTCTGCCCGCTCGGCCACACTGATCGTCACTACGGAACCGCCTCTCCTGGCTTGCGCCCACCATGGTCGGCGCCGCCGCCGCCGATGTACATCACGAATCACGACACAGGCGTGTTTCCCGATGGGACATATGTGTGCCGGCGCGTGCCCCGACCGCGACTGCGCAGCGGCTCAGTCGGCGCTGACCGGTACGGCCAGACGCGTCGGTTCCGAGTGTCCGCGCAGCGTCACCGTCTCGCCCAATGCCCAGTGCTTCCTTTCACTTTCGGTAGCACTGGAGACGGCGTCGGACGACGCGACGAGGTGTCCGTCGACCTTCTTCGCCAGCTCGCACAACCGCGCTGCCTCGTTGACGGGTTCGCCGATCACCGTGTACTCGAAGCGCTCCTTGGCGCCGACGTTTCCCGCGACCACCTGCCCGGCGGCGACGCCGATACCCGCCCGGCATTCGGGAACCTCGGTGTGCAGGCGCGCGGCCATCGCGCGCGCCGCTGCAAGCGCCTCTCCTTCGGCGTTCTCGAGTGAGACCGGCGCACCGAACACCGCAAGGACCGCGTCGCCCTCGAACTTGTTGACCAGGCCATGGTGCTTGTCGACCTCATCGACCACGACGTCGAAGAATCGGTTGAGCAGTTCGACCACCTCGACGGCAGGTCGGCTCGTGACAAGTTCCGTCGATCCGATGATGTCGACGAAGATGACGGCCGCGTGGCGTTCTTCGCCGCCCAGTTCGACCTGTTGCTGTTCGGCGGCCAGCGCGACTTCGCGCCCGACGTGGCGCCCGAACAGATCCCGCACCCGCTCGCGTTCGCGCAGCCCGTGCACCATCGAGTTGAACCCCCGCTGCAACTCGCCGAGTTCGGTGCCGTCGAACACCACCAGGTTGCAGTCCAGATCGCCGTCCTCGACCTGTTTGAGCGCGGACCGCACAATGCGCACCGGCGTCGCGATGAGCCACGCCAGCAGCCACATCAGGACCAGCCCGAAGATCAGCGCGACAAGGGCGATGATCATCACCGCGACCGCGAACTGGGTGGCGCTGAGATTCTGCAGCGACAGCGAGAAGACGGCCAGTAACAGAATTCCGAGCACAGGCACTCCGGAGCTGAGCAACCACACGGTCATGGTTCGTCCCATGACACCGTGCGCCAGCCGCCGTGGAGGCCGTCCCGCCTCCAGCGCCTGGGCCGCGATGGGGCGCAACGCGAACTCGGTGATCATGTAGCACGCCGTGGCGACCACGATGCCCGGGAAACCCACCGCGAAGAGGAAGCGCGGGATGAAGGCGGGATCCTGCAGCCCGTACAACAACGTCAGCAGGCCGGTGCCGAGGCCCCACAGCAGCAGCAGCTTCTGCGCCACCCTGGCCGGGGCGCGGAACACGTTGCGCTGATCTTCCCCCGTGGGGTGGCGTTCCTCGACTGCCCAGCGCAGCGAGGCGACCGTCCGCGAGGTGATCCACGCCGTGCCGAAGATCAATGCGACGAGCATGTAGGCCGGTGTGACGCCGAAGGTCAACCATGCCGGCGCATCGGAGAAGACGCTCGGCACCGGGATGGCGACCGTGTTGAGCAACAGCGACACCGCAATGCCGAGGATGTTCGTGAACAGAAGGAAGAACGTCAGGATGATCTGGATGCGGACGCGCCGGCGGGCTTGACTCTCTTCGGGCTTGCCCAGCAGCCACGAACCGTAGTCGGGTGTGTCCAGCCGTCCGCTCTGGCGCGTGACCTTCTCCAGCACCCGGCCCAACCGATACGGCACGCTCTTGGTCGCGTTCATCGTGGCGTCAGCCTAGTGACCCGGGGCATGCCATCTATGGTGGTTCGGTGCGCCTCGTCATCGCCCAGTGCACCGTCGACTACGTCGGCAGACTCACTGCCCATCTGCCCTCGGCCCGGCGTCTGCTGCTGTTCAAGGCCGACGGGTCGGTCAGCGTGCACGCCGATGACCGTGCCTACAAGCCACTGAACTGGATGAGCCCGCCGTGCTGGCTGGTCGAGGAGCCCGACGGGGACGCCCCGGTGTGGGTGGTGCAGAACAAGGCGGGGGAGCAGCTACGCATCACCGTGGAGGCGATCGAGCACGATTCCAGCCATGAACTGGGTGTCGATCCCGGTCTGGTCAAGGACGGCGTCGAGGCGCACCTGCAGGTGCTGCTGGCCGAGCACGTCGAACTGCTCGGTGCCGGATACACGTTGGTGCGGCGCGAGTACATGACCCCCATCGGCCCGGTGGACCTGCTGTGCCGCGATGAACAGGGCCGCTCGGTCGCGGTCGAGATCAAACGCCGGGGCGAGATCGACGGCGTCGAACAGCTGACCCGCTATCTGGAGTTGATGAATCGGGACTCGCTGCTGGCGCCGGTCGCCGGGGTGTTCGCCGCCCAGCAGATCAAGCCGCAGGCCCGCACGCTCGCAACGGACCGCGGAATTCGCTGCGTCACCCTGGATTACGACAAGATGCGGGGCATGGACAGCGACGAGTTCCGACTGTTCTGATGGCGAAGCGTCGTGCTGCGGGCAAGCGCCGGGTGGTGCGGGACCCGCTACCGGCGCCTCGACGTGTCGAGGTGGGTGCCGACGGCTACGACTACGAGGTGCGTCCGGTCGCCGCGTCGCGTGCGAACAAGATCTATCGGTGCCCCGGCTGCGATCACGAGATCAGGCCGGGCGTTGCGCACGTCGTGGTGTGGCCGGCCGACACCGTGGGAAGCGTGGATGATCGGCGCCACTGGCATACGGCCTGCTGGGCGAATCGCGCCACGCGCGGCCCCACCCGCCGGTGGTCGTGAAGGTAGGTCAGTGGGCAGCGTCTACCGCGGGCTCGACGAGCTCGATGAGCACGCCGCCGCCGTCTTTCGGGTGGATGAAGTTGATGCGCGAGTTCGCGGTGCCGCGGCGGGGCTCGTCGTAGATCAGACGAACGCCCTGATCGCGGAGACGGTCACTGAGCGTGTCCAGATCGCTCACCCGGTAGGCGAACTGCTGCAGACCCGGCCCGCGCTTGTCCAGGAACTTGGCGATCGTGGAGCTGTCGTCGATCGGGGCCATCAGCTGGATCTGGGTGCTTCCGACGGCGGCGCCGCGAACCGAGAGCATGGCCTCGCGGATGCCCTGCTCGTCGTTGACTTCTTCGTGCAGGACGATCATGCCCAGATGGTCGTGGTACCACTTGATCGCGGCGTCCAGATCAGGCACGGCGATGCCGACATGATCGATGGCGGTCACCAGCGCGGTGGCCAGTACCGGACGGGCGTCAGTCTGCTCGGCGGTCATAAAGAAAAAGTAACCTAACAGGATCGGTTTCGAATAGGTCGGTGCGCACGTATAGCCTCTCCTGGCCGCTTCAAAACCGCTCAACACCACCCTGGAGGGTCCTATGACGACGTCGGTGATTGTTGCTGGAGCCCGTACTCCGGTGGGCAAGTTGATGGGTTCGCTGAAGGATTTCTCGGGCAGCGACCTCGGCGGCGTGGCGATCGCCGGAGCGCTGGAGAAGGCCTTCCCGAACGTGGAGAATCCGGCTCGGTTCGTCGAGTACGTGATCATGGGCCAGGTGCTGACCGCCGGCGCCGGGCAGATGCCCGCCCGCCAGGCTGCGGTGGCCGCCGGCATCGGCTGGGATGTCGCATCGCTGACCATCAACAAGATGTGCCTGTCCGGCATCGACGCGATCGCGCTGGCTGATCAGCTGATCCGGGCCGGCGAGTTCGACGTCGTCGTCGCCGGTGGGCAGGAGTCGATGACCCAGGCCCCGCATCTGCTGCCCAAGAGCCGTGCGGGCTACAAGTACGGCGACGTCACCGTGCTCGATCACATGGCCTACGACGGCCTGCACGACGTGTTCACCGACCAGCCGATGGGTGCGCTCACCGAGCAGCGCAACGACGTCGACAAGTTCACCCGCGCCGAGCAGGACGAGTTCGCTGCGTCCTCGCATCAGAAGGCGGCCAGGGCCTGGAAGGACGGGGTGTTCGCCGACGAGGTCGTGCCGGTGAAGATTCCACAGCGCAAAGGCGACGCACTCGAGTTCACCGAGGACGAAGGCATCCGTGCCGACACCACCGCCGAGTCGCTCGGCGGCTTGCGGCCCGCGTTCCGCAAGGACGGCACCATCACCGCGGGGTCGGCGTCCCAGATCTCCGACGGCGCATGCGCTGTCGTCGTCATGAACAAGGCGAAGGCCGAGGAACTGGGGCTGACCTGGCTGTGCGAGATCGGAGCGCACGGTGTGGTCGCCGGGCCCGACTCGACGCTGCAGAGCCAGCCGGCGAACGCCATCAAGAAGGCCGTCGCCAAGGAGGGCATCTCCCTCGACCAGCTCGACGTGATCGAGATCAACGAGGCGTTCGCAGCGGTCGCCCTTGCTTCCACCAGGGAACTCGGGGTCGACCCCGACAGGGTCAACACCAATGGCGGAGCCATCGCCGTGGGTCATCCCATCGGCATGTCCGGCGCCCGCATCACGCTGCACGCCGCCTTGGAACTGGCCCGCAAGGGTTCGGGTTACGCCGTCGCCGCGCTCTGCGGAGCCGGCGGTCAGGGCGACGCGTTGATCCTGCGCCGGCCGTGACCGGACCCCTTTACAACGACGCTGTGTAGTAGCTGCGCGCCGATTCGGGCAGAATGGCGTCCATGACAAGCGCATACGACCTCCGCACCGCGGCGGGATGGTTCCGGTTGATCGCGTTCGCCGAGGCGCTCAGCTGGGCAGGCCTGCTGATCGGGATGTACTTCAAATACCTCGGCTCGCCGCAGACCGAGGTCGGCGTCAAGGTCTTCGGGCCGATCCACGGAGGCATCTTCATCGCGTTCCTGGTGGCTGCACTTCTGGTGGGCATCTCGGTCAAATGGGGAGTCGGAACATGGTTGCTGGCGTTGCTGGGCAGCATCGTGCCGCTGGGCAGTGTGATCTTCCTCATATGGGCTGATCGGACCGGTCGAATGGGGTCGCAGCCGGTCGCGGCGGGCTTGGGTCAACCGGGGGCTTCGGTACCGGAAACAACGTGACAGACTTGAGCTTGTGACGCGTCCAGGACCCCGTATCTCCCCCGCACTGGCGGGTGCCGTCGACCTGTCGGCACTCAAGCAGCGGCCGGCCGCCGACGGCGGTTCGGGCGGCAAGCCGGGCGGGGTCGAAGTCACCGAAGCCAACCTGGAAGCCGAGGTCCTGGTCCGCTCTACCGAACTGCCGGTGGTCGTGCTGCTGTGGTCGCCTCGCAGCGACGCGAGCACTCAACTCGGCGATGCGCTCACCGCGCTCGCCGCCGCCGATGGTGGCAAGTGGGTGTTCGCCACGGTGAACGTCGACACCACGCCGCGGGTGGCTCAGATGTTCGGCGTGCAGGCGGTGCCGACTGTGGTGGCTCTGGCTGCCGGACGGCCGCTCTCGAGCTTCGAGGGGATGCAGCCGCCCGAGCAACTCCGGCGCTGGATCGACTCCCTGATGAACGCCGTCGAGGGAAAGCTCGGCGGCGCGCCTGGTGAGGAGCCGGCCGACGAGGTCGACCCCGAGATCGAGCAGGCGCGGGCCTTCCTGGACGCCGGCGAATTCGACGCGGCGCGCCAGGCCTACCAGGCGATTCTGGACGCCAATCCCGGTCACCAGGAGGCCAAGGGCGCGGTGCGTCAGATCGGCTTCCTGCAGCGCGCCACGACCCATCCGCAGGATGCGGTGGCCACCGCCGACGCGTCACCGGGTGACGTCGAGGCCGCCTTCGCCGCCGCGGACGTCGAAATCATGCAGCAGGACATTCACGGCGCTTTCGCACGGTTGACCGATCTGGTCAGGCGAACCGCGGGAGACGAGCGCACCGCGGTGCGGACCCGGTTGATCGAACTGTTCGACCTGTTCGATCCAGCCGATCCCGAGGTGATCGCCGGACGGCGCAACCTCGCCAACGCCCTGTACTGACGCCCCCACCCGCCCGGCAGACACAAAATCGCGCGGATTCTTGTTGAATCCGCGCGATTTCGCATCTGCTCGCGTGAGTACTAGGGCTGCTCGGGTTCGAACCACAGCGCCGATAGCGGCGGCAGCACCATGACCGCCGACGCCGGCCGGCCGTGCCACGGCTCGTCGGTGGCCTCGACGGCGCCGTAATTGCCGATGCCCGAGCCGTGATAGTTGTCGGAATCGGTGTTGAGCACCTCGCGCCAGGTCCCGGCGTGCGGCAGGCCCAGCCGGTAGCGCGCGTGCTCGGATCCCGAGAAGTTGAACACGCACGCCATCATCGAGCCGTCGTCGCCGAACCGCAGGAAGCTCAGCACGTTGTTCGCCGAGTCGTTGGCGTCGATCCAGGAGTATCCCTCCGGATTGCTGTCGCGTGACCACAGCGCACGCGAACCGCGGTAGATGCCGTTGGCGTCGGTCAGCATCCGCAGGATCCCGTCCGAGAACCCCTGCTCGTCGAGCTGGAACCAGTCGACACCGCGTTCTTCGGACCACTCGGCACGCTGGCCGAACTCCTGGCCCATGAACAGCAGCTGCTTACCCGGATGTGCCCACTGATACGCCAGCAGGCTACGGATGCCGGCCGCCTTCATGTGGTCGCTGCCCGGCATCCGGCCCCACAGCGTGCCCTTGCCGTGGACGACCTCGTCGTGGCTGATGGGCAGCACGAAGTTCTCACTGAACGCGTACAGCAGCGAGAAGGTGAGCTCGTGGTGGTGGTAGCTGCGATGAATGGGGTCACGCTTGATGAACTCGAGCGTGTCGTTCATCCAGCCCATGTTCCACTTCATCGAAAAGCCAAGGCCGCCAAGGTTTGTCGGACGCGTGACACCGGGCCAGGACGTCGACTCCTCGGCGATGGTGACGATACCCGGGTTGGCCTTGTGGACGGTGGCGTTCATCTCCTGCAGGAACTGCACGGCCTCCAGGTTCTCGCGGCCGCCGTAGATGTTGGGTGACCAGCCGCCCTCGGGTCGCGAGTAGTCGAGGTAGAGCATCGACGCGACCGCGTCGACGCGCAACCCGTCGATGTGGTACTCCTGCAGCCAGTACAGCGCGTTGGCGACCAGGAAGTTGCGTACTTCGGGTCGGCCGAAGTCGAAAACGTATGTGCCCCAGTCTAATTGCTCACCGCGGCGTGGATCGCCGTGCTCGTAGAGGGCAGTTCCGTCGAATCGGCCGAGCGCCCACGCGTCCTTGGGGAAGTGGGCGGGCACCCAGTCCACCAGCACGCCGATCCCGGCGCGGTGCAGAGCATCGACGAGATAACGGAACTCGTCGGGGGAGCCGAACCGGGAGGACGGCGCATAGTAGGACGTCACCTGGTATCCCCAGGACCCGCCGAACGGGTGCTCGGCGACGGGCAGCATCTCGACGTGGGTGAACCCATGGTCGACAAGGTATTCGGTGAGCTGATCGGCCAGCTCGGTGTAGCTGAGCCCGGGACGCCAGGACCCCAGATGCACCTCGTAGGTGCTCATCGGCTCGAACACCGGGTTGCGCAGCGCCCGGCCGCTCATCCACTCCTCGTCACTCCATGTGTAGTCACTGGTGAACTCGCGGGAGGCGGTCTGCGGCGGCACTTCGGTGGCGAAGGCCATCGGGTCGGCACGGTCTACGACATTGTCGTCGGCGCCGTGCACGCGGAACTTGTACAGGCCCCCCTCAGGGAAATTCGGCCAGAACAGTTCCCAGACGCCCGTCGACCCCAGAACCCGCATCTGGGCTTCGTTGCCCCAGTGGTTGAAATCGCCGGTGACGCTGACGCCCTTGGCGTTGGGCGCCCACACCGCGAACGACACCCCGTCCACCACGCCGTCGGCGGTGGTGAAACTACGGCGGTGCGCGCCCAGGATCTCCCACAGTCGCTCGTGCCGGCCCTCTGCGAACAAGTGCAGGTCGATCTCGCCCAGCGTGGGAAGGAAGCGGTAGGCGTCGGCAACGGTATGTACGAAGGCCGCTTCGTCGTCGGAGTACCTGATCTCGAAGCGGTAGTCGATCAGGTTGGTGAAGGGCACCGCCACCGCGAAGAGCCCGCCTTCGATGTGTTGCAGCGGGTAGCGTGCGCCGCCGATCACCGCATTGACCTCGACGGCGTGCGGCCGGAAGGCGCGGATCACGGTGTGGTCGTCGTATTCGTGAGCGCCGAGAACCGCGTGCGGATCGTGGTGCTCGCCGGCCATCAGCCGGTTGAGGTCGGCCGTGTGCGGCCGCAGATGTGGGCTGTCGATCTGGTTCGTCACATTCGACGCGTTGGTCATATCGTCACTCCCTGCGCAGCAGTTTGGATCGTTGGTCGGCGGGGACCTGCGGCATGTTGAGCACATGCGCTACCGCTCGGGCGGGGTCCAGGCGCACGTAATTGCTTTGGCCCCACTGGTATTCCTCGCCGGTGATTTCATCGCGCACCCAAAAACGGTCTTGCGGGTCCATGCCGAGGGCGGCCATGTCCAGCCACAGCGTGCCGTCCTCGGCGCCGAACGGGTTGATGGTGACGACCACGAGCACCTGGTCGCCGGTGGCCGGGTCGAACTTGCTGTACGCCAGCAGTGCGTCGTTGTCGATGGTGTGGAACGTGATCGTGCGCAGCTGCTGGAGCGCCGGGTGTACGCGGCGGATCTCGTTGAGGCGCGTGATGAACGGTTCCAGCGACTCGCCGTCGGCGAGTGCGGCATCGAAGTCGCGCGGCCGCAGCTCGTACTTCTCCGAGTTCAGGTACTCCTCGCTGCCCTCGCGGACCGCACGATGCTCGAACAGCTCGAAACCGGAGTACACCCCCCACGTCGGGCTCATGGTCGACGCGAGCGCGGCACGGATGGCGAACATGCCCGGGCCGCCGTGCTGCAGGCTCTCGTGCAGGATGTCCGGCGTGTTGACCCACAGGCTCTGCCTGCTGTAGTCGGCATGCTCGGCGATCGACTGACCGAACTCGGTCAGCTCCCACTTGGCCGTACGCCACGTGAAGTAGGTGTAGGACTGCGTGTATCCGAGCTTGGCCAGACCGAACAGCCGCGCGGGCCGGGTGAACGCCTCGGCCAGGAACAGCACGTCGGGATCCTCGTTCTTGACCTCGCCGATCAGCCAGGCCCAGAAGTTCGGCGGCTTGGTGTGCGGATTGTCGACCCGGAACACCTTGACTCCGTGGGAAATCCAGAACCGCACGATGCGAAGCACTTCTTCGTACAGGCCCGCGGGGTCGTTGTCGAAGTTCAGCGGGTAGATGTCCTGGTACTTCTTCGGCGGGTTCTCCGCGTAAGCGATCGTGCCGTCGGGCAGGACGGTGAACCACTCGGGGTGCTCGCGCGCCCACGGGTGGTCCGGCGCGCACTGCAGGGCCAGGTCCAGCGCCACCTCAAGGCCTTCGTCCTTGGCGGCGGCCACGAAGTCGTCGAAGTCGTCGATGGTGCCGAGGTCCGGGTGCACTGCGTCGTGCCCGCCCTCGTCGCTCCCGATCGCCCACGGCGAGCCGACGTCGCCGGGCGCCGCGGTGACGCTGTTGTTGCGCCCCTTGCGGTGCACCTTGCCGATCGGATGGATCGGCGGCAGGTAGGCGATGTCGAAGTTCATCCTGGCGATGCGCGGCAGGGCCTTGGTAGCGGTGGCGAACGTTCCGTGCACCGGGTTGCCGGAGGGGTCCCACCCGCCGGTCGACCGTGGGAAGAACTCGTACCAGGAACTGAACCGCGCCAGCGGCCGATCCACCCAGATGCCGTGCTGCTGTCCCCGGGTGATCAGCTCGCGCAGCGGATACTTGTCGAGCAGCTCGGTGATCTCGGGTGCCAGCGCCGCGCCCGCCCGGTAGAAGGGGTCGCCCGGCTCACGCAGGCGCGCTGCGGCCTCCGCGAGCGGAAACCGATCCTGCCGGGCCACGCCGGTGGCGGCCCGGTCCAGCAGCTTCGCTCCGACCAGCAGATCGTTGTTCAGTTCGCCCTCGCCTTGGCCGGCGTCGAGCTTGGCGATCACGTTCTTGCGCCAGGTGGCGATCGGGTCACCCCAGCCGTCCACCCGGAACGTCCACAAACCCGCGGTGTCCGGGGTGAACGTGCCGTGGAAGACGTCCGGCGTGCGGCCTTCTGCCATCGGCAGTGCTGTCGGCCGAACCCGCGGCCCGGGGTTGACGATGTCCTGGATGGGCACCGCCTCCTGGGCGCGTACGCGTCCTGGCGGCTCGTCGGCGAGCGGGGGATAGGTGGTGCCGTGGTAGCGGACCACGAGCGTGGCCGACACCGCGTCGTGCCCTTCTCGCCACACCGTCGCCGACACCGGTACCACCTCACCGACGACGGCCTTGGCGGGAAAGCGCCCGTTGGACACCACGGGCTGGACGTCATCGATCTCGATCCGACCGGCGGTCACTCGCAACCACTCCTTTACCCGTGCGGCGCGTGCCGCACGTGTCGATGTCTGGACTTCTGCACAGTGGTTCTTGGTGGGTTCTTGCTCAAGTCAGTACCTAGACGCGCCTATACCCACCGTAGTGTCCGGCTCAACCCTTCGTCGCTCATCGGCAACCTGAAGGTGCGCTCCATCACGCCCCCAGAGGCCTGCGGTCGGCAGTAAGGTCAACCCGCGTGAAAGCACTCCGCCGGTTCACCGTCCGCGCTCACCTCCCCGTGCAGCTGGCCGCACTCGAGCGGCTCTCCGTCAATCTCCGCTGGTCCTGGGACAAACCGACGCAGGATCTGTTCGAGGCCGTGGACGGCGAGATGTGGGCGCAGGTCGGGGGAGATCCCGTCGCGCTGATGGGGCAGGTCGGTCCGGAGCGCCTGGAGGAGCTCGCTGCCGACGCGGCCTTCGTGCGGCGTCTGGACGCCGTGGCCGCAGACCTGGACAACTACCTGACCAGGCCGCTGTGGTACCAGCAGCTGGCTGCCGAGCACGCCGACGAGGGCGACGCCGCAGGGTTGCCCAGGGGCATCGCGTACTTCTCGATGGAGTTCGGCGTCGCCGAGGTGCTGCCCAACTACTCGGGCGGCCTCGGCATACTCGCCGGTGACCACCTCAAGTCGGCCTCCGACCTGGGACTGCCGTTGATCGCGGTGGGGCTGTACTACCGCTCCGGGTACTTCCGCCAGTCGCTGACCGCCGACGGCTGGCAGCACGAGAGCTATCCGGCGCTGGACCCCCAGGGCCTGCCGTTGCGCCTGCTCGCCGACGCCCAGGGTGCTCCTGTGCTGATCCAGCTGGCGCTGCCCGGAAGCCAGCAGCTGTACGCGCGGATCTGGATCGCGCAGGTTGGCCGAATCCCGTTGCTGCTGCTCGATTCTGACATTCCGGAGAACGACCACGAGCTGCGGTCGGTCACCGACCGGCTCTACGGCGGCGACCAGGAGCACCGGATCCGGCAGGAGATCCTGGCCGGCATCGGCGGGGTTCGGGCAATCCGGGCATACACCGAGGTGGAGGGTCTGCCCGCACCCGAGGTTTTTCACATGAACGAGGGACACGCCGGCTTCCTGGGCGCCGAGCGCATCCGGGAGCTCATCGAGGCGGGGCTCGATTTCGACACCGCACTGGCCGTCGTGCGTGCGTCGACGGTGTTCACCACCCATACGCCGGTGGCCGCCGGGATCGACCGGTTTCCCGTGGAGATGGTGGAACGGTACTTCGGTGGGGAACCCACGGGGCCGTCCGTCGGTGGTTCGCGGCTGCTGCCCGGTGTGCCACTGGAGCGCATCGTGGCCTTCGGCGCCGAGGACGATCCGACGAAATTCAACATGGCGCATATGGGGCTGCGGTTGGCCCAGCGGGCGAACGGGGTGTCGCTGCTGCACGGACGGGTCAGCCGCGAGATGTTCAACGAGCTGTGGCCGGGATTCGACCCGGCGGAGGTGCCCATCGGTTCGATCACCAACGGCGTGCATGCGCCGACCTGGGCGGCGCCGCAGTGGGTGCAGCTGGGGCGCGAGCTGATCGGCAGCACGGATCTGAGCTCGCTGAGTGAGCCCGAGACCTGGCAGCGGCTACAGGAGGTCGACCCGGGCCACCTCTGGTGGATCCGCTCGCAGCTGCGGGAGACTCTGATCGCCGACGTCCGCGCCCGGGTGCGCAGGTCATGGCTTGAGCGGGGCGCAGCCGACGCCGAATTGGGCTGGATCGCCACGGCTTTCGACCCGGGGGTGTTGACCATCGGGTTCGCCCGCAGGGTGCCCACATACAAGCGCCTGACGTTGATGCTGCGCGATCCCGAGCGGTTGCAGAAGCTGCTGCTCGACGACAAGCGACCCATCCAGCTGATCGTCGCGGGCAAGTCGCATCCCGCCGACGAAGGCGGCAAGGCGCTGATCCAGCAGATCGTCAAGTTCGCCGACCGGGAAGACGTGCGGCACCGCATTGCCTTTCTGCCCGACTACGACATGTCGATGGCGCGCACGCTGTATCACGGCTGCGACGTGTGGCTGAACAATCCGCTGCGACCGCTGGAAGCCTGCGGCACGTCGGGGATGAAGAGTGCGCTCAACGGCGGCCTCAATCTCTCGATCCGGGACGGCTGGTGGGACGAGTGGTACGACGGCGAGAACGGGTGGGAGATCCCGACCGCCGACGGGCTGGCTGACGAGAGTCGCCGCGACGACTTGGAGGCGGCCGCGCTGTACGACCTTCTGGAGCGTGCGGTCGTCCCGAAGTTCTACGACCGCGACGAACACGGTGTACCGACCCGGTGGGTCGAGATGGTGCGGCACACCCTTCAGGTTCTCGGCCCAAAGGTGTTGGCCTCGCGCATGGTTCGCGATTACACCGAGAAGTACTACCTGCCCGCTGCGCAGGCGTTGCGCCGGGTGATCGAACCGGGCCAACCGGGCGCTGGGGAAGGCTTGGCGGTGCCGTTCGGCGCCGCGCGCGAACTCGCGGAGTACCGCAGGCGGGTCGCGCAGGCCTGGCCGAAGATCACCATCGCCGACGTGGACGGTTACGGACTACCCGACACCCCGCTGTTGGGCGCCGAACTGACGCTGACCGCCCTGGTGGACCTGGCCGGTCTGCGCCCGGACGAGGTGATGGTGCAGGCGGTGCTCGGTCGTGTCGACGCCGGTGACGCACTGATCGATCCGCTCACGGTTCCGATGACCCACACCGGGACCGCCGAGAGCGGAAACCAGATCTTCACGGCCACGACCCCGCTACCGTTCGCCGGATCGGTGGGCTACACCGTCCGGGTGCTCCCGCACCACCGACTGTTGGCCGGAGACAACGAACTCGGGCTCGTCACGCTCGCGTGACCCGTCGTCGGACGGTCACGAGAAGCGTTTGAAGCAGCGCTCGGTGTCGCCGAGAACACCGACGCGGAACGCATCGATGCGGGAGAAGCCGGACGGCACCGAATCACCGTTGACGTCGCTGGCCACCAGCCCGTTGATGAGGATCCCGGACACCGCCTCGTCGATGTCACCCGCGGTCAGCGCGATGGTGTCGCCGTCGGGGGTCTCGATGTCCTTGGACAGCTTGCTCGTCGCGACACCGGTCAGGCATGCGGTACGCAGCGCGGCTTCGGCGTTGTCCAGCGCCACCCCGCCGTGTTCCTGCTGAATGGCCAGCATGTAGCGCGAGACCAGCACCGAGTAGGCCGTGTTGTCGCCGCTGGCCAGGCTGGCCGCGTCCTCAGAGTCGCCCGGGGTGCCCATCTCCTGCAGCGCGGGCAGGTCGACCACGATCGTGTTGGTGGCCGGGCAGAACGAGGCCGGCGGGCTGGGCCTGGCGTCGGCGCAGTTCTGCGCCTCCGCGGCGTCGAAACTCAGCGCCGGCGGGTTCGCGGGCTTGAACAGGATCTCCATCGCGTCGACGATCGAGCGTGCCGAATCCTCGGTGACCGGGAGTTCGCCGCTCTGGTCCTCCGGCAGCAGCACCGGCAGGTCGCCACGGCGCTGGCCGATCTCCTCGAGGTCGATGGCGGCGCACGCCGAAGGGCCGTCGGTGAACCCGAACTGGAACGCCGACAGGCGCTCGAAGGCGGAGCCGTGTTCGTTGTATCCGACATCGGGATCGCCCTCGTTGAGGACCGGGTCGCGGAACGAGATGACGCCGGCCAGCACACTGTTGAGCCCGTCGCTGGTGTTCAGGGTGAACCGCGTCGACGAGTCCTCGGCAACCCAGCGCATGTACGCACCGGAGAAACAGTCGGCCTGCTGTTCTGCGACCAGGGTGGGAGTGTCCTTGCCGGACAGCCCGGAAAGGCGCGCCACGGCGTGTCCGTACTCGTGGGACAGGACCATGACGACGCCGATGTCCCCGTACGCGCGCTGCAGACCGGGCAGCAGCTCGCCCCGGTCCCAACCGATGTTCCGGTCCGGGTAGCAGTAACCGGCATTGACCACGCCGTAGGTGTCCTCACCGCAGAACTCTCCGTCGAAACCGTTGGAATCCCACGAGATCAGCTCCGGCACCGGCCTGAACTTCTCGTCGAAGGTTTCCTCGTAGGCGACCGACCAGTAGTCCTCGATATCGGTGATCGCGCTGGCGGCCAGGTTGTCGATGTCGCCGCCGTCGGTCCCCTCGACGTCTCTGGCAGGTTCTTGCGCGTCGGGGCGCAACCCGGTGGGCCCGTCGGTCGCGGGCATCCCGGCGACACGGAACGGGTCGTCGAATACCGAGACGGCGTACCCCTGCAGGGTGGTCGAGCATGCGGTGCCGATCAGCACCGTGCACGCGGCCACCGTGGCGCCCAGTAGGTGTCGTCGACTCATGGACGCCCCTTTTCCTCAGCCCCGCACAGGCCGGCGGTCGCCGCGCGAAGTTTCCCCGTCAGAATAGTGACAAGGGCCCGCCGACCGCTTTCATTGCGCGAGTCTGATTCAGCCGGTCCCGCGCAGCCGCTGCAGCGCCGCGCGCACCGCGGCGCCGTCGGTGGTGGCCCAGAACGGTGGCAGCGAGGCGCGCAGGAACCCGCTGTACCGCGCCGTCGCCATCCGGGAATCGAGCACCACGACGACGCCGCGGTCGTCCACACGACGCAACAGTCGGCCGGCGCCCTGGGCCAGCAGGAGTGCGGCGTGGGTGGCCGCTACGGCCATGAAGCCGTTGCCGCCGCGCGCGGCCACCGCGCGTTGACGCGCTGTCAGCAGCGGATCGTCGGGCCGGGGGAACGGGATCCTGTCGATCAGCACCAGCGACAGCGAGGGTCCGGGGACGTCGACCCCCTGCCACAGCGACAACGTGCCGAACAGGGAGGTCTGCTCGTCGTCGGCGAACCTCTGCACCAGCGTCGAGGTGCTGTCGTCGCCCTGGCAGAGCACCGGCGTGTCCAGGCGGTCGCGCATGATCGCGGCGGTGGCTTTGGCCGCCCGCATCGACGAGAACAGCCCGAGGGTCCGGCCGTCGGCCGCCTCGATCAGCGAGGCGATCTCGTCGAGCTGCTCCGCCGAGCCGGTGCCGTCGCGTCCGGGAGGGGGCAGATGCGCAGCGACATAGAGGATTCCGGACTTGGCGTGGTCGAACGGCGAGCCCACATCGAGTCCGCGCCATCCGGGTTGGCCGTCGCTGCTGTCGTCCGTCTCGCTCTCTCGGCCTGCGGTGAGCCCCCACGCCGAGGCCATCGAGTCGAAGCTGCCGCCGATCGTCAGGGTTGCCGAGGTCAGCACCGTCGTCGACTGTCCGAACAGCCTGCTGCGCAACAGGCCTGCGACCGACAGGGGTGCGACGCGCAGTACGGCTCGCTTGCCCGCCCTGGTGTCGTCGATGTGATCGAGCCACACGACATCGGTGCGGTCACTGATGGCGGGCACGAACGAGTCCAGGATTCGGGAGGCGGTATCGGTGACGTCGGAGAGGGCGGTGGCGGCCTCGGCGCGCGCTGATGTCGTCTTCGGGTCGGTGCGGGCGGTGTCGACAGCGGTGCGCGCCGCCTGTGCGGCGTCGCGCAGCACGGTCAGGTAGCTCGCCGTTTCCTCGTCCAGTACGTCGATACGTCCGGGGTGGGCGTCGAAGATCGCCGAGGTGAACGTCGCGACCGCCGCTTCCAACCGTTGCGCGAGCTCCGCGGAGACGACGCGGGCGGCCCGGCGGTGCGCGATGCCCAGCGGGGTGGCCGACAGTTCGGCGGTCGCGACTCCGGTGACCCGGTCCACCAGCTCATGCGCTTCGTCGACGATCAGCATCTCGTGTTCGGGCAGGACGTTGGCGTCCCCGATCGCGTCGATCGCCAGCAGCGCATGGTTGGTGACGACGACATCGGCCAGTCCGGCGCGCTCGCGTGCCTTCTCGGAGAAGCAGTCGGTACCGAACGGGCAGCGGGACACTCCGATGCATTCGCGGGCCGACACGCTGACCTGTGCCCACGACCGGTCGGCGACGCCGGGCTTGACTTCGTCGCGGTCGCCGGTGGTGGTGGTGTCCGACCACTCGGTGAGCCGCTGGACGTCGCGGCCCAGCGCGCTTCTGGCCATGGGGGAGAACAGCTCCTCCTGCGGTATGTCGTCAGGTTCGCCGCTTGCGGAACCATTATGAATCTTGTTGAGACACAGGTAGTTTCCTCGGCCCTTCAGCAGCGCGAAGACCGGGCGGCGGGGCAGCGAGTCGGACAGCGAGTCGGCCAGCCGGGGAAGGTCACGGTCGACGAGTTGTCGCTGCAGTGCGATCGTCGCCGTCGACACCACGACGGGGCGATTGTCGGTGAGCGAATGCTGGATCGCGGGCACCAGGTAGGCGAGCGACTTGCCGGTGCCGGTCCCGGCCTGCACGGCCAGATGCTCGCCGCTGGAGAACGCATGCGCCACCGCCACGGCCATCTCGATCTGGCCGTCGCGGGTGGCGCCGCCAAGTCCTGCCACCGCAGCGGCCAGCAGATCGGTGACCTCCACGGGTGCTACCCGCGGCCGCGGGTGGGCGCGATCATGCGCGTCGGAACGGCCGGATCGCCCTTCGACAGGCTCAGCCCGTCCCACGGCAGGCTGAGCAGGCCGTCGCCGACCCGATCGCGCGCGGTGCCCAGACTCAGGTCGGCCACCGGTGCGCCGTTGCGCATCAGCGGGATCGTCAGCGGCCGCGCGACGAGGTCGGCCGGGGTGGGCGGCGGCTGTCCGCTCGGATGGACGACCTCCTCGACGATGGTGCCCGACGCCTTGGCCAGTCTGGTGCCCTGTTTACGGCCCCCGTGGGATTCCTTGTGGCTACTGCGCTTCTCGACCGGGATACCGTCGACCTCGACCAGTTTGTAGACCATGCCCGCCGTCGGGGCGCCTGATCCGGTGACCACCGAGGTCCCGACCCCGTAGCTGTCGACGGGTTCCGCGCGCAGCGCGGCGATGGCGAACTCGTCCAGGTCGCCGGACACCACGATGCGGGTGGCGGTGGCTCCCAGCCTGTCGAGCTGGTCGCGCACCTGGCGGGCCAGTACGCCCAGATCGCCGGAGTCGATGCGGACAGCGCCCAGGCGCGGTCCCGCGACCTCGACGGCGTTGGCGACGCCGGCGGCGATGTCGTAGGTGTCGACCAGCAGCGTGGTGTCCACCCCCAGCGCCTCGATCTGCGCGCTGAATGCCGCCTTTTCCCAGTCCGACGTCGACTCGCCGGCTTTGTCGGTGGTGTGCAGCAGCGTGAAGGCGTGTGCACTGGTGCCCAGCGCGGGTACGCCGTGACGGCGTTCGGCCTCCAGATTGGATGATCCGGCGAACCCGGCCAGGTAGGCGGCGCGGGCCGCCGCGACCGCGGCGTGTTCGTGGGTGCGACGCGATCCCATCTCGATGAGGGGCCGTCCCGCGGCGACGCTGACCATCCGGGCGGCGGCCGACGCGACCGCGGAGTCGTGATTGAAGATCGACAGCGCCAGCGTCTCAAGGATGACGCACTCGCCGAACGTTCCATGCACCGACAACACCGGGGAGCCGGGGAAGTACAGCTCGCCTTCGCCGTAGCCGTCCACATCGCCGCTGAACCGGTAGCCGGCCAGATAGTCGAGTGTGTCGGCGTCGAGGAAGTTCCCGAGGGAACGCAGTTCCGCAGCGTCGAATCTGAACGCCTGCAAGGCTTCCACCAACCGTGCGGTTCCCGCCGTGACGCCGTAGCGCCTGCCTTCGGGTAGCCGGCGCGCAAAGATCTCGAAGGTGGCGCGTCGGTGCGCGGTGCCGTCCCGCAACGCGGCGGCGAGCATCGTCATTTCGTACTTGTCGGTCAGCAGCGCCACCGACGGCGGGGTCGGCCGCGGCGATGCCTCCGGCGACGAGGGGGTCACCGGGTAACCGTATCGGTTCGAAGCATGGGTGCGGCCCCGGTATTCTGGCCCCATGGTGACGCCGGCGAAGGCCCGACCGGGAACTCGCGAAGATCGTGACGTTCGCGAAGACGCCTCCACCGAGACCCCCTGGGTGACCATCGTCTGGGACGATCCGGTGAATCTGATGACCTATGTGACCTATGTGCTGCAGAAGCTCTTCGGCTACAGCGAGCCGCACGCCACCAAACTGATGCTCCAGGTCCACAACGAGGGCAAGGCGGTCGTCTCCGCTGGCAGCCGCGAGTCGATGGAGGTCGACGTGTCCAAGCTCCACGCCGCCGGCTTGTGGGCGACGCTGCAGCAGGACCGCTGACGGCACTGTGCGTAAATGGAAGCGGGTCGAGACCCCCGGCGGCCCGCGATTTCGGTCGGCCCTGGCTGCACACGAAGCTGAACTGCTGAGCAGCCTCGTCACGTCGCTGCTGGGGATGCTCGACGACAGGGACTCCTCGGCGCCGACTGACGAGCTGGCCGAGATCACCGGCATACGTACGGGCAATTCCACTCCGCCGCAGGACGATACGATGAGGCGGCTGCTGCCGGACTTTTACCGGCCCGCCACCGATCACCCCGCCGGATCGGGCACCGCGGAGAGTCTCAACAGCGCGTTGCGCAGCCTGCACGAGCCCGCCATCCTCGACGCCAAACGTGAAGCGGCGCAATGCTTGCTGGATACCGTCCCCGCCGGCGGTGGCAAATTCGAGCTGTCCGAGGACGATGCCAACGCCTGGGCGTCGGCGGTCAACGACGTGCGGTTGGCGCTGGGCACCATGCTCGACATCGGCGCCGAAGGTCCTGACCGCCTTCCCGGCGACCATCCGATGGCCGGCCACCTCGACGTGTACCAGTGGCTGACGGTGTTGCAGGAGTACCTGGTGGTGTGCCTGATCGGCAAGCCGACGCGATGAGCAGAGGCCAGCGGTGAGCGGATCCATCACCGACGTCGGCGGTATCCGGGTCGGGCACCACCACAACCTCGACCGTGACGCCGAGCTGGGCTCCGGCTGGGCGACAGGCACCACCGTCGTGCTCACGCCGCCCGGCACCACGGGAGCGGTCGACGGCCGCGGCGGCGCCCCGGGCACGCGGGAAACCGATCTGCTGGAGCCGAGCAACTCGGTTCGTCACGTCGACGCCGTGATGCTCACCGGGGGTAGCGCGTACGGCCTGGCGGCCGCGGACGGCGTGATGACGTGGCTGGAGGAGCATGGCCGCGGAGTCGCGATGGACGGCGGCGTGGTCCCGATCGTTCCGTCCGCGGTGATCTTCGATCTTCCGGTCGGGGGCTGGAAATGCCGTCCGGACGCGGAATTCGGGTATCGCGCGGCTGCCGCCGCAGGCACCGAGGTCGGCATCGGAACCGTCGGCGCGGGCGTCGGCGCGCGCGCAGGCGTGTTCAAAGGGGGCGTCGGCACGGCCTCGGTCATGCTCGCCTCGGGTGTCACCGTCGGCGCGCTCGTCGTCGTCAACTCGGCGGGCGACGTCGTCGACCCCGGCACCGGCCTTCCGTGGCTGGCGTCGCACATCGAGCAGTTCGGGCTCGTCCCCCCGCCCGCCGACCAGTGCGCCGCCTATGCGGAACGCCACGGCGAGCTCAGTCCGCTCAACACCACGATCGCGGTGGTGGCCACCGATGCGGCGTTGAGCAAGGCAGGCTGCCGCCGGATGGCTGTGGCCGCCCAGGACGGGCTGGCCCGCACCATCAATCCATGTCACACCCCGCTGGACGGGGACACGGTGTTCGCGCTGGCCACAGGCGCGGTGGAGGTTGATCCCGATCCCACCACACCTGCCTCGATGTCGCCCGAACTGCCGCTGGTGGCCGCCGTGGGAGCGGCCGCGGCGGAGGCGTTGGCCGCGGCGGTACTCGTCGGAGTGCTGGCCGCCGAATCGGTCGCAGGAATACCGACATACCGTGGCCTGTTGCCGGGAGCGTTCAGGGTGGACGTTCGGGGCGCGACTTCATGAGAGGGACACTGTGCTGACAATTCGTGCCGACCTCGTCGATGCGATGGTCGGCCATGCCCGCACCGACCATCCCGACGAGGCCTGCGGCATCATCGCCGGGCCGGATGGTTCCGATCGTCCGGAACGGTTCATCCCCATGGCCAACGCCGAGCGGTCGCCGACGTTCTACCGCTTCGACTCCATGGAGCAGCTCAAGGTGTGGCGCAGTATGGAGGAGGCCGACGAGGTGCCGGTCGTCATCTACCACTCGCACACCGGCACCGAGGCCTATCCGAGCCGCACGGATGTGTCCATCGCCGGCGAACCCGACGCCCACTACGTGCTGATCTCCACCCGCGACCCCGACGACCACGAGCTGCGGAGCTATCGCATCCGCGACGGCGTGGTCACCGAAGAGCCCGTCACCATCGTCGAGCAGTACTGAGAAGATTCAAGGAGTTACCTCGCATGACCGTAACGGTGTCGATCCCGACCATCCTGCGCACCCACACCGGGGGAGAGAAGCGCGTCTCCGCCGCCGGCGACACGTTGCACGCCGTGATCGCCGATCTGGAGGCCAACTATTCCGGCATCTCCGAACGGCTGGTCGACCCCGCCAATCAAGGCAAGTTGCACCGCTTCGTCAACATCTACGTCAACGACGAGGATGTGCGGTTCTCCGGCGGGCTGGACACGGCGATCGCCGACGGCGACTCGGTGACCATCCTGCCCGCGGTCGCCGGAGGCTGAGACTCTTGGGAAACCGACAGATGACCCAGCCATGACGCGGTACGACTCGCTGCTGCAGGCGCTCGGCAACACGCCGCTGGTCGGACTTCCGCGGCTGTCGCCGGCGTGGGACCAGGATCCGCACGTCCGGTTGTGGGCCAAGCTCGAGGACCGCAACCCCACCGGCTCCATCAAGGACCGCCCCGCGCTGCGGATGATCGAGGACGCCGAACGCGAGGGACGGCTGCAGCGCGGAGCCACCATCCTGGAGCCGACGAGCGGCAACACCGGCATCTCGCTGGCGATGGCGGCGCTGCTCAAGGGCTATCAGATGATCTGCGTGATGCCGGAGAACACGTCGGTGGAGCGGCGCCAGATTCTGGAGCTCTACGGTGCGCGCATCATCTATTCACCCGCCGAGGGTGGCTCCAACACCGCGGTGGCCCACGCGAAAGAGCTTGCGGCGCAGAATCCTTCCTGGGTGATGCTGTACCAGTACGGCAACCCCTCGAACGCCGCGGCCCACTACGAGGGCACCGGGCCGGAGCTGCTCGCCGACCTGCCGGAGATCACCCACTTCGTCGCGGGACTGGGGACCACCGGAACGCTGATGGGAACGGGCCGCTTCCTGCGCGAACATGTGCCCGGGGTACAGATCGTGGCGGCCGAACCGCGCTACGGCGAAGGTGTGTACGCGCTGCGCAACATCGACGAGGGCTTCATCCCCGAGCTGTACGACCCCGAGGTGCTGACCACCCGCTTCGCCGTCGGCTCCTACGACGCCGTGCGGCGCACCCGCGAACTCATCCAGGTGGAGGGCATCTTCGCGGGCATCTCCACCGGCGCGATCCTGCACGCCGCGCTCGGCATGGCCGCCAAGGCCGTCAAGGCCGGTGAGCGCGCCGACATCGCCTTCACCGTCTGCGACGCCGGGTGGAAGTATCTGTCGACCGGCGCGTACGCCGGTAGCCTTGATGACGCGGAGGACGCGCTGGAAGGGCAACTTTGGGCATGACGGGTACAGGCGGATACTCCGCGCTCCCGGTGGAGCCGAAGAAACGGCCGGCGTGGGTGGTCGGCGCACTGACCATCCTGTCGTTCGTCGCCTTGCTCTATGTCATCGAGGCCTACGACTCGGTGACGGGACATCGCCTCGACAGCAACGGCATTCGACCGCTCGAGACCGACGGCTTGACCGGCGTCCTGTTCGCGCCGCTGCTGCACTCGAACTGGGAGCACCTGATCGCCAATACGGGTCCGGCGCTCGTCCTCGGATTCCTGATGACCCTCGCGGGCTTGTCGCGGTTCATCTTCGCCACCGCCATCATCTGGATTCTCGGTGGCCTCGGAACATGGCTCATCGGCAACCTGGGTGCCCCCACCTACAACGGGATGGTCGTCGAGACCAACCACATCGGTGCCTCCGGTCTGATCTTCGGGTGGCTGACCTTTCTGATCGTGTTCGGCTTCTTCACCCGAAAGATCTGGGAGATCGTCACCGGCGTGGTGGTGCTGTTCATCTACGGCAGCATCCTGCTCGGCGTTCTGCCGGGGACCTTCGGTGTCTCGTGGCAGGGGCATCTGTGCGGCGCGGTCGCCGGCGTGCTGGCCGCCTATCTGCTGTCCGGGCCCGAGCGCAAGACCAGGGCGTTGCGGCGTCCGGTCCGACCGCCGTCACTGAACACGTGAACGCACAGCAGCAGGCGCCCATCGGGATCTTCGACTCGGGGGTGGGCGGACTCACGGTTGCGCGGGCGATCATCGATCAGCTGCCCGACGAGGACATCATCTACGTCGGCGACACGGGCAACGGACCGTACGGGCCACTGGCCATACCCGAGATCCGGGCCCACGCGTTGGCGATCGGCGACGACCTCGCGGGCCGCGGTATCAAGGCCCTGGTGATCGCGTGCAACTCCGCGTCGTCGGCCTGCCTGCGCGATGCGCGGGAACGCTATGCCCCCATCCCGGTGGTCGAGGTGATCCTGCCTGCGGTCCGGCGCGCCGTCGCCACCACCCGCAATGGCCGGATCGGCGTCATCGGGACGGCGGCGACGATCGCCTCCGGCGCATACCAGGACGCGTTCACAGCAGCACGGGACATCGAGGTGTTCGGTGTCGCCTGCCCGCGTTTCGTCGATTTCGTCGAGCGCGGCGTGACGAGCGGGCGCCAGGTCCTGGGGCTGGCCGAGGGATACCTGGAGCCGCTGCAGCGGGCCGAGGTCGACACGCTGGTGCTGGGCTGCACGCACTATCCGATGCTCTCGGGTCTGATCCAGCTGGCCATGGGCGACCACGTGACGCTGGTGTCCAGCGCCGAGGAGACGGCAAAGGATCTACTCCGCGTGCTCTCCGAGCGTGAGTTGCTCAAACCCCACCCCGACGACGGGGTGCAGGTCCCGCGCCGAGTGTTCGAGGCAACAGGCGACCCTGAGGCTTTCACCGCACTTGCGGCGCGCTTCCTCGGGCCCACCCTCGGCGGTGTCCGGCCAGTTCAGCGTCACGCCGGCTTGCGAACATGACGTTCATCGCCGAAACCGGCGATGTTTTCGTCATGCAGATGGTGGGCATGGCAAGCTAGTGAGCGTGCGAATCACCGTACTCGGTTGCTCCGGCAGTGTGGTCGGTCCTGATTCGCCCGCGTCCGGATATCTCGTCAGTGCGCCCGACACCCCACCCCTGGTTCTCGACTTCGGTGGAGGTGTTCTCGGTGCTCTGCAACGGCACGCCGACCCCAATTCCGTGCACGTGTTGCTGTCGCATCTGCATGCCGACCACTGTCTGGATTTGCCGGGACTGTTCGTCTGGCGGCGCTACCATCCGACGCCCGCGCCGGAACGCGGCGTCGTCTACGGGCCCGCGAACACCTGGGCGCGGCTTGGTTCGGCGTCCTCGCCCGAGGGCGGGGAAATCGATGACTTCACCGACATCTTCGATGTCCGGCACTGGGTGGACAACCAGGAGGTGCAGATCGGTGCGCTGACGGTGTTACCCCGGATGGTGTGTCATCCCACCGAGTCCTACGGCATGCGGATCACCGATCCGTCCGGCGCCACCCTGGTTTACAGCGGCGACACCGGTTACTGCGATCAACTCATCGACTTGGCGCGCGACGCCGACGTGTTCCTGTGTGAGGCGTCGTGGACGCATTCCCCGTCGCGGCCGCCGCGGCTGCATCTGTCGGGCACCGAAGCCGGCCGGGCCGCGGCGCGTGCCGGCGTGGGCGAGTTGCTGCTCACCCACATTCCGCCGTGGACGTCGCGCGAGGATGTCATCAGCGAGGCGAAGGCCGAGTTCGACGGTCCGGTGCATGCCGTGGTGTGCAACGAGACGTTCGATATTTCACACCGCTGAACGCCACTGACCCCCACCCGGGTCACTCCGGCTACCGGCTAGTGTTGGCCCGTGTCCAGACGAGAAGACGGCCGGCTCGACGACGAATTGCGCCCGGTCACGATCACCCGCGGCTTCACCACCCATCCTGCGGGTTCGGTCCTGGTGGAGTTCGGTCAGACCCGGGTCATGTGCACGGCGAGCGTCACCGAGGGTGTGCCGCGCTGGCGCAAGGGTTCAGGGCAGGGATGGCTGACAGCCGAGTACGCGATGCTGCCCGCGGCCACCCACGACCGCTCCGACCGCGAATCGGTCAAGGGACGCGTCGGCGGACGCACCCAGGAGATCAGCCGCCTGGTCGGACGGTCGCTGCGCGCCTGCATCGACCTGGCAGCGCTGGGGGAGAACACCATTGCGATCGACTGCGACGTGCTCCAGGCCGACGGCGGCACCAGGACCGCGGCCATCACCGGCGCCTACGTCGCACTGTCGGATGCCGTCACCTATCTCGCCGCTGCAGGCAAGCTGTCTGATCCGCGTCCGCTGTCGTGCGCGATCGCCGCGGTCAGCGTCGGCGTCGTCGACGGCCGTATCCGGGTGGACCTGCCCTACACCGAGGACTCGCGCGCGGAGGTGGACATGAACGTCGTCGCCACCGACACCGGCACCCTCGTCGAGATCCAGGGCACCGGGGAGGGCGCGACATTCCCGCGGTCCACGCTGGACAAGATGCTCGATCTCGCCATGGCCTCATGCGACCAGTTGTTCGAAATTCAGCGCAGCGCACTGGATTTGCCTTATCCCGGGGTGCTGCCGGACTCCGGTGAACCCACGAAGAAGGCGTTCGGAAGCTGAGCCGGGGTGACTCGCTTACTGGTCGCCAGCCGTAATCGCAAGAAGCTGGCCGAACTGCGCCGCGTGCTCGACGGCGCAGGACTGTCCGGTCTGACACTGGTCGCGCTCGACGAGGTGCCTCCGTTCGACGAGGCGCCGGAGACCGGAGCGACGTTCGAGGAGAACGCGTTGGCCAAGGCGCGTGACGCGTTCGCCGCCACCGGCCTGCCCGCCGTGGCCGACGACTCCGGCCTCGAGGTCGACGCGCTCAACGGTATGCCGGGGGTGCTGAGCGCGAGGTGGTCCGGGCGCCACGGCGACGACGCCGCGAACACCGCCCTACTCCTCGGTCAGCTGGGCGACGTACCGGATGAGCGCCGCGGTGCCGCGTTCGTGTCGGCGTGCGCGCTGGTGTTCGGGCCTGCCGAGTCCGACCACGCGGTGGTCCGGGGGGAGTGGGCCGGCAGCATCGTGCGGGCGACGCGCGGCGAGGGCGGGTTCGGCTACGACCCGGTGTTTCTGCCCGCGGCTTCGGCAAGGACAGCCGCGGAGCTGACGCCGGCGGAGAAGGATGCGGCGTCGCACCGGGGTAAGGCACTCTCGGCGCTGCTGCCCGCACTGCGGTCGCTGGTCTGAGGCCTCGTCACCCGGTGTAGCAACCAGGCGACCGGCACGCTGAAGGCCAGCGTCGCCGCGATCAGCCCAGGTGTCGAACCGGTGAACAGCGGCCAATCCAGCACCACGTGCATCGTCAGCGCCATGACCACGACGTGGACCAGGAAGATCTCGTAGGAGATCTCGCCGAGCCACACCATCGGCCTGCTGGCCAGCACGCGGTGGTAGGAATCCCGGCTGCCCAGCGCTAGCGGTGCCACGACCAGCGTCGCGATCGCCGCGTACAGCATCGACTTCGCCACGGGCGTCCAGGCCGGGTCGGGACCGTCGAAGGTGCCACCCACCCACGTCGACACGATCAGGTAGAGCACCGCCGCCGTCGGGATCGCGACGATCGCGGAGCACCGGGCGGCGATGGTCTCCAGGACCGCGAGCGCCATCCCGCCGGCGAACCAGGCGAGGTGAGCGGGCAGCCACATCCCGGCGGAGTTCGGCAGCACGTCCGTGGCGGCGACGACGACGAGCCACCCGGGCGTCACCGCGGCCAGGAGTGCGATGCCGGTCAGCGCACGGCGGGGCTGCCACCGGTCGCGGCACAGCACGCGCAGCAACAGGAATGCGAAGGCGGGAAGTGCGAGGTAGAACGACACCTCGACGGCCAGGCTCCACATTTGGGAGAGGCCGGTGTGCAGCAGCGTCGCCGCGTAGTCGTCGGTGTAGATCTGCGTGAGGGTCAGATGACGGAGCAAGCCCTCCCACGTCTGCCCCGGATTGGGCCCGGGGGTGAAGACGGTGTAGACCTCAAAGGCCGCTACCACCGTGATCAGGTAGGCCGGGACGATGCGGCGCACCCGGTGCCGGCCGTAGCGGCGCACAGACGGTGCGGGCCGGTCCTCGGCGGCGGCACGCACCCACGGCCGGAACAGCAGAAATCCCGAGAGCACGAAGAAGATCGCCACACCGATCTCCAGACGGGCGGACACCGCACCGAGGTAGCCCTGTGACAGGTAGCCGGTCGCGAAGGCCGCGTGCGTGCTGACCACGAGAATGGCGGCGACAGCGCGCAGCCCGGTGAGGGCGGGTTCTCGGGGAGACGCGGCGCTCGGTCGGGCTGCCCCACCGGCGCTCCAGCGCGCGCCGGGGCGGCCTGACATCTGCCCGAGTGTAGCTAGGTGATGCCGAACTGGGCCTTGATGTTCTGCGTCTGGAAGTGCTCGACCACGATGCCGACCAGGGGGATGGTGCCTGCCAGCAGTACGCCGACGGTCTTGGCGATGGGCCACCGCACCTTGACGGCCAAGTTGGCGGTGAACAGCAGGTAGACGAAGTACACCCAGCCGTGCACGACCGCGATCCAGCCGAGTGAGTCGTCGTTGAAGCCGTACTTCAGCACCATCTCGTAGCAGAGGGCGATAAGCCACAGGCCGGTTGCCCACGCCAGGACGCGGTACCCGGTGAGTGCCTTGCGCACGGCCTCGACGGGGGTGATGGGTGGCGGGGATTCAGGTGCGGTCACGTACCGGTTCCTGTCTTCTTCTGGTCATCGGTGTCTGCTTTGGCCAGCTCGGCCAGGTAGGCGTTGTATTCACGCAGGGTCGGATCGGCGTCCTCGTCGGAATGGACGCCGGCGCGCGGGTCCGGCCGGGGTCGCTCGGGAAGCAACCCCGCCGGGATCTCGGTGACAGTGTGCTGCGAGCGGGGCTCGGGCGGAGCGTCTTCCAGGCGGACGAACTTGAAGTACGCGTACACGCAGAATCCTGCGAAGAGCGGCCACTGGAATGCGTACCCGAGGTTCTGGAAGTCGCCCGCGGTCGATTCGAAACGGGTCCATTGCCACCACGCCAAGGCGAGACAGCCGCTGGCGGCGGCGATCATCAACAGGATGAGCGCCGGCCTCCTACGCCGCGTAGTGGACACTGCTCAACGGTACCGCGACGACGTTCGGTCCGATGAATTCGTCCACGCGGGCGGTGTCTGGCGTGGGGTCGCGACACGCCGCGTTGGTACGATCACAGCCACTGCGGGCGTGGCGAAATGGCAGACGCGCGGGCTTTAGGTGCCCGTGTTCGGAAGAACGTGTGGGTTCGAGTCCCACCGCCCGCACTCGGCACTGTCATCTGAGCGTGCATGAAATGCCTTGCTGCGCAGGTGAACTGACTCTCATGCGAGGAAGGCTGAGCGGGGGAACGCGGTCATCGCGGTTGCCAGGAGGTAGCGGGCAGCGCTGGCGACGACCAACGGTTCGCCGGAGACCTGAGGATTGTTGGCGATGAAGTGGCGGATGTGAACGATGACATCTGCCACGAGCTGTCCTGCCGATGCGCTCACCGGTGAGGCGACGCGCTTTATCGCCGCCGGGCAGTCGACGTGCCTGGCCGCGACCGCGCCGTCGTCGAGCACGCTCGGGTCGAACGACACGATGTCGCACCGGGCATCCGCCAGCACGCCGGTCATGGTGACGCCGTCGCCGACGACTGCCATGACGTCGCCGCGCCCGTAGGAACCGACATGGTCGTCGGTGCGGAGATCGACGCGGCCGGCGCGCACCCGGCACAGGACAACGCCGTTCGGCGTATCCAGCTCGTAGCGGATCGAGGAGCTGATCTCGGCGTCATCAAGCGTGGCCGGGCCCACGCGGGTACGCCAGACGCGGATCCACGGTTCGGCTTCCGCCCCGTTCGGGGCAATGGTTACGCGACCGTACGCTTTGCCGAGGATGTCCTCGGCTTGGCCGAGATTGGAGGTGTTGACGAGGTAGTGGCCGGCGATGGACATGCCGTGTCAGCCCCCGCTCGGCGAGTGGCGGCTGGGCGTTTCGGCGCCTGACGCCGTCGCATCGGCCTCGGACCCGAAACCGATACGGCCGGGGGCTGCGACGTTCACTCGCACCGAATCCTCTCGACTGGACACTCGCGCCGCGCCTGGAATGGAACGCGATAAATTTGACGAGGACGTCATTTTAAGCACAGCTAACTATGGTAAGCAGGCCAAATCTCTTGTCGATAGTGAATGTTTACGTCGAGCAGGCCGAACTGTGCAACTGCTTAGCGTGTCTGGGCAAGCGCTTTCGCCGGTGACAACCACTGCGGATCAATGCCACAGCAATATCGGTTCCGATGCAACACGAAACAGCGTTGTGAGTGGCAATGTGAGCGAAATCGCCGTTCCGCGCACCCGGGGCGACCCGGGAAGCGGGATTAGGCAGATACCTCGATCGCCGCCGGGGCGGCGTCGATGGCCTGCGCCTTGAAGCAGAGGATGCTCGCCGCGAAGCTGACCACCGCGGCAGCCCCGGCGAATGCGGCGATCAGCGTCTCGTCCAGGCCCCAGCTCGCGAGTGCGAACGCCAGGGAGATGATGGCGGTGACGATGAGGAAGAGCCCAGTGGTCGCGACAGCCTCGTTGAACGGATCGTCGGCGTCGACGGTGGTGGGGACGGCCGGCTCGACCATGGGTGCTCCTTCGGGCGTGCGGTTGCTCCGACGTAAATACCCCGCGGTCCGGCGGTGAAACCTTTCATCACCCGGCGGTGGGTCGTGACTACGCTCACTGTCCGCCCACCCGGTTGCGCTGCCCACTGGTGTGGGTTAGAGCGGCAGTCTTCTGCGACGATGGCGAGTAATCCACACCAGACGGGGGACCCCAGTGGACATGAGCGATCTGAAGTTCGTACACCTGCACGGCGACAAAGTGGCATATCGGGACGAGGGCAGCGGTCCCGAGACCCTGCTCTTGCTCCACGGCATGGCGGGAAGTTCGCAGACCTGGCGTGCCGTCATGCCGCAGCTGTCGAAGCGTTATCGCGTCATCGCCCCGGATCTCCTCGGGCACGGCGAATCGGCCAAGCCCCGCAGTGACTACTCCCTCGGCGCGTTCGCGGTCTTCCTCCGCGATCTGCTGGACGAACTGGGCGTCTCGCGAGTCACGGTGGTCGGTCAATCGCTGGGTGGCGGCGTCGCGATGCAGTTCGTCTATCAACACCCCGACTACTGCCAGCGGTTGGTCCTGATCAGCAGCGGTGGTCTCGGACAAGACGTCGGTTGGACACTTCGCCTGCTGTCGGCGCCGGGCGCAGAGCTCATCATGCCTGTCATCGCACCTCCTCCGGTCATCACCATCGGCAACAAGCTGCGCTCCTGGTTGTCCGCCGCGAGTATCCAGTCGCCCCGCGGAGCCGAGATGTGGAGTGCCTACTCATCGTTGTCGGACCCGCAGACCCGCCAGGCCTTCCTCCGCACGCTCAGATCGGTGGTCGACTATCGAGGGCAGGCGGTCAGCGCCCTGAATAAGATGCACCTGACCACCGAATTGCCCCTGATGATCATCTGGGGCGATCAGGACCGGATCATTCCCGTCGAGCACGGTCATGCACTCGACGACCTTCGGCCGGGTTGCCGCCTCGAAGTGCTGCCGGGCGTCGGACACTTCCCGCACGTCGAGAAGCCGAACGATGTCGTAGATCTTCTCGACGACTTCATGGCGTCGACGTGCCAGCCGTCCTCCGACACGCCCGTTCGCAGCCCACTCGGCTGACGCCCTCATCTCCTCCTGACCGGGTGGCCGTTGCGCTCTGCCAGCGAGCGCAGTTGCTTGAGCGCAAACTGGCGGTTGCGCCCGCCCTCGGGCAGCACGATGCCTGCCCACAGCCCTACTGCGCCAGGCATCACGCAGGCCTCCCGCGCGCACTGCCAGCGACGCGGGCACGCGCGACACAGCGCTTTGGCGCCGTCGTCGGCCACTGTGGTCCAGCGGTCGGGATCGCGCGTACACGGCGCGGTCCACGCTTCCTCTTCGATCGTTATCGAACTCATCGAACTCATGGACACCTTCCCTTCCCCCTTCGGCAATACACTTGTATCGTAAAGGCGATACGGCTGTATTGTCGACTTCGGTTTGCTGGGGGCGTTGTTTACGGTGGTCGGTGTGGTTTCTGAACCGAGCCGGAGAAATGCCGTGGAGCCGCGGTTCATCGAGCGGATTCAGGCTGCGGCGCTGAAGAGTTTCGCCGCCCACGGCACGGGTGCCAGCACCATGCGGGGCGTGGCCGCTGCGGCGGGAGTATCGCTGGGGTCGGTGCAGCACCACTTTGCAACGAAGGCGGGCTTGATCGAGGCTGTCGACGAGTACGTCCTGCGGTTGCTCACCGCGACAATCGCCCAGCCTCTGTCGGATCCACCCACGGACTCCGTGGCCGAGATCGGCGCCAGGATAAACACGCTGTTCGTCGAACAGCCCGAGGTGGCGGCCTATCTGGGGCGGGCACTCGTCGACGGCAGTCCGGTGGGCGCCAAGATCTTCGACACGCTCATGACCACGGGGATCGCGCGATGGCAGGAACGCCATGACCGCGGGGAGTTACGCGACGACGTCGACCTTACGTGGGCGGCGATCAACAGTCTGGTTCTCGCTCTGGGTGCCGTCAGCCTTCGGCCTCACCTCGACCGGCACCTACCGGAACCTTTCATCACGCCCAATCAGCTCAACCGATGGCGGGACGCCACCGATGCGCTACTGCGGGAAGGGCTGTTCCGGCGTCCGGACTCCGAATAAGCGTCAGTCCGTCGCCGAGGCGACCCGTCGCCGGTACGCGGATGGCGTTTCGCCGCAGAATTGCGAGAACGCACGGGTGAAGGAGCTGACGCTGTCAAAACCCACCGCGGATGCGGTCTCCTGCACCGACTGCGTGGGGGCGGCGAGCAGCGCCATGGCGCGCAGCATGCGTGCGTGCAGAAGATAAGTCCGCCAAGACAATCCGAGCGTGTCCGCGAACAGTCTGCGCAGGGTGCGCTCCGAAACCGACACGGCTCGACTGACGTCTTCGGACGTCACCGTGCCCAGGTGCTGTTTGGTGTAGTCCATCGCCGCGGCGACGATCGGGTTGTCGGACGTCGGAAGGCTCAGTGGCGCTTCGTGATCGAGCGCTTCGGTGACCAGCGCCGCCAGGGTTCCGAAGAATCGGTCCGACGTCTCGTCGCCGCGAGCTCTCTCGATCGGCCAGCGCAGCGCGTAGATCATCATCTCTCGGATCAGCGGGGACACCGCGAGGATCCGGGCCCGATCGCCGCCGTCGGCGATCAGGCTGCGATCGAACATGACCGCGACCGTCTTGACGTCGGGGTTCATCACGGCCTGGTGTTCGAGCCCCGCCGGGATCCATGCGGCCTGCTGGGGCGGAAGCAGATAGTGCGCGGAGTCGGTCTCCACCTCGACCACACCGTGCAGGGCGTACTCGATCTGGTGTACCTCATGCGAATGCCAGCCGGTGATCAGAGCGTCGCCTTCGTACAGATAGCTGCCGCCCAGCGCCTGACCGCCGCGGCGCAACTCGATGACGCGGCGGCCACCCACTGGCTGAGCGGGCAACCTGGCCGCTCTGGACAAGACTCTGTCCGAAGACGCAGAGACGGTCACGCCTTCAGACGGTACTACTGAAAAGAGAACTGCGGACTCGAGGAGTGCTGTGCACAAAGACGACCTGATCCTGGTGAGTATCGACGACCACGTGGTGGAACCGCCCGACATGTTCCTCAACCACGTTCCGGCCAAGTACAAGGCGGAGGCGCCCATCGTCGTGACCGACGACAAAGGCGTCGACCAGTGGATGTACCAGGGCAGGCCGCAGGGCGTGAGCGGACTCAACGCCGTGGTGTCCTGGCCCCCCGAGGAGTGGGGCCGCGATCCCGCCGGCTTCGCCGAGATGCGCCCGGGCGTGTACGACGTCCACGAGCGCGTGCGCGACATGAACCGCAACGGCATCCTGGCGTCGATGTGCTTTCCGACGTTCACCGGGTTCTCGGCCCGGCATCTGAACATGCATCGCGAAGACGTCACCTTGGTGATGGTGTCGGCGTACAACGACTGGCACATCGACGAATGGGCGGGCTCGTATCCCGACCGCTTCATCCCGATCGCGGTGTTGCCCACGTGGAATCCCGAGGCGATGTGCGCCGAGATCCGCCGTGTCGCGGCCAAGGGCTGCCGTGCGGTCACGATGCCGGAACTGCCACATCTCGAAGGGCTGCCGAGCTACCACGACGACGAGTACTGGGGCCCGGTGTTCCGCACACTCTCCGAAGAGAACGTGGTCATGTGCCTGCACATCGGCACCGGTTTCGGAGCGATCAGCATGGCGCCCAATGCCCCGATCGACAACCTGATCATCCTTGCGACCCAGGTCTCGGCCATGTGTGCCCAGGATCTGCTGTGGGGCCCGGCGATGCGCAACTACCCGGACCTGAAATTCGCCTTCTCCGAGGGGGGCATCGGCTGGATCCCGTTCTATCTGGATCGCAGCGACCGCCACTACACCAACCAGAAGTGGCTGCGCCGCGACTTCGGCGACAAGATGCCCAGCGACGTATTCCGGGAACACTCACTCGCGTGCTATGTCACCGACAAGACGTCGCTGAAGCTGCGCCATGAGATCGGTATCGACATCATCGCGTGGGAGTGCGACTACCCGCACTCGGACTGTTTCTGGCCCGATGCGCCCGAGCAGGTGCTGGCCGAGCTCGACGCCGCAGGCGCGTCCGACTCCGACATCAACAAGATCACCTGGGAGAACTCCTGCCGGTTCTTCGGCTGGGACCCGTTCGCGCTGACGCCGCGGGAGCAAGCCACCGCAGGGGCCCTGCGCGCCAAGGCAACCGACGTCGACGTGTCGATCCGCCCGCGGGCGGAATGGGCGCGGCTCTACGACGAGAAGCAGTTCGCGAGGACCTGAGTCAAGGGCGTCCCAGCAGCCGCCGGACAGCTCGTCGCGCCGACCGTCGCGGCAGCTTCGAGGGTTGACGCCGGACGTACGGCCACGGCCTGTTGCGCTCGGGAACCGACTGCGCGCGTTGCTGTTTGAGCTGTGTGCGCAGATGCGCGCGCAGCTCGTGCAGATCCGGGTCGGACCACCGGTTGTGGATCTCTGTCGGATCCGCGGTGAGGTCGTAGAGCTCCCACTGGTCGTCGAGGGGATCGCGGCGGTAGGTCGGCCCGCCCATGCCGTCGGCGGCGAGGTGGCGTACGCCCGGCTCGGTCCACGTGGACGGGTCGTCGAACGAGCGGACCAGTTTCCACAGGTGCCCGGCCCCACCCGGCGCCGCCTGATCATCGACTCGGAGCACCAGGCCCTCGAAGTTGGCGGCGGTATGGGCGGGAATGCGAATACGCAGCGGCGCAGGGACATTCGATGTCAGCCGCAGCATACGGGCCAGTCCGGACGCGCCGGTGTCACCTTCGAGCACGTTGTCGCGCGTCATCAGGTACACCGCGCGGTCCCTGTCTGCCTGTGCGCCGTCGACGACGGGCATCAAGTTGCGACCGGGCAAAGGATGGATCTCCGAGAACGACGGCGCGAGTGTGGCCGCGACGGCCTCGATATCGACGCCCGCCGCTGACAGCAGCGTGGGGACGAGGTCGACGTGTGACGTCGGGGCGGACACCGTGCGCTGCCGCGTGGCGTCGCGGCCCACGCGGGCGATGACGAACGGCACCCGGGTGGCCTCGTCATAGAGGTTGAACCACTTCTGGTTCATGCCGCCGTGGGCGCCGAGGAGGTCGCCGTGGTCGGCTGTGCGGACCAGGACGGTGTCGTCCGGACCGTCGGCGGACCCTCCCTCGGTGACCGCCCGGCGGACTCTGTCGATCGGGCCATCCACCTCGGCATGTAACCGGTAGTACAGATCGCGGTACTGCTGGGCGTTGCGCCGATACGTCCGCTCGATGGCGCCGGCCGGACCGTAGCCGGAGTAATACGCCTCGCGGAACGCGATCTGGGCGGCCGGCTTAGAGGACAGATCCTCGTCCGCGGAGGGCGCGGCAGGCACCGCGGGCGGGTCGAGGGCAGAAGCGGACAACGGGCTGCGGCGAGCCCAGCCCGGAAACAGCACGATGTCATGGGGATTGACGAAGCTGGCGACCAGTAGAAACGGCCGCTGGGCGTCGGGGTCTCCTGCGCGCCTGCGGCGGTACCTGTCCTCGAGCCAGGCGACCACGCGATCGGCGATCAGCGGGTCGCGCCTGATGCCCGCATTGGACAGGGCGGCACCGTGGGGTTCCGGTCCGACCCAGCCGGAGAAGCCGTACGGGGCAAGCGGATCGGCGTCCAGATAGCGTTGGACGGCGTCGGCGTCCACGACGCCGTCGTTGTCGTTGGTGTCGAGCGACTCGCCGGTGGCCGGATCGGTGAGGTCGGCGTGGGAGATGTGCCACTTGCCATCGTAATGGGTGTCGTAACCGGCTGCCCGAAACCAATTGCCCAGGGTGGGAACCTCGCCTTGGCGCAGCCAACGCAGCCGGGAGTCGTTGTGCGCCTTGCCCAGTCCGTCGGTCTGTGTCACGCCGTGGAGGTCGGGGTACTGGCCGGTGAAGATGGTCGGGCGACTGGGCACGCACGCCAGGGATCCGGTGTAGTGCCGCGCGAAGCTGACCCCGTGCTCGTCGAACCACTTTCTGCCGCGGAGCGTGCGATCGCGCCAGGACAACACAGCGCTGGACTCGTACGGCGGAGTCGCACGTTCCTCGTCGGTCATGATGATGACGATGTCGGGGCGGTGCGGTGTCATGGTGTCCCTTCCAGTGCGCGGGCCAACGAGGTGAGCAACTCCTGCGAGCGCCGTGCCATCAACCGTGCGAAGAGCCGTTCGCCGATCGGGCGGAGCACCTGCGAGTGCATGCTGACAGTGCTGGTCAGGGTCACCGTAGTCGTGCCGGCGCCGGCGGTGCCCACATTCCATCGGTTCGACACCGAGAAGCCGCGGGGGACTCCGGAGATCTGATAGGCGAGCACCCGGCCCGGTTCGAACTCCACGATCGTCTCGACAAAGGTGTTGCGCCCGGTCTGGACGCGGCGGGTCAGGCCGATTGGTCGCGCGTGATCCGCGCTGTTGAGCACGCAGGAGTGATCGACGGAGTCAGCCCACGCGCTGAGCGACCCGAAGTCGGCGAGCATCTCCCAGACCGCCGCAGGCGACGCGGCGATCTCGCGGGAGCGCGTGATGTGCGTCATCGCCCCATCCAACTCGGTCGCGGCGGCGGCCGCCAGTTCACGTCGCGCAGATGCCGGCGACGACGGTGCGGGTGATCGACTCGGCGCGGCGCGGCGCGAAGGAGCGCCCCTCGCTGAGGATGGCGTAGACGATGCCGCCGACGATCGCGTCGGCGGCATCCTGGGCGGGCTCCTCGCCGAACCCGGCCGCGGTCAACCGGTTTCGCACACTGTCATGCAGCGGCATGCTGAAGCCGGAATGCAGCCTCGCCGCGGTGTCGGGGTGCTCCATGCCCGCAGTGGTGAGTATGCGCAGCATCGCGTTTCCGCGCGCTGTGGTCAGCGCCGTGGCGAGCGCGACCGCCCACGTGCAGATGTCCCCGGCCACGTCCTCGGTCGCGGTCACCGGTCGCAGGATCCGGTCGGCGTCTTCGAGGATGACATCGGCGACCAGCGCATGCCTGCTGGGCCACCAGCGGTAGATGGTCTGCTTGCCGACGCCGGCACTGGCGGCCACCGCCTCGATGGTCAGTCTGTCGAAGCCGCGCTCCAGCAGAAGGGTGCGTGTCGCGCCGACGATGGCCATGCGCGACTTCTCGCTGCGGCGCCGCGGCGCGGCGGTGTGGGTGGCCATGTCGTGTCCCCCCTCCGGCTTTACACGCTGGGGCATCGCCCGTAGTGTGCCACAAGACGAGACGTTGCGTCTCGTTAGGTGGCTGAACGGTGGATGAGGCGGTTGACTTCCTGATGGCGGGAACCAAGCTGGTGATAGGTGCCAGCGGCTTCCTCGGCTCCCACGTCACCAAGCTGCTCGTCGCCGACGGCGAGGGCGACGTGCGGGTGCTGATCCGCACCACGAGTTCCACCCGCGGAATCGACGGACTGCCGGTCGACGTCCGCTACGGCGACATCTTCGACACCGAGGCGCTGCGCAGCGCAATGGCCGGATGTGAGGTCGTCTACTACTGCGTCGTCGACGCTCGGCCGTGGCTGCGGGATCCGGCGCCGATGTGGCAGACCAACGTCGACGGGTTGCGCAACGTTCTGGATGTCGCGCTCGACGCCGACCTGAGACGGTTCGTGTTCACCAGCTCCATCGGCACCATCGGCCGTGCCGAAGGGGCGCTGGCCGACGAGGAGACCGCGCACAACTGGCTCGACGTGGGCGGCGCCTACATCCGGTCCCGGGTGGCTGCCGAAGATATGGTGCTGCGCTACTGCGCGGACAAAGGGTTCCCGGGAGTGGCGATGTGCGTCGCCAACACCTACGGTCCCGGCGACTTCCTGCCGACCCCGCACGGTGGGATGTTGGCGGCCGCGGTGCGCGGCAAGCTTCCGTTCTCCATCACAGGCTACGACGCCGAGGTCGTCGGTATCGAGGACGCCGCGCGCGCCATGATCCTCGCCGGTGAGCGTGGGGGCGTGGGGGAGCGCTACATCGTGTCGGAGCGGTTCATGAGCACCCGGGAGGTCCATGAAATCGGCTGCGCGGCAGTCGGGGTCACGCCCCCGAGGGTCGGGGTGCCGATCCAGGTGATGGCCGCGGCCGCCCACCTCGGCAGTGCGGTGGCCAGGATCCGCCGCGTCGACACCATGCTCACACCATTGAATGTCCGCCTGATGCACATCATGACGCCGCTGGATCATTCGAAGGCGGTGCGCGAGCTCGGCTGGCACCCACGACCCACGCCGGAGGCGATCGAGGCTGCCGCGCACTTTTTCAGCGACCAGCGTCGTCGCGTTGACACAGAGAGGGCGCGATGACGATCGGATTGATGCCTGAGCAACTCCAGCTGGCCGACGCCGTGGCGAAGTTCACGGCCAGGCACGCGCCGATCGACAAGACGCGCAGCGCGTTCGACGCGATCGCAGCGGGAGAGTTGCCTCAGTGGTGGGACGAGTTCGTCGCCAACGGTTTTCACGCGGTGCATCTGCCCGATGAGCTCGGCGGGCAGGGCGGCACGCTGACCGACACCGCCTGCGTGGTGGAGGCCGCCGCGCTCGCCCTGCTGCCCGGCCCCGTGCTTCCGACGGTGACGGCCAGCGCGGTCGCGCAGCTCGCCTCGGATGCACCGGCCGCGCGGACCGTGCTGGAGCGCCTCGCCGCAGGTGCGGCGGCAGCGGTGATCCTCGCAGGTGACAGTGACTTTAAGGCGTCGCCGGCAGCGGACGGCTGGACCGTCACCGGGACATCGTCGGCCACACTGGGGGCACGCTCGGCGCAGGTGATCGTCGCTGCCGCGCGCGCCGGCGAGGACACGGTGTGGTTCGCGATCGATACCGGCCACCACACAGTGGTTGTCGACGGGCGCAACGGAACCGACAAGACCGTCGACGTCGGCGTCGTGCGACTCGATGGCCATCACTGCCCGGCAGATTCGGTGCTGGCCGGTATCGACGACGATCGGGCACGGTGCGTGGCGCTCGCGCTGGCGGCCAGTGCCGCGTCCGGGACCATCCGCTGGTGCGTGCAGGCGGTCACCGACCACCTGCGCACGCGGGAGCAGTTCGGCAAGCCGATCGGCACCTTCCAGGCGCTTCAGCATCAGGCCGCGATGCTCCTGGTGAACAGTGAACTGGCGACCGCGGCGGCGTGGGACGCGGTCCGGTCGGCGTCCGAGGACGCGGCGCAGCACCAGATCGCGGCGTGGGGCGCAGCGTTGATGGCGATCGCACCCGCTCCCGATCTCGTCCTCGACACCCTCACCATGTTCGGAGCGATCGGCTATACGTGGGAGCACGATCTTCACCTGTACTGGCGCAAGGCCACCAGCCTGGCGGCGTCCATCGGACCGTCCGGACGGGTCGCCGAGTCGCTGGGCGGGCTCACCCGTACCGAGAGCCGGGATGTGTCGGTCAGACTCGGCGACCTCGATGCCGAGTTCCGGCGCCGTGTCGCGACAGTGCTCGACGAGGCGCGCACGCTGCGCAACGATCAGCCGGGGCGGCAGGGCGACTACGAGAATCTCGCCACCGGACCGCAGCGGACACTGATCGCCGACGCCGGTCTGATCGCGCCGCACTGGCCCCGCCCGTGGGGCGTGGAGGCCACGCAGCTGCAGCTGCTCATCATCGATGAGGAGTTCGCGAAGCGCCCTGATCTGGTCCGCCCGTCTCTCGGCATCTCCGAATGGATTCTGCCCACGTTGATCAGCTCGGCATCCGAGGATCTCCAGCAGCGCTTCATTCCGCCGACGCAGCGCGGCGAACTGGGATGGTGCCAACTGTTCAGCGAACCGGGTGCCGGTTCGGACCTGGCCGCACTGTCGACCCGGGCGACGAAGGTCGACGGCGGCTGGCGAATCAACGGACACAAGATCTGGACCTCGTCGGCGCACACCGCCGACTACGGAGCCCTGTTGGCGCGCACCGATCCGAATGCGGCCAAGCACCGCGGAATCGGTTACTTCATCGTCGATATGCGCTCTGAAGGCATTGAACTGCAACGTATCCGGCAGGCCACCGGCGAAGCGCACTTCAACGAGGTCTTCCTGTCCGACGTGTTCGTGCCCGACGAGCTGCTGCTCGGCGGGCCGACCGACGGGTGGAATCTCGCGATTGCCACGATGGCGCAGGAGCGCGTCGCGATCAGCGGTTACGTGAACTTCGACAGGGCGAGCATCCTGCGCGGCCTGGCCGGGGAGGACCGTCCGGACCGCAGCCGGGTACTGGCGGCGCTCGGTGAGGCGGACGCCTATGCCAACGCGATCAAAGTGCTTGCGGTACGGGAGGTCCTGCGCATTCTCGACGGACAGGCAGCAGGCCCGGCGTCGAGCATCGCCAAGGTCGCCATGAATGTGATGCTGCGCCGCACCTTCACGGCCACCCTCGAGTTGGCCGCTCCGTCGGCGGTGGTGGAGGACGCCGACCCGCCGATCATCGAGCCCTACTTCCACCTCCCCGCCGAGCTGATCGGTGGCGGTACCAAGGAGATTCAGCTCAACATCATCGCCCAGATGATTCTCGGGCTCCCCCGCAAGTAGAGCTGTGACGAAGGAGAGTGCGCATGGGTTTGCGTGGTGAGGCCGCGATCGTCGGCTACGTGGAGTTGCCACCGGAGCGGCTGAGCAAAGCGAGCCTGGCTCCGTTCACGCTCGAGCAATGGGCCGAGCTCGGTGGGGCGGCGCTGGCTGACGCGGGTCTGTCGGGCGAGCTGGTCGACGGCATCGTCACATCGCATCTGGCGGAGTCGGAGATCTTCGTCCCGTCGACGGTGACCGAATACCTCGGTGTGCGTGCGAACTTCGCCGAACTGGTCGACCTCGGGGGTGCCAGTGCGGTCGGCATGGTGTGGCGAGCCGCTGCCGCCATCGAGTTGGGCATCTGCGACGTGGTGCTCTGCGCCATCCCCGCCCGCTACCTGACGCCGACCTCAGAGAAGAAGCCGAAACCGCTGATCGACGCGGTGTTCTTCGGTGCGTCGAGCAATCAATATGGCTCGCCCCAAGCAGAATTCGAGATCCCCTACGGAAATCTCGGCCAGAACGGCCCGTACGGCCAGGTCGCCCAGCGCTACGCCTCGGTGTACGGCTATGACGAGCGGGCGATGGCCAAGATCGCGGTGGACCAGCGCGTCAACGCCAACCACACCGACGGTGCGATCTGGAAGGACAAGCCGTTGACGATCGACGACGTGCTGGCCAGTCCCGTGATCGCCGACCCGCTGCACATGCTGGAGATCGTGATGCCCTGCGTCGGCGGTGCCGCCGTCGTCGTCGCCAGCTCCGAGGTGGCCGCCCGAGCCAAGAACCGCCCGGTGTGGATCAAGGGTTTCGGTGAGCAGGTGCCCTACAAGACGCCGACCTACGCCGAGGACCTGCTGCAGACGCCGATCGCACATGCCGCCGACACCGCGTTCGGCATGTCGGGATTGACCCGCGCACAAATGGACATGGTGTCGATCTATGACTGCTACACGATCACCGTGTTGCTCAGCCTCGAGGACGCCGGCTTCTGCGAGAAGGGCAAGGGCATGGAGTTCGTGTCGGCACACGACCTGACCTTCCGCGGTGACTTCCCGCTCAACACCGCGGGCGGTCAGCTCGGCTTCGGTCAGGCGGGCAACGCGGGCGGCATGCATCACGTCTGCGACGCGACCCGCCAGATCATGGGACGCGCAGGCGCGGCGCAGGTCGCCGACTGTAACCGGGCGTTCGTGTCGGGCAACGGCGGCATCCTCTCGGAACAGACCACACTCGTGCTGGAAGGGGACTGACGGTGGACGCATCGACGTTCGAACGGCCCATGCCGGTCAAAACCCCTACCACGGCGCCGTTCTGGGATGCCCTTGCCGAGCACCGGGTGGTCATCCAGTACTCGCCGTCGATTCAGTCGTACGTGTTCTATCCGCGGGTGCGCGCACCGCGAACTCTTGCCGACGACCTGGAATGGCGCGAGATCTCGGGGATGGGCACGCTCTACTCGTTCACCGTCGCCCGGCGGCCCGTGGGCCCGCACTTCGTCGACGCCGTGCCGCAGCTGCTGGCGATCGTGGAATGGGACGAGGGTCCGCGGTTCTCCACCGAACTCGTCAACGTCGAGCCCGAGGATGTCGCGATCGGCATGCGTGTCAGCCCCGTATTCTGCGACTACCCGGAGCACGACGTGACGATGCTGCGGTACGAGCCCGCAGACCGCTGAACCCGGCGTGAGCCCCGCGCCGCGAACACGGCTCTGTGTTGCAACCACCAGGGGGAGCCCCGCATGAACGACCGAGAAGACCGGCAGGACATCGGCGACCTCCTGGTGCGCTACGCGACCGGTATCGACAGCCGCGACTGGTCGTTGTTCCGCAGCGTGTTCACCGACGACTGCGAGCTCGACTACGGCGAGATCGGCAGATGGAGTGGCGTGGACGCGGTCGTCGAGTTCATGGTGGCCGCCCACGACAAGGCCGGTCATACGCTGCACCGGATCACCAATCACACCGCAGCGATCGACGGTGACACCGCCACGGCGCGTGCCTATGTGGACGCGCTGATCATGTCGCAGGACAACACCTCCGGCGTCAGCGCCGCCGGTTTCTACGACGACGAGCTGGTTCGCACCGGCACCGGCTGGCGAATCAAGCGGCGACGGTTCACCACGGTGCTGGTCAGGATGGTGAGTGCGGGATGACGTTCGCCGACAGGTACGGGCCGTGGGCGCTGGTCGCGGGAGCGTCCGACGGTATCGGTGCCGCCTTCGCCGAGGAGCTGGCGCAGCGGGGGCTCAACGTCGTTCTCCTCGCGCGGCGCGAAGCCGTCCTGGCCCACCTCGCGTCGGGAATTCACGACCGCACCGGCGTCCAGACACGTGTGCTGGCGGTCGATCTCACCTCGGACACCGCCGCCGCGTCGGTGATCGATGCGACACGCGACCTCGACATCGGCACGCTGATCTACTGCGCGGGCGCAGACCCGGACTTCAGACCTTTTCTGGCGCAGCCTGTGACGAATGCGGAGGCGATGCTCCGCCGCAACTGCCTGGTCCCGATGCAGCTCAGTCATCACTTCGCGCAGGGCATGGTGTCCAACGGCCGCGGTGCGATCGTCATCCTCGGTTCGGGGGCAGGTTTCGCCGGGGGCCCCAACATGGTGGCCTACGGCGCGACAAAGGCTTTCGACATGGTGTTCGCGGAGGCAATGTGGACGGAGCTGCACGACAAGGGCATCGACGTGCTCGGACTGATCCTGGGCAAGACCGATACGCCGGCGCTCCGGCGTCTGGAACACGCCCGCGGTCACCTGGACAGCACCGACGACCGGCCGGCCGGCACGGCGTCGGTGGACGAGGTCATCGCCGAGGCGTTCGACAATCTGACCAACGGACCGACGTGGATCGTGGGGGAGGACATGCGGGGGGCCGCGCAGATGATGGGCTCGGTATCCCGCAACGACGCGGTTCGGTTCATCATGGCGGCCACCGCGGCCGCGATGGGGGAGGGTTGATCGTCGCGGACGCCGAACTAACGGCCGGGCGCGACCGGTACGTAGAGGGCGGTCGCGCCGCTTCGTCCGCGTAGCGTCGCCTCGCCGCACGCCGTCCAGTGCGTTTGTTCGTCTGTGCCTGCCTGCGCGTGCGCCACACCGGAGCACAGGGCCCGACCGTCGAACTCCTTGGCGTGGTCGGCAAGTCGGGCCGCTTCGTTCACAGCGTCACCGACCACCGTGTACTCGTACCGGTTCTCGGCACCGATGTTGCCGGCGAACACCGGTCCTGCGGACACCCCGATGCCGAAGTCGACCGGCAGTCTTCGCAGTTCCGTGGTGAGCGCGCGCGCCGTGGCCATCGCCGCCGATGCCGGGTCGGGAATCCGCAGGGGTGCCCCGAACACCGCGAGTGCGGCGTCGCCTTGGAACTTGTTGACGAGGCCGTGCCGTTCGTCGACCTGCGCGACGACGATCCGGAAGAAGTCGTTGAGGATGTCGGCCACCTCGTGAGGATCGCGGTCCGTCGCCAGTTGCGTCGATCCCACCAGGTCGATGAACAGGATCGCCACGTCGCGTTCGTCACCCGCGGATGAGCCGCTGTCCTGCATGCCCTGCTCGACGGCTCGGCGCGCGACTTCCTCTCCGACATGTCGGCCGAACAGATCCCGGAGCCGGTCGCGCTCCTGCAGACCGGCGACCATGCGGTTGAACCCGCTTTGCAGTCGCCCGATCTCGGACCATTCGTAGACGTCGATCGTGCGGTCGATCGTGCCCTTCTCGACGTCGGCCATCGCGTCGACCACCTCGTTGACCGGGTCGGCGATCGACATCGACACCAAGATCATCGCGCGCAGCCCGAGCACCACGGCCACCAGCGCCAGGATCAGCAACGCGAGCTCGATCGGAGCGGAGGTATCGAGCAGCCAGCCCCGCAGGCGTAGCACGAGCAACAGGGCGATCACCGTGCCGGGTAGTGCCGTGCAGACCAACCACATGATGAGCAGCCGCGCCCGCACCCCGGGGGCGCTCGGGCGTTCGGCGTCGGCGGGCACCGCAGCCAGCAGGGGCCGCAACGTACGCAGGGTGAACAGGAAGCCGGTGCACAGCGTGGCGATCGCGCCGAACAGCAGCGCGGTGGTCAGGACGACGAATTCCGTGTTGTCGGCGGGCAGATTGAGCGGGACAAGGACTGCGGCCATCAGGATCCACGGCGCGACGGTGATGCCGGCCTGACGACGCGTCGTCTTGGCCATCGTCGCGGTCTCGGCCGGCGTCGGGCGTCGTCCGGCATCGAGCCACCGCAGCGACGGCCTGATGATCAGCACGGCGCCGACGGACACCGTTGCGGTACTCAGCAGGGCGACGACCGCGAAGGCGACGACGTTGCCCGGGGTCACGACGCTGCGGCCGGAGAGGGCGACCACGATCGCGACCACTTCGGCGACCGTGAGCAGGTAGGCAAACGTGAGACCTGCTGCGTACCTGATGAGCAGGCGACCTGGCCTCACACGGGCGAACGTATCAGTCGGTCGTCCAGCGGGCCCTGTCGTGGGCCCGCCGTGTCGGGGTGCCTAGTCGCTGGCGGGTAGCGGTTTGGCTTCCTTGAGCGCCAACGGGGTGGTGCCGATGCTGATGGTGCCCTTTCCGGCCTTCGTGACGAGAACCTCGGCTCCGTTGTCGTCGACGTAGCGCTTGCCCATCAGATTGCCGGTCGCCAGCGAGTCGTCCAGGGTCGCCTCCGGATCCGCACCCGGGGCGTCGGCACCGACAGGGACCACAGGCGCCCCGCCGATGCGGAGGTCGTCGAGGCTGTCGGCGCTGCGGACCACGATCACCTGTGTGTCGCAGACCTGACTCTGCAGGCGGCTGCCGTTCTTGATCATGCAGGGGCTCCTTGCGTCGTGGCCGGCTCGGCCGGCGATTGATCCTGGTTCAGTTCACTGACGAGTTCACGGCGCAGTACCTTGCCGGTCGCGTTGGTGGGCAGCTCATCCCGGAACACCACGCGGTCCGGGGTGCGAGACCCACGCAGCTGGGATCGGACATGCGAGCGAAGATCCTCGACGTCGGGATCGGCGCCCGGGTGGGCCACCACGACCGCGACGATGATCTGGCCCCATTGCGGGTCGTCGGCTCCGACCACGGCGCAGTCACGAACATCGGGATGCTCGACGAGGACGTCCTCGATCTCAGCAGGGGCGATGTTCTCGCCTCCCCGGATGATGGTGTCGTCGGAGCGGCCCCCGATGAACAGATAGCCCGCCTCGTCGAGGTAGGCGACGTCCTTGGTGGGGAACCAACCTTCGGCGTCCAGCACCGATCCGATGTCGGTGTATCTGCCCGAGACCTGCTCGCCGCGGACGAACAACTCACCCGGCTCCCCGGGGCCGAGAACCGTGCCGTCGTCGGCGCGGATCTGGACCTCGATGCCGGGGACCGGCTGACCCACCGAGCCGAGCCGGCGCGTGGCGCCGTCATCGGACGCGGTGAGCGCAGCGCGGTGATCGTCCGGCGTGAGCACCGCGATGGTGGAACTGGTCTCCGTCAATCCGTAGGCGTTGACGAACCCGACGTCGGGAAGTAGTGACAGCGCCTTGCGGACCAGCGGCAGCGGTACCTTCGAACCGCCGTAGGCGAGCGTGCGCAGGGAGGGCAGCGCGATGCGCCCGGCCTCGAGGACCGTGACGATCCGGTCCAGCATGGTCGGCACCACGGTCGCCGATGTGACGCCCTCGTCGGCCACCAGCTGCACCCACTTCTCGGCGTCGAAGTGCGTCAGGTACACCATCTTCCGGCCCGCATACAGGTTGGACAGGGCCGCGCTGACACCGGCGATGTGATAGGGCGGCACGCAGATCAGTGCCGCATCATCTGTTGCGGCCGAGGCGAACTCGACGGTGCCGGTGATGTAGCTGGTCAGATTCGCATGCGTCAGCTCGACGGCCTTGGGTTTCGACGTCGTGCCGGAGGTGAACAGCACCACGCCGACCGCGTCCGGGTCGGCGAACTCGGCGGCCGGCTCGGCGGTGGCGGCCGAGGCGAGGAAGTCCGTCGAGGTCACCGTCCGGTACCCGGGGCCCACCGCGTCCCGGTACTCGTCGTCGACGACCACCAGCGGATCGGGAAGGCGGTCCAGCAACGCCCGCAGGCCCTCGCCGGACAATCGGTAGTTCAACGGCGTCACCGGCACCGCGGCCCGAGCCGACGAGAACAGCAGAAGGGGCAGCATCGCGCCGCCTGTGCCCACGTACGCGACGTGCTGGGCACCGGACGACGCGATGATCCCCGCCCCACCGTCGGCCAGGCTGCTCAGTTCGGCTGTGGTGAGCCGCAGTTCGTCGGACACGATCGCGGTGCGGTCATGGCCGCCCGGCCCCCCGGCTTCTTGAGCCATCTCCAGCAGCAGCGAGATGCTCATGCTTGCGGCTCGTCGACGAAGATGTCGAGGATCGGACGGTCGCCGCCCCCGTAGCGGGTCAGGTCGGTGACGCCCGCCTCGGTCAGGACCGCTGAGTCGATGAACGTCTTCCCGTTCACGGCGGCCGGCGGCTGCGACAGGATCGCCACGGCCGCGTCGCCCATGATCTCGGGGCTGCGCGACGCTTTCACGAGGTCTCCTCCGTCGGCGAGATTGGTCACCGCCGACGTGGCGATGTACGTCTCGGGCCACAGGCAGCTGAAGCCGATGTTGTCTTCTTCATACTCCGCGGCCCAGCCGAGCGACAGCAGTGTCATCCCGTATTTGGACACTGTGTAGGACGGGTGGGCGCCCAGCCATCGTGGACTCAGGTTCAGCGGCGGCGCGAGTGTCACCACGTGTGCGGCGGGAGACGTGCGCAGATGCGGGAGCGCGGCCCTGGTCAACAGGAACGTTCCGCGGACGTTGATGTCCATCATCAGATCGAACTTCTTGGCCGACAGCAGCTCGGTGGAGTCGGTGGCGATCGCACTGGCGTTGTTGATGACGACGTCGACGCCGCCGAAGTGCTCGACAGCGGTGCTCACCGCACGTGCCACATCCTCTTCCTTGCGGACGTCGCCGACCACGGCCACCCCCTTACCGCCGGCGGCCTCGACCTCGGCGACCGCGGTGTGCACGGTGCCGGGCAGTTTCGGGTGCGGCTCGGAGGTCTTGGCCAGGAGCACGACGTTGGCGCCGCGGCGGGCGGCGGCGAGCGCGATGGCCAAGCCGATGCCTCGGCTACCGCCGGACACCACCATGGTCCGGTCGCTGAAGACCGCCGCGCCGGTCTTGGTGGTCTCGCTGGCCTTCACAGACAAATGTCCGTCCTCCTCGTCGGCGCCAGATAGTGCCGTTCTCATTTTAGGCGAATCACATATCCGCTGTGTACCGGGTCTTCGCGACCGCCGGCGGGGCCTCCGCACATACTGCTGCGTGCAGCTTTGCCTCAGACGGTATTGGCATTCTCATTTTTTGCAAGTACGTTATCCACTGATGAGCGAGCGAGCCGCCCCTCGGGTAGAGACCCCGTCGGGCATCCCACTGGACCCCGTGTACGGACCCGGTGCGCGTGCGGCCGATCCGCCGCCGCCCGGGGAGTATCCGTTCACCCGCGGCAACTTCGCGTCCGGTTATCGCGGCAAGACCTGGACCTTTCGTCAGTACTCGGGATTCGGTACCGCGGAGGAGTCCAACCGCCGCTACCGGTACCTGCTGGATCAGGGTGGAACCGGCCTGTCCGTCGCCTTGGACCTGCCCACCCAGTGCGGCTACGACTCCGATGACGACGAGTACGGCGAGGAGGTCGGCCGGGTGGGTGTCGCCGTCGACACCCTCGCCGACGCGGAGATCCTGTTCGACGGGATCCCGCTCGACAAGATCAGCACGAGCTTCACGATCAACGGGACGGCCGCGATCTTGCTGGCGTTCTACGTGGCTGCCGCCGAGAAGAAGGGTGTGCCGCGGGAGAAGCTGACCGGCACGATCCAGAACGACATCCTCAAGGAGTACGCGTCGCGGGGGACGTGGATCTGGCCGCCGGAGCCGTCGCTGCGGCTGATCGCGGACACGATCGAGTTCTGCGCGGCCGAGGTACCGAGGTTCAACGCGATCTCGGTGGCCGGTGCGCATTTCCGCGACGCAGGCGCGAACGCAGTCCAGGAGATGGCGTTCACCCTCGCCGACGGTGTCACCTACTGCGACACCGTCATCGAGCGTGGGCGGATGAGCATCGACAAGTTCGCTCCGCAGGTGTCGTTCTTCTTCTATACGCACGGAGACTTCTTCGAAGAGATCGCGAAGTATCGCGCCGGTCGCAGGCGCTGGGCGACGATAGTGCGGGAGCGCTACGGTGCCGACAGTGACAAGGCGTCGATGTTCCGCTTCGGCTGCGTCGCCGGCGGTGCTTCGCTGTATGCCCCGCAGGCGCAGAACAACCTGGTGCGCGTCGCCTACGAGGCGATGGCCGCGGTGCTCGGTGGCGTGCAGTCGATGTTCACCGCCGCCTGGGATGAGCCGTTCGCGCTGCCCAGTGAGGAGTCGGCCACCTTGGCGCTGCGCACCCAGCAGATCCTGGCCTATGAGACCGGCGTGACCAAAGTGGCCGACCCGCTCGGAGGGTCGTACTTTGTCGAGGCGCTCACCGATGCCACCGAGGCGAAGATCATCGAGATCATGCACGACCTCGAAGCCCACGGCGGCATGGTGCAGTGCATCGAGGACGGCTACCTGCAGGGCCTCATCGCCGACGAGGCGTACAAGATCCACAAGGAGGTGGAATCGGGGGAGCGGCCGGTCGTCGGGGTGAACAAGTTCGTCGTCGACGAACCGGCGCCCGACCTCGCCACCTACGAACTCGATGCCGAGGGTCGCGACCTCCAGCTCAAGCGTCTGGCGAAGGTGAAGGCCGAGCGCGATCCCGTCGCTGTCAAGGAGGCGCTCGCCGCGTTGGCCCGCGCGGCGGACGGAGATGACAACCTCATGCACAAGCTGATCGACTGCGCGAACGCGTATTGCACGGTGGGAGAGATGGTGTCGACGCTGAAGACGGTGTGGGGCGAGTTCCAGCAACCGGTGGTGTTCTAGTGAGCGCTCGGGTACTCGTCGCCAAACCCGGTCTGGACGGCCACGACCGGGGAGCCAAGATCGTCGCGCGCACGCTGCGCGACGCCGGGTTCGAGGTGATCTACACCGGGATCCGCCAACGCATCGAGGACATCGTCTCGATTGCGCTCCAGGAAGATGTTGCGCTGGTGGGTCTTTCGATCCTGTCCGGCGCCCACATCGGGTTGACCACCAGGGTGGTGGACGCGTTGCGCGACGCCGACGCCGGTGATATCGCCGTCGTCGTGGGCGGCACCATCCCGCAGGGAGACGTCCAGAAGCTGCTCGACGCCGGTGCGGCTGCGGTGTTCCCGACCGGTACCTCGCTGGACGACCTGGTGCGGGATGTGCGGGCGCTGACGGAGAAGGCGGACGCCGAATGATCGCGATTTCACCGAGAGTGCGCGCAGAGCGACTTTTCGGCCGTTTCGGCGATCTGACCGCACTCTCGAAGGGGGCAGGCCTGTGAGACTCGGCGTGATGATCGGGGCCGAGCGCGGCGACATGGCGCGTAAGGTCACCAAGCTCGTCGCCGACATCGAGTGGGCCGAATCGGCAGGCCTGGACACCGCCTGGATGCCGCAGGTGCCCAACGACTTCGACTGCCTGACGATGGTGGCGCTGATGGCCGCCCACACGTCGCGGATCGAACTCGGCACGGCCGTCGTCCCGCTGCAGGCGCAGCATCCCATTGCCCTTGCCCGGCAGGCACTGTCGGTGCATGCCATGGCGGCAGGCCGATTGGCGCTGGGCGTCGGACCGTCCCATCACTGGATCGTGCGCGACATGCTGGGCATCCCGTACGAGAAGCCGGCGGCCTACACGCGCGACTACCTCGACGTGCTCAATGCCGCGCTGGCCGGACCGGGCGACGTCGACGTGGAGAACGACACGTTCACCGTGCACAATCCGACGGTCCTCGGTGCCGAGAAGCCCGTGCCCGTTCTCGTCGCCGCCCTCGGGCCGGTGATGCTGCAGATCGCCGGCGAGCGCGCCGACGGCACGGTGTTGTGGATGGCCGACGAGAAGGCGATCGGCGAGCACATCGCCCCCAAGATCACCAAGGCCGCCGCCGACGCGGGCCGCCCTGCGCCGCGCATCGTGGCGGGCATCCCGGTGTGCCTGTGCGCCAACTCCGAGATCGACGCGGCCAAGGAGCGCGCGAACCGGATCCTCGCCGAGGCGGAGACGTCCCCAAACTACCAGCGCTTACTGGACCGCGGCGATGCGCGCAACGTCGGTGACCTGTGTGCGGCCGGGGATGAGGACTCAATCCTGGCGCGTTTCAAGCAGTTCGCCGATGCCGGCGTCACCGACCTGTCGGTGCGGCTACTGCCCATCGGAGACACCCGCGATGAGCTCGTGGCGTCGAAGTACCGGACCCGCGAGGTGATAGCCGAGATCGCGAGGGCCCTCACGTGAGCGGCGGCCCGCTCGCGGGCGTCAGGGTCATCGAGGTCGGCGTCATGCTCGCCGGCCCCTACGCGACGATGATGCTGGCCGACCTCGGTGCCGAGGTCATCAAGATCGAGCCGCCCGGCGGCGAGATTTCCCGCCAGGTCAGCGACAGCTACTTCGCCAGCCTCAACCGCAACAAGCAGAGCATGGTCATCGACCTCAGGTCGGCGGAGGGTCGGCAGCGTCTCGGCGAGCTCGTTGCGACTTCGCATGCGCTGCTGGTCAACATGAAGCCGTCCGCGATCAAGCGGCTGGGCTTGACGTATGACTCGCTGAAGGAGTTCAACGAGGGCATCGTCTGTGTGGCGATGACCGGCTTCGGACTCGAGGGCGGCGACGATCCCGCGTTCGACTACGTGATCCAGGCGGCCACCGGTGTGGCCGCGATGACGGGCGATCCGCAGGGACCCCCGACGTTGCCGGGCTATTCGTCGGCCGACAACTCCACGGGTCTGACCGCGGCGCTCGGATTACTTGCCAAGATCGTGTCCGGGACCGGCGGCCAGGTCGACGTGTCGCTGCAGGACGTGATGCTCTCGCAGTTGAACTACCGCGCCGCGGCGTTCCTCAACGACGGCATCGAACCACAGCGACATCCGTACGGTGCGCATTCGTATTATGTTCCGGCGCAGCTGTTCTCGACAGCCGATGGTTTCCTGGCATTGTTCATCACCCATGACGCGTTCTGGGCGGCGTTCGCCTCCGAGGCGGGTATCGAGGGGTTCGCGACGATGGCGGAGCGCGCGGCACGCCGCGATGAGGTGCTGGCGCTGGTCAGCGCCGCGCTTGCCGGGGATACCGCGGTGAACTGGCAGCAGAGGTTGCGCCCCCTTGGCATTCCCGTCTCGGCCGTGCGCACACTGCCCGAGGCACTCGAGGCGTTACCCCAAACGCTGGTCACGGCAGGGGAGTTCCGGCTGGTCCGCAGCCCGATCCGGATCGGCGGCTACGAGCCGGAATACCGTGCCGCGCCGCAGCTCGACGAGCATGCGGACGCGCCGGCTCACTCGTCGTAGTTGACCGTGACATCCGCGGTATCGGGAACGGCCTGGCACGTGAGCACGTACCCGTCCTCCACCTCATCCTCGGTCAGCGCGTCGTTGACCCGCATCGTCGCCCTGCCCTCGGTCAGCAGTGCCATGCATGTGCCGCAGTTTCCGGCTTCGCAGGAGAACGGCGGCCCCATCCCCGCGCGGCGAGCGCTCTCCAGCAGCGTCTCGCCCGATCGCTGGGCCACCGACGCGGTGCTGCCGTCCAGCTGGATGGTGATGGTGCCCGTCGCGGCGTGCTCTGTCACTGCGGACCCCGATCCCGGTGTCTGCGGGTCGGTCATAGGACCCTCTCTCGACATTGTCATTCTGATAATAGGAGAATACTATTCTCCTCGACAAGCGGTAATCCTCTCATGTACATCATCCATGACTTCACCGAAGGGGCGCGCGCGACGTGAGTGAGCCGATGGCGCTCGCCTTCGAGGACCGGGAGTACAGCCTCGCCGACCTCGACGCACTCGCGTGTGGCATGGCGGCGGTGCTGCATCAGCGCGGTGTGCGACCGGGGGCCCGTGTCGCGGTGATGTCGTCCAACCGGCCAGAATTCGTCGTCGCGCTGCGTGCGATCTGGCGGCTGGGGGCTGCCGCGGTGATGTTGAGTCCGGCGTGGAAGCACGCCGAGGTCCGCCACGCGCTGTCACTCACCGAGCCCACGCACGCTGTCGGTGACCATCCCGTGCTCGCCGAGGCGATGCCGATGCTGTCCCTCGACGACGAGATCATCCCGAGGCCACACCTTGCGACGGCGGTCACCCCGGATTCCGACGCGGTACTCGTCTTCAGCTCCGGAACCACGGGAATGCCGAAGGCGGTCCGTCACACCCACGCCTCGCTGAATGTCGCGATACAGCATTGGCGCACTGCCCTCGGGCTCACGTCCGGGGACCGGCTGCAGATCATGACTCCGCCGTCGCACATCCTCGGCCTGCTCAACATCGTGACGGCGCTGGGCACCGGTGCATGGATCCGACTGCACCGCCGTTTCGACATCGACGCCATGCTGCGCCACATCGAGGCCGACCGCATCACGATCGAGATGGCGGTCGCGCCGATCGCGCTGGCGCTGTCTGCCCACCCGGGTCTGCGGGAGCACGACCTGTCATCGCTGCGATACATCATGTGGTGCGCCACGCCGGTGACTGCGACAGTGGCCGAGTCGGTTTCGGCGCGGACCGGCGTCGCGTGGGTAACCGCCTACGGCGCGAGCGAGCTGCCGGTGATCTCGTGCAACGATCTGCGGGGTGCACGCCTGGACACCGTCGGACGGGCGGTCGACGGCGTCGACCTGCGCATCGTGTCGCTGGAAACCGGAGAGCCGGTCGGGCCAGGGGAGGTCGGAGAGATCCAGGTGCGCTCCGACTCGGCGATGGCCGGCTACCTGCCGGATCTGTGGACCGCGGACGCCTTCTCCGACGGCTGGTACCGCACCGGCGACGTGGGCAGCGTCGACGCCGACGGGTGGCTGCGGATCACCGACCGCGCCAAGGAGATGATCAAGGTGCGTGGCTTCCAAGTCGCGCCCGCCGAGATCGAGGCGGTGCTGCACGGCCACCCCGATGTCGAGGACTGCGCGGTATTCGGCGTCCCTGCGCCCGATGGTGAGGCGATCGTCGCCGCGGTGACGGTGAGTCGTCCGGTGGACACCGACGCGCTCGCCTCGCTGGTCGCCGACTGGCTGGCGTCGTACAAACGACCGAGCCAGGTCGTGGTCGTCGACGAGATCCCGCGCCTGCCCTCGGGCAAGGTGCTCCGACGAGTCCTGAAGGAGCGGGCGATGAGCGCTTGCGCGAAGAGCAGAGGAATCTGATGGACGTCCGTCTGACCAGTGAACAGCGACAGCTGCGCGACGCGGCCGCGGAGGTGGCGGGCGACTTCGGACCGCGGTCGGTGGCCGATCTGGACGACCCTGCCCGTCTCGCAAGGCTGGAAAAAGCAGTAGACGCCACCGGCTTCCGGACCCTGCGTTCCGACGGCGCCTCGGCGGTCGAGGTCGCGATCGTGGCCGAAGAGTTCGGCCGGGGATTGGTGGACGTGCCGTATCTCGGCCCCGTGCTTGTCGACGACTTGCAACGCAGACTGGGTCGCGAGGTGGCCGAGGCCGGCGACGCGCCACCGTCGGTGGATCTCACGAGAAGCCTTGCGGGAGTTGTCGAGTCACCAGCGGGGCTGAGCGATCTGTCCGACGACGACTCGGGTCGCTGGTATGCGCTTGCGCTGGCCGCGACCGCGGCCGACATGGTCGGTGCCGCCCGCGGCACACACACGCTGGCATGCGAGTACGCCAAGGTTCGCGAACAGTACGGTGCCAAGATCGGGTCCTATCAGGCCGTCGCGCACCTACTCGCGGAAAGTCTTGCGCTGATCGAGGGTTCGATCAGCGTGGCGCGTCATGCAGCGTGGGCGGTCGACGAACTTCCGGTGCGCGAGGCGATCGAGGCCGCACGGATCGCGAAGATCTACAGCGCGCGCGCCGCGATGACCGTGTGTGAGACGTCGATCCAGGTGCACGGCGGCATCGGCAACACCTGGGAATGCCTGGCGCACATCTATCTTCGTCGCGTGCTGGCCGCCACCGAGACCTGGCCCGCCAAGTTGGAGGAGCTGACCGTTGGACTTTCGTGATTCGCCGGAGGAGGCCGCGTTCCGCGGGCGGCTGCGAGCGTGGCTGACCGAGCAGAAGGGCAGGTTCCCGACCTCGGGTGACGCGTACTGGGCCAAGGCGGGGGAGTGGCACCAGGCGCTCTTCGAGGCCGGGTTCTTCGGCACGTCGTGGCCGAAAGCGTACGGCGGCCAGGACCTGCCCCCGGTGTACGACGTCATCGTCGACGAGGAGATCGCCAAGGCCGGCGCACCGGCGCGGCCCAGCCTCGGGTACCTCGTCGTCGGTCTGAGTCACCATGGCAGCGAGGAACTTCGGCAGCGATTCCTGCCAGGCATGATCAACGGCACCGAGCGCTGGTGCCAGGGTTTCTCCGAGCCCGGCGCGGGTTCGGATCTGGCGTCGTTGACGACCACGGCCGTCCGCGACGGTGACGAATACGTCCTCAACGGATACAAGATCTGGACGAGCTACTCCGACGTCGCCGACTGGTGCCTGGTGTTGGCCCGCACCGACAAGGATGTGCCGAAACACAAGGGCATCTCGGCGTTCATCGTGAACATGCACCAGGCCGGTATCGAGCAGCGCCCGCTGAAGATGATCAGTGGCGTCACCAAGGAGTTCGGCCAGGTCGGTTTCGAGGGAGCCCGCGTGCCGGCCGAGAACATGGTGGGCGCACCCGGCGAGGGCTGGAAGCTGGCGATGACGGTTGTCGGTCACGAGCGGGAGCCGTCCACCCTCGGATTTTCGGCGCGCTATGGAAAAACAGTGCGCCAAATGGCCTCTGGTGTCGACGGTGCGCCTAATGAAGAGCTGCTGTGGGCGTGGGTGCAGACCGAGATGCTGCGCCTGCATGTGCGCAGGCGGTTGTCGGAGCAGCTCGACGGGCTCACGCACGGCCCGCAGGGTTCGCTCGACAAGCTGCTGATGACGTGGGTCGAGCAGTCGGTCGGACACGCGGCACTCAAGACCGTGGGTACCGGCGACGAGGAACTGTTCGGCGCCTACATGTACAGCCGCGCGCAGAGCGTGATGGGCGGTACGTCGCAGATCCAGAAGAACATCATCGCGCAGCGCATCTTGGGACTGGGAGTCTAAGAACATGTACGGAATGCCAGCGGAAATCAAGGTCGAGGCTGACGGCGGCCTGCGCATCATCACGCTCAACCGGCCTGACCATCTCAACGCGGTCAACGATGCGTTGCATGTCGGGCTGGCCAAGATCTGGGAGGAACTCAACGAGGACACCGGCGCGCGTGCGGCGGTGATCACCGGTGCGGGACGGGCGTTCTCGGCCGGCGGCGACTTCACCTACCTCGACGAGCTGCGAAACAACGAAGCGCTGCGGCAGAAGACCATCAAGCACGGCCGCGATCTGGTCATCGGCATGGTGCGGTGCCGGATCCCGGTGGTGGCAGCGGTCAACGGTCCGGCCGTCGGGCTGGGCTGCAGCCTCGCCGCGCTGTCGGACATCGTCTACATGGCGGAGACGGCCTTCTTCGCCGACCCGCACGTGTCGATCGGCCTGGTGGCGGCGGACGGCGGGCCGCTGGTCTGGCCCTCGCAGATCAGCCTGTTGCATGCCAAGGAATTCGCCTTCACCGGTGTGCGGATCAAGGCCCCGCGCGCGCTGGAGTTGGGGATGGTCAACCACGTGGTGGAAGACCCGCTGGCCGAGGCGATTACGTGTGCGACGAAGATCATGGAGCTTCCGCAGCAGGCACTGGAGGCCACCAAGCGCCTGATGAATCTTCAACTGGAGCAGTCGGTGATGGCATCGTTGGACTACGCCAACCTCTCGGAGTACGTGTCCTTCGGCACGGCGGACTTCAACACGATCGTCGACGGCCTGATCGCCAAGCAGAAGGCCTGACCCCCTGGTCCGCGAGCGCGCGTGTTTGTGCGGCGGCGCGCCGTCAAATCGCGGCATTCTGCGCGCGCTCACGGGAGTCGAATGCGCCCTCGTTGTATACAGATCGCGGCGTGTCGGTGTGCAAACCCGCGCGTTCGCGGTGCAGCGAGGGAGCGCTCCTCGCCGGTTCTCAGCGGCGTGTCGGCGTGCAAACCCGCGCGTTCGCGGTGCTTACCCAGTGAGGTCCTCGGAGCGCTGGATCGTCCCCGTGATACCCGAAGCGTCCTGCTGGGCAAGGAGAACCGCGGCGTTCGCCATGGCCTCTGGCGGTTCGACCATCTCGGGCGGGATCTGCATTCCTGTGCCACCGGCCTGCCAGCCTTCGGTCAGCACCACCCGCGACGGGCTGAGGCAGTTGACGGCGATGTTGTCCGGCGACAGGTCGGTGGCCAGCCCGAGGTAGAGCCGTTCTGCGGCGGCCTTGGACACCCAGTAGGCGTTGGCGCCGTGGTCGGTCATCGCGACGCCGGTGGTCGTGACGGCGATGAGCGAACCACCGCCGCGGGCGCGGACGTGCGGGATGACGGCCTTGGTGACGAGAAAGACGCCGGTGGTGTTGACGTCGAGGCAGAGCTTCCACCGCTTCAGCGGCGTGGTCTCGATCGGGCCCAGCCACAACACCCCGGCGTTGGCGACGAGGATGTCGATACCGCCGTACTCGGCGACGGTCGCCGCGACAGCGGATTCCACGGACGCCTCGTCGGTCACGTCACACGCCACCGGCAGGGCGCGCCCGCCGGCAGCGGTGATGCGTTGTGCCACAGAGCCGATGGTTCCGGGGAGCTTGCCCTGCTGCTCGGATCGGGCGGCGACGGCCACCGACGCACCCGCTTGCGCCAGTGCCACAGCGACGGTGGCGCCGATACCCCGACTGGCACCGGCGACGAAAGCGACCCTTCCTGCGAGCGGCAGCGTCACCTCGGGATCACCCGGCGATCACTTGGGCGGAAACCGCAACGCCCCGTCGAGGCGGATGATCTCGCCGTTGAGGTAGTCGTTCTCGATGATGCTCTGGGCCAGTTGCGCGTACTCCGTCGAGCGGCCCATGCGCTTGGGGAACGGCACCTGCGGGCCCCAGTACTGCTCGAGTTGATCGGCCGCCTTGCCGTAGGCCGGGGTGTTGATCGTTCCCGGAGCGATCGTCACGACGCGGATACCCAACGGCGACAGGTCCCGCGCGGCGACCAGCGTCATGCCGATCACCCCGCCTTTAGCCGCCGAATACGGCAGCTGGCCGATCTGTCCCTCGTATCCGGCGACCGACGCGGTGTTGACGATGACGCCCCTGCCGCCTTCGTCGAGCGGATCTGTCTTCGCGATCGCCGCGGCCGAAAGCCGCATGACGTTGAACACCGCGGTCAGATAGAACGTGATGGTGGTCTCGAAGGCATCCAATCCCAGGGGGCTGCCGTCCTTGCCGACCAGCCGCCCGCCGCCGGCGGGGCCTCCGTGCGTATCGACCGAGATACGCAGCGGGGCAAGCGATTGCGCTTCCTCGATCGCGGCGTTGACGGATTCCTCCGAGGTCGCATCGGTACGCACGTACCGCACCCCGAGCTCGGACTCCAGGTCCTTGCCTTTGTCGTCGGCGAGATCGGCGACCACCACTTTGGCGCCGGCACCGACGAGCCTTCGCACGGTGGCTTCTCCGAGCCCGCCCGCGCCTCCGACGACCAGAGCTGAGCTCCCGGCGATCTCCACGTGTGACCTCCTTGAAATGAAGACTCTCTGCAAGAGAGAATAGCATTCTCAGCACTGGAACGGTCGGCCGATGGGAAGGGAAATCACCTGCGTACTCTCTCTGGGGTGACCATCGACGAGCTCATCGCCGCTGCTCGGGGCGGTTCGCAGCGCGCCACGGGGCGGCTGCTGAGTTGCGTCGAGAGCCCACGCCGTGACGAGGTGCTCAGCGCCCTCGGTGAGGTCGTGCCGGCTCGCGTCGTCGGCGTCACGGGTCCGCCCGGTGCGGGAAAGTCGACGACGGTCGGAGCGCTGGTCACTGCGTACCGTGCCCGTGGCAATCGGGTCGCGGTATTGGCTGTCGACCCGTCGTCGCCCTACAGCGGGGGCGCCCTGCTGGGCGATCGCATCCGCATGGCCGCGCACCTGAACGATCCCGATGTGTTGATCCGTTCGGTGGCGACGCGCGGGCACCTCGGTGGCCTCGCGGCGGCCGTACCCGCGGCCATCAGGTTGCTTTCGGCGCTTTCCTACGATCTGGTGATCCTGGAGACGGTCGGCGTCGGTCAGTCGGAGATCGAGATCGCAGCGGTGGCCGACCCCACGATCGTCATCCTCAACCCCGGTGCGGGTGACGCCGTGCAGGCGGCGAAGGCGGGATTGCTCGAGGTCGCCGACATCGTCGCGGTGAACAAAGCCGATCGTGACGGCGCCGACCAGACGGTGCGGGATCTTCGTGGCGAGACCGACGCACCGATCCTGAAACTCGTTGCGGCTCAAGGTGAGGGAATTGCGGAATTGCTCGAGGTGATCGAGTCCCATCACCGCGCCGACAATTCGGCGCGCCGGGCGGCGCGGGCGCGGTCCCAGATCCTCTCGCTGGCACAGACGCTGCTGCGCACCCATCCCGAGCTGGACCTGCTCGCGACATCGGTGGCCGACGGGAGCGAGGACGTCTACAGCGCGGCCGAGCGATTGTTCGCCGTGGCGGCCGAGTCGCCGGACGGCAGGTCGAGCATTCGCCGCGACATCTGAATGAGCTGGCCGCGTAGCGTTTCGGCGTCCAGATCCGCGATGAGCGGATGCATGACGGCGACGCTGATGGCGCTCGAGAGCATCGCCGCGTGGAAGCGCGCCTGCACCCCGGCCTCCGTGCCGAGCAGCGCGGCATAGAGCCGTTCGATGAAGCGTTGGAACGGTTCGTGTTCGGCCTGAAGTCGGATGATCACGGGATCGAACTGCAATACGCTGACCATCCCGCGTCGCTCGATCGCCTGGTCGATCATCCGGTTCAGCAGAACCTCGCGCGCCCGCAGGCCATGCCCCGCGGCTTCAGCGTCCTCGAGCGCGTCTTCCAGCGTGCTCATCTCGCGCTCGGTGATCGCGACGACGATCTCTTCTTTCGTCTTGAACTGCCGGTAGACCGCGGCCTTGGTCACGCCCATCGCATCGGCGATCATCTGCAGCGAGGTTCCGCTGACCCCGTGTTCGGCGATGAGCCGAAGCGCCGCGTCCAGTACCCGGGTTTGTGCCGCCGTGCGGGTGATCGCACCGAACTTCTGCGCCGCGGCCGCCACGGTGTCGAGAATAGCGGACCCGTAGGTGGGTGATGGTGGATCGACCACCTGGTCAGAGGGTCAGGGCACCGACTTGCCGGTGGCGGCGGTGTACCCGGCGCGGTAACCGAACACCATGGCCGGACCGAGGGTGCCGCCCGCACCGCCGTAGGCCTTGCCGGTGGCACCGGCCATCGCGTTGCCCACCGCGAACAGTCCGGTGATGGCGGTGCCGCTGACATGCAGGACGCGGCCGTCGCGATCGGTACGGGGACCTCCCTTGGTGCCCATCGCGCCGACGGATACCGGGACCGCGAAGTACGGCGCGGTGTCGATCGGTCCCAAGGTCTGCGCCGCGGTCGTCGGTGCGGAGGGGTCACCCCAATAGCCGTCGTAAGCACTTGCGCCACGGCCGAAATCGGGATCGTGCTCCTCGGCGACGTTGCCGTTCCACGCGGCCAGCGTGGCAGCGAGGCCGCCGGGGTCGATGCCGGTCTTCTCGCCGAGTTCGTCGAGGTCGGCCGACTGGCAGAACCAGTCGGGGATGGGTCCGTCGGGATCGACCCCGAGGAAGCCATAGTGCTTGAGGTGCAGGGAGTCGAACACGATCCACGCCGGGTCGTTGGCGTAGCCGAGTTTGGGGTCGAGGAAGTGGAACGGGCCCGCCATCGAGTTGTACTCGCCCGCCTCGTTGAGGAACCGGTTGCCCGCCCTGTTGACGATGATGCTGCGCGGGCGGGTCCGCTCCAGCCGAACACTGCGACTGCGAGGCTGACCCCCGAACGTGTCGCCGGGGATCTGGACGATCGGCACCCACCAGGCTTCACCCATGTTGGCGAGGTCAGCGCCCTGTGCCATCGCCATCCGCAGGCCGTCTCCGGTGTTGGTCGGCGGCGAGACGGCACCGCGCATCGGGCCCCGCAGATAGGCGTCGACCAGGCGGCGGTCCCACTCGAAGCCACCGGTGCCCAGGATCACGGCCCGGCGGGCCCGTACCGCGAAGTCCTTCTCGCCCTCACCGATTCGGACACCGGTCACCCCGAGCGGATCAGCGACGAGCTCGGTGGCACGTGCCCCGGTGTGGGGCACCACTCCGAGGTCGAGCAACCCCCTGAGGAGTCCGGCGATCAGGGCGGTGCCTGCGACGCAGTAGTCGCCGGAGTCGCTGTCGACGGACGCGTGGATCCGCGCCCTGGTCTCGGCATCGATCCCGACATTGCTGAAGTCGGCCGGGAACGACGTGATCCTGTCGCGCCACTCCTGGAGACGGGACAGATCGAAAGGCTTGGCATTCAACGAGCGTCCGCCGCCGGGCTTGCCGCCGGGGAGTTCGGGCTTGTAGTCCGGGAAGCCCGTGGCGACCTCGAACACCAGCTCGCTGTGGTCCTCCACGAAGTCGAGCATGGCCGCGCCGGTCGACACGAACGTCTCCACCAGCTCGTCGTCCATGAACCCCAGCGACTGGGCGCGCAGGTAGGCCATCGCGTCCTCGGCGGTCAGCTCGCCGTCGGCGGACCGCGTGTGGGCGGGGATCCACACGATGCCGCCGGATACCGCGGTGGTCCCGCCCACCGTCGCGGCTTTCTCGTACACCTCGACCGTTGCGCCGTTGACCGCGGCGGTCAGTGCGGCGGTCAGCCCGGCGCCTCCGCTGCCGAGGACGACGACGTCGACCTCGTGGTCCCAGTCGGTCATTGCTGTCTCCTTTCGGTCCTCAGCTGAGGACAGCCGATAATTCGTTGGCCGCCTTCATGACTGAGTCGCGGCCGTCGATGACGACGTCCTCGCGGTGTGAGATCAGGTTGATGCAGGTCGGCGGTGACGGCGGCCGGCGGCGCACAGGAACGGCCAGTCCATAGGTGTTCGGTTCGATCTCGCCGTGCGTGATCGCCCAGCCCTGTTGGCGGGCCTGCTGCACGAGTTCGCGTTCGCCTGGTCGTGGCGGCATGCTGGCCAGTAGCGCGATCCCGGCGGCACCGCGATCGAGCGCGTACCGGCTGCCCTCGTGGAACGACAGCTGGTAATAGACGTTCGTCGGCGCCATGACTGCGATCGCCACCTGTTGGTCGCCCTCGGCGACCAACAGCGACACCGTGGCGCCGAGATCGTCGGCCAGGCTGCGCAACGTCGGTGAACACAGTTGGCGGACGTTGTTGTCGAACGACGCGCCGAGCAGGGCGAGCGCCGCCGCCGAGCGGTATCTTCCGTCTTCGCCCTTCGCCACGAACCGGTACTGGGACAGGGTGCTGAGAAGGCGATAGGCGATGGTGCGGTGGACGCCGATGTCCTCGGCGACCTGGGCGACGGTCAACCCGTTCGGCGAACTGGCAACCAGCTGAAGCGCGTTCAATCCACGCGCCAGGGTCTGGGACCCGGGGGCGCCCGTGGACGCATCGGGGCTTCCGGCGCCGCCCGCCGCTTGAGTCATTCGGACCTTCCTTGACAGACGCAGTCGCGAGAGTGATGCTCTGACTATAGTGCACATGGATGTGCGATAAATGAGCAAAGTGCTTACAAATAAAGAGAATACGATTCTCCCCATGACGGTTTGTGGCATCCGGGAAGGAGCGCGGTGACGGAGTTCGAGAGTGTCTGGAGCGACCTGCAGGGCGTTCCGTTCTCGCAGGGTTACCTCGATGCCGGTGGTGTTCGCACGCGCTACCTGCACGCCGGTGACCGCGACAAGCCGGCGCTGGTGTTTCTGCACGGCTCCGGCGGGCACGCCGAGGCATACGTGCGCAATCTCCAGGCGCACGCCGAACATTTCTCCACCTGGTCGATCGACATGCTGGGTCACGGCTATACCGACAAACCCGGCCATCCCCTCGAGATCGGCCACTACGTCGAGCATCTCGTGGCCTTTCTGGATGCGGTCGGCGCCCGGCAGGCCTGCATCAGCGGTGAATCGCTGGGAGGTTGGGTAGCCGCGCGCATCGCGGTGGACGAGCCCGGGCGCGTAGACCGCCTGGTCCTCAACACCGCCGGTGGTTCACAGGCCGATCCCGAGGTGATGAAGCGCATCGTGACACTGTCGATGGCGGCTGCGGAGGACCCGTCCTGGGACACCGTGCAGGCCCGCGTCAAGTGGCTGATGGCCGACAAATCCAAGGGCTACGACGACATTGTCGCCAGCAGGCAGCGTGTGTACCGGCAGCCCGGGTTCGCTGCGGCGATGCGCGACATCATGGCGCTGCAGGATCCGGTGATCCGGGCGCGAAACCTGCTCGGCCCGAATGAGTATGGCGCGATCACCGCACCCACCCTGGTGGTGTGGACGAGTGACGATCCTACGGCGGATGTGGAGGAAGGTCGACGCATCGCGTCGATGATTCCCGGAGCCCGCTTCGAGGTCATGCCCGGGTGCGGGCATTGGCCACAGTATGAGGACCCGAAGACCTTCGACCGCCTGCACCTGGACTTCCTGCTGGGGAAGCGATGACCGCTTACGACGTCGATGTCGTGATCGTCGGCGCCGGTCCGTCCGGTCTGACCCTGGCCAACATCCTTGGGCAGCACTCTGTTCGGACTCTGGTGGTCGACGAACGGGACACCCTGATTGACTACCCTCGCGGCGTCGGACTCGACGACGAGTCGCTGCGCACCTTCCAGTCCATCGGCCTGGTCGACCGCGTGCTGCCGCATACGGTGCCGAATCAGATTCTGCGCTTCTTCGACGCCAACCGAAACCTGCTGGTCGAGATGGCGCCACCCGACGCGCGATTCGGCTGGCCCAAACGCAATGGCTTTGTCCAGCCCATGGTGGACGCCGAACTGTTCGGCGGGCTGAACCGATTCGACAACGTCGAGGTCCGGTTCGGCCACCGGATGCGTGACTGCACCGAGAACCCCGACGGCGTCAGCGTCAGCTTCGACGGCGGCCTGCCGTCCGTACGCACTCGCTACGTCGTCGGTTGCGACGGCGGCCGCAGCGCCACCCGCCGCCTGATGGGGGTGTCGTTCGACGGGACGACGTCCTCGACACGGTGGCTGGTGGTCGACGTCGCCAACGATCCGCTGGGGCACCCGAACAGTGAGGTCGGGGCGGACCCGCGGCGTCCCTACGTGTCGATCTCCATCGCCCACGGCATCCGGCGTTTCGAGTTCCTGATCCATCCCGACGAGACCGACGAGCAGGCCGACGATCCGGCGTTCGTCAGACGCATGCTCGCCCAGCTGATCCCGTATCCCGAGCGGGTCGACATGATCAGGCACCGCGTGTACACCCACCATTCCCGCATCGCCGGGACCTTCCGCAGGGGTCGGCTCATGCTCGCCGGTGACGCCGCGCACCTGATGCCGGTGTGGCAGGGCCAGGGGTACAACAGCGGCATCCGAGACGCCGCCAACCTGGGATGGAAACTGGCAGCGGTGGTCACCGGCAAGGCCGGCGACGCGCTGCTGGACACCTACGACGTCGAGCGTCGCAAGCACGCGCGGGCGATGATCGACCTGTCCACGATGGTGGGCCGCGTCATCTCCCCGACGAACCGGCGGGTGGCGGCACTGCGGGACCGCGTCATCCACGCCGCGTCGGTGGTGCCGTCACTGAAGCGCTATGTGCTGGAGATGCGGTTCAAACCGATGCCGCGCTACCAGCAGGGTGCGGTCTGTCACGCCGACCGGCCGTCTCCGAGCTCGCCGACCGGCACCCTTTTCATCCAGCCGCGTGTCGACACCCGGGACCGTGAGAACGTCCTGCTCGACGATGTCCTCGGGTCCGGGTTCGCCGTGCTGTGCTGGAGCAACAACCTGCGGGCGGTGCTCGGTGATGCGGCGTTCACCCGGTGGAAGGCGTTGGGCGCCAACTTCGTCGAGACACGACCGATGACCCAACTGCACTGGTCGGGGCACGACGACCCCGACGTGGTGGTCGTCGGTGACCGCACCGGAGCGCTCAAGGCCTGGTTCGATGTCCACCCCGATTCGGTGCTGTTCCTGCGACCCGATCGCTGCATCGCCGCCGCGTGTATCGCGCAGCGCGCACCGGAGGTGTCCGAGGCCCTGTTCGCCAAGCTGCATCTGACTCAGGGAGGAGAGACCGATGGTGACAAGCCAGATCGCGCTGTGCTGCATGTCGCACAGCCCGCTGCTGAACCTTCCGGGTCCGCCACGAGAACTTCTTGACGACATCGCCGCAGCGATCGGAGCGGCCCGGGAGTTCGTCACCGACTTCGACCCCGAGTTGGTCGTCACGTTCTCTCCCGACCACTACAACGGCTTCTTCTACCGGGCGATGCCGCCGTTCTGCATCGGCACTGCCGCCGAGGGAGTCGGCGATTACGGCACGCACCAGGGTCCGCTCGATGTCCCCGCCGAGCTCGCAACCGACTGTGTGCGCGCCGTTCTCGATGCCGACGTGGATGTCGCGATCTCGGCGGCGATGGACGTCGACCATGGGACCGTGCAGCCGCTGCAGCTCCTGTTCGGCGACGCGACCGCCAAGCCGGTGATCCCGGTGTTCATCAACTCCGTCGCGACGCCCCTCGGTCCGATGCGTCGGGTGCGTGCGCTGGGCTCGGCGGTGGGAGCTCACCTGGCGACCCTCGGCAAGCGTGTGCTGATCGTCGGATCCGGCGGGTTGTCGCACGACCCGCCGGTGCCGACCCTGGCGACCGCGCCACCCGCGGCGCTGGACCGGATTGTGCGCGGCGCGCCGATGACCACCGAACAGCGCCAGGCGCGCCAAACGGCTGTCATCGAGGCGGCAAGGGAATTCGCGGCAGGGCAGGGCAGGTTGGCTCCGCTCAACCCCGACTGGGACCACGCGTTCCTGGACTTGCTCGACACCCACCGGCTGGCCGAAGTGGACGGGTGGGACAACGCCTGGATCGCCGAGCACGCCGGCAATTCGGCACACGAGGTCAGGACCTGGGTCGCCGCGTTCGCGGCACTCGCCGCCCAGGGCTCCTACGACACCGCGAACCGGTTCTACCGGGCCGCACCGGAACTGATCGCCGGGTTCGCCATCAGAACTGCGGTCCCGATCTCATGACCTCAGCCACGCAGCAACCCTTCGACCACGTCGTCGACGTGCTGGTCGTCGGTTCCGGTGGTGGCGGGATGGCCGCCGCGCTGGCCGCCGATGCGGAGGGTCTCGACACCCTGGTGGTGGAGAAGTCGCCCTGTTACGGCGGCTCTACCGCGCTGTCCGGAGGCGGCATCTGGGTGCCCGGTGCTCCGTCCCAACGCCGGGAAGGCCACGTACCCGACCCCGACCAGGTGTTCACCTATCTGAAGCAGATCACCGGCGGCCTGGTCAGCGATGCCCGGTTGAGGGCCTACGTCGACGCCGCACCGCAGATGATGGAGTTCCTCGAAAAGCGCAGCAGCTGGCTGGAATTCGTATGGAAGCCGGGATATGCCGACTACTACCCGGAGCTTCCCGGTGGCTCGGCGCTGGGCAGCACGATCAACGTGCCCGAGATCGATCTGCGGGTGCTCGGAGACGAGGAGCAGAACCTGCTCACGCCGGCGGCGATGGCTCCCAAAGGGATCTGGTTCGGGCCCAAGGACCTACGGCTGTTCTATCAGGTTCGGCAGTCGTGGCGCGGCAAGGCGGTGCTGCTGAAGCTGATCTGGCGGATGGTTCGCGCCCGGTTGTTCGGCGATCGCATGGCCGCCATCGGTCAGTCACTGTCCGCGCGACTGAGGCTGGCGATGAAGCAGCAGGACATTCCCCTGTGGCTGAGTTCCCCGATGACCGAGCTCGTCACCGACACCGATGGCCCAGACGGACGGGTGGTCGGTGCGGTGATCGAGAAGGACGGCCGCTCGCTGCGGATCCAGGCCCGGCGTGGCGTCGTGCTGGCCAGCGGTGGCTTCGACCACGACATGCAGTGGCGACTGCAGCACCTGCCCGAATTGAGCCGGGTGCGCGAGCTCGCCGGAGCGGACAAGGACTGGAGCTTCGGGAACCCGGCCGCGACCGGCGACGGTATCAGGGCGGGTGAGAAGGTCGGGGCGTCAACAGAGCTGCTCGACGAGGCCTGGTGGTTCCCAGCCATCTGCTGGCCGGACGGACGGCTGCAGTTCATGCTCAACGAACGGATGATGCCGTCGCAGTTCATCGTCAACGGAGACGGCAAACGCTTCATCAACGAGGCGGCGCCCTACATGGACTTCGCTCACGCGATGATCGACGGGCAGAGGTCGGGTGTCACCCACATCCCGTGCTGGCTGATCACCGACATCCGGTCCTTCCACCGCTACGTCGTCGCCGGGCACCTGCCCATCCCGAAGATCCCCTTCGCCCCGGTGCCGACCGGATGGAAAGTTCCCCCGGCGTGGCTGGAATCGGGTGTGGTCAAAACCGGTGACTCGTGGGAGGAACTGGCGCGCCAGATCAACGTGCCGGAGGGCCAGTTGCGCAGCACCGCAGAACGATTCAACGCACTTGCGCGCACCGGTCACGATGACGACTTCAACCGCGGGGACAGTGCCTACGACAACTACTACGGCGACCCGACGCTGCCCAATCCGAACCTGCACCCGCTCGGTAAGCCGCCGTACTACGCGTTCCAGATCATCCTCGGTGACCTCGGCACCTCGGGGGGTCTGCGCACCGACGAACACGCGAGGGTGCTGCGCGGCGACGACACCGTGATCGGTGGTCTGTACGCCGTCGGCAATGCCTCGGCCGCGGTGATGGGACGCAGCTATGCGGGCGCGGGCGCCACCATCGGACCCGCGATGACGTTCGGCTACATCGCCGCCCGCCATATCGCCGGTGCGATCTCCGGCGCGCCGGACCACACCCCGTCAGCCATCGACAGCCCCGAATCTCCAAGGAGGTAACAGCAGTGAAGATTTCCCTGTTCTACGAGTTCCCACTACCCCGGCCGTGGTCGGAGGACGACGAGCACCAACTGTTCCAGCATGGTCTGGACGAGGTCGAACTCGCCGATAAGGCCGGCTTCTCGACGGTGTGGCTGACCGAGCACCACTTCCTCGAGGAGTACTGCCACTCCACGGCGCCGGAGATGTTTCTCGCCGCAGCGAGCCAGCGCACCAAGGACATCCGGCTCGGGTTCGGCGTCATGCACCTGCCGCCGCCCATCAACCACCCGGCCCGCATCGCGGAGCGCGTTGCCACCCTCGACCATCTGTCCAACGGGAGGGTGGAGTTCGGCACCGGCGAGGGTTCGTCGGTCGCCGAGCTCGGCGGCTTCAACATCGATCCGGCCGACAAGCGTGCCCAGTGGGAGGAGGCCCTCGAGGTCTCGATCCGGTGCATGACCGAGGCGCCGTTCACCGGGTTCAAGGGTGAGCACGTCGAGATGCCCGCCCGCAATGTGATCCCGAAGCCGCTGCAGAGTCCGCACCCCCCGGTCTGGGTGGCGTGCACCCGTCCGTCCTCGGTACAGATGGCAGCCCAGAAGGCCATCGGTGCACTGAGTTTCGCCTACACCGGTCCGGAAGCCCTGAAGGATCGGGTGGACGGCTACTACGCGGAGCTCGAGGAGAACGGCGCCCCGGTCACCCCGGCGATCAACCCCAACCTGCTGGCCATCGGCGGTGACCTGTCGATGATGGTCGCCAAGTCCGACGACGAGGCGCGCAAACGGCTGGGTATCGGCGGTGGCTTCTTCTCGTTCGGGATCATGCATTACTACCTGACCGGTATGCACACACCGGGCCGGACCGGCGTGTGGGAACTGTACGAGAAGGCAGTCGAAGAAGACCCGACGCTGGCCTACGGTCCGGGTCGCGGTGCCATCGGCTCGCCCGACACCGTCCGCGAGTTTCTGCGCGGGTACGAGGCCAGCGGGGTCGACGAGATCATCCTGCTGCTCAATCCACGCAGTCACGAAGGCACCATGGAGTCCATCGAGATCATGGGCAGGGAGATCCTGCCCGAGTTCATCGAGCGGGACGCGAAAGCCGTCAAGGACAAGGCGAAACGTCTGGAACCGGTGATCGAGAAGGTGGAAGCACGCAGGCAGTCCTGGGACACGCCGCTGTTCGACGAGACCTACCAGTTCGGCGGGCTGCCCACCGGTCGCGGCGGCAAGTTCACTGCCGGAGAGATTCCCGAGGCGATGGCCGAGATCAACGAGGGCCGGGTGAAAGCCGCCCAGGCAGAGAAGGACGCCAAGGCGGCCGAGGAAGCCGCGCGCTGACAATGGTCGCACTCAGCGAGTTGGTGCGCTTCGACGGCAAGCACGCCGTCGTAACCGGGTGTGCGTCGGGTATCGGCGCCGAGGTGGTGCGGCAGCTCGGCACTCTGGGGGCGCGAGTCACCGGTCTGGACGTTCGGGCGCCGGACGATGCCGCGACCGTGGACGACTTCGTCGAAGTCGATCTCGCCGAACCTGATTCCGTGGACGCCGCAGCGGCCGCGGTCGGCGGGGCCGTCGACGCACTGTTCAACGTGGCAGGGGTCTCGTCGGGCATCGGAGACCCGCTGCTGGTGGTGCGGATCAACTTTCTCGGCACGCGTGCGCTCACCGAGGTGTTGATCCAGCAGATGCCAGCGGGCGCGGCGATCGTCAATGTCTCGTCACTGGCCGCCTCGGCATATCGCGACAACGCGCAGACGACAATGGGACTGGTCGCGACCGCGTCGTTCGCCGATGGACTCCGCTGGTGTGCCGAGCATCCGGATGCCCTCGTCGACGGGGGGTACCGGCTGTCCAAGGAGGCGATCGTGCTCTACGGCATGCGCCGGTCCGCCGCGCTGGGCGCCCGGGGCATCAGGATCAACTGCACCGCACCGGGAGTCACCGAGACGCCGATCCTCGATCAGCTGCGGTCGGCGTACGGGCAGCAGTACCTCGACTCGTTCACCGCGCCGCTGGGACGGGTGTCCAGCGTCGAGGAGCAGGCGGCGGCGCTGGTCTTTCTCGGCAGTCCTGCGGCCGGTTACATCACCGGGCAGGTGGTGTGGACCGACGGCGGCATCTCTGCCGACCGCTACGTCGCGCAGATCCACACCACCGACCAGACACAGGGGAGTCGACGATGACCGGCACCATGGGTGACTTCCGCAGGGCCGCCGACGAGGTTCGCAACTGGGGACGATGGGGAGACGACGACGAACTCGGCACCCTGAACTTCATCACCGCCGAGAAGGTCGCTGAGGCCGCGGGCCTGGTCAAGCAGGGCAAGGTCATCTCGATGGGCGGCGACTTCAGCTCCGGAGGACCGCAGGGCGCGTTCAAGTTCCGGCAGAACCCCGTGCACGTCATGACTGTCGACGGCGGAGACGCCTCCACACTGGTCCAGTACGGTCCGGAGTGGCTGCGCAACGCGGTCGCTTCCGATGTCAGCGCGTTCTTCGCCGACAACCCGTTCCGGTTCAACGACGACCTCATCGTGATGCCGCTTCAAGCCGCCACCCAGTGGGACGCGTTGTCGCACGTGTACTACGAGGACCAGCTCTACAACGGCTTTCCCGCCGGCTCGGTGACCAGCTTCGGCGCCTTCCACCTCGGCATCGAGAAAGTCGCCGACAAGGGCATCACCTCACGTGGGGTGTTGCTCGACGTGGTCGCTCACCGCGGGGCCGCGACGTTCTGCGAGCCCGGTAACCCCATCACCCCCGCCGAACTCGACGAGATCGCGGCCGCGCAGAATGTCGAGATCCGGTCCGGGGACGTCGTCGTCGTGCATACCGGATGGTGGACGCGGTTCCTGGAGACCGGCGACGGCGCCGAGGCGGGCTCGGGTCTGCACTGGACGTGTGCCTCCTGGCTTCATCAGCACGAAGTGGCAGCCGTCGCCGCCGACAACCTCATGGTCGAAGACCCCGACCCGGCCCAGGGGGTCGAGGGCACGTTCCTGCCGATGCACATGCTGTGCCTTCGGGACATGGGGCTGATGCTCGGCGAGTACTGGGACCTCGGGCCGCTGGCGGCCGACTGTGCCAGTGACCGTATCTACGAATTCCAGCTCGTCGCACCGCCGCTGAAGGTGGTCGGTGCGGTCGGGGCCCCTGTCAGTCCGATCGCGATCAAGTGAGTGGGAACGTGACGAGTACCAGCCAACCCTTCATCGTCGGCCTCGGCGGAACACTGCGGGCCAACTCGTCGACCGAGCGGGCGCTGCGCTTCTGTCTGAGGTCCGTGGAGGAGCAGGGCGGTCGGACCCGGCTGTTCAGCGCCGAGGACATCGACCTGCCGATGTACGCCCCGCACGAACTCGAGCGCACACCGCGCGCGCTGGACCTGGTCAAGTCGTTGCGGGACGCCGACGCGGTCGTGGTCGGTTCGCCCGGCTATCACGGTGCGGTGTCCGGACTGGTCAAGAATGCACTCGATTACATCGAGGACCTCCGCGAGGACCCTCGCGTGTACCTCGACAACACACCGTGGGGCTGCATCAGCTGCGCCTACGGATGGCAGGCGGCGGTCGGCACGCTGACCCAATTGCGCAGCATCGGGCATGCGTTGCGCGCGTGGCCGACCCCGCTGGGTGTGGCGATCAACTCCGCCGATCCCATCTGGGACCCGTCGGGCGAACTTGCCGACACCGATCAGGGCAAGGCGGTGGCGAATCAGCTCGAACTGCTCGCCACCCAGGTCCTGGCGTTCGCCCAGACGAACAGGGAGTGAGGGGGCTGGCAGCGTGCACCTCGATTCGAATTCCGTGTTGGTCGACGGCCTGCTCACCTGCTATCTCGAAGCGGGACAGGGTGATCCGGTGGTGCTCCTGCACGGCGGCGAGTTCGGAGCTGATGCCCGCATCGGCTGGGAGCGCACGATAGGCGCGCTGGCGCACCGCCACCGCGTGGTCGCCCCCGACATGCTGGGGTTCGGCGGTTCGGCCAAGGTCGTCGACTTCACCGACGGCCGCGGGATGCGCATCAGGCACGTCGCCCGCTTCTGCGAGGTGATGGGCATCGAGTCCGCGCACTTCGTGGGTAATTCGATGGGGGCCGTCAACCTGTTGGTCGACACCACCTCCGATGCGCCGGTGCTGCCGGTGCGGAGCCTGGTCGCGATCTGTGGCGGCGGTGAGATCCAACGCAACGAACACGTCACCGCGCTGTACGAGTACGACGCCACCGTCGACGGGATGCGCCGGATCGTCGCGGCTCTCTTCGCCGATCCGTCCTACCCTCACGATGAGCAGTACGTCCGGCGCCGTTACGAGTCCAGCATTGCCCCGGGCGCCTGGGAGTCTCTGGCGGCAGCCAGGTTTCGCCGCCCTGGGCTGGAGCCACCGGCCTCGCCGAGTAGCGCCAGAGCCTACGAGCGGATCGCGGTGCCGACACTGACCGTGGAGGGCGGAGCCGACAAGTTGCTACCGGCTGGGTGGGCCGCCTGCATCGCCGAACAGATTGAGGACGGGCGATCAGCAGTGATCCCCGATGCCGGACACTGCCCGCAGATCGAGCAACCGGATGTCGTCAACGAGCTACTGCTCGACTTCTTCGAAGGAGCATGAATGTCCGAACTCGCCGGCAAGGTCGCGATCGTCACCGGGGGCGCGTCGGGAATCGGCCGCGGCATCGCCACCCGGTTCGCCGCCGAGGGGGCTGACGTCGTGATCGCCGATGTGCGCGATGATCTTGGCGAAGCGCTTGCGGCCGAACTGAACTCGGCGGGATGGTCGACGGTGTACCACCGGACCGATGTCGCCGATCAGGCACAGGTCGCCGAACTCGTCACTGCCGCCGCGGCGACGTTCGGCGGGCTCGACATCATGGTCAACAACGCGGGCATCTCCAGCCCACTGAAGAAGGGCCTCTTCGACGAGGACCTCGACGAGTTCGACCGCGTCATGCGCGTCAATCTCCTCGGCGTGATGGCCGGGACGCGGGATGCCGGGCGGTACATGTCCGAGCACGGCGGGGGATCGATCATCAATCTCGGCTCGATCGGTGGCATTCAGGCCGGCGGGGGCGTGTCGAGTTACCGCGCGTCGAAGGCGGCCATCATCCACTTCACCAAGTGCGCGGCAATCGAGCTAGCGCACTACGAGGTCAGGGTGAACTGCCTTGCGCCGGGCAACATTCCCACCCCGATCCTTGCGTCGTCGGCCACCGACGAGGACCGCGAACGCCTGGAGCGGTTCGAGGCGAGGATTCGAGCGCAGATGCGAGACGACAGACCACTGAAACGGGAGGGAACCGCCGAGGACGTCGCCGAGGCCGCGCTGTATCTGGCCACCGACCGATCGCGATACGTGACGGGCACGGTGCTACCCGTCGACGGAGGCACGGTTGCGGGCAAGGTCATCGTGCGCAAGCCGGCCACGACCGACGGCACGGCACGGTGACCCTTTTAAATCAGTCGCTTGACTTAGAGACTGTGACGGGGTTCACTGGTGGAGTGACGACAGCCAGGACGGTTCGCGCCGATCGCGCCAGTACCACCCAGGAGTCCATTCTCAAGGCCGCTGAACGGCTCTATGCCGAACACGGGGTGTATGCGGTATCCAACCGGCAGGTGAGTGAGGCTGCGGGACAGGGCAACAACGCGGCCGTCGGCTACCACTTCGGTACCAAGACCGACCTGGTCCGCGCCATCGAGCAGAAGCACCGCGCATCGACCGAGCAGCTCCTGGAACGGATGGTCGCGTCCACGGGCGACTCCGCGGATCTGCGGGACTGGATCGCGTGTCTGGTCTGCTCCCTGACCGAGCACCTGGCTCAGCTCGGCAATCCCACCTGGTACGCGCGCTTCGCCGCCCAGGCGCTGGCTGATCCCGCGTATCAGCGCATTGTGGTGCGGGACGCGTTGGCCTCACCCTCGCTGGTCCGCGTGGTCGACGGGATCACCCGCTGCCTGCCCGATCTGCCGATGGCCGTGGTCGCCGAGCGCAACATCATGGCGCGCAATCTGCTGGTGCACACGTGCGCGGACTTCGAACGCGCTTTCGCAGACGGCGCCGATCTGCCCCGGACCAGTTGGAGCGCAGTCGGATCCGGCCTCATCGACGCCATCGTGGGACTGTGGCGGGCTCCGGTCACGGAGCTTGCCTGACATGTTCGTCAGCGTGGACCAGGACAAGTGCGTCTCCTCCGGCCAGTGCGTACTGAACGCCATGGAGGTGTTCGACCAGCGCGACGAGGACGGCGTGGTCGAACTCCTGAATCCGGAACCGGGCCCCGAATTGGCCCAAGTGACCCGAAACGCCGCGGCCGCCTGCCCAGCCCTGGCCATTCACATCGAGGGGTGAATATGACAGAGACTCTCAATCAGCACGCGGTGGCCGCGGCACCGGAGTATCCGATGGAGCGTTCGGCCGGTTGCCCGTTCGCACCGCCGCAGCAGATGCTCGACATGAACCAGGCCAGACCTCTCTCCCGGGTGCGGATCTGGAACGGCACCACGCCGTGGCTGGTCACCGGCCACGAGGTAGCCCGCACCCTGTTCGCCGACGCTCGGGTCAGTGTCGACGACCGGATCGAGGGCTTTCCGCACTGGAACGAGCACATGCTCTCGACGGTGAACAAGCGACCGCGGTCGGTCTTCACCTCCGACGCCGAGGAGCACACCCGGTTCCGGCGCATGCTGTCCAAGCCCTTCACCTTCCGCCGCGTCGAGGCCCTGCGCCCGGTGATCCAGGAGACCACCGACGGCTGCATCGACGAGATCCTGGCCGGCCCGCAGCCTGCCGACCTGGTGGCCAAATTGGCGTTGCCGGTACCCACCCGTGTGATCAGCGACATGCTCGGGGTTCCGTACGAAGATCACGAGTTCTTCCAGGAGCACGCCAACGCCGGTCTGGCCCGCTATGCCGCCGCGGACGCCATGCAGAAGGGCGCGATGAGCCTGCACCAATACCTGGTCAACCTCGTGGAGGAGAAGCAGGCCAACCCGTCCGAGGACGCAGTATCCGACCTGGCCGAGCGCGTGACCGCCGGTGAGATCAGTGTCAAAGAGGCCGCGCAGCTGGGTACCGGACTGCTGATTGCCGGGCACGAGACCACCGCGAACATGATCGGCATCGGCATCCTGGCGCTGCTGGAGAACCCCGAACAGGCTGCGCTGCTGCGGGATTCCGATGATCCCAAGTTCGTCGCCAATGCCGCCGAAGAGCTGATGCGCTATCTGTCGATCATCCAGAACGGTCAGCGCCGGGTGGCAACCGAGGATATCGAGATCGCCGGTGAGACGATCCGGGCGGGGGATGGCATCATCCTCGACCTGGCGCCCGCCAATTGGGACAGCGCCGCCTATCCCAACCCCGACAGACTCGACTTCACCCGCGACGCGGGCCAGCAGCTGGGCTTCGGCTACGGCAGGCACCAGTGCGTGGGCCAGCAGCTCGCCCGTGCCGAACTACAGATCGTCTTCCAGACGGTGTTGCGGCGCATTCCGACGATGCGCCTGGCCATCCCGTTCGACCAGGTGCCCTTCAAACACGACCGACTCGCCTACGGCGTCTACGAACTTCCGGTGACCTGGTAGTCAGGCCCGTCCCCAGCCGATTGGAGCACCACGATGTCTACTCCCACAGTGTCACCTACCCACGCCCTGTATCCGCCCGAAGGCTTCGGCGCGCCCAAGGACCGCCACGGTCATTCATCAAAGGACGGTGTGACCGGATTTCCCAAAGACACCGTGATCTTCTCCGCCGACAACCACATCTCGGTGGCCGACGACATCTTTTACGAGCGATTCCCCGAGGAACTCAAGGGGGCGGCGCCGCGCATCTGGTACGAAGACGGCGCCTACATGGTGGGGATGAAGGGAAAGGCCTGGACCGGTGGTGATTTCGGCCGGGTGCTGATGCAGTACGACGACCTCGCCGGCGCCGCCTCGAACAACATCGAGGCGCGTATCCGAGAGCTCAAAGAGGACGGCATCGACAAGGAGCTGGCATTTCCCAATGCTGTCCTGGCGCTGTTCCACTACCCGGACAAGAGCCTGCGCGAGCGGGTGTTCCGGATCTACAACGAGCACATCGCTGATCTACAGGAACGCTCCAACGGGCACTTCTACGGCGTCGGCCTGATCAACTGGTGGGATCCGAAAGGTACCCGCAGTACTCTGGAAGAGTTGAAATCGCTTGGGCTCAAAACGTTCCTGCTGCCGCTCAACCCGGGCAAGGACGACGGGGGCAACATCTACGACTACGGCAGCACCGAGATGGATGCGGTCTGGGACGAGATCGAGGCCGCCGGGATCCCCGTCAGCCATCACATCGGTGAGACGCCGCCGAAGACGCCGTGCCAGAACAACAGCGTCGTGGTCGGCATGATGGTCAACGTCGACTCCTTCCGCGAGCAGTTCGCCAAGTACGTGTTCTCCGGCATCCTGGACCGGCACCCGTCGCTGAAGATCGGTTGGTTCGAGGGCGGAATCGCCTGGGTGCCCACCGCTCTGCAGGACGCCGAGCACATGCTGGCCTCCTACCGGCACATGTTCAACCACCAGCTGGAGCACGACGTCCGCCACTACTGGACCAACCACATGAGCGCGTCGTTCATGGTGGATCCACTCGGTCTGCAGCTGATCGACCGCATCGGTGTCGACAATGTGATGTGGTCCTCGGACTACCCGCACAACGAGAGCACCTTCGGCTACTCGGAGAAATCGCTGGCGTCGGTCGTCGAAGCCGTCGGCGCGGACGCGGCACTCAAGATCGTGTCCACGAATGTGCAGAACTTCCTGGGGCTTTCGTGAGTGCAACGGCGACGACGTCCACTCACTCCGGGGTCACCCAGATCGCCCGGACCGGGTACACGTGGCTGGACATCCCTGCGGAGCCTGATTTCACCCGGATGCGCCGCGAGGTCGGCGCGCGTCTGCGCGCCGCGATGAGCGAACAGGGCGTCGATGCACTGGTTCTGCTGGGCAACAGCAACGTCATCTACGCCACCGGTATCAGCTGGCCGCTCGCCGACGCGGGCCTGTCACACGTCGAACGGCCGGTGGCGGTCGTGCTGGCCGATGACGAGCACCCGCATCTGTTCCTGCCGTTCCGTGAAGGCACAGTCATGGAGTCGGACCTGCCCGACGACCACCTGCACGGACCGGTCTACCTCGAATTCGACGAAGGGGTCGCCGAATTCGCCACAATCCTGGCGCGCCTCATCCCGGCAGGCGCGTCGCTGGCGACCGACGAACTGACCGGGGCGATGCGGCGGGCCGGCCGCGCGCTGTTCCCCGAAGCGCCGGTAGATGCCGCGCCGGTGGTGGGCGCGGCGAAGCTGGTCAAGACGATCGACCAGATCGCCTGCGTCCGGCGGGCCTGTCAGATCACCGAAGAGGCCGTCGCCGAGATCCAGAAGGCGCTCATCCCGGGCGCGCGGCAAATCGATCTGTCTGCCGAATTCGTACGCCGGACCTTCGAACTCGGCGCCACCACGAACATGTTCGACTCGATTTGGCAGGTCATGCCCGCGTCCAAGGCCGAGGGCACCTGGACAACCACCGGTGATCTCGCGCTGCCGCTGCTGACGACCGAGCGCGAGCTGTCCCAGGGTGACGTGCTGTGGACCGACGTGTCGATCGCCTACCACGGGTACTGCTCCGACCATGGCCGCACGTGGATCGTCGGCCAGGATCCGACGGCGACCCAGCAGAAGCAGTTCGACAGGTGGGCCCGGATCGTGGATGCGGTGCTGTCGGTCACCAAGGCAGGTGCCACCTGTGGCGACCTCGGACGCGCGGCCACCGCGGCCGCCGGCGGCGTGAAACCGTGGCTGCCGCATTTCTACCTGGGGCACGGCATCGGGACGAGCGCAGCCGAAATGCCCATGATCGGAACCGATCTCGGCCAGGATTGGGACGACAACTTCGTTTTTCCGCCAGGCATGCTGTTGGTGTTCGAGCCCGTGGTCTGGGAGGACGGTACCGGTGGCTACCGCGGCGAGGAGATCGTGGTCGTGACCGAGGGCGGTTGGATGCCGCTGACCGCATACCCGTACGACCCCTATGAGGTGTCCGATGGGGCTTGAGATCGAGGCCGACGGCCGGGAGCTGAGGTACAGCCGTCGGGAGCGAGCGCTGGCGCAGATGGAGATCCACGACCTCGACATACTGGTGTTGGGCCGGCAGGCCAACGTCCGCTACATCTCCGGGGCCCCGCAGCTGTGGGTGGTCGGCACCCGCCCGTTCGGGCCGATCTGCGAACTCGTGCGTGCCACCGGTGAGATCCACCTCAACAGCACCTGGGACGAGGGCATCCCCGAGGAGATCCCGCACGAGAACCTGTACGGGTTCGCGTGGAACCCGATGACACTGGTCGGCATACTGCGGAACATAGCGGGGGCCGATACCGCGCGCCGAGTCGGAACCGACGCGCTGACGCCGACATTCGCCAAACTCCTGCCGATGGCCTTCCCCAACGCCGAGCTGATCGATGCGGAGCAGGCCATGCAGGCGGCTCGCCGCATCAAGACGCCCGAGGAGGTGCAGGCGCTGCGCCGCGCACTGCTGGTCGCCGAGGAGGGCGTGGCCGAGGGTGTCGCCGCGCTCGGGCCGGGCACCACCGAGCAGGCCATCGCGGGTGCGGTGCTGCAGGCCGAGGCCGCCGGTGGCGTGAGCACCCCGGCCACCCAGGACGCCGCCTGGGTGACGTCGAAGGAGCACCCGTGGCGCCGCGCCGAAGGCGACGGACTGGTCCGCGAGGGAGATCTGGTGGCGGTCTCGGCCGGGGTACTGGCCGACGGATACGTCGCCGAAGTGGCCCGCACGCTCCACGTCGGTGATTCGACGGACGCGGTCCGCGCGCTGTACCGGCGCCGAGACGACCTGTGGGACACACTGCTTGCGGCGTGCCGAGCCGGTAGGCCGACGTGCGGGCTGCTCGACGCGTACCAGGAGTCCGGCGAGTCGCTGCCGGCGATGCCGGTGGCGCACGGACTCGGACTGGGTTTCGACCCGCCGGTGGTAGCGCCGACCCTGCGGGCCACCGCGGAATCCGACCATCTCGAGGAGGGCATGGTGCTTGCAGTCACCGCTTACGTGTGGGAACAGGGGGTCGGCGCGGTGTTCACCCGCGATGCAGTCCTGATCACCGCCGACGGTCCCGAAGTCCTCTCCGCCGCCCCGGCCTACCGCGAATCCGTTCATGGCTGACCGGCCCTCGCCCGAGGAGATCATCCTCTACGAGAAGGACCCCAGGACCAAGATCGCGACGATCACGTTCAACCGTCCCGAGTTCCTCAACGCGCCGACGTCGCTGGCCAGGCTCCGGTATGCCGACGTGCTGCGGGCGGCCAACGCCGACAACGACGTCAAGGTGGTGATCATCCGCGGGGTGGGGGACAACCTGGGAAGCGGTGCGGACCTGCCGGAGTTCATGGAGGGCAACGACAATCCAGCCGTGCGGCTGGCCGAACTACGGCTGGAGGATGACGGCGTCGGCGAGGTCACCTATCCGCCCAAGGGGACCTTCCGTAACGGCGCCACCATCAGCGCCTGGTACGCCAACTCGCAGGCGGGCAATCGCGCGCTGCAGGACTTCAAGAAGATCAGCATCGTCGAAGCCAAGGGGTACTGCTACGGCTGGCACTTCTACCAGTGTGCGGACGCGGATCTGGTGATCAGCTCTGACGATGCGCTGTTCGGGCACCCATCGTTCCGCTATCACGGCTGGGGCCCGCGAATGTGGACCTGGGTGCAGATGATGGGACTGCGCAAGTTCCAGGAGATGGTGTTCACCGGACGGCCGTTCACCGCGCCCGAGATGTATGACTGCAACTTCCTCAACAAGGTGGTGGCCCGCGATCAGCTGGAAGCCGAGGTGGACAAATACGCTCGGGCATGTGCGCGAAACCGGCCGGTGGACACCGTCTTCCAGCAGAAGATGTTCTTCGAGATCTTCAAACAGCAGCAGGGCGAATACATGGGCAGCCTACTCAGCGCATTCTTCGAGTCGATGGGCAACGGGGTGGCCAACGACGACACCGACGACATGGACATGATGGACGCGATCGACAGTGGTCTGTCGGCGGCTGTCAACGACAACGACAACAAGTTCCCGCCCGACTTCCGGCTGAGCAAACGTAACCGAGCCAAAGAGGACTAGAGCGGCGATGCCCGAGCTGTCCCGGCCGCCGGCGCCACCGGTCTCCGGCTACGCCGTCGTCGACCTGTCCAGCGGGATCGCCGGTGGGTACTGCACGAAGCTGATGGTCGACGGCGGTGCCGATGTCGTCAAAGTCGAATCGCCGCAGGGTGATCCGCTGCGCCGGTGGTCGGCCTCGGGTGCGGAGATCTCCGAGAGCGGCGACGGAGCCCTGTTCTCCTATCTGGCATGCTCGAAGCACTCCGTGGTGGCCGACCCGTCGCGGGACGCGAACGACGCCGCTTTTGTCGACAGGCTGCTGGCCGCCGCAGATGCGGTGGTGTGGTCGCGGGGTGAGGGCGTTGCCGGGCATCGCGACTTCACACCCACCGCGATCCGGGACCGCCACCCACACTTGACGGTAACCGCGATCACTCCGTTCGGACTCGATGGTCCGTGGTGTGACCTTCCCGCAACGGAATTCACCCTGCAGGCGTGGTCGGGCGGCATCGTCGGGCTCGGCCGCGGTGCACCCGAGCGGGCTCCGGTCCATGTCGGGGGGCAGGTCGGGGAGTACCTCGCGGGTGCGTATGCCAGCGCGGCCACGTTGGCGTCGCGCATGCGTGGGGGCAGCGAGTTGATCGACCTGTCGATGTTGGAATGCGCGATCCTCGGGCTCACCTACTATCCGGTGACCTACTTCGAGATGCTGGGCCGCCCGTGGCGCGATGCGCGGCGGCTGACCGTGCCCGGTATCGCGCGGGCCAGGAACGGCCTCGTCGACATCGGGTGCGGAACGGCCCAGCAGTGGTTCGACCTCTGCGCGATGACCGGTCACGTCGAGTGGATCGACGAAGAGTCGACGCTGACGATCACCCAGCAGGCCAACGAGCGGGCCGACGAGCTGTTCGCCTGGGTGGCCGATCAGACTGTCGACGAGATCCGGGAACTGGCAACGGCGTTCCGAATCCCCAACGCGCCGGTCGCCCACGGCGCCAACGTCGCACAGCTCGACCATCACGTGGCGCGGGGTTCGTTCATCGTCAACCCTCGCGACGGCTTCACCCAGCCCGGCCACCCGTACCGGATGGCCCCGGCGATGCTGCGTCCGCCTGCGCCTGCCCCGCAGCTCGGCGAACACACCGAGGATCATCGCGCGCGAACGTGCAGTCCCGGTGGCGCCGAGACCGGGGTCGCGACAGGGCAGGCACCGTCGCGCACAGAGGGCCTGCCGTTGGAGGGCGTGCGCGTCATCGACATGACGACCTTCTGGGCCGGACCCAGCTGCACCCACATGCTGGCGATGCTGGGCGCGGATGTCATCCATGTGGAGTCCACCCGGCACCCCGACGGAACCCGGCTCATCGCAGGCATTCCCGTGAGCGTCGACCGGTGGTGGGAGCGGTCGCCGATCTTCTCGGGCCTCAACACCAACAAGCGCGGAATCACGCTGAACCTGCAGAGCGACACCGGCCGTGACCTTCTCACGCGTCTGATCGCGACCGCCGACGTCGTCGTCGAGAACTTCACTCCCCGCGTCCTGGAGAGCATGGGCCTGACCTACGATGCGCTCGCAGCGATCCGGTCGGACATCGTGATGGTGCGGATGCCGGGCTTCGGACTCGACGGACCGTGGCGGGACAACCCGGCTTTCGCCTACGTCATCGAGGCCGCCGCCGGGATCAGCTGGCTCACCGGTTACCCGGACCGCAATCCGTACGAGCCCTACTCGGTGGGTGACCCCAATGCGGGTGTCCACGCGCTGAACGCGATCCTGCTGGCACTCGAACACCGCCGGCGCACCGGAAAAGGGCTGATGGTGGAGGCGGCAATGGTCGACGCGGCGCTGAACGTCGCTGCCGAACAGGTCATCGAGTACTCCGCGTACGGTGCGCTGCTGCAGCGCGACGGGAACCGCGGTCCCGCCGCAGCGCCGCAGAATTTGTATCTGAGCAACGAGATCGACGAGTTCGGCCGCGCCGACAGCTGGGTCGCCGTCGCCGTCGCCACGGACGAGCAGTGGGCGGGGCTCCGCGACGCGCTGGGCGGCCCAGCATGGGTGATGTCCGACGAGCTGGCCACCGCGCCGGGCCGGCGGGCCCATCACGACCTCATCGACCGGCATCTGGGCGAGTGGTGCGCCGTTCGCACCAGAGACGAGATCGTCGCGACACTGTGGAACAACGGTGTTCCGGTCGGCAAGGTGTTGCAACCGCACCGTCAGTCCGAGATCCCGCAGCTCGCGCACCGCGGCTTCTTCGAGTCGGTCGGCCATCCCGTCAACCCGCCCACCCCGCACAGCACTCTCCCGTTCCGCAGTTCTCGTGGGCCGGACCGCGTGCACACCTCCCCGGCACCGCTGCTCGGCCAACACAACCGGGAGGTGTTGCGCGAACTCGGGTTGACCGATGCGGATATCGTCGCGCTCGAGGCCGATGGTGTCATCGGCACGGCGCCGGCGCGCTAGCCTCACCGTCCATGGCCCTCGCCCCGTCCGACATCCTGCTCACCGGCCGCGTCGCCGTCGTCACCGGCGCCGGCTCGGGGATCGGCAGGGGGATTGCCACGGCACTGTCGGCGTTCGGCGCCTCCGTGGCGATCTGGGAACGCGACCCCGACACCTGCGCCGCCGCCGCGGCGGCCGTCGGTGGGCTCGGACTACCGACCGACGTGCGCGACTCCCAGGCCGTCGACGCTGCCCTCAAACACACCGAGAACGAACTCGGCACGGTGTCGATCCTGGTCAACAACGCAGGCGGCACGTTCAACTCCCCGCTGCTGGAAACCTCCGAGAACGGCTGGGATGCCCTGTATCGCAGCAACCTTCGTCATGTGCTGCTGTGCACGCAGCGCGTGGCACGACGGCTCGTCGACGCGAAACTGCCGGGCAGCGTCATCAACGTCACCTCGATCGAGGGCGTGCGGGCAGCGCCGGGGTACGCCGCGTACTCGGCTGCCAAGGCAGGCGTCATCAATTACACCAAGACCGCGTCCTTCGAACTGGCCCCCCACGGCATCCGGGTCAACGCGCTGGCGCCGGATCTGACCATGACCGAAGGGTTGCAGGAGCTCGCCGCAGGCGCGCTCGACCACCAGATCGGTTCCGGTATCCCGATGCGCCGTGCCGGCCACGTCGAGGAAATGGCGGGCGCTGCGGTGTTTCTCGCCTCGGACATGGCGAGTTACATCACGGGTCAGACCATCCACGTGGACGGGGGCACAGAGGCCGCGGGCGGCTGGTATTTCCATCCGCGTACCGGCGTGCCGACCCTGGGGCCGGGCCGGTCCTAGGAGTCCGGGGACGGGTCGCCGATCTTGCGCTTGATCGCGCCCCACGGGTCGGCGTACTGACCAGGCTGCTTCCAGTAGGCTCCGCGCCGCTTGAGGATCGCGCGCACGAGTGGAGCAGCCACCCGCAGCAGATATTTGGACGGTCCGGCGTTGCGGCCGGCCTCGTCGATCATGTCCTGCCACGAATAGTGCTGGAACGCCAGCGCTTCCTGCGCCCGTGAGGTGTCCATCCAGTCCGTCACGAACCAGGCGTCGTCATCGTTCGGATTGCCTTTGCGTCCGGGTGCCAGTCCGCCCCGGAGGCCGCGCGCACCGGCCAAGGCGGGGGTGATGTCGCCATACAGGAGCATGTGGGATGCATCGCCGGCAATCAGCAGGATCTCACCTACGACGTCGGCGGTGGTCGCCGCCGCGAACGCCCACGCGACATCGCGGACGTCGACGCTGTGCATGCGGCCGTCGGTGGGCAGCAGACTCTCGAAGTACAGCGCGTCGGCGTTGAAGGGAATGGCCTTGGGGTCGACGCTGAGCACCCCGCCCAGGCGCAGCACCACCCACTCCAGCGAGGAGGCCCGCACGATCGCCTCGGCCTCGGCTTTGTGCGCGCTGTACAGGTCGGAATGCTTCATCGGCATGTCCGCAGTGACCGGCCCGGTGGACTTGTACGGGTTGCGTGCGCCGAACACCGCATTGCTGGACGCTTGGACAAATCGCGGGGGATTGGCCTGCGCCTCGGCGATGCGGACGAGTGTGGCGGTGGCGTCGACGTTCACCCGCCTGGCCAGTTTGCGTGCCTTGTAGATCGTCGGCGGGATGATGGCCGCGAGATGGATGATCACCTCGGGTGCGACGTCGGCGACCAGACGGGCGGTCTGGTCCTCGTCGGTCAGATCGGCCCACCGGACGCTGGTGCCGCGCGGCAGTGCGGCCGCTGCCGCCTGATTGGCGGGGGTCTCCAGATCGGCGACGACGACGGTGCGTCCCAGTTCGGCCAGCCGTCGCACGGTGGCCGATCCGACGAGCCCGAAGCCGCCGGTGACGAGCACCGTTCCCGGCATTACACACTCCTAGCTGCGGATATGACATTCTCTTTAGCGGAGAGTAGCATATTCGCCACGATGCCCGACGACCGCCCCGAGATGGCCAGGTGGGACCCCGGATTCACCCGGCAGATCACGAATCTGGTGGGTCCGGTGATCAGACGATACTTCCGCGCCGAGGTGCGTGGAGTGTCTTCCATGCCCCCGGCCGGTGGCGCATTGGTGGTGTCCAATCACTCCGGGGGAATGATGACGCCTGACGTGCTGGTCTTCGCCCCCGAGTTCTACAAGCAGTTCGGCTTCGAACGTCCGCTGTACACCCTGGCGCATTACGGCGTGTTCGTCGGGCCGCTCGGCGATCTCCTCCGGCGCGCCGGCGTCATCGAGGCCAGCCGGAAGAACGCGGGTGACGCGCTGCGCGCCGGCGCGGTGGTCCTGGTCTTTCCCGGCGGGGACTACGACTCCTATCGGCCCACCAGAACCGCGAACGTCGTCGACTTCGGCGGCCGTACGGGCTACGTGCGCACGGCGATCGACGCCGGCGTGCCGATCGTGCCGATGGTGTCGATCGGTGCGCAGGAGACGCAGATCTTCCTTGCCCGTGGCGACTCGATCGCGCGGCGGCTCGGCCTCACGAAAGCGCGGATGGAGATCCTGCCCATCAGTGTGGGCTTCCCGTTCGGCCTGTCGGTCATCTTCCCGCCGAACCTGCCTCTGCCGTCCAAGATCGTCACGCGCGTTCTCGAACCCGTCGACATCACGGCCAAGTTCGGTGCGGACCCGGACATCGACGAGGTGGATCACCATGTCAGATCGGTGATGCAGGCCGCACTCGACGACCTGGCTCGCAGCCGCCGGTTCCCGATCATCGGTTGAGCGACGTGGCCGATCCGTTGGGACTGCTGTCGACCCTGTGGCGTGCGCGCTTGATCGCGCCGATGCGGCCCGACCGGTACCTACGCATGGGTGCGGCGATGCGGCGTGCCGGGGTGACCGCCACCGTCGGCTTCGCCGCAGCCGCGCAGCGTTGCCCCGACCGACCGGGCATCATCGACGAACTCGGAATCCTGACCTGGAGACAGCTCGACGACCGCTGCGACGCGCTCGGTGTGGCGCTGCAGGCGCGCGGCCCGAAAACCGTTGCGGTGATGTGCCGCAACCATCGGGGTTTCGTCGAGGCGCTGGTGGGCGCCAACCGCATCGGGGCCGACGTACTGCTGCTGAACACCTCGTTCGCCGGTCCCGCGATGGCCGAGGTCATCGAACGCGAGGGCGCCGATGTGGTGATCTACGACCAGGAATTCACCGTGATCGTCGATCGCGCGCTGCGTGATGCGCCGGACGCTGTCCGGATCCTGGGATGGACGGATTCCGATGACGCTACGCCCACACTGGAATCCCTCATCGACGCGCACCTGGGGCAGCGCCCGGAGGCAGCGACGCGCAAGAGTGACATCATCCTGCTCACCTCGGGCACCACCGGAAGCCCCAAGGGCGCCAGGCGTTCTGCGGGAAGCGGCGGCGCGGGTGATCTCAAGGCGGTCCTGGACCGAACGCCGTGGCGCGCGGAGGAACCCATCGTCGTCGTCGCGCCGATGTTTCACGCGTGGGGATTCTCCCAACTCCTCTTCGCCGCGTTGCTGGCCTGTCCCATCGTGACCAGACGCAAGTTCGATCCGGAGGCGACACTGGCCCTGATCGACCGGCACCGGGCCACCGGGCTCGCGGTTGTGCCGGTGATGTTCGACCGCATCATGGACCTGCCCGACCACGTGCGAAATCGATACAGCGGAAGGTCCCTTCGATTCGCGACGGCGTCCGGCTCGCGCATGCGGCCCGACGTCGTCACCGCGTTCATGGATCAGTTCGGTGATGTCATCTACAACAACTACAACGCCACCGAGGCGGGCATGATCGCCACCGCCACCCCTGCTGATCTGCGCGTCGCTCCCGACACCGCGGGCCGGCCCGCCGACGGGACCGAGCTGCGCATTCTCGACGCCGAACACCAGCAGGTGCCGACGGGCGAGGTCGGTCAGATATTCGTGCGCAGCTCGACGTTGTTCGACGGTTACACCTCGGGCGCCACCAAGGACTTCCACGAGGGGTTCATGGCGTCCGGCGACATGGGCTATGTCGACGACGCGGGCAGGCTGTTCGTGGTGGGACGTGACGACGAGATGATCGTCTCCGGTGGCGAGAACGTCTACCCCATCGAAGTGGAGAAGACGATCGTCGCCCACGCCGACGTGGCCGAAGCGACCGTGCTCGGGGTGGACGACGACCAGTACGGGCAACGGCTGGCCGCGTTCGTCGTGCTCGCCCCAGGGGCCACCACCACCGTCGACGACCTCAAAAGCCATGTGCGCGAGAGCCTGGCGAACTACAAGGTGCCTCGCGATATCACGATCCTGGACGAGCTTCCGCGTGGCAGCACCGGCAAGATTCTGCGCAACGAGCTTCGGGGCGACTGAGTTCAGCGGACCGCAGGCGCCGGCGCCATCGCCGTGCTGACCACACTCGATCTCCGGAGCCCGCACGCGCGCCGCAGTTCGTCGAATGCGTCGACCATCGCGTCGGTCGCCTCGTGCGGGTCGGTGAAGGTCAGATCGTCGGAGAGTACCGCGATGTCGACCTGGTCGGCGTAGCTCCACACCGTCATGTTGAACGCACTACCTGCCGAAAGAACACCGACAGAATAGATTTCGCTGACCGGCGCGCCGCCGATGTGTCCCCGCTGCCGCGGCCCCGGCACGTTGGAGATCGCGACGTTCATCAGCCGGTTGCGATCGGCATGGGTGGACTGCACGCGAAACAGCGAGGGTGCCAGCGGGGGCGGCAGGTACTCCAGCATCCGGCCCTGCAACGTCGGCCCCAACAGGTCGTTGTTCTCTTTGGCGCGCGTGGTGGACAACGAGGTCAGCTCGACTCGCTTCAGGGGGTCGTCGACATGGACCGGGAGCGACACCATGAGCCCGCCGATCTCATTGCCGGTGACCCGATCTGCGGACCTGTCGGTGCTGACCGGAACGGTGGCAAGGATGGGGACGTCGGCGTGCCCGTCGTAGCGCAGCAGTAGCTCCCGCAGTCCGCCGGCAGCGACGGCGAGCACGATGTCGTTGAACGTCACGCGCAGTGACTTCGTCGTCTCCTTGACTTCGGCCAGGGACAGCGTCGCGGTGGCAAAGGTGCGGACGGGGGAGACGACGTGGTTGAGGAACGTGGGTGGCGCGTTGAACGGTTTGGCGAGGTCGGGATGGTCACTCCGCTGCTTGGAGCGCCGCCGTAGCCGGGTCAGTCCACGTGCGGCGTCAGCCACCAGCCGCGGCATCTCGGCCATGTTCTGGAAGTGGTCCAGCTGAGCCTCCCACAACAAGTGCGCTGTCGTGGGTTGCTCGCACGTCGGCGGTGGCTCGTCTCGTTCATCCTGTTCGGAGCCGACCAGATCCATCAGGCGTGCAAGCAGATTCGCCGAGGCCACGCCGTCGGCGAGGGTGTGGTGCACCTTGCCGACGAGAGCGAAGTGGTCGTCGGCCATGCCCTCTGCGAAGTGGAACTCCCACAGTGGCCTGGTGCGGTCGAGTGCCGTACTGGCGATCTCGCCGATCACCTGATCGAGTTCACGCCGGCCGCCGGGGGCAGGGACGCGTACTCGCCGCAGATGGAAGTCGAGGTCGACAGGGCAGTCCTGCAACCACATCGGGTGGTGCAGCCGCCACGGGATGTCGATCAACCGGTAGCGCAGCGGCTCCAGCAGGTGCAGCCGCCGCTCAACTGTGCGGCGGAACGCGTCGAAGCCGTACCCGCCCTCGCAGCCCGACGCGTCGAGTACGGCCACCTTGAGCGTATGAGTGTGCAGATTGGGGGTCTCGCTGTACAACAACATGGCGTCCATGCCGTTGAGCCGCTTCATGGTGTCATGCAACCACCCGAACCCCATGATCACCGGTGTTTCACCGAATGGGTCAGTCGCAGATGGTGTTCAACGCTCCGGCGGTGTCGAGGTCGGTGAACGCTGCCGCGTATCGCTGGGCGAACGCCAGGCAGATGTCGGCGCGCTGCCAGGCGTCACCGCCGGACAGCGTCGCCATCCAGATCGCGAGACCGTGAGCTGCCGAGGCCCGATACCGCAACCAGACCTCCTCTTCGCTCGGTATCTCGTCGCCGGGCAGTCGCAGTGCGTGCCGGTACTCGGCAACGAGTTCGCGATCGGCAGCGCGACGGTCCTCGATGGTCAGCGCACCCTGGAGGAAGTAACCGAGGTCCAGCGAGAAGTTGCCCCGGCGCAGCATCTGCCAGTCGAGGAAGCCGACGTCACCGCCGGGCAGAACATAGGTGTTGCCGATGTGCGCGTCACCGTGTAGCAGCGTCGCGACCGATGTCGTGAGCGAGCCGATGTAGCGGGCCCAGATGTCGACGAAGAGCTCGGTCCCGCTCAAGGCGATGATCTCGGCGGGCACGGTGTCCCCGAGTCGTTCGTGGGCGATGTGCAGCGGTGCGTACTCCAGCCCGTCGAACGCGACGAACGGCTCCACCCACTCCAGGCCTGTGTGCCGGGTCAGCCGCACACCCCAGTACTCGCTGTGCAGCCTGGCCAGACCCCGCACCCCCGCCGCGACCTGGTCGACGGTCATCGGACGGGTGGAGTCCCGCGGGTCGGCCCCGCGGGCCACCACGTCTTCCATGACCATCAGGAAATCGCGTCTGCCCTCGTCGACGATCGCGATGTACACCGTCGGGTGGTCCAGTGGCAGTGGCACTTCCGAGGCGAACAGCCTCGGCTCGTGGTACAGCCCGCTGGTCAGCTCGACAAGGTCGGCATGGTCGGGGTCCACAGCTTTGGCGAACACCGTCGCCGGGCCTGAACCCGCCGAGTAGCCCAGCGCGAGGCGTGCCCGGCGATTGGTCCCGTCATCGCGTAGCGCAACCCGGACCTCGTCGACTTCGACGCCCGGAAAGTGTTGCGACAGAGCCGCCGTCATCCAGCCCGGGGTGATGTCGTCCCAGCCCTGCGGAATCGACAGGTGCGCCGCCGTCATCTACTTGAGGCAGCTGCCGCCGTCGACCGGCAGTGTGACGCCGGTGATGAAACGCGCCTCGTCGGAGGCGAGGAACAGCACCGCGTTGGCGATGTCCTCGGGCTCCACCCAGCCGATGGGCAGCGTGTGCATGAACTCGCCGACGACCTTCATGTCGTCGGGGCCCGGGTTCTCCAGATCGGGCCGGAACAGCTTCATGGTGCCCTCGTTCATGAACAGCGGCGTGTTCACGTTCGTCGGGTGCACCGAGTTGACCCGGATGTTCTTCGCGCCCAGCTCGACGGCAAACGTGCGCATCAGCCCCACCACACCGTGTTTGGCCGCGACGTAGTGACCGGTGTGCGGGTAGGCCTTGAGGCCGCCCACCGAGCTGGTCAGGATGATCGATCCGCCTCGCTCGCCGGCGAGGATGTGCGGCACACCGGCTTTGACGGTCTTCCACACCCCACCGAGGTTGACGTCGATCATGTCGGTCCAGTCGCCCTCGCTGGTCTTGTCCAGCGTCTGGCCACCGTTGCCGATCCCGGCATTGGCCACGATGATGTCGAGCCGGCCGAACTCTTCGACGCCGGCGTCGACGGCGGCCTTGAGCGCGTCGAAGTCGCGGGTGTCGACCTCGGCTGTGTAGACGCGCGCGCCGGCGTTCTTGACCAGATCCGCGGTTTCGGCCAGGTCCTCCGGCGTGGACAGCGGAATCTGCACGCTGTCGATCTGCTTACAGATGTCGACGGCGATGATGTCGGCGCCCTCTTGGGCCATGCGCACCGCGTGGGCGCGGCCCTGTCCGCGTGCCGCACCGGTGATGAAAGCGACCTTGCCTTCTACACGTCCTGCCATGTCTGTCAGTCCTCTGTCGTCGTGGTTGGGTGTTCGGGTTTGCGTGTCAGGAAACGAACGTCGGCATGGATTCCCAGCCGCGGACGGCGGTGGTCTGGGACGGGATCGCGTTGGGCCAGTCGACATCCCACGTCGGGAATCTCTTGAGAATCTCCTCGAGTGCGATCTTGCCCTCCATGCGCGCGAGTGCGTTACCCATGCAGAAGTGAGTTCCGGCCCCGAAGGTCATGTGCGAGCGCAGCTCACGGTGGATGTCGAAGACGTCGCCGTTGGGCGGGAAGCGCCGGTGGTCCCGGTTCGCGGACCCGACGAGCATGAGCATCGCCGATCCCGCCGGTACCGTCTGCCCGTAGTACTCCACGTCGCGGGTCACGTAGCGGGCGATCTGCAGCGCGGGCGGCTCCCAGCGCAGGATCTCCTCGATCGCCTGCGGTATCAAGCCGGGATCGGCGACGAGTTCCGCACGCTGATCCGGGTAATCGGCGAGAGTCTTTCCAGCCCAACCGATCAGTCGCGTCGTGGTTTCGCTGCCCGCTGTGGCGATCACCGTCAGATACATCAACAGCTCTTCGCGGCGGAGTTGTCGCCGGGTACCGGTCTCGTCCTCGAACTCGGCATTGAGCAGATCGGTCATGATGTCGTCTGATGGATGCTCGGTCCGGTAGTCGATGAACTCGGCGAACACCTCGCCGGTGGCCATCAGATCGACCGAGTCATTCTGCAGGGTGGCCTCACCGTGGTCGGTGACGCGTCGCTGATCTTCCTCGGGGATGCCCAGCAGCATGCCGATGACCCGCATCGGCATCTGTGCGCCGAGGTCGTGCACGAAATCGAACCGGTCGGTTCCGATCAGAGGATCCAGGCAGCGGGCGGTGAATTCGCGGATCCGCGGCTCGAGGGCCAGTACCTTGCGGGGGGTGAACACTCGCGACAACAGGTTGCGATGGATGTTGTGGATCGGCGGGTCTTCGAAGATCAACGTGCCGGGCGGAATCTCCATGCCGGACTTGATGATCTCGAGCAACGCCCCACGCCCGGAGATGAAGGTCTGGTGGTCGATGACGGCCTTGTTGACATCGTCGTAGCGGCTCAACGCATAGAAGTCGTGCTTGGCGTTGTAGTAGAGGGGTGCCTCTTCGCGGAGGCGGGCGAACACCGCGAACGGGTTCATGTTCAAGGCGACGCTCTGGGTGTCGTAGTACAACTCGTCGACTGCGGCTGCGTTCTGCACATCGGAGTTGTCGGCGCTGACCGTCACGGCGTCCCTCTCGCTGGATCAGTGATATGTAAGACAGTGCTTCGTAAGACAGCGGGCTGCATTTTGTCTCACAACTTTGGCATCGACGGCCCGCGAGTGTCAATCATCGACTCGCTTAGAGCGAGTAATGCTCTCTTCTGAGAAGAACTGTCCTCTCAAAAGGTGCTCAACGTCAAGGGTTGAGCATGACAAACCGCGCGCGAAGTGTCACGCGCGCGAATATTGTTCCTGGAAAAGAGAGGGTAGTTCTCCGAGTCAAACCGCGGCGATGCCGTGGGCGCAGAAGTCCCAGACCTCGTCGGCCGTGATCGGGTTCGGGACGCCGTCGCCGGCGTCTCCGCTGGACTGGGCCACGAACATGACGGTCTGCATCGTCATCGCCGCCATCCGCTTCGGATTGATGCCCGGCCGGAGCTGTCCGGCGGCGCTGGCCTCTTCCATCAACTCGGCCAGCAGGGCCAGCAAGGGAGCGTGCGCGACCTTGACCTCGGAGGGATGCGACACCAGAAGGCGCGGTGCGAAATCGGTGAACAGGGGCCGCTTGGCCGCCGGGTCGGGGCGCGACGATTCGAACAGCAGTTGAACGGCGACCTTGAGGCGCTCCAGCGGCTCTTCCTGCCCGGACGTGGCCGCGCGGATCTGCTCTGCCGAACGGCTCAGCGCGTCCTCGAACAGCGCCAGCAGCAGTTCGTGCTTGCCGTCAAACTGCAGGTAGAAGCTCCGCAGTGACTGGCGTGAACGGTCCACGACCTCTTGCACGGTGAAGTCGGTGCTGCCCTTTTCGATGATGATGGCTTGCGCGGCATCGAGGAAGCGCTGGACGCGCTGAGCGGCCCGGAGTTTGGCGGTCTTGATCGACCTCTCGACTGCGCGCTGCTTCCAGGCAGGTTCCTCGCTGGGGCTCGTCACCGGCGTCTCTACCGCCGCCCGATTGGGGAGAACATGAACTGACTGTACCGGAGAACGCCTTGGCATAGCGGCCCTCGACCCCCTCTCGGTGCACGTGTCAGAGATTGTAACTTCCTCATCACGAGAATAGTATTCTCATTCTGGTGATAACAGAAGGCCCAGATATTGCGTCGATCTGCTGTGGCCGACCCCGAGCCGTGAGGACATCGCTTTCGTGTACATCGACTATGACGTGACCGACAAGATCGCGACGATCACCCTCAACCGGCCCGAGGCGGCCAACGCCCAGAACCCGGAGCTGCTCGACGAACTCGACGCAGCGTGGACCAGGGCCGCCGAGGACGCCGACGTAGCGGTGATCGTGCTGCGAGCCAACGGAAAACACTTCTCGGCCGGTCACGATCTCAGAGGCGGCGGCCCGGTTCCGGACAAGATCACGCTCGAATTCATCATCCAGCACGAAGCCAAGCGCTATCTGGAATACACGCTGCGCTGGCGCAACATCCCGAAACCGTCCATCGCGGCGGTCCAGGGCCGATGCATCTCCGGAGGGTTGCTGCTGTGCTGGCCCTGTGACCTGATCATCGCCGCCGACGACGCGCAGTTCTCCGATCCCGTGGTGCTGATGGGCATCGGCGGCGTCGAATACCACGGCCACACCTGGGAAATGGGGCCGCGCAAGGCGAAAGAGATCCTGTTCACCGGTAGGGCGATGACGGCCGAGGAGGCCGCAGGCACCGGAATGGTGAACCGTGTGGTTCCCCGCGACCAACTCGACGCCGAGACCAGGGCGCTGGCCGAACACATCGCCACGATGCCGCCGTTCGCGCTGCGCCAGGCCAAGCGGGCGGTCAACCAGACGCTCGACGTGCAGGGCTTCTACGCCGCCATTCAGTCGGTCTTCGACGTGCACCAGACCGGCCACGGCAACGCGCTCAGCGTCGGTGGGTGGCCGGTGCTGGTGAACCTCGAACAGATGAAGGCCAACATCAAGTAGCTGGTCGCCTTGCCCCGCGAGCGCGCGTGTCTGTACCTCGACACGCCGAGCCGCCCTGGCAGTTTGCGTGCGCTCACCGTCGGCGACGTAGCGCATGTGCACGCGCTTCACCGGCATGTCGCCGGGCAGACACGCGCGCTCGCCGGGCTACGTGGACTTACAGGTGGGCGAGCCTCGGGGTCGAGCCGCGAGCTCGCAGACCTGCTCCGGCTCTGCGGGTGAGTTCCCTTGAGCTGCCGAGCAACCCGTCCAGTACGAGGACCCGCTTCACATGGTGCTGTAACTCGTGCTCGGCGGTGAAGCCGATTCCGCCGAGCACCTGCTGGCAGTGCTTGGCCGTCGTCAGTGCCGCCTTTCCTGCAGCTGCCTTGGCCAGCAGCGCTGTCAGATCTGGGTTGTCCTCGCCCGGCAACTCCAGGGTGGCCTCGGCGCCCTCGATGGCCACCAGTGCTTCGGCCAGCCGGTGCCGTACCGCCTGGAAGCCCGCGATGGGCCGACCGAACTGCACCCGGTCCAGCGCGTGCCGGCGGGCCAGCGCCAGCATTGCCCGCGATGCCCCGATCAGCCACCAGGCCACGGCGCGGCGGGCATCGACGAGCCGCACCGGATCGCCCTCGTCGACGCGGCGCAGCGGCAGCCCGCCGAGTGTCGAATTCTCGTCGTTCGAGTAATCCCACACCACCCAGCCGTTGCCGGCATAGGGCAGTTCTGGTATCTGCCCAAGCTCTCTGCCGACAGTCTGGATGACCACGATGTCATTGAGAATCGAGGCGTGCGAACCGGTTTCGCCCAAGAGTCGGAAAACCAGCGGTATCGACACCTCCGGAGCGTCGGACAGCATGTCAGCCCAGCCGAGTTCGGCCAGCGCCGCGTCCAGCTCCGCGCCGGATGTCGACAGCATGGTCTTGCGTAGCGAGGCTTCGAGCATCACGAGTGATTCGTCGTCCATGTGGGCGGCCACAGTCACTCCTTCCCGAGGTCCAGCAGACGGCGGGCGATGATGTTGCGCTGCACTTCGGCGGTTCCTCCGTAGATGGTGGCCGCGCGCGAATACAGATACTCGGTGCGCCATTCGGTGTCGTCGAGCTCGATGGCGCCCGGAAGCAGATCGCGCACGGCGTCGTACAGGCGTTGTTCCGCGCCGGCGAGCAGGACCTTGTCGATCGACGTGTCCGCGCCAAGTTTCTCGCCGTCGGCCAGCCGGTGCTGCGTGGCACGCGACCGGCAGCGCAACGTGTGCAGCGCCAGATAGACGTCACCGATGTCCGAATCGGCGGCCTGGCCGATGCTCTTGGCGTCCTTGACGAGCGTGTCCAGCCGCGAGTACAGGTACGCGATGCGCTGCCAGAAGCACGTGGAGCGCTCGTAGGGGAGTAGGTCCATCGCCAGGCGCCAGCCGTCGCCGGGCTTGCCGAGCATCCGGTCCCCGCCCACCTGGACGTCGTCGAAGTACACCTCGCAGAACTCGTCCACGCCGTGCATCGTGCGCAGCGGGCGCACCGTGACACCCGGGGTGTCGAGGTCGACGAAGAACGCGGTGATCGCCTCGTGATTGGGTGTGTCCGGACCGCCGGTACGGGTCAGCAGGATGCACCGGTGCGAGTACTGGGCGAAGCTGGTCCACACCTTCTGGCCGTTGATGACCCAGGTGTCACCCGTCTGTGTGGCGCGGGTGGTGATCGAGGCCAGGTCACTGCCCGACCCGGGCTCGGAAAACCCCTGGCACCACTGTTCTTCGCCGCTGAGCAGCTTCGGCACCATCTCGGCGGCCAGCTCGGCGGGCGCGTAGTCGATCATGGTGGGCGCCAGCACTTCGAGCATCGAGTACGGGCCGGGCTCGGCGAGCCGTCGGCCCACCACCTCCTCGCCGACGATCGCGCGTAGGATCGCCGGGCCGCCGAGGCCGCCGGCTTTCTCGGGCCAGCCGTAGCGGCTCCAGCCGGCGTCGTAGAGCGCGCGCTGCACGCGGGCGAACTGCTGCATGTGCCCCTGCAGAGAATGATCGTCCGGCGGGGTCAGGTCGTTGTCGTCGAGCCAGGTTGTGAGCGCAGCGCGGAATGCGGCGGGGTCGAAGAGGTCGGTCATCCTGCTTCGGGCCTGCCGATCGCGTGCGGGCGTCCGGAGTCATGGTCACCGTTGCGCCGGATGAAGGTCATCGCGCGGGTTTTCAGCCGCCAGCCGTCGTCGGTGCGCAGGTAAGTGTCCTTGTAGTACCCGATCCGCATGTCGTGCTGAGAGTGCTCGATGAAACACAGCGGCTGTGTGCCGGTTGCCGTATCGGCGCCGTCGACGAGATCGACCAGCGCGGTGCCGGTCATGAACAGACCCTTGGGTGCGGCATCGACGAGAACCGGGAAACGGTTCAACGTGTAGGTGTCGCCGAATGCGCTGTAGGTGCCGTCGGGGGTGAAGACCTCCACGAGCCCGTCGACGTCACCCTGGGTGATGGTCACGGCGTACTTGGCGAGCAGCTGCTGGATCTCGACCAGGTCGTCGGTCCTGGCCGAGGCCGAAGGCCGATCATCAGATGGTGTCATTCTTGAAGACCTTACCGTCTTTCATTACAAAGTTAACCTGCCGTGTAACGGTAATGTCGGCAAGTGGATCGCCGGGCACCGCGATGATGTCCGCCAGGTAGCCCTCGGCGATGCGGCCGAGGTCGGGCCACCTGATCAGCTCGGCAGCGACCACCGTCGCGGCGCGAAGTACTGCGGCAGGCGGCATGCCCCAGTCGACGAGGGTGACGAGTTCGTCGGCGTTCTTGCCATGCGGGATGGCGGGCGCGTCGGTGCCGACGGCGATCTTCACCCCGGCCTCATAGGCCGCCTTGATCGACGTCTTGGCCTTCGGGAACATCTCGGCCGCCTTGTCCTGCAGGACTTTCGGCGCCTTGGATACATCCATTGCCTCGGCCAGCCGGCGTGTGGTGACCAGGAAGCGGTCATGGCTGACCAGCATCTGGATGGCTTCGTCATCCATCAGGAAGCCGTGCTCGATGCAGTCGATCCCGCACGCGACGGCGTGCTTGACCGCCTCGGCGCCGTGGGTGTGCGCCGCCACCCGAAGCCCACGCCGATGCGCCTCGTCGACGATCGCCCGCAGTTCTTCGTCCGAATAGTGTTGCGCGCCAGCCTCTCCGGTGAGGGACATGACGCCACCCGATACGCAGACCTTGATCAGCTGGGCGCCGTGCTTGATCTGGTAGCGCACCGCCTTGCGGACCTCGTCGACGCCGTTGGCGATACCCTCCTCGACGGTGAGCTCGAGGGCTCCGGGCATGAACGCGGCGAACATCGTCGGGTCGAGGTGCCCGCCCGTCGGCGTGATCGCATGTCCGGCCGGGATCACCCTCGGACCGTCGACCCAGCCGGCGTCGATCGCCTTGCTCAGTGCGACATCCAGCAGGTAGCCGCCCGTCTTGACGAACAACCCGAGGTTGCGCACCGTGGTGAACCCGGCGCGCAACGTGCGGCGCGCGTTGCCCACCGACCGCAACACCCTGGTCGCCGGATCGTCCTGAACCTGTGACAGGCCCGGGTTCTCACCCCGCCCGCCCATCAGGAGGTTGACCTCCATGTCCATCAGTCCGGGCAGCAGGATCGAGTCGCCCAGATCGATGACCTCGGCGCCGTCAGGAATCTCGCCGCCGACGCTGACGATCCGGCCGTCCTCGACGATGACGATGCCCGGGCGGATGATCTCCCCGGCGTCGACGTCGACGTAACCCGCTGCTTTGAGGGCTGACAACACTCCTAGACCACCGGCTCCTTGATGAGTTGAATGTAGGCCGCGCCGCTGTCGAGCACCCGCGGTTGCTTCCACACCTCGATGGGGAAGCTGACCATGACGATCGACTGTCCCAGATGTACCAGAGCTTTGGCATCGTCGGGCATTCCCTTGAGAGGGAAGCGCGCGTCGACATAGACCATGATGTCTTCGAGTCGAGCCATGCCTGCGTCGTAGAGCGCCTGCATCTCGTCCATGGACGAGGCCAGGCGTTTGGCGTAGCGCTCCTCCTCGGTCGGCAGGCACCAGTCGGCGAACCGCTCCAGGTCGGCGAATTCCTCGGGGAGCTTAGACATTCACTGCATCCTTCTGCGTGTCGACGCCTGCGGCGTGCTTTCCGTTGGACGAGCCGTTGCTCATCTGTGCCTTGTACCGATCGACGTACTGATGGGCAGTCATGTGCAGATGGCGCAGCAGGATTTCCTGATCGCACAGCGGGAAGTCGGTGACGACCCGGGTGCCGATCTGCGTCTGGGTGGCCTCCAGGGTGTTCGCGTCCTGGAACGCGTACTCCTTGAACGTCACCGCGGCGAGTTCCTGGGAGAGCCGCTCGCGGAGGTTCTTCGGGGGAACGAAATAGAGGTCGGCCTCGAAGATGTGCTTGTCCACCGCGGTCGGCCAGTAGTTGTAGGTGAGGTACCAGCCCGGCGCCCAGAACAGCAGTGTGAAGTTGGGGAAGAACTCGAAGGAGTCTGTGCCCCAGGACTTATGGCGGCCCGGGTTGATGGCGGGTGGCAACTCCTCCGGAAGAATGCCCTTGATGTCAGGCCGGTCCCACGGTCCGAAGAGACCACTGTGCAGGATCCGCTCGATCGGCTTGACCATGTTGAGGTCCTTCGGCGGCGACATCCCGCCCCAGGACGACACCATCGAGTGGTCACCCTTGATGTCATAGGCCAGGGCCTCGAAGCCGAACTTGGCGAGCTTCTCGGCCTCCTCCTTCTCGGCCTGCTTCATGTGCAGGATCGGCGCGTGGTAGAACTCGGTGAACGCGTCGATGAACAGCTTCCAGTTCGCGTTGATCTCTGCGCGGTAGCTGTAGTGCTCGGTCATCTCGTGGAAGGGGTAGCCTTCCAGGCCTTTTGCGAAGTCGCCCAGGTACTCCCGCAGTGGCGCGGCCTCGTTGTCGAAGTTGATGAAGATGAAGCCTTCCCAGACCTCGCAGCGCACCGGAACCAGTCCGTACTGCGACTTTTCGAGGTCGAAGAATTCGCCTTCCTGCTGCACGAAGGTCAGGTCGCCCTTGAGGCTGTAGCGCCATGCGTGGTACTTGCACACGAACTGGCGGCAGCTGCCCGAGACCTCTTCGCCGGGGTAGTCGTTCCAGACCAGTTTGTTGCCGCGGTGCCGGCAGAGGTTGTAGAACGCCCTGACCTCGTTATCGGTGTCCTTGACGATGATCACCGACGTGCCCGGTCCTGCCGACGGCATTTCGCGGGTGAAGTAGCTGCCCTTCTTCGGCAGCTGCTCTACGCGGCCGACCTTGAGCCAGGTCTTGCGGAAGATCGCCTGCTGCTCAAGCTTGAAGTGCTCCGGGTCGATCGAGTCTTCGTAGTTGACCGGGGCGGTGCCGAGTTCTGGCCAGTTCTCGGTCCAGCTGCCGACCTCCGGCTTTGCGAAAAATGCCACGTGTCTACCTCTCTGGGTCCAGGTTGGAGTCGGGTTCTACGCCAAAGCTGTTGATGGCCATGGCCAATGCGCTGTAGCAGCCGATGGTGAAGATCAGGTCCATCAGCTGTTGCTCTTTGAGGTGGGCGGAGAGCGCCGTCCACGTCGCATCGGACACAACGTCATCGCGATGCAGCTCGTCGACGGCCGACAGGACGGCGCGGTCGAGTTCGTCCGTTGCCTCACCACGTTCGATGCCGCCGATGTCGTCGTCGGACAGCCCGGCGTCACGACCCATGCCGACGTGGTGCTCCCACTCGTATTCGCACTTGGCCAGCAGGGCGACGCGCAGCACGGCGAGCTCGCGGAGCCGGTCGGTCAGCGTCGAGCCGAAGAGGAGGTGGAAGTTGAAGCGCAGGAACGCGCGCGTGAGTTTCGGGTGCCGGACGAGCGTCGCCACCAGATTGCCTGCGGCTTGCGGGTTGCGACGCTCGGCCGGCATGAGCCCCGACAAGGCGTTGTCGACAGCGTCGTCCCACTGGTCTGCGGGCAGTGGCGCGACTCGCACTGTCCGGCTCCTCTCGCTCATGAGAATCAGGTTCTCATATTTGACCAATAGATTTCCACCTTTGCCCGCCGTCGTCAACGGAACAGGCTGGAACCGCTGGTCGGCAAGCTTGCCGATCGGACATCATCGCCGCTGCTGCCAGCCTTGATGTGTGTTGATGACGTTGATTCTCACAGACGGAGAAGCTAGTTTTCTTGGCAGGAGAACATCAGGCCGCACACCGCAGGTCCGCCGGATAGGGCGTGCGAACGAGAGGAAGTGGTCGTCATGGCCGCCGGAATGTCAAAAGACGACATGATTTTGATCAGCGTTGATGATCACATCGTGGAGCCGCCCGATATGTTCAAGAACCATCTGCCGAGGAAGTATCTGGATGAGGCGCCGCGGTTGGTGCATAACCCGGATGGGTCGGATACCTGGCAGTTCCGGGATGTGGTGATTCCGAATGTGGCGTTGAATGCGGTGGCGGGCCGGCCGAAGGAGGAGTACGGGCTGGAGCCGCAGGGGCTGGATGAGATCCGGCCTGGGTGTTGGAAGGTCGATGAGCGGGTCAAGGACATGAATGCCGGTGGCATTTTGGGCTCGATGTGTTTTCCGTCGTTTCCCGGTTTCGCGGGGCGGTTGTTCGCGACTGAGGATGCCGAGTTCTCGCTGGCGTTGGTGCAGGCCTACAACGACTGGCATGTCGAGCAGTGGTGTGGGGCGTATCCGGCGCGGTTCATTCCGATGACGTTGCCGGTGATCTGGGATCCCGTGGCGTGTGCGGCGGAGATCCGCCGTAACGCCGCCCGTGGGGTGCATTCGTTGACGTTTTCGGAGAATCCCTCGGCGATGGGTTATCCGAGTTTTCATGATTTCGAGTATTGGAAGCCGATGTGGGATGCGCTGGTGGACACCGACACCGTGCTCAATGTGCATATCGGGTCCTCGGGCCGGTTGGCGATCACCGCCCCGGATGCGCCGATGGATGTGATGATCACGTTGCAGCCGATGAACATCGTGCAGGCGGCGGCGGATCTGTTGTGGTCGCGGCCGATCAAGGAGTATCCCGGCCTCAAGATCGCGCTGTCTGAGGGCGGGACGGGCTGGATTCCGTATTTCCTGGAGCGGGTTGATCGCACCTATGAGATGCATTCGACGTGGACCGGGCAGGACTTCGGGGGCAAGCTGCCCTCGGAGTGTTTCGTGAGCACTTCCTGACCTGCTTCATCGCCGATCCGGTAGGGGTGGCCACGCGGCATCAGATCGGGGTGGACAACATCTGCTGGGAGGCTGACTATCCGCACAGTGATTCGATGTGGCCGGGTGCTCCCGAGCAGCTCGAGGAGGTCTTCACCAGCAACGCCGTTCCCGACGCCGAGATCAACAAGATGACGTTCGAGAACGCCATGCGCTGGTACAACTGGGACCCGTTCACCCACATCCCCAAAGAGCAGGCCACCGTCGGGGCGTTACGCAAAGCCGCCGAGGGACACGACGTCTCGATCCAGGCGCTGAGTAAGCACGAGCACGGTGGTGCCAACTTCGCCGATTTCGCGGCCAATGCGAAAGAACTGACCGGCAACAAGGACTGAACAACCACTATCGCCGGACGCGGGAGACAAGGAGTGACGGCTATGCCGGGCGGCATGAGTTTCGAACTGACCGAGGATCAGGAGCTGATCCGCAAGTCCGTGGCTGAGCTTGCACGCAGGTTCGACGACCAGTACTGGATGGAGAAGGATCTCGGGCACGAGTTCCCCACGGAGTTCTACGACGCCATCGCCACGGGCGGTTGGCTCGGTATGACCATTCCGGAGGAGTACGGCGGCCACGGTCTCGGCATCACCGAGGCGACCCTGCTGCTCGAGGAGATCTCGCGCTCCGGAGCCGCGATGAACGGGGCCAGTGCAATCCACCTCTCGATCTTCGGGATGCAGCCCGTGGTCAAGCACGGGTCCGACGAGCTCAAGGCCGCGACGTTGCCGCGGATCGTCGACGGTGACCTGCACGTCTGTTTCGGGGTCACCGAACCCGGTGCAGGACTGGATACCTCGCGCATCACCACCTTCGCCAAGCGCGAGGGTGACTCGTATCGGGTCAACGGCCGCAAGGTATGGATCTCGAAGGCGCTCGAATCCGAAAAGATCCTGCTGCTGACTCGAACCGAAACTCCGGAGGCCTTGGCACAGCGCGGCGCCAAGAAGACCGACGGTATGACGCTGTTTCTCACCGACCTCGACCGTGCCCACGTCGACATCCGCCCTATCAAGAAGATGGGCCGCAACGCGGTCAGCTCCAACGAGCTGTTCATCGACGATCTGATCGTGCCCATCGAGGATCGTGTCGGTGAGGAGGGGATGGGCTTCAAGTACATCCTCGACGGCTTGAACCCTGAACGGATGCTGATCGCCGCCGAGGCGCTCGGCATCGGCCGGGTTGCGCTGGAGAAAGCGGTCAAGTACGGCAACGAGCGGCGCGTCTTCGATCGGCCGATCGGTATGAACCAGGGTCTGCAGTTCCCACTCGCCGACTCGCTGGCCCGGCTCGACGCCGCCGAGTTGGTTCTGCGCAAAGCCACCTGGCTGTATGACAATGGCAAACCCTGTGGGCGCGAGGCCAATACAGCGAAGTACCTGTGTGCCGATGCCGGTTTCGGCGCCGCCGACCGGGCGCTGCAGTTGCACGGCGGCATGGGTTACTCCGAGGAGTACCACGTGTCGCGATACTTCCGGGAGTCGCGACTGATGAAGATCGCCCCGGTGAGTCAGGAGATGATCCTGAACTTCCTCGGCGAGCACGTGCTCGGGTTGCCGAGGAGCTACTAGGTGGGCACCGGCTCGCACATCACCGGTCAGGTACTACCGGTCGACGGCGGCATGGTTATCTGAACACGTGACACGACCAGACCCGAGCGCCGCGCCGCTGGCGGGCGTCACCGTCGTCGCGATGGAGCAGGCCGTCGCCGCTCCGATGTGTACCCGGATACTCGCCGATTTCGGCGCACGAATCATCAAGGTGGAGAACCCCGACGGAGGTGACTTCGCCCGTGCCTACGACGACGTCGTCAATGGCCCCGGCGGGCTCGCGGCGCATTTCGTGTGGTGCAACCGCGGCAAGGAATCGGTGACCCTGAACACCAAGTCGCCTGCCGGTATGGATCTGTTGCACCGGCTGCTCGACCGCGCCGAGGTGTTCGTCTCCAATCTCGCCCCCGGCGCGACGGCACGCCTGGGCGTCTCGGCCGCCGACCTGGTCGTGCGCCATCCCGACGTCATCCCCGTCGAGATCGACGGATACGGACCCGGCGGCCCGATTTCCCACAAACGCGCCTATGACCTTCTCGTGCAGGCGGAGTCGGGCTCGTGTGCGATCACCGGATATCCGGGTATGCCCGCCAAACCCGGACCTGCGATGGCGGACTTCTCCACCGGCCTGTACGCCGCGATCTCGATCCTCGCGCTGCTGTATGGCCGCACCCGGCAATCCGGGCACACCCCCGCACCGTCGGTGGAACTGAGCCTGTTCGACGTGATGACCGACGTCATGGGCTACGCGCTCACCTACACCCAGCATTCCGGAATCGACCAGGAGCCGCTCGGCGTGGGGTCGCCCGCCGTGGCGCCCTACGGCGCGTTCCCGACGCGCGACGGGCAGACCGTGGTCCTGGGCACCACCAACGACCGGGAGTGGCAGCGGGTCGCTCGCGACATCATCGACCGTCCCGATCTCGCCGAGGATGCCCGGTTCGCGACCAACCAGAGCCGCTGCGAACACCGCGAGATCCTCGAGGGCGCCATCGGAAGCTGGTGTGCCCGATACGACCTCGCCGACATCCAGACGAAGGCCGACGCCGCGGGGATCGGAAACTCGCGCTACAACCGGCCCAGCGAGGTCGTCGTCCATCCGCAGCTCACGGCCCGGGACCGGTGGCGAACCGTCGGCACCCCCAAGGGCGACATCCAGGCGCTGCGGCCACCACCGGTGATCAGCGATTTCGAGCAGCCGATGAATGCCGTCCCAGGTCTGGGGGAGCACACGGACGCGGTGCTCACCGAATTCGGCCTCACGGCAGAGGAATTGGCCTCACTGCGGGCCGAGGGTGCGATCGGACCGGCTTACCGTGCCTGAGGTGCTGCTGTCGGAGGACCGCGCCGGAGTGCGTACGTTGACCCTCAACCGTCCCGAGCGCCGCAACGCCCTGGACGCGCGGCTGTGGGTGGAACTCGCCGACGCGCTTCGCCTCGTCAAACGGGACCGCGGCGTGCGCGTGCTGGTCCTGACGGGCGCGGGCGGGGCGTTCTGCTCCGGCGCCGACATCGGCACCGGTGAACAGATCCATCCGCGCTACAAGCTGGACCGCCTCACCGACGTCGCGCTGGCGCTGCACGAACTGGCTGTGCCGACCATCGCCAAGGTCAGCGGCATCGCCGTGGGCGCGGGGTGGAACCTGGCGCTGGGTTGCGATCTCGTCGTCGCCACTCCGGAGTCGCGGTTCTGCCAGATCTTCTCCAAGCGGGGCTTGTCCGTCGATCTGGGGGGCTCGTGGTTGCTGCCCAAGATTGTCGGCCTGCAGCAGGCCAAACGCCTCGTGCTGCTGGCCGACATGGTCGGCGCGGACGAGGCGCACACGCTCGGCCTGGTCACGTGGGTGAAGGCGGCCGACGAGATCGACGCGTTCGTCGACGGTCTCGCCGACCGTCTGGCCGCGGGACCGCCGTTCGCGTTGGCGCAGAGCAAGGCGCTGCTCAACGACGGCGCCAATTCGACACTGCGCGAAGCGCTGGCCAACGAAGCCAGGGCGCAACCCGGCAACTTCGCGACGGCGGACTCCGGCGAGGCCTACGCCGCGTTCGCCGCGAAACGTGATCCGGAGTTCACCGGCGCGTGGACTCTGTACGAACGACCTGAGGAGTAGAGGTAATGCGGGAAACCGTCATCGTCGGCGCTGTGCGCACCCCCGTCGGCAAGCGCAACGGCGGCCTGTCCGAGCAGCACGCTGCCGATCTGTCGGCGGTCGTCCTCAACGAACTCGCCGAGCGCACCGGGGTGGATCCCGAGATCGTCGACGACGTCGTGTGGGGCTGCGTCTCCCAGGTGGGGGACCAGTCCAGCAACATCGGTCGCTACGCAGTGCTGGCCGCGGGCTGGCCCGAGCACATCCCCGGCACCACGGTGAACCGGGCCTGCGGATCGAGTCAGCAGGCGCTCGACTTCGCCGTGCAGGCGGTGATGTCCGGCCAGCAGGACGTGGTGGTGGCCGGGGGAGTGGAGGTGATGAGCCGGGTCCCGCTCGGGTCCGCCCGCTCCACAGGCATGCCGTACGGCCCGAAAGTCCTTGCCCGCTACGACGACTTCTCCTTCAACCAGGGGATCTCGGCGGAGATGATCGCGCAGCAGTGGGGCTTTTCCCGCACCCGGCTCGACGAGTATTCGGCGCAGTCGCACGAACGGGCCGCGGCCGCGCAGGATGCGGGGGCGTTCAAGGACCAGATCGTGCCGGTATTCACCGAGAGCGGCGTGGTCACCGATGACGAGGGCATCCGGCGCGGCAGCACCGTGGAGAAGCTGGCCGGGCTCAAGCCCGCGTTCACCGAGGACGGTGTCATCCACGCCGGGAACTCGTCGCAGATCTCCGACGGTGCCGCCGCCCTGCTCGTCACCACGATGGAGAACGCCGTGAACCTCGGCCTGACCCCGCTGGTGCGCTACCGCGCCGGGGCGGTCACCGGTGCAGATCCCAAACTCATGCTGACGGGCCCGATTCCGGCCACCGAGAAGGTGCTGCACAAAGCGGGAGTATCACTCGACGAGGTCGGCGTGTACGAGGTCAACGAAGCGTTCGCCCCCGTCCCGCTGGCGTGGCTGGCCGACACGGGCGCCGACGAGGCCAAGCTGAACCCCCTCGGCGGGGCCATCGCGCTCGGCCATCCACTCGGTGCCTCGGGCGCGGTACTGATGACAAGGATGATCAACCACATGCGCGACAACGGGATTCGCTATGGGCTGCAGACCATGTGTGAAGGTGGCGGCACCGCCAACGCGACCCTCGTCGAACTCGTGAAGTAGTCAGGAGACATACGTGCGCAGGGATCTGTTCACCGAAGACCATGAGGCGTTCCGGGAGCTCGCCCGCGACTTCGTCGACCAGGAAGTGGTGCCGCACTACCCGGAGTGGGAGAAGGGCGGCCGGATGCCGCGCGAGGTCTTCGAGCAGATGGGGGAGCTCGGGATCCTGGGTGTGGCGATCCCCGAAGAGTACGGTGGCGGCGGCCAGTCGGACTACCGCTTCAACGTGGTGCTGCAGGAAGAGGCGGCGCGTGCACTGGTCACGCTGTCGACCGTGCGCACTCAGCTCGAGGTGATCCTGCCGTACTTCCTGCACTATGCGAACGCCGAGCAGCGCAACCGCTGGTTCCCCGGGCTCGCTTCCGGAAAGCTCCTCACGGCGATCGCGATGACCGAGCCCGGCACCGGTTCGGATCTCGCGGGGATGCGCACCACAGCCGTCCGCGACGGGGATGACTACATCGTCAACGGCGCCAAGACCTTCATCACCGGCGGCATGCAGGCCGATCTCGTCATCGTCGTGGCCCGCACCTCCACCGACCCGGACAACCGGCGCAAGGGACTGACCCTGCTGGTGGTCGAGGACGGTATGGAGGGCTTCAGCCGCGGCCGCGAGCTGGAGAAGATGGGCTGCAAGGTCCAGGACACCGCCGAGCTGTCGTTCGTCGACGTCCGGGTACCCGCGGCCAACGTGCTCGGCGAGGTGGACGAGGCGTTCGGCTACCTCGGCCACAATCTCGCCCAGGAGCGGCTGACGGTTGCGGTGGGGTCGGTGGCCCAGGCGCGTTCGGCGATCCACGCGGCGATCGACTACACGTTGAGCCGCAAGGCATTCGGCGCGCCGGTCGCGTCGTTCCAGAACACCAAGTTCGAGCTCGCGGCCTGCTCGACCGAGGTCGAAGCCGCTCAGGCGATGCTCGACCGCGCCGTCTCGCTCCACGTCGAGGGTGAGCTCTCCGGCGCCGACGCGGCCAGGACCAAACTGTTCTGCACCGAGATGCAGCAGCGGGTGGTGGACCGCTGCCTGCAGTTGTTCGGCGGCTACGGCTACATGATGGAGTATCCGATCGCCCGGCTGTACACCGATGCCCGGGTGGCCCGCATCTACGCGGGTACCAGTGAGGTCATGAAGGTGATGATCGCCAAGTCGCTTGGCCTATAAGGGTTCTACTCGCTGTTGGCGAGCTGATCCTCGAACGCCGCGCCGGCATCGCCGGTGAGGCGGCTGCCGTCGAAGCCGTACGTCACGGCGTCGCCGCGGACGGCGCGCAGCGGATCCTCGAAATCGCGGAAGTAGCCCATCGCCCAGGCGCCCTCCTGGTAGCCGATCAACTTCAGCAGGTCGTCATCCAGCGTCTGTGCCACGTCCGGTGGGACGGAAAGGAACTGGTTCTCCTCCTGGCGGACCCAGCCCACGCAGTAGTTGACGTTGATGGCCCGTCGCACCTTGTCGGAGCGGTTCGCGGCGCCGCTGTGCACGATCTTGCCCGTGTAGATCAGCACCGAACCGCGGGTCATCTCCGCCTGCAGGCACTCGTCCTCGGCGTAATCGGTGGGCTTCTTGTCGCCGAACTGGCTGCCCGGGACCACGCGGGTGGCGCCCATCTCGGCGGTGTAGTCCGACAACGCCCACAGCGTGTTGCACTGCACGTGGTAGTCGTCGGGGAACGGATAGAAGTCGAAGGCGTTCTGGTCGCGGTGCAGCGATTGGGCCGATTCGCCGGGCTCGATCGAGATGACCTGGGTCAGCATCAGCTGGAACGCCGACGCGTGCCCGAGAAAGTCTCGGCAGACGCCCATCATGGTCGGGTTCTGGATCAGCGTCCGGCAGGCTGGGGAGCGGGCGACGAGTGCTCCGGTGCGGCGGGTCTTGGTGCCGATCATCGCGTTGTAGCCAAGGGGCGTCGCCGCGAAGTAGGGCGCGAGTTCGTCGTCGATGGTGTCCATCAGGGCGGTCGGAACGAGGTCGTCGACGATGACATAGCCGTCGCGACGGAGCAGATCGGCGATCTCTTCCGCGGGGGTGTCGGCGGGCACGTGGTTGAGCTCGGGCATGGCGTCTCTCTCGTTGGGGGCGAGCTCAAGTATTGCCAGGCATGTGTGTTGACCAGGTAAAACGGCGTAAGGCTGCGGTTACGCCGTGGGCGTGTGCGGACGGCGGGAAAATTGTTCACTGAGACCCTTGTCACAGCGGCAAAACCTACCTACTGTGTGTTCACTAGGTTGGTTCATAGCCCCGAGGAGTCGCGTGTCAGCCCCTGAATCCGCTGTGCCGGATCTGGAAATGCCCAGACGGCCGTACGCGGCGCTGTTCGCCAAAGGCGAGGACCGCCGGCAGCGGATTCTGGCCGTGGCCGAGCGGCTTCTGGCGCGCAACGGATGGCGCAACACCTCGCTGGCACAGATCGCCAAAGAAGCCGGCGTCACCCCCGCCGGCCTGCTGCACCACTTCGACTCCAAGGAACAACTCCTCAACGCCGTCCTCGACGCCCGCGATGCCGACGACGACGCGCACGCGGATCGCTCGGGTGATCTGGTCACCGAGCTCAGCCGGGTGCCTGAGCGCTTCCAGCGGTCACCGGAACTGGTCGGCACGTTCATGGTGCTGCTGGCGGAGAACATCGCCCCCGACGCTCCGCTGCACGACCGGCTGCACAAGCGTTATCGCGACGCCGTCGACATCATCACCGACATCATCGAGCGCGGTCAGCGCGACGGCGCGTATCGCACCGACTTCTCGGCGGCCAACAAGGCCACGGAGATTCTCGCCTTCATCAACGGAATGGAGACCCTATGGTTGCTCGATCCTTCAATCCCGCTGACCGAGGTGTTCCAGGAGTACGCAGCGTCGCTGGCACGGGACCTGGCCCCGGCCACCACGACATGAGGTATCGCCTCGATGTCGTCTCGCCCACCGTCCTCCACGCGGTGCGTCACGCCGGCGGATGGGTCTACGACCGGGTCATGGCGGGCTGGGATGTCACCGTCCTCGTCGGCAGCGACGAGGATGTACGCCCGCTCGAGATCCTGGGTGCTGAGGTCCTGAGCCTGGAAACGGTGCTGGAATCCTGGGAGCAGCGGCCACATCCGCAGACCGTCTGCGTGGCTGCCGACCTGTTCGACCGGGACGACCGGGTGCGCCGTGGTGTCCTGGGCGCCCTGGAGCAGGGTGCTACCGAGGTGGCGCTGTGGGGCGCACCGCTGCCCGCCGAACTGGACAGCAGCGTCGATTCGGTCGAGCACCGGCTCAGCGCTGCCGCACGTGCGTTCAAGGCGCAGGCACTCGCGGCTGTCGGCGCATCGGGCGAGTCGATCGGACTGAGCGAGACGTTCCGCTGCGGCATGATGCTCTCGGTCGCGGCCGACCTCGTTCCTGCCAGCTGACCGGCCGGTCGGGGTGCAGCCCGCCCTGACCTCAGGTCAGGTCGATCAGCACCTTGCCGATCGCGCGTCCCTCACCGACGTGGCGCAGTGCCGCAACGGTCTCGTCGAGCGAATACACCGCTCCCACGTGAGGTGTGACGCGACCCGACGCGTGCAGATCGCGCAGCTCCCGCTCGTTGCGGGTGAACTCGTCGACCGGCACATCCTGGAACTGGAACCCCAGCACGTGAATACCCTTGATCAGCACCAGGTTCAACGGGATGCGCGGGATGACGCCCGACGCGAAACCGACCGTGACATGTCGCCCACCTCTGTTCAGCGAGCGCAGAGCGGGCTCGCTGAGGTCGCCGCCGACAGGGTCGAGTACGGCGTCGGCTCCGTCGGGCAACAAGACGCGAAGCGCTTCGCGGAGTGCGCCGTCGCGGTGATTGACCGTTCGGTCGGCACCGTATATCCGGGCCACATCCAGCTTTTCGGCCGATGACGCGACCGCAGTGACGTGGGCGCCCATGGTGGCGGCCAGTTGGACCGCCGCCAACCCGACGCCGCCGCCGGCACCGAGCACGACGAGTTCGTCGCCCGCCGACAGCCGGGCCATCGACCGCAACGCGTGGTAAGCGGTGCGGTGCGCGACACCGAATGCGGCAGCCGAGAACGTATCGATGCCGGCGGGAATGGGTGCCAGGCCGGCAGCGTCCACGACCACACGTTCGGCGAAGGCGCCGAACACGGCCGTACCGGTGACGGCGTCGCCGACCGCGAAATCCGCGACCTGCGGCCCGATTTCATCGACCACCCCGGCGAACTCGCTGCCGGGCACGAACGGCGGCGGGACACTGACCTGATAGTTACCGGCCACCAGCAGGACATCGGGGAAGTTCACGGCCGCCGCGTCGACTCGCACGCCGACCTGGCCGGGGCCCGTGCGGGGCGCGGTGCGCTCTTCGATGCGCACGACATCGGGAGCCCCGTACTCGGGGCAGACCGCGGCCCGCATCCGCCTAGCCCCGATAGTCCGTGGACTCGGCGAGTTCGGCTGCCGAGTCCATCAGGCTTGTCACCACCGGCCCGAACGCCAGCAGCTTCTCGTCGGTTCCGGCCCGCTGGAAGCCCTGTTCCAGGACGATCGCCAGTTTCCACTTCGCCAGCACCAGGTAATAGTCCAGATCGTCGACCTGGCGGCCGGACACCTCGGCGTAATGAGCGACCACGGCGTCACGCGACGGCATGCCTCGCATGTCCACATAGCTCATCTCTGCGTCGTCGGGCTTCTCCATGTCCTCCGGCCACGACTGCACCATCCACCCCAGATCCAGCTTGGGGTCGCCAACGGTACCCATCTCCCAGTCGACGATGGCGGCCAACTGCGCCGGGGCGCCGTGCCGGTACATGACGTTGGCGAACTGATAGTCGCCGTGCATCAGGCCGGGGATGAAGTCCAGCGGCTTGTGCGACCGCAGCCATCCTGTGGCGACGTCCAGCCCCGGTAGCTCGCGCCCTTTGATGCGGTCGAGGAAGCCGGTCCACCGGTCGACCTGGCGTTCGTGGAAGCCCTCGGGCCTGCCCAGGTCCTGCAGTCCCTTGGCGCGCCAGTCCACCTTCGACAGCAGGGCAATGCCCTCGGCCAGTTGATAACTGAGCCCGGGCCGGGTGGTCGGGTCGGCATTGAAGGGCTCGGGCCACACGCCGTGGGTGTCCATCGGTGACCAGCCGTCGACAAAGCCCATCAGGTAGAACGGACGGCCGAGCACGGTGGCGTCGTCGCAGACGCCGACCGCCGCGGTGTGCGGGACGTCGGTGCCGTCGAGCGCCTCGACGATGCGCCATTCCCGCAGAATCCCTTTGTCGCGGTCAGGTGGTGCCCCCGGCGGAGGCATGCGCAGCACGCAGCGATGGTCGCCGCGCCGGATCTCGAAGATGACATTCTGGGTGCCGCCGGACAGGAAGTGGGCGGTCAGCGGTTCACCCTTGCCATCGAGTGCGGCGCCGTCCATCCAGTCGGCGAGGCGTGCGGTGTCGATCCCGCTCACTGGTTGCCCACCTCATGTTCGAGGAATTCAGCGTACTTCGCTTGCGCCGCCTGTCGTTTGGCGGGAATCCACTCGGTGGGCCAGGTGCCCTCGGCCGGTCGGTAGTCGCGAAGCACCTGCTTGGCGACAGTGGTCTTGTGCACCTCGGTGGGCCCGTCGGCGAGTCCCATGACCGCGGCGCCGGTCACCATGCCCAGGAAGGGCACCTCATTGGTGACACCCAGCGCGCCGTGGACCTGCATGGCTCGCCACGCGATGTCGTGAAGCACCGAGGGCATCACGACCTTGACCGCGGCGATGTCCTTACGGACCCTCTTGTAGTCGTTGTACTTGTCGATCTCCCATGCGGTGTAGAGCACCATCAGCCGGAATTGCAGCAGCTGGGCATAGGAGTCGGCGATGTAGCCCTGCACGAACTGCTTGTCCGAGAGCCTGCTGCCCTGAGTTTCTCGGCTCAAAGCCCGTTCGCACATCATGTCGAGTGCCTTGCGGGACAAACCGATTGTGCGCATCGCGTGGTGGATCCGTCCGCCGCCGAGACGGGTTTGCGCGATGACGAATGCCTGCCCCTCGCCGCCCAGCAGTGCTTCCGAGGGCACCCGCACGTTGTCGTAGTGGATCAACGCATGGGAGCCCTCGTCGGCGCGCTCGCCGTAGAGGCCGATATTCCGTTCGATCTTCACGCCGGGAGTGTCGGTGGGCACGAGGAACATGGACATGCCCTGGTAGGCGCTGACGTCGGGGTTGGTCACGACCATCACGATGAGGAACGATGACGTTGCCGCGTTGGAGGAGAAAAACTTCCAACCGTTGATGACCCAGTCGTCACCGTCGCGCACAGCGGTGGTCGTGAACATGGTCGGGTCGGCGCCGGCGTGCGGCTCGGTCATCGAGTAACAGGAGAACAGCTCACCGTTGAGCAGCGGGCGCAGGTACTTCTCCTTCTGCACGTCGGTACCGTAGTGGGCGATGATCTCGGCGTTGCCGGTGTCGGGTGCCTGGCAACCGAAGATGACCGGCGCCCACTGGGAACGACCGAGGATCTCGTTGAGCAGGGCGAGCTTGAGCTGTCCGTAGCCTTGACCGCCGAGGTCGGTGCCGAGGTGGGTGGCCCACAGTCCCCGCCTGCGGACCTCGTCTTTCAGCGGATCGATTGCCTTGCGGCGCATGCCGTCCAATGGCACGAACTGCTGGTGCGGAAATGCCAGATCCAGCGGCTCGACCTCCTCGCGGACGAACTCGTCGGCCCAGTCCAGCACCTTCTGGTACTCGGGGTCGGTTTCGAAATCCCACATGCGGCCTCCTTGCCGGTGATCAGGATCGGATGTATCCGTTGATGAGTGTGCCGATGTCGGCGGTGACGACCTCGGCGAACGAGCGCTTCCCGAAGGCGCCTGCCGCCCAGTGTCGGGCGCCCTCGCTGACCATCGTCTGGGCGAGGTAGGCCAGGTGCGCTGTGTCGATCCCGGCCGGGAGTTTGTCGTCGTCGGCGGCCCGCGCAAAGAGTTCGGTGAACATGTCGGCGTCCAGATCCGGGGGAGTGCCTTCGGCCAAGAGTCGGTGCTCGTGCCGGTAACCCTCGAGGATCGTCTCGACGATGAGCTCCCGGGGATTGCGCGCCATCGACTCTTCGAACGCAGTGAGCGCGGCGCGGATGACGGCATCGATGTCGTAGGGCTTGGTCAGCAATCGGTGGATTGCCCGCTGTGCCGATTGCGTCGACATCACCCCGACCTCGAAGAGCACGTCTTCTTTGCGCGGGAAGTAGAAGTAGAAGAGCGCTTTGGACACTCCTGCGGCAGTGCAGATCTCGGCGACGGTCGTGGTGGCGTAACCCTTCGTGCGCCACAACGCCATCGCCGCCTGAACGAGCATCCTCTTGGTCTCGTGCGATCTGGCTCGCTGGAAAGAAGCGCGACGCTGACCACGGTCAGCAGTCTGGTCCGCGACCATATCGGGCATGCCTCGGACGCTAACAGAGCAATTCGTCGTTGGGAATAGTTGACCGACGTCTAACTAACTTTTTCACGCATACCAACACCTATGGGCTGCGGGGTCGGTACTTTCGGGTGACAGTCAGCCTGAACCGGAGGTCGTCCGTGCCCAATCAGCTTCATCACGTCGTCATGCGCAGTCATTCGGCGGACGCGTTCATCGCGTTTCTCACCGACGTCGTCGGCATGACCGTGCAACACCAGATGCGGGTTCCTGGTCCGGTCCTGGAGACGACGCTGGGCTGGCCACCCTCGGACGGTGCCGACGTGACGATCCTCGGTAGTGGAGTCGCCGGGCTGATCGAGGTGCTCGACGTCCCGGAGCATCTGCGCGATGCAGCCCCGGAGGGATTGGCCGCGCTGTCGTTCCTGACCGACGACTTCGCAGGCAACCTCGACGCGGCGAAGGGCCACGCCAGCGATGTCACGGTGTTCGATGCGGGAGTCCCGGGGGTGGACCTGTTCTTCTGCACCGTCGGCGGGGTGCCGATGGAGTTCATGGGCAGCTACGCCGCCGGGTCCCCGGGCTGAGAGATGGGATGGCTTCGCCTGGGCGCGCTCGCGTTCGCATTGCTCGCGCTCGTCGCAGGCGGGTTGCAGATCGCCGCGTTCGTGTCGAATGGCTTTGTGCGACACGCGGTCGTCGGCGGTTTCGCGATTGCGGTGGGATGTTCGGTGCTCGGTGCAGTGGTCGCGTCCGTCCTACGCTCCCGGCGCTGACGCCTACAGGCTCGAGCCGAGCGACGCCAGGAACTCCTGCGTGTGTTGACGGGACGCACGACGCGCGGCGTCGTCGTCCCCGAGGGGGATCACTCGCGCTGCAAGGTCGGTGACGCCTGCGTCGCGGTAGCTGCGCAGGCGCGCCAGCACGGTGGACTCGTCGCCCGCCGCCATGGTGTCACCGACGTCCTCGGCGTCGCCGTGCTCGAGTAGGCGGACGTAGTTGGGGGAGAAGTGTGCGTGGCCCAGCACCTCGCTGGCATACTCGCGCGCCGTGTCCGTCTCGGCCGGTGAGCAGACGGCGACAGGCACGCCCGCCGCGACGCGGGGCGCCTTTCGCCCCGCGGCGTCCGCTGCGGCGCTGACGCGCGGCGCGACATAGTCACCGATCGCCCGCTCGTCGGCCATCCACAGAATGGTGCCGTCGGCCCGTTCTCCGGCGATGCGCAGCATGGCGGGCCCGAGCGCAGCGAGCAGAATCGGCGGGGAAGTGTCCGATACGTCGACCGGGCTGTGCACGCGGAAGCCGGTGTTCTCGATGTCGACCTGGCCGGGCCCGGCGAAGGCCGCGGTGAGCACGTCCAGATGGTCGCGTAACTCGTGCACCGGCCGCTCGTAGCCAATGCCCAGCTGTCCGTTGATGATCCAGTCATGCGAGACGCCAAGGCCGAGCGTGAAACGGCCACCGCATGCGGCATTCGTGGTCAACGCCTGCTGCGCCAGGATGAGCGGGTGCCTGGTCTGGACGGGAACCACCGCGGTACCGAGCTCGATGGACGAGGTGGATGCGCCGATGAGGGCGATCGCTGTCATTGCGTCCAGATATCCGGGCACCTGCGGGAACCAGAACGAGCTGAATCCGGCCGTCTCGGCAGCCATGCCATCGGCGATCAACCCTGCGAGCCTGTCCCGGCGTTCACGCTCCCTGTCGGAGCCGACCATCAGGCCGATGCGCACGTCACTCCTCGGTCACGGCACATAGCGGTCCCATTCATGCGGGACGACCGTGTGAAACGGTGCGGCGAAAAGCGGTTCGACGCCGTCGGTGTCCCAACGATCTTCGAGTGCAGGTCGCAGCCGCTCGGCGACCCGCACCGGGTCATCGTCCAGGAAGTAGTACGAGATCGTCTGCCCGGGCGCGGCACTGGCCAGGCTGGCGCCGACGGCCAGCGATGTCGCCGTCCAGACGCCGGCCACTCCCTCGACGTCGAGCAGACGCTGCGCCGACGCCGTCCCCTGCTCCAGCGTGAGGTAGACGCCGCCGACCGGCCACCAGGGCAGAACGTCGGCGCCGACTTTGACTCGCGGCGCCGCCACTCGCGCCTCGACACCGTAGACGCCGCGCTCCACCGGCGGAAGCAACGGGAGTTTGCGTCCTGCGTCGCCGAGGGCCGTGGACAGCGCCATGAACGGCTCCATCCCGCCGGGATCGCTGAAGAAGTACGTCATCACGTGGTCGACGGCGGAGAACCGATCGGCGCCGGCCAATCGAGCCTCTCGGCACGCAGGCGTCGACACCAGGCGCAGCGACGCGCGGACCGCGGACAGCCGGTGCTGCTCGGGTCGGTGATCGAGAGTGTGCCATCGCAGATATTCGGCATCGAGTCCCTCGGGATGGCGGGTGGCCATGGACACGAACAAGGTGGAGATGTCACCGCGACCCGCGGCGAGCACGTCGTCGACGTCGTCGGACGGGGTTCCTGGTAGCTCCACCGCCTCAGCCCGCCCGTTCGACAAGTGTGAGTTCGGGATGGCGGGCGGCAATCATGCGCCGAAACCCCTCGCGCCATGGAACTTTCGTCCTCCCGAGCACCTCGTGCATGTGCGTCACGTCGGGCCACAGCGGCATGTGCGCCTCTGCGGTGTACTCGAAGACGGGGTCCATTCCGACGAGCCCACCCATGTACGCGCAGTACTCCTCGACACTGACGGTTTCGCTGCCCGCCCAGTTCACCACCTGTGGCGGCGATGCCGCGACTTCCATCGCGCGGATGCCGAGCTCGACGTAGTCGTCCTCGTAGATGGGGTTGTAGTTGTTCGGTGCGTCGGGATGAAGCCGGATCGGCTCCCCGGCCAAGATCGCGTCGAGTCGGTCGGCGGGTGATCCGCCCTCCGGTCCGTAGGTGGAGCAGATTCTGATGATCGTCAGGGGAATTCCGTGCTGCCGGGCGATCCAGCTACAGACAGCCTCGGCCGCGATCTTGGAGAAGCTGTAGTTGGCGCGCAGCGGTACCCCGGGCGGGTCGTCCTCGGTGAGTGGACGCCGGCCCTGATACCCGTAGACGGACCCGGTCGAGCACAGCACGAAACCCTTGGCGGCCCGGCAGTGGTAGAGCAGGTCACCGGAGTTCTGCGCGTTCGTCTCGACGCATCTGCTCCAGGTGCCCTGGCCCGGGTCCACAGCTGCGTGGAAGACGTACGTGAAATCGTTTGGAAGAGAGGAGAAATCACCGACACTCAGGTCGAGGGGCAGCGGTGTGACGTCGACTTCTGCCAGTCTGTCCCGGTCCGCCGGGTCGCGCAGCCGCGCAGCTCCCCACACCTCGTTGCGGGCGGCCAGGGTGCGCGCGATCGGAAAGGCGATCTTGCCGGTGGCTCCGGTGATCAGAATCTTCTCGCCGTCCAACAATGCCGACCTCCCATCACTCCATCGGTCATGGCGCTCTCACACCGTGTTTCGCCGGCATGGTCGCGGGCGGAATCTCGGAGATCGAGCGTCACATCATCGTCCGGTGGATCCTCGGACCGCCCGCACGTTGACGCCGGCGTTCGCCGCGCCCGCCCGGCGGGTCAGATAGTCGATCTGCAGATGGATCGAGTACAGCACAAGCGGCGGTAGCACGATGAACGGGATGTTCTCGCCGATGAACTTGAACCCGAGCCCGAATGCGCCCTGCCCGATGTTGCTGAAGCCGGCGCCGACCTCGGCCAGGAAGTACACCGCGGTGCTGCTCATCAAGATGGCGCATCCGGCGAACGTGACCCACAGGCAGCGGATGCGCGATTCGATCGGAAGGTCCCTCTTGATCAGCCGAGTCCACATGACGAACACGGTGATGCCGGTGAGGACACCGACTATCTCCAGCGCGAAGATCCAGGGATTGCCGCTGACATAGCGGGTATCGGCCAGACCGTACTGCCACCACAGCCATTTCCACCCGGGGTCGGTCGTGGGCGCCCACAGGCCCAGCGGATGCCCGATCAGGAACATCAGCTCGTAGCCGATCTGGCTGCCCGCGGTGTAGGGCAGATAGAACAGGGTCAGCTCTGCCGCCTTGTCGAGACGGGTCCTGTTTTCTCCCGGGGCATTCCACAGGATGACGAACGGCAGCAGGATCACCGGGATGCCGAAGATCAGGTTCACGACGACGTCGGTGGTGAATGACGGGGCGATGAATCCGACGCTGACCCCGATGGTCACCAGCAGGAACATCGCGAACGTGAAGATGCCCGTCCAGGTGTAGATCTTGAGGCGATGAGGCGCCCAGGGCTGGGCGAAGTTCGGTTCGTGAACGTCGGGTGTCGTCAGGTCGTCGGGCACGGTGCCACCTCCTGGAGCGCTTCGACCGAGGCAATATCAACTACTTGTGAATCCTCGGGCAGCCTATACCCGGTTCTGCCGTGGAGCGGACAGTTCGCTGAGCGCGGCCAGAAACAGCACATCCATCCGCGGGCTCACCTCGGCCAGTGTCGCGCCGTGGGCGTGGCTGGCCGAGCCGAACACCCGCTCGAGGGACTCCGTGTCGGTGGCGGATCCCAACGACAGGCACAGGCATCCGACACCGTCGGCGCGCTGCTCTTCCAGCGCTTTCCTCGAATCGGCTTCGGCGTAACGGCCTTCATAGCCATCGTCGTAGGGATAACCGTCCGACAGCACGAGAAGCAGCCGGTTGGGCGTCCCCGCGTCACGCGCGAGGATCGCACCTGCGCCCCGGATGCCGGCGCCCAACCGGGTGTAGCCCGACGGCTGTATCCGGTTGAGGCGGGCGCGCGCGACTGCGCCGAACCGTTGTCCGAAGGTCTTGATCGCGGCCAGGTGAACGGAGCTTCGCCCCTGGGACGAGAACCCGTAGACCGCGACGCGGTCGCCGAGCTCTTCGAGTGTCGCCGCTAGGATGGCGGCCGCGCGGCGCTGATGGTCGTGCACGGCCAGTCCGTCCTGGTCGGCGTCGGTGGCGGACCCGGACACGTCGAGCAGGATGAGTACGGCGAGATTCCGGGCGAGTCTGCGGCGTTCCGTGTAGACGTGTTCGGGCGGTGAGTGACCCGAGCGCAGATCGACGAACAGATCGATGAGCGCCTCGGTGTCGAGGTCGTCGCCGTCGGCGCGGGCACGCAACGCTTTGGGGCCCAGCCCGACGCGGGCGAGCTTTTTGCGGAGTGTGCCGTCGCGGGGAACACCGGCGCCGGCAACGTCGGCAGCGGTCGTGACCGGGAAGTTGACGACCCTGCACCAGTCGGGTCGATAGCGGTCGTTGAACACGTCCCATTCCGGGTATAGGGCGCCACTCACACCGACTGCCGCACCCGGCGTGTCGGCACTTGTGAACCGGATCGGGGTCGGTACCGGCCGCGCACCTGTGCCGGCGCGCGAGGTCCGCTGTATCGAACCGGCCTCCAACTCGCCACCGGCGCCCTCGTTCCCCGAGGAGCGAGAGCTGCCGAACAGCGCGCGCAGGAATTTCGCGGGTGCCTGCGCGCCGACCGGCAGTTCGAACAGCTTCAGGATCCAGCTCTTCTGTGATGGGTCGGCATCGTCGTCGTCTTCGTCCATCTCAGACGTGTGCTCGACGTCCATTCTGGCGTAGGTGCCGGATGGCCGCGAAGCCGGTTCATCGCGACTGCGAACCAGCTTCGAGGGCTTGATGGTGCCGAACCAGTCCGGTGCGGCATCGAGTGTCGTTCTGCTCTCGGCGATCTCCAGCGAATCTCTGGAACTGGACGACCGCGGCGGGGGGTCAAGACTCATTGCTGCTGCCAGCGGGACCCGCCGACCGAGTTCGGTGAGTACGCGGTGCCCTTCGAGCCTCAGGTAGCGACGTGCGAGCAGGCTCCTTCCCCGCAGCCTCGTGACGTACGCGCGGTCAAGACTGCCGGCTCCGAGAAGGGCGCACTGGACCAGTACTTCGCGCCGCTGCATATCTGGATCCGCTCCCGCCGAGACGAAGACGACCTGCCCGTCGGTGTACGCGGCCTCCCCTGCGGGGGCCACGGCGACGTCGACGGACCGCCCCGCCAGGAATCCGGCCAGGAGCCGGAGACGCTGCGGGTCGGCGGGTTCGGCACTCACCGCCGAGGCAGAATCGCATCGGCGAGTTCACCGAGGCCGCGGATCACATCGAGGTCATCGGAGAGCACCTCGACGACGGCCGACTGCACGGCGTCACGCAGGCTGAGTCCTTCAGCGACGAGACCGCCCGCCAGAATCAGCATGCGGGTGGATGCCACCTCGGTCAGCGTCGAGCCGCCCAGGCTCCGAATGGCGTTGCCGAGGGCCACCAGCGACCCGGCGGTGGACCCATCGATCCCGGCCTCACGAGCCACGACCTCGGACTCGATGGCCGCAGTGGGAAAATCGAGGCTGATCGCGACGAAGCGCTGCCGCGTCGAGTCCTTGAGGCTCTTCAGGATGCTCTGATAGCCGGGGTTGTACGAGATCACGAGCTGAAAGCCCGGCGCCGCAGACAGAGTCGTCCCCAGCCGATCGATGGGCAGCGTGCGCCGGTGGTCGGCGAGCGGATGGATCACCACCGTGGTGTCCTGACGAGCCTCCACGATCTCGTCGAGATAGCAGATGGCGCCGCCCCGCACCGCTCTGGTCAAGGGACCGTCCACCCAGACGGTTTCACCGCCCTTGAGCAGGAAGCGGCCGACCAGATCGGCCGAGGTCATGTCCTCGTGCCCGGCGACGGTGATCAGCTCCCGGCCGAGTTCATGGGCCATCGCCTCGACGAAACGGGTCTTGCCGCAACCGGTGGGCCCCTTGAGCAATACCGGCGAACCGCGACGCGCCGCCGCCCGGAAGATTTCGGCTTCACTGCCGACTACACGGTAAAACGGGGCGGGCGAACCGCTTTCGGCCTGCGGCCGGAGGCTATTGACCGTCATCGCCACGTTGGATCGGCACTACGGGTGGCACTTCCACGCCATCGGGCAACACGAGTTCACCGTCATGGTTGATGTAGCCGGAGTGCTTGGTCGGCAGCGGTAGATCAGGATTCGGGCACGGTCGATCGGTCCCCTCGCCGCAGATGCCCGGGTTGAAGTACGAGCGCTTCTGCACATCCTCCGGCCACGGATCGCCGTGCATGCCGAGCCAGGTCGCCGGGACGTTGTAGAAGAGGAAGAAGCATGCGCTGACGCCACCGAAGATCGCCAGGAAGCGGATGAACTGTTGCTTGACCATTCCGCCACGGACGCGGTCGAGGCCGCGTTCGACAACGGTGCGTCCTCGGTCATCGGTGAAGAAGCGCAGGCAGCACAACGCCGCCTGGACCCCGCCCCACATGAAGCCCTCGTAGATCGGCCACTGGTAATACGTGCCTGCGTTGAACGACAAGGACTGGATGGCACCGGGGTAGGAGTAGAAGCCGATCGGCAGCAGGATCAAGGCCTCCATGATGAAGTCGAAGACGATCGCGATCGCGTATGTCGCCAAGATGAGTCGCAGGTTGCTGATCGCCGGCCAACGGTTCTTGATCCGGCGCATGATCCAGCACCCGACGATGGTCAGCAGCAGAACGCCATACATGTAGCCGGGGATGTTGGTCAGTATCGGTTCGGGCACCGTATGGCCCGGTTCCTCGTGAGCCACCCAGCCTGGAATGTGTGGCGCCCAGGAGCCCTGATTGAACAGCCACGCGTTGTAGGTGCACCAGGTGCTGTAGTAGTTCAACATCGGATCCTGGAACATCATCAGACCCATCGACACCAGCAGCATGCCGTCGAGCGTGATGCGCTTCTCGCGCACCCAGGGCCGGATGAGGAAGAACCACAGCGCGAAGGGAAGGCCGATCCAGAGCACGATGGCATTGGCCATCAGCGGGATCTGCATGTACATCGGCGGCTCGGTCGGCCCTCCGTCTACCGGCTCGAAGAACGGCCCGGACACCCAGCGGATGCACACGTAGAGGGTGTACGCCAGGAACACGGCGCCGACGCCCGCCCAGATCTTGTACGCCCCCGATGACGTCGGCCTCCGTTTGCCGAGGTCGGTTGTGGCGCCTACCGATTCGGTGACAGCGGACTTCTTGGACAGGTCACTCATGATCGGTTTCCCCTCGGCGATCGTGGAAGCAGTCAGCCGTCCCGCATGTGGCGGCGTCGGCGACCCAGCGGCCACAAATATACTCATGAGTATCTGAGAATCCAATAGGTATCCAAGAATCTGTGAAAGACTTTCGCCATGGTGGAGCGGTGGACCCGCGAGCGGCGGCTGGAGCACACCCGGGCGCTGCTGATCGACGCCGCCGAGGACGTCTTCGCCGAAAAGGGTTTCACCTCAGCCACACTCGACGACATAGCGCGCGCCGCCGGTTACACCAAGGGTGCGATCTACAAACACTTCACGACCAAAGAAGAGCTCTTCCTTGCGGTGAGCGACCGCTACTGGCGGCGCTACTTCGACAACTTCGCCGAGGTGATGTCCAGTGCGAGTCGCGTCGGAACACACGAACTCGACGAGATCGCGGAGCGCTGGCGGCAACTGAGCGTCGACCGAGGCGCTGAACACGCGGCACTCGGCCTGGAGTTCACGCTGTATCTGCTCCGCAATCCGGACGCGCGCGAACGTGTCGCGGCGAAGAGGGCCGAGGTGGTCGATCAGCTGGCCCAGTTCATCGTCGACGGCATGCAGCGGCTCGGGGCCACCCTGCTGATTCCGCCGATCACCTTCGCTCAGGCGCTGGTTGCCACCAGTGACTCGGTCGTGCTCGGAAGTCAGCTCGACGACGTGGATCTCTTTCGGCCCGTGGTCGAGATGTACACATCCGTCATCAAGCTTCCTGACTGACCGGACGCACCTAACGTGGGGCCACCGCAATGGATTTCGTGTCAGTGTAGCCGTCGATGCCCTCCCGTCCCAATTCGCGGCCGTACCCGCTGGCTTTCACTCCGCCGAACGGGGCGAAGGGGTCCATCGGATACCCCTGGTTCACGCCGAACGTTCCGGTGCGGACCGCTGCGGCCACCGCCAGTCCACGTTCGTCGTCACCGGTGAACACCGAACCTGCCAACCCGTAATCGGAGTCGTTGGCGATCCGGATCGCCTCGGCGGTGTCCGAATAGGGGATGACGGTCAGCACCGGACCGAAGATCTCCTCACGGGCGATGGTCATGGAGTTGTGGGCGCGGTCGAACAGCGTGGGTTTGACGTACCAGCCGCGATCGAGATCGTCCGGCATACCGGCTCCGCCGGTGACGACCCGCGCCCCGTCCCGCACGCCCTGTTGCAGATAACCGGTCACACGCTGCTGCTGTCGCTGTGCGACGAGCGGACCGACCTGGGTGGCACTCTCGGTCGGGTCTCCCACCACGAGGGCGCTCATCTCAGCGGCCAGCGCATCGGTGAACTCCGCTGCACGCGTGTGCGGGACCAGGATGCGCGTCAGCGCATTGCAGATCTGGCCGCTGTTGGACAGGCTCGCCGAGCGCACCCCCGAGGCGACTGCAGCCGGGTCGGCGTCCTCGAGAACGATCGCGGCCGACTTGCCGCCGAGCTCCAAGCTCACCCGTTTGAGACCCGCCGCAGCTGCGGCGGCGACAGCTCTGCCTGCGGCGGTGGATCCGGTGAACGACACCTTGTCGACACCGGGATGCCGCACCAACTGCTCCCCGACGCGGCCATCCCCGGGAAGCACGCTGACGACGCCGGGCGGAAACCCGGACTCGGCGATGATCTCGGCGAGCAGGATGGCGTCGAGCGGGGACTCGGCAGCAGGCTTGAGCACCACGGAACAGCCGGCCAACAACGCCGGAACGAGCTTCGTGACGATCAGGAACTGCGGCATGTTCCACGGCACGATCGCGGCGACGACACCGACGGGTTCGCGCAGTACCCGAATGTCGGAGCCGTAGCGTCCCGGCCTGTCCTCGCGCCACGGATAGGTCTCGGCCACGTCGCAGAACGCGCCGATCATCGACCAGGGAAGCGCGGCCTGTGCCCGCTGAGCAAAGCTGATCGGGGCGCCCAGCTCTGCGGTGATGAGATCGGCCATGTCCGAGCGTCGGTCTCCGTAGCGCTCGCCGAATCGGCGGAGGACGTCGACCCGCTCGCCGGCGTCGGTCCGGGGCCACGGCCCGAGGTCGAACGCCTCGCGGGCGGCGGCCACCGCGGCGTCGACATCGGCAGGCCCGGCCGCGGCCACGGAGGCGACCGTCGCCTCGGTGTGGGGGGACACGACCTCGATGCGCCGGTCTGTGCTCGGTGCACGCCAGGCTCCGCCGATGAACAGCTGGTCGTGACGCACGGTGACTCCTCCATGCCGGTGATCCACAGTGAATATCAACTACTTGCGATTGATCTGTGAAGCATATACCGTCGGCGGTACCGGCTTCCGCGACATGGCGAAAAGGCAGCTGTGCCTGGTTGTTTGCCTGCACACTCGGCTCGGCGCTGCGAGAGCGGGCGGTGCGGCAGTGACGGCAGGCAAGAGGAGCGCAGCCGAAGGAGATGACGATGCCCCGATTTCCCAAACCGCCAGAGGGCAGCTGGACTCAGCACTACCCGCAGTTGGGGACGGGCCCGGTGTCGTACGAGGACTCCGTCGACCCGGAGTTCTACGAGGTCGAGCGCAAAGCTGTGTTCAGACGCGCGTGGCTAAATGTGGGCCGCGTCGAACAGATTCCGCGCAAGGGCAGCTACTTCACCAAAGAGATGAAGGTCGCCAGCACGTCGATCATCGTCGTGAGGACCACTTCCGGAGAAGTGAAGGCCTACCACAACATCTGCCGCCACCGCGGCAACAAGCTGGTGTGGAACGACATGCCGCTGGAAGAAACCAGCGGGGTGTGTCGGCAGTTCACCTGCAAGTACCACGCCTGGCGCTACGACCTCGACGGCAACCTGACGTTCGTGCAGCAGGAGGGCGAGTTCTTCGATCTCGACAAGAGTCGCTACGGTCTGGTCCCGGTCCACTGCGAGGTGTGGGAAGGGTTCATCTTCGTCAACTTCGCGAAGGAAGAACCCGAGCAGTCGCTGCGCGATTTCCTCGGCCCGATGATCACTGATCTCGAGGGCTACCCGTTCGACCGCATGACCTCGCGGTTCCACTACCGGTCCGAGGTGAAGGCCAACTGGAAGCTCTACATGGATGCGTTCCAGGAGTTCTATCACGCACCTGTGCTGCATGCGAACCAGTCGCCGACCGCGTATTCGAAGGCAGCAGCCGAAGCGGGATTCGAGGCGCCGCATTACCGGATCGAAGGCCCGCATCGCCTTGTCAGCACCTCGGGGATCAAGGCCTGGGAGATGGCCGACGAGATGCGTAAACCGATCGAGGACATCTGCCAGAGTGGGCTTTTCGGACCGTGGGACAAACCCGATCTCGGCGAGATGCCTGCAGGCTTGAACCCGGCGAAATGTGAACCATGGGGCCTGGATTCGTTCCAGCTGTTCCCCAACTTCGTGATCTTGTTCTGGGGTCAGGGTTGGTACCTGACCTATCACTACTGGCCGACGTCGCACAACACCCACCTGTTCGAGGGGACCGTGTACTTCCCGCAGCCGCGGACGCCGCGCGAACGCATTGCGCAGGAGCTCGCCGCGGTGTCCTTCAAGGAGTACGGACTGCAGGACGCGAACACACTCGAGGCCACTCAGACGATGGTCGAATCGCGCGTGCTGGATGAGTTCGTGCTCTGCGACCAAGAGGTGCTGATCCGGCACCTGCACACCGAAACAGCCGCCTGGGTCGAGGATTACCGGCGCAAGACGGCGGGAGTGTGACGATGAGTGTGGATGTGAACCCGGAAACGAACACGGCCAAGTTGCCGCCGGAATTCGCCGATCTGGAGGAATTCTCCGACTGGTGCCTCGGTTCGGAGCCCGAGCGCTACGCGAAACGGCTCGGTAGTTCGATGCCGGAGATTCAGGCGTTCTACGACGCGATCACCGCGCGTGCCGAGGAGGCGATCGCCTACTGCGACAAGTTCTCCCTCGACGACTTGCCCGAGGACGTTCTGAACCTGATGCACATGCTGTACTCCATGATTCAGGCGTCGTTCCCGGTCGAGTGCTGGAAGCAGCCCAAGGTTCCCGACACCGGAGCCACGTCGCTGGACTGCGACGTCGAACCCGTCCCGTGACCGTCACGGTCCTGAAGGCCGCCCGGTGGGCGGACGTCGAGGCCGGTGTGGTCCGCACGCCCGCCGTCGTGGTGGTCCACGACAACCGCATCCAATCGATCAATCCGGCACAGGAGCCCGCGGACGCGGACACCGTCATCGACCTCGGTGATGTGACGTTGCTTCCCGGGCTGATGGACATGGAGCTCAACCTTCTGATCGGCGGTCCGGGTGGTCCGGAGGGGCTGCCCAGCCCGATGCACGGTGTCCAGGACGACCCTGCCTACCGCACGTTGCGCGGGGCCGTCAACGCCCGCACCACACTGGAGGCCGGCTTCACGACCGTGCGGAACCTCGGTCTGATGGTGAAGACGGGCGGCTACCTGCTCGACGTCGCATTGCAGCGCGCCATCGAGCAAGGGTGGCACGCCGGGCCCCGCATCTATCCGGCAGGCCATGCCGTCACCCCGTACGGAGGCCATCTCGATCCCACGGTCTTCCAGCGGCTGGCTCCCGGCATCATGCCGCTCTCGGTCGCCGAAGGTATCGCCAACGGAGTCGACGAGGTCCGGGCGTGCGTGCGCTACCAGATCCGACACGGCGCCAGGCTGATCAAGGTGTCCGCATCCGGCGGGGTCATGTCGCACAGCACCGCGCCGGGGGCTCAGCAGTATTCGGACGAGGAGTTCGCCGCCATCGCCGACGAGGCGCACCGCGCGGGCGTGCGGGTCGCAGCCCACGCGGTGGGGGACAGTGCGATTCGCGCCTGTATCCGGGCCGGTATCGACTGCATCGAACATGGCTTCCTGGCCACAGACGACACGATTCAGATGATGGTCGATCACGGCACCTTCCTGGTCTCGACGACGTACCTCACCGAGGCGATGGCGATCGACCGCATCGCGCCGGAACTACGGAAGAAGGCCGAGGTGGTGTTCCCGCAAGCTCAGGCCATGCTGCCGAAAGCCATCGCGGCCGGGGTGCGGATCGCCTGCGGCACAGACGCTCCGGCTGTTCCGCACGGACAGAACGCCAAGGAGTTGCGTGCGCTGGTCGCCCGGGGGATGTCCCCGATGCAGGCGTTGCGCGCCGCGACCATCACCAGCGCGGAGCTGATCGACGCCGACGATGAACTGGGACGGCTCGCTCCCGGCTATCTCGCCGACATCATCGCGGTCGGCGGTGATCCCGCCGAAGACATCGCCACGACATTCGATGTGCGCTTCGTGATGAAGGACGGCGCCGTGCACGTCAGCGGTCAGGATCCCGGCCGGGACGGCTAACGTCTAGGCATGGAGGCGCATGACGTGGCGGGTATCGAGCTCACCGACAACATTCTGTGGCTGCTCAAACAGGCCTTCTACTTCTCGCTCACCAGCGTGAACGAGGCGGTCAGCGACCACGGGGTGAGCACCGCGCAGATCGGCGTGTTGCGCCAGCTGTCGAACGAGCCGGGGCTGTCCGGCGCGGAACTGGCCCGGCGGCTGCTGATCAGTCCGCAAGGCGTGCAGCTGGCGCTGACCGCGCTGGAGAAGCGCGGGCTGGTGGAACGCAAGCGGGACCCGGCGCACGGCCGCATTCTGCAGGCATTTCTCACCGATCAGGGTCGCCGGGTCGCCGGCGCCGTCGTCAGCGACGCAATCGCCGCCCACGACAAGGTGTTCGGTGTGCTGTCGAAAGCCGAACAGAAGACGTTGCGTGAACTTCTCGGCCGGGTGGTCGAGCAGGGGACCGGACACGAGCTCTACGCCGACCACGTCGACTCCTGATCCGCCGGAATTGCATTCCAGCAGGGGTTTTCTCGCGCATGTGCTGTGGAATGCCATTCCGGCGGGGGGCAAGTACTTGAGATTAATGACAAGTACTTGATACTCTGAGCGGGATGGCCGAGGAACTCACAGTCGGAGATGTCGCAGGGTTCGCGCCGCTGCGCATCAAGCGGGTCGTGCGCGAGACCTCCGATGCCGTGTCGCTCGTGCTCGATGTGCCCGAGTACTGCTCACACCGATTTCGTTACAAGGCAGGCCAGTTCCTGACCGTGCAGGTCAGTGTCGACGGATGTGACCTGCGCCGCTGTTACTCCATGTCGTCGGCTCCGGTCGAAGACGAACTGCGGATCACGGTGAAGCGCGATCCCGGCGGCGTGGTCTCCAATTGGATCAACGACACGGCGGCGGCGGGTGGCGAACTTCAGGTAGCACCCCCTGAAGGGAAATTTGTTCTTGCAGAGGGGCTTTCCACGCCACGACCACTGTTTGCCTTTGCTGGCGGCAGTGGAATCACCCCGATCATGTCATTGGTCCGGACCGCGCTGACCAATTCTGGTCGGCCGGTCAGGCTGTTCTACGCCAATCGCGGTCGCGATTCGGTGATCTTCTCCGATCTGCTGGCGGAGCTGGCCGAGCAGCACGCCGAACGTCTGACCGTCGAGCACCACTACGACGAGGACCGCGGCGTGGTCACCGCTACCGTCGTCGGCTCTTTCGTCGTGCAGGCCGGCGACGCGGACTTCTACATCTGCGGGCCCGCGCCGTTCATGGACACCGTCGAAGCCGCGCTGCTGGGCAGCGGCGTACCGAGGCAGCGACTGCATCTCGAGCGCTTCTCCGTGGCCGACGTAGCGCCTGATGTCACCGGCGACGCCGACGAGACCTGCGAAGAGATCGTCATCGAGCTGGACCGCAAGAAGATCACCGCCACGTACCGGGAGGGCGACACTCTCCTGCAGACGGCCCGACAAAGGGGGTTGAGGGCGCCGTCCTCCTGCGAAACCGGTTCCTGCGGAACGTGTATGGCGCGCATCGTCGAGGGGAGCGCGCGGATGCGGATCAACGACGCGCTGGAAGAGGACGAGGTGGCCGACGGCTGGGTGCTGACCTGCCAGTCGCTGCCGACCAGCCGCAAGGTTCACATGATCTATGAGTAGCGACGCAGGAGGACCGAGCATATGACGCGGGTAGCAGTGGTGACCGGCGGGGCTTCCGGTATGGGCGAGGCGACCTGCCACGAGCTGGGCAGGCGTGGCCACGCGGTGGCCGTTCTGGATCTGGACGAGGTTGCGGCACAACGTGTCGTCGACTCGCTGCGCGCCGACGGGGTGAGCGCGCTGGCCGTCGGGGTGGACGTCAGTGACCACGCGGCCGTCGGTGAGGCCTTCGCCAAGGTCCGCACGGAACTGGGTCCCGTGCACATCCTCGTGACCAGCGCAGGCATGGTGGCTTTCGCACCTTCGATCGAGATCACCCCGGCGGACTGGAAACGCGTGATCGACGTGAACCTCACCGGGACGTTCTACTGTTGCCAAAGCGCCCTCCCGGACATGATCGAGGCGGGCTGGGGTCGCATCGTGATGATCTCGTCGTCAAGCGCTCAGCGGGGGTCGCCGGGCATGGCACATTACGCAGCATCCAAGGGCGCGTTGATCTCGCTGACGAAGTCGTTTGCGCGTGAATACGGTCCGACCGGCATCACGGTGAACAACATTCCGCCGTCGGGCATCGAGACACCGATGCAGCACCAGTCGCAGGCCGAGGGGCATCTGCCTCCCAACGAACAGATGGCGGCCAGTATCCCGATCGGACACCTCGGAACGGGCGACGACATCGCCGCCGCGGTCGGCTTCCTGTGCTCGGAGGAGGCCGGTTTCATCACCGGTCAGACGCTGGGTGTCAACGGAGGATCGGTGATGTGATGAAGCCCACGAAAAACGAACCGCGACAGGGGGTTTCCTATGGCCAAATGGCCCAAGCCTGCTGAAGGTAGCTGGACGGCGCACTACCCGGAACTCGGTACCGGGCCGGTGTCCTTCCGGGACTCGACCTCACCGGAATTCTATGAGCTCGAGCGGGAGGCGATCTTCAAGCGTGCCTGGCTCAACGTCGGTCGGGTCGAGGAGGTGCCCCGCGTCGGAAGTCATTTCACCAAGGAGATCGAGGTTGCGAAAACGGCTGTGATCGTCGTGAAGGGACGTGACGGACAGATCCGGGCCTTTTACAACATCTGCCGCCATCGCGGAAACAAACTGGTGTGGAACGACTTTCCGAATGAGGAGGTCAAGGGCACCTGCCGTCAGTTCACCTGCAAATACCACGGGTGGCGCTACGGTCTCGACGGCGAGCTGAAGTTCGTGCAGCAGCCCGGCGAGTTCTTCGGTCTCGACAATTCGCAGTACGGCCTCAAGCCGGTCCGGTGTGACGTCTGGAACGGTTTCATCTTCATCAATCTCGATCCCGAGCCGCGGCAGACCCTGCGGGAGTTCCTGGGGCCGATGATCACCGCCCTGGACGACTATCCATTCGAATTGATGACCGAGCGTTACGAATTCGTCGCCCACAACAACAGCAATTGGAAGATCTTCGCGGACGCATTCCAGGAGTACTACCACGTGCCGTCGTTGCACTCGCAGCAGGTGCCGACCGAGGTGCGTCAACCGAACCAGACCTTCGAATGCGGGCACTTCCAGATCGACGGGCCGCACCGCCTGGTGTCCACGGCAGGCACGCGGCGCTGGCTGCTCGCACCGGAGTTCATGTATCCGGTCGAGCGAGCCACCCGCAGTGGGCTTGTCGGGCCGTGGCGCACCCCGGAGACCCACCAGTCGCTCGGGCTGAACCCCGGCGGCATCGAACCGTGGGGCATCACGAACTTCCAGATATTCCCGAACCTGGAGATCCTGATCTACCACGGCTGGTACCTGCTGTACCGCTACTGGCCCACCTCGTACAACACGCACAAATTCGAGGCCTACAACGCGTTTCATCCGGCCCGCACCGTTCGCGAGCGCATCGAACACGAGGTGGCGTCGGTGGTCCTCAAGGAATTCGCGCTCCAGGACGCGGGCATGCTCGGCGGCACCCAGGCAGCGCTGGAATACGGCCTGGACGAGCCGATAGTCGACGACTACCCGCTCAACGACCAGGAGATCCTCGTCCGGCACCTGCACAAGGTGTCCGTCGACTGGGTGGAGCAGTACAAGTCCGAACGCCGCCCGGTGGGGGTGTGAACGTGGCACGACTACCCGGGGCGTTCGCCGAGTTCGAACCGTTCGCCGACAAGTGGTGCCTGGCAACCGAACCCGAGCGGTGGGAAGCCCGGCTGACCACTCCGATGCCGGACATCCACGCGTTCTACGAGGCGTTCTCGCCCCGGTTCGAGGAGGCCATCGATTACTGCAACAAATTCCCGATCGACGACGTGCCCGAGGATGTGCTGAACCTCCTGCACCTCGTCTATTCGATGATCATGGTGTCGATGGCCGTCGAGGTCTTCGGTACCCAGAAACCCGCCGACTCCGCCGACGCTGTGATCGACCGCGTCAGCGCGCCGGTGCCGTGACCAGAAGGGCATCAACCTCACCATGAGTCTGCTCACCATCAACAAACTGACCGAATCCGTCGGCGCGGAGGTCACCGGGGTCGACCCCGAGCGGTTGGCGACCGACGACCTGCTCGGGTCTGCCGTCCTCGACGCGCTCGAGGACAACGGCGTCCTGGTGTTCCCCCGGCTGGGACTCGATCCCGAGGCGCAGGTGGCGTTCTGTAGGCGCCTCGGCGAGATCGATCACTCGTCGGACGGGCACCACCCGGTGCCCGGCATCTATCCGGTCACCCTCGACACGAAGAAGAACGCGTCGGCGGCTTATCTGCGGGCGACGTTCGACTGGCATATCGACGGGTGCACACCGCTGCACGACGAATGCCCGCAGAAAGCCACCGTGTTGTCTGCCAAGCAGGTCGCCGACCGTGGGGGAGAGACAGAGTTCGCCAACTCCTACGCGGCCTTCGAAGCCTTCACCGAGGACGAGAAGCGGCGGTTCTTGACGCTGACGGTGGTGCACTCGCTGGAGGCGTCGCAGAGCCGCGTGAACCCCAACCCGTCCCCGGAGGAACTGAGGCGCTGGCGGTCCCGCCCGACTCACGAACATCCACTGGTGTGGACGCATCGGAGCGGACGGAAATCGCTGGTGCTGGGCGCCTCGGCGCACTACGTCGTCGGGATGGACCGCGATGAAGGGCAGGCGCTGCTGGCTGAGCTGCTCGAGCGCGCGACGCAACCCCATCTGGTGTACAGCCACCTCTGGTCGGTGGGTGACACGGTGATCTGGGACAACAACGGCGTCCTGCACCGCGCTGCGCCGTATGACCCCGACTCGCCGCGCGAGATGCTGCGCACTACGGTGCTCGGCGACGAGCCGATCCAGTAGCGATGAGCGGCAGACAGCGCCTGGAACCACTGGCTGCGGATGAGTGGGACGACGGCGTTCGTGACGCCTTGAGCCCGCTGCTGCCAGCTCAACGCGCGAATCCCGTCGACGCGGGAAACGTGCTCGGCACACTCGCACGGCACCCGGACCTTGCCCGCGCGTACCTGCAGTTCAATGCCCACCTCTTGCTCAAGTCGACGTTGTCGGCCCGGGTGCGCGAAGTGGTCGTGCTCCGCGCGGCGCTGTTGCGTGGCTCGGAGTACCTGTGGGAACACCACATCCCGCTTGCCGAACGCGCAGGTCTGACGGCGGCCGAGATCGAGGGGATCCGCGCGGCGGAGCCGAGCAGCGAACAGGACCGGCTGGTGGTGCGCGCCGTCGACGAACTCGAGCGGCACAGTACTCTCACCGATGCCACCTGGACCGCGCTGCGGGGACAGTTCGACGAGCGCCAGGTGCTGGATCTCATCTTCACGGCCGGCTGTTACGGGCTACTCGCCGTCGCGGTGAACACGCTGGGGATCGAAGCTGAAGAGCCGCGACAGGCCGCCGACACATGCCCTCGTTGACGGCACGCTGTGCGTGTGAAAACCTGATACGCAAAGATGAGAATCACGTTCTCGCGTGTCGGGATCGGTGAACGGAGCGCGCATGAGTGAAGACCTCACGACGGTCGACTTCTTCCGGGACAGTCGACTGACCGATGACCCCTATACCTTCTACGAGGCGCTGCGCAACAAATGCCCGGTCGCCAAGGAAGACCACTACGGCGTCACGATGGTCACGGGGTGGCAGGAAGCCGTCGATGTGTACAACGACGCCGACACGTTCTCGTCCTGCATCTCGGTCACGGGCCCGTTTCCTGGATTCCCGGTACCCCTGGAGGGTTTGGAAGACGGAGACGTCACCGATCTGATCGTCGCGCACCGCGACGAGATACCGTTCAGCGACCAGCTGCCTACGTTGGATCCGCCGACGCACACGAACCACCGCGCGTTGCTCATGCGACTGATCACGCCCAAGCGCCTCAAGGAGAACGAGGACGCGATGTGGCAGCTGGCCGACACCAACCTCGACCGCTTCCTGGCGCCGGGCGAAGGCGAGTTCATCAAGGGTTTCGCCGGTCCGTTCACGCTCGAGGTCATCGCCGATCTGCTCGGTGTGCCCCATGAGGATCGCGCCGACCTCCTTGAGCGGCTCGCGCGAGGCACGCACGGCAGTGCAGTGGGCAATGCCGAGAAGACGATGAACAAGACCCCGCTGGAGCATCTGTACGAGGTGTTCGCGACCTATGTCGAGGACCGTCGTGCCGAACCCCGCGACGACGTACTGACCGGGCTGGCAACCGCGACATTCCCGGACGGGACGATGCCCGAGGTCGCCGACGTCGTGCGAGTGGCCACCAACGTGTTCTCCGCTGGGCAGGAGACGACGGTGCGGCTGCTGTCCACGGCGCTCAAGGTGATCGGCGACAACCCCGACATCCAGGGCAGACTGCGTGAAAACCGGGACTTGCTCGGCAATTTCATCGAGGAGTGCCTGCGCATCGAAAGCCCCGTCAAGGGTGACTTCCGGCTGTCGAGAACACCGACGACCATCGGTGACCAACCGCTCGGGGCGGGTACGACGGTGATGGTGATCAACGGGGCAGCCAACCGCGATCCGCGCCGCTTCGAAGACCCCGACAGCTTCGACCCCGACCGCAAGAACGCGCGTCAGCATCTGGCGTTCGGTCGTGGCATCCACAGCTGTCCGGGCGCGCCGCTCGCGCGCGCCGAGACGCGGGTGGGGCTGGAGCGTCTGCTGGATCGCACCACAGACATCCGGATCTCCGAAAGCAAGCACGGGCCGGCGGGCGAGAGGCGCTACCAGTACATCCCCACCTACATTCTGCGCGGCCTCACCGAACTGCACCTGGAATTCGACGTCAAATGAAGGTCACGGTCGACGAGGATCGTTGCGCCGGCCACGGGATGTGCCTCACGTTGTGTCCCGAGGTGTTCGACATGACCGACGACGGCTGGGCGGTGGCTGCTCCGGGTGACGTCCCTGCCGAACTTGAGTTCGCGGCCAGGGAGGCGATCGAGAATTGTCCGGAGCGTGCGATCAGCGAAATCAATTGAGCTAAAGGGAGATACGTTGTGGCCAAAGGTTATGTGATCATCACCGAGGACATCAAAGACGCGGCAGGCATGGCCGAATACGGCAAGCTGGCCAGTCAGACCATGGCCAACGCGAAGGTGCTCGCGTTCAGCCCGGCGGTCGAATCGCTCGAGGGGCAGTGGCACGGCACCCAGACCGTGCTTCTGGAATTCGAATCGGTCGACGCGGCCAAGGAGTGGTACTACTCCGACGAATACCAGGCGGCCGCGAAACTGCGTCAAGCTGCGGCCGACTGCAACGGGGTCATCATCGCCGGCTTCTGAGCGGCGGCGCGAGCGTGCGTGAACTTCGTTAGTTTCCCGGCGTTTCGCCCGCAGACACGCACGCTCGCGGAAGTTTTAGTAGGGCGCTGTGCCCGGGGAGGTCTACCGCGACAGCGTCGTGGCCCAGCGACTGCAACTCTGCCACGGTGCGCTCCCAACTCCACGCGGCGTGAAAACCGCCGTGCACCAGAACAAATCGCATGAGGCTAGTCGACCACCGGTGTGCCGGGCCGGGCCGCGGAAGTCCTCATTCGTCCTTGAGGAAGATGGCCTGCCGGGGGCACTGCCGCACAGACTCTCTGACCTGTTGCTCGTTCTCCGGCGTCACCTCGTCCTGAAGTACGTGCAGGTAATCCTCGTCGTCCAGTTCGAAGACCTCGGGGATGATCCCCATGCACACTCCGTTGCTCTCACAGAGCCCAAAGTCGACCTCGATCTTCTGCGTCACCTCTCACCCCTTGTCACGCACATGCTCATCGGCTCAATACCTTGACAGGCACATGGTGAAACCCTGCGACATTCTGCATGTTCACGCGTTCGAGCCCATCGAAGTCGACCTCGAACCGCGGCATGAAATCCAGAAGATGGTCGAGAGCGATCACGCTCTCCATCCGGGCGAGCGCGGCGCCGAGGCAGCTGTGGATTCCGTAGCCGAGGCCGAGGTTCTGCGCTTGCGTCCGGTCGCGGGTGATGTCGAACGTCTCGGCATCATCGAACGCTCGCGGATCACGATTCGCCGCGGCGCCCATCAGGAACACCGGTTTGTGCGCCGGCACCGTACCGCTGGGCAACTCGACATCTTTGACGCTGTAGCGGACGTTGTATTGCACGGGCCCGACGAATCGGAGCAGCTCCTCCACCGCGGCCGGAAGCAGGCTGCGGTCCTCGAGCAGCATCTGCCACTGTTCCGGATACTGCGCGAAGACCACGACCGCGCTGCCCACCAGCTTGGTCACGGTCTCTGCGCCTGCTCCCCCCAGGAGAGTCGCAAACCCGGCGATCTCGATGTCGTCGAGCCGGCGCTTGTTCCCGTCGTCGTCGGGAATCTCAGCGGCGATGAGCCGGCTGATCATGTCGTCCTGTGGGTTCTTCCGGCGTTCGTCGACGAGGCCGAAGTAGTACATCCCCGAGTTGATGTTGGCCTGCTGATTTTCCTCGCTCCAGTCGATCTGCCCTGGCTCGCGGTGCAGGCTGGTGTCGATCCACAGCCGCACCTGCTGGCGGAACTCCTCGGGGACGCCGGCCATTCGCGTGATGACCTCGACCGGGAACGGGCCCGAGAAGTCCTGCACGACGTCGAAATTGTCGGGGTCGGCCTGCGCGAGGTAGTGCTGGACGAGTTCCACGACCGTGTCCCGCTGAGACTGGATCGCCCGCGGTGTGAAGGCTTTGTTCAGGAGGCTGCGCATGTGGCGATGGTCGGGGGGATCCATGAAGATGATCGACTTCTGCGGCACCTCTCCGGACCTCACCATGCCGAGATCGCAGCCCCTGGCGGACGAGAAGGCTTCGTGGTCCTTGAACGCTGCGGCGACGTCTTCGTGCCGGGTCAGCGCGTAGAAGTCCTCGTCCTCGTCGTAATAGATCGGCGCCTCGTCCCGCATCCTTCGATAGATCTCGTAGGGATTGTCGAAGTACTCCTGAGCAACCGGATTGAAAACCAATTTCGGCTTGGTCACTATGTCCTCCTCGGCGCCACAGTTCAGGCCGGAAACGTTACGGAAGGCTGTTTCAATGTAACGAATCCAGTATGCGACAGATAGTCTCGAAAGTCATCGGATTGGGTAACGGCGCGCGGGGTGTCAGTGCGTCACCGCCGTGATCAGTCGCTCGAGCTCACCGAGGTCGCCGTCCAGATCGGCGACGGTCGCGCGGACGACCGCAATATCCTTTGCGATGAACTCGCCAACCGCGGAGATGAACAGCTCGGCTGAGCCCGCCGCGGTGATCATGGACATCACCCGGCTTTGCGCGCTGCCGTGAGTGAGTGCGCTCAGCAGTGCATGCTCGTCGACGCCGAGACGCGAGCCGAGTCGCACGCCTTCGGCCACCAGCCCGATCTGCGCCGCGAACAAGGTGTTGTTGACGAGCTTGACCAGCTGGCCGGCGCCGGTCGGACCGGCATGCAGGATCGGCTCGCCGTAGGTTCCGATCGCCGGCCGGGCTCGTGCCACACCGGCGTCGGAACCGCCAACGAACAGAGTCACCGATCCGGCTGCGATGTCGTGCGGGCCGCCGCTGACCGGGGCGTCGACGACCTCGACGTGGTCGAACCGGGCCGCGATCGACTGCGCAGTCTTCGGGCTGCCCGTGGTGTGCAGGACCAGAGCGGCGCCCGGCTTCATGTGGACGACCAGCGCACTGTCGAGGCAGATCTCGCGGACCTGGTCGTCGGTGAAGACGCACACCACCACCACATCTGCGTCATCGGCGACGGCGGCGAGTTCGGTCACCGGGATCGCGCCGAGTTCGGCGATCTCTGCGCGTTTCTCGTCGGTTCTGCCGAGAACCCGCACCGTGTGGCCGGCCTCGGCGAGCCGACGCACCATGGGCGCACCCATGCGTCCGGCCCCGACGAAACCGACGCGCGTCATCGCTGCCTTCTGCTCTTCGCGCAAGCGCTCATCGCTGCAGTCTGCTCTTCGCGCAAGCGCTCATCGCTGCCTTCTGCTCTTCGCGCAAGCGCTCATCGCCTGTGCTCCATCGCTTCCAGCGCCGCATCCGCCGCCGCGAACACCGCCCCTTCCGGGGCGGATGCACCGGCAGCCAGGCTCGCCGCGTGCCGGACGTCCTTCTGCAACAGCGCCCCGGCGATCGGTGCCAGGCCATCGAGCGTGCCGCCGAACATCGAGATACTGCCGACCGCCTTGCTGGTCGCAGAACCGCGATTGAGCACCTCGACGAGCTTGGTGCGGGGGATGCCGAGGGACTCGCCCAGCTCGAGCGTGCTGACGGCACTCCCGAGGTTCGCACTGAACAGCAGATTGTTGAGGATCTTGGTGTTCTGTCCGCTGCCCAGCGGACCGAGATGCACGATCGGGTCCGCATAGGTGGCGAAAACCGGCCTGCAGCGCTCCAGGACGTCCTCGTCTCCGCCGACCATCACCAGCAGGGTGCCCTGCTCGACAGCCGGTCCGCCGCCGCTGACCGGTGCATCGATCACCGAAACGCCTTGCGCGGAAGCTCGTTCGGCGATCTCACTGCACGTGTCGGGATGCACGGTGCTGTGGATGGCGATGATCCCGCCGTCGGCCAGTCCGGCCAGGACGCCGCTGTCCCCGTACAGCACCTCGCGGACGTCGTCGTCGCCGACCACGCACAGGCACACCAGGTCGCTGGCGGCGCCCAGTTCGGCGGGTGTCGTGGCGGTCTTGGCGGGTGTGTCGGCGTAGGGCTCGAGGCTGGCCTGGCGTCGTGCCCACAGCGTGGTTTCGAAGCCGCCCTGAGCGATGCGGCGTGCCATGGGCCCGCCCTGGCTGCCCAACCCGATGAATCCGACCCGCATCAGCCTGCCTCCACGTGCTCTCGGTCGCGGCCGCGTGCGTCCGCGATGCATTCTTCGATGAACGACAACACCCGCTGGTGGTACCGTGCCGCGCTCAGGCCGACGCTGAGATTGTGTCCGCTGTCGGCCATCTCGTTGACCCGTAGCTGCGGCGAAGCAGTGAACAGCGCAGTGATCGCGGCGACGGACTCAGGGGAGGAGTCCCACACCTTCTCGTGCTCAGCGATGCTGAACTGCACCGGCACAGCAAGTTTGGTGGCGAGGGCGGGGAAGTCCCGGCGCGCCCAATTGGCGGTGACCTCACCCTCGTAGGCGACACCCGGCGCGGACAGCGCACCGGTGAGCACCTCCGGGGGATACAGGTCGGTAGGTTCCCATAACAGGTCCCGCAGCCCGGCCGGACGTGACGTGATCGTCGCCTCGCTGATGATGGCCTTGGCGGGCCCGCTGTAGCGCAGACCGGTGCCCGCGAGCTCGACGCCGACGACGTCGTCCCGTGCGGTGGCCAAGCGCAGGCCGAGTTCGCACCCGGCGGAGTGGCCCATGACGAAAAGGCCGGCACCGCAGTCGACGTCGCCCAGAATCTTGTCCACACCGGCCGACGTCGCGGCGACCCGGCGGGCCGGGTCGGCGAACTCCGCCGCATACACCGCGGAGGTGCCGTAACCCGGACGGTCCAGTGCGATCGTCGTGAATCCCTGTGCTGCTGCGGCGCGTAACAGCGAGAGCTCGGGACGGCCGGGGCAGTCGAAGTACGCCGACGACGTGGCGCCGCCGTGGATTGCGACGATCACCGCACGTGGCTTCGCGACCGCCGCGACCAGGCCGGACATCGGCACACCGTCGGCCAGGACGACGCGCGGGCGCGGGGCGGGAGAGTTCACGCGTCTGTCCGCAGAAGCATCACGCCGCTGGGGGTCAGTCCGCCACTGCTGGCCACCGCGACACGGGCATCGGCCACCTGACGGTCGCCGGCCTCACCACGCAGCTGCGTGACCGCCTCGTGGATCAGGCCCATACCGTGGGTGCGCCCGTGGGACAGCTGTCCACCATGGGTGTTCAGCGGAATGATGCCGTCGCGCGCGATCGCTGTACCGCCGTCGAGAAAGTCCTTGGCCTCCCCGATGCCGCAGAAGCCCAGGCCCTCCAGCCAGGACAGGCAATTGAATGTGAAGCCGTCATACAGTTCGGCCACATCGACGTCGTCGGGTCGCAACGATGTACGAGACCACAGGTGTGCCGACTGGCCGAGTACCTGCGGTTCGTGGGTGAGTGTCGTCTGATCCCAGTCGAGGCGTTCGATGATCTGCGTGCCGACGGCCTCGAACCGCACAGGTGTGTTGGGTAGGTCCTTCGCCGCGTCGATGGCGGACACCACGACTGCGACCGCGCCGTCACAGGGCACGTCGCAGTCGTAGAGACCGAACGGCGTGGTGATCATCCGCGCCGACAGGTAGTCGTCCATCGTCATCGGATCACGGTAGATCGCCGTGGGATTCAGCGCCGCGTTGGCGCGCTGGTTCAGGGCTATCCAGCCAAGGGTCTCGCGTGTGGTGCCGTACCGCTGGAAGTGTCGACTTGCGTTCTGAGCCAGCACATGTGCCGCCGAGATGGCGCCGAAGGGATGCTGCCAGCTGGAGGTGCGAGCACCCATGGGAGGGGACATCTTGCCCTCCTTCATCAGCTGCTGGAACGTCGCCTCCCAGAGCGTGCGGAAGCACAGCACGTGACGAGCCATCCCGGTGGCGACGGCCATCATCGCCGCGATGACGGACCCACCGGGGCCGAAGGTGTCCATGCCACCGTTGATCCACGTCGGGCGAAGTCCCAGTGCGCCCTCCAGCGCGCTCACCCCACCCTCGCCCATGCCCGCCATGTCGAGGCCGGGATAGGTGGACAGGCCGTCGATGTCGTCGTAGCTCAGGCCGGCATCGGCGACGGCCTGTTCGCACGCCGCGATCGTCAGCGACAACGGCGCCACCATCTGCCTGCGCCCGATCGTCGACATTCCGATGCCGGTGATCGCGGAGTGGTCCTCGAACTTGTGTGTGGTGAGCATCGGTCGCACATGCTCGGCGAACTGCCCGGGTGCGATCGCGTCGGTGGGCATGGCGGTGGGCGCGTCCGGATCGGCGGCCGGCCTGAACAGGGGCAGCCACACGTCGTCGACCTGCTCGAAGACCACCTCGACCGGCTGGCCGAGCACGAGCTCGTCGGCATCGGCGTCGATGATGTTGGTGGTCAGGCGAACTCGGGGATCCTCGATGAGGGCGACCTCGGCCACGACGTAGGGCGGCGGCAGGTCGGGGAAACCGAAGCGGTGGTTGACGGTCATGCCCGCCAACGTGGCCTTGCCGGAGACGTCGCGCACGCCCATCTTGGTCTCGCGGCAGTATCGGCACACCGGAGCGGGCGGGTGAACCAGTGACCGGCAGCTCAGGCATTCCTGGATGCGGAGCCGGCCGTCGGCCCCTGCGGTCCAGAAGAATTCGTTCTGGACAGTGAGCTGGGGCAGCGGTCGTGTCAACGGACGAACTCCGAGATCGCTTCGCTGTCGTCACTGGCCAGATGTGGCTCGGGGGCGTCCCCGGTACCGACGACGGGCTTGCGGCCGAGTGGACCGTGCTCGCCGAGCTCGATGATGGCGTGCACCGGACAGTCCAGCAGCGCCCGCATCACCGCGTCGCGATCGGACTCGGGCACGGTGCCGTCGCCGATCAGGGCGGCGTAGCCCCAGTCGTCGAGCGAGAAGTACCCGGGTGCATGCTTTGCGCAGATTCCGAAGCCGTCGCACAGCGTACGGTCCAGCTTGATCTTCATCGGGTCACTCACGAGACCGCCTCCACCTCATAGGGCCGCACCGCTGAGTAGGGGTGTGTTCCACAGACCTCGCACTCACCGGCCAGATGGCGGGCGACGTCGGTGGGGAAGGCCCGCAGCAGGCTCGCGGCGACATTGGTCGCGGCATCCAACGTCGCGCACGCGCCCCGGCCCCGCAACACCACCGACCACCGCTGCAGACGGGCGAGATCGTCGCCGGTCGCGACGCCGAGCCGCAGGGCATCGGTGACTGCGGACATCGCCGCTGTGCCGTTGAAGCACGAGCCACACTGGCCGGCGTTCTCGCGATCGAAGTACGCCATCACCGACGCGGCGACCGCGACCGGGCACTCGTCGGCGATCACCGCGACGGCGCCGCAGCCCAGCCCACTGTCGAGGCGGCGCATGGATTCGTGGTCGAGCGTGCTGTCGAGCACCTCGCGGTTCAGCAGCCCCGCAAAGTAACCGCCCATGAGCACACCCTTGAGTGTCTCGGTGGAAACCTGATGGTGGGCAAGGAGTTCGGCGATCGGTGTGCCGTACGGCAGTTCGTAAAGCCTGGGTGGTCGGCCGCCGCCGGTCACCGTGGCCAGGAACGTGCCGGGGGAGGCGGATGTTCCGTACGCCCGGAAGGCGTCGCTGCCGTGGCGCAGGATGAACGGCAGGTTGGCCAGCGTCTCGACATTGCTGACCAGCGTCGGCAGTCCGGCGACACCCTCGTGGAAGGGCCGCGGCGGCTTGTCCGTGGGCTTCGCGGGGCCACCGTTGACGGCGCGCACGGCCGCCGTCTCCTCGCCGGCGACGTACCCGGGTTCCACCATCACGACCTCGACCGCGACGTCCAGCGGCGGGGCAGCGTCCAGCGCCGCACCCAGAGCGCGGACGGCGTGCACGTCGGATACGTAGACGTAGGCCCTGGCGGCACCGACGATGCGCGCGGCGAGTCGAACGCCGTCGAGCACCAGATGGGGCCGGTGGCGCAGCAGCCACCGGTCCTTGATCGAGGCGGGTTCCCCCTCTTCGCCGTTGGCCAGCACCACGGTCCCCACACCGCGGCCGGCATCGCGCACGGTGCGCAGCTTCACCGCCAACGGGAAGGCTGCGCCGCCACGGCCCTGCAGACCGCTGCGGTCCACCTCCTCCAGTAGCGCGTCCGGATGGTCGAGGTACTGATAGCCGCCGGACTCCACATACGCCGCATGGTCCTCGGATTCGGTGCCCTCGGTGGTCCGTAGCAGCCGGGGGTCCGTGCCAGGCCACACGGTAACCGCCACACGGGTGGCCAACCCGTTGTCCGTCCGTGTCATCTCCGGCGCTCCCTGCCTGGGGATAGGGTGGCGGCCATGAGGACCGCGGTGGTGCGGGTCGATGTCGACCCGTCGGCGCAGTTGACGCCGGCACAGCTACGTGTGGGCATGGCAACTCTCTCCGAGTCGGTCAAGGGGCAGGCGGTGGACCTCGTCGACGCCGACCTGTCGGCGATGCCGCGCAACCGCAGACAGGTCGAGTTGCTCATCGCCGGTGACGATGCCGACGAGCTCCGGCGCGTCTCGGTCGAGTTGTGCACGAAGGCTTTCGGAGGCTTCGGTGTACAGCCCTGTGCCGGCGTCCTGACCTACGTGAGCCGCGGCACCGACGACGATGCGCACGGCGTGCTCGCGGGTCTCGGGCTGACCGGCGAGATCGAGCGCATTCCCACCGACGATGGATGGGACATCGTCAAGGTGACGGTGAGCAGGGACGACCTGCGCCGAATCCCGGAGAGCCGGGTGCACACCGCTCTGGAGGCCTCGCTCAACTGCGAGGTCCGGATCGTCGCGGTCGATTGACCGGGGTGAGCGTCGTCCCGTTGTCACGTCGACTTCTTCAGGAAGTCCAGGATCGCCGGGGCGGCCTGCACCCAGGTGTCGAACATGTTGAACCGCTTCACCTTTCCCGACGCTCGCGCTTCACCTGCGCGCTCCCAAGCGTCCTCCGGCCACGGCGGGTCGATGACCTTGGAGCCCCTGATGAGGCAACTGACCTCCAGTGAGGTGCGCTTCGGATGATCCAGATCGTTCTCGCCGCCGCGAATGATCAGCGTGGGCACCGTGATGTTGTCGAACATCTCGTCCTCGACGCCGGGGATCGTCTGGCCGGGCTTCGGCACGAAGGCGTTGAGCCACCGTAACATCAGCTTGAGGAACTCGGCAGGATCTTCAGCTGCGAATCGTGCTGCGTTGTCGCCGTTCTCGGCAATGCGTTCCTGCCATTCGGAGACCTGGGCCACCGCTTTCATGCCTGCGCCCCGCACCGCGAGAATGCTCGGCACAATGTAGTAGGACCCGAGTACGAACGAGCCGTAGACGCCGCCGACGATATTCCACACCACCAGCTTCGTGACCAACTCGGGGTAGAGCATGGTGGTCAGCATCGAATCCCGCGCCCCGCCGGATCCGCCGAGCAGGATGACCGGCCCGATGTCGAGCTTGGTGACCAGCTGCTGCAGGGTCTCCGCGCGCATGTGCGATTCACTCTGGCCGTAGAACTGGACGTCACTCTTGCCGCAGTTGGGCCGGTCCCACAACAGCACCCGATAGCCGCCCTCGACGAGCTTCTTCGCCAGCGGCTTCAGCCCGGGGATGTCCTTGCTGAACCGTCCGCCGGGCGTCAGGACGATGAAATCCCCCTCCTTGCCCAGGATTTCATAAACGACATTGCCGCCATTGATCTCGATCTTCTTGTTGGGCAACTCTGCTCCTGCTCCGGTGTGATCAGGCCTGAACGAGCACGTCGTTGCCGACGACCCGGACGGGGTAGGTGCGGATACTCCACTCAGGTTTGACCGCGGTGGTGCCCGTTGCCAGCTCGAACCCCCACTGGTGCCAGGGGCAGAAGATGTACTCCTTGTCGCGCACCATCACGGCGTCGCCGGGCACGGTGTCGTCGACGATGTTGAGCCCTCGGGCGCGTCCGGCGCACAGCGGTCCGCCTTCATGCGGACAGTAGTTGGCGATCGCGTAATACGTGCCGTTGACGTTGTAGACGCCGACGCCGTGACGCCCGATCGGCACCAATTTGTGTGATCCCGAGGGGATCTCGTCGACGGTGGCGACGACGTGCTCCCGCCCCTGCGCCAATCGGGGTGCCTTGTCTTCCGGCACAGCTTCCCGGGTCGCTTCGCTCCTGCCCTCCGGCACAGCTTCCCGGGTCGCTTCGCTCCTGCCCTCCGGCACAGCTTCCCGGGTCGCTTCGCTCCTGCCCTCCGGCACAGCTTCCCGGGTCGCTTCGCTCCTGCCCTCCGTCATAGCTTGCCGGGTCGCTTCGCTCCTGCCCTCTGTCATGGTTCAGAAGACCCGAACCTGACCCTCGAGCGCAGGCACGGTCTCCGGCACATTTCGGTAGGTGGCCTGCCCGTTGCGGAACATGATGGGTTCCCGGGCATGCTCGGGCAGGTGCTTGACCAGCCAACGGGGGTCGTCGAAGGTCCAATGCGGATAGTCGCTGCTGAACAGCAGGATCTTCTCGCACTCCATCCACTCGAACGCCCGCGTCAGCTCGGTCTTGTCCTCGGGGTAGTCCAGCGGCTGGGTGGTGAATTTGATGTGGTCCTTGACGTACTCGCTGGGCTTGCGCTTGATGTCGCACCACGACTTGCGGGCCTCGTACAGCGCGTCCATGCGCCACATCAGGGGCAGGATCCACGTGAAAGCGTGCTCCACGAACACGATCTTGAGTGTCGGATGCCGGTCGAACGTCCCGTCGAAAATCAGGCTCATGACCTGGTTCGCCGCGAGCAGCGAGTAGGTGACCATGAAATCGTGGTTGTAACTCGGCAGCCCGACCGGAGGCATGGGCAGCTCGTCATAGTGGCTGCGCGACAGGTGACAGCTCACGGGGATGTCGTGCTTGGTGGCAGCCGCCCAGATCGGGTCATACTTCGGATTGCCCCATGACGGGCGCGGCTCGGCCTTGATCAGGATCTGCGACATGAAGGGATGCCCGGCCCAGTTCTCGATCTCCTCGACGCTCTTGCCGGGCTCCTCGATGGCCAGACAGATCGAACCGCGCCAGCGTTCGTGCCAGTTGTTGTGACTGTCGAGCCAGTGATTGGCCTGCCAATGGTTCAGCGCGACCGCCATGGCGTGCTGCGCCTCGGGAATCCGCGCAGGGTACGCGGCGGGTTCCAGGATGCAGACGTCGGCGCCGGCCTCCATGATCAGCTGTTTGAACGCCAGATCGGGATCGCTGCAGGCGAATTCACCATCGGGCGGGAAAGTGTCCAGACGCATCGCATAAGAGTGCGCATAGTCGGGGGCGTCGTAGTAGATCTGGTCGCCCACCTTGTGGGTGCCGAAGTACTTACTGCGCCACGGCTCGGGGATGTACTGACCGAGATCGCCGGTGCGGGGCGCCGGGTGCACATCGGAGTCGACACACCGAACCGCGATGCGTTCGGCGGCGGGTACCCGTGGGTTGGCGGTAGTGGTCATGACGGCCTCCTGGTCCCTCTACTGTGCCGCAGCCGCGGATGCGACGGATGGAGTTGCTGCAACTTCGATGCCGTAGAGCTCTGCGGCGTTTCGCCAGCACAACTTGTCGCGTTGCTCGGCGCTGTAGGAACTCGGTACCGACAGCTCGTTGAGCTGCCAGTGGGGATAGCTGGATCCATACATCACCATGTCGTCCTTGCCGGTGAATCCGGCCCATTCCCCGGCGAAGTCGACATCACCGGGTCCATCCAGGCTGCCCTCGACGAAGAAGACGTGGCCGGGCAGATAGTCGCTGGGCATCTTCGGCGCCCAGGGTGTCTGTTCCAGATGCGGACGGCCGAAACAGTCCATCCGCCACATGAAGGGCGTCAGCAGGTCGGCGGCGCCGTCGGCCCAGACGAACTTCAGCGACGGCAGTCGCTCGAACACGCCCTCGGCGATCATGTTCATCAGGTGATAGAGGAAGTTCAATGCGGTGAAACCGACGAACTGCTCATAGGTGCGGGTCAAGCCGTTCGGCGTCGGCGGCAGCATGACACCCGATCCGACTTCGAAATGCACTGCGACAGGCAGGTTCGCATCGACCGCGGCCTCCCACAGTGGCCAGAACTGCGGCTTGCCGTAGAGCTCACGAGACTGCAGGGGCACGCCGAGTTGAACGACCCGTGGATGATCTTTGTACTTCGCGATCTGCCGCAGCGCGCCTGCGACATCGTCGGGGTTGACCCGGATGGTGCCGCGGAACCGTTCGCCGAACTCCTGGTGATCCAGCCATCGGGTCACCATCATCTCGTTGTGCGCCGCGGCGATTGCGGTGCCCAGGTGACGATCCGGCATGATCCCGCGCGTCATCGGGTGCAGGACCGCGATGTCGACGCCTCGATCGGCGAACAGGTGCTGGGCCACCAGCTCCGGATCGGATCCCGGGTACTGGCGGTCGGGCCCCTCGGTGCCCTTGGCGTACTCGCCGCCAGGGGCGCCGTACCAGTCCATCTCGTAGTCCGGAAAGCCGCGACTGCGGAACGGCTCCTGCATGAAGTTCTGGCGCAGGTCCTTGTTGGACTGGGTGAAGATGTGCACGCTGGTGTCGATGACCGGGACGGAATCCGCGCCGTCGACCCCACTGCTGAATTCCTTCACGCGACTCCGTCCTTCACATCCGCGCGGCCGAAAGCGCGACCGACGATGACCCCAGTGTAGATCGTTGTTCTTCTATAGCAAGAATTCTGTTCTCCAGCATCATGCTTAAAGTCAGCCCTGGTAGGAGCCCTCGCTGGGCGTGTACTCACCGTTGTTCACCTGAAAATGCATACCCACTCGGCGAGAACGATGACACCGTGAATGAGAATGCTATTCTCATTCGCACGGACGGCCACAGGAGGCATGCGGGTGTTACTCGAGTTCGACGCTGATCAGCGGCTATGGCAAGAGACTGTGCGTGACGCGGTGTCCAAGCAGTGTCCCGCGTCGCTGATCCGCGATATCGCCGAGAACGGCGTCGATCCCGCGCCTCTGTGGCAGAGCTATCTCGACGCGGGGTGGACGGAGCTGACCGAATCCGAAAACGCCGTCGAGCTTGCAATAGTGCTCGAAGAGCTCGGACGGGCCACCGACCCGACGCCGTTCCTGGCGACGCTGACGCAGTTCGCACCCCTGGTCGGGGATCGCTTCGAGCCCACCGGCGCCGGCGCCGCAGTGTATTCAGGGGTGTCCGCGATCCGCGACGCCGACGGCTGGGTGCTTTCCGGAACCGACCGCTTCGTCCTCGATGGCGACCGTGCGGAACGCCTCGCCGTCGTGACGCCGGCCGGAGTCTTCTGTGTCGATCTGCGCGCCGACCCCGGCACCGTCACCACCAGGCGCGTCGAGGTCTTCGACCCGGTGCTCCACGTGGCCGAGGTCTCGTTGACCGGCGTTCACGTCCTCGATTCCGACCGTGTGCCCGCCGACACCGAGCGCGCGCGCCACGTCGCGCTGATGGGCATGGCCATCACGATGGTCGGCGCGTGCCAACGCATTCTGGATCTCGTGCTGGAGCACGCGAAGAGCCGCCAGCAGTTCGGGGTGGCGATCGGCACCTTCCAGGCCGTCCAGCACAAGGCAACCGACATGTATGTCGCGATCGAGCGCGCACGGGCGCTCTCGTACTTCGCGGCGCTGACCATCGCCGCGGACGACCCGCGCCGCCGCCTGGCCGCGGCGATGGCGAAGGCTTCGGCAGGGGAGTGTCAGGCCCTGGTCTTCCGGCACGGGATCCAGCTCTTCGGTGCCATGGGATTCACCTGGGAGAACGACCTGCAGTTCGCGCTCAAGCGGGCCAAGGCAGGCGAATTCCTGCTCGGCGGTGCCCCTGAGCACCGGGCGTTGATCGCGGAGGAATACGGAAGGGATCTGTAATGCAGCTGGCTTTCGACTCCGACGTCGAGGAATTCCGAGCCGAGTTCTCCGCCTTCCTCGACGAGCACACCCCGTCACCGTCTCAGACTCTGGAGCGTCCGCGGTCGGTGTCGCACATGCCGCAATGGGCGCGCGACTGGCAGCGGCTGCTGTTCGACAACGGCTGGCTGCTTCCCGCGCAGCCACCTGAGTTCGGCGGCCGAAACGCCACTGTGCTGCAGACATTCGTGCACGCCGAGGAACTGTGCCGTCGACGGATCTACCACAGCTTCAACCCGCAGGGCGTCAACATCATCGCCGCCTCACTGCTGACCTTCGGATCCGAGGAACAGAAGCACACGTGGGCGGTGCCGGTGCTGCGGGGCGAGCGCACCGCCTCCCTCGGTATGAGCGAACCCAGCGCGGGATCCGATCTGGCGTCGCTGCGCACCAAAGCCGTTCGCTCGACGGATTCAGAAGGCGACCACTTCGTCGTCAACGGGCAGAAGGTGTGGACCTCCGGCGCCCACGACGCCGACTTCCTGCTCACGTTCGTGCGGACCGACCCGGACGCACCGAAACACAAGGGAATCAGCGTGCTGCTGATCCCCACCGACCTCGACGGCGTGGTATGCCGGCCGTTCGCCGACATGACCGGACTCGAGAATCTGGACTTCAACGAGGTGTTCTTCACCGATGTCCGAGTGCCCGTCGAGAACCTCGTCGGCCCGCTCAACGGAGGGTGGGGGGTCGCCAACGGCTCACTCGGACACGAACGCACGATGATGTGGCTGGGCTTCGCGGATCGGATCGCCAACACCATCGCGGACTTTCGACCCAAGGACGTCCTGGAGCGCGATGCGCTGGCCACTAGCATCATGGACTACGAGGCGCTGCGTCTGCTCGGATCGGTGGGCATCGCCAAGGCGGCACGCGGCGAAGTCGATGTGGCGTCGGTGTCCATCCCGAAACTGCTTGGCGCAGAGGCTGAGCAGCGGGTCGAGGGTCTTGCTTTGGAAGCCGCCGGCCCCGAAGGCCTCGTCCACCCCGCGACGTCGGGTCCCTACGCGCACATGAATCTCGACCACTACTTCGCCAGCTGGTTCGAGCGCTACTGCCGAAGTTTCGGCGGCACGATCGCGGGCGGTACCTCGGAGATCCAGCGCAACATCATTGCCCAGCAGGTGCTGGGTCTGCCGCGACGATAGCCGCGGACATGGTGGTTCAGCCCGCTGCGTTCCTGCGGACCACGCTGCCGCTGGACCTCGGGCAGCTGGACCGGCTCGACAGCGGGCGCTACCACTCCATCTGGTTACCCGACCACATGGTCAGCTTCTGGCCGGACTCGATCTGGACGCCGGAGTTCACCGACCTGGCCGTCGCGTCGCCGTCGCCCCATCGCCACCTCGACGGCATGGCGGTGGCGGCTGCGGCCGCGGTGCTGACCGAGAACGTGCCGCTGGTCACCAGCGTCGTCGACACCGTGCGCCGCCATCCGGCGTCTCTCGCGCAGAGCGCGCTGACCATCGACCATCTCTCCAAGGGCAGGTTCGTGCTCGGGCTCGGCAGCGGAGAGAGTGAGAACATCGTCCCCTACGGCTTCGACTTCAGCCGTCCCGTAGGTCGATTCGAAGAGGCGCTGCACGTGATCCGGTTGCTCTGGGACAGCGCCGGGCCCGTCGACTTCGACGGCCGATTCTTCCGGCTCCGCCACGCCCGGCTCGATACCGAACCCTACGAAGGACGCGTGCCGCCGATCTGGATCGGGGCCAGCGGACCGCGCTCGTTGGACATCGCCGGCCGCTACGCCGACGGATGGTGGCCCGCCGGCGCGTGGACACCGGACGATTACGCCGAAAAGCTCTCGCGGGTCAAGGCTTCCGCGGAGCGCGCGGACCGGGATCCCGACGGGATCACACCGTGCTTCATCCAGGTCTGCGTGATGGGGCGTGACGAAGCCGAACTCGCGGAGGTGCTGCAGGCGCCGTTGGTGAAGTCGTTCTTGCTCCAGGTGTCGGCGCAGGTGTTGGACGCGTTCGGCTTCGAACACCCGATGGGTGCGGACTGGGGCGGTTTCCACGACATCGATCCCGGTGCGCTGACCCGGGAGCGCCTCGTCGACTTTCTCGACCGCGTCGAGCCGGAGATGATCCTGGCGATGGTGCCCCACGGCACGCCCGCGCAGGTGGCCCGAGTGGTCAAGGACTACGTCGACGCGGGCCTGAGGGTACCGAAGATCCTGGACTACGGGGCGATGGCCGGGCTGAACTACGCTGCCGCGTCAGCCCGCAACGTTGCAGATGCAGAGGACGCGTTGTTGTCGTTGTGCGGGAGCGTCGAATGAGCGCACTGTTGGATGCCGGGGCCATGCTCGCCCGGGCAGAAACCGAGACTGGTCTGACCGACTACGGTGACCCCTCACTTGCCCGACGCTTCGGCGCGGCGGTCGACCTCCTCAACGATCTGGGCATGGATTCGCACGGGCGCCGCCGAGCCGCCGACGTGTGCCACTGGTTGCTCACCACCCGGCTGGAGTTCTTCGCCGACCGCGAGAGGTATCCCGTCGCGGACGAGATCATCGACAGTCCGATGTTCGTCACCGGTGAACCCCGTTCGGGCACAACGTTGATGCATGCGCTGATGTCGGTCGACCCGGACGCCCGCGCGCTGCGCTTCTGGGAGGTGATGTACCCATCGCCACCGCCCGGTGTCACCGGACCCGACGATGCCCGCCGGGCACGCGCCGACGCCGACTGGCGCGAGATCAATGCGAAGTTACCGAAATGGCTGCACAGTCATCCGTACAACGACATGCTCGGCGACGGGCTCCCCGAGGACGAGCGCACGTGGGCGTTCGACTTCCGGGTCATGACGCCGACGGCGTGGTGGCGGGTTCCGATGCAGACGGTGGTCGGCGGACTCCCGACGGATCCGCCGGCGCAGTACCGCATCCACCGGGCGATGCTGCAGCAGTTCCAGTACAACCGGCCGCGGAAGTACTGGGTTCTCAAGGGCTTCCACGGCTTCAGGCTTGCCGAGCTCTTCGCCACCTACCCTGACGCGCGGCTGCTGTGGTTGCACCGCGATCCGGTGCAGGTGGCGGCGTCGCGCACGATGATGATGGCCGACATCCTGGAAGGCATCGTCGGGCCGGTAGACCTGCATGCCGCGGCGAAAATGCACCTGGAGCTGACGCGCGCGAGCGTCGCGAACACGATGACGAACCCACTCGTGAGCGACCCGCGGATCAGGCATGTCCGGTACACGGACTTCGTCGCTGACCCGGTGGGGACGGTGCGTGGCTACTACGACTTCTGCGGCAGAATGTTGGTCGGCGCAGCGGAGACGCGGATGCGCGACTATCTGGCCGCCAACAAGGGCGATCGCCACGGCAAGTTCCGGTACTCGACGCGGCTGCTCACCGACATCGGGGAAGACCTTGACGCGCTGCACGAGGAGTTCCGGCCGTTCCGGGACCGTTTCGGTGTCGACGTCGAGAAGCGCGATTGAGATGCCCGAGCCCGACGAACGCCTGTCTGTCCACAGCGTGACGTTCTCCGGGTCGCGGACGGATGAGCTGTGTTCGCACTGGGAGTCCATCGGGTTACGCCGGCTCAGCCTCATCGACACGCAGCTGTCCGACCCCGCTGTGGTGAGAACGCTGTCGAGGCAGGGCGTTTCGGTGGAATCGGTGTTCCATCTGTTCGACACGGCCGACGGGCTGCGCCGGGTGATCGAGGCGGCCGCCGGGGTGGGCGCCCGAGTGGTGTACATGCTGACCGGCGGGCGGGAAGACCGCACATGGCAGGACGCCGCCGACAGGTTCTGCGAAGCGGTCCGGCCCTGTGTCGGCGATGCGCGGGAGGCGGGGGTGGCGCTGGCGATCGAGAACGCTTCGGGACTGTATGCCGACATCCACATCGCCCACTCGCTGAGGGACACGGTCGAGCTCGCCGAGCGGGCAGATCTCGGCGTCTGCATCGACGTGTTCCACTGCTGGACCGAGGCACACCTGCCCGCCCTCGTCGATCGAGCCCTGCCCCGCACCGAGCTGATCCAGCTCAGCGACTATGTGCTCGGTGACCGGGCGCTGCCCGCCCGTGCGGTCCCCGGCGACGGCTCGATCCCGATCGAACCTCTCGTGGCCCAGGTGCTCGCAGGTGGATATCCGCACGGTTTCGACCTCGAGCTGATCGGGCCGAGGATCGAGCGGGAGGGACGGCTGGAGGCAGCCACGCGCGCATGCTTGACGGTCTCGGCGATGCTTTCCCACATTGCGGAGGGTGGGTAGCCCGATGGCGTTCGGAGACGGACCCGACGACGAGGCACTCTATGGCGCGTGGAAGGTGTTCTGCGAGAAGCTCAGCGTCGCGGGCGCGCAGGTGTTCAAGGCCGACAACCCCGCGACGTCGACGCATCGCGTCGACGCCCTGCGATTCCTCACGCAGAACCTGGGCCAGGCGTTCGATCTGGCGCTGGAGACCAGGGACACCCGTTACCCGGCCCTGCACGCATTCTGCGGGCCCACCCGCAAACTGGGCGGTGACTGCGCCGATTTCACCTATCAGCAGGCGTGGATCGACGGCGAATCGACCTACCGGATCATCGGGGAGCGCGGGACGGCGCGGTTCATCAACATCACCGTCCAGGGCCCGCGACCCAGCGGGCCGGGGGTGCTGCACGAGCCCTTCGGTGATGTGCCCGAGGCGAACCTGCTCGGCGGAGCGCTCACGGTGGACCCCGACGGCATGGTCGAGGTGTATGTGGGTGGAGCGCAACGCGGTCCGAACTGGTTACCCACCACGGCAGGCTCGCGCAAGATCTTCATCCGGCAGGGCTTCGACTCCTGGGACGAGCAGCCCGCCCGGCTACGCATCGAGCGGGTGGACATGGCAGCACCCAAACCGCTGCCGACCTCCGACGAGATGCTTGATGCCATCGCGTGGGCCGGCGAGTTCGTCACTGCAGTGATGGATGACTGGCCCGAGTACCCGTTCACCTACGGGGGAGTCGACGCCGAACAGCCGAACACATTCCCGGCGGCCGCGACGGCGGGAGACGATGTGCTGCGTGGTCGTGCCGCGGCGAACATGCACTGGAAGCTGGCCGCCGACGAGGCCCTCGTCGTCGAGTTCGATGCCCACGAGGGGTTGTGGATGCTCACCAATATGGGCGTCTTCTTCAACAGCATGGATTTCCTGTACCGGCCGGTCAGCTACACGCCCAGCCGCACGAGCATCGACTCCGACGGCAAGGTCAGGGTGGTCCTCGCCCACACCGACCCGGGGGTGCAGAACTGGATGGACACCCAGGGCTTTCACCGCGGCAACCTCACCTACCGGCACATGCTCGAGGGCTCTCCCGCGGTATTGCGTGCCGAGGTGGTCAAGCACGACGACCTGACCGCTGTGCTTCCCGCAGACACCGCGACCGTCACTGCCGACGAGCGGACCGCCCAGATGTGGACACGATTCACCGCAGTCCGGCAGCGCTACTCCTTGCTCTGAACCGCGGGGGCGCGGCGAGCGTGCGTGAAATGCGGGATTGGCGCGGCGTGTCGCCTGCAGACACGCACGCTCGCGGAAGGTCAGAGGCGTTGGAGCTTGAACGTCCAGAACTGGCTTCCCGGCGGGCCGTTGGAACAACCGACGTCGAACTTCGAGTCGATGGTCCCGACCAGGGTGACGGCGTCCCACGAGTAGGTCTCCCGGGTCGGCATGTTGTACCCGAAGCACCGCAACCCGTCCGGCACGTCGACGGTGAACGTGTAGCGGCCGTCGACCAGCCAGGCTTTGCTCTCGTAGTACTCGTAGAACTTCAGCCGGGGGCGGGCGGCGACATTGATGCAGTCGGGGGACTTCTCAGGGATGCAGAGACTCACGAACCAGAACCATGAAGCCTGCGTATACCTGTTGGTCCACAGGTCGTAGTTCCCCAGCTGCATGCCGGCATTCGAAGGCGGCGCGAGGAGGGTCGCCGTCGCCATCAGGGCCGCTGACACCGCACCGATCTTGCTGAGCTTCATCGCTCGTCCTCCCAACTTCCGCCGCTACACATCGAACCACCTCCCCGCGAATCACGGGCGAGATCAGCGCCTAGTCGATGACGGCGGCGTCTTTGCGCTCGGTGATGGGCCGGGCCAGCTCCTGCTCGTCGCAGATCCGTTGCAGCTTGTCGAGTGTCTCGTCCAGTCCAGGTCCCTGCGGTGTGCCCGGGGTGAACGTGGCGGGCAGGTTTCGCATGCCCTGGATGACGCCGATGGTGTCGTAGTGCACGGTGCCCTCCGGGTCGCATACATAGTCGGGCATCCGGTCGAGCACCGCGGTGAGCATCGACTTGAACACGGTGCGCGCGACGTTGGAACCGACGCAGCGATGTACACCGATGCCGAAGCTGAAGTGCCGGTTACCTTTACGGTCCATCACGATCTCGTTGGGGTTCTCGAACACCGACGGGTCGCGGTTGGCCATCGCCCACGACAACCACAGCCGCTCGAACTGCTTGAACTGCTGGCCCGCGACCTCGACATCCTCGGCGAAGGTCCGTCCGTCGCCGGGGGCCGGTGTGAAGAAGCGGAGGAACTCCTCGGTGGCGGGGTGCAACAACTTGTCGCGTTCCCGACTGAGCCTGCCTCGCTCCTCGGGGTGCTCGCCGAGCCACTCCAGCGCGTGCGCGGTGAGTGCCGTCGTGGTGTCGAACCCTCCGCCGATGATCAACCCCAGGTTGCCCAGGATCTCCATGTCAGGAGCCGGCTCGCCGTCGATGCGCAACTGCAGCAACGCATTGACCAGCCCGGGCCGGGGGTTCTCGCGGATCTCCATCATGTTGGTGATCAGGTCGATGCCCATGTCCCGGTGCTGCTCGTTGATCTTCTCGCGTTCCGGGGCGTGTTCGGGGGTGTACACCGAGGCGTGAGTGGGCTCGCTGTAGACGTTCCACTTCTTGAGGTCGATGCCCATCATCGCCAGCGTGAACACCGCCGGTACGACGTTGGCGAGGTCTTCGACGAAATCGATGCGGCCCGATTCGATGTGTTCGTCGAGGGCGGCGCGGGTGATCTCGTCGACGAAGGGCTCCCAGCGCTTGATCGCCGCCGGCGAGAGATAGGGATTCAGTGCGCCGCGATAGGCGCTGTGCTCGGGCTCATCCATCTCGAGGATGCCGCCACGAACGACGGTGGCGCGACTGGCTTTCGGGATGGTGATGCCCTTGAACGGCGTCTCACCGCTGATGTCGTGGTGGTTGGACACCGCGGGGCAGCGGGCGAGCTCGAAGACGTGCTTGCTGTCCGCGGCAACCCAGTGCCCGTCGTAGGTGTCCGTCCACGCCAACGGACACTTGCGCTGCATCTCCTCGGTGATCTTCTCGAATTGCAGCCGGTACTCGGGCGTATGCCGGTCGAAGTGGTAGGTGCTGGTGCGGTGGCTGTCGTCGGCGGTGCCGTTCACGACGTCGTCGACACTCAAAGCGCTGTCTCCCTAACTAATCCGATTCCGGTGTCGTTGGTCGCGCTGGGAGCGACCAGCTACACCGAAACCACGAACTGTTGTCATTCCTCGATCGAGATGGCCTGCTCCGGGCAGGACTGCGCAGCCTCGCGAACCGCGTCCTGCTGAGCTGCCGGAACCACTTCGTCCACCGGGGAGGCGGTCCCGTCGATATCGCTGAGCTCGAAGGAATCCGGCGCGATCATCGCGCAGAGCGTGTGCCCCTGGCACCGCTGTGAGTCAACCCGAACCTTCACGGCGTTCCTCCCTAAGCGTGGTAGTCGTACCACTTCAGATAGCCACCCGCGTCCACCCGCAACTGCATTCCGGTGACGTAGCGGGCCTCGTCGGATACCAGCCACAGGATGGCGTTGCTGATGTCCTCCGGCTCGATGAAGTTGACCTTCATCGCCTGCTGCACACCGAAGACGGGTTCGGCGTCGGCCCGCGTCGGGTTCTCCAGATCCGGACGGAAGGACTTGTACATCGGCGGGCTCTGCAGCATGTCGGTATTGCAGTTCGTCGGATGCACGACGTTGGCCCGGATGCCGCGTACCGCCAGCTCGGTGGCCAGATCGTGGACGTATTGGGAGAGCAGCCGTTTGGACGTCATGTAGGCCATGCCGCCCGGATCGCCACCGGGGTTCGGCTTGTTGTGCGCGTCCATCAGCGCGGCGGTGGAGCCGGTGGCCACGATCGACGCGCCCTCCTTGAGGTGGGGCAGTGCAACCTGGATGGCGTTGATGGTGCCGATCAGATTGGTGTTGATCACGTCTGTCCACGCCTGCATCGGCGGGTTGCCCTTCATCCCCGCGATGCCGGCCTGCGCGACCACGATGTCCACGCCGCCGAACTGGGCGATGCCGTCTTCGAGGGCCTTCTTCAGCTGCGCGGCATCGCGGACGTCGGCCTTGGCCGTGACGATGCGCTGGCCGGTCTTCTCGACGAAAGCGGCTGTCTCGTCGAGGTCTTCGGGGGTGGCCATCGGATAGCCGATGGTGTCGACGTTCTCGCACAGATCCACTGCGATGATGTCGGCGCCCTCTTCGGCCAGGCGCACCGCGTGGCTGCGACCCTGTCCGCGTGCCGCCCCGGTGATGAAGGCGACCTTGCCTTGCACACGTCCCATGAATCGTCGTCCTTTCGGTGGATCTGCTGGCTCGCTAGGTGTTCCGGCCGCCGTTGACGCCCAGGATCTGCCCGGTGATGTAACTGGCTTCCTCGGAGATCAGGAAGGCGCATGCGGCGGCGATGTCTTCCGGACGGCCCATGCGGCGCACCGGTGTCTCGTTGATCTGCTTCTGAGTGTCGCCGAGGAAGCCCCGCTGCTCAGCCTTCCGCAGCATCGGGGTATCGATGAATCCGGGCGGGACGGCGTTGACGGTGATTCCGTCGGGGCCGTACTCCAGTGCCAGGGACTTGGTGAGGCCGTTGACCGCCGATTTGGCCGCGACGTAGGGCGACATGAACGGCTGGCCCGAGTGAGTGCTTGACGACGAGATGTTGACGATGCGTCCCCAGCCGGCCTCGATCATGTCGGGCAGCACGGCTTGAGTGCAGTGGAAGACGCCGTTGAGATTGACGTCGATGACCTTCTGCCATTCGTCGAAGCTCAGGTCGATGAACTTCTTGAAGCGATCCAGTCCGGCGGCGTTGACGAGCACCGTCACCGGACCGAGCTCGGTGTGGATCGCGTCCATTGCAGCATCGATCGCCGACCGGTCCGTGACGTCGACGGCGTAGGAGAACTTCTCGTCGCCGGGGTTGAGATCGAGTACCGCGACGCGAATGTCGTCCGCGCGCAGACGCTCCGCCACGGCGGCTCCGATACCCGACGCGCCACCAGTTACTACTGCGTTCTTCACGCGTCGGCTCCAGCCGTGTGCCCAGCCATCAAGAATCGTCCTTCCGATTATGAGAACCGTACTCTCGCATTATGCAGGATCGCAAGACATGAGTGCCGTGCCATTCGCACTGGTGAGACGTTTGACCGTGGATTGTCGCATCGTTTCCCGCAGGCAGCGGGCGTTCTTGGCATTCTCTTGAGTTCTCATCTCACGAATGTATGATTCGCCGGGGATGAGAATGCAGTTTCCATCACATAAGCCCAAATCAAGCCCACATCGAGCCGCCAGGACGCGGCCATCCGAGGAGGATGATGCAGGAAACAGCCACGATCTCGGGTGACCGCAGCGGCGTCGTGGGGGCCGACATCTCAGTGGGGGGCGTGAGCGGGCGTCTGCTGATCGGTGGGCGGCTGCTCGATGCTGAGCGGACGTTCCCGTCGCTCAATCCGGCGACCGGTGAGGTGATCGGGCACGCGCCGGATGCGACCGTCGCCGACGCCGAGGCGGCCGTGGCCGCGGCGCGACACGCATTCGACTCGGGGGAGTGGTCCACCGACGTCGAGCTGAGAGTCCGTTGCCTCGAACAGCTTCATCAGGTGTTGGTCGAGCACCGCGACGAGCTCGCGGCTCTGACGATCGCCGAGGTCGGCGCCACCCCGGCGCTGTGCCAGGGCGCGCAACTGGACCAGCCGATCGAGATCGTGCGGTACTACGCCGAGCTGGCGAAGACCTACCCGCTGACCGAGGATCTCGGCAACATCGAAAGCCGCGGAATGCAGCACCACCGCTGGGTGGAGAAAGAACCCGCAGGCGTGGTGGCAGCGATCATCGCCTACAACTATCCCAATCAGCTGGCGCTGGCCAAGCTGGCTCCGGCGCTGGCCGCCGGGTGCACCGTGGTGCTCAAGTCCGCACCGGACACCCCGCTGATCACGCTGGCGCTCGGCGAGCTGATCGCCAACCACACCGACATCCCGGCGGGGGTCGTCAACGTCCTCTCCGGTGCGGACCCGGCCGTCGGCGCCGCACTGACCACGAGTCCCGACGTCGACATGGTCACCTTCACCGGATCCACACCGACTGGCCGCGCGATCATGGCTGCCGCCAGCCAGACACTGAAGAAGGTGTTCCTCGAACTGGGTGGCAAGTCGGCCGCGATCGTCCTCGACGACGCCGACTTCGGCACCGCCGCACTGTTTTCGGCGTTCAGCATGGTCACCCACGCCGGTCAGGGTTGCGCACTGACGTCGCGGCTCCTCGTGCCCAAGAAGCACAAGGACGAGATCGTCGAGCTGGTCAAGACCAACTTCGGGTTGGTGAGGTACGGCGATCCGACCGCGCAGGGCACCTACATGGGGCCGTTGATCAGTGCCAGGCAGCGCGACAAGGTCGACGGCTTGGTCCAGCGTGCCGTCGAGGCGGGCGCCACCCTGGTGACGGGCGGCGAGAAGGTGGACCCGGGGTTCTTCTACACCCCGACCCTGTTGGCCGATGTCGATCCCGGCAGTGAGATCGCCCAGGAAGAGGTCTTCGGCCCCGTGTTGGTGGTGATCGCCTACGAGGATGACGACGACGCGGTCCGTATCGCGAACGACTCCATCTACGGGCTCTCGGGAGCGGTGTTCGGCAGCGAGGAGCGGGCGCTGTCCGTAGCCCGCCGGATCAGGACGGGCACGTTCTCGATCAACGGCGGCAACTACTTCAGCCCCGACAGCCCGTTCGGTGGTTTCAAGCAGTCGGGCATCGGCCGCGAGATGGGCCGGGCCGGGCTGGAGGAGTTCCTGGAGAGCAAGACGTTCGCTGTCGTCGTCCCGGAGACGACGGCCGGCGGATGAGCGCTCGCGCGAAGAGGAGACAGCAGCGATGAGCGCTCGCGCGAAGAGGAGAAAGCAGCGATGAGCAAGCCACTGGACGGAATCAAGATCCTCGAGGTCGCGATGTACGGCTTCGTCCCGTCGGCAGGCGCCGTCCTCGCGGAATGGGGTGCCGACGTGATCAAGGTGGAGCACGCCGTCACCGGTGATCCGCAACGCGGCCTCCGCCAGACCGGGCTGCTCCGCGTCGAAGGTGACCCCAACCCGAACATCGAGCACGCCAACCGACTCAAGCGAAGCATCGGGCTGGACATGTCCGTGCCGGAGGGGCGCGACATCCTGCTCGAGCTCGCCCGCCGGTCCGACGTTTTTCTCACCAGCTTCCTGCCCGGTCACCGGCAGAAGTTCGGCATCGATGTCGACGACATTCGCGCCGTCAATCCCGGGATCGTCTACGCGCGAGGCAGTGCACTGGGCCCGCGTGGCGCGGAGTCGGTCAAGGGCGGCTACGACATGACCGCGTTCTGGTGCCGTGCGGGCACCGCGGCGACGATCACCCCACCGGGCACGCCCGGCATGGTCGGTCCGCCCGGGCCGGCCTACGGCGACACCATCTCGGGTACGAACCTGGCGGGCGGCATCGCTGCCGCGCTGCTGAAGCGGGAGCGCACCGGCGAGCCGTCGGTGGTCGACGTCTCGCTGCTGGGCAGCGGACTGTGGTCGCTGGGGCACACGGTGGCCCTGACCACCCACCTCGGGCAGCGCATGGAAGCGTTCCCGCCCGGCGTGCACGGCTCACCGATCAACCCGCTCGTCGGGCTCTATGCCACCGCCGACGACCGCTACATCTCCTTCGTGATGATGCAGCCCACCAAGTTCTGGGCCGACGTGTGCGCGCACATGGATCTCGACGAGCTGGCCGACGACCCCCGGTTCGCGACCGCCGAGTCGATCGCCGAGAACACCGCGGTGGCCGCCGAGATCCTGGCCGACGCGATGGCCAAGCGTCCCCTCACGGAGTGGAGCGAACGCTTCGCAACCCTGGCCGGGCCGTGGGCGCCGGTGCAGGACACCCTGCAGGCGGCCGAGGACGCGCAGATCCGCGCCAACGAATACCTGGTTCAGGCAGGAGAATTGGAGTTGGTCGCCAACCCGGTGCAGTTCGACGTCGCCGCACCGGAATCGGGTCCCGCGCCCGGCTTCGCCGAGCAGACCGACGACATCCTGGCCGAACTCGGGCTGGATTGGGATCGGATCATCGAGCTCAAGACCGTCGGCGCCGTCACCTGATCCCGTCGTCCACATACCTGGAGATTTGTCTATGCCTTCCGTCGCGTCCGTCGGCACTTACCTGCCGTGTTGGGGTACGCCCCTGCACCGGGTCGCCGGCGACGACGAAGACGCCGTGACGATGGCCGTGGAGGCCGGCCGGGCTGCGTTAACTGCCGGTGGCGCGGTCGAGCGGGTGGTGCTCGTCAGCCGTGATCTGCCGCTGCTGGAAAGCAGCAACGCGGCGGTCCTGCTCGCCGGGCTCGGACTGGATCCCGAGCTGGAGGTCGACGAGCGCCTCGGCGGCGCACCCGCCACCATCGACGCCGTCAGCTCGGCACGTCCCCGCACCTTGATCATCGGGGCGGACCTGTCACCGGCGGGGGCCGCCGCGATCCTGACGGCCGAGCGCGGACTGCAGGTACGGACCGCCGCGCGGGTCGCTCGCAGTCTGCCGGTGCGCACCCGCAACGCCACCGGCGACGTGCACGACTACGGGGATCCCCGGTTGTTGCACGAGCGGGGCCTGGTCGCCTCGCTCGCCGCGGCATGGCTGGACACCCCGGTGGCCGTCGCGGGCGTCGATCACGCGCGGGCCACCGAACTGTGCACCGGAGAGCCGCCTGCGTTGCCGACCATGGGGGCCAGCGCAAGCCTGTTCGCCTTGGCGGGCCTGGCCGAGCGGGGCACCACGGGACCGCTGGTGGCGGTCGAGCAGGCCATCCTGTCGGGCATCAGTGTCAGCGGCGGCTCAGCGCCGACCTACCGCAGGGAGGCGCCGCCCCGCCCGATGCCCGACGGGGTCACCGGCTCCGACGCCGACATCCCGATCTCCCTGGCCGCTTACGAGCGCGCCTTCGAGGCGAAGGTCCGATGGGAGGCAGGGCAATTCGCCGACTCCGACGACCTGGACTTCCCGCCGCGGTACCGGGTCGGCGCCGATGGTGCGCTGGCCACCGATTACGAACTGGTTCCACTGCCGCGCACCGGCACGGTCTACACCGAGACCACGGTGCACATCCCGGTCCCCGGCCTGCGGACGCCGTACTCGCTGGTGATCGTCGAACTCGACGGAGTAGGTGTGCGCGCACTGGTCAAGGTGACCGGCGCGGCGCCGGGAACGGTCGACATCGGCCACCGCGGACGGTTGGCGCTCCGGCGGGTGGCCGTACGGTCGGGTGTACCGGACTACGGCTACGCGTTCGAGCCGGACGGGGCGGCAGCATGAGGACCCGGTCATGAGGAACGTCGCCATCGTCGGTGCCGGCATGACGGCGTTCGCCGAGCACTTCGCCCTCGGCATCAAAGACCTGCTGCCGATGGCGTTCTCGGAGTGCGCGGGCACCGTCGACAAAGGATTGGACAAGTCGGATCTGCAGGCCGCCTGGTTCGGCGCGATGGGCACCGCCGACGGCTTCCCGTCCGGGATCCTCGCCGACTCCCTCGGCCTGCCCGACCTTCCTGTCACCCGGGTCGAGAATTCCTGTGCGACCGGACATGACGCGATCCGCAATGCGCTCTTCGGCGTCGCGTCGGGGGCGATCGACGTGGCACTCGTGGTGGGCGCGGACAAGCTCCGCGACACCACATCTGCCGACATGCTCTGGGAATGGGAGGCCATGGCACGCGACATGGCCTGGGATTACCCGCTCGGCCTGGTGGCGCCCGCAGGATTTGCCTTACATGTTCGTCGATATCTCCACGAATCTCCGGCAACTGAAGAACACTTAGCCATGGTGGCCGTCAAGAACCACCGACATGGCGTCAACAACCCGAAGGCGCGGCTGCGCTTTGAGATCACGATGGAGCAGGCACTGAACGCACCAACGGTGGTGACCCCGTTCCGGCTATATGACTGCGCGCCGCAGAGTGACGGTGCCGCAGCGCTCGTGATCGCCGCGGAGGACGTGGTTGATCGGTTCACCGACCGGCCGGTTTGGATTCGCGGGGTGGGGCTGGGGCTCGATTCGGTGATGCATCAGCACAAGGCTGATCTGACCGCGTTCCCGGCCAGCACCAAGGCCGCCAAACAGGCTTTCGCAATGGCGGGATTGTCTCCCAGGGACGTCGACGTCGCCGAGGTGCACGACTTCCTCACCGGCATCGAGTTGATGAGCTATGAGGACCTAGGCTTCGCCGAGAGGATGGGCGGCTACAAGCTTCTTGAGGCAGACATGACCAGCGTCGGCGGCTCTCTCCCGGTCAATCCCAGCGGTGGGCTCAAGACCAAGGGCCACCCGCCCGGCGCCACCGGCGTCGCGCAGTGCGTCGAGCTGTTCGCACAACTCCGTGGCGAGGCGGTCAACCAGGTCGACGGCGCTCGAATCGCGCTGGCCCACAACATCGGCGGTCCGACCGCCGTGTCCGCTGTGACGATCTTGGAGGGCCCCAGTGGCAGCTAAGGGGCCGGAGCGGTGGTCGACGGGTATCGCGTTGCCCAACGGTTTCTCGGGTGCGATGGCGGCTGTCGGCGGCTTCTTCTCGATGGCGCTGGACGCGGTGCGGTTCGTGTTCGTGCGTCCGTTCCAGTGGCGAGAGTTCCTGGAGCAGTGCTGGTTCGTGGCGAGGGTGTCGATGGCGCCCACGCTGTTGGTGGCGATCCCGTTCACGGTGCTCGTGTCGTTCACACTGAACATCCTGCTGCGCGAGCTGGGAGCGGCGGATCTGTCCGGGGCCGGCGCGGCCTTCGGTGCGGTGACCCAGGTCGGGCCGCTGGTCACGGTGCTCATCGTGGCAGGCGCCGGCGCCACGGCCATGTGCGCCGACCTGGGGTCGCGCACCATCCGTGAAGAGATCGACGCGATGGAGGTGCTGGGCATCAATCCGGTGCAGCGCCTGGTGACACCGCGGATGCTGGCGGCGGGCCTGGTGGCGCTGCTGCTCAACAGCCTGGTGGTCATCATCGGGATCCTGGGCGGGTACTTCTTCTCGGTCTTCGTCCAGGACGTCAACCCCGGCGCGTTCGCCGCGGGCATCACGTTGTTGACCGGTGTGCCCGAGGTGATCATCTCGTGCGTGAAGGCGGCGCTGTTCGGGTTGATCGCCGGGTTGGTGGCCTGTTATCGCGGGCTGACGATCACCGGCGGTGGCGCCAAGGCGGTCGGTAACGCGGTCAACGAGACGGTGGTGTACGCGTTCATGGCGCTGTTCGTCATCAACGTGGTCGTCACGGCCATCGGTATCCGGATGACGACGGGCTAGGGGCGGGCATGGGTACCTCCACGGTGTTGCGGTCGCGGTTCCCGCGGCTGGTCGGCTATGCGGGCCGCCCGGTGGCGCTGCTGTCGCGCATCGGTGATCACACGTTGTTCTACGGCCGCGCGATCGCGGGTGTGCCGCACGCGGCGGTGCATTTCCGCAAGGAGATCATTCGTCTGATCGCCGAGATTTCCATGGGTGCAGGGACGTTGGCGATGATCGGCGGCACCGTCGTGATCGTCGGGTTCCTGACGCTGGCAGCCGGCGGCACCTTGGCGATTCAGGGGTACAGCTCGCTGGGCAACATCGGCATCGAGGCGCTGACCGGGTTCCTTGCCGCGTTCATCAACGTGCGCATCGCCGCACCGGTGGTCGCCGGTATCGGGTTGGCCGCGACGTTCGGTGCCGGCGTGACCGCGCAGCTGGGGGCGATGCGGATCAACGAGGAGATCGACGCGCTCGAATCGATGGGCATCCGACCGGTGGAGTACCTGGTGTCCACGCGCATCGTGGCGGGCATGGTCGCGATCACCCCGCTGTACTCGATCGCGGTGATCCTGTCGTTCGTGGCGTCGCAGTTCACCACCGTGGTGTTGTTCGGCCAGTCCGGCGGGCTCTACGACCACTACTTCGACACGTTCCTCAACCCGATCGACCTGCTGTGGTCGTTCCTGCAGGCAGTGTTGATGGCGATCGCGATCCTGTTGGTACACACCTATTTCGGTTACTTCGCCTCGGGCGGGCCCTCCGGTGTGGGCGCCGCGGTGGGCAACGCCGTGCGCACCTCACTGGTGGTGGTGGTCTCGGTGACGCTTCTGGTGTCGCTGTCGATCTACGGCTCCAACGGCAACTTCAACCTGTCGGGCTAGGGAGACGAGTTGAGTAAAAGCGGATTGGTCCGGCCACTGGCCGGCCTCGGCCTGGTCGCCGCGCTGCTGGTGATCTTCGCCGTCTCTGTCGGGCTCTTCGCGGGCACCTTCACCGAAACCGTTCCCGTCACCGTCATCTCCGAGCGGGCCGGGTTGGTGATGAACCCCGACGCCAAGGTGAAGATGCGCGGCGTCCAGGTCGGTACCGTCAAGTCCATCCAGTACCGGCCCGACGGCAAGGCCGAGCTGCAGTTGGACATGGACCCGTCGCAGCTGCACCTGATCCCCTCGAACGTCAACGTCGACATCGCCTCCTCGACGGTGTTCGGCGCCAAGTTCGTTCAACTCGAAGCGCCCCCGAATCCGTCCGGCGAGTTGCAGAAGGGACAGGTCCTGTCGGGCGAGCACATCACCGTCGAGATCAACACCGTCTTCCAGCAACTCGTCAACGTGCTCGATGCCGTCGACCCGACCAAGCTCAACGAAACCCTCGGCGCCATCTCCCAGGCGTTCAACGGCCGCGGTGAGAAGTTCGGCCAGACGCTGTCCGACTTCAACGCCCTGCTGGGCAAGCTGGAACCGAGCCTGCCGAACCTGGCGCACGATATCGAGGCCGCCGTACCGACGCTCAACGCCTACGCGGATGCCAGTCCCGATCTGATGGGGATCATCGGAAACACGACGACGCTGAGCAACTCCATCGTCGACGAGCAGGACAACCTCGACGAATTCCTGGTCAGCTCCATCGGTCTGGCAGACCTCGGCAACGAGGTCGTCGGTGGCAACCGCCAGGCCCTGACCTCCTCGCTGGACCTGCTCGTGCCCACCACCGATCTGCTCTACGCCTACCGCAAATCACTGTGGTGCGGCATCGGCGGGCTGGTCCCGTTCGCGAAGTCGCCGCCGCAGTTCTCCGGCATCTTCGTCTCGTCCGGTCTGACCTTGGGCGTGGAGCGCTACCGCTACCCGCGTGATCTGCCGAAGGTCGCAGCATCCAGCGGCGGCCGGGATTACTGCGCGGAGCTGGGTCTGCCGGAGATGCCCGCAGAGTTCGTCCCGCCGCTGATCGTCGGGGACGTCGGGGCCAACCCGGCACAGTACGGAAACTCCGGAATCCTGCTGAACTCCGAGGGATTGAAGAACTGGCTGTTCGGACCGTTGGACGGGCCGCCGCGCAACACCGCCCAGATCGGAATGCCCGGATGACCCGCTCAACCGCGACGCTGATCAAGTTCACCGCGTTCGGCCTCGTCATGGCAGTGCTGACCGCGTTCCTCTTCTTGGTCTTCAGCGACACCAGAACCGGTGCGGCTAACCAATATTCGGCCGTGTTCAAAGATGCTTCGCGGCTGAAGGCCGGCGACACCGTGCGCATCGCCGGCATCCGGGTCGGCAGCGTGCAGAACGTGGAACTGCAGGCCGACCGATCGGTTCTGGTCACGTTCGACGCCGACCGCAACACCGTGCTGACCACCGGGACGAATGCCGCGATCCGATATCTCAACCTCGTCGGGGATCGTTACCTCGAGCTCGTCGACACCCCGGACTCGACGCAGATCGTGCCCGCCGGCGGCCAGATTCCCGTGGATCGCACCGCTCCCGCACTCGACCTCGACGTCCTGCTCGGTGGCCTCAAACCCGTCATCCAGGGGTTGAATCCGGAGGATGTCAACGGCCTCACGTCCTCGCTCGTCCAGATCCTGCAGGGCCAGGGCGGAACCCTGGATTCCCTGTTCGCGAAGACGTCGTCGTTCAGCAACTCGCTGGCCGACAACAATCAGGTCATCGAAGAACTGATCACCGACCTGAGGACGGTGCTGGACACCCTCGCCGAGGACGGCGACGAATTCTCCGGGGCCATCGACAAACTCGAGCAACTGGTCAAAGGGCTGGCGGCCGACCGCGACCCCATCGGCACGGCCATCGAGTCACTGGACACCGGCACCGCCTCGATCGCCGATCTGCTCAGCCGTGGCCGGGCGCCGCTGGCCAACACGGTCGATGAGATGAATCGTCTTGCGCCGCTGGTCAACAACGATCTCGACCGCCTCGATGCGACGCTCCAACGTCTGCCCGAGATCTACCGAAAACTCGCCCGAGTCGGTTCGTACGGCGCCTGGTTCCCGTACTACATCTGCGGTATCAGCTTCCGCGCCAGTGACCTCGAAGGGCGCACTGTGGTCTTCCCCTGGATAAAACAAGAAGAGGGAAGGTGCGTGGACGAGTAGATGCTCAAGTATCGCGGATCTCAGCTCGTCAGGGCCGGCTTCATCGGCGTCGTCCTGATCATCCTGGTCATCGCCGTCGGGCTGCAGCCCGAACGCCTGTTGTCGTGGGCCACCGCCGTGCGCTACCAGGCCCTGTTCACCGAGGCCGGTGGCCTCACCGTGGGCAACGACGTCACCGTGTCCGGGATCAAAGTCGGTTCGGTGTCGTCGATCACGCTCGACAACGGCGACGCGCTCGTCGGCTTCACGATCGACGGCAAGTACGCGCTCGGCTCGGACACCACCGCGCATATCCGCACCGGAACGCTCCTCGGCGAACGGGTGCTCGCCCTCGACTCCGATGGCAGCGGGACGTTGGACCCCCAGCAGGTCATCCCCGCCACCCGCACGTCGTCGCCGTACTCGCTGACGGATGCGGTGAGTGAGTTGACGGCGAACACCAGGGACACCGACACCGCCTCGCTCAACCAGTCGTTGGACACCCTGTCTCAGACGCTCGATCAGATTGCGCCACAGCTGGGCCCGACGTTCGACGGGCTGTCCCGGCTGTCGCAGTCGCTCAACAGCCGCAACGAAAGCCTGGCCGAGCTCCTGCGGACCGCGGGCGACGTGACGGGTATCTTCTCCGAGCGCAGCAGGCAGGTCAACGCGTTGATCCTCAACTCGAACGACCTCCTCGCAGTGCTCAACGAGCGCAAGTACTCGATCACCAGCCTGCTCGCCAACATCTCGGCGGTCTCCAAGCAGCTGTCGGGGGTCGTCGCCGACAACGAGGCCGAACTCGCCCCGGCGCTGGAGCGGCTGAACAACGTCACGAGGATGTTGGAGAAGAACCGGGACAATCTCGCCAAGATGTTGCCCGGTGCGGCCAAGTACTACCTGACCCAGGGCGAGATCGTCTCCAACGGTGCGTATTACAACGCGCTGATCCCCAACATCCAACCGGCCCAGCTGCTGCAACCGTTCCTCGACTACGCGTTCGGATTCCGCAACGGCGTCGACATCGGCCAGCCGCCGGACAACGCAGGCCCGCGTGCGCAGCTCCCGTTCCCCGTCAACAGCCTTCCGCAGCCTGGAGATCTCCCCAATGATGGCAACCCGTAAACGGTTGGTGGCCGGGACGGCGATCCTGCTGGCCATCTTGCTGATCGCCGGCGCGGCCTTCCTCGTCCGGCAGGTGTTCTTCGGGCCCAAGACGATCACGGCCTACTTCCCGACGGCGACGGCCATCTATCCCGGCGACGAGGTCCGGGTGTCCGGGGTCAAGGTCGGCACGATCGACAAGATCGAGCCCGCAGGCACCCAGACTCGGATGACGCTCAAGGTCGACAGGGGAGTTCCCATTCCCCTCGACGCCAAGGCGGTGATCGTCGCGCAGAATCTCGTTGCGGCGCGCTACGTTCAGCTCACCCCGGCCTATCGCTCGGGTGGCGGGGCCACCATGGGCGACGGCGGCGTGATTCCGGAAGAGAACACCGCCGTGCCGGTCGAATGGGACGAAGTGAAGACCCAGCTGATGCGGCTGTCGGAGGAACTGGGTCCGCAGGCGGGCGTGTCGGGCACCTCGATCTCCCGGTTCGTCGACAGTGCGGCGAACGCGATGGAGGGCAACGGCGAGAAGCTGCGCGAAACTCTGCGCCAACTCTCCGGCGTGGCAAGGATTTTCGCCGAGGGCAGCGGCAACATCGTCGACATCATCAAGAACCTGCAGATTTTCGTCTCGGCGCTGCGCGACAGCAAGCAGCAGATCGTGCTGTTCCAGAACCGGCTGGCCAGCCTGACCAGCGTGGTAAATGACAGCAGGTCCGACCTCGATGCCGCCCTGACCGATCTGACCTTCGCCATCGGCGAGGTTCAGCGTTTCGTGGCGGGCAGCAGAGACCAGACCGCCGAACAGATCCGGAGCCTGGGTCAGGTCACCCAGGTCCTGGTCGACAATCGGCTTGCGCTGGAGAACGTTCTGCACATCACGCCGAACGCGATCGCCAACTTCGAGAACATCTACTACCCGAACGGCGGATCGGTCACCGGTGCGTTCTCGGTGTCGAACTTCTCGAATCCCGTCTGGTTCGTCTGCGGTCTCATCGGCGGCGTAGCGAACACCACCGCGCCCGAGACTGCCAAGCTCTGTGCCCAGTACCTCGGGCCCGCGCTGCGCTCGATCCCCATCCACAACCTTCCGTTCCCGGTCAACCCCTACCTGCGTCCGGCAGTCAGCCCGGACCGGATCATCTACACCGACCCGAAGCTGGCACCGGGCGGTGCGGGGCCGGGTGACCCGCCGGAGACCCCGCCGACAGTCTCGGCGTACGTCGGTTCGGGCGATGTCCCGCCGCCTCCGGGCTGGCAGGCACCGCCAGGACCGCCGGGGATCTATCAGCCGGACCCGGACGCGCCTGCCACGCCGTCGCCGGCGCTGTTCCCGGGTGCGCCGATCCCGGGACCGCCCAACATCTTGTCGAACATCCCGGCGCAACCGCAGCCGCAGTCTGTCGACGGACTGCTGTTGCCCCCTCAGGGTCCTGCTGGGCCGCCGACGGGGACTCCTGGCGGCCCGCCGCCGTCGGCGCCCAACGCGCCGCTGCTGCCCGCTGAAGGGATGCCGCCATCATGATCCGCGGAGTCAAGCAGTTGACCGTCGTCGGCTGCACTGTGGCGGTGTCGCTCAGCGGCTGCGCTTTCCAGGGGGTGAACTCCCTGCCACTGCCCGGTGCGGTGGGGCGCGGACCGGACGCTGTCAGCTATCACGTCCAGGTGCCGAATGTGGCCACCCTGGAATCGAACTCGCCGGTCATGATCGACGACGTCATCGTCGGCAGCGTCGGCAAGATGACGGTGCAGAACTGGCACGCCGACGTGGAGATCTCGGTCAAACCCGACGTGGTGGTTCCTGCGAACGCGGTGGCCACCGTCGGCCAGACCAGCTTGCTCGGATCGATGCACCTGGCCCTGGATCCTCCGCTCGGCGAATCCCCGCAGGGCCGGATGCAGCCGGGTGCCACGCTCCCGCTGAACTCGGCGTCGACCTATCCGACCACCGAACAAACCCTGTCGTCACTGTCCACGGTGGCCAACGGGGGAGGGCTCGGTCAGATCGGCGACATCATCCACAACATGAACACCGCGTTCTCCGGACGCGAGACCGAAGTTCGGGAACTCCTCACCAGACTCGACGACTTCGTCGGAGTCCTTGCGGAGCAACGGGAGAACATCATCGCGTCGATGGTGCAGCTGCGGCGGGTCGCCGGGACGTTCGCCGGTCAACGCGATGTGATCGACCGTGCCCTCAAAGAGATTCCGCCGGCGATCGACGTGTTGATCCAGGAACGGCCCCAGTTCACCACCGCGCTGGAAAAGCTCGGCCAGTTCAGCGACACCGCAACGGGTCTGGTGAACGATGCAGGCGACGATCTGGTCAAGAACCTGGAGAACCTGGGCCCGATCCTCGGGGCGCTCGCCGACGTCGGCCCGGACCTCAACCTGGCCCTGCTGTGGGCCAGCGCGTTCCCGTACGGTCCGACGTTCGCCGACCGCATCACCCGCGGCGACTACATCAATCTGTACGCGATCTTCGACCTCACCTATCCCCGGTTGAAGAAGACACTGCTGCTCGGTACACGGTGGGGTGACGAGAACGCCAAACTGATTCCTGCACCCGGGGATCCGTACTACCTGAACTACTCGTACAACCCGATGGCGATCGGTGTCGCCCCGCCTCCGGCCGAGGCCATCCCGGCTCCGCCGGAAGGTGCACCGCCACTTCCGGCGGCCCAGCCGCTGCTGCCCGTGGTGCCGCAACCGCCCGCGGCGCCGTGGCTGCCGCAGTCGCAGCCGATCACCGGTGACCAGATCTTCGCCGGTCCCTACGGCGCGCCGGCACCGGCGCCGGTACCCCCCGCTGCACCGGCCGCCGCGCCCGCCGTGCCGACACCTGGAGGAGGTGGCTGATGCTCACCCGCTTCGTCCGAAACCAGTTGATCATCTTCACGATCGCGTCGATCGTCGGTGTGGCGGTGATGCTCTTCGCCTACATGCAGGTGCCCACCCTGCTCGGTGTGGGCCGACTGGCCGTCACGCTGGAACTGCCGGAGTCCGGCGGGCTCTACCGGTTCAGCAACGTGACGTACCGCGGGGTCCAGGTCGGTAAAGTCACCAGTGTCGCGCTGACCGAGAACGGCGCGGAAGCGACCCTGTCGCTGGAGACCTCGCCGAAGATCCCCGCGGACCTGCGAGCTGAGGTGCTCAGCGTCTCAGCCGTCGGAGAGCAATACGTCGATCTGCGGCCCAACACCGACGACGGCCCCTACCTGGAGGACGGGGCGCGGATCCCGGTGGCCAACACCACCGTTCCTCAGCAGGTCGGGCCGATGCTGGATCAGATGAGTGCATTGGTGGGGAGCCTGCCCAAGGACAGGATTCCCGACCTCCTCGACGAGACGTTCACGGCGTTCAACGGAGCAGGTCCCGATTTCGGGTCGCTGCTCGACTCGGCGTCGACGATCACCAACGACGTCAACGGCGTATCCGACCAGATGCGGTCACTCATCGACGACAGCGGGCCGCTGTTGGACTCACAGGCCGAAACCACCGACGCGATCAAGACGTGGGCGCGCAGCCTCAACGGGGTCACGGCGCAGGTGGCGCAGAACGACCCGCAAGTCCGCGCACTCCTGGAACGCGGTCCCGGCTTCGCACAAGAGGTCAGCGGACTGCTGAACCAGCTCAAGCCCACACTGCCCATCCTGTTGGCGAATCTCACCACGGTGGGGCAGACGCTGCTCACCTACAACCCGGCCCTCGAGCAACTCCTCGTGCTGTTCCCCGGCATCATCGCCGCCCAGCAGTCCTTCGGCCTGCCACAGAACAGTCCGACCGGCCTGCCGATGGGCGACTTCGCGTTGACCATCAGCGATCCGAACCCGTGCACGGTCGGCTTCCTGCCGTCGACGCAGTGGCGCTCGCCCGAGGACGAGACGACGCTGGACACCCCGGACGGGCTGTACTGCAAACTGCCGCAGGATTCTCCGATGAACGTGCGGGGCGCCCGCAACTATCCCTGCATCGAGCACCCCGGTAAGCGGGCCCCGACCGTCGAACTCTGCAACGATCCACGGGGATTCGTCCCGACAGCGATGCGCAACCACATCACCGGTCCGTATCCGTTCGATCCGAACCTGGTGTCCCAGGGTGTGCCCATCGATGCGACCGTCGAAGGTCCGGACCGGATCTACCTGCCGCCTGAGGGGACGCCGTTGCCGCCGGGTGCGGTGCGGGCGGGCACACCGCCGGTGTCTGAGCCGGGTACGCCACCGTTCCCGGTGGGCGCACCGGCGCCGATGGTGCCCGGCGCGCCCGCGCCGGCCCAGCCACCGATCCTGCCGCCCGCGCCGCTGCCACCCGGCCAGGGCCCACTGATGCCGGGCCAGGCGGTGCCCGTCGCGCCAAGTGCATTCGACGGCAACGAATCTGGGGGACCGTCGGTCGCGACAGCTCAGTACGACCCACAGACAGGGCAGTACGTGGCGCCGGACGGTGCGCTGCACCAGGTCACCAACGTGGCGGCCGGCTCAGCTCCGACATCGTGGAAGGATCTGCTGCCGATGTGATCGGCCCGCGGATGCCGGTGCGGACTTAGGAGATCTTCTCCATCCGCACCGGGATCTCGATGACCGTCGAGAGGTTCTTGCCGCAGGCCCCACTGTCGCCCTTGGTGATGTTGCGTCCGGCGAACGTCGTGATGTTGCGGGTGACTCCCAGTTCGGTTTCCGGATTCACGCCCCAGAGCTGAAACTTCTGGTAGCCCGTGGCGAATGTGCCATTGGGACAGGGCATCCAGTTGGGCACCACATGTTCGACGTACCAGAATGCGTCGAGCCTGGCGGTGCCGGTCCACCCGCGGTCGCTGTGCACCTCGCCCGAACATTCGATCGGACTCACGCACGACACGTTGACATTCCAGGTCTCCAGCACCGATTGCTGCTTGATCTTCACCTGGTTGGTCCTGGCCCAGTCGCCGTCCGAGAACACCCGCCAGGTTCCGCTGATGTCGACGCCCCAATCCTCACCCTGAGCGGTGGGCGCGAGGCCTACACTGCCAAGTACGGCGACCGCCGTTGCGGCAAGGGCTTTCACCACACGTGTTGTGCGCATACGCCCAGCCTAACCGCGCCCAGAGTGCAGCTCTTTAAAAGCGAGAATTTCGTTCCGCCGCATGGGAAAATAGCCGAATGCGATCCTTCGTCTCGGTGCTCGCCGCCCTCGCGGCCCCGGCAGTACTGATGACCGCACCGTCGGCCGCGGCACAGCCGCCCCCGCCGCCCCCCGGCGGTGAGTGCAACTATCCGAACTGCACGCCCGGGATCCAGCCCAACGTGGTGTTGGGGTCCTACTGCGCCAACACCACGTATTACGCGTTCGGGGTGACCGATTGGGGCCGGCTGGTGTTCTGCGGGTCCCCGCGGCGCTATGAGCCGCGCTGGTTCCGGTCGCCGGAGATGCACGGAGTCAAGAACAGGGGCGACCTGTGCCCGGCGCTCGATGGACAGATGGCGCAGGCGCCGGACGGCCTCATCCTGACGTGCATCATGAAAGACAACCGCTCCTACTGGGAGCGCAGCGACATGTCCGTCGGCGGCGGAAACCCGCCGCCGCCATAGTCACGCAGCAGTCACCACGGACGCAGGGAGCAGAGCGCTCCCTTGGTTCCTGCGTCGGTCGCCACGACGACGTCATCGACGCGAAGTTCGCACACGAAGCCGGGATCGGCCAGTGGCGGCGTGGACTGCGCGGGCAGACCTACCACCACCATCGCCCACTGATCCGGGTCGGCCAGCCAGGTCTCGTGGACCCAGGCCTGATTCGGGCCGAGGTTGGCCTCGACGTTCGGGGTGAACTCGTACGGATTGTGGCTGTAGGCACCCCAGTCCGGCGGATCGATCTGGCGCCAGTAGATCTCGGCATTAGCGATGTCCTGGCTGGCGCCCACCGTGTACTGGATATGGCGCAGCGGTGGCTGCGCTGCCGCTGTGCCGCCCGCGATGACGGAGCCTGCCGTGCACAGGGCCGCGACGGAGACGGCGAGCACCGGAAGCGTTTTGTAGAACACCATTTTCGAATGTTAGAACGCAGATTCCCGTACCGTGCCGGATTCGCTCGCGCGCCTACCCAACGGGGGAGAACGTGATGTTGATGTCGGTCAGCCCCCGCAGGATGAACGTGGGTTCGTAGGTGTAACGACGCGCCCCGGGCGGCCCGTGCAGTTCCTCGTCGATCTGGATGTCGGCCATGCGGTCCAGGATTCGTTCGATCGACACCCGGCCCTCGACGCGCGCCAAGGGGCCGCCGGGGCAGGAGTGCACGCCACGACCGAACGCGATGTGCTCGCGGACGTTCTTGCGGTCGAGGTCGAACTCGTGGGGATGCTCGAAGCGGTTCGGGTCGCGGTTCACCGCGCCGGGGCACACCATCATCGTGGTGCCTGCAGGCACGTCCATGTCACCGACCTTGGTGTTCTTCTTCGCCAGCCGGAACTGGCTCTTGACCGGCGCATCCATCCGCAGCGCCTCCTCGACGAAGATCGGGATCCGGCTGCGGTCGCGGCGCAGACGGTCCTGGACCTCGGGGTGGTCGCCGAGTACCCGCATGGAGGCCGACAGCAGCTTGGTGGTGGTCTCCTGCCCGGCGGCGAAGAGGAACGTCGCGGAACGGACGACCTCGATCACGGGAGGTGTCGACCCGTCTGGGTACTTGGCGGTCGCCAACGCGGTGAGCACGTCGTTGCGCGGTTCGCGCCGACGGTCCTCGAGATATCCGATGAACTTCTCGTCGAGCCACTCCAGTGGATTTGTGCCGACGAGGTCACTGTGGTCGAGCGAGCCCACGTTGGCGCCGGGTCTCGGTGCGCCGAGGACGGCGCGGAACTCGTCGTGGTCTTCCTCCGGAACGCCCAGCATGTCGGCGATCACCAGCAACGAGAACGGCTTCGCGAAGGCGGTGAGGAATTCGCAGCGTCCGTCGGTGACGAAGTCGTCGAGCACCTCGTCGGCCAGGCGCCACATGAAGTCTTCGTTCTCCTTGAGCCGGCTCGGCGTCAGCAGCCGATTCAGGAGGGAACGCGCATTCGTGTGATCCGGCGGATCCATCGTGACCATGTGCTCGAACATCGGCATCTGGGGACGATGGGCGGTGATCTGGTCGGTGATGTCGTCGCCCTCGGGGGTGAACGGCAGTGGAGGGAACGGACCGGCCACCGCGATGCACGACGAGAACGTCTCGTTGTCTTTAAGCACGGTTGCGGCCTCGTCATAGCCGGTGACCGCCAGCACTCCGTAGTGGGGCTCCTTGACCACGGGGCATTGTGCGCGCAGGTGGTCGAAGTAGGGGTGCGGGTCGGGCACCAGAGCGGGATCGGTGAAGTAGTCGATCGTGTCGAAGTCGCTCATGTACGTATGCCTCCCGGGGCCGGCGGGCCAGATCGTCGAAATGCTGAGCACCTGCTTAGCATGGTGCGAGAGTTAGGGTCAAGGTCGACGCGACACGCAGCGACATCGGAGTCCATTTCTGCGAGTCGGCGGGCACCGGTGGTGTCACGCTGGAATTGGGTATCGGTGAAGAAGTGGGAGAGAGCATGGCATCGCCGCGACGGATCGGGGCACCGGACGCCAAGAACCGCGTCGTGCTGCTCGATGCAGCGGAACAGCTGCTCATCGAAGAGGGCTACGCCGCGGTGACGTCGCGCCGCGTGGCCGACCGGGCCGGGCTGAAGCCGCAACTGGTGCATTACTACTTCCGCACGATGGAGGACCTGTTCCTGGCTGTGTTCCATCGCAGGGCCGAGGAAGGTCTTGCGGTGCTGGCCACCGCGCTGCAGTCACCGCAGCCTCTGTGGGCTCTGTGGAGATTCAGCACGGCTCCCGAAGCCACCCGCCTGACAATGGAATTCATGGGGCTGGCGAACCATCGCAAGGCCCTGCGCGCGGAGATCGTCTACTACGCCGAGCGGTTCCGGCAGGAGCAGAACCGCGCGATCGCCGACGCGCTGCAGCGTTACGGCGTGGCCTCGGCCGACGTGCCCGCGGTGGTGTGGACGGTGTTCGCGACGAGCGTGTCGCAGGCCCTGGTGATGGAGCGTGCGCTCGGGATGAACACCGGGCACGCCGAGACCTTCGCGTTCTGCGAAGAGTGGATCCGGCGCCTGGAAGGCGACCCGCTGCCCGCCGTCGCGGACCAGGCCGAGTCATCGGCGCACGCTTAGTCACCAGAGGTAGATCACCAGGATTGCCGTCCACAGGACCAGCAGCCACGCGTCCGTGCTGCGGCCCAGCCACCTCGGTGCGGTCCGCACTTCCATGAAGTAGCGGATGATCATCCGGCACTTGACGAAGCCCAGCACGACCACGGCGACGGTGATCGGAATGCTCGGGACGGGGGGATCGCCGGAATGGCCCGGCGCCAGCCACCACGAGATCACTGTGATTGCCGAAAGTGCAAGCCACGCAACGGTGATGGTGCGCTTCCCGGTTCCGGTGGCGCTTGTGGCCGTGGCCGGTCTGCTCATGGTCACCTCATCACGTACAGCAGGCCGAAGATGACCACCCACAACAGGTCGACCATGTGCCAGTACACCGCTCCCGACTCGACCATCGACATGCGTCGCCGGTGCGGCCGTCGTAGCTCCCGCGCCACGAATCCCATCACCAACATCCCGAGTGCGACATGGAACAGATGCACTCCGGTGAGCATGTAGTAGAAGGTGAAGAACTCGCTCGCGCCGAGCGTGTGCCCCTGGGCGATCTTCGTCGCCCACTCGTAGCCCTTGAGTCCGATGAACAGGGCGCCGCAGGCACCGCCGAGGTAGGTCAGCCGAACCGCGGTCGCGAAGTCTCCGGTCCTGGCGGCGACCACACTGCGTGCGACGAACCATGAACTCGTCAGCAGGACAACGGTGTTCAAGACGCCGATGTTCAGGTTCAGATGCCGCTGGGCAGCCAGGAACTCCTGCGGCGCCATGCTGCGGTGCACCATGAAGATCAGGAAGTACGACCCGAAGATGATCAGGTCACCCAGGACCATGACCCACACGGCGCCGTCGCCGGGGAGGTGGGTGGACCGTCCCGTCCGCCCGGCCGGCCGGGCCTGCGTCGTCTCCGTCACGGCAGCGGTGCCTCGTCGGACGCCTGCTCCTCGTTGGCCTTCTTGAGGAAGACGATCACGCACGACAACCAGAAGCCGAAGATCACCGTGCCGGTCCAGAAAGACATCGAGCCGTTCCACGCGAACGGGCCCGCAGGTGCGATGAAGACGGGCACCGCGAGGATCTCCGTGACGATCTGCCAGACAGTCACGTAGGCAAGCCATTTCGGGAAGACGCCGTTTCGGTCGTACAGTATCGCGACGGCGAACCCGAAGTATGCGGCGGTGAAGCACCCGAGTGAACCGACGTAGGACAGGCACCCGAGGTCGTAGAGCAGCGCAAGGATCTCGGGATCGCGGCCCGGCCGGAAGGTCGCCGTCAGGAAGCAGAAGGCGACCAGCAGGCAGCCCGGCAGCGCTCCGACGGCCATGCCGCCCAGGTAGACGTAGGCCATCGCCGAGCCGGTCGACATGCGTTTCATGTGATACACGACGATGCCGTTGGCGACGCCGGCACCGCCGATGATGAGGATGAGGATGCCGAAACCGACCTGGATGGTGAGCTGGTGCGCGGCGAAGAATTCGACCTTCTGCTGGGTCGTCACATCGGGGCGCGGCGGCGGCATCGTCCTGGCAAGGGCGAAGAAGATGATGCCGAACGCCGTGTAGAACACGGGCACGATCGAGAAGACGATCCAGAGGTCGCGCTTGCCTGCGGCCGGTGTCAACTGCCGACCGGTGGTCTGCGCGCCGGATTGCGGTGCCGCGACAGGGCTCACCGCGCCACACCGTCCTGGACGGCCTGCCGGTGCAGTGCCGCGCGAAGGACGAAGAACATGACCACGATGAACGCCACGAACGCGCCGCCACGCAACCAGAACGAGATGGCGCCGTCCCATGCCAGCGGCCCGGTCCGGAACACCGCAGCGGCTGCGGCAGGGGCCATTGCGAGGCCGGTGAGTACCGCGAAATGTCCCACCCAGCGCGGAAACACGGGCGCAGAGGTGGCTCCGCGGCCGGTGTCGAAGTAGACCGCGAGCGCCAGCAGGAGGTTCTGTGCCACGAGCATGCCGACAGGCGCCACCAGCGTGATCCAGGCCAGATCGTTGAGCAGCAGCAGGAGTTCGGGGCTCCGCTCGGGCCGGAACGCGGCGACCAGGTAGAAGATGTCGGCCAACGCGAAGATCGTGGCCCCGCTCACGACCGCCGTCAGGTAGCAGTACGCCAACGCGTGGCTCTGCGACGTCATCCGCTTCATCTGGACCACGATCAGCGCGAAGAACGGCACCAGCATGATCGCGCAGAGGTTGAAGACGAGCATGCTGAAGCGGATCAGTGCCGTGTTGTCGGCGTAGAAGTCCGCCACCTGACCGGCCGTCAACTCTGCAGACATCGGCGGAAGGAACCCGGGAAAAGCAACGAATGCGATCAGCAGAACCGCACCGACCACCGGCGCCGTCCACAAACAGACCAATTGCGTCCTGATGTTCGCGGTGGCGGGGCGATCCTCGGCCTCGGCGAGAAACTGCATCGCACCCCTTTCGCCAGCCAAGTAGCCGATCGGCTACTTGGCACAGTAGCCGATCGGCTACTGAAGCTCCAGGGGTGAAAGTCGTTACAGGGACAGGATGGTCGCCGACGCCGTCCCCGGTGCGCCGTAGACCTGTGCCAGTCCGACCTTGGGCCGGCCGGGAACCTGACGGTCTCCCGCTTCGCCGCGGAGCTGCCGCACCAACTCGTGCACCTGCCGTAAACCGGACGCCCCGATGGGCTCGCCGTTGGCGATCAATCCGCCATCGGTGTTCACCGGGATCGAACCGTGGATCTCGGTCGCGCCGTCGGCGAGCAGCTTCTCCTGCTCGCCGTCGGCGCACAATCCCGTCTCGGCCATGTGGATCACTTCGGCGCCGGCGTCGGTGTCCTGCAGCTGGGCGATGTCGATGTCCTCAGGGCCGATACCTGCCGCCTCGTACGCGGCGCTGGCTGCGAACACCGTCGGCGACGGATCTTCGTCCAGGGGTGCGGACGTGGCGTGCACCTCGTAAGCGCCGAACGTGCGGGTGCGGATCTCCGAGGCCCTGACATAGACCGGCTTGTCGGTGAAACGGCGCGCGATGTCCGCGCGGCACATGATGACCGCCGCGGCGCCCTCATCGGGAGCGCAGAACATGAACTGGCGCAACGGGTAGTTCAGCACCGGGGACGCCATGATCTCGTCGACGGAGATCTCCTTGCGCCGGAACGCGTTCGGGTTGAGGACGCCGTTACGGAAGTTCTTGTTGGCCACTCGGGCCAGCGTCTCCTCCGAGATGCCGTGTTTGTGGATGTAGTGGTTGGCCTTCATTCCGAAGAACTTGGTCGTCACGAACTGACCGTTCTCGGCATACCACTGTGGGAGAGCGAGTTTGGCGGGATCGTCGGTGAATGCCCCGCGGGGGTGCTTGTCGAGCCCGATGGCGATCCCGATGTCGTATTTGCCCAACCGGATGGTGTCGGCGGTCTGCTGAATCGCTGATGCCGCGGTCGCGCAGGCGTTGAACACGTTGGTGAACGTGATCCCGGTGAGCCCGACGAGGCGGGTGACGGCGTCGGGGTTGGACACCTCGTAGCTGCCGCCGAAGCCGAACTGGATGTCCTTCCATTCGACGCCGGCGTCGTCGAGCGCGAACTGTATTGCCTCGGCGCCCATCTGCATCGCGGTCTTGTCGAACCGGCCGAACGGGTGCAGACCGACGCCGATGATGGCGACGTCATTCGCGGCGGCGGGGGAGGGCTTGGTCATCGTCAGATCCTCACTCGCCTACCGGCGCGAATGCGAAGGTGACGACCTCGGTGCCGTCGGCGTCGGTCGTGAACGGCAACATCGTGAGCTCGACCTCCTGGCCGAATTGCAGCTTCGCCGGGTCGTTTTCGGTGAGCCGACCCTCGACGCGGATGACGTCCTCGAGCTGGACGAGGCCGACGCCGAACGGTACGAAGTCCTTGCCCGTGGGTCCCTTGTACGGTGAGCCGGGCGGAAAGCCCTGCGTCGTCCAGGCGATCAGCGTGCCGCGCCGCGGCAGAAGCACGTCGGACATGTCGCCACCACTGCACTTCGGGCAACGCTGTTGCACCGGAAACGTGGTGGCTCGACAGGTACCGCAGGCGCTCCCGACAAGGTGCGGATCGTCATTCGGCCAGGTGGAGATCTCGGGCGCCAGCGCCCGCTGCGTGGTCGGCACGGATTGACCATAATCGGAAATGGCGTTCTCGTCTAGAGAGAACACGTCGCCTGAAGCCGGCCAACGGGGGGCGGACGCGGCCGGTGCGGAACGCCTACGGACTCTTCTTCAACACCCTGTCCGCCGCGGCCCAGTGTTCGTCGGATACCCACAGCCGGGCGAAGGCTGCGACGGCGTCGGTGGTGGGTACGCCGCGCATCACGCGCTTGACCTCACGGGCGGGCGCGGTGGCCAGCGACCGTGCGACGAGGCGCCACTGCTCGTCGAAGGAGGCGCGGGGAATCACCTGATCGATGAGTCCGATCCGCTCGGCATCTGGGGCGGTCAGAATCCGCCCGGTGCCGGCCAGCAGCAGCGCCCTGCTGTAGCCGACCAGGTCGACGAGCCGCTCGGCGCCGCCCCAGGCCGGCATGATCGCCAGCGCGACCTGGTTGAACCCGATCTTGATGTCATCGGCCGCCAGGCGGATATCCGCGGCGACGGCGAACTCGGCTCCGCCGCCGAGCGCGTGGCCGTTGAGCGCCGCCACGACCGGCGCGGGGAAGCCGGCGATGCGGTCGCAGATCGATCGCATGCGCAGCGCCATTCCCGCAGCCTGCTCCTCGGTACGCAGTGCGCTGAGTTCCTTCAGGTCGCCGCCGGAGACGAATGCCTTCTCGCCTGCGCCGGTGAGCGCAAGCGCCTGCGCCCCTTCGGCGCTGTCGAGGGCTGCGTCGAGCTGGTCCATGGTGTCCAGCGAGATCGCATTGCGCGCGTGCGGGCGGTCGATGGTGATGATCGCCAGACCATCGGCGATGTCGAGATCGACCATCGGGCATTCTCCCTCTACGGTATTGGCATTCTCGCTGGCGGAGAATAGCATCGCGTTCGCGTGTCCCGGCTGACGGAAGGTGGCCCACAGCCATGCGGCAGATTCCTGCTGAGCTGGTCAAGCGCTACGAGCAGGAAGGGTATTGGACCCGGGAAACCCTGGGTGAACTTCTCGCCCGCGGCCTCGCAGACCACGCCGATGCCGGCTTTCACGTGCACTCGGAGGTGCGTCCCTACTCGGGCACCTTCGGCGAGGTCGCGCGCGACGCGCGGCGCTTGGCGGCCGGCCTGCGCGCGCGGGGCGTGGGCTCCGGCGACGTCGTGGCGATGCAGCTGCCCAACTGGCGAGAAGCGGCCGTGACCTTCTGGGCCTCGGCGTTCCTGGGTGCGGTCACCGTTCCGATCGTCCACTTCTACGGCCGCAAAGAACTCGCGCACATCATCGCGACCGCCAAGCCGCGCGTGTTCGTGACGGCGCCGGAGTTCGGGCGGATGCGGTTTCAGCCGGATCTCTGTGCAGAGATCCCGATCGTCGCGCTGGTGGACAGCCCCTCGTTCGAGGACCTTCTCGCCGACGAGCCGCTGGACGGCACCGTGGCCGCAGATCCAGCGGGCCCCGCGCTGATCGCGTTCACCTCGGGAACCACGCGCGACCCCAAGGGTGTGGTCCACAGCCACCAGACCCTGTGCTGCGAAACCCGTCAGCTGCTGGAGAACTACCCGCCCGACCGGGGCCGTCAGCTGACGGCGACACCCGTCGGCCATTTCATCGGCATGCTCGGCGCGTTCCTGATCCCGGTTCTCGAAGGTGCGCCCATCGACCTGTGCGATGTGTGGGATCCCGGCCGGGTGTTGCAGCTGATCGAAAGCGATGGCCTGTCCATCGGCGGTGGTCCGCCGTATTTCGTGACCAGTCTGCTGGATCATCCCGACTGCAGGCCCGAGCACCTGCGCCACTTCACCACCGTCGGTCTCGGCGGTTCGACGGTCTCCGCCACCGTCACCCAGCGACTGACCGACCTGGGGATGTTCGTCTTCCGCTCGTACGGCAGCACCGAGCATCCGTCGATCACCGGCTCGCGGCCGTCCGCGCCGGCGGAGAAGCGACTGTTCACCGACGGCGACGCCCGGCCCGGTGTCGAGATCAGGTTCGGACCCGACGGCGAGATCTTCAGCCGGGGTCCCGACCTGTGTCTCGGCTACACCGACGACGAACTGACCTCACGCGCATTCGACGAGGACGGCTGGTATCACACCGGCGACATCGGGGTGCTCGACGAGGACGGCTACCTGACCATCACCGACCGCAAGGCCGACGTGATCATCAGGGGCGGGGAGAACATCAGCGCCTTGGAGGTCGAGGAGGTGCTGATGGGCATGTCGGAGGTGGCCGAAGCCGTGGTGGTGGCCGTGCCTGACCCCCGGCTGGGGGAGCGCGCCGCTGCCGTCCTGCGGATCCGTGAGGGGCGGCGGATGCCGAGCCTCGCCGACGTCCGGGTCCACTTCACGCAGAGCGGGGTGGCGAGACAGAAGTGGCCCGAGGAACTGCACCGGGTCCCCGAGGGGCAGGACTACCCCAGGACCGCCAGCGGCAAGGTCCAGAAATTCCTGGTCCGGCAGTCCGTGGCGAGCCGGTTCCGACCCGACGTCGCGACGGAGGTCCGATAGGCCGTTGCGGCCCACACAGAATGAGAATACGATTCTCCCGATAGGAAAAGGAGTCTTTCATGGGACAACTGTCGCACCGCGTCGACATACCGTTTCCGCTGTTCGATGCGGACAACCATCTGTACGAGCCGCCCGAGGCGATGACGAAGTATCTGCCCAAGGAGTACAAGGACGTCGTCCAGTACGTCGAGGTCAACGGGCGGACGAAGATCGCGCTCAAGGGCCAGATCAGCAACTACATCCCGAACCCGACGTTCTCCGTGGTCGCCAAGCCTGGCGCGTGGGAGGAGTATTTCAAGTTCGGCAACCCCGACGGCAAGAGCAAGCGTGAGCTGTTCGGCGAGCCGATGAAGGCCATCCCGGCGTTCTTCGAGCCTGCCCCGCGCATCGAGAAGATGAACGAGCTCGGGCTGGATCGATCGCTGATGTTCCCGACGTTGGCCAGCCTGATCGAGGAGCGCCTGTCCGATGACCCGGTCGCGATCCACGTCATCGTGCACGCGCTCAACGAATGGCTGCACGAGGTCTGGGGTTTCAACTACCAGAACCGGATCTTCACCACGCCGGTGATCACGCTTCCGATCGTCGAGAAGGCCATCGAGGAGCTGGAGTGGGCAGTCAAGCGCGGTGCGCGGGCCATCCTGATCCGGCCCGCACCGGTGCCCGGTTTCCGCGGCCCGCGGTCGTTCGCGCTGCCCGAGTTCGACCCGTTCTGGGAGCGGTGCGTCGAGTACGACATCTTCGTCGGAATGCACTCCAGCGACAGCGGCTACTCCCGGTACACCTCCGAGTGGGACGGCGCCCAGCAGGAGATGCTGCCGTTCCAGACGAACGCGATGTCGATTCTCAACGAGTGGCGGCCGATTCAGGACGCGGTGGCCTCATGGGTGATCCACGGGGCGCTGTTCCGTTTCCCCAAGCTCAAGGTCGGCATCGTCGAAGCCGGCTCGAAGTGGATGTTCCCGCTGCTGGACTCCATGGCCGAGGTCTACAAGAAGGCACCAGAAGCCTTCGCGGGCAACCCGATGGAAGAGATCAAGAACCGCATCTATGTCAGCCCGTTCTACGAGGAGGGCATCGACGACCTGATCAACCTGATCGGTGTCGACCAGGTTCTCTACGGTTCCGACTGGCCGCATCCGGAGGGGTTGGCCGAGCCGACCCACTACGTCACGGCGCTCGAGCACCTCTCGGTCGAGGACCAGGCCAAGATCATGGGTGGCAATCTGGGGCGCCTCGTCACGACGTGACGTACCGACGCCGTTGGGAGACCCTCCCGGAGTTGGTCGCCAGCGCGGCGGACCGGTTCGGCGATGCGGAAGCAGTCGTCGACGGTCCGCTGCGCTTGACCTTCGATCAGCTGGTCAATCGGATCAGTTGCGCAGCAGGGGCATTCGCTGACTTCGGGATCGCCAAGGGTGACCGGGCCGCTGTCTGGGCGCCCAACAGTGCCGAGTGGATCATCGCCGCGTTCGGGCTCATCACCGCCGGTGGAGTGCTCGTACCCGTCAACACCCGCTTCAAGGCCGAGGAGGCCGGTGACATCATCGCCCGGAGCGGCGCCAAGGCGGTACTGGTCGAGCAGGGTTTCCTGGGCGTCGAGTACGAGGCTCCGGGCGATGTGCCCGTCATCGACCTGAAGTCCGACTTCCTCTCCACGGGAAGGCCGTTCAGCCGTCCCGTCGAGGGTGGCGACATCTCCGACATCATCTTCACCTCGGGCACGACGGGACGCCCCAAAGGCGTGATGATGAACCATCGACAGAACCTGCGGTTGTACGAGGAATGGTGCGACCTCGCAGATCTGCGCGAGGGCGACCGTTACCTCATGGTCAACCCGTACTTCCACACGTTCGGCTACAAGGCCGGAATCATCGCGTCGTTCATCCGCGGGGCGACCATGGTGCCCGTGCCGGTGTTCGATGTGGACCGTGTCGTGGAACTCATTGCCCAAGAACGGATCACGATGCTGCCGGGGCCGCCGACCCTGTACCACTCGCTGCTGGCCGTGAAGGACAAGTCGAGGTTGTCCACGCTGCGCGCCGGTGTGACCGGGGCAGCGGACATCCCGGTCGAGCTGATCCGGCGGGTGCACGAAGAGCTGCCTTTCCGGACTCTGGCCACCGGCTACGGCCTCACCGAAGCGGGCACCGTGACGCTGTCCCGGCCCGGAGACACGTTCGAGGACATCGCGACCACAGCCGGTGTGGCCTGCGACGGCGTGGAGATGCGCATCGCCGACGACGGCGAGGTCCTGGTGCGGGGTTACACGGTGATGCAGGGCTATCTCGAAGACCCGGTGGCGACCGCGGAGGCGATCGACCCGCAGGGCTGGCTGCACACCGGTGACCTCGGCACCGTCGACGCCGCGGGCCGGCTCAGGATCGTCGGCCGAAAGAAGGACATGTTCATCGTCGGGGGATTCAACGCCTACCCGGCCGAGATCGAGGGCTTCCTGCTTGAGCACCCCGCCATCGCCCAGGCCGCGGTCATCGGCGTGCCCGACGAGCGCCTGGGACAGGTCGGCAAGGCGTTCGTCGTCGCGAAGGCGCCCGCAATCGATCCTGGTGAGCCGCTGAACGCCGACATCGTGATCGCCTGGTGTCGAAGCCGAATGGCCGGTTTCAAGGTGCCGCGGTATGTAGAGTTCCTCGACGAGTTGCCGTTGAACGCGACCGGCAAGGTGATGAAAGACCGACTGCAGGACGCCACGCGCTGAGCATTCGCACAGCGTGTACAGCATTTCCGCAGCCACGGCTTTCGTCGCCGACTCGGGACGCAGGGGTATCGTTAAGGCGATACGCGAAAAAGAAGAATGACGTTCTCATCCAACGATCGTGCGATGACGCAGAAGACAAGGAGGTCGGTGTGCCGTCTTTCCGGCGCCGCGACTCGGTGATCGACGCGGACCGCGTCGAGGAATCGACTCCGGAACCCGACCGACCCCCCGGCTCCGAACAGGCCCGCGCGCTTGTCGAGGAGGCCGAAGCCGAGGCTGCCGAGGCGGAGGCGTTGGCTGCTGCCGCCCGTGCGCGGGCGCGCGCGGCCCGGCTGCGTCGGGAGGCGCTCGCGCAGGACGAAGACAAGGACGAAGAAACAGGCGCAGACAAGGCGGAGTCGGCGACCGGAGGAACGGCAGAAGGCGCCGCCGCCGACATCGCTGACGCCACTGACCCTGGGGCCGAGACCACCGACGACGTGGTCGACATCGACGCAGACGACGACGTCGACCGTGAAGGTGAACCCGACCCCGCAACGAGTAAGCGGCGCCGCATTCCGCGACCCGGCTGGAAGGGACTGGCCGCTACCGTCGCGGTTCTGTGCACCGTGGCGCTGCTGGCCCTCAGCGGACTGATGCTCTGGAAGCATCAGGCTGCCGAGAAGCTCCGGCATCAGGAAGCGGAATATGCGGCGGCGGCCCGGCAGAGCGTGGTGACGCTGATGTCGCTGGACTTCAACAAGGCCGAAGAGGACGTGCAACGCATCATCGACAACTCGACCGGCCAGTTCAAGTCCGATTTCGAGTCGCAGGCAGCCGATTTCGTCAAGGTGGCCCAGGATTCGAAGGTCATCACCGAGGTCAGCGTCAACTCCACCGCCGTCGAATCGATGTCCGACGACAAGGCTGAGGTCCTGGTGGCGGCCTCCTCGCGCGTCACCAACACCGCAGGCGCTCAGCAGGAGCCGCGCACGTGGCGACTGGGCGTCAGCCTCGAGCGCGAGGGTGACCAGATCAAGATGGCGAAAGTCGAGTTCGTGCCGTGAGCGAGAAGGACAGCGGGAGGGACGGCGGGAAGGACGGCGTGCCGGACGTCGTCGCGTCAGACACCGACGTCGAGGCAGCCGAGGTTCACAGCGACCAGCCCGACGGCGATGACAAACCCGTCGCCGCGGACGACAGCGGCGACGCGGCCGATGTGAGCGCCAGGAAGGGCTCTCGGCGTTCGGTACGCGCTCTGGTCACCGCGGCGCTGCTCGCGGTGGCGCTACTCGGCTCGGGGGCGGTGGCCGGCTGGGTGTACGTCAACGATTACCGCCCCGATCAGGAGACCGACCCCGCGGCCGCACAGGTGGCGCTCGATGCGGCCAAGACCGGGACCATCGCCTTGCTGTCCTATTCTCCGGACTCGCTGGACCAGGACTTCGCCAACGCCAAGTCGAAGCTGACCGGCGACTTCCTGAACTACTACACCCAATTCACCGAGCAGATCGTCACGCCGGCGGCACGGGAGAAGTCCGTCAAGACCGCCGCGTCGGTGGTGCGCGCCGCCGTCTCGCAGATGGAGCCGGAGAACGCCGAGGTGCTCGTGTTCATCAACCAGACCACCACGAGCAAGGAGAACCCCGACGGGGCGTTCGCCGCCAGCAGCGTGAAGGTGGGGCTGACGAAGATCGACGGCAACTGGCTGATCGAGTCGTTCGATCCGGTGTAATCGGTATACCGTCTAGCGCCGTGACTGTGACGGCGATTCTGCCAGTTCCCGAGTCCTTCGCCCGACGTCGTGAGGCGGTGTTCGCGCCCGTGGCAGGGCAGTCGACGCTCGTGCGAATCGTCCGGACCCTGGCATCGGTCGGCGACGTCGTGGTCTGTACGGCCGGGTCTCTGGTCGATGAGGTCCGCAACGCCCTTGCGGCGCTGGAACTCTTGCCGGTGCGCGTGGTGGCTGCCGACGCGCCGGGGGAGCGTAAGCACTGCATCGACGCGGGATTACGCGCACTCGCCGACGGGCCCCGAGGGCACGTGCTGCTCCATGATCTCGCGTGGCCCCTCGTCGCCCCCGCGACCCTGGAGCGGGTGGCGGCGGAGCTGCGCGCAGGAGCCGTCGCCGTGTTGCCGATCTGCCCGGTCACCGACAGCATCAAGGCCGTCGACGCGCGGGGCGTGGTGACAGCGACGGTGGACCGTGCACAGTTGCGCACCGTGCAGTACCCGCGCGGCTTCGATGCTGCCCTACTGGCGCAGGTCATCTCGGGCACCGCCGCTGACGCCTGCGACGAAGTCGAAGCGGTGCTGTCCGGCGATGTGCCCGTCACTCTCGTCGAGGGCGACAACGACGCCATGAGCGTCGAGTTGCCGGCAGACGCGGGCTATCTGGCCGCGATCATCGCGGACCGGGGCGACCGGCCCGATCGCTGAGGAGCTGCTGGGCGACAGCGACATCCCGCGCATAGGTGACCTTGAAATTGCCCGTGCTGCCCGCGAATGCCCGCACCGCGACGTCGGTGTATCGCTCGATGCACGAGGACGTGTCGGTGCCTTCGAACCCGTCGCGTTCGGCGCAGCGGTAGGCGTGCAGCAGGTCACGGGCGCGGAACGCCTGCGGTGTCTGCACCCTGACCAGCGAGGCGTGGTGCCCGACAGCGGTGAGTCCCTCGGCGCCGACCGCGGCGAGGTCGCGGACGGCGAGTGCGGGGAGGGCGCCACCGTATTCACGGGCCAGCGCGATGGCCTCAGCGAACATGTCGGGCCCGGCCAGTGGACGGGCCGCGTCATGGATGGCAACCACATCCACGTCGCCCGCCTCGATGTCGGCGGCCAGATACCGGACCACATTGGTCTCCGACGCATGCCGGGTGTCCCCGCCCTCGATCAATTCCACTGCGGCGCCCCCGAGTTCGCGATCCACGGTGTCGCGGGCCAGAGCATATTCGCCCTGGCGGAACACCAGGATCGTCCGTGTCACGTCGGGGGAGCCGAGCAGTGTGTCGAGGGACCACGCCAGCATGCTGCGTCCGGCCAGCGGTAGGTAGGCCTTGTTGCCGTCGGCGCCCACCCTGGTGCCGAGGCCCGCGGCCAACACCACACCGACCGCGTTCATGTCCGCACCCTATCCCGGCGCTCGCGGGAGCTGCGACCATCCCGCGCGGCTACGCTCTGCCCGACGACGGAAAGGGTCTTCAGGTGAGTGAACTACCGCAGCGGCCGGCCGCTCACATGCATCGGATCCGGCAGATGGCCGGCCGGGACCCGCACGAACCGGGCCGGGCTGCCACGCCGCTGGAGTTGCTGTTCGATCTGACGTTCGTGGTCGCGTTCAGCGTCGCCGCGTCGGAGTTCGCGCATCTGCTCGCGGCCGGCCACGTGGCCGCCGGTTTGGCCGCCTTCTTCTTTGCGATGTTCGCGGTGTGCTGGGCCTGGATCAACTTCAGTTGGTTTGCGTCGGCCTATGACACCGACGACTGGGTCTACCGGCTGACCACCATGCTGCAGATGGTCGGCGTCCTGATTCTGGCGCTCGGGCTGCCGCAGATGTATGCCTCGATCGAGCACGGCGGGCATGTCGACAACACCGTGGTGGTGGCCGGGTACGTGGTGATGCGAATCGCGATGGTCACGCAGTGGCTGCGGGCCGCAGCCCAGGACCCACCTCGGCGCAAAGCGTGCCTGACATACGCCTTGTGGATCACGCTCGCCCAGATCGGCTGGATCGTGGCGATCTTCATCCACACCTCTGTGCCGGCCACGGCCGCGATCGTGGTGGGGCTCGTGCTCGTCGAGGTCGTGGGCCCTGTGATCGCGGAAAGAAAACTGGGCGGTACCCCATGGCATGCCCACCACATCGTGGAGCGGTACGGCCTGTTCACCATCATCGCGCTCGGCGAGGGGGTGGTCGGGACCGTCGCGTCGCTGACGGCGGTCGTGGGTCAGCAGGGTTGGTCGGTCGAGGCAGTGTTCGTCGCCGTCGCCGGCGCAGGTCTGACGTTCGGTATGTGGTGGACCTACTTCGCCCTACCCCAGGCCGACATCCTGCACGCTCGTCGTGAGCGGTCCTTCGGGTTCGGGTACCTGCACCTCGTGGTGTTCGCGTCGATCGTGGCGACCGGCGCTGGGCTGCACGTGGCGGCCTATTACATCGAGCACCATTCCGAGCTGTCGTCGGTGGCCACAGTGGCTACGGTGGTGATCCCGGTGGGCGTCTACATCCTGACGGTGCACGTCCTTTATTCACTGATGGCGCGAACGGTCGCGCGCCTGCATGTGCTGTTGCTGGTCCTCACCGCGGTACTTCTGGGCACCGCGCTGCTGCTGGCGGCCAACGGGCTGTCCATGGCGAACTGTCTGCTGGTGGTCACGTTGGCCCCTGTCGTATCCGTCGTCGGCCACGAACTGTTCGGGCATCGGCACGCGGCGGAGGTGATTGCCCGGTACAGTCGCTGAACCCGTCGGTCAGGTCTTGAATCCTTCCAGCAGGATCCTGTCGTCGCCCTCCCGCAGCAGCCTGCGCGCCTTGCTGCGCGTGATGAGGATGCCGACGACCGCGACGACCCACACGATGTACTGCAGCGCCCAGGCCACCCGGAACGACTCGAAAGAGATGCCGCCCGCGGCTTCCATAACCATTCCCATCGCCTGCATGAGCAGCAGTGACGCCAGGAAACCGCCCATGTTGACCATGCCCTGCGCCGTGCCGAGGGTGGCGCGGGGATTGAAAGTCCTGGCGAAGTCGAAACCGACCATCGACCCGGGGCCGCCGACCGAGATCACGATGATCAGCACGACCAGCAACCACAGCGGCGCCGGACCGCTCAGGGCCAGGACGACCGTCCAGACCAGGGCATTACTCGCGATGATCAGCAGGACCATCCGTGACCGGCGGTGCGGGTAGCGCCCGGTGACGAGTCCGATGAGGATGCCCGAGGCGATGGCGGTGGCGACCGACAGGGTCAGCAGGCCGCCGGCGATCCCGGGCGAGAGACCCTGAGCTTCCGTCAGGTACGGCAGTCCCCACATGAGCGCGAACACGGTGATCGAGAACTGAGTGCCCATGTGGGTGAAGAACCCCAATCGCGTGCCCGGACGCAACCACACCGTCTTGACGCTGTTCAGCGTCTCGCGGACCGTCATGGCCTGCGACGTGGCAGCCGTGCCGTCGGGAGTGTTCTTGACCAGGAGCAGGGACAGCACCATCGACAGCACTCCGAATGCCGCGGCAGAGGCATACGCGACCGACCAGCCCGACGCGGACAGCATGGCCAGGAACGGCAGCGCCGACAACACCTGGCCCAGCTGTCCGCAGATGCCGGTCAGCTGTGTCACCAGCGGAATGCGGCGCGGCGCGAACCAGTGGGGAACGAGACGCAGAACAGAGATGAAGGTGACGGCGTCGCCGAGGCCGACCACGGCGCGCGCCGCGATGGCTGTGGGCAGCGACTCGGTGAATGCCAATGCCAGCTGGCCCGACGCCATCAACCCGGCCCCGGCCACGATGAGCGCCCGGGACCCGTACCGGTCGAGCAATAGGCCGGCAGGTACCTGAGCGCCGGCGTACACGACTACCTGCAGAACGACGAACGTCGACAGCAGACTGGGGCCCGCGGCGAATCGATCGGCGGCGGCGAGGCCGGACACCCCGAGCGTGGTGCGATCGAGCACGGCGACGATGTAGGCGAGCAGCCCCGTCGCCCAGACGATCCAGGCACGCACGCGTGGACCCCTCACTTCACCGAGTTTGTCTTAATGTCCTGCTATCGAGAAGCAGTGCCACTCCATGGTCGCGCACCGAGGCTCGCCCACGCCAATCGACGTGAGGCGGGACACGCCGCAGGTGAACAGCGCAAGCAAGCGGAAGTTGGCTACAAATGCACGGGTGCGTCAGAAAAGCAGCGACGTGCTCATTATTTGCACTGGCAGAACCCTATTCCTACACCCATATTAGCTGTGAATTATGTAACGAAAAACTTCGCTCGAATTGCCCCGGATGCCGCTAGAGTGGACACATGTACCGCCCCGGCAACGGACCTGCCCGCTGCGCTGCGCGGGCGAAGCGGTGGTCGTGTGGCTGAGTATCGCCTGGAAGACCTCGCCCGGGCCTCTGGCATCAGCGCCCGCAACATCAGGGCCTACCGAGAGCGGGGGCTGCTGGACGCGCCCCGCCGGGTGGGCCGGACTGCGTTGTACGACGACTACCACCTGTCCCAGCTCAACACCATCAGTCAACTGCTGCGCAAGGGTTACAACTCGGCGCACATCGCGGAGTTCTTCGCGAGCATGCGCCAGGGCGCCGATCTGGCCGACATCCTCGGTTTGCAGAGGGCGGTGCTGGGCCCGGCGAAGGAGCCGCCGAACCACAGCACGGCCGTCGCGCTCGACCCGGATTGTGACGAGGTCCGCCAACTCGTCGAGTACGGAATGGCGGAGGTCGTGGGCGGCAGGGTGATGATGCTCGACAGTGCAGCCGCCGACATTCTCGACAGGTCGCCCGATCAGCTCTTGTACGTGCGTGCGCTGTTGCGGTTCGTCGAAGCAACCGAGAATTCGGTCGATGACCTCGCTCAGGCGTTCGTCGCCAGCCTCGTCGAGCTGTACCAGGCCCGCGTAGGGGCCGACTATCTGCCGAGGCCTGAGGAGATGGACGAGATCAAGCAGGTGGTGCAGGACTATCGCGCGCTGGGCGAGGCGGTCATCGCCGCCCGCTTCGACGAAGCGACTCGGCGCCACATGGTGGAGTCGGCGTCGGGCTACACCGCGGGCATCCTGCTCGGCGGCGAGTGGGAACCCAAACGCGGCGCGTGATCCAGCGCCGGCAGCCCCGGCAATTCTGGTACCGATGTGACCAGTGGCGTTGGCGTGATAACTGATGTTGTTGTCGTAGCCTGTGGCACGTGTCCCGCGCTCGTCAGACGTCGCGGCGATCCGTGCTCAAGTACGCCGCCGCCGCAACCCCTGCCGTCCTGGGATTGGGTGCTCTGTCCGCCGGTGTCGGACCAGCGGCGGTCACTGCGACGGCGTCCGCGGCTCCGCTCGGCATCCTGCTCGACTACGCCGCGGGCGTGCTCAGCGCCGCCGATCTGCGCGCCGCGGGCGCTCTCGGTGCCATCCGGTATGTGTCCGATCGGCGACCGGGCGGCGCCTGGATGCTCGGCAAGCCGATCGTGTTGGCCGAGGCGCGCGACCTCTATCAGGGCGGCATGAAGATCGTGTCCTGCTACCAGTTCGGCAAGGCCGACACCGCCGACTGGCTGGCGGGAGAGGCCGCCGGTATCCAGCATGCGCAGCGGGGCTGGCAGTTGCACATCGCTGCAGGCGGGCCGGTCGGCGCGCCGGTCTACGCGTCGATCGACGACGACCCCACTTTCGAGCAGTACACGCGGCAGGTGGCGCCGTACCTGCGTGGCTGGGAGCGGGTCCTCGGACATCAGCGTGTAGGGGTGTACGCGAACTCCAAGACGATCGAGTGGGCACTCCAGGACGGGCTCGGCTCCTATTTCTGGCAGCACAACTGGGGCTCGCCGGGGCGGGTGGCGCACCCCGCCGCCCACCTGCACCAGGTCGAGATCGACGCACGCACCGTGGCCGGTATCGGCGTCGACATCAACCACATTCTCAAGCCGGCGTTCGGGCAGTGGGACTGAGGGCCGGCCGGACTTACTGATCAGTAAGTTTCCCAGCAAACTCGTGTCCGGGAAGCGAACAGCTGACAAGACACATATTCCGATCTTGTCGCCTCTGCGGATTTCGGTGCGACGCGACTTGAGAACCAGATTTGTCAGATAACGATTGTGTAACAATACTGCTTTGAACTGCGCTTCTCATCTACTCGACCGTAACCACCCGCATGCAGGACGTTTGTCCCGGAAGGGTTAACGCGCCCGAGAACCGCACGTTATGCAGCGACGTGTTACCCGTGCGTAGAACTCGCCAGTAACCATTTGGGGCGGGAAACTTGTGCGGTCTCTTATGACACTCTTAGTACGGCTGGAGTGTCCGCCGCGGCTCTTCGCAGACGCCGAGTGCACGCGGGCGGACCAGCCGGATTCGACGCCGAATCGCATGGTCCCCGCAGGAGTGCAGGCCAGCACCCACGACAGCCCACGAAGAGCGATGACAGCGCGATGACAGCGCCACAGAAGAACTTGAGGAGAACACGCGACGTGACGATCAACGACCAGCACCGTGCGACCACCGGCTCCAACCGCCAGCAGGATCAGGATTTCGAACCCCTGACGGGAACGCACGCTCTCGTCGATCGTCTGCACGCCGGCGAGCCCTATGCGGTGGCCTTCGGCGGTCAGGGCGGCGCCTGGTTGGAGAACCTCGAGGAACTGGTGAACTCGGCCGGGATCGAGTCCGAGATCAGCCAGCTGGTCGCTGAGGCCGAACTGCTGCTCGAGCCGTTGGCACGCGAACTGGTCGTGGTGCGCCCGATCGGCTTCGAGCCGATGAAGTGGATCCGCGCACTCGCCGCCGACGAGCCGTTGCCTGCCGTCAAGGATCTCACCACCGCCGCCATCTCCGGCCCGGGCATCCTGTTGACCCAGATGGCCGCGCAGCGCGCCCTCAAGCGTCAGGGCCTCGATCTCGACGGCCATCCTCCCGTCGCCATCGCCGGTCATTCTCAGGGCGTCACCGCCGTGGAGTCGTTGAAGGCCCAGGGCACCAGGGACGTCGAACTGCTCGCCATCGGTCAGTTGATCGGGGCGGCCGGCTCGCTCGTCTCACGCCGCTGCGGCATGGTCGGCCGCGGCGACAAGGCGCCGATGGTGTCCGTCCTCAACGTCGATCCCGCCCGGATGGCAGAGCTGCTCGACGAGTTCGCCCAGGACGTGCGCACCGTGTTGCCGCCTGCGCTGTCGATCCGCAACGGTCGCCGCTCCGTGGTCATCACCGGCACCCCCGAGCAGCTGGCCCGCTTCGAGCTGTACTGCGAGAAGATCACCGAGAAGGAAGAGGCCGAGCGCAAGAACAAGACCCGCGGCGGCGCGATCTTCCGCCCGGTCTTCAACCAGCTCAACGTCGAGGTCGGGTTCCACACCCCCCGCCTGGCGGCGGGTGTGGACCTCGTGAACGAGTGGGCCGCCCGCACGGGCCTGGACCGTGACCTCACGCGCGAACTGGCCGAGACGATCTACGTCAAGCCGGTCGACTGGGTGGCCGAAGTCGAGGAACTGGCCGCCACCGGCGCCAAGTGGATCGTCGACCTCGGACCCAGTGACACCGTGACCCGGTTGACCGCGCCCGTGATCCGCGGCCTCGGCATCGGCATCGTGCCCGCCGCCACCCGCGCGGGCCAGCGCAGCCTGTTCACCGTCGGTGCCGCTCCCGCGGTGGCACCCGCCTGGTCCAGCTACGCGCCGCAGCCCATCTCGCTGCCCGACGGCTCGGTCAAGGCCTCCACGAAGTTCACCCGCCTCACCGGCCGCTCGCCGATCCTGCTCGCCGGCATGACGCCGACGACGGTGGACGCCAAGATCGTGGCTGCTGCGGCCAACGCCGGCCACTGGGCCGAGCTCGCCGGCGGCGGCCAGGTCACCGAGGAGATCTTCGACGGCCGCATACAAGAACTGGTCGAGCTCCTGGAGCCCGGCCGTGCAGTTCAGTTCAACTCGCTGTTTCTCGACCCCTACCTGTGGAAGCTGCAGGTCGGTGGCAAGCGCCTGGTGCAGAAGGCACGCCAGTCCGGCGCGCCGATCGACGGACTCGTCGTCACCGCGGGCATCCCCGATCTCGACGAGGCCGTGGACCTGATCGAGGAGCTGCACACCGTCGGCATCAGCCACGTCTGCTTCAAGCCCGGCACGATCGACCAGATCAAATCGGTCATCAAGATCGCCGCCGAGGTGCCCGACCGTGACGTCATCGTCCACATCGAGGGCGGCCGCGCAGGCGGACACCATTCGTGGGAGGACCTGGACGATCTGCTGCTGAGCACCTACGGCGAGCTGCGTAAGTACGCCAACGTCACCATCTGCGTCGGTGGCGGCATCGGTACTCCGGAGCGCGCCGCCGAGTACCTGTCCGGCGAGTGGGCCACGGCCTACGGGTTCCCCGAGATGCCGGTGGACGGCATCCTGGTGGGCACCGCGGCGATGGCCACGCTGGAGGCCACCACGTCACCGGCGGTCAAGCAGCTGCTGGTGGATACCACTGGCACCGACACCTGGGTCGGCGCGGGGAACGCCATCAACGGCATGGCGAGCGGCCGCAGCCAGCTGGGCGCCGACATCCACGAGATCGACAACGCCGCATCGCGGTGTGGCCGGCTGCTCGACGAGGTCGCCGGCGATGCCGACGCTGTTGCGGAGCGGCGCGCCGAGATCATCGCCGCGATGGCCGACACCGCCAAGCCGTACTTCGGCGACGTTGCCGACATGACCTACCTGCAGTGGCTGCAGCGCTACATCGAGCTCGCCATCGGCGATGGCGACAGCACCGCGGACACGGCCGCGCCGGGCAGCCCGTGGCTGGCCGACACCTGGCGTGAGCGCTTCGACGACATGCTCAGGCGCGCCGAGGCACGTCTGAACGAGCAGGACTTCGGGCCCATCGAATCCCTCTTCGCCGGCGCGGAGGGGCAGGCGCTGATGGAGCATCCGGACCAGGCCGTGGCCATGCTGGTGGCCCGCTACCCGGACGCCGAGACCGTGAAGCTGCATCCGGCCGACGTGCCGTTCTTCGTGACCCTGTGCAAGAAGCCGGGCAAGCCGGTGAACTTCGTCCCCGTCGTCGACAAGGACGTACGCCGCTGGTGGCGGAGTGACTCGCTGTGGCAGGCGCACGACGCCCGCTACACCGCCGATCAGGTGTGCATCATCCCCGGGACGCAGGCCGTCGCGGGTATCACCCGCGTCGACGAGCCGGTGGGTGAGCTGCTGGACCGCTTCGAGCAGGCGATCGTCGACCGCGTGCTCGCCTCCGGCGCCCAGCCGGCGTCGGTGGTGTCTCGCAGGCAGGCTCGCGCCGACGTCAGCGGCCCGCTGGCCGTCGTGCTCGATTCGCCCGACGTGCTGTGGGCCGGACGCACTGCCATCAACCCCGTGCATCGCATCGGCGAGCCCGGCGAGTGGCAGGTCAACGACGTCCCCGGCAAGCCCAGCGCGACGCATCCGAACACGGGCGCGCGCCTGGAGCTCGCCGCGGACAAGAGCGTGACGTTGAGCGTCCCGCTGTCCGACATCTGGATCGACATCCGCTTCACGCTGCCCTCGACCACCGTTGACGGCGGCATGCCGATCGTCACCGTCGAGGACGCCTCGAAGGCGATGCGGGCGGTACTCGCGATCGCCGCAGGAGTGGAAGGCCCGGAATCGCTTCCGACCGTTGACGGCAACGGTTCTGTCAGCGTCACCGTCGAATGGGATCCGGAGAAGGTCGCCGACCACACCGGGGTCACCGCGACGTTCGGCGCACCGCTGGCACCCGGTCTGACCCTGGTGCCCGACGCCCTGGTCGGCCTGTGCTGGCCCGCGGTGTTCTCGGCCATCGGTTCGGCGCTGACCGACGACGGCTTCCCCGTCATCGAAGGATTGCTGAGCCTGGTCCACCTCGACCACGCGGCGCACCTGCTGCAGTCGATGCCGGCGACCAAGTCCGATCTGACTGTTACCGCAACAGCTTTGGCCGCCGTCGACACCGAGGTGGGGCGCGTTGTCCCGGTCACCGTGACCATCACCGGGTCTGACGGTGCCGAGCTGGCGACGCTGGAGGAGCGCTTCGCGATCCGGGGTCGCACCGGCCCGGCCGAATTGGCCGATCCCGTGCGCGCCGGCGGAGCGATCACCGACAACGCCACCGACACGCCCCGGCGCAGGCGGCGCGACGTCGTCGTCACCGCACCCGTGGACATGAGCGCCTTCGCCGTGGTCTCGGGCGATCACAACCCGATCCACACCGATCGGGCGGCCGCGCTGCTTGCCGGCCTGAAAAAGCCCATCGTGCACGGCATGTGGCTCTCCGCCGCGGCCCAGCACGCCGTCACCGCGACGGACGGACGGGCCACCCCGCCGGCACGCCTGGTCGGCTGGACCTCCCGGTTCCTCGGGATGGTGCTGCCCGGCGACGAGATCGAGTTCCGTGTCGACCGCGTCGGAATCGACCGCGGCGCCGAGATCATAGAGGTGTCGGCGAAGGTCGGCGGCGAGCTCGTGATGGCCGCGACCGCCCAGCTGGCCGCCCCGAAGACCGTGTACGCATTCCCGGGCCAGGGCATCCAGTCCAAGGGCATGGGTATGGACGTGCGTGCCCGGTCGAAGGCCGCGCGCAAGGTGTGGGATTCGGCGGACAAGTTCACCCGCGAAACGCTGGGCTTCTCGGTGCTGCACGTCGTGCGCGACAACCCGACCAGCCTGATCGCCTCCGGCGTGCACTACCACCACCCCGAAGGCGTGCTGTACCTGACACAGTTCACCCAGGTCGCCATGGCGACCGTGGCCGCCGCCCAGGTCGCCGAGATGCGCGAGCAGGGTGCGTTCGTCGAGGGTGCCATCGCATGCGGCCACTCCGTCGGCGAGTACACCGCACTGGCGTGCGTCTCCGGCGTGTACCAGCTCGAGGCGCTGCTTGAGGTGGTCTTCCACCGCGGCTCGAAGATGCACGACATCGTGCCGCGTGACGCCCAGGGCCGGTCGAACTACCGGCTCGCCGCCATCCGCCCGTCGCAGATCGACCTCGACGACAACGACGTCACCGACTTCGTCGCCGAGATCGCCGAGCGCACAGGGGAATTCCTGCAGATCGTGAACTTCAACCTGCGCGGCTCGCAGTACGCGATCGCCGGCACGGTGCGCGGCCTCGAGGAATTGGAGGCCGAGGTCGAGCGGCGTCGCGAACTCAGCGGCGGCAAGCGCTCCTTCATCCTGGTGCCCGGCATCGACGTGCCGTTCCACTCGGAGGTGCTGCGGGTGGGTGTCGCCGACTTCCGCCGCTCGCTGGAGCGCGTCATGCCGACCGATGCCGATCCGGAGTTGTTGATCGGCAAGTACATCCCGAACCTGGTTCCGCGCCCGTTCACCCTCGACCGCGACTTCATCCAGGAGATCCGCGACCTGGTGCCTGCCGAGCCGCTGGACGAGATCCTCGCCGACTACGACACCTGGCGAAACGAGCGTCCGCGTGAGCTGATGCGCAAGGTCGTCATCGAGCTGCTGGCCTGGCAGTTCGCCAGCCCGGTGCGCTGGATCGAGACGCAGGACCTGCTGTTCATCGAGGAGGCCGCGGGTGGCCTCGGCATCGAGCGGTTCGTCGAGATCGGCGTGAAGTCGGCGCCGACCGTCGCGGGCCTGGCCACCAACACGCTCAAGCTGCCGGAGTACTCGCACAACACCACCGAGGTGCTCAACGCCGAGCGTGACGCCGCGGTGCTGTTCGCGACCGACACCGATCCCGAGCCCGAGGTCGATGAGGTCGTGGAGGATTCGGCGCCCGCCGCCGAAGCAGCACCGGCGGCCGCCGCGGCCCCCGCTGCTCCGGCCCCGGCTGCCGCACCCAGCGGCGGCCCTCGTCCGGACGACCTCACCTTCGACGCTGCTGATGCGACGACCGCGCTGATCGCGCTGTCGGCCAAGATCCGCATCGACCAGATCGAGGCGTTGGACTCCATCGAGTCGATCACCGATGGCGCCTCGTCGCGCCGCAACCAGATGTTGGTGGACCTCGGGTCCGAGCTGAACCTCGGTGCCATCGACGGTGCCGCCGAGGCGGATCTGGCCGGGCTGAAGGGGCAGGTCACCAAGCTGGCCCGCACCTATAAGCCGTTCGGTCCGGTGCTGTCCGACGCAATCAACGACCAGCTGCGCACGGTCTTCGGACCGTCAGGTAAGAGGCCGGCCTACATCGCCGAGCGGGTCAAGAAGACCTGGGAACTCGGCGACGGCTGGGTCAAGCACGCGACCGTCGAGGTGGCCCTGGGCACCCGTGAGGGAACCAGCGTCCGCGGCGGAGCGCTGGGTGGGCTGCACGACGGCGCCCTGGCCGACGCCGCCAGCGTCGACAAGGCGATCGACGCCGCGGTCGCCGCCGTCGGCGCGCGCCGTGGTGTGCCGGTCTCGATGCCGTCCGCCGCCGGTGGTGGTGGCGGTGTGGTGGACTCGGCCGCACTCGGTGAATTCGCCGAGAAGGTCACGGGCCCTGATGGTGTGCTCGCCAACGCCGCCCGCACGATCCTGGATCAGCTCGGCCTGAGCCGCCCCGTCACCACGCCGGAGCCGTCGGCGGACGCGGAGCTCATCGACCTGGTCACCGCCGAACTCGGGTCGGACTGGCCGCGTCTGGTGGCACCGTCCTTCGACGGGCGCAAGGCCGTGCTGTTCGACGACCGGTGGGCCAGTGCGCGTGAGGATCTGGTCAAGATCTGGCTGATGGACGAAGGCGACATCGAGGCCGACTGGCCGCGCCTGTCGGAGCGGTTCGAGGGAACCGGTCACGTCGTCGGTACGCAGGCGACCTACTGGCAGGGCAAGGCGCTGGCCGCTGGCCGCACCGTGCACGCCTCCCTCTACGCCCGCGCCGCAGCGGGTGCGGAGAACCCGGGCACGGGTCGCTACAGCGAGGAAGTCGCTGTGGTGACGGGCGCGTCGAAGGGCTCGATCGCCGCCTCGGTGGTGGCTCAGCTGCTCGACGGGGGCGCCACCGTAGTGGCGACCACCTCCAAGCTCGACGACAGCAGGCTCGGCTTCTATCGGCAGCTCTACCGCGACAACGCGCGCTTCGGTGCGCAGCTGTGGGTGCTGCCGGCGAACATGGCGTCCTACAACGACATCGACGCATTGGTCGAGTGGGTCGGCACGGAGCAGACCGAGAGCCTCGGGCCGAAGTCGATCCACCTCAAGGATGCGCTGACTCCTACGTTGCTGTTCCCGTTCGCCGCGCCACGGGTGGGCGGAGACCTGTCCGAGGCCGGATCCCGCTCCGAGATGGAGATGAAGGTTCTGCTGTGGGCCGTGCAGCGGCTCATCGGCGGGTTGTCGCACATCAGCGCCGACCGCGACATCGCGGCACGCCTGCACGTCGTGCTGCCCGGTTCACCGAACCGCGGCATGTTCGGTGGCGACGGCGCCTACGGCGAGTCGAAGGCCGCGCTGGACGCGGTGGTGTCCCGCTGGAAGGCGGAGACGTCGTGGGCGCAGCGCGTCAGCCTGGCGCATGCGCTGATCGGATGGACCCGCGGCACCGGCCTGATGGGCCACAACGACGTCATCGTCGATGCGGTCGAAGAAGCCGGGGTCACCACCTACTCCACCGAGCAGATGGCGGCCATGCTGCTGGATCTGTGCGACGTCGAGACCAAGGTGGCGGCGGCCCGCGAGCCCGTGCAGGCTGATCTGACCGGCGGTCTGGCGGAGGCCAATCTGGATCTGTCCGAGCTCGCCGCCAAGGCGCGTGAGAACGCGGCTGCACCGGTTGACGAGGTCGAGGACGAGGAGACCGCCGACCACACGATCGCCGCGCTGCCGTCCCCGCCGCGCCCGGCGACCCCGGCGCCTGCACCGGAGTGGGCCGACCTCGACGTCGACCCCGCCGATCTGGTCGTCATCGTCGGCGGTGCGGAACTGGGCCCCTACGGCTCGTCGCGCACCCGATTCGAGATGGAGGTCGACAATGAACTGTCGGCGGCCGGAGTGCTCGAGCTCGCCTGGACCACAGGTCTGATCAAGTGGGAAGACGACCCGCAACCGGGTTGGTACGACACCGAATCCGGTGACCTGGTCCAGGAGGCGGACTTGGTCGAGAAGTACCACGACGTGGTCGTCGAACGCGTGGGCATCCGCGAGTTCGTCGGCGACGCGGCCATCGATCCGGATCATTCGGCGCCGCTGCTGGTGTCGGTGTTCCTGGACAAGGACTTCTCCTTCGTGGTGTCGTCCGAGGCCGATGCGCGGGCGTTCGTCGAGTTCGATCCGGAGCACACGGTCATCAGCCCGGTGCCCGACAGCGCCGACTGGACCGTTACCCGCAAGGCCGGCACGGAGATTCGCGTGCCGCGCAAGTCCAAGCTGTCCCGCACGGTCGGAGCGCAGATCCCGACCGGATTCGATCCGCAGGTCTGGGGCATCACCCCGGACATGGCGAACTCGATCGACCGGGTGGCGCTGTGGAACCTCGTCGCCACCGTCGATGCATTCCTGTCCGCCGGGTTCTCGCCGACGGAGCTGATGCGGTGGGTGCACCCCAGCCTGGTCGCCAGCACGCAGGGCACCGGTATGGGCGGACTGACCTCGATGCAGACGATGTTCCACGGGAACCTGCTCGACAAGAACAAGCCGAACGACATCCTGCAGGAAACTCTGCCGAATGTTGTTGCCGCGCACGTGATTCAGAGCTACGTGGGCAGCTACGGATCGATGATCCACCCGGTCGGGGCGTGCGCGACAGCGGCGGTCTCGCTCGAGGAGGGCCTCGACAAGATCAGGCTGGGCAAGGCCGAGCTCGTCGTCACCGGTGGCTATGACGATCTGACGCTGGAAGCCGTCATCGGCTTCGGCGACATGTCCGCTACGGCCGACACCGAGGTGATGCGGGCGAAGGGCATTAGCGATGCCCGGTTCTCGCGCGCCAACGACCGGCGCAGGCTGGGCTTCGTCGAGGCGCAGGGCGGCGGCACGATCCTGCTGGCCCGCGGTGATCTGGCGCTCCGCATGGGCCTGCCTGTGCTGGCCGTGGTTGCCTACGCGCAGTCCTACGGCGACGGGGTGCACACCTCGATCCCCGCGCCCGGTCTCGGTGCCCTTGGTGCAGGCCGCGGGGGCCGGGAGTCGGTGTTGGCCAAGTCGCTGAACAAGCTGGGGGTCGGTGCCGACGACATCGCCGTGATCTCCAAGCACGACACGTCGACACTGGCCAACGATCCCAACGAGCAGGAGCTGCACGAGCGGCTGGCCGACTCGCTGGGCCGTTCCGACGGAGCGCCGCTGTTCATCGTCAGCCAGAAGAGCCTCACCGGGCATGCCAAGGGCGGTGCGGCGGTCTTCCAGACCATGGGTCTGTGCCAGATCCTGCGCGACGGCGTCATTCCGCCGAACCGCAGCCTGGACTGTGTCGACGAGGAACTGGCGACGTCGGCCCACTTCGTGTGGCCGCGGGAGACGCTGAGGATGGGTGACAAGTACCCGCTGAAGGCGGGTCTGGTCACCAGCCTGGGATTCGGCCACGTGTCGGGTCTGATCGCCCTGGTTCACCCGCAGGCGTTCATGGCGGCGCTGAGTCCCGAGCAGCGTGAGACCTACGCGGCTCAGGCCCAGGAGCGCAGCCTGGCCGGGCAGCGCAGGCTGGCGTCGGCGATCGCCGGCGGGCGGCCGATGTACGAGCGGCCCGACGGGCGTCGCTTCGACCAGGAGCACCCCGAGAAGGTGCAGGAGGCGGCCATGCTGCTCGATGCATCGTCGCGACTCGGCGAGGACGGCGCGTATCAGCGTTGAGCAGTGAGATAGCGTGCTGCCCGTGGGCATAGTCGGGATAGGCATCGACCTCGTATCCATTCCCGAATTCGCCGAACAGGTGGACCGGCCGGGCACGGTGTTCGCCGAGACTTTCACTCCCGGTGAGCGGCGCGACGCCGCCGACAAGAGTTCGTCGGCGGCGCGCCATCTCGCGGCCCGGTGGGCGGCCAAGGAAGCGGTGATCAAGGCCTGGTCCGGTTCGCGGTTCTCCAAGCGGCCGGTGCTGCCGGAGGCCATCCACCGGGACATCGAGGTCGTCACCGACATGTGGGGGCGGCCTCGGGTCCGGCTCTCCGGCGCGGTGGCCGAGCACCTCAAAGAGGTGACGATCCACCTCTCGCTCACGCATGAGGCCGACATCGCCGCGGCTGTGGCCGTGCTCGAAGAGCGCTGACCCGCCTGGTTGGTGGCCTGACGCCCCGGGTAACCCGGGCTGATGCCGGGGGCTGCACCAGGAGGACATGACCGTGCCGGAGACCAGCCAGCGCCAACTCGGCGACTCTGACAGTCCCATCGAGGACGCCCTTGAGCACGCTTTCACGAGGATGGTCGACGAAGGCAGTCAACGGCTTCACCGCAGCTGGCGCGAGGTGCTCGTCACCGGATTCTTCGGCGGCACCGACATTGCGGTGGGGGTGCTGGCCTACCTGGCGGTCCTGAACGCCACGGATCAGCCGCTGCTTGCGGTGTGGCGTTCTCGGTCGGATTTCTGGCCTTGCTCCTCGGGCGCAGTGAGCTGTTCACCGAGGGCTTCCTGGTGCCCGTCACCACAGTTGTGGCCAAGCGGGCCAGCGTTGCCCAGCTGCTGAAGCTGTGGAGCGGCACGCTGGTCGCCAACCTGGCCGGCGGCTGGGTGCTCATGTGGTTGATCATGACGGCGTTGCCGCGGCTGCACGAACAGACTGTGGAGTCGGCCATGCACTACGCGACCGCGCCTTTGTCGCTCGAGACCGTGGCCCTGTCGCTGCTCGGCGGGATGGTGATCACGCTGATGACGCGGATGCAGCACGGCACCGACTCGGTCCCCGGCAAGATCGCGGCCGCCATGGCGGGGGCATTGCTGCTGGCGGGTCTGCAATTGTTTGATTCGATATTGGACTCGCTGCTGATCTTCGGTGCCCTCATCACCGGCGACGCACCGTTCGGATATCTCGACTGGCTCAGCTGGTTCGGATACACCGCCGTCGGCAACGTCGTCGGCGGATTGCTTCTGGTGACGCTGCTGCGGCTGGTACGCAGCAAGGATCGGCTACAGGAAGAGCGCCGCGATGCCGAGTCCGCCTGAGATCGACGGCAACTAGCCTGTCTGCATGAGCGATCTCCTACAACGCGTCCGCGACGTCCTGCCCTCGGTGCGTGCCGACCTCGAGGACCTGGTGCGTATCGAGTCCGTCTGGGCGGACCCCGCCCGGCGACCCGAGGTGCAGCGTTCCGCTGAAGCGGTATCGAAGTTGTTGTCCGACGCGGGATTCGGGGACGTGCGAATCGTCGCTGAGGGCGGCGCGCCGGCTGTCATCGCGCATCACCCCGCGCCCGAGGGTGCGCCCACGGTGCTCCTGTACGCCCATCACGACGTGCAACCCGAGGGCGACCCGGAGCAGTGGGAGACTGCGCCCTTCGAACCCACCGAGCGTGACGGCCGCCTCTACGGCCGCGGCACCGCTGACGACAAGGCGGGGATTGCGACGCATCTGGCGGCGTTCCGCGCTCATGACGGCAACCCGCCGGTCGGAGTGACCGTGTTCGTCGAGGGGGAGGAGGAGTCCGGTTCGCCTTCGCTGTCGCGGCTGCTGGCCGCTCATCGCGACGCGCTGGCCGCCGACGTGATCGTCATCGCGGACTCCGACAACTGGAGCACGGACATTCCGTCGTTGACCGTGTCGTTGCGCGGCCTGGCGGACTGTGTGGTCGAGGTCGCCACGCTCGATCACGGCCTGCACTCCGGGATGTGGGGAGGCGTGGTGCCCGACGCGCTGACCGTGCTGGTGCGTCTGCTGGCCAGCCTCCACGACGACGAGGGCAACGTGGCGGTCGACGGTCTGCACGAGCCGGACGCTGCCGACCGCGAGTTCCCCGAGTACACCCCTGAACGGGTTCGCGCCGACACCGGCCTGCTCGACGGCGTGCGCGAGATCGGCTCGGGCTCAGTCGCACAACGGCTCTGGGCCAAGCCCGCGGTCACGGTCATCGGCATCGACACCACGCCCATCGTGCGCTCGTCCAACACTCTGATTCCGCGGGCGCGCGCCAAGATCAGCATGCGCGTGGCACCCGGTGGCGACGCGGCGACGCACCTGGCCGCGCTGACGAGGCACCTGCAGAGCCGCGCTCCGTGGGGTGCCGACGTGACGGTGAGCCCTGGCGACCTCGGGGAGCCCTACGCGATCGACGCGACGGGCCCGGTCTACGACGCGGCGAGGCAGGCCTTCCGCGAGGCGTGGGGCCACGATGCCGTGGATACCGGTGTGGGCGGATCGATTCCGTTCATCGCAGAGTTCGCCGCGGCGTTCCCCGATGCCAAGATTCTGGTGACCGGGGTCGAGGACCCGGACACTCAGGCGCACAGCATCAACGAAAGTCTGCACCTGGGTGTACTGGAACGCGCCGCGACGGCGGAGGCGTTACTGCTGGCCCGGCTGGGTTCGTCAGACGGACAGGTCGCGCCGTAGCTTGGCGACGTGTCCGGTGGCGCGAATGTTGTACTGCGCCAGGGCGATCTTGCCCTTTTCGTCGACGACGAAGGTCGACCGGATGACGCCGTTGACGGTTTTGCCGTACATGGTCTTCTCGCCGTAGGCGCCCCATGCTTCGAGGACCTTGCGGTCGGGATCGGACAGCAGCGGGAAGGTCAGGTGCTCGGCGTCGCGGAACTTCGCGAGCTTCTCCGGCTTGTCGGGGGAGATGCCGACGACGTCGAGGCCCGCATCGCCGAGCTCGGCGAGATTGTCCCGGAAGTCGCACGCTTCCTTGGTGCAGCCTGGAGTGGACGCGGCCGGGTAGAAGTACACGATGACCTTGCGGCCCTTGAAGTCGGCGAGCGTGACGGTGTTGCCGTCGGCGTCGGGAAGGCTGAACGCCGGCGCTGTATCGCCGACCTCGAGTCGGGGGGTTTGCGGCATGAGTTTGGTGTCCCTCCGGGCGGTCCCTGATGAGTGCGGTTCGTTCGGTCGACCGGGGCACTGCGGTCTGCTCCGGCTCAACTAGGGTAGATCGACAAGAACTGTTGATCGGGGCGCGGTCGGCGCGGAAGGCAATGGAGGCAGATGTGACGGACCGTGATCCCGACACCATCAAGAGCGAGATCGATCAGGCGCGCGAGCAGCTTGCCGTCACTGTCGATTCGCTTGCAGCCCGGGCGAACCCCCGTCGGGTCGCCGACGATCTCAAAGCAGGCGCCATTCGCTTCGTCACGAAGCCCCCGGTGGCCATCTCGCTGGCCGGTGTCGGCGTGCTCCTGGTGGTACTGACCGTGCGGCGTATCCGGCAGGCCTGAGGGCTCAGCTCGCGCGTTTGCGGGTGGAGCGGAACCACCCGGAGAGCGAGAAGCCGGGCGGGTTGGCCACCCGACCGATCCGGCTGCAGCTATGCACCGCCAACGGTCGTTGCGTAGCTACGTTCAGTGCTGAATCCTCGCCATCGGCACCGGTCGATGCCGAATCACCCGGGCTCAACATCAGCAAATTCCTCGATTCGTTCCATTCAGCCTCGCGCCGCGCGTTCGCGAGGTGCTCCAGCTAACTGCACCATAACATCGACGACGTTCTTTGCCCAGCACAACTGACGTTGACTTTGAGATCCAGCTTGTGTCCGTTACCGCCAGTCCGGGTGCACAACCACGTGCCGCGTTACGAACGTGTGACATCTAGCACATGCGATGCGCCAGGCAGGTCGCAACACGTCAATTATTTCCACTCCCGGAACGGGCCACATCGGCCGCCAACAGGCAAATGGCGCCGGCGGGTACGGAGGCAGGGGGCGCCGGTGGGGTGATCCGGCGTCCTTTACGCTGTCGCTGACCTCGACGAGCACTACGAAGGAGATGCGCCGATGGCGTGGTTTCTCGCCCTACAGGGCCCGGCGCAACCAAGCCATCAGGCGTCGGTCTATGAGCTGCAGGACACGACCGACGTGGACAACCTCGCCGCGGAACTGGCCAGTGCCGTGACGCTGGACCGGGTGGTGGCCATCCCGGCGATGCTGCCGCAGAACACCCGCAAGCGCCAGAAGGTGACGCTGTACGTCCGGCCTGCGGCGTGGGGTATGTGGACGTTCTACGAGCTCAGCGAGGACGACCGCCGCCAGCTGATGAAGGACAACCCACTGGTGCAGGCGATTCAGCAACATCAGCGCGAGCACACCGGTATGCCCGGACAAGCGAATCCGCTTCTGGGACAACCCGGCCCGGGTGGCCAGCGCCGCTGACCGACCGCCGGCGCGCAGTGCCGGCTAGCCCTGTGTGTCGCTGTTGAACAGGTACCAGAGGCCGTCGTCACCCGCACGGCAGATGAAGTACGGGTACTGGGCGTCCTCTTCCGGATTGGCCAACGCGATGTTCGGCCCATCCGCCTGGCACGCTTCCTGTGAGTCCCAGGACAACGGCACTCCGTTGGCGTCGACCACTCGGACTTCCTCGGCGTGAGCGACCCCGGCCGAGGCCATCACGGCCAGCGTGCAGGTTCCGGCGACGAGCAGTTGCTTCATCATGATGTTCCCCTGGGGGTGTGTAGGTCCGGCGTCCCCCGACGATGAACCCGCTGCTCACCGGCGCCGAGCAAAACTGTAAGCCGCGATCACGAGCAGTTGGGGGCTTTGAGCAAATATTGACGCCGACTTCAAACTGGGTCGACAGCTCAAGGTGAGGCCCGGCGGATCAGTCCCAGCGGTTCAGAAGAAGTCCGTTGACACCCGCAGCGGCGTGCAGCAAACACCCTGAAACGACAAAAACCCCGCCTGAGCAGGGTATTTGTGTGGTGCGCCGTCAGGGTTTCGAACCCCGGACCCGCTGATTAAGAGTCAGCTGCTCTACCAACTGAGCTAACGGCGCGCGTGTGAGACAATAACAGGCCCGCGGCGCAGGATGAAAATCGCTCGCGCGGATCCGGTGCTGACGTCGAGGTCGCGCCTCCATATCAAAACTGACCGTAGAATCGTCGTCGATGTCTGTGGGCGAAAGCCCTGTATGTGAGGTGGAGCGGAGTATGAGGCAGGTCAACACGGTGACCCGTGCGCGACGTAGACGATCCTGGGTGGTCGCCGCAGCGCTGGTTCCCGCGCTTGTACTGGGCCTGGCCGCCTGTGGCGGAAATTCCGAAACCACTCAGCAGCAGGTGATCACGGACAAGGGCACCCCATTCGGTGACCTTCTGGTGCCGAAGCTCACCGCCTCCGTCGAGGACGGCGCCGTCGGCGTCAGCGTCGAGTCCCCGGTGACCGTCAGCGCCGATTACGGCGTGCTCGGTTCGGTGACAATGGTCGACGAGAACGGTGAGCCGGTAGCGGGGCAGCTGTCAGAGGACGGGCTGACGTGGGAGACCGCCGAGCAGCTCGGCTACAACGAGCGGTACACGCTGACGGCGCAGTCGCTGGGTCTCGGCGGCGTCGCCAGCCGGCAGATGTCGTTCGAGACGCATTCGCCGGAGAACCTCACGATGCCGTACGTGATGCCCAACGACGGCGAGGTCGTCGGTGTCGGGCAGCCGGTGGCCATCCAGTTCGACGAGAACATCCCGAACCGGCTCGCCGCGCAGCGCGCCATCACCGTCAAGACCGAACCGCCCGTCGAGGGCGCCTTCTACTGGCTCAGTAACCGTGAAGTCCGTTGGCGCCCGGCTGAATACTGGAAGCCGGGTACCAAGGTCGAGGTTGCGGTCAACGCCTACGGCGTGGATCTCGGGGATGGTCTGTTCGGCCAGGACAACGTCGAGACCACGTTCACCATCGGCGACGAGGTGATTACGAGTGTCGACGACAGCACAAAGACGTTGACGGTGCGCCGCAACGGCGAGGTCGTCAAGACCATGCCGGTGTCGATGGGGAAGAACAGCACCCCCACCAACAACGGTGTGTACATCGTCGGTGACCGCCGGTCGCACATGGTGATGGACTCGTCGACGTATGGCGTACCGGTGAATTCGGCCAGCGGCTACCGCACCGAGGTGGACTGGGCCACCCAGATCTCCTACAGCGGCATCTACGTGCACGCCGCGCCGTGGTCGGTGGGCAGCCAGGGTGAGAGCAACGTCAGCCACGGGTGCATCAACGTGAGCACCAGCAACGGGCAGTGGTTCTACAACAACTCCAAGCGCGGCGACATCGTCGAGATCGTGAACACCGTCGGCTCGCCGCTGCCGGGTACCGACGGCCTCGGCGACTGGAACATCCCGTGGGAGCAGTGGAAGTCGGGCAACGCCAACGTCTGAGGGCTCTACCCCTTGTGATCAACGAGAAACGCCGCCTACCGGAGTAGGCGGCGTTTCCGCTATCGGGTGGCTGACGGGACTCGAACCCGCGACAGCCAGGATCACAACCTGGTGCTCTACCAACTGAACTACAGCCACCATTGCCGCTCGCGCGGCGTCGTCGATACTAGCCGCTCGGAGCCTCTCGAGCCGAATCGTCGCCCGAAGTCGGCCCCAGACCGGCCGCGACCGCGGCAATGTCGCTGGTCGACGGCCCTGGCGGGTCCACGAACGCCGTCTGCCGGTAGTAGCGGAGTTCGCGGATGGACTCGTGGATATCGGCCAGGGCGCGATGCGCCAGGCCCTTTTCCGGCTGCCCGAAGTAGATCCGCGGGTACCAGCGACGGCACAGCTCCTTGATCGAGCTGACGTCGATCATGCGGTAGTGCAGGTAGTCGTCCAGCTTGGGCATGTCGCGCGCGATGAAGCCCCGGTCGGTGGCGATGGAGTTGCCGGCCAGCGGCGCCGTCTTGGCCTGCTTGACGTGATCACGGATATACGTCAGCACCATGTCCTCGGCGGTGGCGAGGTCGACCGTCGAGGCGCGCACCTCGTCGATCAGACCGGATTTGGTGTGCATCTGCGTCACCACATCGACCATCGAGGTCAGCGCGTTCTCCTCGGCGTGGATGACGACGTCGAGGCCGTCACCCAGGATGTTCAGCTCGGAGTCGGTGACCAGGACCGCGATCTCGATGAGCCGATCATTCTTGAGATCCAGGCCTGTCATTTCGCAGTCGATCCACACCAGTTCGTCTCGCACAGCGCTCAACAGTAAGCCCCTGCGCCTCAGTCGGCTTCCCGCACCCGCCAATCACCGCCCTGGTTCAGTAGGGTGCAGCGCATGACCATGGAGTCATCGCAGACCCAGGCGTCGCAGATCGCCGCAGGTTATGCCGTCGAAGGCGACGCGCTGGAACTGGGCACCGTCATCGTCGGCGGCACGTGCGATCCCACTGCGCGGGTCCGTATCCCGCTGGCCACCCTGAACCGGCACGGCTTGGTGGCCGGGGCCACCGGGACCGGCAAGACGAAATCGCTGCAGGTCGTCGCCGAGCAGCTGTCCACCGCGGGCGTGCCGGTGGTGATGGCCGACGTCAAGGGTGACCTGTCCGGACTGTCGCGACCCGGCGAGGCCAACGACAAGGTGGCGCAGCGGGCCGCCGACACCGGCGACGACTGGGTGCCCACGGCGTACCCGGTGGAGTTCCTGTCGCTGGGGACGAAAGGCCTCGGGGTGCCGGTGCGCGCGACGATCACCAGCTTCGGGCCGATCCTGCTGTCGAAGGTGCTGGGGCTCAACCAGACTCAAGAGTCGACACTGGGACTGATCTTCCACTGGGCCGATCAGCAGGGCCTGCCGCTGCTGGATCTGAAGGACCTGCGCTCGGTCATCCAGTTCCTGACCAGCGACGAGGGCAAGCCGCAACTGAAGGCGCTGGGCGCCGTCTCCACGACGACGGCAGGGGTGATCCTGCGGGCGCTGGTCAACCTGGAGGCCGACGGTGGCGACACGTTCTTCGGTGAGCCCGAGCTCGAACCCGGTGACCTGTTACGCGTCGACGCCTCCGGCCGGGGCGTGATCACGCTCATGGAACTGGGCGACCAGGCGGCGCGCCCGGTGATGTTCTCCACCTTCCTCATGTGGATCCTCGCCGACCTGTTCACGACGCTGCCCGAGGTCGGCGACGTCGACAAACCCAAGCTGGTGTTCGTCTTCGACGAGGCACATCTGCTGTTCGCCGACGCCTCGAAGGCGTTCCTGGAGCAAGTGGCGCAGACGGTCAAGCTGATCCGCTCCAAGGGTGTGGGCGTGCTGTTCTGTACGCAGCTGCCCACCGATATCCCCAAAGACGTGCTCAGCCAGCTCGGTGCGCGCATTCAACACGCGCTCCGAGCCTTCACCCCCGACGACCAGAAGGCGCTGACGAAGACGGTGCGCACCTATCCCAAAACCCAGGTCTACGACCTGGAGTCGGCGTTGACGTCGCTGGGCACCGGGGAGGCGATCGTCACCGTGCTGTCGGAGCACGGGGCGCCGACGCCCGTCGCCTGGACCCGGATGCGCGCCCCGCGCTCTCTGATGGACACCATCGGCGGAGAGGCGATCGTCGCCGCGGCGAAGACCAGCCCGCTGCAGGCCGAGTACGGCCAGACCGTCGACCGCGAGTCGGCCTACGAACGGCTCGCGGCCAGAATGGCGCCACCGCCGCCGGTGGTGCCGGCTCCGGCGCCGCAGACCTTCCCGCCGTTCGACATCCCGCCGCCGTTCGACGTGCCGCCGATGCCCGCGCCGGTGGAGCACGTCGAACCGGGGCTTCTGGACAAGATGATGGACAACCCGGCCTTCAAGAGCGCGATGCGCTCGGCGGGCACCGTGATCGGCCGCGAGATCACCCGCAGCATTTTCGGCACCGGTCGCCGCAGGCGCAGGCGCTGACGCGAAACGCTAGTCGCCGCCGAGCTTCTTGTAGACCGCGCCGACGATCGGGCTGACGATCGCGCGCGGCGCGTAGCCACTGGCCGCCGACATCGCCTTGGACGTGACTCCGGGCACCACGCGCATCTTGTTGCGCTCCAAACCGTCCAGCGACACCTTGGCGGTGTACTCGGTGGAGATCCAGAGGAAGTCGGGGATCAGCCGCTCCACCAGAGACTGTTCGTGCGCGTCGGGCAGGGTTTCGCGGACGGGCCCGGGTGCCAGCACGGTGACGTGCACGCCGGCTGACTTCACCTCGCCGCGCAGGGATTCGCTGAACGTGTTGGCGAATGCCTTGGTGGCGGCGTACGTCGCGTTGTTGGGGATGGGGGAGTTACCTGCCGCGGAACCGGAGATCAGGATGCCGCCCGCCCGGCGTCGGACCATGCCGGGGAGCACGGCCAGTACGAGGTCGTGCACTCCGAGGACGTTGAGCTGCACCTGCTTCCGCTCCTCGGCGGGATCCAGTGCGGCCACCGGGCCGAACGTCGCGGTACCTGCGTTGGCGCACAGGATGGAGATGTCGCGGCCGGCCAGCTCATCGCAGAACGTCGCCCGCGCGGCGGGGTCGGCGAGGTCGACCGCGCGGACCTCTACCGTCACCCCGTACTGTTCGCGCAGCCGGTTGGCCAGTGCTTCGAGCACCTCCTCGCGGCGGGCGGTGATGATCAGATTGTGGCCGCGGCGGGCGAGCTCGATGGCCAGCGCCTCGCCGATGTTCTGTGAAGCGCCGGTGACGACCGCACGGCCGTCCGCACTGGGAGCGGGTACTGGCATGGGCCGGACTATATCGTGGGCGTCCATGAGTGATCGTGGGCGTCCATGAGCAAGGTGCCGTCCACGACGGGCCCGCCCGCCGACACGGTGGCCCGCTCGCGCGTGCTGGCCTGGGCGATGTGGGATTTCGGCGCGACAGCGATCAACGCGATCGTCGTCACCTTCGTGTTCTCGGTGTATCTGACCTCAACCGTGGGCGACGACCTGCCCGGGGACACCAGCCCGGCCAGCTGGTTGGGGCGGGCGCTGGCGGCCGCCGGGCTGGTGGTGGCGCTGCTGGCGCCGGTGACCGGAGTATGGGTCGACGCGCCCGTCCGCCGGCGCCGCGCCCTCACGGTGCTGACCGGGCTGGTCGTGCTGTTCACCGCGTCGCTGAGCCTCATCCGCGACGATCATCGCTACCTGTGGCCCGGCCTGATCCTGCTGGCATGCACCGCCGCCTGCAGCGAGCTTGCGACGGTCCCGTACAACGCGATGCTGCGGGAGCTGTCCACTCCGCAGACCTCCGGGCGGGTCTCCGGATTCGGTTTGGCGCTGGGCTATTTCGGCAGTGTCCTGGCGCTGCTGGTGGTGTATCTGGGCTTCATCTCCGGAGACGGCGACTCCCGCGGACTGCTCGGACTGCCTGCCGCCGACGGGCAGAACGTGCGGGCGTCGATGCTGCTCGTCGCGGCGTGGTTCGCCCTCTTCGCGCTGCCGCTGCTGATCTCGGTGCCCAAGGCGCTCGACCAGCAACCGCCACCGCGGGTGGGGTTCTTCGGTGCCTACCGCCGGCTGTGGGGAGAGGTGCGCGGCGAATGGCAGCGCGACCGTAATGTCGTGTACTACCTGGGCGCCAGCGCGATCTTCCGGGACGGCCTCACCGGGATCTTCACCTTCGGCGCAGTGCTGGGGGTGACTGTGTACGGGGTGTCCCAGGCGGATGTGCTGCTGTTCGGCGTCGCCGCCTGCGTGGTCGCCGCGGTCGGCTCGGTGGTGGGTGGCCGCGCCGACGACCGGGTCGGGTCGAAACGCGTGATCGTCGCATCTCTGGTGTCGATGATCGTGGTGGGCGTGGTGTTGATGACGCTGTCCGGTGCGACGGCCTTCTGGGTGTGCGGTCTTCTGCTGTGTCTGTTCATCGGCCCGACGCTGTCGTCGGCACGCACGCTGATGATGCGGATGACCGCGCACGGCAAAGAGGGCGTCACGTTCGGCCTATACACAACGGTCGGCCGGGCCGCGACGTTTCTGGCGCCGTGGCTGTTCTCGCTGTCGATCGACATCTTCGACAGCCAGCGCGCCGGAATGGGCGGGCTGGTGCTGGTTCTCGTGCTCGGGTTGGTCGCGTTCCTACCGGTCCGGGTAGGGCGCGCGCCGACGGTCTAGCGGGTGGGCGAGCAGATCGTCAGGCCCGAGCCGATCCGTTGGTCGACCTTGACACCGTTGATCGAGATCGAGCAGGAGACGTCGCGGCCGACGTTGATGATGCTGATGCTCGCCGATTCGTCACCGGGCTGCGGCAGCGACACTTCCTTGGTCCACGGCAGCGTCACGTTGAATTCGGTCTGCAGCAGACCGCCGGTGTCGACGTAGGTGATGTTGATGGCCCGCCCGGTCCCGCCCACGGCGTAGACGACGGTGTCGGTGGCGCCCGGCGTCGTCGGTGCGGTGGACGGACTGGTGGAGGGGGCGGTCGGCAGCGGTAGCACCGGCGTCGACGGCCGTGTTGTCGGCGGGCGTGACGTGGTGGTCGGCGCGGGTGTGGTCATCGACGGCTCAGGGAGCGCCGGAATGGGTGCGCGGACGGTCTGCTGCCTGGAGCTGTTGACGATCACCAGCGCGATGACCAGGCCGATGATGACGACCACCGAGACCCCGGCGACGACCCATAGCCAGCGCGGGGATTTGGGTTCCTCCGGTGGCGGCTCGGAGCCGTGGCCCGGCGGGTACTGGGGCGGATACTGGCCTGTCGCATACGGGTCGTAGCCGTACGGCGAATACGCCGGAAGTCGCTCGGTGGGACGGGGCGGCGGCGGTGGCTGGTAGGGCGACCCGTAGGGCGCCTGACTTGCGTATGCGGGGTCGGAATAGTGCCCGGGGTGCCCGCCGTCCCGACGCGCGTCGTCGCGGCTCCACTGCTCGTCGCGCCCGCCCCGGCCCCATGGCTCGTCGCGTCCGCGGTCGGGTGAATCCGTCATGCCCACCTCATGGCTGCAGGGTACCTGCGCGGCCGCTCAGCGCGCCTGGGCACCGGCCCACCCATCGTCGAGCACGCCGACCGTGCACAATCGGGAGCCGTGGCAGAACAGGTTCGCCGGATCTACGGCGCGTCGGTGTCTCCCGACGCCACCGCGTTCGCACACCTTGTCGACGACGGCGGGTATCCGCGGGCGGTCCAGCGGTTCCTGCGCGGATGGCGGGCCAGTTCGTCGCGCGACGTCGAGCTGCCCGTCGAGGGGCCGGTCACCCGTGTCATGCACTCGGCCGACGGATACTGGCTGGCCTGCCAGGTCGCCCCCGTCGGTGGTACACGCAGCCAGATCTGGGTTGTGACAACCGATCCCGACGACCGTGACGCGCGACGGATCGACCATTGGCCGTCCGGGGTGGAGGGCACGGCCGAATTGATCGGCTGGGACGGCACCCTGGTGGCTGCGATCATGACCGGTGAGGACGGGGTGGGCAGCTCGTGTCTGATCGACCCGTCGGGCGGCACGACCACGGTGGTGGATCGCCGCTCGGGCGGGCGGCTGGTCGACGCGTGGGCCGGCGCGTCGCTGGTCCGGGTCGGACCGCGCGGCTACCGCGACCTGATCATGTTGCGGGGATTGACCGAGACGGCCCTGTTGCCCTACGACCCGGGATCGACCACCGACACCGGCGTCATCCTGGACGACCACAGTCCGCGCCGCCTGCGGACCGGCCCGGAGGGCGAACTCACCGAGCTCTACCACCCGGCCAAGGAGTACGGCCTCAACAGCACCGAAGGATTCGTACGGGCGGTGATCCGCAGCGAGAACGGCGCCGAGTACGCCCGACTGCTGGAGGTGACGGTGACCGCCGACGGGGTGGCGTATCAGGTGCTGGCCGAACGGGAGGGCTGCGAACTCGACGAGTTCACCGTCAGCGACGACCTGTCGACGGTGGCGATCCTGTGGAACTTGCACGGTGCCAGCGAATTACAGATCCTCGAGTACGCCGACGGAACGCTCTACGATCCGATTCCCCTGCCGGGCATGGTCGCCAGCGAGCTGAGCATCAGCGCGGGCGGATCGATGCTCGCCCTGACGGTCGAAGGTCCTTCGAAGCCGCCGACGGTCGAACTCGTGGATCCCAGAACCCGGGAATGGCAACTCGTCGACCGGGAACCCAGCCTCGGCCCACTGTCGGCCGACCCCACGTTGGAGACGGTCACCGCCCGTGACGGCCTGACATTCACGGGATGGCTGTTCCAGCCGCCCGACGGAGTGCAGACGATCGGCGCGATGCTGTTCCTGCACGGAGGTCCCGAGGGCCAGGGCCGGCCCGGCTACAACGAATTCTTCCCCGCGCTGCTCGAAGTGGGCATCTGCGTGTTCCTGCCCAACGTCCGCGGGTCGGGCGGATTCGGTCGGTCGTTCATGCACGCCGACGACCGGGAGCGTCGGTTCGCCGCGATCGATGATGTCGCCGACGCCGTCCACTTTCTCGTCGACAACGGGCATGCGCCCGCCGGAAAGGTGGCCTGCTGCGGCTGGTCCTACGGCGGATATCTGACGCAGGCGGCGTTGGCGTTTCACCCTGACGAGTTCGCGGCGGGCATCAGCATCTGCGGCATGAGCGACCTCAACAGTTGGTATCGCAATACCGAGCAGTGGATCGCGGCGGCCGCGTACCCCAAGTACGGACATCCGGTCAGCGACCGGGACCTGCTCGAGCAGCTGTCCGCGCTCCCACGCGTCGATGCGGTGACGGCTCCGCTGCTTCTGGTCCATGGACTCAACGACACCAACGTTCCGCCCAGCGAATCGCAGCAGATGTGCGACGCGCTGACCGCGCTGGGCCGGCGGGTGCGCCTGTTGACATTCGAGGACGACGGCCACGAAATCGACAAGCGCGAGAACCGGTCCGTACTGCGAACGGCCATGACCGAGTGGCTCACCGAGGCCTTCGCCAGCTGACTCGCCGCCGCGGAGGTTTATCGAAATTTTCTGTGGGGTAAAAGTGAGCAGCACGCCGATTGCGGCGCGCAGATGGAGGAGGCGCAGTATGCGAGGGATTCTCGGCGTCATAGTGCTGGTGTGGTTGCTGATCGGTGTCTTTGCGGCCTACCAGCGCGATTACTTCACGGGCGGTGAAACCAATTGCGCCACAGCGGGAAGCATCGCGTTGACGGTGGTGGCCGGCCCGCTGAACTACGCGGGAGTCAATCCGAAGGTCACGGATTGCAACGTTCCCGAACCCAGCCAGTAACCCGCTGACTGGACCAGCTCGAAGAAGGAGTTGCCATGATCGCTCTCGGCGCGATCCTGCTCATTTTGGGCCTGATTTTCGGGATGTCCATCCTCACCTACATCGGCGTGGTGTTGCTGGTGATCGGTGCGGTGTTCTGGATCCTGGGATCGATCGGTCGCCCGGTGGCGGGCAGGAGAGCCTGGTACTAACGCGCACCGAGCCCGTGGTCGGCCGAGGTCAGCGCCGCCATCGTCATTGCTCTGAGGACGATGCGCGAGCTGGCCTCGGCCGCTCTCGTCAGACCAGGCTTCACACTGTGCGACGTCGAGTTCAGCAACCCGAACGTCGCGTGCGCCATAAGCCGTGCTGCGGCTTCGCCGATGTCGGGATCGCGACGGCGCAGCACGTCCACCCAGATCTCGACGTACTGCCGCTGTTTGCGGCGCACCTGCCGTTTGGCCGCCGGCGGTAGATTCCCGAGGTCGCGGTCCTGGATGCGGATCAGATCGGCCTCGGCGAAGGCGAAGTCGAGGTGAAAGTCGATCAGACCCTCCAACGCCGAGTCTGCATCTGCGGCGCGCCCCGCCACGTCTTCTGCACCTGCGAGCAGACGGGTGCTGACGCCCACCAACAGTTCCACCAGCAGCGCCTCCTTGTTGGGGAAGTGCCGGTAGATCGCTGGTCCGCTCACTCCCGCGGCGGCACCGATGTCTTCGAGCCGCACCGCGAGGTAGCCGTGCTCGGCAATCAGACGCTCGGCTGCGGCGGCCAGTTGACTGCGCCGATCGGATTTGGCCTTGCTGCGACGTGACACTGCCTCACCGGTCGTCACGGCACACCCCTCCTGGGAGTAGTGGACATCGACAGTTAATGGTGATTAACATACCACCCGGTTAGTCATCATTAACTAAAGGTGGTGCGGAGATGGCAGCGCGGGCATCTCATCGCGACGATCACGTCGCGCTGGTCGACCAGTTGCGGACCAAGCTGGCCGCTGCGGCGCTCGGCGGCTCAGACCGTGCCCGCGAGCGGCATGTGAGCAGGGGCAAGCTGCTGCCGCGCGACAGGGTGGACGGACTGCTCGACCCCGGCAGCCCGTTCCTGGAACTGGCCGCGCTGGCGGCCGACGGGATGTACGACGACGAGTGCCCCGGTGCGGGGATGATCGCCGGCATCGGACGGGTGTCGGGTCGCGAGTGCATGATCGTCGCCAACGACGCCACGGTGAAGGGCGGCACGTACTACCCGGTCACCGTGAAGAAGCATCTGCGTGCGCAGGAGATCGCGCTGCAGAACCGGCTGCCGTGCATCTACCTGGTGGACTCCGGAGGCGCATTCCTGCCGCGGCAGGACGAGGTGTTCCCTGACCGCGAGCATTTCGGACGGATCTTCTACAACCAGGCGACCATGAGCGCCAAGGGAATTGCACAGATCGCCGCCGTACTCGGTTCGTGCACCGCCGGTGGCGCCTACGTCCCGGCGATGAGCGACGAGGCCATCATCGTGCGTAACCAAGGCACCATCTTCCTGGGTGGTCCGCCGCTGGTGAAGGCCGCGACGGGCGAGGTCGTGACTGCCGAGGAACTCGGCGGCGGCGATCTGCACTCCAAGGTCTCTGGTGTCACCGATCACCTCGCGCACGACGACCGCGACGCGCTGCGCATCGTGCGCCGGATCGTGGCGACGCTGGCGCCGAAAGCGCCGTCGCCGTGGGAGGTATCGCCCCCGGTCGCGCCGGTCGCCGACCAGGCCGAGCTCTACGACGTTGTCCCGATCGATTCGCGCGTCCCCTACGACGTCCACGAGGTGATCACCCGCATCGTCGATGGCGGTGAGTTCGCCGAGTTCAAGGCCGAGTACGGCACCACCCTCGTAACAGGTTTCGCGCGCATCCACGGCCACCCGGTCGGCATCGTCGCCAACAACGGCGTGCTGTTCGGCGAATCGGCGGTCAAGGGTGCGCATTTCATCGAGCTCTGCGACAAACGTGCCACCCCGCTGCTCTTCCTGCAGAACATCTCCGGATTCATGGTCGGCCGCGACTACGAGGCGGGCGGCATCGCCAAGCACGGCGCCAAGATGGTCACCGCGGTGGCGTGCGCGCGGGTGCCGAAGCTTACCGTCGTGATCGGCGGCTCCTACGGCGCAGGCAACTACTCGATGTGCGGTCGTGCGTATTCGCCGCGCTTTCTGTGGATGTGGCCCAACGCCCGCATCTCGGTGATGGGCGGTGAGCAGGCCGCGTCGGTACTGGCCACCGTCCGCGGTGAGATGACGCCGGAGGAGGAAGAGGCGTTCAAGGCGCCGATCCGCGCCCAGTACGAAAGCCAGGGCAACCCCTACTACTCGACGGCCCGGCTCTGGGATGACGGTGTCATCGATCCGGCCGACACCAGAGACGTAGTCGGATTGGCACTTTCGGTGACGAGCCAGGCTCCGTTGGAGCCGGTGTCCTACGGCGTCTTCAGGATGTGACGGGATGACACACACTTTCGACTCGATACTTGTGGCCAACCGCGGAGAGATCGCGGTCCGGGTGATTCGTACGTTGCGGTCCATGGGGATCCGGTCGGTGGCGGTGTTCAGCGACGCCGATGCCGGTGCCCGCCACGTCGCCGAGGCCGACGTCGCCGTCCGTATCGGACCGGCACCTGCGCGGCAGAGCTACCTGTCCACGGAGGCCCTGCTCGACGCCGTCCGCCGCACCGGCGCTCAGGCCGTGCATCCGGGCTATGGGTTCCTCTCGGAGAACGCACACTTCGCCGAAGCGCTCAGTGCGGCCGGGGTGGTGTTCATCGGACCACCGGTGACCGCCATTCAGACGATGGGCGACAAGATCTCGGCGAAGGCCGCGGTGTCGGCGTTCGGCGTCCCTGTCGTTCCCGGCATCTCGCGTCCCGGACTGACCGATGACGACCTGATCGGCGGTGCCGCCGATGTCGGCTTTCCCGTTCTGGTCAAGCCGTCGGCGGGCGGGGGCGGCAAGGGTATGCGTGTCGTGCACGATGCGGCCGAGTTGCCTGCCGCGCTGGCCAGTGCGCGTCGGGAGGCGGCGTCGGCGTTCGGCGACGACACGCTGTTCCTCGAGCGGTTCGTGCTGAACCCGCGCCATATCGAGGTGCAGGTACTCGCCGACACCCACGGCGCCGTCGTCCATCTCGGTGAGCGCGAATGCAGCCTGCAGCGCCGTCACCAGAAGGTGATCGAGGAAGCCCCGTCCCCGCTGCTCGACCCGGAGACCCGGGCCCGCATCGGTGCCGCAGCCTGCGACACGGCGCGCAGTGTCGACTACACCGGAGCAGGCACCGTCGAATTCATCGTGTCCGCCGACCGGCCCGACGAGTTCTTCTTCATGGAGATGAACACCCGCCTGCAGGTGGAACATCCGGTCACCGAGATGGTCACCGGTCTGGATCTCGTCGAGCTGCAGGTCCGCATCGCGGCGGGGGAGGCGCTGCCGATCGCCCAGGACGACATTCGGCTGGACGGGCACGCCATCGAGGCCCGCGTCTACGCCGAGGATCCCGCCCGCGGTTTCCTGCCCACGGGCGGTGACGTCGTCGGCCTGCGAGACGCCGAAGGCCCTGGGGTGCGGGTTGATTCGGGTCTGACCCGCGGCACCGTGGTCGGAAGCGACTACGACCCGATGCTGGCCAAGGTCATTGCGCACGCCGCCGACCGGCCCGGTGCACTCCGCGCGCTCGATGCCGCGCTGGCTGACACCGCTGTTCTCGGGCTGACCACCAACATCGAGTTCCTGCGCTTCCTGCTGGCCGACCCCGACGTCGTCGCGGGGCGCCTTGATACCGGGCTGCTCGATCGACGGTTACCGGACTTCGCACCGGCTGAGCCATCGGACGACGAACTGATCGCCGCGGCCGCCTACCGGTGGCTGCGGTCGTGGCCGTCGGCGCCGGCCGGCCCATGGGAGGTGCCCTCGGGGTGGCGCATCGCCGGGCGCGCGCCGACATCGATGCGGCTGCGGGCAGGTGAGCGGATCGACCACGTGTGGCTGACCGGAACGCCGGCACAGGCCACCGCGACCGTCGAGGGCGGCGAAAACCGCACGCTGTCAGCATCGTTGATCGGTGACCAGCTGGCGGTCACCGTTGACGGACTGCGCGCCAGTTACCTGGTCGCCGAGACCGGCGGCACGGTGTGGCTGGCCTGCGACGGTCGGGTGGCCATGGTCGAGGAGGTACTGGAGGCCCCGGTCCGGCCCGACGACGAGCACAGCGGCGACGCGGAGTTGACCAGCCCGATGCCCGGCGCGGTTGTCGCGCTCGGGGTTGAGGACGGCGCGACGGTGACGGCAGGCACCGTGGTGGTCACCGTCGAGGCGATGAAGATGGAGCACGCGCTGTCCGCGCCGGTCGATGGCGTGGTGGAACTGCTGGTGGGCGCGGGCGAACAGGTGAAGGTGGGCCAGTTGTTGGCCCGGATAACGGCAACCGAGGAGCCACAGGCATGAGCGATTATCTTTCGACGGGGACCCTTCCCGAGGACTACGCGCAACTGGCCAAGACCGTGCGCGACTTCGCCCAGAGCGTGGTCGCCCCGGTCGCCGCCAAACACGACGAGGAGCATTCGTTCCCGTACCAGGTGGTCGCGGGGATGGCCGACATGGGCCTGTTCGGCCTGCCGTTCCCGGAAGAGTACGGCGGCATGGGCGGCGACTACTTCGCGTTGTGCCTGGCGCTGGAAGAACTCGGCAAGGTCGACCAGAGCGTGGCCATCACGCTGGAGGCCGGGGTGTCGCTGGGCGCCATGCCCGTGTACCGGTTCGGCACCGAGGAGCAGAAGCAGGAGTGGTTGCCGCTGTTGGCTTCTGGCAAGGCGCTCGGAGCCTTCGGTCTGACCGAAGCGGGTGGCGGCAGCGATGCCGGCGCCACCAAGACGACCGCGAAATCGGATGGGTCGAGCTGGATCATAAACGGTACCAAGCAGTTCATCACGAACTCGGGTACCGATATCACGAAGCTGGTGACCGTCACCGCCGTCACAGGTGAGCACAACGGCAAGAAAGAGATCTCGTCGATCCTCGTCCCCGTTCCGACCCCGGGCTTCACGGCGGAACCGGCCTACAACAAGGTCGGCTGGAATGCCTCCGACACCCACCCGCTGAGTTTCGACGATGTGCGGGTGCCCCAGGAGAATCTGCTGGGGGAGCAGGGTCGCGGCTACGCCAACTTCCTGCGGATCCTCGACGAGGGGCGTATCGCGATCGCGGCTCTCTCGGTGGGTGTGGCGCAGGGCTGCGTGGACGAGAGCGTCAGGTACTCGAAGGAACGTGAGGCGTTCGGACGCGCCATCGGCACCAACCAGGCGATCGCGTTCAAGATCGCCAGGATGGAGGCAAGGGCCCACGTCGCGCGGGCGGCCTACTACGACGCAGCGGCATTGATGTTGTCCGGCAAGCCGTTCAAGAAGCAGGCCGCGATCGCCAAGATGGTCGCCAGCGAGGCGGCGATGGACAATGCGCGCGACGCCACCCAGATCTTCGGCGGCTACGGATTCATGAACGAGTACCCGGTGGCCCGGCACTACCGCGACAGCAAGATCCTCGAAATCGGCGAGGGCACAACCGAAGTGCAGCTCATGCTGATCGCGCGGGAGCTCGGCCTGTAATGAGTGAGAAGAAGGTCATCACCCAGAGGGGCTTGTGGTTCGAGGAGTTCGAGACCGGTGTCCTCTATCAGCACCGGCCCGGTCGCACCATCACCGAGGCCGACAATGTGTTGTTCACGACGTTGACGATGAACACCCAGGCGCTGCACTTGGACGCGGCGTTCGCAGATGCGCTGCCGCCGTTCAATCAGCGGCTGGTCAACTCCATGTTCACGCTCTCGACACTCGTGGGTCTGTCGGTCGCCCAGCTGACGCAGGGCACGATCGTCGGCAACCTCGGGTTCGGCGAGGTCGCGTTTCCCAAGCCCCTGTTCCACGGTGACACGCTGTATGCCGAGACCGAGGTGACCGACAAGCGCGAATCGAAGAGCCGCCCCGGCGAGGGCATTGTCACGTTCAGTCATGTCGGGCGCAATCAGCACGGCGACGTCGTGGCTACCGCATCGCGGAAAACCATGGTGCGCAAGCGGCCCGAGGGCGAGGCGCAATGACGTTGGTTCCCGCCACCGCATGGTTGTTCTGCCCGGCCGACCGGCCGGAGAGGTACGGAAAGGCTGCCGCAGCCGCCGATGTGGTGATCCTCGACCTGGAAGACGGCGTCGCGGCGAAGGACCGGCCGGCCGCGCGCCGGGCGCTGCTCGACACGCCCCTGGATCCGGACCGCACCGTGGTGCGGATCAACCCCGCCGGCACCCCCGACCACGAACTCGACGTGGAGGCAGTGTCCGGCACGGCGTACACCACGGTGATGCTGGCCAAGACCGAGTCACCGGAGCAGGTGAGCGCGTTGGCGCCATGGCACGTCGTCGTGCTCATCGAGACGCCGCTGGGTGCGCTCAACGTGGTGGATTTGGCGCGTGCCGACAATGCGTATGCCCTGATGTGGGGTGCCGAGGATCTGTTCGCGGTGCTGGGCGGCACCGCGAACCGGTATCCGGACGGGTCTTACCGCGAGGTGGCCCGGCATGTCCGGTCGCAGACGCTGTTGGCGGCCAAGGCGTACGGACGGGTGGCGCTCGATTCGGTGTACCTCGACATCAAGAACCTCGACGGCCTGCGCAGCGAGGTCGACGACGCGGTGGCCGTCGGTTTCGACGGCAAGGTGGCGATCCACCCGACACAGGTCGCGGTGATTCGGCAGGGCTACACCCCGACCGAGGATCAGACCGAGTGGGCGCGACGCGTGCTGGAGGCGGCGCGTGGCGAGCGGGGTGTGTTCGCGTTCGAGGGGCAGATGGTCGACATGCCGGTACTGCGGCGCGCGCAGCGGATCGTCGCGCTGTCCTAGTTCATTTTCGCTTGGCTGCGGCCAAACGGGCGGCGAACTCGGGCGATTCGATCGATGCGGCCTGCGGTCCGATCTCGACGTCGACGGCGAGGCGGTGCTGATCCAGGTCCACGGTGCCCGGGTTGGCGGTGGCGCGCATCGATGCCTTGGTCGCCAGGACCACCTCACGCGGCGCGCCGGCCGGCCCGGCGGCCAGCGCAAGCGCTGCGGCCACCGGATCGTCGGCGACTTCGAGCGCAAGGCCGTGGCGTACCGCAGCTTCGGCGTCGAACCGCATCCCGAACAGAAGCGACGCGCGGGCCACCTGCGGGCCCACGAGCCGCTGGAGCATCCAGGTGGCCCCGCCCCCGGGGTGGATGCCCAGCTTCTGGAACCGCGGGTCGAATACCGCAGCGGGGCCGGCGATTCGGACGTCAGCGGCGAGGGCCAAGTTGAGGCCCGCGCCCACTGCCGCGCCGTTGACGGCCGCGATGGTGGGCAGTGTGCAGTCGGCGACAGCCAGGAAGCCGTCGTAGATCACCCGCAACCCGTCTTCGGCCGCTTCGCCGAGTGCGGTGAGGTCGGCTCCCGCGCAGAAGGCCTTTCCGGCGCCGGTGATGACCACAGCGTGCACATCGGCGTCGGCTTCGGCGGCGTCGACCGCCGCGCGCAACGCGGCTGAGATCTCCGCCGTCACAGCATTACGACGATCCGGATCGTTGACCGTGATGAGTGCGACATGGTCCTGGATCTGCGTCAGTACAAGATCGGGCACGAGCTCAGCGTAACGGCGGCGGCAGGCCGTCGAGCAGGCGAGCGGCCAGGCGGCTGCCGGCATCCACGTCCCGCCACCGCTGCGTCACCGGATTCGACGCGTCCAGGGCGTGCCGTCCGCCCTCGAGCAGATGGTCGGCGGCCGACCGCGCTCGGGCCACGGCCTGGCGGTAGACCCGCACCGTGGCCGCCAGGTCGCGTTCGTCCGGTGGTGGTGCAGTGACCTGCAGTGTCGCCGCGTCGAGGTCGGACGCCGCGCGAGCGACCTGGGCCGCTGCCGCATCGGTGATCTCGGCGCTGCGATACGAGGTCGCCAGCTGGACACGGAGTTGTTCGACGTGCCTGCGCCAGACGCCGACGGCGGACCCCACGACGGAGGCGGCCGCGCCGGCACCGGCGCGGGTCGCCGCGGTCGCGTGGTCCCCGGAGACGACGTGCAGGCGATCGGCGGTGAGGTGGGCAACGCTCACCCGCGACACGCCCGCTCCGCCGAGGCCGGCGTGATCGTCGACGGCGTCGACGTGGGCATCCTCGCGGGCCACCAGGACGCGACAGGACGCACCGTTGCGCGCGGGCAGCAGCAGCCAGTCGGCGCGCTGCGCTCCGACGACCGCCGGCCAGTGGCCGGTCAGGCTGCCGTCCGAGAGGTCGCCGTGGCCGTCGTAGCAGCAGGTGACCACCGGCGTCGCGGCGGATGCCCACGGCGCGTCCGGCATGCCGGCGACGTCGTGCGACGCTGCATCCGACATCGCGGTGAGCCACGCCTGCGCGCTGTCGGTCGCCGCGAGTTCGAGTACGTGCGAGACGAATTCGGCAAGTGGCATCCCGGGGCTGGGCATAGGTACCTTTCGCGGCGCCGGCAGATGGTAAGCATGATCGTGGCACAGAGAGGACGGCGATGAGAGCAGGTCTGTCACCGCAGATTGTCCTGCACTCGGTGCGGGCGCTGCTGCCCGCGATCTCGGCGTCCGCTGCAGATGTCGATCGTCGTGGCCACGTCGATCCGGATGTGGTCGAGCGGCTCCATGACGCCGGCTACTTCTCGCTGCTGAAGCCGCCGGCGTTCGGTGGACTCGACGCCGATCCCGACGTGTATCTGACGGCGACGCGCGAGCTGTCGTCGGCGTGCATGTCGACGGGCTGGCTGGCCGGGTGGCTCGGGGTCAACAACTGGGGTCTGTCGGTGCGCGACGATCGTGTGCTGCAGGAGATCTGGGGTTCTGAGCCACGCGCGCTGCTCTGTTCGTCGTACGCGCCGACGGGGCGTCTGCGCCGTGTCGAGGGCGGGTTCTGGCTGTCCGGCCGTTGGACCCGTTGCACGGGCGCCGATCACGCGTCGTGGCTCAGCGCCGCCGGGCTGCGGGTAGGGCCGGACGGGGCCGCCCAGGACTTCATGGCGGTACTGGTGCCCCGGTCCGACTTCGTTGTCGAATCGACGTGGAATGGGCTGGGCCTGAAAGGGATCGGCGCGCACGACGTGGTGGTCGCGGGGGCCTTCGTCCCGGAACATCGCGTGTTCAGCTGGCTGCATTTCGACCAGAGTGTCGCCGCGGCGCCGCTGGACATGCTGCCGCAGCCCACCGTGTTCACTCTGGCCGGGACCATGCCGCTGCTCGGCGCCGCCCAGCGGGCACTGCAGACGCAGCAGCCCGGAACGGCGCCGCCGCTGAGCCCGGTCGCGACGGCGCTCGGCGACATCGAGGTGTCACTGCTGCAGATCCGGCGCAACGTGGGTGAGCTCGTCGGTCGTATCCGCTCAGGTGAGACCCCTGACGCGGAGATGGTGCTGCGTGCGCGCCGCGATCAGGTGATGGCCTGCGAACGTGCGATGCGGGCGGTGCGCACCGTGGTCCACGACCCGGGCCGCACCGCGGACGACCCACTGCTGGAGCGGCTGTGGCGGGACGTGCAGACTGCCGCCCGGCACGTGTCCAGCAACGTGGAGCAGGTGCTGTCCGTTGCGGGACGTTTCGCGCTGGGCCTCGAGGTCGACGACCTCATCTGGTAACGCGTCACACCCAGTCGTCGGAGGACAGGGTCCGCAGCACACGGGACAGCATGTCGTCGGTGACCGCGGCGAGGTCGGCCTGATGTCCGGTGGCCGGAGTGGACGCGCCGATGCGTTCCGAGATGCCCCGCGCGGCGCGGGTGAGGAACGGCGCCATCCGTTTCAGTCGCTGCGCCGGCGCGGCACCGGTGAGGGAGAGGCCTGCGAGTCCACCGTCCGAGCTGCGGATGGGGGCCGCGATGCTCGCCAGCCCCACCGTCAGCTCCTGATCGTCGTAGGCCAGGCCGTGCCGAGACCGGATCCTGGCCAGCTCCTGATGCAGCGTGGGCAGGTCGGCGATCGTGGCCGGGGTGCTCTTGCGCAGCGGCGCGGAGTGCAGTGAATCGACATCCTCGGCGGCCAGCATGGCGAGCATGGCCTTGCCCAGTGCGCTCGCGTGCGCCGGGGTGCGGCCTCCGACACCGGCAGGGACGGTGACCCCGCTACTGCCAGAAACCTTGTCCAGGTAGACGACCTCGGCGCCCACGAGCACGCCGAGGTGGACGACCAGGCTGGTGTCGGAGTGCAACCGCTCCAGGACCGGCGACGCGACCCCTCGCAGTGCCGAATGATCGCCTGCCGCGGGCAACGACGAGGCGGCCAGGCAGTAGCCGTCCGGCCGGTGCAGGAGAAGACCTGCGTCATGCAACTGGGTGAGGATTCGGTGCACCGACGAGCGGGGGAGTCCGGCCCGCGTCGCCACCTGGTCGAGGCGCAGGACCTTGCCCGCCTGCTCGAACGCGCCGAGGATCAGCGCCACCCGGGCGACCATCGACGTCGGTGCGTCAGCGTGCACGGTCACACCGACACGGTAGGGCGGCAGGCCCGGGATGGCGGGAAATTACCGAGACACGTGGATCGGCCCCTCCGCCTGGTGGCGAAGGGGCCGATCGACAACGGCTCCGGCCGCTCGTGCCTGCTACCTATGCGGCCTCGCGGTTCGCGGCGCTGCCGGCGCTGTCACCGCTGCCGGAATCAGCGGACGAGTCCGCATCGGTCGTTGTCCGGTCGGCCGGGGTGTCGTCGTCGGCGGTGCCCTTCTCGGTGTCGTCGGCTTCAACCTCGGTGACGTCCTCGGTGACGTCCTCGGCGACGTCCACGGTGACGTCATCGGAGGCCTCCGCGGTGCCGTCCTCCGAGCCGGTGTCCTCGGTGTCCGCGACGTCATCGGTCGTCACGACCTCCTCGGCGACGGGTGCGTCGTCGCTGTCGGACCGCCCGGCCGGCGCGACTGAGCGAGACGCGGTCTCCGCCGGGCCGGCGCCGACCCCTGCGGTCGACACGGCGTCGACGGGCGCGGCGAGCGTAGCTGCCGTGGTCGGCTCCTCCTCGGCCGGACGCGCGAACACCTTGCTCAGATCGCTGATGACCTTCGCCTGGATCGCCTTGTGGTACTTCGAGATCGAGAAGACGTTGTCCGCGATGCTGCGGTTGAATGCCGTCGCGATCGTGGCGAAGTCGCGCGAGGCGAACGAGTCCAGGAAAACCCTGTTGTTGGCTGTGAGTTGGCGGTTCAGCGTTCGCCACTGTCGCCGAATCTCGGCGCTCAGGGTGGGTTCGGGGCTGAACAGCCTGCCGTTCCAGTTGACCAGCGTCCAGCCGTCTTCGTCGTTGCCGTCGATGACCACGTAGTTGGTGTTGCTCAATGGCGCGGTCCGCAACAGGTCGATCTTCTCCGCAGCCGTGAGGTTCTGCACGTTCATCATCGTCCAGAACATGATGGCGCCGCCGTGCGAGAAGATGACGGCGTTGCGGTCACCGTTGTCGTAGATCGTTTTCAGCGCACCATCGACGCGCGCGTCGAACTCATTGCCGTCGATCGATCCGGGGATCCGCAGGTCACGGTTGCCCTGGATCGCCCAGGCGAGCGGGAACAGGCCATACCCGGTGGACGCCTGGCTTTCGGGGGTTCCCTCGAAGACGCCGGCCTCGATCTCCTGCAGGCCCGCCAGCACCTGGATCGGCAGCCGCAGGTACTGCGACATCGGCGCCGCGGTGAGCTGGGTCCGCACCATCGTCGACGCGTAGATGGCGTCGTAGTTGTTGTCGCCGAGCAGTCCGGCCACCGCCTGGGACTGCACCTGGCCCGTCGATGTCAGGACCGGGCCCGGCGTCGACGTGTCGATCAGCCCGGACGCGTTGCCTGCTGACTGACCGTGGCGTACGAAGGTGACCCGCATCAGCTCGGCCGCCGACGCGGGCACCGCCGCACCGACCAGCAGTGCCAGTGCGGTCATCACGACGCCCAGAACGCGCCTCACTGCAGCGCCCCGGTACCGCGCACGCGCGGTCTTCGTCGCGTCCGATCCATCGTTCATGGACAATTCCTCCCACCGTTGGTTAAAGACAGCGCCCACGGTGAACGGCGGGTTAACGGCAGACAATGCGCGATCTCACTCACCGAGACTCGAGGTCGGGCACGTTCGGTGGGCGCGGTTACAGCGTGCGCAACAGCCCCGCGGCGCGGACATAATCACCGACGGTCAGCGCAAGGTGGACCTGCGGTGCGTCCGGCCCGCCCGTGCGGAACCACCGGATGGTCACGTCCTCGCCGTACTTGATGGGCCGGCGGTACTCGATCACGGCGCGGTACGGAGGCGTGCACACCTCGGGCACCAGCGCCGCGACTTCGTGCACCGCGTGCCAGTAGGCGGTGTTGGTGACGTGCTCGAAGAGGTCGATGTCGGTGCGCCGCAGGGCGAAGGGCATCGATTCGTCCGGGTCGGCGGGGTTGTCCAGCCACGGACGCCACTTCAGCCGATGCTCTGTCGTCGTCGAGGCGAACCGCTCGATCAGCGTGTCGGTGACCCGTTGAGGGGTGAGCGTTTTCGCGTTGATCGCGATCCAGAAGCCTTCGGTCTCGATGCGGCCGCCGTCGCTGCCGACGAGGTCCACGCGCATCGTGCACCAGCGCGACGACAGGGCTGAACACCACCGGCTGAACGAGATCTCGTTCGGGAACTCGATCGGTTCGATGACGTCGATCACCGTGCGCTGGACGAGCCAGTGCGGATGCTCCTCGGCTTCCCCGGCGTCGACGAGGTTCTCCGCGCCGACCTCCTGGATGTAGCGGGCGACGCTGTCGAGCCGCAGGTGCAGGTCACCGCCGATGTCGCCGGTGGCTGCGCGCCACGCGGTCCGGTACACGTAGCCGCTCTCGGGGAGCACGGCCAGACGCTGGTCGGCCGGGTTGTCCTGATGGGTGGTCATCGATCGGTCAGCCTACGGTCCGCTGCCACCGCAGCAGATAGCGGTAGTAGAGCGCACGCCGCACCTCGGCACCGGGGATCACGGTGTCGGCGACGGCGCGGATCTCGTCGAGGTTCTCCCGCGGGTCCGCCACGACCACCCCGACATCGCGGGTCTCGCGATGCACCGCGGAGGCGATCCGCACCGCGGGCAGGCACAACGCCGACCAGAGCCAGTCCCGCACGGTCTTGTTCGCACTGAGGCCGACGATCGCGATCTGCCCGGACGGCCGCAGCAGCGTGCGGGCCTTGAGCAGGGCCGAAGTCAGATCCATGTGGTGGATGGTCGCGACGAACGTGATCAGGTCGAAGCGGGCGTCACCGGGGTCGAAGTCGTCGAACGACGTGTGCCCCAGCCGGACACGGTCCAGTCCGGCAGTGCGGTCGTGCGTGCGTCCCAGCGCGGCGGGATCGGGATCGATGCCCATCACCGAACGCGACACCGGCGCCAGCCGCCCGGCCAGCAGTCCGTCGCCGCAGCCGACGTCGAGGACGTCACCGGGGTTCCTCGTGGCGAGCGAGATGACCCACGGGTGATAGGCGGTGTTGTGGTTCCAGTACTCGGCCATACCCCGAGTGTGCAGGGGGCGGGGGCTAGTCGATCTCGCGATCGAAGCATTCGGCGAGGAAGGTGGTGGCCGACGTCCATGCCCGGCGCGATGCGGATTCGCTGAAAAGCACTCCCCGCGCCGGGTCGTCGGCGAACGGTGCCATGAATGCGTGCAGGGTGTTTCCGTAGGCGTGCAGCTGCCAGTCGATGCCGCGCCCGGAGAATTCACGTCCCAGCGCGACCACATCCTCCGGTGGCGCGAAAGGGTCATCCCAACCGTGGAACACAATGACCTTGGCGGTCACCTGACGCTCGGTCAATCCCGTTGCGGGAGTGAGCAGTCCGTGGAAGCTGACGACACCGGCGAGCCGGTGGCCGGCGCGGGCCAGATCGAGCACGCACAGGCCGCCGAAGCAGAATCCGATGGCCGCGATGCGGTCGGCGTCCACCTGCGGCGCTGCGGTCAACGTCTCCAGCACTGTCGTGAGACGGCCTGCGAGGGCTGCCCGGTCTGCGACGAACCCGGCCATCGCGGCACCGGTGGCGTCCATGCCGCCCCGGCTGACCTTCTCGCCGAAGAGGTCCACCGCGATGGCCTGATAGCCCAGCTCGGCCAGACGCACCGCGAACTGCAGCTGGGCGTCGCTGCGGCCCTCCATTCCGTGGAACACGAGCACCGTGGGCGGGACGGGCGCGCCGATGGCGTCGTCGGCGCGGACCAGGACGCTGTCGAAGTGGTCGTCGTCGATCTCGTGCCTCAGCGAGGTGGTGTGCACAGTCACCCGGGCGACATTTCCACGACAACGGCCGTCGCGGAACAGCGTTCGCTGCTCGCGTAACCGGCGATACCTATCGCCGAAACTGAACGTGTGCGCGACTTTTGACCACGATCTCGCACACAAGTTCAGTTTCGGCGTGGCTCAGACGTCGCCCCAGCCGCCCTGCACCATCGTCTGGAACTTCCAGGCCCCGTCGGACTTGACCAGCAGATCGCCGTACCGGACCTGCTGGCTGACATCGCCCGCCGTGATGGTGGCGTCGGTGATCACGAACACCAGGTTCTCGTTGATGAAGTGAGGTGTACGCACCGAGTCCATCGTGATGTCCTCGGCGCCGCCGACGTGTTCCGCCATCTGCGTGATGAACCGTTGCCGGTCACACGATTCGGCGTGCCCGTCGGTCACCTCGTTGAGCGGGAACATCGCCTGATCGGCCATACCGTCGATGTCCTTGGCGACAGCCAGCGCGTCGTAGCGGGCGAACCACGCCAGCACGTCGTCCACGTCGGCGGGTGAGGGCGCGAACACAGCTTGCTGAGGCATCGGGTCTCCTTCGGTCAGTAACTCCGTACGATGTACATAGTACAGTGTACGGACAATGCCGCGGCGGCTACGATCAGCCCGTGGACAAGCCCGAGCGCACCAGTGCCGGCGACCCCGAGCGCACGCTGCGACTGCTGTGGCGCGCACAGGACGCCACGCGAGCGAGCCGCGGGCCGAAACAACGCACCACCGTCGACGCGGTCATCGCCGCGGCCCTCGACATCGCAGACGCCGACGGGCTCGGCGCACTCACCATCCGTGCCGTTGCCGCCAAACTGGGCATCGCACCCATGGCGACCTACACCTACGTCCCGGGCAAGACCGAGCTTCTCGACCTCATGCTCGACACCGTCTACGCGCAGATGCCGCGCACGGATGTGGACGGAAAGCCCTGGCGGGACAAGGTATCCGCGATCGCAGCGGAGAACCGCGCGATGCTCGACGCGCATCCGTGGGTGGTGCAGCTCGCGACCACCCGCCCGCCGCTGGGTCCGGGGATGATCGCGAAGTACGAACACGAGCTCCGTGCCTTCGACGGGCTCGGTCTCAGCGACCTCGACATGGACTCCGCGCTGACCTACGTGCTGGGCTTCGTGACGTCGGTCGCGCGCATCGGCGTCGATGCGCGCACCGCCCAGGCCGACAGCGGTATGAGTGACCACGCGTGGTGGGAGCGGGCGGAACCGCTGTTGGCCACGGTGTTCGACACCGAGCGGTATCCACTGGCCGCGCGTGTGGGCGCTGCGGCAGGCGAAGCGTATGACAGCGCGTACAGCGTCGAGCACGCCTACGAGTTCGGCCTGGCCAGGGTGCTCGACGGGCTGGCGACCGTGATCGAACGCACAGCGAGGTAGCCCGGTGCGGCGGCGTGGGTACAGGCTCAACAGCTGACGCCGACGAGAGGACACCTCGGGCATGACCGCGATCACCGCCTACCGCGGCCTACTTCGCACCACCAACCTGCACGTCGACGACACCGGTGGGGACGGCCGTCCCGTCGTGCTCATCCACGGGTGGCCCTTGAACGGTGACTCGTGGGCCGGCCAGGTCGACACGCTCCGCGACGCCGGCTACCGGGTGATCACCTACGACCGCCGCGGCTTCGGCCGCAGCGACAAGCCACTGATCGGCTACACCTACGAAAGTCTGTCCGACGACCTGTCCGCGGTACTGGAAGAACTCGACGTGCGCGACGGGACGCTGGTCGGGTATTCGATGGGCGGGGGAGAGGTGGCCAGTTACTGTGCGCGCAAGGGTGTGGCGCGTCTGCGCAGTGTGGTCTTCGCGGCGCCGGTGACGCCCTTCATGTCCCACCGCAAGGACAATCCGGACGGGCCGTTGGGCGCGAAGGACGCCGCGAAGATGGCAGCGTCACTGACCGCCAACCAGGATTCGTTCTACGACCACCTGATGACCGACGTGTTCTCGGTCGACGGCCGACTTCTCATCACCGAAGAGCAACGCCGGCAGGCACTGGGCATGTGCGCGGAAGCCAGCAAGCCGGCGTCGATCGCGTGTATGGCGGCGTTCGGCGGCACCGACTTTCGCGAGGACCTGCCGAAGGTCACCGTGCCGAGCCTTGTGATCCATGGCGACAGCGACGCGACCGTCCCGTTCGAGGGCTCGGGAAAGCGCACTCACGAGGCGCTTCCCGACAGCCGGTTGCACGTGATCTCCGGCGGGCCGCACGGCATACCCGTCACCCACGCCGACGAGTTCAACGCCGTGCTGCTCGCGTTCCTCGCCGAGGACTTCACGCCCTCTGGCTAACCCCCGACGGCGGGCGCCGGTGCGAGTTTCGGGAGCGGTCTCCACCCGATCGATGTCGTGAGCAGGCTTCTGCCGGCGGGAACCGCATGCCGGCGGGGTCAACACCACCATCTGGACGCCGCAGTCCCGTGAGCTGGTCCTGGCGGCCTGACGGCGACGAGCGATTGAGCGCCCCCGGCAGGGATCGAACCTGCGACCAACCGCTTAGAAGGCGGCTGCTCTATCCGCTGAGCTACGGGGGCCGGCGCGCGATCACCCTACCGAATCGCCGCAGTCCGTTGTCGGCGTCGACCCGTAATCTGCGCCCGATGGGAATTCACCATACGAAGGACAAGGGCGACCCCCGCGCCGCTGCATTCCGCACGCTGCCATCCGAGGTTCCAGGCTGAGCTTCAGAGCGTGGCTACTCGACGAGCTCCGTCGGCGGCCCCCGCCGCAACAGCCGTTAAAGCGACTCCGCCTCTCACGGCCGACGACTAGTTTGGTGCGCATGAGTAATGCGCCGGAACTGGATGCGGCCGGACTCCCGGAGGAACTCAGCCCGCTCGACCAGATCCTGCACCGCGGCGAAGCCAACCCGCGTACCCGTTCGGGCATCATGACCGTTGAGTTGCTCGACACCACCCCGGACTGGGACACCTTCCGCGCCCGTTTCGAGAACGCCTCCCGCAAGGTGCTGCGGCTGCGGCAGAAGGTCGTGACGCCGACGCTTCCCACCGCCGCTCCCCGCTGGGTGGTCGACCCCGATTTCAACCTCGATTTCCATCTGCGCCGGGTCCGCGTCCCGGAGCCGGGGACTTTCCGTCAGGTGATGGATCTCGCCGAGGTCGCCGCCCAGTCGCCGCTCGACATCTCCCGCCCGCTGTGGACCGCCACACTCATCGAAGGGGTCGAGAACGGGCAGGCCGCGCTGATGGTCCATCTCAGCCACGCGGTCACCGATGGCGTCGGCGGCGTCGAGATGTTCGCCAACCTCTACGACCTTGAGCGTGACCCGCCACCGCAGCCCATTGCGCCGCTGCCCATCCCGTCCGACCTCTCGCCGAATGACCTGATGCGTAGCGGCCTCAACCGTCTACCGGTCACCGTCGCCGGTGGAGTGCGCGATGCGCTCTTCGGCACCGCCCAGGCGATCGGCCATGTGGTGCGTGACCCGATCTCGCGGCTGGGCAGTGTGATCGACTACGCGATGTCGGGCGTGCGTGTGGTCGGCGCGGTCGCCGACCCGTCGCCGATTCTGCGCCGCCGCAGCCTGTCATCACGCAGCGAGGCCATCGACATCGTGTTCGGGGACCTACACCGCGCCGCCAAATCCGCGGGCGGCTCCATCAACGACGCGTATCTCGCCGGCCTGTGCGGTGCCCTGCGGCTCTACCACGAGGCCAAGGGCGTGCCGATCGACACGTTGCCGATGGCGGTACCGGTGAACCTTCGATCCGACGCGGATCCGGCGGGCGGCAACAGATTCGCCGGTGTGAATCTCGCCGCACCCATCGGCCGGACCGATCCTGCGGTCCGCATCAAGGACATCCGGTCACAGATGACCCGTAAGCGCGACGAGCGTGCGCTCGACATGGTCGGTGCGATCGCCCCGGTGGTCAGCCTGCTTCCCGACACGGTGCTGGAGACGATGGCAGGCTCCATCGTGAACTCCGACGTGCAAGCAAGCAATGTACCCGTCTACGCGGGAGACACCTTCATCGCCGGGGCGAAAGTGTTGCGCCAGTACGGCCTTGGGCCACTGCCCGGGGTCGCGATGATGGTGGTTCTGATATCCCGGTCGGGCTACTGCACCATCACCGCCCGCTACGATCGCGCCTCGATCACCGACCCTGACCTGTTCGCGCAATGTCTGCTGGCCGGCTTCAACGAAGTCCTGGCCCTCGGCGGCGACGCCACGGCGTCGCCCGCGACATCCACCGAAGACCCGGCACCCCTCGCACGCTCCGCCCAACTGAATGGAAGTGGCCAGCAATGACATCCGAGACATCGGCCCGCCAGCTCCGGCTCCCGGGTTCGGTCGCCGAGATCGCAGCAAGTCCCACCGGGCCCGGGGTGGGCGCGTTCTTCGACCTGGACGGGACGCTCGTCGCCGGGTTCACCGGCGTCGTCATGACGCAGGATCGGCTGCGCCGCAGGCAGATGTCGGTCGGCGAGTTCATCGGCATGGTCCAGGCGGGTCTCAACCATCAACTCGGTCGTTCCGAATTCGAGGACCTCATCGGCAAGGGCGCGCGCATGCTGCGCGGCAACTCGGTGGACGACATCGACGAGCTCGCCGAACGTCTTTTCGTCCAGAAGATCGTCAGCCGTATCTATCCCGAGATGCGCGAGATCGTGCGGGCGCACATGGCGCGCGGCCACACCGTCGTGCTCAGCTCCTCGGCACTGACCGTGCAGGTCGAGCCGGTCGCGCGGTTCCTCGGCATCAACAACGTGCTGAGCAACAAGTTCGAGACCGACGACGACGGGTTGATCACCGGCGAGGTGCAGCGGCCCATCATCTGGGGTCCGGGTAAGGCCAGGGCGGTGCAGGAGTTCGCGGCTGCCAACGACGTCGACCTGTCCCAGAGCTATTTTTACGCCGACGGTGACGAGGACGTCGCGCTGATGTACCTGGTCGGCAATCCTCGTCCCACCAACCCGGCAGGAAAGATGGCGGCCGTCGCTGCCAAACGGGGATGGCCGATCCTTCGCTTCAGCAGCCGCAGCGGTTCCAGTCCCACGTCGCAGCTGCGCACCGTCGCAGGTATCGCGTCCATGGTGCCCATCGCGGCCGGGGCGTTGGGCGTCGGCATCCTGACCCGCAACCGGCGTACCGGTGTCAACTTCTTCACGTCGATGTTCGGCCGCACGCTGCTCAACACCATCGGCATCAACCTGCAGGTGCTCGGCAAGGAGAACCTGACCGCGCAGCGCCCCGCGGTGTTCATCTTCAATCACCGCAATCAGGCCGACCCCTTGATCGCCGGCCGGCTGGTCAACGACAACTTCACCTCGGTGGGCAAGAAAGAGCTGGAGAACGACCCGATCGTCGGCACCATGGGCAAGATCATGGACGCCGCGTTCATCGACCGTGACGATCCACAGAAGGCCATCGAGGGTCTGCGGAAAGTGGAAGATCTTGCGCGCAAGGGGCTCTCGATCCTCATCGCCCCTGAGGGCACGCGCCTGGACACCACCGAGGTGGGAGAGTTCAAGAAGGGGCCGTTCCGCATCGCGATGTCGGCGGGTATCCCGATCGTGCCGATCGTCATTCGCAACGCGGAGGTGATCGCTGCACGCGACGCGAGCACGTTCAACCCCGGTACCGTCGATGTCGTTGTCTACCCGCCGATCCCGGTCGACGACTGGACGCACGACAACCTGCCGGAGCGCATCGAGGAGATCCGCCGGCTGTACCTGGACACCCTCACCGACTGGCCGCACGACGACCTCACGCTTCCCGAGCTGTACACGCGGGCGAGGCCCGCGAAGAAGGCGGCAGCCAAGAAAGCGGCCGTGAAGAAGGCGCCCGCGAAGACGGCGGCGAAGAAGGCGCCTGTGAAGAAAGCGGCGGCGAAGAAAACGCCGGCCCGCAAGAAGCCCGCCAAGGCCGTCCAGACGAAAGCGTCCAGCGAGGTGCCCGACAAGCGTCCCGACGAATCCGAGGGCCCCCGATGAAAATCCGCGCCGACGACATCGCGGCCTACACCGCCGTCGATGATGCCCTCGTCCTGGCCGCGGTCTCCTCGCCCGCCGAGCAGGCGCTCCTCAACGACTGGCTGCACAGTCAGCGCAGGGCGCATCCCGACTCGAAGATCGAAGTGCTCAAGCTGCCCGCCGACGACAACCCGGCGCCCGCGGCGCTCGCGCAGCTGGTCGAGTTGCTGGAGGCCGACGAGGACCGCTCTGTGGTACCGGTGCGGGTGTTCTGGGTCCCTGGCGGTCTTCCGACCCGGTCCAAAGTGGTGTCTCTGCTGTCGGGGCGCGATACCTACTGCCCGCCAAAAGCGTTGCAGCATCGCATCTTGAAGCGCGATCCGTCTCGTGCCAGGGTCGTCGCGGGCGAACCGGCCAAGGTGTCCGAGCTGCGCCAACGCTGGAGTGAGACCACCGTTGCCGAAAATCCCAGGGAATTCGCCCGGTTCGTGATCCGGCGGGCGATCCTGGCCATCGAGCGGGTGGAATTGCGGCTGCTGGGACCGGAATACAAGTCGCCACAGTTGATCAAGCCGGAGGTGCTGGCGTCGGCGCGCTTCCGGGAGGGGCTGGACAAGATACCCGGCGCCACCATCGAGCAGGCCGGGGAGATGCTCGACGAACTCGGTACCGGGTGGAGTCGCTTCTCGGTCGACCTGATCCCGTCGCTGGGGCGCGCGATCTTCAGCCGCGGGTTCGACCCCAACATCGACTACGACCGGGCCGAAGTCGAACGGATGCGCCAGTCTCTGGAGTCGCATCCGGCCGTGCTGCTGTTCTCCCACCGCTCCTACCTCGACGGCGCGATCGTGCCTGTTGCGATGCAGGAGAACCGGCTGCCGCCGGTGCACACGTTCGCCGGGATCAACCTGTCGTTCGGCTTCATGGGTCCGCTGATGCGCCGCTCCGGCGTCATCTTCCTGCGGCGCAAGCTCGACGATCCGCTGTACAAGTACGTGTTGCGCCAGTTCGTCGGCTATATCGTCGAGAAGCGGTTCAATCTGTCCTGGGCGATCGAGGGAACCCGGTCCCGCACCGGAAAGATGTTGCCGCCCAAACTCGGTCTGTTGGCCTACGTCGCCGACGCCTACCTGGACGGCCGCAGCGACGACATCCTGCTGCAGCCGGTGTCGATCAGCTTCGACCAGTTGCATGAAACCGCCGAGTACGCCGCCTACGCCCGGGGCGGGGAGAAGACGCCCGAAGGCGTGAGCTGGCTGTACAATTTCATCAAAGCGCAGGGCGAGCGCAACTACGGGAAGATCTACGTCCGCTTCCCCGACGCGGTGTCGATGCGCGAGTACCTCGGCGAACCGCACGGGCCGATGACCACCGACGAGGCCGCCAAGCGCCTGGCGATGCAGAAGATGGCCTTCGAGGTGGCCTGGCGGATTCTGCAGGTGACCCCGGTCAACGCCACCGCGCTGGTGTCGGCACTGTTGCTGAGCACCCGTGGCGTCGCGCTGACCCTGGATCAGCTACATCACACGCTGCAGGATTCGCTGGACTACCTGGAGCGTAAGCAGACACCGATGACCAACAGCGCGTTGCGGTTACGCACGCCCGAAGGTGTCCGGGTGGCAGTCGAGGCGCTGTCCAACGGCCATCCGGTGACCCGGGTGGACGGCGGCCGAGAGCCTGTCTGGTCGATCGAACCCAAGGACGAACTCGAGGCGTCGTTCTACCGGAACTCCCTCATCGACGCATTCCTAGAGACGTCGCTGGTCGAGCTTGCGCTTGCGCATGCGGCGCGTACGGAATCCGATCGCCTGCAAGCGTTTTGGACTCAGGTGATGCGTCTGCGCGACCTGTTGAAGTTCGAGTTCTATTTCGCCGACTCCGCCGCCTTCCGCGACCACGTCGCCGAAGAGATGTCCTGGCATGCCGATTGGGAGAACGACGTCGAGGCCGGCGGCGAGCAGATCGATGCTCTGCTGCGGGCGAAGCGGCCCGCGATCGCCGGGCCGCTGCTGCGCCCGTTCTTCGAGGCGTACCAAATCGTGGCCGACGTGCTGATCGACGCGCCGGCCGAGATCGCCGAGAAGGACCTGACGACCAAAGCGCTCGGGCTCGGTCGGCAGTACGTCGCCCAGGGCAGGGTGCAGAGCAACGAGTCGGTGTCGGCGCTGCTGTTCGCGACCGCGCGGCAGGTGGCCGCGGATCAGCATCTGCTCGAGCCTGCTGCCGACCTGGCCGACCGGCGCCGGGCGTTCCGCCACGAGCTGCGCGGAATCCTCACCGATATGGATGCCGTCGACGCGTACTCGCGCGAACAGTTCTTCGCCCGGGAACGCAACCGCAGGGAGCTGCGCAACGACCCTGTGTCGTAGATCGCTCGGCGCAAGGTCATACGCTGGGCGCATGACCTCAGCAGCTCCCGCGGCAGTGCCGGGGCTGCGCGGTGGTCGGGCGTGGTCGGTGCTCTACGGGGTGGCCGTCCTTGCCGGTGTCACCGCGGCGGCGCTGTCCGGCCTGTCGATCGCCGAGGCGTTGACCGCGACCGGACTGCCGGACCCGGGACCGGTGACCAACTACGGCCTGCCGTTCGTCAAGGCCGTCGGCGAGATCGCCGCGGTGACCGCGACCGGGGCCTTCATGTTCGCGGCGTTCCTGGTGCCGCCCCAGCAGAACCAGGTCCTCGACGTCTCGGGGTACCGCGCGCTGCGGATGGGGACGGCCGCATCGGGTGTGTGGGCGGTGTGCGCGGTGCTGATGGTGCCGCTGACGGTGTCCGATGTCAGCGGAAGACCCCTCGCGACGCGGCTGAGTCCCGCCGACATCTGGGCCGTCGCCGACCTGATCGAGATCGCCGGGGCATGGCGATGGACCGCCCTGCTCGCCGTCCTGGTCACCGTGGTGAGCATCCCGGTGCTGCGCTGGTCGTGGACGCCGGTGTTGTTCGGCGCCTCGCTGGTCACGCTGCTACCACTGGCCTTATCCGGGCATTCGTCGTCCGGCGGCGCCCACGACGTCGCGACCAACAGTTTGTTGATCCATCTGGTGGCCGGCGCCCTGTGGGCGGGTGGACTGCTGGCGCTGCTGGTACATGTGCTGCGCGGCGGCGACCACAGCGCCCTGGCGACCCGGCGCTTCTCGGCCGTCGCGCTCTGGTGTTTCGTGGCGATGGCCTTCAGCGGCGTGATCAACGCGCTGGTGCGGATGCGGCCTTCCGGCCTGTTCAGCACCAGCTACGGCGTGCTCGTGCTCGCCAAGGTCACGGCACTGGTGGCGCTGGGCGTGCTGGGCTGGCAGCAGCGCCGCAGGGGAGTGGCCGCTTTGAATCAGGACCCGACGGCCCGGGGTCCCCTCGTCCGCCTCGCGCTCGTGGAAGCGGTGATCTTCGGCCTCACGTTCGGCGTGGCGGTCGCGCTGGGGCGGACACCGCCGCCGCCTCCGGTCAACCCGAACCTGTCGATCCCTGCTGTCGAGATCGGCTATGACCTCGCCGGACCGCCGACCGTAGGACGACTCCTGTTCGACTGGCGATTCGACCTCGTGTTCGGTACCGCCGCCATCGTGTTCGCCGTCGTCTACCTGGCGGGCGTGCGCCGACTGCGCCGCCGCGGCGACGCCTGGCCGACGGGCCGCATTGTGGCGTGGCTGCTGGGATGCCTGATCCTGCTCGTGACGACGTCGTCGGGCATCGGCCGCTACATGCCTGCCATGTTCAGCATCCACATGATCGCCCACATGCTGTTGTCGATGCTCGTGCCGATCCTGCTGGTGCTCGGTGCGCCCGTCACGTTGGCGCTGCGGGCGCTGCCCGCCGCCGGTCGCACGGATCCGCCCGGTCCCCGGGAATGGCTGCTGGCGGCGTTGCACTCCCGGGTGTCGCAGGTGCTGACCAATCCGTTCGTCGCGACCGCGCTCTTCGTCGTCGGGTTCTACGGGCTGTATTTCGGCGGCATCTTCGACGCGGTGGCGGGCAGCCATGCGGCTCACCTCGCGATGAACGTGCACTTCCTGCTCAGCGGCTACCTGTTCTACTGGGTGGTGATCGGGGTGGATCCCACCCCGCGGCCGATACCGCCGCTGGCCAAGCTGGCGGTGGTGTTCGCCTCGCTGCCGCTGCACGCCTTCTTCGGCGTGGTGCTGATGGGCACCAAGGCGGTGATGGGGGAGAGTTTCTACCGCTCGTTGCAACTCAGCTGGCACACCGATCTGCTCGGCGACCAGCGGCTCGGTGGTGGAATCGCCTGGGCGGCGGGTGAAGTCCCGCTCGTCATCGTGCTGATCGCGTTGTTCGTGCAATGGCGCCGCAGCGACGACCGCACCGCCAAGCGGCTCGACCGGGCCGCCGACCGCGACGACGACGCCGACCTCGCCGCCTACAACAACATGCTGGCCGAGATGGCCCGCCGCGAACGTGAGCGCGGCTGACTCCCCGTCATATTTTCAGCTGTTCAGATATTCAGGAGTTGTGTTAGCGTCGAGGTGGTGCGGGCCGGCCGCGGCACCGATGCAGCACATCGACCTACTGGCCGGCCCGCACTGTGGGCCCGCTCCGTGTCCCGGTGCCGGTTATCCCCAATTCGTCATCCCTCCCCAGCTGTGGCGTCTGCGCCGCGTCAACGTCGTGCGGTGTCGGCCGCGACGGGCTCAATGGCGGTGTCAATCGACGGGCCAGGCGCGGTGCCTGACCCGCAGCTGAGAATCGGAGAGAGGCACGCCCATGTTCGAGACACCCATCACAGTCGTCGGCACCATCGTCACCAGCCCGGAGCGCAAGTGGGTCGGCGACCAGGAACTGTTCAAGTTCCGCGTGGCCAGCAACTCGCGGCGGCGGACCGCCGACGGCTCCTGGGAGCCGGGCAATTCTTTGTACGCGACGGTGAACTGCTGGGGACGGCTGATCACCGGCGTGGGCGCGGGGCTCGGGAAGGGTGACCCGGTCATCGTTGTTGGGAACGTGTACACCAGCGAATACGAAGACCGCGACGGCAACCGCCGGTCGTCCCTGGAGATCCGCGCCACCTCGGTGGGGCCGGATCTGGCCCGGTGCATCGTCCGCATCGAGAACCGCAGGCATCCCGAGCCCGTAGCTGAAACTGCAGCTCCTGGCGCCGGGAACGAGCCCGATGACACCGATGTGGCCGACGCGGTCACCGGCCGGGGCGACACCGAGCCCGACCCCGAGGCGCTGCCACTGAGTGCCTAGCGGCCAACGCCGCCGACACGGCCGCGCCTAGGATGGGGCCCGAGTATCGCGGAGGTCCCACGTGACCCCGTGGATCGAGCACGGGATCGAGAAAGGCAACATCAGAGGCTATGGCCGAATTCATCTACACGATGCGGAAGGTCCGCAAGGCGCACGGCGACAAGGTCATCCTTGACGACGTCACGCTGAACTTCCTTCCGGGCGCGAAGATCGGCGTCGTCGGACCCAACGGGGCCGGCAAGTCGAGCGTCTTGCGGATCATGGCCGGACTGGATCAGGCCAACAACGGCGACGCGTTCCTGCAGCCAGGCGCGAGCGTGGGCATCCTCATGCAGGAGCCCGAGCTCGACGAAACCAAGACGGTGCGCGAGAACGTCGAAGAGGGCGTGGCCATCAAGGCCAAGCTGAACCGGTACAACGAGGTCGCCGAGCTGATGGCGACCGACTACACCGATGAGCTCATGGACGAGATGGGCAAGCTCCAGGAGGAGCTCGACGCAGCCGACGCCTGGGATATCGACAGTCAGCTCGAGCAGGCGATGGATGCACTGCGCTGTCCGCCGCCCGACGAGCCGGTGACCCATCTGTCCGGTGGCGAGAAGCGCCGCGTGGCGCTGTGCAAGCTGCTGCTGTCCAAGCCCGACCTACTGCTGCTCGACGAGCCCACCAACCACCTCGACGCCGAGAGCGTGCTGTGGCTCGAGCAGCACCTCGCCGAGTACAAGGGCGCCATCCTGGCCGTCACCCACGACCGTTACTTCCTCGACAATGTCGCGGAATGGATTCTCGAACTCGACCGCGGCCGCGCGTACCCCTACGAGGGCAACTACTCCACGTACCTGGAGAAAAAGGCCGAGCGTGTCGCGATACAGGGCCGCAAGGACGCCAAGCTGCACAAGCGTCTGCAAGAGGAACTCGCCTGGGTCCGCTCGGGGGCCAAGGCTCGCCAGGCGAAGAACAAGGCGCGCCTCGGTCGCTACGAGGAGATGGCGGCCGAAGCGGAGAAGACCCGCAAGCTCGACTTCGAGGAGATCCAGATCCCGACCGGTCCCCGGCTGGGCAATGTGGTGGTCGAGGTCTCCCACCTCGACAAGGGCTTCGACGGCCGGTTGCTCATCAAAGACCTGTCGTTCACGCTGCCGCGCAACGGCATCGTCGGCGTCATCGGTCCCAACGGCGTCGGCAAGACCACGTTGTTCAAGACCATCGTCGGTCTCGAGCAGCCCGACAGCGGCACCGTGAAGGTCGGCGAGACGGTCAAGCTGAGCTACGTCGACCAGAACCGTGGCGGGATCGACCCGAAGAAGAACGTGTGGGAGGTCGTCTCCGACGGCCTCGACTACATCGAGGTCGGGCAGAACGAGGTGCCGTCGCGCGCCTACGTGTCGGCGTTCGGGTTCAAGGGCCCCGATCAGCAGAAGCCGGCAGGAGTGCTCTCCGGCGGTGAGCGAAACCGGTTGAACCTGGCGCTGACGCTCAAAGAGGGCGGCAACCTGATCCTGCTCGACGAGCCGACCAACGACCTCGACGTCGAGACCCTGAGTTCGCTGGAGAACGCGCTGGAGAACTTCCCCGGTTGCGCGGTGGTCATCAGCCACGATCGCTGGTTCCTCGACCGCACCTGCACGCACATCCTGGCGTGGGAGGGCGACGGCGAGAACGAAGCCAAATGGTTCTGGTTCGAGGGCAACTTCGGTGGCTACGAGGAGAACAAGATCGAGCGACTCGGCGCAGATGCAGCGCGTCCGCACAGGGTGACCCACCGGAAGCTGACTCGGGACTAGTCTCGTCGTGCGGACCAGGTAACCGGCTTCGGGCGCACGCAGTAGTCAACACAGCCAAGCGGCCGGTTGCAGCCAACGACGGCCGGTGCGCACGTGCGAATCAGGAGCGGGCGAATGTCGTTGAATCCCGGGGCCGTGAACAGCCCTTCGGTATCCGCTGAGACCATCGACAGGCTCGTACCCGCCTATCTGGCGACCTACCGGGGGCCGCACGGTGGTGCTCCCGGCACCGAGGCCGCCCTGACCGGCCCGCTGCGCAGACAGGGCGGCGACGCGCTCAACACCGCTGCGTTGATCGGTGCGCAGTTGCGCCTCGGTGGTCAGCGCTCGCCCGGCGCCACCCGCGTCGGCGTCTACGGCACCGACGATGCGGGCGGCTTCGGGCCGGCGCTGCAGATCGTCACCGACAACGCGTCGATGCTGATGGACTCGATCACCGTGCTGCTGCACCGGATCGGTGTGGCCTACAAGGCCATCATGAACCCGGTGTTCCGGGTCCGCCGCGGTGCGGGTGGCGAGTTGCTCGACATCGTTCCCGCCGCCGACGCCACGTTCTCCGACGGCGTCGTCGAGACCTGGGTGCATGTCCAGCTGTCCAGTTCAGTGGACCGGCGCGCGCTCACGGAGGCCGAGCGGCTTCTGCCCAGGGTGTTGGCCGACGCGCGGCAGGTGGCGCTGGATTCCACCGACATGGCTGCGGCGCTGCGGATCCTGGCCGCCGAACTCGAAGGCGACTCCGGCCGGCGCTTCCCCAGTCCCGATCGCAAAGATGTCGCCGCTCTGCTGCGCTGGCTCGCCGACGGACACTTCGTGCTGCTCGGCTACCAACGCTGCCCGGTGCGCGACGGCGAGGCCACGGTCGACACCTCCAGCCGCCTCGGCGTGCTGCGACTGCGCCAGGACGTCCTTCCGCAGCTGACGAACAAGGACGAACTGCTGGCGCTGGCGCAGGCCACGATCCCCAGCTTTCTGCGCTACGGGGCCTACCCGCAGATCATCGTCGTGCGGGAACAGACCGAGGACGCCGACGACTCGGCAGCCGTCGAGCACCGCTTCGTCGGCCTGTTCACCGTCGCGGCGATGAACGCCAACGTCCTGGAGATCCCGCTGGTGTCCCGCCGCGTCAACGACGCCCTGGCCATGGCACATCGCGACCCCAGCGATCCCGGGCAGTTGCTGCTCGACATCATCCAGACGATCCCGCGCTCGGAATTGTTCGCGCTCAGCGCCCGGGGTCTGCTCGACATGGCCAGGGCGGTGGTCGACCTCGGATCTCGGCGTCGCACGCTGCTGTTCATGCGCGCGGACCCACTGGCGCATTTCGTGTCGTGCCTGGTGTACCTGCCGCGCGACCGCTACACCACCGCGGTGCGCCTCGAGATGCAGGACATCCTGGTGCGTGAGCTCGGCGGCGTCAGCATCGACTACGCCGCACGGGTCAGTGAATCACCGTGGGCGCTGGTCCATTTCACGGTCCGTCTGCCCGAGGGGTCCCGGCAGCAGGACGTCGATGTCTCGGACGCCAACGAGTCGCGCATCCAGGATCTGCTCACCGAGGCCACCCGCACCTGGGCCGACCGGCTGTTCGGTGCCGTGCGGGCGGGCGGTCCGATCGACCAGACCACCGCCGAGCACTACGCGACCGCCTTCTCGGAGGTGTACAAGCAGGCGATCCCGCCGGAGCACGCGATCGATGACATCGCGATCATCGAACAGCTGCAGGACAACTCGGTCAAGCTGGTGCTCACCGACAGTGACGACGACGCTGATACGGGCGTGTCCCACCTCGTCTGGTATCTGGGCGGTCAGTCGGCGTCGCTGAGCCAACTGTTGCCGATGCTGCAATCGATGGGTGTCGTGGTGCTGGAGGAACGGCCGTTCACGGTCGCGCGTCCCGACGGCCTGCCGGTGTGGATCTACCAGTTCAAGGTCTCCCCGCACCGCGGTATCCCCGAGGCGCCGAAGGGGCCCGAACGTGAGGACACCGCACAGCGTTTCGCCGACACCGTCACCGCCATCTGGCACGGCAACGCCGAGATCGACCGGTTCAACGAGCTGGTGCTGCGCGCGGGGCTGACCTGGCAGCAGGTCGCGATTCTGCGTGCCTACGCGAAGTACCTCAAGCAAGCCGGCTTCTCCTACAGCCAGTCCCACATCGAGACGGTGCTCAACGACAACGCCGGGACCGCGCGCTCGCTCGTGGCCCTGTTCGAGGCCTTGTTCGTTCCGTCGGCCACCCCCGGCGAGGGGAACCCGGGCGGCGCGAACCTGGACGCGCAGGCGGCCGTCGCCGCCGTCGCCGCCGACATCGACGCGCTGGTCAGCCTCGATACCGACAGGGTGTTGCGCGCGTTCGCCTCGATGATCCAGGCGACGCTGCGCACCAACTGCTTCATCACCAGCCCCGACTCGGCCCGTGCCCGGAATGTGTTGTCGTTCAAGCTCAATCCCGAACTCATCGATGAGCTGCCGTTGCCCCGGCCGAAGTTCGAGATCTTCGTGTACTCACCCCGTGTCGAGGGTGTGCACCTGCGCTTCGGTTTCGTGGCTCGCGGTGGCCTGCGGTGGTCGGACCGGCGCGAGGACTTCCGCACCGAGATCCTGGGGCTCGTCAAAGCGCAGGCGGTCAAGAACGCGGTCATCGTGCCGGTGGGCGCCAAGGGCGGTTTCGTGGTGAAGAGGCCGCCGGCGCCGACGGGAGATGCGGCGCTGGACCGTGAGGCCGCGCGGGAAGAGGGCGTGGCCTGCTACCGGCTCTTCATCGCCGGTCTGCTCGACATCACCGACAACGTCGACAAGATCAGTGGTGACGTCGTCGCGCCCACCGAGGTGATCCGCCGCGACGGCGACGACGCCTACCTGGTGGTGGCGGCCGACAAGGGCACCGCCACCTTCTCCGACATCGCCAACGAAGTCGCGAAGTCCTACGGGTTCTGGCTGGGCGATGCGTTCGCCTCCGGCGGTTCGGTGGGCTACGACCACAAGGCGATGGGCATCACCGCCAAGGGCGCATGGGAGTCGGTCAAGCGCCACTTCCGCGAGATGGGCGTGGACACCCAGTCCGAGGACTTCACGGTGGTGGGTGTCGGTGACATGAGCGGTGACGTGTTCGGCAACGGCATGCTGTTGTCCAAGCACATCCGGCTGCTCGCGGCGTTCGACCATCGGCACATCTTCATCGACCCGTCGCCGGACGCGGCGTCGTCGTGGGAGGAGCGTCGCCGGCTATTCGACCTGCCCAGGTCCAGCTGGGAAGACTATGACAAGTCCCTGATCAGCCCGGGCGGCGGAGTGTTCAGTCGCGACCAGAAGTCCATCGCGATCAGCCCGGAGGCCCGCTCGGCACTGGGTCTCGACGAGACCGTGACGGAGCTGACGCCGCCCGCCCTGATGAAGGCGATCCTCAAGGCGCCCGCGGACCTGCTGTGGAACGGCGGCATCGGCACCTACGTCAAGGCTGAGACCGAAGCCGATGCCGACGTCGGTGACCGGGCCAACGACGCAGTCCGGGTCAACGGAAACCAGTTGCGCGCCAAGGTGATCGGTGAGGGCGGCAATCTCGGGGTGACGTCGCTCGGCAGGACTGAGTTCGACCTGTGCGGTGGCCGCGTGAACACCGATGCCATGGACAACTCCGCCGGGGTGGACTGCTCCGACCACGAGGTCAACATCAAGATCCTGATCGACTCGCTGGTCACCGCGGGCAAGATCAGTGTCGAGGAACGCACCGACGTGCTGCTGTCGATGACCGACGAGGTCGGCCGGCTCGTGTTGGCCGACAACGAGAGTCAGAACGATCTGATGGGAACCAGCCGGGCCAACGCCGCCAGCCTGCTCTCAGTGCACGCCCGAATGATCAAGGATTTCGTCGATCATCGCGGCCTCAACCGCGAACTGGAGGCGCTGCCGTCGGAGAAAGAGATCAAGCGCCGCGCCGACGCGGGGATGGGCCTGACGTCACCGGAACTGGCCACCCTGATGGCCCACGTCAAGTTGGCGCTGAAGGACGATCTGCTCGCCGGAGACCTGCCCGACCAGGAGGTGTTCGCGTCCCGGATCCCGTCGTATTTCCCGACGACGCTGCGCGACCAATTCACCCCCGAGATCCGGTCGCACCAGCTGCGCCGCGAGATCGTCACCACCATGCTGGTCAACGATGTCGTTGACGCCGCTGGCATTTCCTACGCCTACCGCGTCACCGAGGACGTCGGTGTCGCCCCCATCGATGCGGTGCGCAGCTTTGCCGCCGGCGACGCGATCTTCGGGTTCGGACGGGTGTGGCACCAGATACGCGCCGCAGGCGTCAACGGTGCATCGGTGGCGGTGACCGACCGGATGACCCTGGACCTGCGTCGGCTCATCGACCGTGCCGCGCGCTGGCTGCTCAACTACCGGCCGCAACCGCTGGCCGTGGGAGCCGAGATCAATCGCTTCGCCGACAAGGTGGCCGCCCTGACCCCGCTGATGCCGGAGTGGCTGCGTGGGGACGACAGGGCGATCGTCGCCAAGGAAGCGGGGGAGTTCAGCGCCCAGGGTGTACCCGACGATCTGGCGTACACGGTCGCGACGGGGCTCTACCAGTTCAGCCTGCTGGACGTGATCGACATCGCCGACATCATCGACCGGGACCCGGCCGAGGTCGCCGACGCCTACTTCGCGCTGATGGATCACCTGGGTACCGACGGACTGCTGACCGCGGTGTCCCGGCTGAGCCGGAACGACCGGTGGCATTCGTTGGCGCGGTTGGCCATTCGCGATGACATCTACGGGTCGCTGCGGGCGCTGTGCTTCGACGTGCTGGCGGTCGGAGAGCCTGACGAGAACGGGGTCGAGAAGATCGGCGAGTGGGAGATGACCAACAGTTCCCGGATCGGCCGGGCCCGCCGGACCCTGACGGAACTGTACGAAAGTGGTGAGCACGACCTCGCGACGCTGTCGGTGGCGGCTCGTCAGATCCGCAGCATGACGCGGACGAGTGGAACGGGAAGCTCTGGGTGACCGATCACCGCGGGTTCACGGCGCCGGTGCATGTGCGGTGGTCGGACATCGACATGTATCAGCACATCAATCACGCCACCATGGTCACGATCCTGGAAGAGGCCAGAATCCCGTTCCTGACCGAGCCGTTCGGCGACGAGATCACGACCATCGGGTTGTTGATCGCGGAGGTGAAGATCGCCTACAAGGCTCAACTCCGGCTGATCGATTCGCCGCTTCAGGTCACGATGTGGTCCAAGCGGGTGCGCGCGGTCGACTTCACCGTGGGCTACGAGGTGCGCTCGGTCGGCGCGCCGGCCGACTCGCGGCCCGCGGTCATCGCAGAGACCCAGCTGGCCGCGGTGCACATCGAAGAGCAACGGCTGCAGCGGCTTTCGGACGCCCAACGCGAATATCTGCACCGCTGGACACGATGACGGCCGGTGAGCGTGGCGTGTGGCTCGGTCCGCAGGACAGGGCCGCCCACCGGGAAGACCTCGCGACGTTCACCGAGCGCGCGCTGCGGTTGGACGAGGCCACCGTCATTCGGCTGCGGGAACGTTCGGGCGGTGTGATCGTCGCCTGGGCGGCCACCGGCTTCGACGTGCTCGCCAGCCGAGCCGTGGCCGGCCGGATCCGGCCCGCCGACCTGTGTGCGGGCGCAGACGCGCTGTTGCCGGGTCTGCGGGCGATGGCCGACGACGGGTACGTCGCCACTGGTTTCGGCATGGATTCGGCGTGGCGCGGTGTCCTGCCTCCGGAATCGGGATTCGTGCACCTCGACGATGTGCCCGCCCGGGCGGTGCTCGATCTGGCGCAGCAGGGGTTGAGTCTGGCGAAGGAGCATTCGAGTGCCCACGGTCCGCCGGCGTCGCTGCTGGACCAGGAGGTGGTGCGGGTGACGGCGGGGCAGGACAGCGTCGGCATCCCGATGCGGTGCGTGTTCGCGCTGACGGCGATGGGGTTCCTGCCGCAGTCGCCGTCGCAGGACCGCTTCGCGCCGGAGTCGGTGGGCGCCGACGAGGTGGTGCGGGTGCGGGCGACGCCGGCGTGGCTGCGTATCGATGCCCGGTTCGGGACGGTCTACCGACGGCGGGGCGACCCCGCGGTGGTGCTGCGCTGAACCGCGGTGCGCGGATCAGCGCAGCGGTTCAGAACGGCGAATTCACCATCGACTGGGCCGCCATCTCCAGATAGTTGAGCAGTTCCTGGCGATGCGGATCGTCCAGCGTCTGGGAGTCGATCTCGGCGACGGCGGTGTGCATGCAGCGCAGCCACGCGTCGCGCTCGAGGTAGCCCACGCGGAAGGGCGCGTGACGCATCCGCAACCGGGGGTGGCCACGCTGCTCGGAGTAGGTGCGCGGGCCGCCCCAGTACTGCTCGAGGAACATGCGCAGCCTCTCCTCGGCACCGTCGAGGTCGTCCTCGGGATAGAGCGGGCGAAGAATCTCGTCCTCCCGGACTAGCTCGTAGAACCGCGACACGATGGTGCGGAACGTTGCGTGTCCGCCCACCGCGTCATAGAACGACTGCTGCTTGCTCTGCGGGTCCATTGCCTCCATTGTGGGCCATCGCCCGTGCGGGCTCTGCGAGCGGACGGCGTGTGGGGCGCGGCCGACGACCGGTTACGCGATGTTCATCGGACTGACCAGCGAACACGTCGAGAATTGCCGTGCGATCTGTGCAGATCCATGGTGGACTGTCGTCGGAGGACGTATGGCGCAGCGCAAGAATGGACGCGGCCACCGGAATCACCGGGCCGCGGCGGGCTCATCCGGGTCGTCATCGACGACAGTGCCGTTCGCGCTGCACAGCGTGGCCCCCGCAGTCGATTCCCTCCCTGCCACCGTGCCGGAGCCGTCGATCTGGGGTCGGCGCCGGGTGCTTCTGCTGAATTCCACCTATGAGCCCCTGACCGCTCTCCCGATGCGCCGCGCGGTGGTCATGCTGATGTGCGGCAAGGCCGACGTCGTGCATGACGACCCGGTGGGGCCGGTCATCCATTCGGCGACGCGGTCGGTGGTCGTCCCCACGGTGATCCGGCTGCGGACGTACGTGCGGGTGCCGTACCGGGCGCGTGTCCCGATGACGAGGGCGGCGCTGATGCACCGCGACAGGTTCCGCTGCGCCTACTGCGGTGCCAAGGCCGACACCGTCGACCACGTCGTCCCGCGCAGCCGCGGCGGCGGTCACACGTGGGAGAACTGCGTGGCGGCGTGCTCGGCGTGCAACCACCGCAAAGCCGACCGGCTGCTCAGCGAGTTGGGTTGGTCGCTGCACACCACGCCGCTACCTCCGAAGGGCCAGCACTGGCGCCTGCTGTCCAGCGTCAAGGAGCTCGACCCGGCCTGGGTCAGATATCTGGGTGAGGGCGCGGCCTGACCAGGCGGTGCGATACGGTTTGCAGGTGAACTCAACAGCCCTTGTGCACGCGAGTTTCTTACTCGTACCGCTGGCGCTGGCCGGCTTCCTGTCGCTGTTCATCTTCACCAAGAAGGGGCCGCATCCGGCCACCTACGAGCTCTCGGAGAAGTGGACGCACGAGCCCATCCTGTGGGCGGCTGACGAACCGGCCGACCATGGTCACGGCGGCCATGGCTCGCATCTGACGATCGGGGGTGGCGCAAGTGGCAAGTGGTGAGCTGACGCGTACAGGCGGGCGTGACCTGGCCGAGCTGCCCTACGGCTCGGCGATCACCGCCAGCGGACGCATCTCCGGTGTCACCGAGCCCGGTGAGCTGTCGGTGCACTACCCGTTCCCGATCAAAGACCTGGTGATCCTGGACAACGCGCTGAAGTTCGGTTCCCGCGCGGCCAAGGCCCGCTTTGCGGTCTACATCGGCGACCTCGGCGCGGACTCCGCCGCCGCGGCGCGCGACATCCTGGCCCGGGTGGCCACGCCGGACAACGCCGTGTTGCTGGCCGTGTCGCCCAACCAGAAGCTCATCGAGGTCGTCTACGGCTCACAGGTCAAGGGCCGGGGCATCGAGGAGGCCGCGCCGCTCGGGGTGTCCGCAGCTGCCGCCTCCTTCAAGGAGGGCAACCTCATCGATGGTCTGATCAGCGGCATCCGGGTGCTCTCGGCGGGGGTCTCGCCCCGCTGATTCACCGTGCAGTCTGAGGGCCTTGCTCCGCAGTCGTGCGGAAAGAGCTGCGCCACACGGTTGTCGGCAGGCCCTACCCTTGACTGCATGGAGGGACGGTGACCGGTGTCTGCGCTCGAAGCTTTCATGGCGATCTGGTCCAGGGCGCGGGGGACGTTCGGTGACGGGGTGCCGCAGGACGGGTCGGCCTACGACGCGAGTTCTGCGCTGACCCGACTTCAGGGCGACGTGCGCGGTGCTGCTCCCGGCGCCGCGTGGGCCGGGGCCGCCGCCGACGCCTACGAGTCTGCCAACGAACGCCACGCGGTGGTATTGGGCGAGGCCGCCCGGCTGGACCAACGTCTGCGCGCCGAGATCGACCGATCGGCGGAGGTCGTGCAGTCGGGCCGACGCGATCTGGACTCGGTTCGCGAGCGGGTGCGCACCGCTGCCGCCGGGGTTCCGCCGACGCCGCTGGGTGAGAGCATGCTCTACCCGGTCATCAGCCAGGGCAGCGGTGAGCTCGCCGAGATAGTGGAGCGCTCCAATGCTGAATTGAACGTCATAGCCGGTCGCATCGGCACCATCTCCTCCGAGTATCAGGCCCTGGGCGCGGGCACGGTCCCCGAGAAGGGGCCCACGTCGGGGCAGGGTGCGGACGACGAGGACGGACCGTCCTTCGTGCAGGGTGAGGGCGACCAGGGGTGGCGCTACCCGTTTGATCCGCCACCACCGCCGGACTCCGCGCCCGGGGGTGGCCGGTGGGAGTACGGCCAGGCATACCCGCCCGGCCCGGGCGGAGGGCCGCCGGTCGGACCGTTCCCGCCGTCGAGGCCGTGGGAGAAGCCCGTTGTCCCGCCGGTGGTGGGGGGAACGACAGGGCTGCAGGACGTGGTGTCGCCGCCTCCGAATGGTTGGGGGGAGAAACCGCCGGTGGTGCTGCAGGAGGCGTACCGCATCCGGGTGGTCGGCGAGTCCTTCAGCAACGCCGAGGGTCACGTGCGATGGGTGCAGCAGGACGGCATGTGGCACCAGGCGCAGTGGGTTGACTATCAGTTCGAGGCCGAACACGTGCACCAGGCCACCGGCAAGATCTCGGTGCCGTGGGGATTCAACGACTGGAACCCGATCGACATCAAGGACATCTACCGCATCCAGGTGGAGAATCCGCGGCTGACGATGTATGTGCCCACGCCCGCGGGCGGCATCCTGGAACTGGATCCCATGCGCCCGGGCGCGTCGGTGCCGCGATGAGTGGGCAGCGCTCCCGGCGCCGGTGGCTGTGGGTGGCCGTGGCCGTGGTGGTCGTGGTGGTGGCCGGTGGGTTGGCGTGGTGGGTGACCGCTGGTCGTCGGTCGGTGTCGACTGCGGACTGCGCCGTCGTCGAGGATGTGGCGCGGCAGTGGAACGCCAACGCCGCGGCGGTGCGGGACACGCTGCTCAACGGTGGAGGACGACCCGAGGACTACCGGGCCGTCGCCGAGCGGCAGCAGCAGATGGCCGACCGCATGCGCGGCGCGGTCGACTCGGTCGACGCCGCCGACCTCAAGACCGACCTGCGTCGGTGGGCCGACGGCGCCGCGGAGTTGGCGGCGCTGCAAACCGCGGCGGCTGAGGAACCGGACGGGCAGGCCCGCCCCTCCGATACCGACTTCGAGCGGGTGGCGCGCTCGATGAACGACGCCGCGGAATCGCTCGGCGAGCAGTGCCCCGCCATGCCTTCGGCGACATAGCATTCCGGGCTGTGATTCAGCCTGATTCCACGACCGTGGCTTCACTCTCGCGTGTGACCGCGGCCATGAGTTCGGCACGGATCCGAACGTAGCGCTCCAGGAACAACCGCTCGTCGAGCCGCTTGCGCCGCAGCCAACCGGTCACCTCGTCGTTGCACTTGCTGGCGTTGCACGCCCCGCAGGCGGGAACGACATTGTCGACGGTGTAGCGGCCGCCGCGCGAAATCGCCATGACGCAGTCGCGCTGCATCGTCCCGGTGGTCTTGCCGCAGTACGCGCAGCCGTCCCACGCCGCCTTGATCGTCGCCCACTGCTGCTCGGTGAGGTCGTTGACGACGGCCGCGACCCGGCGCTTACGCCGCCGCGCGGCGCGGGCCCTGCGCGTGTTGTTGACCGCCACCGGGACAGCATGCAGCGCGAGTGTGCGTGAAATCGCCTTTGCGAGCGGCGTGTCGCCCGCAGACACGCACGCTCGCGGGGGACGGGGGTGGAACGGGTTAGACGTCGAACGCGCGGGCCCGCAGCGAGCGCTCGACCCCTGCGCGGCCCTCCAGCACCAGCCGGCGCAGCGCCGGCGGCACGTCGGGGTCGGCCAGGAACCGGTCCGCCGCGTCCAGCGCATCCTGGCTGATCTCCCACGACGGGTAGAGCCCGACGACGACGGTCTGTGCGACCTCGCTGGAGCGTCGTTCCCACACACCCGAGATGGCCTCGAAGTACCGGTCGCGGAACGGTGCGAGCACCTCGCCCTGGCCCGGCTGGGCGAACCCGCCGATGATCGCGCGCGCGGTGATGTTGGCGAGCGTGTCGTCCTCGACGACCTGCTGCCATGCCGCTTCCTTGACAGCGGCCTGCGGTCGGGCCGCGGCCGCGGCCGCCGCCTGCCTGCGCCCGGCCGCGGTGCGGTCGTTCGCGGCCTCGGCGTCGATGAAGGGTGTCGCGGTGCCGTCGGCGTCGAGCACCCCGGCGCGCGCCAGCGCGGTCACGATGCGCCACCGCAGGTCGGTGTCGATCACCAGGCCGCTGAGGTTCACCGCGGCGGGCTCGTTGTCGAGCAGCGTCGACAGAACGGCGACGTGGTTGGGGGACAGCACCGAGGTGCACAGCGCGTTGACGAACGCCAGCTGATGGTCCGAACCGGGATCCGATTCGCGGGCCAGGTCCAGCAGCGTGTCCCCGAAGGCCGGCCAGCCGTTCTCGGTCGCCCACGCGGGGTCGGCGTACGAGCTGAGCGTGGTCTGGGCTTGCAGCACCAGCCGTTGCGCGACACCGACTTCGGACTCGGCGTGCAGACCGCTCATCACCAGCGCCACGAAATCGCGGGCGCGCAGTTCGGCGTCGCGGGTCATCTCCCACGCCGCCGACCATGCCAGCGTGCGGGGCAGCGGTTCGGCGATGTCGGCGATGCGGCTCAGTACCGTCTGCAGGGAGTCGGGATCCAGCCGCAGCGAGCAGTAGGTCAGGTCGTCGTCGTTGACCAGAATCAACTTGCCGCGCGAAACACCGTGCAGCCCGGGCGCATCGGTGGAGGATCCTTCGACGTCGAGTTCTTCGCGGTGCACCCGGACCAACTTGCCGGAGGCGTCGTCGTCGTAGATGCCGACCGCGAGCCGGTGCACCCTGGTCTCACCCTCGCCGGGCTTGGCGCCGCCCTGGTCGATGGCGAACCGACTGAACGTGCCGTCGTCGGCGACGTCGAAATCCGGGCGCAGCGTGTTCAGGCCGGTGGTCTTGAGCCACTGCCTACCCCAGCCCGACAGGTCGCGACCCGAGGACTTCTCCAGCGCGCCAAGCAGATCCGAGAACGTGGCGTTGCCGAACGCGTGGTCGCGGAAGTAGTCGCGCAGGCCGGCGAGGAATGCCTCCAGGCCGACGTAGGCGACCAGTTGCTTGAGGACGCTGGCGCCCTTGGCGTAGGTGATGCCGTCGAAGTTGACCTCCACGGCATGCAGGTCGGGGATGTCGGCGGCCACCGGGTGGGTGGACGGCAGCTGATCCTGCCGGTAGGCCCACGACTTCTCCACGTTGGCGAACGTCGTCCAGGCCTGCGTGTACTCGGTGGCCTCGGCCTGGCACAGCACCGAGGCGAACGTCGCGAAGGATTCGTTGAGCCACAGGTCATCCCACCACTGCATGGTGACCAGGTCGCCGAACCACATGTGTGCCATCTCGTGCAGCACCGTCTCGGCGCGCCGCTCGTAGGAGGCGCGGGTCACCTTGGACCGGAAGACGTAGTCCTCCAGGAACGTCACCGCTCCCGCGTTCTCCATCGCGCCGGCGTTGAATTCCGGCACGAACAGCTGGTCGTACTTGCCGAACGCGTACGGGGTGCCGAAGTTGTTGTGGTAGAACGCGAATCCCTGCTTGGTCTCGGTGAACAGGCGCTCTTCGTCCATGTACTCGGCCAGCGATTTGCGGCAGAAGATGCCCAGGGGAATGTCGCTGTGGTCGTCGGAGTACTGGTCGTCCCAGCGGGCGTAGGGCCCGGCGATCAGTGCCACGAGGTAGGTACTCATCCGCGGTGTGGCCTTGAAGGTGTGCTTCTTGGCCGATCCGTCGCTGCCGTCGATGGGCTCCGCGCTGACGGTGGCGCCGTTGGAGATGACCTCCCAGTGCGCGGGTGCGATGACGGTGACGTCGAACGCGGCCTTGAGGTCGGGCTGATCGAAGCACGCGAACATGCGCTTGGCATCGGCGGTCTCGAACTGCGAGTAGAGGTACACCTCGTCGTCGACCGGGTCGACGAATCGGTGCAGTCCCTCGCCGGTGTTGGAGTAGCGGCAGTCCGCGTCGACCACCAGCGTGTTGTGTGCCGCGAGGCCACGAAGCGGGATACCGGTCGATTCGTCGTAGCCGGAGACGTCGATGTCGGCACCGTTGAGCGTCGCGCTGCGCACGGAGTCGGCGGCGAGGTCGACATAGGTGTCGGCGCCGGCCGTGGCGTCGAACTCGACGGTCGTCACCGACCGGAACGTCCGCTCGCCGGGCCTGCCGCCACCATCGGTGAGGTCGAGGGCGATGTGATAGCTGTCAACGGTCACCAGGGCGGCGCGTTCGGCGGCTTGGTCGCGGGTCAGGTTAGGAAGTGCCACGCTGGTCAACACTAGTCGCCGACGGGAACACAGGGCGGCGGTGCATGGTTGTGCCGAACGGAAGACTGCCCACATCGCGTTCGAGAGGATCTGTAGATGGCCGAGAAGGATGTCGCCGGTTTCTGGTTCGACCCGCTGTGCCCGTGGTGCTGGATCACCTCGCGCTGGATCCTCGAGGTGCAGAAGGTGCGCGACATCGAGGTCGATTTCCGCGTGATGAGCCTCGCCGTGCTCAATGAGGGCAGGGATCTGCCCGAGGAGTACGTCGAGATGATGAAGAAGGCGTGGGGTCCGGTGCGTGTCGCCATCGCCGCAGAGCAGCTGAAGGGACGCGAGGTGCTGGGCCCGCTGTACACCGCGATGGGCACCAGGATCCACAACCAGGGCTACCGGGAGACCGACCCCGACTTCACCCGGGTCATCGCCGAGTCGCTGGCGGAGGTGGGCCTGCCCGCCGAGCTGGCGGAGGCCGCGACCACCGACAAATACGACGACGCGTTGCGTAAGAGCCATCACGAGGGCATGGACGCCGTCGGCGACGACGTCGGGACGCCCACCATTCACGTCAACGGTGTCGCTTTCTTCGGCCCGGTGCTGTCGCGGATCCCGCGCGGGGAAGAGGCGGGCAAGCTGTGGGACGCCTCGGTGATCTTCGCGTCCTACCCCCACTTCTGGGAGCTCAAGCGGTCTCGCACCGAGGCGCCGGAGTTCGACTGACTCAGGTGGGTTCGCCCCACACCCGGGGGGAACGCACAGTGTCCAACCGGTAGTCGGTGACGCGGATGTCGAACAGTCGTGCGCCCAGATCACGGGCGCACGACACCGGGTCTGCCGGGTCGCGCGCGATCTCGCCGCGGCTGTTGCCATTGCCGACCACGACGCCGACGAGGTCCTGGCGCAGGTAGCGGGTCAGCTCCTGGAACTGCGCGGTCACGCCCTGGGTCGCGCCCACGTAGTTCTCCTCGCAGGAGATGAGCACCCCCACCTTCTTGTCCATGATTCCGCTGACCACCAGGTCCTGCTGGGGCGCACTGTTGGCGGTGTAGCAGAACAACCGGTCGAAGACGGTCTTGAGCCGGGCCGGCATGCCGTAGAAGTACAGCGGCATCGCGTAGACGATGGCGTCGGCCACCAGAATGTGGTCGAGCAGCAGGGTTTCGTATCGGTCGTCCAGGCTGCAGGCGCCGTCGGACTGCCGGCAGAGCCTGCAGTTGCCGAGCATTCGATCGACGTATTCGTCGAGGAACACGTGCTCGACATCGTGGCCGGCCGACCGGGCGCCCTCGCCCGCCGCGCGCGCCAAGGTGTGGGAGTTGCCGTCGGCGCGCGGGCTGGCGCTCAGGATCAGGACCTTCATCGTGGCGTGCAACCATCGCCGGGACGGGATTGTTTCCGGCGGGTTGACTCGGGTTGCGGCCCGCCGCGTCCCGGGTGACGGTATATCGGTGACCGTGGGACCGCATACTGGTGCTGTGTCGCTCGAAGATCACCGCAGAGAAGGTATGAACTCACCGCAGGCAATGCTCGATGTCGCTGTCGCCGAGGCCCGAAAAGGGCTGTCGGAGGGCGGTATCCCGATTGGTGCCGCCCTGTTCGGCGCCGACGGATCGCTGCTGGGCAGCGGGCACAATCGCCGGGTCCAGCTCGACGACCCGTCGATCCACGCCGAAACCGACGCCTTCCGGAATGCGGGCCGCCAGCGGGGCTATCGCTCGACCACCATGGTGACCACATTGTCGCCCTGCTGGTACTGCAGCGGCCTGGTGCGCCAGTTCAACATCGGCGCGGTGGTGATCGGGGAGAGTCAGACCTTCACCGGCGGCCACGACTGGCTCGCCGAGAACGGGGTGTCGGTCACGGTCCTCGACGACGAGCGGTGCGTGACGCTGATGCGCGAGTTCATCGCGGCCAATCCAGATTTGTGGGCGGAGGACATCGGGGAATGAGTGTCATTGCGACGGTGGATCTTTCGCGCTGGCGGGGCGGAGGCGTCGCCGCTGAGGAGGTGGCTGCCGAGGTCGACGCGGGTCTGCAGCGAGCCGGATTCATCCTGGTGCGCGGACATGGCGTGGATCCAGCACTCGCCCGCAGGGTGCGCGCGGCCGCCCGCGAGTTCTTCGCGCTGCCGGACGGGGTGAAGTCCCAATACTCGGTACCGGTCGGCGGACACGGCTGGATCGGTCCCGGAGCGGAGGCCAACGGCTATGCCGAGGGCACCGAGACCCCGCCGGATCTGAAGGAGAGTTTCAGTCTCGGCGCCGAGACGGCGACCGGGGACCCGGAGGTCGACGCGGTCTGGTTCGCGCCGAATGTCTGGCCGGGGGAGGTGCCGAGTCTTGCGGCGGTGGTCGCCGAGTACACCGCGCAGATGCGCCGTGTCGCAGACGATCTGCTGGCCCTGTTCGCGCACGCGCTGAGGCTGCCGGTGAATCCGTTCACCGAACTCGCCAGCACACCGACGTGGACGATGAACATCAACCATTACCCGCCGGTGAGCGTGGTGGGCGCGCCGGAGCCGGGCCAGTTCCGGATCGGGCCGCACACCGACTTCGGCACCGTGACGATCCTGGACCGCGAGCCCGGCGCCGGCGGCCTGCAGGTGTACTCGGAGGAGACGGGTTGGGAGGACGCCCCGTACGAGCCCGACGCGCTCACGGTCAACATCGGCGACCTGCTGGAGTACTGGAGCGGGCGCCGCTGGCCGTCGGGCCGGCATCGGGTGCTTCCGCCCCAGCCGCACGCACCCGAGGAAGACCTGGTCTCGCTGATCTACTTCTACGAGACCAACCACGACGCCCTCATCACGCCGCTGGCCCCGCCGGTCGGCAGGGTCTCGGGGCTGGCTCCGGTCACGGCGTCGGCCTTCATCAAGGAACGCCTGGACGCCATCACCGTCGGCTGAGTGCCCAGTAGGGTATGCGCCATGCGCGTTTACCTCGGCTCTGACCACGCCGGATACGAACTCAAGCAGGCTGTGATCGAGCACCTGACGGCGGCCGGGCACGAGCCCGTCGACTGCGGCGCGTTCACCTACGACGCCGAGGACGACTATCCGGCGTTCTGCATCGCCGCGGCGGAGAAGACGGTGGCGGATCCGGGAAGTCTCGGCATCGTCATCGGCGGCTCGGGCAATGGCGAGCAGATCGCGGCCAACAAGGTGCCGGGGGCACGGTGCGCGCTGGCGTGGAGCACCGAGACCGCGTCGCTGGCGCGTGAGCACAACAACGCTCAACTCGTCGGCATCGGCGGCCGCATGCACTCCACCGAAGAGGCGCTGGCCATCGTCGATGCATTCCTGGCGGCGACGTGGTCGGAGGCCCCGCGCCATCAACGTCGCATCGACATCCTCGCCGAGTTCGAGAAAACCCACGTGGCGCCGCCCGTTCCCGAAGCCTGACCAGGGATACCGGTCCGGGGTGGTGAGTTCTCCGCGATGACGGTGTGGATCACCCGGCGACCCGACGGCGAGGTGGCCGCGGAGCTGGCCGAAAGCCGCCGTGGCACAGGATCGTTGGCCGGTGTGCGACTCGCGGTAGCGGACAACGTCGACGTCGCCGACGCGGCCGTGGTTGCGGCACTGCGGAAGGCCGGCGCGGTGGTTGTAGGCAGGACGAACCGCGACCAGTTCGCCGTGGCCACGGGCGAAGCGGACATTGCGATTGCGACGGACACCGTGGGTTCGGGTCCGGTGCCCGAGGCACCTGAGGGCATCGCCGGCATCAGGCCCACCCTCGGCGTCATCGGCGCCGACGCCGGCGCTCCTGCGCGCGAATCCCCTGACTCCATCGTCCTTGTCGCGACGACGCTGAGCCTGGCCGACCGCGCCGTGGCGGTCGCCGCGGCAGGCGCCCCGTCCCGTCCCTGGCCGGCCGATGTCAGGCTGGCCGCGCCACCCAGACCCGTGGTCGGCGTGCCCCATCAGCTGCCGGAGCTGGACCCCCGGTGCCGCGCGGCGTTCGACGCCGCGGTCGACACGTTGGCGGCGGCCGGGTGCCAGATCGTCACCGTCGACATCGCGCCGTTCCTGGACGCTGCCACGCAGCTCGACAACGGGGCAGTGGTCGGCGAAAGATCGCCCGCGGCAGGCGAATTCTCGGTGCACCGGCTGGTCGCCGACCGCATCGAGGTGGCGCGCATGCGTGAGCGCGCACTGGCGGCACTGGTGGGTGCGGACGCTCTGCTGGTGCCGACCGCGCCCACACATCCGAGCAGCGCCGACGTCACCGCCGACCCGGCGGGTATCGACGCGCGGCCGGGCACGTACACGATCTTCTGCACCCTGTTCGACATGTGCGGTGTCGCCGTTCCGGTCGGCGCCGCGGGCGACACCCCGTTCGGGGTCACGGTGTTGGCCCGGGCCTTCGACGACGCCGTCGCTCTCGACATCGCCGCGCTGTTCGCCGACGGTCCGCACGAGACGGTGTGGCCGCTGGCCGTCGCCGAGCATATGGAGCTGGTGGTGTTCGGTGCGCACCTTCGCGGTGGCCCGCTGGCGCATCAGCTCACCGACCGCGGGGCCCGCTTCGCCGGCGAGATCACCACGGCCCCGCGTTACCGGATGACTGCGCTGCCCACCACACCGGCCAAGCCCGGTGTCACGCGTGTGCCCGACGGAGACCAAGGGTCCTCGCTCACAGGACATCGCTGGCTGGTCTCACCGGCGGCGCTCGGTCGGTTCCTGGCCGAGTTGCCCGCGCCGATGCAGCTGGGGAAGGTGGAATTCGCCGACGGCAGCTGGCGCACCGCCTTCGGATGCGACGGCTCGGCGCGCGGCGTCGACATCAGCAGCTACGGCAGCTGGCCCGCAGCGGTGGCCGCGGGGGCCGTGGCGAAGGCCTGAGAGACACTGGAACCATGCCCGAGGGTCACACCATTCATCGGCTGGCGCGCCGGCACCAGACGCTCTTCCGCCGCCAGCACGTCGCCGTGAGCAGCCCGCAAGGCCGGTTCATCGACGGAGCGGAAGCGGTGGACGGGCGCCTGTTCAGTCGCGCCAGCGCATGGGGGAAGCATCTGTTCCACCACTACGCGGGCGGGCACATCGTCCATGTGCACCTCGGGTTGTACGGCAAGTTCACCGACTTCATCGTCGACGCCGGCGTGCCCGAGCCGGTCGGACAGGTGCGCATGCGCATGGTCGGGACCGAGAAGGGAACCGACCTGCGGGGGCCGACCGCGTGCGAGGTCATCGGTGAGGCCGAGGTCTCGGAGATCCTGGCGCGCCTCGGCCCCGATCCGTTGCGCAAGGATGCCGACCCGTCGACAGCGTGGGCGCGAATCAGCAAGTCGCGCCGCGTGATCGGAGCCCTGCTCATGGACCAGAAGGTCATCGCGGGCATCGGGAACGTCTACCGCAGCGAGCTGCTGTACCGCCACCGCATCAACCCGCACCGGCCCGGAACCCGGATGGACGAGCACGAGTTCAGCGACGCCTGGACCGACTTGGTCGCCCTGATGAACGTCGGTGTGCGTCGCGGCAAGATCATCACGCTGCGCCCCGAAGACGACCACGGGATGCCGTCGTACGCGCCGCGCCGGCCACGCACATACGTCTACCGCCGGGCCGGCGACCCCTGCCGGGTGTGCGGGACCACCGTCCGGACCGAGGTGCTCGAAGGACGCAATCTGTTCTGGTGCCCGACCTGCCAGAGCTAGCGGGGGTGTGTTCGACGGGACATCCGCTGAGTTAGCCGGGAGAATTCGCGCGTGGAACTCATCCTGGTAGTCGTGGGCGCGATCGTCGTCACCGCGGTGGCGCACCGGCGCGGCCTCGAGCCCGCGCTGATCATCGTGGTCGTCGGTATCGCGGTGTCGTTCCTGCCGGGATTCGAGGCGCCCGAACTCGACTCGCACATCCTGCTGTCGGTGGTGTTGCCGCCGCTGCTGTATTCGGCGGCGCTGGACTTCTCGTTCCCGACGTTCCTGCGCAACATCAAACCGATCCTCGGCCTGGGCGTCGCGCTGGTCATCGTCACCGCGTTCACCGTCGCCGCCGTCTCGTCGTGGCTGGTCTTCGTGCCCCTGACGTTTGCGACCGCCCTGGTGCTCGGCGCGATCGTGGCTCCGCCCGACGCGGTCACCGCTGTCGCGGTCGGACGTAAGCTCGGACTGCCCAAGCGCGTGATGTCGATCCTGACCGGGGAGAGCCTGATCAACGACGCGGCCGCGCTGGCCCTGTTCTCCGTCGCGGTGGCGCAGGTGGCAGGCAGTCACACGTTCATCCAGAATCCGCTGCTGCTGTTCGGCTACAGCGCCGTGCTGGGGCCGCTGGTGGGTGCCGCACTGGGATACGTGACGCTGTGGATCCGCAGGCGGTTGGCCAACCCGGCGCTGGAGACGGTGCAGGGTCTGATGGTGCCCTTCGCGGCGTTCATCGTGGCCGAGGAGATGCACGCCTCCGGGGTGCTCGCGGTGGTGGTCGCCGGATTTGTGGTCGGCAGCGGAACGGTGGACGCCGGCTATCAGACCCGGCTGCAGGAACGCTACGTGTGGAACTCGGTGGACGTGCTCCTGGAGGCGTTCGTATTCGCCTATATCGGTCTGCACCTGCGGTTCGTGCTGGAGGATCTGCGCGAGGCGCACGAATCGCTGACGCAGGTGGCGGTCGCGTCGGGGGTGGTGCTGCTCATCGTGCTCGTGATCCGGCCCCTGTCGGTGTTCGCGATGTTCGGCAGGGGAGCGCTGTCCCGCCAGGTCGAGAGACGCTTGAGTGTGCCGATACCCGACGGCGGTGGTCGGGGAGCGCTGGGCACCAGGAAGAAGACGCGCACACCGCCCCGGTGGCGGTCCCGGATCGACAACCGTGCCCTGAGTTGGCAGGAGAACGTCGTCGTGTCCTGGACGGGGATGCGCGGCGTCGTCACCCTCGCCGCGGCCGCCGCGATTCCGGTGACTACCGCCGCGGGCGAGCCGTTTCCCGAGCGCGCGACCATCCAGGCGATCGCCTTCGTGGTGAGCGTCGGCACCCTGCTGTTGCAGGGGTGGACGCTGCCGCTGCTGATCCGTCGGCTCAAGCTGACTGCCGACGCCGATCACGCGTACACCGTGGCGGAGACGGAGAAAGCCGAGCGGGTGGTGCACGACGCCGCCGACGAGGTGCTCGCGGTGTTCCGGGCGAATCCTCCCGAAGGGCTTGATCCGCGGGTGCTGGCCGAGATCCGCGGCATCGTGGCCCGGCATTCGCAGGACGCCGACGAGATGCCTGACCCCGAGGCACACACGCTGCGCGCCGAGGTGTTCGCGCGGCTCTACCGCGACGTGCTCGCGGCCCAGCGCGCGGCGCTCATCGGGGAACGCGACTCCGGCCACATCGACGACGAAGCGGTGCGGGCGATGCTGGAACGACTGGATCTGCAGGAGGCCGGGGTGTCCGCCCGGTTGGAGAGCCGCTTCTAGCTGTCCTTGTCGCCGTCGGCGGGCACGCCCGAAGCTCTAGAAGCCGCCGAAGTCGCCGCCGCCGAAGTCGCCGCCACCCCAGTCGCCGCCTCCGGATTCCCAGCCGCCGCCGTCATAGCCGCCGGCGTCCCCGTTGCCGTCGAATCCGCTGGAGTCCAGCTGCCCCTGGTCCATTCCGTCCTGGAAGCCGTCGCCGTAGCCGCTCTCGAACGCCTGCGCGTCATAGCCGACCCCCGCCATACCGGAGAACATCGTGCTGAACAGCAGTGCCGAACCCAGCCCCCACGCGCCGGCCACCAGTGCGGGCTTCCACCACGGTTCGGAGTACCACCCCGCGGGCACCGGCCGTCCCGCTACGCGGCCGCCGGGGTAGTAGTTCGGGGTGCGCGCCGACGGTGACGGCGACGCTTCGATCTCGCGGCCCTCGAAGTTCACCCGACGGTCCTCGGTGACGGTGCCCGCCGACTGCTGACCCGACAGGGATTCCAGCTCAGGGCCCGGATCCATGCCCATGGCCGTGCGCGCGGCCCGCACGTAGTACAGCCCCTCCATCGCGCTCTCCTTGGCCAGTTCGGCCTGACGTGTGGTGGTGGCCTGGTCGATCTGCGAGGAGGCCGCGGTGTAGCGCTCGGAGGCGTCGGCCAGCGCCTGCTTGGCGGCGTCGTCGGTGCCGGTGAGACCGAACACCTGGCCGCCGAGCCGTTCGATGGTGCGGCGGGCGTCGGCCTTGGCGTCGGCGAGCGACGCGGCGGCGCGATTGCCGGAGGCCTTCGAGGAGGCGTACACCGCGACACCGATCGCCGCGACCACCAGGAGGATGAGGACGAGCAGAACGCCATTCATGGCTCACAGCGTACCGACAGAAAATGACCGTTCCCTGTGGTCGCGGGCCACCCCACGGTTGCGGTGACAAGAGAAGTGCACGCGGCGTAAATTCGACTGCGTTGGGGTCGGGGAACGTCCCACGAAAGGCCTGCAATGGTGGGCATCACGCGTCATGTGGCCATCGCCGCCACGATTCTGCTGCCGCTTGCATTCATGACGGTGACACCGTCCGGGGTGGCCGCTGCCGCCGAGTGCGGCGCCGGGACTGTCTACGACCCGCCGACCAACACCTGTGTGGTCGCACCCGCTCCGCCCCCGCCCCCGCCGCCACCGCCGCCGCCACCGCCGTGGAACGGCGATCCCACGCCCGGGTTCTCGATCGGCATCTGCGCGCCGATCCCGTTCGTGGCGTTGTGCACGGGGATCTGAGAAACGCAGGCGCCGACTCGTCGGGTGAAGGGGAAGGACAGAGCGCATGACCGTGATGCGGTTGACGGTGCCGGACACCGTCGAGCCCGGGAAGGTGGCCGACGAGGTCGTCGTCGCACTGGCCGACAGGCTCAGGGACGACCACGGGTACGAGTTGGACGACTCGGTCAGTCCCGTCCCTCCGACGTCGCGCCTCGTGTACGCGCTTCGTCCGCGCGGGAGCATCGTCGTCGATACCGACGGGGCACTGACGGTGTCGCTGCACCAGGTGGATGTCGACGTGCGTGACCTGTTCATCGCCGTGATCGGCCCGCTGGAACAGCGCTACGACGGCCTGTTCGCCGAGATCGACTGATCGGGGTCCACAGGTCTGTCGTGCCTTTGGTCCCCTGACGAAGGTCCGGTAGGCCCTGCCTGCACGCCCCGGGGCGGAGGGAGCATCGGGGGATGCCCGGCCCAGAGGCCGACCGGAGACAAGGACAGTCCGATGCTCGGAACACTCAATTCCGTTGAGATCGAACAACTTCTCGACAGTGAAGTCGTCGGGCGGATCGGTTGCACCAGTGTCGGCCGGCCGTATGTGGTGCCGGTCTGTTACGTCTACCGCGACGGCTGCGTCTACGGCCACACGATGGAGGGAATGAAGTGGCGGGCGATGCGGTCACACCCCGAGGTGTGCTTCGAGGTCGAGCACGTCGACGACCTGAGCACCTGGCGCAGTGTCATCGCGTGGGGTCGTTTCGAAGAATTGACCGGGGCAGAGGCTGAGCAGGGCATGCGCCTGCTGGTCGACCGCCTGATGCCGTTGCTTCGCCCCGACGGGGCAGGTGCCCCGCCCGACCATGCGGGCTCCGCGCACGCCACCGTCTACCGCATCCGACTCGAGGAGAAGACCGGCCGATTCGAAGCTCGCGAATGATCGGCGGGGGCCACCCCGCCGGCCACGTCCGGATAGGGCGTGTCACGAGGTAACCGCCCCGACAGGGGCGGTCTGTGTGGAGCGGGCGACGGGAATCGAACCCGCGTAGCTAGTTTGGAAGACTAGGGCTCTACCATTGAGCTACGCCCGCGTGCGCTGTCTGCAGGTGCTGACAGTACGGACAGACTGTACCGGCCACGCGCAACTCAAATCCAATTGAGGCTTTGGAACTGGCAGGCCGTAGTATCGCCGGTGGTCTGAACGCTGCGCGCGTATGCGCGAAGGCGACGACCGGGGTGTAGCGCAGCTTGGTAGCGCATCCGCTTTGGGAGCGGAAGGCCGCAGGTTCAAATCCTGTCACCCCGACCACTGGACCCGACCAGAGCGACACCCGCCCGACCTGCAATAGAGGAGTCAGAACGTGAAGAGCACCGTCGAGAAGTTGAGCCCGACCAGGGTTCGCATCAACGTGGAGGTGCCCTTCGCGGAGCTCGAGCCCGACATCGATAAGGCCTTCAAGGCCCTGGCGCAGCAGATCCGCTTGCCCGGCTTCCGCCCCGGCAAGGCTCCCCGCAAGCTGCTGGAGGCCCGCGTGGGCCGGGGCGCCGTGCTGGAGCAGGTTGTCAACGACGCATTGCCCACCCGGTACAGCGAGGCCATCGCCGCCGAGTCGCTGCAGCCCATCGGCCAGCCCGAGATCGAGGTCACCAAGCTCGAGGACAATGAAGAGCTGGTGTTCACCGCCGAGGTCGACATCCGCCCCGACATCGAGTTGCCCGACCTCGCCGCCCTCAAGATCGAGGTCGACCCGGTCAGCATCACCGACGAAGACGTCGACGCCGAGGTCGAGGCACTGCAGAAGCGCTTCGGCACCCTCACCGGTGTGGAGCGCGCCGCCGAGGACGGCGACTTCGTCTCCATCGACCTCTCGGCCACCGTCGACGGCAAGGACGTACCCGAGGCCAAGACCGAGGGCCTGTCCCACGAGATCGGGTCCGGTCAGCTGATCGAGGGCCTCGACGAGGCGATCATCGGACTCAAGGAAGAGGAGTCCAAGACCTTCACCACCACCCTGGTCGCCGGCGAGCACGCCGGCCAGGAGGCCGAGGTGACGGTCACCGTGAAGTCGGTCAAGGTGCGGGAGCTGCCCGAGCTCGACGACGACTTCGCCCAGCTGGCAAGCGAATTCGACACGATCGAGGAACTGCGCAGCGATCTGCGCGAGAAGATCAGCCGCGTCAAGACCGTCCAGCAGGCTGAGACGATCCGCGACAAGGCGATCGAGGTGCTGCTGGAGCAGACCGAGATCCCGCTGCCCGAGGCGGTCGTGCAGGCCCAGGTCGACGACACGCTGCACAACGCGATCCACGGTCTCGATCACGACGAGGACCGGTTCGCCGCGCAGCTGACCGAACAGGGCAGCAGCCGCGAGGAGTTCGACACCGACAACCGCGCGAACGCCGAGAAGGCCATCAAGACGCAGCTGCTGATGGACGCGATCGCCGACAAGCTGGACATCCAGGTCGGCCAGAACGATCTGTCGGAGCGCCTGGTCCTGATGTCTCGCCAGTACGGCCTGGAGCCCCAGCAGCTGCTGCAGATGCTGCAGCAGAACAACCAGCTGCCGGCGATGTTCGCCGACGTGCGTCGCGGTCTGACCGTGGCCGCGGTCGTGCACGGCGCCACCGTCACCGATACCGACGGCACCACGATCGACACCACCGAGTTCTTCGGACCGTCCGGTGGGCAGGCCGAGGTCGCCGATGACAGTGCCGACGAGGCCGCCGAGGCTGAAGACGCCGACGTTGTGGCCGAGGTGGCCGACGATTCCGACGCTGACACCGACGACACGAAGTGACGCTCTGAGCGAACGGGCACCGTCTGGGGACTCCCCGGCGGCGCGCGTTGGTTAGTGTCATTCGTAAGACCGGTCACCGCGTAGCAAGTACGTAAAGAAAGCAGGTATTCAGTCGTGACTGACATGCGTGGCGCCTCATCGGGCCTGAACCTTGTCGACTCGGTGTACGAGCGGTTGCTGTCCGAGCGCATCATCTTCCTCGGCTCGCAGGTGGACGACGACATCGCCAATCGGCTGTGCGCGCAGATCCTCCTGCTGTCAGCCGAGGATCCCACCAAGGACATCCACCTCTACATCAACTCGCCCGGCGGCTCCATCAGCGCGGGCATGGCGATCTACGACACGATGGTGCTCGCACCCTGTGACGTGGCGACGTACGCGATGGGCATGGCCGCCTCCATGGGCGAGTTCCTGCTGGCCGCCGGCACCAAGGGCAAGCGGTACGCCCTGCCGCACGCCCGCATCCTGATGCACCAGCCGCTGGGTGGTATCACCGGTGGCGCGGCCGACATCGCGATCCAGGCCGAGCAGTTCGCGCTGATCAAGAAGGAAATGTTCCGCCTCAACGCGGAGTTCACCGGGCAGACCATCGAGCGCATCGAGGCCGACTCGGATCGCGACCGCTGGTTCACTGCGTCGGAGGCTCTCGAGTACGGCTTCGTCGACCACATCATCACCCACGCCAATTTCAACGGGAGTGCCTCATGACCCAGCCCCACGGCGGTGCCGTGAATCAGCCCCAGGCGCGTTACATCCTTCCGTCGTTCATCGAGCACTCCAGCTTCGGCGTCAAGGAGTCCAACCCGTACAACAAGCTGTTCGAGGAGCGCATCATCTTCCTCGGCGTGCAGGTCGATGACGCATCGGCCAACGACATCATGGCCCAGCTGCTGGTCCTGGAGTCGCTGGATCCCGACCGCGACATCACCATGTACATCAATTCGCCCGGCGGCTCGTTCACGTCGCTGATGGCGATCTACGACACCATGCAGTACGTGCGTGCCGACATCCAGACCGTGTGCCTGGGCCAAGCCGCCTCGGCGGCGGCGGTGCTGCTGGCCGCCGGTACCCCCGGTAAGCGGCTGGCGTTGCCCAACGCCCGCATCCTGATCCACCAGCCGTCGCTCGGTGGCGTCATCCAGGGACAGTTCTCCGACCTGGAGATCCAGGCCGCCGAGATCGAGCGGATGCGCACGCTGATGGAAGAGACGCTCGCGCGTCACACCGGCAAGGACGCGGCGGTCATCCGCAAGGACACCGACCGCGACAAGATCCTGACGGCCGAGCAGGCCAAGGAGTACGGGATCATCGACACGGTGCTGGAATACCGCAAGCTGTCGGCCCAGAAGGCCTGAGCCGCAACGCCGGTCAGCCGTTGCTGTAGATCCGCGTCGGCGTCACCAGAACGGCGGTGCGGCGCTGCTCGCGCATCGTCGCGTCGTACTCGTCCCAGTCGTCGTGGGTACCTCCCGCGGCGGTGAAGATGTCGCGCAGCAGCCGGGCCAAGGTGCCGTCGGGCCCCAGCCACGGCTGGGGGTCGTCGGGACCGGCGAGTTCTGCGTGACCCTCGACGGTGGCCCACTGCCATCCCGTGCGGAACGTCACCGCGATCTGGGGGCGGGCTCGCAGATTGGCGAGTTTCACCCGGCCATAGGTGACGAACCCGAGCGTCGGTTCCCCGGTGGCCGGGTGCGGCAACGGTCCGGCGTTGATCAACGACGACTGGATGGTGTTGTCGGCGCGCAATGTCGACACCACCGCCAGCCCGTGGTCGTCGCGGGCCAACGCGAAGGCTTCCTCAAGTGTGGTCATGGTCGGAGGCTACGTCCGACCGTCTGTTGCGTGCGTCGCAGTGTGGGCCAAAGGGGGTCACGGTAACGGTTCCGCGTGCGACTCTGATTACTTACGTAGTCGTCAGGCATGGGCCGCGACGTGTCCGACCTGAGGGGAACGCGATGAAGGTAACCAGAAAGCACGCTGCGGCGATGCTCGTCTCGGCGGCAGCCGGGGTGTTGGTCCCATTGGCGCTGCCCGCCGTGGGTCAGGCCCAGGAGCCGGTGCCGGTGTGCCCCGTGGGGATGTACTGGAATGTCGAAGCGGCGGCATGCCTCTACGACGTCGACGTCTACGTGAATCCGCCGAACCCGATCGTCGGGCCGGTCGGCCCGGTCGGCGTCGGTGGCGTCGTAGGACCGGTGGGGGTAGGCCCGGTCGGACCCGGCCCGGTCGGACCCGGCCCGGTCGGTCCCGGTCCGGTCGGACCGCGGCGCTAGTCCCGGTCGTTTTCTCCGGGCATCCACGAGCGGACGGTCCAACCACGGATCGTCGGACAGATCATTTCTCCGTGCCTCCGTTCGGTGGCCCGGCAAATCACCGCTGACCAGCGCAGAGTCGCGGCGCCGGACGAAATCGGCGGCGTCGGCCCCAGCGCGGCGCGGCGGCCCTGTGCGGCCAGGGAACACTCGACGGCCACTTTGCGCGCAGACAGGTACTCTCGGTCGGGTAACAGCGGCGACACGCCAGAGACACGGTGGCGCGTTCCGTGGCCACCCGGGGTGGGTCAGGCGATATGTTGACGCGACGACACGTGAATACCACCGGCGCTATTCGGCTTTATCGGTCGCACGGCAACGGAGACTGCGGGTAGCGTCGGAGCTGCACCTTCTGGTTCCGGTGTAACCCACCGAATGATCGATATCGACGGCGACAGGAAGTAGGACCCCAGCACCATGGCACGCATTGGAGACGGCGGTGACCTGCTGAAGTGCTCGTTCTGCGGAAAGAGCCAAAAGCAGGTGAAGAAGCTCATTGCGGGACCGGGCGTCTACATCTGTGACGAGTGCATCGACCTGTGCAACGAGATCATCGAGGAGGAGCTCGCCGACGCTGACGACGTCAAGCTGGACGAGCTGCCCAAACCCGCCGAGATCCGGGAATTCCTCGAGGGCTATGTCATCGGTCAGGACACCGCCAAGCGCACCCTCGCTGTCGCGGTCTACAACCACTACAAGCGCATCCAGGCCGGCGAGAAGATGCGCGACTCGCGCTCCGAGCCCGTCGAGCTGTCGAAGTCGAACATCCTGATGTTGGGGCCCACCGGCTGCGGCAAGACCTACCTCGCGCAGACGCTGGCGAAGATGCTGAACGTACCGTTCGCCATCGCCGACGCCACCGCGCTCACCGAAGCCGGCTACGTCGGCGAAGACGTCGAGAACATTCTGCTCAAGCTGATCCAGGCGGCCGACTATGACGTCAAGCGCGCCGAGACCGGCATCATCTACATCGACGAGGTCGACAAGATCGCCCGCAAGAGCGAGAACCCGTCGATCACCCGCGACGTCTCCGGTGAAGGTGTGCAGCAGGCTCTGCTGAAGATCCTCGAAGGCACGCAGGCGTCGGTGCCCCCGCAGGGCGGGCGCAAACACCCGCACCAGGAATTCATCCAGATCGACACCACCAACGTGCTCTTCATCGTGGCCGGCGCATTCGCGGGCTTGGAGCGGATCGTGTCCGATCGCGTCGGCAAGCGCGGCCTGGGCTTCGGCGCCGAGGTGAAATCCAAGGCGGAGATCGACACTCAGGACCACTTCGCCGAGGTCATGCCCGAGGACCTCATCAAGTTCGGGCTCATCCCCGAGTTCATCGGTCGTCTGCCGGTCGTGGCATCGGTGACCAATCTGGACAAAGAGTCCCTCGTTCAGATCCTGTCGACGCCCAAGAACGCCCTGGTGAAGCAGTACACCCGGCTGTTCGAGATGGACGGCGTCGAGCTCGAGTTCAACGAGGACGCGCTGGAGGCCATCGCCGACCAGGCGATCCACCGCGGCACCGGCGCGCGCGGGCTGCGCGCGATCATGGAAGAAGTTCTGCTGCCGGTGATGTACGACATCCCCAGCCGCGACGACGTCGCCAAGGTTGTCGTGACCAAGGAGACCGTCGAGGACAACGTGCTTCCGACGATCGTGCCGCGCAAGCCCCCGCGCAGCGAACGGCGCGATAAGAGCGCTTAGTTCTTCACCGAGCGTCCACTGAGGGTCGTCGAGTCTTCGGACCGACGACCCTCAGTGCACTCTCGGTCTGTGCGGACTCCGTCGTGGGGGAGGAAGGCGTCGCAGAGCGCGCTGGCCAAACCCCACAGCAGGAAAGCTCCGACGGCGACGAACTGAAGTTCGGTGAACATGCTTCGATCTTTCTGCCGGTGCTGACGACGGATACGGGCAGTCGCGGGCCCGACGTGCGATACGGGTGAGGCGGTGGGACATACGGCTCCGTGCACGCATTCATGACCGCACCGGGAGGCGCTCATGGATGACCTCGTCGATCACCGCGGCGATCTCAGCGATGCTGTCCCGCGCCGCGTAGGCGCCCTGCAGGCGCCGGGCCGACCTTCGGTAGGTCGGCGTGTTCAGCACGTCTCGCACCGCGTCGCGCACCTGGGTGGGTGTCGGGGTGCCGGTGCGCAGGTTGAGTCCCACCCCGAAGTACTCGACGCGAGCGGCAACCTCGGGCTTGTCCTCGGTCTGCCCGGCTACCACCAACGGCACGCCGTCGGACAACGCGCGCTGCACGGCACCGTATCCGCCGTTGGTCACCATCACGTCCACCATCGGCAGCAACACGTCATGCGGCAGATACTCTGCGACAAACGTGTTGCTGGGCAATGGAATCCGAATCTGTGATACCGGCCTGCCACCGGTGCTGACCACTACTGTGACGTCCTCGCCGGCCAGTGCCTCGATGGTCGGTTCGATCAGCCTGGTCAGATCGGCATTGTCGACGGTGCCCTGCGTGACGTGCACGACGGGGCGGCCGCTGCTCAGTTCGTCCCACCACGGCGGGGCGATGAAATCGTCGCTCGGCAGCGGGTTCACCGCGCCGACGAAGCGGACGTGGGCCGGCAGATCGCCGCGTTGGTACTCGAATTCGGGGACCGTGGGGACGATCACCCGATCTGCCAGCACGCCACAGTCGAGGACGAAGACCGGCAACTTCGGCATGCCCATCACGTGGAGCATCCGATCCGCCGCCCGATGCGCCGGGCGCAACAGCACATTCTGGGTGACGAGTCTCAGCAGCCGGTTACGCAGGCGGCCTGCAACACCCGGCATCGGCAGGATTCCGGGGCCACCGGGGGCGGTGTCCTTGCTGCCGAGAAACAGGGGGGTGGTGGTGTAGGTCAGGATCGGTGGTCGTGGGACATCGCTGCGGAGCAGCAGGGGAAGTGTGCCGAGGAAGAACGCGTCGCTGATGACGGCGTCGTAGCGGCTCTCACCGAGCAGGTGCTGCAGTGCGCTGTACTGGTGGGGTAGCGGACGGACGAAGATGTGTTCGACGTCGAAGTTGATGCGCGGGATGCCCGACGTGCGAGCACGTCCCGGCAGATCGTCGTCGAGGGCGGAATCGTCGTAGTCCGCGCCGTGCGGCAGCGGGCGGGGCTCGGCGCCGACGGCTCGGATCTTGTCTGCGTGGCGGGCGCTGGTGAGGACCGTGACGCGGTCACCGCGTGCGACGAGTCCGCGCGTCACGTTCAGCAGTGGCGAAATGTGTCCGACGGGAGGGCAGGAGGCGATGAGAATGTGTGGCATGCCGTCGATGGTTGCCGCTCACCGGGTCTGAACGCTTGGAGGCTTTGTGGAGATCTCAGGGAGATCGCCGGAAGCGCCATTCTCAGCTCGTCACCCGGTCTGGGCGGGTGTAGACGTTCATCGAGTCGCCGCGCAGGAACGCGACCAGCGTGAGCCCGGACTGACTGGCGAGGTCGACTGCCAGTGACGACGGCGCCGACACCGCGGCGAGCACCGGGATACCGGCCATCACGGCTTTCTGGGTGAGCTCGAACGACGCCCGGCCGCTCACCAGAAGCACCGTGCCGCTCAAGGGAATCCGGCGCTGTTCCAAGGCCCACCCGACGACCTTGTCGACGGCGTTGTGCCTGCCGATGTCCTCGCGGACCACCAGAGCGGTGCCGTCGGTGGTGAAGAGCGCGGCCCCGTGCAGTCCGCCGGTCGCGGCGAACACCTTCTGTTCGTGGCGCAACTTTTCGGGCAACGCCGACAGCGTCTCGGCAGTGACCGTCGTGGGGTCGTCGCCGGGGCCGTGCTTGCTGATCAGCCGCACCGCGTCCAGGGAGGCCTTACCGCAGACCCCGCACGACGATGTGGTGTAGAAATTGCGGGTGGGGTCTACGTCGGGCGCGGGCACGTCGGGGGCGAGCGTGACGTCGAGAACGTTGTAGCTGTTCACTCCGTCTTCGTTGGCGCCGCGGCAGTAGCGAACCGACATGATGTCGTCGCGACGGCTGACGATGCCTTCGGTGAGCAGGAACCCTTGTGCCAGTTCGACGTCCGAGCCCGGGGTGCGCATCGTGACGGTGATCGGCGAGCCGTCGACCCGGATTTCCAGCGGCTCCTCGACCACCAGCGTCTCGGGCCGCGCCACCGCGTCGTCCGCGGTGACGTGGTGCACCCGCCGGCGGGCGGTTACTCGTCCCATGCCGCACCGCTCACCAGATCATCGGGCGCACTTGCTGGTTCGAGCCTGATCACGACGGCCTTCGAGACGGGGGTGTTCGACCTCGCGGCCACGTGGTCCAGTGCGACCAGCGAATTCGTCTCCGGATAGTAGGCCGCAGCATTGCCGACCGGCGTCGAGTACGGCACGACCCTGAAGTCCTTGGCGCGACGCTCCTCGGTCTCGCCGTCGGCGGTGAACTCCGACACCAGGTCCACCCGGTCACCCTCGGTGAGGCCGAACGACGCGATGTCGGCGGGATTGACGAACACCACTCGCCGGCCGCCCTCGACTCCGCGGTAGCGATCGCTGAGGCCGTAGATGGTGGTGTTGTACTGGTCGTGACTGCGTAGCGTCTGCAGGACCAGCCGCCCAGGGGGTACCGGGACCCATTCCAGCGGATTGACCGCGAAGTTCGCTTTCCCTGTGCTGGTGGGAAATTCGCGGGAGTCGCGGGGGCCGTGCGGCAGCTGAAATCCGTCGGCTGCCCGCACCTTGGTGTTGTAGTCGGCGCAGCCGGGCACCACGGCGGCGATCGCGTCGCGGATCGTGTCGTAGTCGCCGTTGAACCGCTCCCACGGCACCGGGTGCGCCGGCCCGAGAAGTTCGCGGGCGAGCTGACAGACGATGGCCACTTCGCTGCGCACCTGCTCGCCGGGTGGATGCAGGCTGCCCCGCGACAGGTGGACCATCGACATCGAATCCTCAACGGAAACCTGTTGTTTGACACCGTTCTGGACGTCGCGATCGGTGCGACCCAGGGAGGGCAGGATGAGTGCGGTACGGCCGTGCACGACGTGGCTGCGGTTCAGCTTTGTCGACACCTGCACGGTCAGCGCACACGCCCGTAACGCGGCCTCGGTGACCGCGGTGTCCGGCGTCGCGAGTGCGAAATTGCCGCCCATCCCCATGAACACCTTGGCGCGGCCGTCGCGCATGGCGCGGATGGCGTCGACGGTGTCCACGCCGTCCTGGCGCGGACTGGTGATACCGAAGTGGGCGTCCAACGCGGCGAGGAACTCCTCGGGCATCTTCTCCCAGATGCCCATGGTCCGGTCACCCTGGACGTTGGAATGGCCGCGCACCGGGCACAGGCCCGCGCCCGGTTTGCCGATCATCCCGCGCATCAGCAGAACGTTGCTGATTTCGGAGATCATTGCGACGGCGTGCCGGTGCTGGGTGAGGCCCATCGCCCAGCACGCCACCGTGCGCTCCGATTCGGCCACCATGGCAGCCACCCGCTCCAGCTGGGTGCGCGAAATGCCGGTGGCCTCCAGCACGGTGTCGAGGTCGACCGCGCGCGCCTGCGCTTCGTATTCGGCGAACCCGTGGCAGTAGGTGTCGATGAAGTCGCGGTCGATGACGCTGCCCGGGCGGCGATCGTCGGCCTCCAGCAGCAGGCGGGCCACCCCGGCGAACAACGCCATGTCGCCGCCGAGACGGATCTGGACGAACTCGTCGGCGACCGCGACGCCGTGACCGACGACCCCGTGCACCTTCTGCGGGTCCTTGAACCGGATGAGGCCGGCCTCGGGTAGCGGGTTGACGGCAATGATCTTCGCGCCGTTGGCCTTCGCCTTCTCCAGCACCGAGAGCATGCGCGGATGGTTGGTTCCGGGGTTCTGCCCGGCGATGACGATGAGGTCGGAGTTGGCCACGTCTTCGACTGTCACCGAACCCTTGCCGATGCCGATCGAGTCGACCAGCGAGGCGCCCGAGGACTCGTGGCACATGTTGGAGCAGTCGGGCAGATTGTTGGTGCCGAAGCTGCGCACCAGCAGTTGGTACAGGAAGGCGGCCTCGTTGCTGGTCCGCCCAGAGGTGTAGAACACTGCCTCGTTGGGGTCGTCCAGCGCGCGGAGCTCGCCGGCGATAAGCCGGAACGCTTCGGGCCAGCTGATCTCCCGGTAATGATCGTCGCCGGGCCGCAACACCACGGGGTGGGTGAGCCGGCCCTGCTGACTCAGCCAGTACTCCGGCCGGCCCTCGAGGTCGGATATCGAGTGCCGGGCGAAGAACTCGGGCGTCACCACCCGCTTGGTGGCCTCCTCGGCGACCGCCTTGGCGCCGTTCTCGCAGAACTCGGCGAATTTGCGGCCCCCGGGTTCCTCCGGCCACGCGCAGCCAGGGCAGTCGAACCCCTTGCGTTGATTCAGCCGGATCAACGACGCCGCGGTGCGCAGTGGGCCCATGGACTTCACGCCGCGCTGCAGCGACACGAGTACGGCCTTGACTCCCGCCGCTTCCTGCTCCCGCTCGGTGACCACTGCCGCGTGCTCGTCGTAATCGGCCTTGATGTCACGGGTGACGCCTCGCCCCCTGCGCAGTCGTAGTCCCATGAAGCCAGGGTAGGCGGCGGTGCAGCGCCGCTGCCGGGAGGCCTCAGCGATTATTTGCCGTCTGGGATCGACGGGCTGCCTGGTATTCGCCCAGGATGGCGGCGGCAAACCTGAATCCGGTGACCGTTGGTAACTAGCGCCTTCTGTCGTTGACGCCGGCGTAACAAGATCGGCATGCGGCGTTCCTACTGTGGGCCGGTCAATGTCCGCCGAGCGAATGCGGACACCTGATCTGCAAAGGAAGTCCATTGAGCGGAAATTCGGTGCGCCTGCAGGCCATCAACAACGTCGAGGGGCACGTGCCTCCCGCCATCTGCTTCGACCCGGCCGAGGCGCCCGGTGAGGTCTTCGGCTCCAACGTCTTCACCAAGGCCGAGATGCAACTGCGGCTGCCGAAGTCGGTGTACAAGTCCGTCGTCGCCACCATCGAGAAGGGCGCCAAGCTCGACCCGGCGGTCGCCGATGCGGTCGCGTCGGTGATGAAGGACTGGGCGCTGTCGAAGGGCGCGACGCACTACGCCCACGTCTTCTACCCGATGACCGGGCTGACCGCCGAGAAGCACGACAGCTTCCTCGAGCCTGTCGGCGACGGGCAGACTCTGGCCGAATTCGCCGGCAAGACCCTGATCCAGGGTGAGCCGGACGCGTCCAGCTTCCCCTCCGGTGGTCTGCGCAGCACTTTCGAAGCGCGCGGCTACACCGGCTGGGACGTCACCAGCCCCGCTTACATCCTGGAGAACCCGAACGGCAACACGCTGTGCATCCCGACGGTGTTCGTCTCGATGACCGGTGAAGCGCTGGACTACAAGACCCCGCTGCTGCGCAGCCAGCAGGCGATGGGCACCCAGGCCGAGCGCATACTGAAGCTGTTCGGCCACAAGGATTTCGACCACATCGTGTCCTTCTGCGGCCCCGAGCAGGAGTACTTCCTGGTCGACCGTCACTTCTTCCTTGCGCGTCCGGACCTGATCAACGCGGGCCGCACACTGTTCGGCGCCAAGCCGCCCAAGGGCCAGGAGTTCGACGACCACTACTTCGGCGCCATCCCGGACCGGGTGCTGGGCTTCATGATGGAGACCGAGCGAGAGCTGTTCAAGCTCGGCATCCCGGCCAAGACCCGACACAACGAGGTCGCGCCCGGGCAGTTCGAGATCGCCCCGATGTTCGAGCGGGCCAATATCGCCGCTGACCATCAGCAGCTGCTGATGACGACGTTCAAGACCATCGCCAAGAAGCACGGCATGGAGTGCCTGTTCCACGAGAAGCCGTTCGCCGGTGTCAACGGCTCGGGCAAGCACGTGAACTTCTCGCTGGGCAATTCGCAGTTCGGCAGCCTGCTGGTGCCCGGCGACACCCCGCACGAGAATGCGCAGTTCCTGGTGTTCTGCGCCGCGGTGATCCGCGCGGTGCACAAGTTCTCCGGCCTGCTGCGGGTGTCGGTGGCCTCGGCCACCAACGACCACCGGCTCGGTGCCAACGAAGCGCCGCCGGCGATCATCTCGATCTTCCTCGGTGACCAGCTAGCGGATGTCTTCGACCAGATCGCCAAGGGTGCGGCCACCTCGTCCAAGGGCAAGGGCACCATGATCATCGGCGTCGACACGCTGCCGATCCTGCCGACCGACCCGGGCGACCGTAACCGCACCAGCCCGTTCGCGTTCACCGGTAACCGCTTCGAGTTCCGCGCACCGGGTTCGGGGCAGACCATCAACGTGCCGATGATCATCCTGAACACGATCATGGCGGATTCTCTCGACTACATGGCGACCTGGCTGGAGAATGCCGTCGCCGACGGCGAGGACTTCGACATGGCTGTGCAGAAGTTGCTCACCGAGATCATCACCGAACACGGCGCGGTGGTGTTCAACGGCGACGGCTACTCGGAGAACTGGCAGATCGAGGCCGCCGAGCGCGGGCTGCCGAATCTCAAGACCACGCTCGACGCCATCCCTGAGTTGGGAAAGCCCGAGGCGATCGAGGTTTTCGAGAAGTACGGCGTGTTCAACGCCCGCGAGCTGCACAGCCGCGAAGAGGTCCGCTACGAGATGTACGCCCTGACAATCGCCGTGGAGGCCAAGCTCACGCTGGAACTGGGCTCGACGGTGATCCTGCCCGCGGCGGTCCGGTACCAGACCGAGTTGGCGTCCAACGTCGCCACACTCAAGGCTGCGGGTGTCGAACCGGATCTGACGCTGTTGCAGACGGTCTCCACGCCCATCTCGGAGCTGACCAGCGCACTGGCGGCGCTCAAGGCTGCGATGGCCGAGCACGGCGGTGACTCCGCCGCCGAGGAAGCCGCCCACGCCCAGAGCCTGCTGGCATTGATGGACGACGTGCGTGCCGCTGCGGACACGTTGGAAGGCGTTGTGGCCGACGATCTCTGGCCACTGCCGACCTACCAGGAGATGCTCTACATCCTCTGACGTGACACCGTGAGATCGGCGCCCCCGCGAACGGCGGGGGCGCCGATTTTCGTTGATGCACAGGACGATCGACGTCAGGCCAGTGCCAGGAACAGCTTCTCCAGCTCGGCTTCGGTCATCGGTTTCGCACTGCCGGCGCCGTCACCGGCGATGCAGTCCCGCAGGCCGGTGGCGACGATCTTGAAGCCGGCTCTGTCGAGCGCTCGTGACACCGCCGCCAGCTGGGTGACGATGTCCGCGCAATCGCGGCCCTGCTCGATCATCGAGATGACCCCGGCGAGTTGCCCTTGTGCGCGCCGCAACCGGTTGAGTACCGGTGCGATGCTGTCGTGGTCGCCAACCATCGGACTGTCCTTCTTCCCTGTGACGGGGATGCGCTACCGCACCCCGGTGGTATCTGACTGTGGGGGACCGGCCTCACGCCGCTGCCGCGCCCGCCCGGTGGGTGCCGACCAGGTGGCGGAGTGGACAGAACTGAATTCGACTGCAGGCCAGATACATCGCCAACGCGACCGCGGTCAGCGCCGCCGCCGTGATGCCGGCAGCGAGGTGGATCTCCTGGCCGAGGATGACCGAGGACATCCCGAGAACGAACCAGCCGAAAGCCTTGCGCAGCGCGTCCGGGTCCACCATCGCGGTCAGGCGTGCGCCGATCAACGCCCCCGCGACCGCCGCGGCGGTCACCGCCAGCGCCAGCGGCCAGTCGATCTGCACGCTGGAGAGGTAACCGGCCAGGCCGGCGAACGACTTCATGGCGATCACCACCAGCGAGGTGCCGACCGCGACGGGCATGGACAGCCCGCCCAGCAGAGCCAGAGCGGGCACCACCAGGAACCCGCCACCGGCGCCGACGAGCCCCGTGACCAACCCGACCACCAGGCCCTCCGCGATGATCTTCGGGATCGGCATCCGGTGGGTGCCGTCGGCGGCGTGGACATTCTTGCGTCCACGCAGCATTGCGACGGCGGTGGCGATCATCATGACCGCGAAGCCGATGAGCAGCACGGTGCCCGGGATGAACCGGGCCAGCAGGCCACCGCCGTAGGCGCCGGCCATGCCGGCTGCTCCGAAGATCAGGCCGGTGCGCCACTGCACCCGGCCGGCGCGGGCGTGGGAGACGGCGCCGACCGCGCTGGTCACGCCGACCACCAGCAGGGAGGTGGCGATGGCCTGCTTGGCGTCCATGCCGGCGACATACGCCAGCAGCGGGACGGTCAGGATCGAGCCGCCGCCGCCGAGCAGGCCCAGTGCGATGCCGACGAAGACGGCCAGGCCGACAGTCAACGCAATCATGACGGTTACCGGACCTTCGGGGCGGCGGGCGATCCGACGAGTTGGGCCACGACAGTCGCAGCGTCGCAGGTGGCTCCCCGGTTGTAGGGCAGCTTGGACAGCAGCATGCCCATCGCGCAGGTGTTCGACAGCGCGGCGAACGTGAGACCGCCACCGATCGCGCCGGCAACCCACTTGAGTTTGGGTGCGGCGATGCTGCCCAGGATGCTGGTCAGCACGACCGATCCGGCGACGAGGCGGACCTGCCGCTCGAGATCCCAGCGTTGGGTGCCGCGGTTGACCGCGAAACCGGCTGCCTCCCAGGCCACGATGCCGCCATCGAGGATGTGCACGTGGGCCAGGCCGGCATTGCGCAGAGATTCCTCGGCCTGCGCGGCGCGCTGCCCGGAGCGGCACACCAGCACCACCTCGTCGTCGAGGTGCGCGATGATCTCGTCTCGGTGCTCTCGCAACAGATCGAGGGGCACGTTGTAGGCGCCGGCGATGTGGGCGGTCTCGAATTCGCCCGGCGTCCGTACATCGAGGACCCGTGGCGGCGCGGCCGAACCCATGCGCTCGCTGAGGTTCTGCGAATCGATCGTGGCGGCGGATGTCATGGCGGTGGGGGTCCTTCCGGCTGGCCGGCGGTGACCAAAGCCTCTACGTCTTTGATACCGCCAGGGGTATGTTGATACCTGATGATAGATATACCCCCACCGGTATTGTCAAGGTGGGAATCAGATACCCCCCGGGGTAGTTGACATACCCATAGGGGTATATGTCAGGATGGCGTAGCCCACCCGAATGAGAGGACTGAGGACATGAAGTTCATCCAGTACTACCTGGACTGCCTGTCGCACGCGTCGTACCTGATTGCCGATGAAACCACCAGGCGTGCAGTAGTTGTCGACCCGCAACGTGACGTGTCCGAGTACCTGGCCGACGCCGAGGAGCTGGGCCTCACCATCGAGCTGGTGATCGAGACCCACTTTCACGCTGACTTCCTCTCCGGTCACCTGGAGCTGGCGAAGGCTACCGGCGCGAAGATCGTCTTCTCCTCCGTCGCCGAGACCGAGTTCGAGTCGATGGGCGTCGCCGACGGCGAACGCTATTCGCTGGGAGAGGTGACGCTGGAGTTCCGCCACACACCGGGGCACACGCCGGAGTCGCTGAGCATCGTGGTCTACGAACACGCCGACGACAAGGTTCCCTACGGCGTACTGACCGGGGATGCGCTGTTCATCGGCGACGTCGGCCGGCCCGACCTGTTGGCCTCGATCGGCTTCACCCGTGAAGAACTTGCCGACAAGCTCTACGACTCACTGCACAACAAGTTGATGACCCTGCCCGACGCCACCCGGGTGTATCCGGCACACGGCGCAGGTTCGGCCTGCGGGAAGAACCTCTCCACCGACCTCTGGTCGACCATGGGCGACCAGAAGGCCACCAATTACGCGCTGCGCGCCCCGGACAAGGCCACGTTCATGAATCTGGTCACCGAGGGCCAGCCACCGGCCCCGGGCTACTTCGTCTACGACGCGATCCTCAATCGCAAAGACCGCGAATTGCTCGATGAGACCAAAATGCCGACGGCGATGACGTACGAGCAGGTTCTCAGCGCGATCAGCGGGGGAGCGGTGCTGGTCGACGGCCGCAACCCCGAAGAGTTCGCACTCGGACACCTGCGCCATGCGATCAACATCGGCCTCGAAGGCCGCTACGCCGAGTTCGCCGGATCCGTACTGCCCTCCGCCGTCGACATCGTGCTCTTCACCGAGCCGGGCCAGGAATTGGAAGGCAAGAACCGCCTCGCCCGCATCGGCTTCGACCGGGTGATCGGCTACCTCGACAAACCGTTCGAGGTGATGTTCGAACACCGCGGCGACGTGCAGGTGGCGTCGCGACTGACAGCCAAGGCCTTCGACGAGCGCTCGGCGCAGATCGACGGGCTGCAGATCGTCGACGTCCGCAATCCGGGCGAGGTCGAGGCCGGTGCCATCCCGAACGCGATCCTGATCCCGGTGGGCCAATTGCCGGCTCGCCTGGGTGAACTGGATCCCACCGCGCCGACCGTCGTGTACTGCGCCGGTGGCTATCGGTCCTCGGTCGCAGCCAGCCTGCTGCGCAAACACGGCTTCACCGACGTCAGCGACATCCTGGGCGGCTACGGCGCCTGGGCCGACGCGATCCAGAACGCGTGACCGGCAGCAGGAGACAGATCAGATGACCATCAAGGCCAAACACCAGATCCTGATCGTCGGCGGTGGGACCGCCGGCATCACCGTCGCGGCTCGGCTGCTGCGCAAGGGCTATTCGGACGTCGCGGTGATCGAACCGTCCAGCGCGCATTACTACCAGCCGCTGTGGACGCTTGTCGGCGGTGGTCAGGCGAAGGCTTCGTCCACCGAGCGACCCGAGTCCTCGGTCATGCCCAAAGGTGCGACGTGGATCAAGAACCGCGCCAGCGCCGTTGAGCCCGCCGACAACACGGTCACGTGCGCCGACGGCACCACCTACGCCTATGACGTGCTGGTCGTGTGTCCCGGCATCCAGCTCGACTGGAAGAGCACCGAGGGGCTCGAGGATGCCCTGGGTCATGACGGGGTGTCGTCGAACTACCGGTTCGACCTCGCGCCACGCACCTGGGATTACATCCGCAGCCTGCGGTCCGGGACCGCGGTGTTCACCGTGCCCTCCGGTGCGATCAAGTGCGCCGGGGCTCCACAGAAGATCGCCTATCTGGCGTCCGACTACTGGAGAAGCCAAGGAGTACTGCAGGATATCGACGTCCACCTCGTCATGCCCGGCGCAAGGCCCTTCGGAATACCCGCCATCGCCGACAGCCTCGACACCGTCATCGCCGACTACGGCATCACACTGCACACCAACTCCGAGGTGACCATGGTGGACGCGGCGTCGCGCAAGGTGGGCATCACCAGCGTCGGGCCGGGCGGAACCGACACGATGTTGCCGTATGACGTGCTGCACGCCGTGCCACGTCAGTCGGCTCCGGACTGGATCAAATCGAGTCCGCTGTCCACCGGCGATGCGGCAGGTTACGTGGAGATCGACAAGCACACCATGCAGCATGTGCGCTACCCCAACGTATTCAGCCTCGGTGACGCCGGTTCGTCGCCGAACTCGAAGACCGGAGCGGCGATCCGCAAGCAGGCACCGGTGGTCGTCGACAACATCGACGCACTCGTGACCGGTCAACCGTTGCGCGCGTCCTACGACGGGTACTCGTCGTGCCCGATCGTGACGTCGTCGCACGCAATGCTGCTCGCCGAGTTCGACTATGACCTCAACCTCGAGCCCTCGTTCCCGATTCTCGACCCCACGACGCCGCACCGGGCGTACTGGTACCTCAAGAAATACGGGCTTCCGTTCATGTACTGGAACCTGATGCTGAAGGGCCTTGCGTAGACATTCGCCCAATTCACCACGAAAGGAAACCTCAATGGCAACAATCAATCTCACGACGTCCGACTTCGCATCCACCGTCGCGGACAATCCCGTCGTGCTGGTCGACTTCTGGGCATCCTGGTGCGGTCCGTGTCGCGCCTTCGCGCCGGTCTTCGACCGATCGGCGCAGTCGAATCCCGACGTCGTTCATGCCAAGGTCGACACCGAGGCGCAGCGGGACCTGGCGGCGGCGCTGCAGATCCAGGCCATCCCGACGATCATGGCGTTCCGTGACGGCGTGCTCGTCCACCGCCAACCGGGCGCGATGCCCGCGGCGGCCCTCGAGGACCTGATCACCAGAATCAAGGCGCTCGACATGGCCGACGTGCGCGCCAAGATCGCCGCCGGGCGCTGATCCTCAACCGCGAAGGACGGATCCCATGTGCTACCCCCAGAAGTGCCCGCGCTGTGGAAAGACCGGCTGGGCCGGTTGCGGAGAACACGCCGACGACGTGATGCGCTCGATACCTCCATCTCAACGATGTCTGTGTGAGCGGGTGCCGCCCGGCGACGCCGCACCTCGAAAGATGCCGAGGTTTACCCCGGATACCCCCACGGGTAATCTGTGGACGGGGTGAGCTTGGCGATCCGCTCGGCAGGACGCTTCCATTGCGAATTTGGGAAAGGAAGACCGACATGACACTCGCCATATCGACCAGCCTGCGCGCATCGTTCGACGACGCGGTGGAGATGACCCGAAAAGCACTATCTGAACAGGGATTTGGAGTTCTCACCGAGATCGACGTCAAGGCCACACTGAAGGCCAAGCTGGACGAGGACATGGAGGACTACCTGATCCTCGGCGCGTGCAATCCGGCGCTGGCGCACCGTGCAGTCGGCGTGGATCGCCAGATCGGTCTGCTGCTGCCGTGCAACGTCGTCGTGCGGGCAGACCCCGACCGCGACGGGATGGTGATCATCGACGCCATGGATCCTGAGCTGATGGTGCAGGTGGCCGACCAGCCGGGACTGCGGGCGGTCGCCGACGACGCCTCCGCCAAGCTGCACGCCGCCATCGACGAGCTATCCCGGACATCGTCGTCGGAGTGACCGACGCCCGCACGGCACGGGCGGGGAGCGCGCCATGATCCTCGGAATCGCCCTCGCGCTGGGGGCCGTGATCGGGGTGCTGCTGGGCCTGCTCGGCGGCGGCGGATCCATTCTCGCCGTCCCGGCGCTGGTCTATGTGCTCGGCCTCAACATCAGCCAGGCGATCCCGATGTCCCTCATCGTGATCGGCGTCGCGTCCGCAGTCGGCGCAGTGCCGAAAGTCCTTGCCCATCACGTGCAGTGGCGACTCGCCGGTATCTTCGCCGCGACCGGCATCCCGGCGACCTTTCTCGGCACCGCGATCGGCAGGCACCTGCCGCAGCCGGCACTGCTGATCGGCTTCGCACTCGTGATGGTGGTGGCCGGAGTGCGGATGCTGCAGGACAAGGGCGACACCGGCACGGCCTGCACCGTCGGGGACAGCGGCATCAACTGGCGCCGGTGTGCACCGCGATCTCTGCCGGCCGGGTTCATCGTCGGTCTGCTCACCGGCTTGTTCGGAGTCGGCGGCGGATTCCTGATCATCCCGGCGCTGGTCCTCATGCTCGGTGTGGAGATGCCGATCGCCATCGGCACCTCACTGCTCATCATCGTCGCCAACTCCGCCGCCGGCGTGGTCTCCCACCTGGGCGGGGCAGGCATCGACTGGCCGATCACCGCGGCGTTCGTGGGCACGGCCATCGTCGGTTCCCTGGTCGCGGGCCACTACGGCACCACACTCGACACCGGGCGGCTGCAGCGCTGGTTCGCCTACCTCGTCTTCGTCGTGGCGGCCTACGTCCTGGTCGACACGATCTTCCTGCACTGAACACACCTGGAAAGGGTCACGCATGCACGTATCGATCATCGAAACCTCCGGCCTCGGTGACCGCAGCTACCTGGTCGACCACGACGGTATCGCTGTGGTCGTCGACCCCCAGCGCGACATCGACCGGGTTCTGGCACTGGCCGAAGAACGCGGGGTGAGCATCACCCACGTGGTCGAGACACACATTCACAACGACTACGTCACGGGCGGTCTTGAGCTATCACAGACGGCGGGTGCGGAGTACGTGGTACCGGCAGGCGACGACGTCGCCTACGACCGGCGGCCGGCGCGCGATGGCGACATCGTCGATGCCGGATCAATTCGGTTGCGGGTCATCCACACTCCGGGCCACACCCACCACCACGTCAGCTATGCGCTGCAGGACGACGGGGGAACGGTCCACGGTGTGTTCACCGGAGGGTCGATGCTGCACGGCACCACCGGGCGCACCGATCTGCTGGGCGATGACCACACTGAGGAATTGACTCACGCCCAGTACCACTCGGTGCGGCGACTGGCCGACGTGCTGCCGTCCGGCACGGCGGTGTATCCGACCCACGGGTTCGGCAGCTTCTGCTCGGCCACGCCGGCCAGTGGCGACGCCTCCACCATCGCCGACGAATTGCGCACCAACCCGGCCCTGACCAGTGACGAGCAGGGCTACGTGGACCAACTGCTTGCGGGACTGTCCGACTATCCCGCCTACTACGCGCACATGGGTGTCATCAACGAGGCCGGACCCGCGCCGGTGGACCTGTCCCTACCGGAACCGGTCGACCCCGTCGAGCTGCGCCGCCGCCTCGACGCGGGAGAATGGGTCGTCGACCTGCGCAGCCGGACGGCTTTCGCCGCGGGTCACCTCGCCGGCAGCCGCGGATTCGAACTGTCCGAGTCCTTCGTCACCTACCTGGGCTGGTTGTACGAATGGGGCCAACCGCTGACCCTGATCGGCGAGAACACCGACCAGATCGCCGCGGCGAGAAGGGAGCTCGTCCGGATCGGCATCGACCGGCTCGCCGGTGCCGCCGTGGGTGACATCGACGACCTCCGCGCAGGCAGACCACTGCAGACCTACAGCGTCGCGTCGTTCACGCACCTCGCCGAGAAGCTGGGTTCCGGGGACGTCGAGGTGCTCGACGTCCGGCAAAGGCAGGAGTTCGACAGCGGGCACATCCCGGCGGCGCACAACATCCCGCTGCATGAGCTGCTGAACCGAATCGGTGAGGTGCCCGAGGGGGAAATCTGGGTGCACTGCGCATCGGGGTACCGGTCCTCCATCGCGGCTTCCCTGCTCGACCGAGCCGGCCGCACCGTCGTGCTGATCGACGACGACTACGAGGTGGCGGAGGAACTGGGCCTCCCTGGCTGACCGGGCAGGGTTGTCCGTCCCCGCCGCTCAACGACGCTCAACCAGGGTCGACGATCTGTACCACCCCAGCGGTGACGCCGGCGATGAACAGCCGGCCCGTCGTCGAGTCCACGCCCAGTGTGTAGGGGTTCTGGACCGTCGGCACCCGCTGCACTTCGCGCGGCATCGGCTCGGTCATGTCGTAACCCACCACCTCATTGGTGCCCGACGAGGCGACCCACAGCCTGTCGCGGGTGGGGTCGTAGGTGATGCCGTACGGCCCACCGGCCTGGGGGATCTCGGCGAGTTGACGCGGCTCGGTGTCGAACACGCGCACGGCGTCGCCACGGGTGTCGGTGGCGATCATCCGCCCGTGCCGGTCGGCGACCAGGTGCGTGGGACCCTCGCCTGCCGGTGTGGACCCGACGATGGTCAGCGACTCGCTGTCGTAGATCGTCAGATCGTTCTTGCGAACGTCGAGCAGGCCCATCGCGTTACCCACGGGTGCCAGCCCGGCAGGTTGCACGCTGTCGGTGAACACCTTGACGATCTGGTCACCGCGAACTGCGGCGACCGTGCCGCCCAGTTCGTTGGCGACGAAGACCGTACCGTTGGGGGCCTGCGAGGCGTCGTGCGGCACGGTGCCGGTGAGCACCTGTGACTCGGCGCGACCGCCCGGCAGGTCGACGCGGACCAGTGCGTTGGCGCTTTCCACCGGGACCAGAACCGGGCCGCCCGGCGCAGCGAGCTGAAGGTGCCTGACAAACCCGGGAAGTGGCGTGCGGCCGGTGATCTCGCCGGTGTCTGCGTTGAGCAGGACGAGCTCGTCGGGATCGCGCTTGGCGATGGCGACGGTGCGTGTGACCGGGTCGACGACCACACCCTCCGGCGCCGTCCCAACGGGAACGATGCGGCCCGGCGCCGGGCCACTCGGGGCCGGCGCCTGCTGCGGTTCCGCGGGCGGCGGCAGGTCGTCGGCCGGCGGACGGGTGCCCTCCGTCGGTACACCGGACGGCAGGATGCCGGTGGTCGTCGGTGTCGCGGCGGCCGTCGCCGAGGGTTCGGGGGGTGCCTGCGCGGCGTCCTGACTGCCGCAGCCCGCGAGGAGAAGCACCACGGCGAGCAGCAACCGGTAGGTCATGGACGAGTTCTACCCGGATCGGCGGCTGCGCACCGTGGCGGTCTGGTCTCGTAAGAAAGCCGACATCAGGTGCACCGCCGCCCGGTTTCGTCCTCCGCCAAATCGGGAAACTGCACCCGTGATTACTGACTGGATGTGGCTGCAATGGCCGGGCTGACGCTGTTGCTCGCGCTGGCGGCGGCCACCGTGCTCCTTGCGCCGCTGGCCGAGCGCATCAACCTTCCATATCCCGTCGTTCTGCTGATGTTCGGGTTGGCGGTCGCCTTCATTCCGGGGATGTCCGCACCTGCGGTGAACCCCGAGTTGATCCTGCCCCTCGTGCTGCCGCCGTTGCTGTTCGCCGCGGCCAGGCGGACGTCGTGGCGCCAATTCCTGGACAACCGTAGGGCGATCGGCGTGCTGGCGATCGCATTGGTCGCGGTGACGGCCTTCGCAGTGGGCGTCGTGCTGCATTCGATTGTGCCGGGCCTTCCGCTCATCGCCGCGATTGCCCTGGGGGCGGCGGTGGCGCCGCCCGATCCCGTCGCGGCCACCGCCGTCGCCCACAAGCTACGGCTTCCCCGCAGACTGCGGACGGTCCTCGAAGGCGAGGGGCTGTCCAACGACGCCACCTCGCTGGTGCTCTATGAGGTTGCGGTCGCCTCGACGGTGACGGGAGCGTTCGCGCCGTGGCATGCGGGGGCGACGCTGGCCGGTGCCGTCGTCATCGGCATCCTGGTGGGCCTCGCGATCGCGGTGGCGACGCGCTGGCTGCTCAAGAAGCTGCCCGCGCATCCCGCCGGCAGCGCGCTGATTCTGGTCATGCCGTTCGCGGCCTACGTGGCCGCCGACGCGGCACACGGCAGCGGGGTCCTCGCCGTCGTGACCATCGCGCTTGGGCTCAGTCGCTACTCCGACCACGAGTCCGCGCAGACGAGGCTGGTCACAGGCACCACGTGGGACATCGTCGAACTGCTGGTCACCGGCGCCGCGTTCGCGTTCGTCGGCCTCGAGCTGCGGGCCGTCGCCGACCAGGTGTCCGGCTCGGTCGGCGCGCTGATCGGCCAGGCCCTGCTGATCACCGCGATTGTCGTCGTGGTGCGATTCCTGTGGATTTTTCCGGTCGCCGCGCTCGACGAACGCATTCTGCGTCGTCGAAGCGACCGCGCCGAGCCTGTCGGCTGGCGGGAGATGACAGTGGCCTCCTGGGCGGGGATGCGCGGCGTGGTCACGCTGGCGGCGGTGCTGGCGCTGCCCCCGGACTTCCCCGAGCGCGAGCGCCTGATCTTCATCGCGTTCGTTGTCATCATCGCCACGATGCTGGCGCAGGGCCTCACACTGCCGCTTCTGGTCAAGCTCCTAGGCGTCACAGCCTCCAGTGAGGAACAGGACGCGCAAGAACAGGAACTGCTGCAGCGGGCGCGCGACGCGGGTGCGCGCCGTTTGCAGGAAGTGCGCGATCGCGGCGATGTCGAGCCGTCGGTGATCGACGAAGCACTCGAGAACGCCGACAGAATGTGGCATTCGATGGGCATCGCCGACGACGGTGCTGACCGTGAGTCGCTGCACGTTCGCGACGCCGGAACGGTGAACGCGTTGAAGGAGGAGCTGCTCGAAGCCGCCCGCGATGCAGTGGTCGGCGCCCGCGCCGAGTCAGGGGCAGACCCCACCGTCGTCGACCGGGTCCTGCGCCGCCTGGATGCCCGTGGCACGACCGCGGCTTGATCGCGGTCACGCGCGGACGTCGTCAGAGCACGGTCAGCGTTGATGCGGCCGCCCGCATGAGTGCTTCCCGGACCGGAAGGGCGCGGAACGACGTCGAGAGGATCTCTACCCCCCACGGCCCGTCGAAGCCGAGTTCACGCAGGACGGCGACGAGACCGGGGAGGTCGAACGTGCCCTCGCCGCACAGCAGCCGGTTGTCCACGGTGTCCTCGAACAGCGTGCCGGCCACGGTGTCTGCGGCATCGTCGAGTTCGACGCCGTAGACCATGCCGGGGTGCAGCACGGTCCGGAGCTCGTCGAGCGTCGTCCCCGCCCGAAACACGTGCCACGCGTCAACCAGCAGACCGATGGCGGAATGCCCTGTTGCGGAGATGATCTCGGCTCCCAGGGGCACCGTCGAGATGACCGAGAACGGCATGGTCTCGAGTGCGATCCGCGTGCCGTGCTCGACGGCCTGGTCGGCGAGGTCCCGCAGGGATGCAGTGAGCCTCTCGGGCTCCGGCGTCGGCGGTCCGTTCTCGGAGCCGATCTTGACGAAGGCGGGAGCCAGGACATCGGCGGCGTCGAACAGAAGATCGCGAACTGCATAGCTGTTGCCCGGCTCGTCCCTGGGCACCCACCAGCGTTCGATCAGCTCGATCTCGATGTGGGTCAACCCGTGATCGGCCAGCAGATCCCGCAGGCCCGCGAAACCGATGGTGTCACGGACTATTTCGAGGTCGGCGGCGATCAGCCCCATGCCGCAGAAGCCCGCGTCTGCCACGGCCGCAACGCGTTCGGCGATCGGCACCGGGCTGACCGACGGTGTGCGCGCAGGCGAGGTGTCACCCGCGCTCGTCCACGCCGTGGCCACGAGGGAATGCTCCGCCATGAGAGTTCCTTGTCAGGCGTTTTCGGGGAAGCCGAGGTTGATGCCGCCGTGGCTGGGGTCGAGCCAGCGTTGGGTGATGGCTTTTTGGCGGGTGAAGAAGTTGACGCCGTCCATGCCGTGGGCGTGGCTGTCGCCGAAGAGGGAGTTTTTCCAGCCGCCGAAGCTGTAGTAGGCCATGGGGACGGGGATGGGGACGTTGATGCCGACCATGCCGACCTGGACTTCGTTTTGGAAGCGGCGGGCGGCGCCGCCGTCGTTGGTGAAGATCGCGGTGCCGTTGCCGTAGGGGTTGGTGTTGATCAGCTCCAGGGCTTGGTCGTAGGTGTCGACGCGCACGACGGAGAGGACGGGGCCGAAGATTTCGTCGGTGTAGACGCTCATCTGTGGGGTGACGTTGTCGAGCAGGGTGGGGCCGAGCCAGAAGCCGTCTGCGGCGCCGTTGGCGGTGACGGTGCGGCCGTCGACGACGACTTTGGCGCCGTCGGCTTCGCCGGCGTCGATGTAGGAGGCGACTTTGTCGCGGTGGGCTTGGGTGACCAGGGGGCCCATGTCGGAGTCTCCTGCGCCGTCGCCGATTGTGAGGTCGGTGGTGCGTGCGGCGATTTTGGCGACCAGGTCGTCGGCGATCGGGCCGACCGCGACGGCGGCGCTGATGGCCATGCAGCGTTCTCCGGCGGAGCCGAAGCCGGCGTTGACCATGGCATCGGCGGCCAGGTCCAGGTCGGCGTCGGGCAGGATCACGGCGTGGTTTTTCGCCCCGCCCAGGGCTTGGACGCGTTTGCCGGCGGCGGTGCCGGTGGCGTAGACGTATTGGGCGATGGGGGTGGATCCGACGAAGGACACCGAGGCGATCTTGGGGTTGGTCAGCAGTTCGTCGACGGCGGTCTTGTCGCCGTGCAGGACGTTGAACACCCCGGCGGGGAGGCCGGCTTCGGCCCACAGCGCGGCGATCCACAGTGCGGCGGTGGGGTCTTTTTCTGAGGGTTTGAGTACGACGGTGTTGCCGCAGGCGATGGCGATGGGGAAGAACCACATCGGGACCATGGCGGGGAAGTTGAAGGGGGAGATGACTCCGACCACGCCCAGGGGTTGGCGGATGGAGTAGACGTCGACCTTGGTGGAGGCGTTTTCGGTGAATCCGCCTTTGAGGAGGTGGGGGATGCCGCAGGCGAACTCGACGACTTCCTGGCCGCGCGAGACTTCGCCGAGGGCATCGGAGACCACTTTGCCGTGCTCGCTGGTGATGATCTCGGCGAGTTCACCCTTGCGCTCGTTCAACAACTCGCGGAATTTGAACAGGATCTGAGTCCTCTTGGCCAGCGAGGTGTCACGCCACTGCGGGAACGCTGCAGCGGCGGCATCGATGACCACACGCGCGTCCTCCACCGACGCCAACGCCACCTGCCCAGTCGTCTCACCCGTAGCCGGATTCGTCACCGCAGCAGTCGCACTGCTCGCGCCAGCGAAGGCCTCGTTGTTCACCCAATGCGAAATCGTGGCGGTCATCGTCTTCTTTCTGCTGTCTCGGTTTCAGGGACGGTCCGCGAGCTGCACATCGACGGGCAGTCCGGTATCGAGTGATTCGACGCCGGCGGCGCACACGGCCGCAGCCGCATAGCCGTCCCACGCCGTCGGTCCATCCGTGTAGGTCCCCGTTGTGCCGCCGGTCCGCACGGCGTCGACCCAGCGCTGGATCTCGGTGTCGTAAGCGCGGCCGAAACGCTCACGGAAGCCAGGAGTGATCTGACCGCCCCAGGTTCCCGGTGCGGACTTGCGGATCAGCCCCATGTCCAATCCGATCATCGCGCTGCCCTTCTCGCCGACCACTTCGGTGCGCACTTCGTAGGCCACGCCGGTGGTGACGAACAGCTCCACGTCAACGTGCTTGCCCGACACGGTGCGCAGGATGGCGATCTGAGGATCGATGACGCCTTCGGGCGCACCAGGATTCGAGAATGGCTTGACGATCTGGACGCTGGCGATCTCCTCGTCGAACAGGAATCTCGTCACGTCCACCTCGTGCACGAGGGAGTCCTTGACGATCAGCGAGCTGTCGAAGTACGACGGGACGTCGGCATTGCGGTGCACGCAGTGCATGACCAGGGGTCGCCCCAGCTCACCGCCGTCCAGCAGCGCCTTCAGGCGCATGTACTCCTCGTCGAAGCGACGCATGAATCCGACCTGGATCAACGGGTGATCCAGCTGGGCCTCGCGCCTGACGATCTCCAGCGACGTGGAAACATCCGTGGTCAGGGGCTTTTCGCACATCACGGGCTTACCTTGCTCCAGGCAGGCCAGCAGTTGCTTCTCGTGCGTACTTCCCGGTGTGGCCAGCAGCACGGCGTCGACGCCTGGGTCGGCGATCGCGTCCAACGGGTCGGCGATCGCCCGGCAGCCGTCGATCTGCGACGCGATCTGCTCGGCCTTCTCGTGAACGTAGTCGTTGACCACAGACACCCGCGCTCCCGAGATCCGGGACGTAATCCGTGCGACGTGATCGGCGCCCATCACGCCCACACCGAGGACGGCGACGCGCAAGTCGGTCATGGTCGGAACCTCACGGAGGGGATGCCGCAGGACGCGAGGTAGTTGCGGGTGCGTTGGGCGATGGGCAGGGGTGCCTCGACGGCGCAGGGGTACATGTCCTGCTCGACGATCGCGAACACATCGATGCCGAGTCTCTCGATCTCGGCCAGCAGCGGTGGCATGTCAGGGATTCCCAGCGGCGGCTCGGTCATCGCCCCCAGCCGTACGGCCTCACCGAAGGGCAGGTCCTGGGCCTCTACTTTGGCCCGCACCTGCGGGTCGACCTGCTTGAGATGCAGATACCCGATTCGCTCGGGGGCCCGGCGGATGATCGCAATGTTGTCTCCACCGCAGTAGGAGATGTGCCCGGTATCCAGGCACAGGTTCACGAACCTGCTGTCGGTGCCGTCGAGGAAGCGGTAGACATTGTCTTCGGTGTCGACGTGGGAATCGGCGTGCGGATGGTATTGCGCCCGCACCCCGTAGGTCTCGAACATCGCCTTGCCGAGATCGTTCATGCCGCCGGTCTTCCTGGCCCACTGCTCGGGGCTCAAGTCGCGGTCTTCGAGTACCGCCCCGGTGGCGGCGTCGCGCCACATCTCCGGAATCACCACCACATGCTTGCCACCGACCGCAGCGGTCAGCCTCGCGACGTCCTGGATCTGCTTCCACACCGCATCCCATGACCCCTCTTGGTGCAGGTGTTCGAAGACAGTGCCGGCCGAGAGCTTGAGCCCCCGCGAGCCGAGCTCATCGAGCAACTGGGATGGGTCGGTCGGCAGATAGCCGTACGGCCCCAACTCGATCCACTCATACCCCGACTCGGCCACCTCGTCGAGGAACCGCGTGTACGGCGTCTGCTGCGGATCGTCGGGAAACCACACACCCCACGAATCGGGGGCCGAACCAACCAAGATCGAAGGCATTGCGCTTCCTCAGCGATCGGAGGGGTTGATCAGCGGCCGCTGGACTTTCTTCCAGTCGGCGTACCGCTGGTAGGCCTGCTGCGTCGACTCCAATGTCGAGACCTCGCTGACCGGGACGTCCCACCAGGAGTGGCTGTCTGGGGCGAAGATCATCGGATCGGTCTCGACGTGGATGACCGTTGTATGGTCGCTGGCCTTGGCGACCTTGACGGCGTCGGCGAACTCGGCGGCCGTCGTCACCCGGATGACATCGGCACCCAGGCTCGCCGCGTTGGCCGCCAGGTCCACCGGTAGCTTGTCACCGTCCAGACGGCCGTCTGCGCCTCGGTACCGGTAGGCGGTGCCGAATCGTTGGGAGCCAAGCGATTCCGACAGACCTCCGATGGATGCGAAGCCGTGGTTCTGCACCAGTACCGGGATGACCTTGACACCCTCCTGGACCGCGGTCACCAACTCGGTGGCCATCATCAGATACGAGCCGTCGCCGACCATGATGAACACGTCGCGATCGGGAGCGGCCATCCGCACCCCGATACCGCCGGCGATCTCGTAACCCATGCAGGAGAACCCGTACTCGACGTGATAGCCCTTGCGATCACGCATCCGCCACAACTTGTGCAGATCGCCGGGCATCGAACCGGCCGCGCACACCACGACATCGCGAGGGTCGGACAGCGTGTTGACCAACCCGATCACCTGGTTCTGGTTCAGCGCCGCGCCGTCTTCGGTGCGATAGGCCTCGGAGACGGTGTCGTTCCATTCGGTGACCAGATCGTTGATGCGGCTGGTGTATTCGTCGCTGACCGAATAGTCGCCGAGCAGAGCGGTGAGCGCTTCGAGCGCTTCGCGGGCGTCGGAGACGACGCTGATGCCGCCCTGCTTGACCGAGTCGAGCGAGGCCACGTTGATGTTGACGAACCGCACGTCCGGATTGTTGAACGCGGTGCGCGACGCCGAGGTGAAGTCGCTGTAGCGGGTGCCGATGCCGATGATGACGTCAGCGTCGCCGGCCAGCGCGTTGGCGGCGGTGGTGCCGGTGGATCCGACGGCACCGACCGATCGGGGATCGTCGTGCAGTAGTGAGCCTTTACCGGCCTGGCTCTCGCACACCGGAATACCGGTCGTGGCGGCGAACTGTGCCAGCGCATCGCTTGCCCCGGAGTAGATGACGCCGCCACCCGCCACGATCAGCGGCTTGCTCGCCGAGCGGATCACCTCCGCGGCCCGGGCGATCACCGAGCGCTCCGGCAGCGGCCTGCTGATGTGCCAGGTGCGCTCGGCGAACAGCGACACCGGCCAGTCGTGGGACTCGGCCTGGACGTCCTGGGGCAGGGCCACGGTCGCCGCTCCGGTCTCGGCGGGATCGGTCAGCACGCGCATCGCGCCCAGCAGCGCGGCAGGGAGTTGCTCCGGTCGCCACACCCGGTCGAAGTACCTCGACAGCGGCTTGAAGGCATCGTTGACGGTGACGTCGCCGCTGGACGGCAACTCCAGCTCCTGCAGCACTGGCGAACTCACCCGGGTCGCGAAAGTGTCGGCGGGCAACAGCAATACCGGCAGCCGGTTGATCGTCGCCAGGGCGGCGCCGGTGAGCATGTTGGTCGAACCGGGACCGACGCTGGCGGTCACCGCCCACGCCTGCCTGCGGTCCTGCTGCCGGGCGTACCCCACCGCGGTGTGCACCATGGCCTGCTCGTTGCGGCCCAGTACATACGGAAGGCCCGGTTCCGTGGACGCTTCTGCTGCGTCGATCTCGTCCTGCAGCAGTGCCTGACCGATCCCGGCCACATTGCCGTGGCCGAAGATGCCCAGGCAACCGGCGAAGAACTTGTGGCGCTCGCCGTCGTACTCGACGTACTGGTTGGCGAGAAAGCGCACGGTCGCCTGAGCGACGGTGAGGCGCACGGTCGGTTCCTGGTCGACGAGCTTGTCCGTCGACTTCGGCGCGGTGGACACCATATGGTCATTCTTCTTTCTGGGCCGAGGACAGCGACGAGGCGGTGAACGGAAGTCGCGGATCGATCTCCTGATGTTCCCAGCTGCCGCGCAGCCAGGTGTGAGACGGATCGTCGCAGATGAGCCAGGCCCGAGTGGGGCCGGAGCCTGCCATCACGTTGAGGTAGTACATGTGGTGGCCGGGAGCCGCGATGGAGGGACCGTGGTAGCCGTGCGGGACCAGCACGACATCGCCCGTGCGGACCTCTTCGAGCACCTCGATGGGACGCTCCGGGGTGCCGTACACCCGGTGGTACCCGAATCCCGGTGTGCCCGCTGGGCTGTCGTCCACCTCGAAGTAGTAGATCTCCTCGAGTTGGGTTTCCACCTCGGTGTTCTCGTCGTGTTTGTGCGCCGGATAGCTCGACCAGTTGCCGCCCGGCGTGATGACCTCGCACGCGATCAACGAGTCCGCCTCGAACGCCGTGGCGGTGCCGAAGTTGTGTACCTGCCGGCTGCAATTGCCCGCGCCGCGCAGCTCGACGGCCACATCGGCGGCCGCGACCCGGCGGTTGGGCAACGATGTCGCCGCGCGGGCGCCGCAGATCGCGATGCGCCCGTGGCCGGTGAGGGTGTAGGCCTGGTTGATCCCTAGGTACACCATGTCGGCAGGACCATCGAACACCGAAGCACGGGGCGACAATTCGAAGGTCTCGCCACTGCTCTCGACGGTTCCCCCGCCCGCGAGCGGCAGGATCATCACTTCGTTGTCGTCGGTGGTCAGCGACACCGACCCACGATCCCCGAGATCGACGACGTGCAGCGAAGACTCGGCCCAGCCGGCGTCCTCGGGGGTGATCGCGACCGTGAACGGTGCCGTAGCGCTGTTGGCGGGTACGTACAACGTCGAGTTCATCGGATCATCGCCACCGCGGTCGCGACGGCCGAGCTCACATCGTCGTCGGCCGGGTACAGCAGGGTGCGGCCGACGATCAGGCCGCGCACCGAGGGCAGCGCCAGCGCTTTCTCCCAGCTGGCGAACGCCTCGTCAGGATCGGCCGGATCACCGCCCAGCAGCAGCGTCGGCATGGTGGTGGACTCCATCACCCGGTCCATTTCTTCGACCACCGGCAGCTTCATCCACGTATAGGCCGAAGTGGCGCCGAGCCCCTGGCCGATGTGCACCGACTTGATGACGGCGTCGGGGGACAGGTCGTTGCGGACCTTGCCGTTCACCCGGGACGACATGAACGGTTCCAGCATCGCGATCAGACCGTGCGCGGCGAGCTCGTCGACGGCCTTGGCACACGCAGCCAGCGTGGCCACGGTACCTGGATCGTCGAGGTCGATGCGGCACAGCATCTTTCCGCCGTTCATGTTCGCTGCCGCGGTCGACGCCGCGGTGGCACCGGTCATGCGGTCGTCGAGCTCGAACGTCGATCCGGCGAGTCCGCCCCGGTTGAACGAGGAGAACACGACCTTGTCCTCCAACGCGCCCAGCAGCACCAGATCGTCGAGGATGTCCGAGGTGGCCAGGACGCCGTCGACGCCCGGGTCGGCCAGGGCGGCGCGCAGGCGGTCCAGGAGATCGGTGCGGCTGTTCATCGCTGTCGGCCGGGACCCGACGGAGAGGGCGCCGCGGGCGGGGTGGTCGGCGGCGACGATCATCAGCCTGCCGTTGCCGCGCACTGTCGGCCGGGCCGAGCGGTGGTCCCACGCGCGGGCTACCGCGGCGGGATCGGTGGCCCGAATCTCGGTGATCGCGGCGTAGTCGGTACACAGTGGTGTCTCAGACATTCACGGCCTCCACGGCGGTCTGCTCGGCGAGCTCGGCCACTTCAGCGGCGGTGGGCATGGCGGTCGAGCATTCGAGGCGGCCCGCGACGATGGCGCCGGCAGCGTTGGCGTACCGCAGGGTCTTCTCCAGCGACCATCCGTTGAGTAGTCCATGGCACAGGCTGCCGCCGAACGCATCGCCGGCTCCCAGGCCGTTGACCACGTCAACCTCATTGGGCGACACGGTGATCGCACTGTGACGCGTCTTGCCGAGAACACCGCGGGGGCCCTGCTTGACGATCGCGAGCTCGACACCCAGATCGAGCAACGCGTCCGCGGCCTTGTGGGGGTTGGATTCACCCACCGCGATCTCGCACTCCTCGCGGTTGCCCACGGCGACGGTGACGTGCGCCAGCGCTTTCTGCACCTGTTCGGTGGCAGCGGCGGGCGTGGCCCAGAACATCGGGCGGTAGTCCAGGTCGAGTACGGTCAGCGGTGCGCGCCCGCGGGCCGACCAGGCTGCGAAATGCGCGCTGCGGCTTGGCTCTTCGGACAGTCCGGTGACTGTCGACCAGTACAGCCGCGCCCCGCGCACCGCGTCGGCGTCGATCTCGTCGGCGGTGATCTGCAGGTCGGGGGCGCTGGGCTTGCGGTAGAAGTACAGCGGGAAGTCGTCGGGCGGGAAGATCTCGCAGAACGTCACCGGGGTGGGGAACTCGCCGTGCGTGCTGACAAAGCGGTTGTCGACATCGAGGCGGGCGAGTTCGTTGCGCACGTAGCGGCCGAAGGGGTCGTCGCCGACTCCGGAGATCAAGGCCGAGTGGTTGCCCAGGCGCGCCGCGGCGACCGCGACGTTGGCCGCGCTGCCGCCGAGGAACTTGCCGAATGTCTCGACGTCCTCGAGGCCGACTCCGACTTGAAGTGGGTACACGTCGACGCCGCTGCGCCCGATGGCGAGCACGTCGTATGGCTGGTTGGTCATCGCAAGTCACTCCGACGGAATAGGTGTGGGTGGCTGGGTAAGACTGTGCCCCGGGTCACGCCGCCATGTCAATAGTTTGTCCTGACATTCTGTCTTTTACCCATCCGATGTTAGTATTCAGCTACCTTGTGTGGACCAACTCGAGATCGGAGCCGCCGTGCCTCTGACAGTGGAGCTCGACAGGTCAAGCCCTGTTCCCCTCTACTATCAGCTCGCCCAGGCGATCGAGGCCGCCATCAGGGACGGCGAACTCAGCCCCGGTGACCGATTCGAGAATGAGCTTGCATTGGCCAAGCGGCTGACACTGTCACGCCCGACCACCCGCCGGGCCATCCAGGAGCTCGTCGACAAGGGCCTGCTGGTGCGCAAGCGGGGCGTCGGCACGCAGGTGGTGCAGAACCCCGTACATCGACGCGTCGAACTGACCAGCCTGTTCGACGATCTCGCACGCGCCGGCCAGGAGCCCACCACCCGGCTGCTCAAGTATCACGTCGGCCCGCCCGACGAAGAGGTTGCGCGGGAACTCAATCTCGCCGAGGGCCGCGAAGTGGCATCGATCCACCGGTTGCGCTGCGCCAACGGAGAACCGCTGGCGTTGATGATCAACCACCTGCCGGTCGAGATCGCCCCGGACGCCGACGAGTTGGAGAGCAACGGCCTCTACCAGTCGCTGCGCGCCCGCGGTGTCCACATCCGGCTGGCGCGTCAGCGCATCGGGGCGCGCAGCGCGACCCGTGCGGAGGCGCAACTGCTCGACGAGAAGCCCAATGCGCCTCTGCTCACCATGGCGCGCACCGCGTTCGACGATTCCGGTGCGGCGGTGGAGTTCGGTAATCACGGCTACCGGGCGTCGCGCTATTACTTCGACACCACGCTCGTCGACCGCTGACCGATCCCGCCGTGTCGGCCGACGTCAGGAGAAGGCGGCCCGGAACGCATCCAGTGCCGCATCGCTGCCCGCGACCCCTGGCCGCGATGCCCATGCCTCCATGCCGATCGTGCCCGTGTAGCCGATCCCTCGTAGCGCCTCGGCGATCGCCGGGTAGCTGATCTCGCCGGTGCCGGGCTCGCACCGGCCGGGCACGTCGGCCACCTGAATCTCGCCGATGGCTTCACCGCAGCGGCGCACCAGTTCGATCAGGTTCCCTTCGCCGATCTGCGCGTGATAGAGGTCCAGCATCATCTTGACGTTCGGGTGGCCCACGCCCTCGATGAGCGCCAGGGTGTCTTTCGCACGAGCCAGCGGGACGCCAGGATGGTCGACGATCGTGTTGAGGTTCTCCACGGTGAACGTGACGCCGGCGGCGGCACCCAGGTCGCCGAGCCGCTCCAGGGTGCGCGCAGCGGTCAGCCACATCTGACCGGTGGTGCGTCGACGCGGCCGGGCGGCCTGCCCGTCGACCAGTTCGGCAGTGTGCAGGTTGAGGCGGGTAACGCCCAGTGTCTCAGCGGCTTTGATGCTCAACTCGGCGGTTCGGAGCACCTCGTCACAGTTCTCGGGGTCGATCAGGTCGCCGTGCAGATAGCCGGTCATCGATGTGAACGTGGCGCCGGTCGCGGCCAGCGCTGCCAGGTCCTTGTCGTGCCAGCTCCAGATCTCCACCGCCAAGTTTCGCTCCTGGATCCTCCTGACCCGGTCGAGGATTGGGAGGTCGGTGAAGACCATCTCCGAACACACCGCCAGCTGGAAGCTCACGTCACCGCTCCTTCGAGCACCACCGGCGCCTGGTGTTCCACTGATTCTCGTGCAGCCAAGGCGATTTCGAGAGCAATTCGGGCATCGATCCCGTTCACCGATGGTTCGACACCCGCCTGGACGCTGTCGACGAAGTGGGCGAACTGCGCCACGTACGCGTCGTGGAAGAGCTCGACGTTGGCACCACCTGCCTGCTCGGGAGCGCGTCCGGCCTGCAGGATGCCGTCGGAACCGAACACCTCGCCGCGCACGTCGTAGCCGTAGACGGCCGAGAAGCTGGCTTCGGCGACGGCGAAAGCCCCGTTGTCGAACCGGATCTGCACCACCGAGGTGTCCAGGAAACCCTGCCCGGCGAACTGCGGGTGGATCAGCGCATCGGCCTGGGCGTACACCTCGGTCACGCGCGCCCCCGGGTTGAGCCAGCACAGCGTGTCGAAGTCGTGGATGAGCGTCTCGTTGAAGATGGTCCACGGCTTCACCCGGGCGGCGACCTCGACCGAGATGCCGGGATCGCGCGTGAGCGAGCGCAGCAGCTGCGGTGTGCCGATCGAGCCCTCGACAATGCGGGTGCGCATGTCGGCGAAGTCGGTGGCAAAGCGACGGTTGAACCCCACCTGCAGTGCCACGCCGGCGTCCCGTGCTGCAGCGATCGCGCGGTCGGCATCATCGAGCGTCAGGGCCATCGGCTTCTCGCAGAACACGTGCTTGCCGGCCCGTGCCGCGGCGACGACCAGATCGGCGTGGGTTGCGGCGGGGGAGCAGATCGCGACAGCCTCGACGGACGGATCGGCGATGAGCTCCATCGGATCCTGGTAACTGCGTAGTGCCGAAAGGCGTTCCGCTGCACCAGGTACCGGATCGGCGACAGCGACAAGGCGCGTGTTGGGTAGGCGGTGCGCCAACGTCTCGGCGTGGAATGTACCGATCCAGCCGGCGCCGATGAGGCCGAAGGACAGCGGGGTCGACATGGTGGTTTCTCCGAATCTGGTTACACCGACTAGAACGTTCTAGTACGTTAAGCGGCGCGACCCGAATCCGTCAACGCCGATGACTAAAACGTTCTAGGCTGATCCCCGTGCAACGCAGACCGACGCTCGCCGACGTGGCCGAACGGGCCGGCGTGTCCAGGGCGCTGGTCTCGATCGTGATGCGGGACGTTGCGGGGGCCAGCGACCAGACGCGGGAGCGGGTCCGGCGCGCGGCCGACGCGATCGGCTACCGCCCGGACCCCCGGGCCCGCAGGCTGCGCCAGCACCGGACCAGGCTGATCGGGCTCACGTTCGAGGCGGGCCAGGAGTTCCACGCCGACCTTGTCGACGGCGTCTATTTGGCAGCTGACACACAGGGGTACGACGTCGTCCTGAGCGCCGTCACCCCGCACCGCGACGAACCGCGGGCGCTGCGGACCCTGATCGACGACCGCTGCGAGGGACTGGTGGCGATCGGGTCCCGATTGCCGGCGCGTGAGCTCACCGAACTGGCGTCCCGGGTGCCGCTGGTGGTTCTGACACGACGTGTGCGTGGTGTGGACGCGGTGCGCAGCGATGACGTCGCCGGCGCGATGGCAGGGATGGAACACCTGGTGGGACTGGGACACCGCCGCATCGTGTACCTCGACGGGGGTCGGGCCCCGGGCGCGGCCGAGCGCCTGAGGGGGTACCGGAAAGCGGCCAAATCGGCGCAGCTGCCCGAGATGGTGTGCCCGGGCGGGCTCACCGAGCGCGAGGGAGCGGCGGCCGCGATGGCGATGCTGGAGTCCAGGCAATTGCCCGAGGCGGTGTTCGCGTTCAACGACCGGTGCGCGCTCGGCGTGCTCGACGTCTTCATCCGGTCGGGAGTTCCTGTCCCACAGCAGGTTTCGGTCATGGGATTCGACGACAGCCCGTTGGCGGGCCTCGCCCACATTCAATTGACGACAGTCCGCCAGGACAGCGCCGGGCTTGCCTCGGCGGCGGTGGAGCGGATGGTGGCCCGCATGGACGGGGTGGTCACCGGCGGGTCTGCGGTCGATATCGTACGTCGGCCGACACTCGTCGTGCGTGGGTCGACTGCGGCGTCAACGCGCTGATCTGCGCGGATGTACCGGACATATGACTTGCGGTCCTAATGTCAGGACAAAGTCTTGACTTTCCGGTGTGAGGCGTATTACATCACCTGTGAGGCGTGTCGCCCGGCACAGACCCGCACGCGGTCGACGAGGGCGTCGCGACAGTCTCGACGACAAGGAGAAGCAATGACGTTCAAGCGGCTCGCGGCGTTCGCCGGGGCGGGCGTTCTGGCGTTCGGAATCGTGTCGTGCTCGTCGACCGGGGGAGCGCCCGAGCAGTCCGGAGAAGGCGGCGGTGGCGGTGGCGTCGACACGCCCCGGATGACGATCGCCATGATCACGCACGAGGTGCCCGGGGACTCGTTCTGGGACCTCATCCGCAAGGGTGCCGAGACCGCGGCGAAGAAGGACAACATCGAGTTGCGCTACTCGAACGATCCCGAGGCACCCAACCAGGCGAATCTGGTGCAGAGCGCCGTCGACAGCGATGTGGACGGCATCGCCGTCACGCTGGCCAAGCCCGACGCGATGAAGGCGGCGATCGCAGCGGCCGAGGCCAAGGGCATCCCGGTGGTCGCGTTCAACGCGGGTATGGACGCGTGGGAGCCGATGGGGGTCAAGGAATACTTCGGACAGGACGGCCGCATCGCCGGTCAGGGTGTCGGCGACCGGTTGCGCACCGAAGGCGCGACCAAGTCGATCTGCATCATCCAAGAGCAGGGCCACGTCGACCTGGAGGCGCGCTGCGCCGGTGTCAAGGAGACCTTCCCCGCCACTGAGATCCTGAACGTCAACGGCAAGGACATGCCGTCGGTGGAGTCCACCATCACCGCCAAGCTGCAGCAGGATCCGAGCATCGACTACATCGTCGCGCTCGGTGCACCGTTCGCGCTGACGGCCGTGCAGTCGGCGAAGAATGCCGGCAGCACTGCCAAGATCGGCACGTTCGACACCAATGCCGCGCTGGTGGAGGCGATTCAAAACGGCGACGTCCAATGGGCCGTCGACCAGCAGCCCTATCTGCAGGGCTACCTGGCCGTCGACTCGCTGTGGCTCTACCTGACCAACGGCAACATCATCGGTGGCGGAGCGCCGACGCTGACGGGGCCCGCGTTCATCGACAAGTCGAACATCGATGCGGTGGCGGAGTACGCAAAGGGCGGGACCCGCTGATGAGCGCTCGCGCGAAGAACGGAGCGGAGAAGTGACCACCAAGGAGGCGCTCGACGTCGCCGACCACAAGGTCGTCCGGGACGAGCGCGTCAAGGAGCGGAACCGGCTGCAGCGCCTGCTGATTCGGCCCGAGATGGGCGCCGGCATCGGCGCGATCGGCATCTTCGTCTTCTTCCTGGTGGTCGCGCCGCCGTTCCGCGAGGCATCCTCGCTGGCGACCGTGCTGTACGCCAGCTCGACCATCGGGATCATGGCGTGCGGTGTCGCGGTTCTGATGATCGGCGGGGAATTCGACCTCTCCGCCGGTGTCGCCGTGACGTTCAGTTCGCTGGCGGCCTCGATGCTGGCCTACAACCTGCACCTCAACCTGTGGATGGGTGCGTTGCTGGCGCTGATCCTGGCGCTGGGAGTCGGCTTCCTCAACGGATTCCTGGTTATGAAGACGCGAATTCCCAGCTTCCTAATCACGCTGAGTTCGTTCTTCATGCTCGCGGGTATCAACCTCGCCGTCACGAAGCTGGTCGCCGGCCAGGTTGCCACGCAGAGCGTGAGCGATATGGCGGGTTGGGACTCCGCGCAGAAGGTGTTCGCATCGTCCTTCACCGTCGCCGGCGTGAGCGTGCGCATCACCGTGGTGTGGTGGCTGGTGTTCACCGCGGTCGCCACCTGGGTGCTGTTCAAGACCAAGATCGGCAACTGGATCTTCGCCGTCGGCGGCGACGCGGACAGTGCCCGCGCCGTGGGTGTTCCGGTCACCAAGGTCAAGATCGGCCTGTTCATGTTCGTCGGGTTCTGCGCCTGGTTCGTCGGCATGCACCTGCTGTTCGCCTTCAACACCGTGCAGTCCGGCCAGGGCATCGGCAACGAGTTCTTCTACATCATCGCCGCGGTCATCGGCGGATGTCTGTTGACGGGTGGCTACGGCACCGCGATCGGTGCGGCGATCGGCGCGTTCATCTTCGGCATGACCAACCAGGGCATCGTGTACGCGGGCTGGGACCCTGACTGGTTCAAGTTCTTCCTCGGCGCGATGCTGCTGTTCGCGGTGATCGCCAACAACGCCTTCCGCAACTACGCAGCGAAGAAGTGATTCGATGACCATCTCAGTCGAAAAGCCAAGCAACGACGCGCAAGCCGGGGGCAAGGTACCGCTGGTCGAGCTCAAGGACGTCGGCAAGTCGTACGGCAACATCACCGCGCTCAAAGGCATCAGCCTGCGGGTGCATGCGGGTGAGGTGACCGGGATCCTCGGCGACAACGGCGCGGGGAAGTCCACGCTGATCAAGATCATTGCCGGGCTGCACCAGCAGACCGAAGGTGATCTTCTGGTCGACGGCGAGCCCGTCAAATTCGGTTCACCGGCCGAGGCGCTCGGCAAGGGCATCGCCACGGTGTACCAGAACCTCGCGGTCGTTCCGTTGATGCCGGTGTGGCGCAACTTCTTTCTCGGGCAGGAGATCCGGAAGAAGTCGTTCCCGTTCTCGTTGGACGCCAACGCGATGCGCGCGACCACTCTCACCGAGTTGTCCAAGATGGGCATCGAACTCCCTGATGTCGATGCACCGATCGGCTCGCTCTCGGGCGGTCAGAAGCAGTGCGTCGCGATCGCCCGGGCGGTGTTCTTCGGGGCGAGGGTGTTGATCCTGGACGAGCCGACGGCAGCGCTGGGCGTCAAGCAGTCCGGGGTGGTGCTGAAGTACATCACCGCGGCCAAGGAGGCCGGGTTCGGCGTGGTGTTCATCACCCACAACCCGCACCACGCGCACCTTGTGGGTGACCACTTCGTCCTGTTGAACCGCGGCCGGCAGAAGCTGGACTGCGCCTACGACGACATCACCCTGGAGCACCTCACCCAGCAGATGGCAGGCGGCGACGAGCTTGAGGCTCTGTCGCACGAGCTGCGCGCCTCGAAGAACTGACGACGTCGACAAAAAAGACATCGACTCCGCGGACCCCGCCGGCCGATTGGTCGACGGGGTCTCCGGGTACGTGGGCCGTATGAGTATCTCCACCGTGAAGACAGAAGATGCCGGTCCGAAGACGGTCAGCCGCAGCGTGCAGGTCTCGGCGCCGATCGCCGACCTCTTCGACCTGATCGCCGACCCACACCGGCACCCTGAGATCGACGGGTCCGGCACCGTCCGCGACATCGATGTCAAAGGTCCGCACCGGCTGACCACCGGGGACAAGTTCACCGTCGGGTTGACCCAGTACGGACTGCCGTACAAGATCACCTCGAAGGCCACAGCGGTCGAAGAGAACCGGGTGGTCGAATGGGAGCACCCGCTCGGCCATCGCTGGCGCTGGGAACTCGCCGAGGTCGGTCCCGGCGCGACCAAGGTCACCGAGACGTTCGACTACTCGACGGCGAAGGTGCCGTTCGTCATCGAGCTCATCGGTTTCGACAAGAAGAACGCCGAGGGCATCGAGTCCACGCTGACGTCGCTGGCCGAACGCTACGACGTGCACTGACCGATATCTGGGCCGGCCCTGCCGGTCACGAAGGGTTCATGGTCTCGACATTGTGTCGGTGCCGCTGTCGGCGGGCCGGCATGCCGTATGCGCGGCACAATGGATTCATGGACAGTGATCGCGCACCTTCCGCGCATGCACCCGTCTGGCGTGACCCGCTGTCGGCGGGATGGCGTGCCCATCGCAACCTCCTGCTGCTCCGCCTGCGCTGGCACGAGCGGCGCACGACTGCCGGGCAGGCCGAGCACGCCTGACAGCAGCTAACGGGGCTGCATGCCCGCCGCGCGGTAGGCGTCGTCGATCAGCGCCATGTTGGCCACCGCGTCCGCGGTGTCCAGCGGTGCCGGCGTCCCGCGCAGCACAAGGTCGGCGAACGCCTCCAGCTGGTAGCTGTACGACGTGCGGGTGCCGTGATGCTCGACCGTGGTGCCGTCCTGGGTCTGCAGGGTCAGCCTGTCGTCCTCGTGCGGCTTGATGAAGTTGTGGACGAATGCCTCTCCGCGATCGCCGATCACCCGCAGCGTGAACGAGTGCTCCTGCTCCACCATCGAATTGGTGGACAGCCCGGTGAGGCCGGACGGGTAGACGACCTCCACGTCGAACGACTCGTCCACACCGGGGCTGCGTTGCACCGCGGTGCCCGCGACGACGGCCGGCTCGCCGAACTTGCGCAGGATGTGCAGGCCGTAGCAGCCCAGGTCCATCAGCGCGCCGCCGGCGAGATCCAGTGACCAGCGCGGATCGTCGGGCTGCGGCGCGGGCATGCCCATCCGGACCTCGACCCGGATCAGTTCACCCAGGGTCCCGTCACCGGCCAGGGACAGCGCCCGCTGTGTCGCCGGGTGGAACAGATAGTGAAAGCCCTCCATCACCGGCACGCCGGCGGCTTCGGCGGCGGCCGCGACGCGCGCGGCCTCGTCGCGGTTGCGGGCGAACGGCTTCTCCGTCAACACCGGTTTGCCGGCCTCGACGGCGGCCAGGTTCCACGGTGCGTGCAACGAGTTGGCGAGCGGGTTGTACACGACATCGACCTCTGGGTCGGTGACGACGTCCTGGTAGGTCGGCGCCACCCGCTCGACGCCATACTTGTCGGCGAAAGCCTGCGCCCGCAACGGATCACGCGCCGCAACCACGACCAGACGATGGCCCAGGTCCCGCGCCGGCCCGACGATCGCCGACTCGGCGATGCGCGAGGCGCCCAGGACTCCGATGCGCAGGGTCACGAGACCACGCTGGCGGCGCCCTGAAGGAACGCCACGCTGGCCAGCACGTCGGCCAGGGGTCCGTCACCCTGCGGTTCGGCCACCAGGATGTTGTCCTGCTCCATCACATACCAGCCGTCGAAACCGTTGTCCTCCAACGCCTTGATGATGCCCGCGATATCGACGTCACCCGCGCCGAGAGGGACGTACATCCCGGCCGCCACCGCCTGGGTGTAGGTCAACTCGCCGGACTGCACCTTGGCGGCCAGTGCCGCGTTGACGTCCTTGAGGTGGGCGTGCTTGATCCGCTCGGGCACCTCCCGCGCCAGCGCCAGCGGATCCGTGCCACCGATGAGCAGATGGCCGGTGTCCAGGCACAGTGGGATACGCGAGCCGGTCAGTACCCGGTCCACCTCGGGCCGGGTCTCCACCATGGTGCCGACGTGCGGGTGCAGCACGGCGGTCAGGCCGCGGGCGGCGATGATGTCGGCCAGCCGATCGAGGTTCGACAGCAGTGTGTGCCAGTGTGATTCGTCCAGGGCCGGACGTTCGTCGTAGCCGTCCTGACCGGTCGCCGCGGCCAGCACCACCACTCCTGCTCCGGCCGCGACCAATGACTCCAACGGTCCGGCGAGGTCGTCGGCCGGGTCGTGATCGGCCTTGTACAACACCACCGGGACGAATCCGCCGACACAGGCCAGTCCGTAACCGTCGAGCAGTTCCACCAGCTCGACGGTGTCGGTGGGGAGGAAGCCCTCCGGGCCCAGTTCGGTGGCGGTCAGGCCTGCCTCGCGCATCTCGGTCAGCACGCGATCGGAGCTGAGCTGGTAACCCCAGCCGGGAACCTCGCACACACCCCAGGAAATCGGTGCACCCGCGATCTTCACTGCTGCATCTCCTTCACCGACTCGATCGATACCGGCGCGCCGCGGCGCAGCGATTCGGTGGCTGCCTCGGCGATCCACGCGACCTCTACGGCGTCGGCGACGGTCGCGCCCTGGTTAGGTCCACCCTTGACGAGTTCGACGAACGCACCCAGCTCGGTCCGGAACGCCTCGGTGAACCGGTCCATGAAGAAGTGGTGCGGCGCGCCCGAGGGGAAATCCGTTGCCGGATCGGTATTGAGTACCGGTACTCCCTGATCCCATCCCGCGACGACGGTGTCCTCGAACCCGTGCACCTCCAGGCGGCAGTCGTAGCCGCGGCCGTTGTAGCGGGCCGCGGACACCAGCCCGAGAGCGCCTCCGTCGAAACGCACCACGATGGCCGCGGTGTCGACGTCGCCGTACTCGGTGAACAGCGGGTCGCCCTGGACGCTGCCGGTGGCGTACACGTCGACCACGTTCTGCCCGGTGACCCAGCGGATCGCGTCGAAATCGTGCACGGCGCAGTCGCGGAAGATCCCACCGGAGCCCTTGATGTAGTCCATCGGCGGGGGAGCGGGGTCCATCGTCGTGCTGCGGACGGTGTGCAGCGCGCCCAGCGACCCGCCGTCGACTGCCTGCTTGGCGGCGGCGAACGCGGCGTCGAAGCGACGCTGATAGCCCACCTGCACGGGAACCTCGGTGCGGGAGATGAGTTCGGCGAGACGCGCGCTCTCGACCGCCGTCGAGGCGATGGGCTTCTCGCAGAACGTCGGCAGGCCGCGCTCGACCGCTGCCAGTGTCAGCTCGGCGTGCGCCGGCGTCGCAGCCGCGACCACCACGCCGTCGATACCCGAGGACAGCAGCTTTTCTACCGAGTCCACCGGTGTCGCACCGTATTTCGTGGCAACCTGCGCGACGACGTCCGGACGTTCGTCGGTGATCACGAGGCCGGAGACCTGCGCGAGGTTGCTCAGCGTCTCGGCATGGAACGCGCCGATCCTGCCGAGGCCGATGAGGCCGAGGGTGGTCATGGGTTTCTCCGTTCGTTCTGCTCGCGAAGTGCGATGTCGAGTTCCTGCTCGGTGAGGTTCTTGTCCAGTGCGTCGAGCACCGTGTCGACCTGGCTGGGCGGCGCCAGGCTGCCGATCGGCTGATCGCTGTCGAGGTTGGTCGGAAACGCATAGCCCTCGGCGGTCGCGACGACGACATTGTCGAGGTCGCGGCGCGAACGACCCGCGGCCTGCATCGCCCGCAACGCCGGATAGACCGCGCGCACCATCGCGGTGCGGTCCATTGCCTCCATGGCCCGCCCGAACGGAGAGCTGATCTGCATCAGGTTCGCGATCCGCCGGACATCCTTCGAGAAGTTGGTTCCCGCTCCGTGATACAGCGCGGGGTTGAAGAACACCGCGTCCCCCTTGCGCAACGACAACTGCACGTGGTTGGCGGCGAAGTAGTCGATGAACTCGGGTCGGTTGAACGCGATGTATCCGCCCGCGAACCGCTGCGAATGGGGAAGCAGCATGGTGGGGCCACTCTCGACCGGCATGTCGCAGTGGGCGACGGCGCCCTGCAGGGTCAGCACCGCAGAGGTTCGGTGCAGGTGTGCCGGGTAGGCCGCGAGATGATCGTCGGGGACGAAGCCGAGGTGGTAGTCGCGATGCGGAACCTGAGCCTGCCCACCGGGATTGACGACGTTGACCTGCGAGGTGACCTGGTACCGCGGTCCCAGCCACGCCTGGCAGACCAGCGCGAGCGCGTCGCTGGCGTAGTACTCGGCGAACACCTCGGGGTCGTGCAGGGCCAGTTTCTGCGCGGCGTTCCAGATCCGGTCGTTGGCGCCGGGCTTGCCGAAGTGGTCGCCGGCCGCCTGGCCTGCCGCGCGCTGCGCCTCGATGATCGCGAAGAACGCCGCGCTGGCACGGTCGACGACGGCGGTGCCGAACGCCTGGGTGAACACGACGACGCCGGGGCCGTCGGCCAGCGCGCGGATCAGCTCCGCCTGCACTGCGCGCCGATCCTCGGCCTGCGTCACAGTGAGTGCGGAGTAGACGACGACGTTGCCGCGCACGTCGTCTGCATACGGGTAGTCGGCGAGTTCGGTTGTGCATTCGACCTCGGCGCGGAAGGCCTGCAGGTCGAAGTCGGACTCGTCGAGCCACTGCCCAGGCGAGGTGCGGCCCGCTGTCCGGTTTGGTGTTGCCATGGCCGCTAGTCTTGCTGTGATCGGCACCGCAATCAACGGCAGAAAACCATCAAAAACACCTCACGAGGAAGGCGCCCCGAGTGCCACACCGCTACAAGGTGCGCGAGATCGCGCAGCAGTCGGGGCTCAGCGAGGCGACGGTCGATCGCGTCCTGAACAACCGGCCCGGGGTGCGGGAAAACACCGTGGCCGAGGTCAATCAGGCGATCGCCGACCTGGACAAACAGCGGGCTCAACTACGTCTGAACGGGCGCCGCTATCTGATCGACGTCGTCATGCAGACCCCGACGCGTTTCTCGGATGCGTTCCGCGCCGCCGTCGAGGCCGAACTGCCGGCGTTCGCGCCGGCGATGGTGCGGGCCCGGTTCCATCTCTGGGAGTCGGGCTCGACGGCGCAGATGGTCGAGGCCCTCTCGCGTCTGCGCGGCAGTCACGGCGTGGTGCTCAAGGCCCAGGACGACCCGGTGGTCGCCGAGGCGATCGACCGTCTCGTCGACACCGGGGTCCCCGTGGTGACGTATGCGACGGACGTGCCGGCAAGTTCGCGGTGTGGCTATGTCGGCATCGACAACCACGGCGCCGGCGTGACGGCGGCCTACCTGGTGCAGCAATGGCTCGGCAGTTCCCCTTCCGGTGTGTTGATCACGCTGAGCCGCACCGTGTTTCGTGGCGAGGGGGAGCGCGAGGTCGGATTCCGTTCGGCGTTGCGCGCGTCGGGTCGATCCGTTGTCGAGGTCAGCGGCAGCGACGGCATCGACGCGACCAACGAGCGTCTGGTGCTGGAGGCGCTCGAAGCCAATCCCGGAGTCGAGGCGGTCTACTCGGTGGGCGGCGGCAACGTGGCAACCGTCGCCGCATTCGACAGGATCGGACGCGCCTGCAAGGTGTTCGTCGCCCACGATCTCGACGCCGACAACGTGCGGCTGCTGCGCGACGGCCGGATCTCGGCGGTACTGCACAACGATCTACGCGCCGACGCGCGCCTGGCGCTGCGGTTGATTCTGCAGGAGCGCGGGGCGTTGCCCGTCGAGCCGGTCAGACCGGTCCCAATTCAGGTGATCACGCCGTACAACGTCCCGATCTGACCGCGGAATCGTCGAATCACAGGAATCCTCGCTACCATTTGCCCCTCACGGTGTCGAGAACGCGCCGACCAATTCCAGGAGATCGATCGGTGTCGCGACAGCTTGTCAACGGGGTGACCGTCCTGGGCAACCTGGCGATCGACATCATCAACGGTGGGCCGAGGAGCCCGGGTGGGTGCGCCTCCTTCGCGGGTGTGGCGCTCGAAGCCTCAGGTGCCACGGGCCGCATCGTGGGCATGGGCGCCGAGCGCGACCACGTGCTGTTCGACGCGCTGCGCGAACGGTTCAACGGTCTGGTCGAGGTGCTCCCGTCGGATCGCACGAGTGCATTCCGGTTGGACTACGACGACGTCGACCACCGCCACATGGCGGTTGATGCGATCGGACCGGTCTGGGGCGCCGCCGAGGTGGAGGCCGCCGACCCCGACACCACGTGGGTGCATCTCGCCCCGCTGTTGCGCACGGACTTTCCGGCCGAGACGCTGGCGTTACTGTCCGCGCGCGGACATCGCGTCGCCTACGACGGGCAGGGCCTGGTGCGGGCCGATCGCCTGGGACCGCTGGTCGAAGACCGGCATTTCCCCCCCGATCTACTGCTGCACTTAGACGTCCTCAAGCTGGCGGAGGACGAGGCCGTCGTCGTGGCCGACGGTCCATTCGACGCTGCGGTCGCCGAGCGCCTCGGGGTCCCCGAGATCGTGGTGACCTACGGGTCGGAGGGCTGCGACATCTACACCGAAGGCACTGTCACCCGCGTACCCGCCGCGTGGCGCGTCCTGGACGTGCAGACCACCGGTGCCGGCGATATGTTCACCGCCTGCTACGTCGCCAATCGCGCGGCAGGCGCCGAACCGCGCCGGGCGGCCGAACAGGCGAGCAAGCTCGTCGCGGAGGAGCTGGAGAACCGGCGTCGGGTGGCGTCCGCCCAACTCGCCTGACGTCGCGGAGGGTGCCGGCCGGCGAACAACCCTGAGTCTTAGAGAATGACATTCTCCAGAAAGTGACCAAGACCACAATATCTTGCACTTGGGCGCGTCGCGGCGGTCTTGAGCTGTGGTTTCGCTCCAAGTTAACTTGCGGGTAACCAGTGCGCCCTTTTTCGTGCTGCCTAAGAGCAGTGCAATAATCGGTACTCCCAGTGACAGAAACATTTGGGTAGCCACTACGTGTCGGTGCGGCATGCTCGTCGCGGCATCACACGGCGACTCGTGGCGGCACAGCTTGACCGGACGTGAGAGGCAGGGTCGTGGGTTCTGACGGCAGTATCAATGGCGACGAAGCCGTGACGGATGCCGCGCCCCGGCAGAAGCTCGAGAAGGTCGTCATCCGGTTCGCCGGCGACTCCGGCGACGGCATGCAGCTCACCGGCGACCGTTTCACCACCGAAGCCGCGCTCTTCGGCAATGATCTTGCGACGCAACCGAATTACCCCGCCGAGATCCGCGCGCCACAGGGCACGCTGCCCGGTGTGTCGTCGTTCCAGATCCAGATCGCCGACTACGACATCTTGACCGCGGGAGACCGGCCCGACGTGCTCGTCGCCATGAACCCCGCCGCGCTGAAGGCCAACGTGTCGGATCTGCCCCGTGGCGGCCTGATCATCGCCAACTCTGACGAGTTCACCAAGCGCAACCTGGCCAAGGTCGGCTATGACGCCAATCCGCTGGAGAACGACGAGCTGTCCGACTATGTCGTGCAGCCGGTTGCGATGACGACGCTGACGTTGGGCGCGGTCGAGGCCATCGGCGCGACCAAGAAAGACGGCCAGCGCGCCAAGAACATGTTCGCCCTCGGCCTGCTGTCCTGGATGTACGGGCGCGAGCTCGAGCACAGCGAGTCGTTCATCCGTGAGAAGTTCGCCCGCAAGCCCGACGTCGCCGAAGCCAACGTGCTCGCGCTCAAGGCCGGCTGGAACTACGGCGAGACCACCGAGGCGTTCGCCACCACCTACGAGGTGGCTCCCGCGAAGCTCAAGACCGGCGAGTACCGGCAGATCTCCGGCAACACCGCCCTGTCCTACGGACTCGTGGCCGCGGGGCATCTCGGTGATGTCCAGATCGTGCTCGGTACTTACCCGATCACCCCGGCGTCCGACATCCTCCACGAGCTGTCCAAGTACAAGCACTTCAACGTGATGACCTTCCAGGCCGAAGACGAGATTGCGGGCATCGGCGCGGCGATCGGTGCGTCCTACGGTGGCTCGCTGGGGATCACCAGCACGTCGGGGCCCGGTATCTCGCTGAAGTCCGAGGCGATCGGACTGGCTGTGATGACCGAGCTACCGCTGATCGTCGTCGATGTGCAGCGCGGCGGGCCGTCAACCGGTCTGCCGACCAAGACCGAGCAGGCTGACCTGCTGCAGGTGTTGTTCGGCCGCAACGGCGAGTCTCCGGTTGCGGTGATCGCCCCGCGGTCGCCGTCGGACTGCTTCGACGTCGCCGTCGAGGCCGCGCGTATCGCGATCAAGTACCACACGCCGGTGGTCATCCTGTCCGACGGCGCCATCGCCAACGGTTCCGAACCCTGGCAGATCCCTGACGTCAGCACCTACCCACCGATCAAGCACACCTTCGCGAAGACCGGCGAGCCGTTCGCGCCGTACGCACGCGATCCGGAGACGCTGGCACGCCAGTTCGCGATCCCCGGCACGCCGGGGCTCGAGCACCGGATCGGTGGCCTCGAGTCCGCCAACGGTTCGGGCAACATCTCCTACGAGCCCAAGAATCACGACCTGATGGTTCGGCTGCGTCAGGAGAAGGTGTCCGGCATCAAGGTGCCCGACCTGGAGGTCGACGATCCCAGCGGCGAGGCCGAGCTACTGCTGCTGGGCTGGGGTAGCAGCTACGGCCCCATCGGCGAAGCCTGCCGGCGGGCACGTCACAAGGGCATCAACGTCGCCCACGCGCAACTGCGCAACCTCAACCCGTTACCGGCCAACCTCGGCGACGTACTGAACCGCTATCCCAACGTCGTCCTGCCGGAGATGAACCTCGGACAGCTTGCTCTGCTGCTGCGCGGGAAGTTCCTCGTCGACATCCAGTCGGTGACCAAGGTGGAAGGCATGGCCTTCCTCGCCGACGAGGTCGAGGGCATCATCGAATCCGCGCTCGACGGCACGCTCAGCGAGAAGGAACTCGAAAAAGCCAAGTTCGCCCGGCTGGCTGCGGCCACCATCGAGGCCCCGGCAAGCGATGAGACGGTGGGAGTGAACGCATGACGACCAAGCGAGTAGCGAAGGCGGATCGCCGCATGACGACCAAGCGAGTAGCGAAGGCGGATCGCGCATGACAGATGTGATCGGCAATGACCTGGGTCTGACGGCCGCGTCGACCAAGATGAGCCTGGTCCCGACGACCGACCAACCGCAGAAGGCGAAGGATTTCACCAGCGACCAAGAGGTCCGCTGGTGCCCCGGCTGCGGGGACTACGTCATCCTCAACACCATTCGCAACTTCCTGCCCGAGTTGGGGCTGCGCCGCGAGAACATCGCGTTCGTCAGCGGTATCGGCTGCTCCAGCCGTTTCCCGTACTACCTGGAGACCTACGGTTTCCATTCGATCCACGGCCGCGCACCGACCATCGCGACCGGTCTGGCGCTGGCCCGCGAGGACCTGTCGGTCTGGGTCGTCACCGGTGACGGGGACGCACTGTCGATCGGCGGCAACCACCTGATCCACGCGCTCCGACGCAACATCAACATCACGATCCTGCTGTTCAACAACAGGATCTACGGCCTGACCAAGGGGCAGTACTCGCCGACGTCGGAGACCGGCAAGGTCACCAAGTCCACCCCGATGGGGTCGTTGGACTACCCGTTCAACCCGGTCTCGCTGGCCCTGGGCGCCGAGGCGACGTTCGTGGGCCGCGCGCTGGACTCCGACCGCAAGGGCCTTTCCGAGGTGCTGCGCGGAGCCGCCCAGCACCGCGGCGCGGCGCTCGTCGAGATCATGCAGGACTGCCCGATCTTCAACGACGGATCGTTCGACGCCCTCCGCAAGGAGGGTGCCGAGGAGCGCTTGATCAACGTCCGCCACGGTGAGCCGATCACGTTCGGCGCCGACGGCGAATACTGCGTGGTCAAGTCCGGGTTCGGGCTCGAAGCCGCCAAGACCGCCGATGTGTCGGCCGACGAGATCGTGGTGCACGACGCCACGGTCGAGGACCCTGCCTACGCGTTCGCACTGTCCCGGCTGTCAGAGCAGAACCTGGACCACATGGTCATGGGCATCTTCCGTCAGGTCAGCAAGCCCACGTACGACGATGCCGCGCGTGCACAGATCACGGCGGCGCGCGAAGCGAAGGCCCACGACACCGCCGCGCTGCAGTCGCTGCTGCGCGGTAAGGACACCTGGAACGTCGCTGAATCGACTAGCTGACTGCCGATAGCTGCTGCGCTAACGTCACGGTGTGACGTCTTCGCTCCCGCTGGCCGCTGTCGTACTCGCAGGTGGCGCCTCCAGGCGCATGGGTAGGGACAAGGCCACCCTTCCGTACGACGGCGCTCCTGGATCTCCCACATTGGTCGAGCGGGTGGTGTCGGTGATCAGTGCCCGCTGCCAACCCGTCTTCGTGATCGCCGCACCCGGCCAGGCCCTTCCGGATCTCGACGCCGTGGTGCTTCGTGACGAGATCCGCGGGGTCGGGCCGCTGCTGGCCACCGGCAGAGGTCTGCGGGCCGCGGCAGAAGCGGGTCGCGAGTACGCCTTCGTCTGTGCGGTGGACATGCCTGCGCTCACCACCGAGGTGATCGACCTGCTTGCCGACCCGGCCCAACGGCTCAGCGCCGACGTGGTGCTGCCGTGGGACGGTCGCACCCATTATCTGGCCGGGATCTACCGCACCTCGCTGCACGGCGTCATCACCGAGCTGCTTCAGGCTGGCCACCGCAGCATGCGGGCGCTGGCCCAAGCCGTCGAAACCCAGCGCATCGTGCTTCCCGAGCAGCCCGCGCTTGCGAACGTCAACACCCCCACCGACCTCGAGGCAGTGCAGCCCCCGCGATTGGCATAGCAAATTCGTGTCGGATATCGATCTTTTCCCAGGGCGCTTATTGCCATCCGACGACTTGAATTCATGCCGTTGTGTGATTGTGATTAGCGGACGAGAACAAATTCTCAGCCCCCGACCTGCGCTCCGCGCTCCGATGCCAAGTCGCCTGTGCGGCAGCAGATCTGATGCCGCCCCCCGGAGATGGCACGATCTTCTCTCGGCGCGGATGACGATGCAGCGTCCGGCATTCGGCTGACAACTCCTCCGTTTCGGAGAACTCACGCAACGTTGGAGGCCGGACCGTCGAAGTTGCCTTAGGGTTCCGGCGCGGGAGGCGCTCGGGTGACTGACCATCGGCCGATGGTCCATCAAAAGCGTTGCAACAGATGGATTATTGAGAGTATGCGATGACCGTCGAGCTCTCCGCGACGTGATGTCGCGCCCACGATGACCGACAGGCGCGGCGAAAAGTGTTGCCCTAAAACTCTTTTGATGTGGCTGCCGCAGGCCGGCCGTAGCGAACCTGCCAGGTGTCGGATGTGCCCTTCCGACGGGGTTGTGGCGCTGCCGAGGCGATTTCGCGCTGCACCGCGACCTGTGGCGGCGTGCTGCGGGTGGTCCAGCTCACAAAATCGCCGTGATTTGACTCACTGCCGCAGTAAGGGGATGGTCCGTCGACTGCGCCGTCAAACTTTGCGGTGACCTGCTATAACGCCGCACTGAGCGACTTGTGATCATTCCGTGATCTGTGCGGCGCACCTGAGAATCCGATATGACTTTGTCCAAATCGGTTTGTACGGTCCCTAACAGCTTCTTACGGAGCAAATAACTCAACAATCACGAACCAGCGTGTGAGGTGGGGTTGGGGCGGCTATCGGCTGCCCGCGGCCGCCGGATCGATGGATCCGGCCAGGTTCTCAGCGACCTCCCCTGTCGTGCCCGACCGAGACGGCACGACCCGATGAATCCGCCTGAATTCAGGCTTTGAGCCCGTGGGACATCTCTGTGTCCATGCGGGTGTCAGTGGTGCGCGCTAGGCGAAAGGACTGAAGTTGAAGAACATCCGCACAACGTTTGGGCTGGCCACCATCGCCGGAGCGCTTGCAGTGGCTCCGATGGCTGCGATCACTGGACTGGCGGCCGGAACTGCGAATGCGGACAGCGTCAACTGGGATGCTGTGGCCGCCTGTGAGTCGGGCGGTAACTGGTCGATCAACACGGGCAATGGCTACTACGGCGGCCTGCAGTTCACGATGGGCACCTGGCAGTCCAACGGTGGCGCCGGATCGCCGCACGCGGCCAGCCGCGAGGAGCAGATCCGCGTGGCCGAGAACGTCCTGCAGTCGCAGGGTATCGGCGCGTGGCCGACCTGCGGTGGACGCGGCTGACGCACAGACATGGAAAAGGCGGTATCGGCTCAGCCGATACCGCCTTTTCGTTTTTCGGCACAGTGAACCCCATTTCTCTCAGAGGCCTCTTACGTCAGTTAAGTAACGACTAAAACTTTCGCCTCTTCGGTAACAGGTGATGCGCATCACCCGACAGTGCAGGTAGCCGCAGCGTGGAAACGCAACGCTTCACCTGCGGGCCTTTGAGTCATAACGGTCGGGGAAGGACCGCAGAGATGAACGTTCGCAAGATTGTCAGCAAGGGTTTGATGGCCGCCGCCATTTCCGGTGCTCTCGCCGTCGTGCCGATGGCGATGGACGGTACGTCCGCCACCGCACACGCCGATTCCGTCAACTGGGACGCCATCGCGCAGTGTGAATCGGGCGGCAACTGGTCGATCAACACGGGCAACGGTCACTACGGCGGCCTGCAGTTCAAGCCGGCGACCTGGGCCTCCAACGGCGGTGTCGGGAGCCCGGCGGCCGCGCCGCGGCACGAGCAGATCCGTGTGGCCGAGAACGTGCTGCGCACGCAGGGCCTCAAGGCGTGGCCGAAGTGCGGCGCCAAGGGCATGGCCGCCCAGGTGTGGGGCACTCAGGCTCCCGTGGCGCAGGCCCCCGTCTCGACCCCGGCCACCGCGACGGCCAGCGGCTGCGCGAACCTGCCCACCTCCGCGTTCGGCGGCTTCGTCGACCTGCGCAAGATGTGCACCGCATTCCTCACGCCGCGGTCCGCGCGCTGAGCTGACGCCGTCAGCCCGCGAGATCCTGCGCGGTGGGTAGAACGAAAGCCGAACGGGCTGCGATCGACGCCAGGTGCCAGGTCACCAGCGACTCGGGGATCAGTGCGGTCGAGCGACTGGCGAGGCCGCTGAGGAATGCCGGACGCAGGTTGACGACCCGTCCGATGGTCGCAGACTCTCGCACGAGCGGGCGGACCCGTCGTCTCCGGTACGCGCCGAACCGCTCGAATGCGGTCGGCAGATCCGGCGCCAGGTCGACGAACCGGGCGAGAATCGCGGCATCCTCCAGGCCCTGGCACCCGCCCTGCCCCAGATGGGGGCGCATCGGGTGCGCCGCGTCGCCGACGATGACCGCTCGCCCGTGCGACCAGTGCTTCGGCTGGGCTCGGTCGTAGAGGTCGTTGCGCAGCAGATCGGCTGGATCCGTCGCGGCCAACAGCTCGGGGATCGGGTCGGCCCAGTCGGCCAACCTGGTCGTGAGATACGCGTGCTCGCCCTGCGGCGACGCGGCCCCTTCCGGGGTGCGTTCGGTGGCGAACCAGTAGGTGTGGTCGGGACCGAGCGGCACGTGGCCCACCTCGGCGCCGGCGGCCATGGTCTCGCCGGCCAATTCGGGATCCAACGCACACGCCGCCACCCCTCTCCACGCGGTGTATCCGGCGTAGCGACTGCGCAGCGGCCCGTTGAGGGTGCGCGCCACCATCGAGTTGACCCCGTCCGCCCCGACGACGGCGTCCACTTCTGCCGTCCGCCCGTCGGACAGAGCCACCACGACGGAGGACTCGCCGACGGCGACGGACGTCGCGGCCACACCGGTCTGCAGCGTTTCCGGCGGCAGCGCTGCCCGCAGAATGTCGGTCAGCACCGACCGGCGCACCACGACCAGTGGTTCCCCGAGCGCGGCGACGATCCGCTGAGCGGAGGGGCGGCGCAGCCACGTACCGTCGCGCCAGCGGATCGCGCCGCCGGTCACCCGCCCGCCGGCCTGGCGGACGCTGTCACCCAGTCCGATCTCGTCGAGCGCCGCCAACGCGTTCGGCCAGATGCTGATTCCCGCGCCGGACGCGGGGGCGCTGCGCTGTTCGACCACGGACACGTCGTGCCCGCTGCGCCTCAGTGCCACAGCGGTCGCCAGTCCGGCGATGCCCGCGCCGATCACGGTGATGTGCGCTGACATGCAGCGACCCTATCGGTGAGGCCGTCAAGTGGACGAGACAGCCAAGTCACACGGACGAAACGCAGGACTGGTTTCCTGAAGGGCAACCGTGTCAACCGCTGGTGTACCCGGAAGGTGTCGATGAAACCTGCCCTCGAGCTGACAAGCGTGCCCGCCTGGGCCACCGCCCCGACCCGCCCGCCGGCCGATACGTCCGGCCGGTACTGGACCGTTGTCGCTTTCGGCGACGCCGGCGCCGAGGTCGCCCGGGCGTGGACCGCCGAGATCGCCGCCACCGGGCGCGAATCGGGCCTGCGGGTGCACGCCGTCGACGACGGCGGGGACGAGCAGGCGCGCGCCGCACTGCGAGCCGATCTCGCCGAAGCGCGGGTCGGGTGGCGGCTGATGATGGCAGGCCCGGCCAGTGCCTGCCTGCGACTGCGGGCCGACGCGGTGGACGCGGGCGTCGCCGACGACGAGATGACCGTCGCATCGACCGATGTGGGGCAGCGGGCCGTGCACTGCGCGCACTGCCGGGCCGTGACCAGCGGGGCGATCCAGCTCGAAGACGTGGTGCCGTGCGCCGGGTGCGGACGCAAACTCTTTGTCTACTACCACGTTTCGCGGCGGCAAGGCCTCCATCTCGGCTTCATGGTGGACGCTGAGGGGCAGGAGGCGTCGTGACCTCTCTCAAACTGACCGTCGCCGATATCGACGACACGGTCGAGGGCATCCGAACCTTGACGCTCACCCATGTCGATGACACACCACTGCCGTCCTTCACCCCCGGCAGCCATCTTGTGGTGGAGTGCGGCGGCACCGCCAATGCCTATTCGCTGACCGGGGACGCGATCGCCCCTGCCGCGTATGTCATCTCGGTGCTCCGTCGTACCGGCGACGCGGTGGGTGCGCCCAGTGGCTCCCGGTGGATCCACGACGAACTCGCGGTGGGAGACACCGTGGTCGCGCGGGCACCCCGCAGCGCGTTCGCACCGATCCTGCGCGCGCGCAGACACCTTCTGGTGGCTGCGGGTATCGGCATCACCCCGATGGTGTCGCATCTGCGCAGCGCCCGACTGTGGGGGCGAGACGCGCGGCTGCTCTACATCCACCGGCAGGGGCGCGACGCGTACGTCGACACCGTCCGCGGTCTCACCGACCACGCGTCCATCCACACCCGCCGAGCGGATTTCGCCAGTGAGTTGTCGTCCACCCTGGCCGATCAGCCGTTCGGCACCCACCTCTACATCTGTGGGCCCGAGGCCTTCATCGAGTTCGTCGCCGCCACGGCCACCGTGCTCGGCTGGCCCGGAAGTCGAATTCACGTCGAACACTTCGGATCCGACGCACTCGATCCCGGTGAGCCGTTCTCGGTGCAGGTCAGTTCAACCGGTGAATGCTTCACCGTCGACTCCGGGGTCTCGCTGCTGGAAGCCCTGGAGAGCCGTGGCGTCGCTGTTCCCAATCTGTGCCGGCGCGGCGTCTGCGGGGAATGTCGCATCCCGGTGTCGGCGGGAACGATCACTCACCGCGACCTGTACCTGTCCGACGATGAGAAAAGTGCCGGGGACGCGTTGATGGCGTGCGTATCCCGTGCGCACGGAGAGACCTTGGAGCTGGCCCTGTGATATCCGCGCCCGATCTGATCGAGACCTTTCCGTTCCCGTTCGTCGCGGACACCTACCGTTACAGCACCAACGTCGAGCCCGCCGGTTCGTCGGTGCACACCCCGGCGGGTCGGTGGGGGGAGCGTGTCGTCGACATCGACAGCGAGTACGAAACAGAACTCGCCGAACGTGCCGACATCCTGGCCGCCGACGCGACCCGCTACGCCGTGCTGCCGCACATGCGGCCGGCCTGCTGGGACGTGATGCTCACCCTGATGCGGGAGCTGGCATCGTCCTACCCCGACACCATGTCGCTCGAGCGGCACGGCAGCGGCTGGCGCTGGCGCAACGACCGGCTGGATATCACACAGGATTTCGTGATCGGTGACGAGTCGACGCTGCCTGCCGAACCCTTGGCCTACATCGCCGGACAGGTTCAGGAGGACATCGTGCTGCTCGACCAGCGCGACGGTGACCTGTTCGGCGATGCCGGTGTGGTGACGTTCGCCGCCGACTGGTCGTTCGGGTTCGACGTCGGCATGACGTTCCTGGAGATCCACGGTCCTGTCCCGAGGCTGCGGGAGACGGGTGTGATCACCCGGGCCCGCGAGTTCCTGATGCGTCTCCAACCGGGTGAGAGCTACCGGCGCACCAACTGGTCGATGACAGTCGGTCGCCGTCTTGATGTCTCGACCGAGCGGTACCACGAATGGGGTCCCGACCGGACGATGATCCAGACAGTGCCCGACGCGGAGTTCGGTCGCCTGGTGCATCTGCGGGTCGAGGTCCAGCATCTGATCCGGCTGCCCGAGTCAGGGGCGATCTGCTTTTTGATCCGGACCTACATGTTGCCGCTCGCCGACATTGCGACCTTCGGCCCATGGCGGGAGCGGGCCATCGAGGTGCTCACCGAACTGCCCGACGACATGGCCGACTACAAGGGCATCATCGCCTACCGCGACCGCGCGGTGGACTGGCTACGTAACGCCGGCTGATCCAGTCGCCGAATGCACGGTTTCTGACGGATCTAAACCGGCGGTCTCAAGCGGTGGTTGCAACAGTGGGTGGGTTGAACGGGTTGGACAGTAGTTCGTCGAGGGCTTCGGCGGGTGTTTTCCAGCCCAGCGTCTGGCGGGGCCGCCGGTTGAGTTTGGATGCCACGACGTCGAGATAGTCGGCCGGAAACACCGATAAGTCAGTGCCTTTGGCAAACCACTGACGCAATAGTCCATTGGTGTTCTCGTTGGTTCCGCGCTGCCAGGGCGAGTGCGGGTCGCAGAAGTAGATATCGAGCTCGGTCGCTGCGGCGATCTGGATGTGGTTAGACATCTCCTTGCCCTGGTCCCAAGTTAGCGTTTGACGCAAGATCTGCGGCAGCGTCGCCATTTTGGCCACGATCGCCTACTGGACCGCTTCAGCACCGTGGCCATGAGGCAGATGCAGCAGCATCGTGAAGCGTGTCGTGCGTTCCACCAGAGTGCCGATGGCAGATCCGGACTTGGTGCTGCCCATGATGAGATCGCCCTCCCAATGCCCAGGCACGGCACGATCGGCCACCTCGGGCGGGCGCTCGCTGATGTTGATCATGTTCGGGATACGACCGCGGCGCTCACCGCTGCGCCGACGCGGTGTGCGCAACGCCCGCCCGGTGCGCAGGCAGGTGTGCAACTCACGACGTAAACCGCCCCTGCCCTGCAGGTAAAGGGCCTTGTAGATGGTTTCGGCAGACACCCACATCTCCGGATCGTCGGGAAAATCGCGCCGCAGCCCGGCGGCGATCTGAGCGGGGCTGTGGAACTCTTCTAACCGAGTCTGTACCTCGGTGCGCAGTCGGTCGCTGCCGGCCAGCACACCCGTCTTGGGTCGACGCGCCCGGCGTTGGCTTTTCGACTGTGCCACCGTGGCCCGGTAGCGCGGCTTCCGTTCTGGTCCACCACGCCACGGGGCACCGAATCGATACTGCGGCCGGTAGTGATTGCGGCCGATCACGCTGTTGTTCTTGATCTCCCGCGAGATCGTCGACGGCGCTCGTCCCAGCCGCCGCGCGATGTCACGTACTGGATCCCCGGCGGCCACCCCTAACGCGATCTCTTCGCGTTCTTCAAAACTCAACCGCGGTCGCCGGCGCGGCCCTGGTCGCACCTGGTGTGGTTTCACGCCACCCACGGCAGCAAACCAACCGTGCCCAGCACTAGCAGACACGCCGACAGCCACACCGGCTTCCCGCGGCGACAAACCCTGACCTATCAGCCGCCAAAACTCATCAACAACAGACCTCACCGGAGACGGACGCATCACAGCCCCTAACTAGGAACTGTTGCAAACACCCCTAGAAGCCAAAACCCAGAATCCGTCAGAAACCGTACATTCGGCGCAATGCGAAAAATCGCCCGGATCCTTTCGGATCCGGGCGATTTCGCGTTCACGGGGATTGTCAGTATGCCGGTGGTTCGCCTTCGGCGGCCGGTCCCTTCTCAACGGGGGTGTGTTCGATGATCGCCTTGTAGGCGTGGTTCTCGTGCTGGATCATCCGGACGAAGAATCCCACGAAGAGCACGACTGCGAGGATGAAGAACAGCCAGGTGCCCAACGAGTTCCCGCCGAACGTGAAGACGACGCCAGGTACGTCGTAGCTGTCGATCGGGCTGAACATTTATTTCACCTCCTCACCGGCGACCAGGACTGCGGTGCCGCTGCTGGAGCGCATCGCGGTCACCGGAATACCCTCCGGGTACGGCGTGGCCGGCACCTCGGACAGATCCAGGCCCTGCTCCTCGACCTCCGGCGGGATTCGGAGCAGTCCGGCCTTCTTCAGCAACAGCGACAGCAGGTAGGTCGGGAAGAACCCCAGCGCGGCGAACACGACGGCGCCGACGAGCTGACCCCAGAACGAGATCGACGGGTTCCCATCGGTATTCGGGTATCCCGCGAGGAATACGCCGGCCATGATCACCGAGTACAAACCCATACCTGCGTGCACCGCGACCGCGCCCACCACGTCGTCGATCTTCATCTTGTCGAGCAGCTTGCCGATGAACGGCACCAGACCGCCGCCGACGAGTGCGATGACAAAGGTGAGTGCGGGGTGGTAGAGATCCATGCCTGCCGCGACGGCGATCACACCGGCCAGGCCGCCGGAGATGGTCCAGAACGGTTCACCGCGCGACATGACGTATGCGCCGATGATTCCGCCGACCATGCCCATCAGGGTGTTGAAGGCGAACGCGCTCAACGTCGTCGGGCTTCCGTAGATCGTCGCGTAGCCGGTGGGGCCGTAGATCACGCAGCCCATCAGGAAGCCGAAGAAGCCGGTGAAGATCAGGAACAGGCCGAGCATGGTCAGCGGAAGGTTGTGCGGCCGGATGGTCACGGCGGTGCCATCGGGCAGGAACCGGCCGATCCTCGGGCCGAGGTTGATCAGGATGCCCAGAGCGGCGAAACCGGCGATCATGTGCACGCACCCCGCCGCGCCCACGTCGTGGAAGCCGAGCTTGGTCAACATCCATCCGGCGCCGTGCCACCCCCACGCTGCCCCGATGATCCACACGACCGAACCGACGAAGACCGTCAGGATCAGGAAGCCGCTGGTCCGGATGCGTTCCAGCACAGCGCCCGACATGATCGAGCCGGTGGTGGCCGCGAACAGGGCGAAGGCGCCCCAGAAGATGCCGCTGGCGGGGTCGTCGGTGTTGGGCCCCATGTTGTCGCTCCACGGCAGCGCAGCTTTGGCCGCGTCGCTGAACTCGAGGAAGCCGCTGGGCATCGCGTTGTAGAGGAACCAGCCGACGAAGAAGAAGGACGCGACGATGGTGGCGAACGCCAGCAGGTTCTTCATCGCGGTCGCGAGCACGTTCTTCGACCGGGATGCGCCGATCTCGTAGGCGAGGAAGCCCGCGTGGATGAGCATCATCAGTGCGATGGACATCCAATAGAAGAACTCGTTGTTGACTGCGGCCATGGACGCAAGCGCGTCCTCGACTTCGGGTGTCAAGGGGACCTCCGCCGGTGGGGTTTCGGGTGGCTACACGAGAACACGGGGTTTATTCGTAGTGTTCTCGAGGTACTGATGGTGTACGAAGCTTGACGCTAACTGTGTGAATGTGTCCCACCTGTCAAGGCGCGTTAATTCCACGTGAAGTCGTCTCGGGCAGTGTGTTACGAAGTGCGCATGAGTGATCACGCCGCGACGTCGTCTCCGTTTCACGATCTCGACGACTTCATGTCGCTGCCCCGGGTGTCCGGACTCGCGGTGTCACCCGACGGTTCTCGCCTCGTCACCACGGTGTCATGCCTCGACGACAAGCACACCGCATTCGTCGGAGCGCTGTGGGAGCTGGACCCCGCGGGGCGACAGCCTGCCCGCCGACTTACCCACGGCGCCAAGGGGGAATCGTCCCCGGAGTTCACCGCCGACGGCGATCTGCTCTTCCTCGCGGTGCGGCCGACTCCCGACGACGACGCGCCGCCGCAGTCACTCTGGTGCCTGCCGGTATCAGGCGGGGAGGCGCACGTCGTCGCGGAGCTACCCGGCGGAGTCGACGGCGTGGTGTCGGCCGGTGCGACGACGGTGGCCGTCTCGTCACTGCTGCCCTCGGCCACCGGCGTCGAGCAGGACGGCCGGCTGCGGACGCTACGCAAGGACAACAAGGTCTCGGCGGTATTGCACGCCGGATACCCCGTGCGCCACTGGGATCACGACCTCGGCCCGGCGCAGGGACATCTGTTCAGCGTCGGCGACGCCGCACCGCATGACCTGACCCCGAGCCCCGGGGACGGACTGCGTGATGCACACGTCGATGTCAGCCGCGACGGGGCCTTCGTCGTCACCACCTGGCAGGTGCCGGCACCCGGCGCGAGCCGCCGCACCACGCTGGTGCGCATCGAGGTGGCGACCGGGCAGCGGTCCACGATCGTCGACGATCCGGCCGCCGATGTGGGCCATCCGGCGATAGCACCCGACGGGCGCTCAGTCGCATACACCCGTGAGACGATCTCCACCCCCCACGCTGCGCCGCGAATCACCCTGTGCGTGTTGCGGTTCGGGGAGGAGCCCGTGGAGTTGACCGGTGAGTGGGACCGGTGGCCGACGTCGGTGGCCTGGACGGCCGACGGTGCGTCGCTGATCGTGACCGCTGATGACCACGGTCGCGGTCCGATCTTCACGGTTGACCCAAGCTCCGGCGCGGTGCACCCGCTCGTCGCGGACGACTTCACCTACACCGACGTGCATTCGGCCCCGGATGGTGCGGTCTTCGCGTTGCGCAGCTCGTACGTCACACCCGCGCACCCGGTCCGCATCGACGCCGACGGATCGGTGCACGAACTGCCGTGCGTGCCTGCGCCCGCCATCCCCGGCACGCTGACCGAGGTGACCGCGGTAGCGGACGACGGACAGCAGATCCGGTCGTGGCTCGCCCTCCCACCCGGGTCGGAGCCTGCCCCGCTGTTGCTGTGGATCCACGGCGGTCCGCTGGCGAGCTGGAATGCCTGGCACTGGCGGTGGAATCCGTGGGTGATGGTCGCCAAGGGCTACGCGGTAATGCTGCCCGATCCGGCCCTGTCGACCGGGTACGGCCAGGACTTCATCCAACGAGGTTGGGGGTCTTGGGGATTCGCTCCCTACACCGACCTGATGGCGGCCGTCGACGCCGCCTGCGCCCATCCCCGGGTTGACGAGACGCGCACCGCGGCGATGGGAGGGTCGTTCGGCGGATACATGGCCAACTGGATCGCCGGACATACCGACCGCTTCGCCGCGATCGTCACCCACGCCAGCCTCTGGGCGCTCGACCAGTTCGGTGGGACCACCGACGGTGCGTACTGGTGGGCCAGGGAGATGACGCCGGAGATGTCGGCCGCGAACTCGCCGCACCTGTTCGTCTCCCAGATCTCCACGCCGATGCTGGTGATCCACGGAGACAAGGACTACCGCGTGCCGATCGGGGAGGGCCTGCGGCTCTGGTACGAGCTGCTGAGTCGCTCGGGTCTTCCCGCCGCCGAGGACGGAACCACCGAGCACCGCTTTCTCTACTTTCCGTCAGAGAATCACTGGGTGCTCAGTCCCTCGCACGCCAAGATCTGGTATCAGGTGGTGCTGGCTTTCCTGGCCGATCACGTGCTCGGCCAGGACGCCGAGCTGCCGGAGGCGCTCGGGTAGCGTCGGCGAACATGAGCGCAGATGTGGGAGCACACGACCGGGAGTACGACATCGTCCTCTACGGCGCCAGCGGGTTCGTCGGGAAACTGACCGCCCAGTACCTGGCCGTGGCGGGCTCCGGCGCGCGGATCGCGCTGGCCGGCCGCTCCACCGATCGGCTGTTGGCGGTGCGCGAGTCGTTGCCGGAGGCGGCACAGGACTGGCCATTGATCGTCGCCGACGCGTCGCAACCGTCGACCATCAACGCGCTGGCGGCGCGCACCCGCGTCGTCGTCACGACGGTCGGCCCGTACCTGCGCTACGGCCTCCCGCTGGTGGCTGCGTGTGCGGCGGCGGGTACCGACTACGCCGACCTGACCGGTGAGACGCTCTTCGTCCGCAAGGCCATCGACCTCTACCACAAGCAGGCCGTCGACACAGGCGCCCGCATCGTGCATGCCTGCGGATTCGACTCCATCCCTTCTGATCTCAGCGTCTTCGCCCTGTTCCGACAGGCCGAGCGGGACGGCGCCGGGCAGCTCGGCGACACCAACTTCGTGGTACGCACCTTCGCCGGAGGGGCGTCGGGCGGCACCATCGCGTCGATGGTGGAACTGGCACGGGAGGCCTCCACCGATCCCGAGGGCCGCCAGCTGATCAACGATCCGTACACGCTGAGCCCCGACCGCGTCGCCGAACCCGAACTCGGCGCCCAGCCCGACGCGCGGTGGCGGCGCGGCCGCGACATCGCCCCCGAACTGAACGGCTACTGGGTCGGCGCGTTTCCGATGGCCATCCCCAACACCCGCATCGTGAGGCGCACCAACGCACTGCTGGAATACGCCTACGGCAAGCGTTTCGAGTATGCAGAGCAGATGAGTCTCGGCCGTTCCGTCGGCGCACCCCTCATCGCGGCCATGGCGACGGTGGGCAACGTCGCGACGATGGAACTCGGCAGCCGCTACATCAACCGGGTGCCCCGCGCCGCACTGGAGCGGGTCCTGCCCAAGCCGGGCACCGGGCCCAGCGAGCAGTCCCGGGAACGCGGCCACTACACGGTAGAGACCTACACCAAGACGTCGGACGGCACCCGCTACCTGGCCAGGATGTCGCAGCAGGGCGACCCCGGCTACAAGGCGACCTCGGTCCTGCTCGGCGAGAGCGGCCTTGCACTCGCGCTGGACCGCGACAAGCTCTCTGACCTGCGCGGAATCCTGACGCCGGCCGCGGCGATGGGCGATGCGCTGCTGGCCCGTTTCCCCGCCGCCGGGGTTGCGCTGGATGTGTCACGGCTGAACTGACCGAACCGGGCCCGGGGTATGTCGCGCAGGCTTACTGTCGATTCATGGCTGACCTCGATGAACTCTTTCGCGAGATTCCCACCGGGCAGATCGCGACCAGGCTCGGCGTCGACGAGGGCGAGGTGAGCAGCGCCGTCAAAACGCTGCTGCCGGTGCTCGTCGGGGGCCTGCAACACAACGCACAGGACCCCGGTACGGCGTCGAACATCGCCTCCGCGGCCAACAACCACGCCGCCAGCGGGCTGCTCGACGGCGGTGTCAGCGTCGACCAGGTCGACGAGTCCGACGGGTCCAAGGCCGTCGCGAAGATCTTCGGCGGCAACGACACCGCTCAGGTGGCCTCCGCGCTGTCCAGCGGCGGTGCCGGCAACAGCGAGCTGATCAACAAGCTGTTGCCGATCCTGGCCCCGATCGTGCTCGCCTACATCGGCAGGAAACTCACCGGCGGCCAGGCGGCGCCCGGGCAGTCCGGGGGAGGTGGCCTCGGCGACATCCTCGGCGGCATGCTGGGCGGCGGCCGTGGTGGAAGTGCCGCGGACAACCCGCTCGGCAGCATCCTCGGCAGTGTGCTGGGCGGCGACAAGGCCGGCGGCCTCGGTGACATCCTGGGTGGGTTGCTGGGCGGACGGAAGTAGCGCGGGCCACCAGGCCGGACGCAGTAGTTCCCGGAGCCTTCCTAGAATGGCGCGGTGACCTCCCCGCCCCACGCCACCGGCGACGCCTCGAGCGTCCCTGAGCTCGATGCCCTCCCCAAGTCCTGGGATCCGGGCGCAGTAGAGAGCGACCTGTACGACGGCTGGGTCAAGGCCGGTTACTTCACCGCCGACCCCAGCAGCGACAAGCCGCCGTACTCGATCGTGCTGCCGCCCCCCAACGTCACCGGCAGCCTGCACATGGGCCACGCCCTCGACCACACGCTGATGGACGCGCTGACCAGGCGCAAGCGCATGCAGGGTTACGAGGTGCTGTGGTTGCCGGGGATGGATCACGCCGGCATCGCCACCCAGAGCGTGGTCGAGAAGCAACTCGCGGTCGACGGTAAGACCAAAGAGGACTTCGGCCGCGAGCTCTTCATCGACAAGGTCTGGGACTGGAAGCGCGAGTCCGGCGGCACCATCGGTGCGCAGATGCGCAGGATCGGCGACGGGGTGGACTGGAGCCGCGACCGGTTCACGATGGACGAGGGCCTGTCCCGTGCCGTGCGCACGATCTTCAAGAGGCTCTTCGACGCCGGGCTGATCTACCAGGCCGAGCGACTGGTCAACTGGTCGCCGGTCCTGGAGACCGCGATCTCCGACCTCGAGGTGAAATACGAAGACGTCGAGGGCGAGCTGGTGTCGTTCCGGTACGGCTCGATGAACGACGACGAACCGCACATCGTCGTGGCGACGACCCGGTTGGAGACGATGCTCGGCGACACCGCGATCGCGGTGCACCCCGACGACGACCGCTATCGCAACCTCGTCGGCAAGAGGCTGCCGCATCCGTTCCTGGACGGTGACATCATCATCGTGGCCGACGCGCACGTCGACCCCGAATTCGGAACGGGTGCAGTCAAAGTCACCCCGGCGCACGATCCGAACGACTTCGAGATCGGGCTACGCCATCAGCTGCCGATGCCGACGATGCTCGACACCAAAGGCCGGATCGCCGACACCGGAACGCAATTCGACGGCATGGACCGCTTCGAGGCGCGGGTCGCGGTGCGCGAGGCGCTGGCCGCGGAAGGCCGCATCGTCGCGGAGAAGCGCCCCTACCTGCACAGCGTGGGCCATTCCGAGCGCAGCGGCGAGCCCATCGAACCCCGACTCAGCCTGCAGTGGTGGGTCAAGGTGGAGTCGCTGGCCAAGGCATCCGGAGATGCAGTCCGCAACGGCGACACGGTGATTCATCCCGCCAGCCTGGAGCCGCGCTGGTTCGCCTGGGTCGACAACATGCACGACTGGTGCATCTCACGGCAGCTGTGGTGGGGACACCGCATCCCGATCTGGCACGGACCCGAGGGCCAGACGGTGTGCGTCGGCCCGGACGAGACGCCGCCGGACGGTTGGGAGCAGGACCCCGATGTGCTGGATACGTGGTTCAGCTCCGCGCTGTGGCCGTTCTCGACGATGGGATGGCCGGACCGCACGCCCGAGTTGGAGAAGTTCTACCCGACCACCGTGCTGGTGACCGGCTACGACATCCTGTTCTTCTGGGTGGCGCGGATGATGATGTTCGGCACGTTCATCGGCGACGACCCCGCCATCACAGGGGACGGTGCCCGGCCTCCGCAGGTTCCCTTCGAGAATGTGTTCCTGCACGGGCTGATTCGCGACGAATTCGGTCGCAAGATGAGCAAGTCGCGGGGCAATGGCATCGACCCGCTTGACTGGGTGGAGACGTTCGGTGCCGACGCGTTGCGGTTCACACTCGCGCGTGGCGCCAGTCCGGGCGGTGACCTCGCCATCGGCGAGGACCACGCCCGCGCCTCCCGGAACTTCGCCACGAAATTGTTCAACGCCACCAGGTTCGCGTTGCTCAACGGCGCCAGCCCCGCCCCGCTGCCCCCGGTCGACGCACTCACCGACGCCGACCGTTGGATCCTCGGTCGGCTCGAGGAGGTCCGCGCCGAGGTCGATGGCGCGTTCGACTCGTACGAGTTCAACCGGGCCTGCGAATCGCTGTACCACTTCGCATGGGACGAGTTCTGCGACTGGTACCTGGAGCTGGCCAAGGTGCAGCTGAGCCAGGAAGAGGCACACACCGCACGCACCACCGCGGTGCTGGCCTTCGTGCTCGACGTCCTGCTCAAGCTGCTGCACCCGGTGATGCCGTTCGTCACCGAGGTGCTGTGGAAGACGCTGACCGGGGGAGAGTCGCTCGTCGTCGCCGACTGGCCCGCACCCACCGGTTTCGCAGTGGATCACGCTGCGGCGCAACGGGTCTCCGACATGCAGAAGCTCATCACCGAGGTGCGGAGGTTCCGCAGCGATCAGGGTCTGGCCGATCGCCAGCGGGTTCCCGCCCGGCTGTCGCAGGTGTCCGCCGCCGGTCTGGACGACCACGTCGCCGCGGTGACGGCACTGGCCTGGCTGACGCCACCGGCCGACGAGTTCAGCCCGTCGGCATCGGTGGAAGTGCGTTTGACCACGGCAACGGTGCTGGTCGAGCTCGACACCTCGGGCACCGTCGACGTGGAAGCCGAGCGCCGCAGGCTGGAGAAGGACCTCGCCGCCGCGCAGAAGGAGCTGGCGGGCACGTCGGCGAAGCTCGGCAACGAGGCGTTCCTGGCCAAGGCGCCCGCCGCGGTCGTGGACAAGATCAAGGCACGCCAGCAGCTTGCCGGCGAGGAAGTGGAACGGATCACCGCCCGCATGGGCGCCCTCTCATGACCGAACCGACAATGCCGACGCCCGAGCCCACCCCCGACGAGGTCGCGGCACTCCTGCAGGTCGAGCACCTGCTGGACCAGCGCTGGCCCGAGACCAATATCGAGCCGAGCACCGCCCGGATCTCGGCACTTCTGGAGCTTCTCGGCTCGCCTCAGCTCGGCTACCCCTCGATTCACATCGGCGGGACCAACGGCAAGACCTCGGTGGCCAGGATGGTCGACTCATTGCTGACCGCGCTGCACCGGCGCACCGGCCGCACCACCAGCCCACACCTGCAGTCGGCGGTGGAGCGCATCGCCATCGACGGAAAGCCGGTCAGCCCAGCGACCTACGTGAACACCTACCGCGAGATCGAACCCTTCGTCGAGCTCGTCGACCAGCAATCAGAGGCTGCCGGCGGCCCGAAGATGAGCAAGTTCGAGGTCGTCACGGCAATGGCGTTCGCCGCGTTCGCCGACGCGCCGATCGACGTAGCGGTGGTCGAAGTCGGGCTGGGCGGCCGATGGGACGCCACCAACGTCGTCAACGCGCCGGTCGCGGTGATCACGCCGATCGGTATCGACCACGCCGACTACCTCGGTGACACGATCGCCGAGATCGCCGGCGAGAAGGCCGGGATCATCACCAGACAGGCCGACGATCTGGTCCCCACCGACACCGTCGCCGTGCTTGCCCGTCAGGTACCCGAGGCGATGGAAGTGCTACTCGCACAGGCGGTGCGCTCCGACGCCGCGGTCGCCCGGGAGGACTCGGAGTTCGCCGTCGTCGGCCGTCAGGTGGCAGTCGGCGGCCAGCTGCTGCAATTGCAGGGTCTCGGCGGGCTGTATCCGGAGATCTTCCTGCCGCTACACGGCGAACATCAGGCGCACAACGCGGTCGTGGCGCTGGCGGCCGTCGAGGCGTTCTTCGGTGCCGGCGCCCAGCGACAACTGGACATCGATGCCGTCCGCGCGGGCTTTGCCGAGGTGACGTCACCGGGCCGGCTGGAGCGATTGCGCAATGCGCCAACGGTGTTCATCGACGCGGCACACAACCCGGCAGGGGCCGCGGCATTGGCGGAGGCCCTGCGCGACGAGTTCGACTTCCGGTATCTCGTCGGCGTCGTGTCGGTGATGAGCGACAAGGACGTCGACGGCATCCTCGCGGCGCTCGACACCGTGCTGGATCAGATCGTGGTCACGCACAACGGGTCACCGCGGGCGCTCGAGGTGGAGGCGCTGGCCGTCAAGGCCGAAGAGATCTTCGGTCCGGAACGTGTCATCACCGCCGCCACCCTGGCCGATGCCATCGAGACCGCGACTGCGGTGGTCGAGGACTCCGGAAACGACGGCGACGCCGGGGGGCTGAGCGGAGCGGGCATCGTCATCACCGGTTCGGTGGTCACCGCGGGCGCCGCGCGGACGCTGTTCGGGAAGGACCCCGCGTGAGCGGGCCGTCGGATCCCGTACCCGGCGAGCCCGCTCCCGCGCCGCCGGATCCCTGGAAGAGTTTCCGGGGGGTGATGGCCGGCACCCTGATCCTGGAAGCCATCGTCGTGCTGCTCGCGCTTCCGGTGGTGGGCGCTGTCGGTCCCGGGCTGACGGCGGGGTCCATGGCCTACGTCATCGGCGTCGCGGTGATCCTGGTGCTGATGGCCGGCGTCCAGGGCAGGTCATGGGCGATCTGGGCCAACCTGGGCGTGCAGGTACTACTGGTCGGCGGCTGGTTCATCTATCCCGGCATCGGCTTCATCGGTCTGCTCTTCGTGGTGGTGTGGCTGCTCATCGCCTACCTGCGCGCCGAGGTGCTTCGTCGGCAGAAGCGAGGGCTCCTTCCGGGCCAGCAGCCCACGTCCGACTAGTCTGTGACCCGTGACTGAGCGAACTCTCGTCCTGATCAAGCCCGACGGTGTGCAGCGCCGACTCATCGGAGAGATCATCAGCCGAATCGAAGCCAAAGGTCTGACTGTCGCGGCCCTTGAGCTCAAGGACGTCAGCGACGAGCTGGCCCGGGCGCATTACGCCGAGCACGAGGGCAAGCCGTTCTTCCCGTCGCTGCTGGAATTCATCACCTCAGGTCCCGTTGTTGCGGCGATCCTGGAGGGGCCGCGGGCCGTCGCGGCGTTCCGGCAACTGGCCGGAGGCACCGATCCCGTGGAGAAGGCCACACCCGGCACCATCCGGGGTGACCTGGGGTTGGAGACCCAGTTCAACCTCGTGCACGGCTCCGATTCGCCGGACTCGGCCGTCCGCGAGATCGACCTCTGGTTCCCCGGCCGATAGAGGCCGCCTCGCCCGAGCTAACCCGGCCTTGGCGTTCCACCCCGGAACGTGTGGGATAATGGTCGAGGGTGACCCGCCTTACAACCCGGGTCGGTCACCCGAATGAAGACTTCGACATCGCGACCATCGCTACAGCGGTGCGGCGCAGACAGTCCAGCCATCATTCAGACCGGCACCGAGACCGTTCCTTCGGGATCACTCGGAGCAAGACCAAACAAGGTCCGGGAGTAGTCAGCCCGGACGAAGAATCGGAAGCCCTCGCGTGGCCGCGTCAGCAAATGACGCGCCCGGGGGCTTGAGGAGAGTTTGTGGCCGACAATGACAATTTTGAAGCGTCAACCCAGGACTTCACGGAGGAGCCACGGCTCGCCGCTGACTCCTCTGCTGAGGCCAAGGATGCGCCACCGCCCGAGAAGCTGAGGGTTCACTCGCTGGCCCGGGTGCTGGGCACCACCAGCAAGCGGATCATCGACGCCCTCCGGGAGGTGGACGGTCGCTCGCGCAGCGCGCACTCGACGGTGGGCCCTGACGAGGCCGACCGCGTGCGCCAGGCGCTCGCCGAGCCCGAGCCCGCCGCGGAGGCTGCTCAGCCCGACGATCCCCAGCCGGACGTAGCACCGGCCGCCGCACCCGAGCCGGTTGCCGAGGTTCCCGAGCCGGTCGCCGAGGTTCCCGAACCGGCCGCCGAGGTTCCCGAACCGGCCGCCGACGCGCCGGCCGAGGACGAGCCGGAGTCCCGGTTGATCCTGGAGACGCCGGCCTCGCGGCCGGCCGTCGAGCCCGCCGACTACCTGCCGCTTTTCGTCGCGCCGCAGCCCGTCCGGTTCGACGACGTCGCCCGGGACGCCGACGACAGCGACGATGACGATTCCGACGACGACGATGATTCGGATTCCGACTCCGATGACGACCAGTCGGGCCGTCCCACCGCGAAACGCCGCCGGCGGGGACGCCGGGGCCGTGGCCGCGGCCGCGGCGAACAGAACGGCGACGAGCCGGCCACCGACTCCGACGCCGACGAGTCCGACGGTGAGAAGTCCGACAGCGGCGACGAGTCCGATGACTCCGACGACGACAACGGCGATGACGACGGCTCGGGCGGCGACGCAGGCAGCCGCCGTCGGCGCCGTCGCCGTCGCCGCAAGTCCGGCTCGGGCGACGACTCCGACAACGGATCCACCCCGGACGATCCGCCCAACACCGTGGTCCACGAGCGGGAGCCCAGGAAGTCCGGCCGGGGCGACCGGTCCGACAAGTCCGACCGGGACGAGATCCAGGGCATCAGCGGTTCGACGCGACTGGAGGCCAAGCGGCAGCGGCGCCGGGACGGCCGCGACGCGGGCCGGCGCCGCCCACCCATCCTCAGCGAAGCCGAGTTCCTGGCCCGACGCGAGGCTGTCGAACGCGTCATGGTCGTCCGCGACAAGGTGCGCAGCGAGCCGCCGCACGAAGGCTCCCGATACACCCAGATCGCGGTCATGGAGGACGGCGTCGTCGTCGAACACTTCGTGACGTCGGCGGCTTCGGCGTCCCTGGTCGGCAACATCTACCTGGGCATCGTGCAGAACGTGCTGCCGTCGATGGAGGCGGCCTTCGTCGACATCGGCCGCGGTCGCAACGGCGTGCTGTACGCCGGCGAGGTCAACTGGGAGGCTGCGGGCCTCGGCGGCGCGCAGCGCAAGATCGAGCAGGCGCTCAAACCGGGCGACTACGTCGTCGTGCAGGTCAGCAAGGATCCGGTAGGACACAAGGGTGCACGGCTGACCACGCAGGTCTCGCTGGCGGGCCGTTACCTGGTGTACGTGCCGGGGGCATCCTCGACCGGCATCAGCCGCAAGCTGCCCGACACCGAGCGGCAGCGGCTCAAAGAGATTCTGCGTGAGGTGGTCCCCGCCGATGCGGGCGTGATCATCCGCACGGCGTCCGAGGGCGTCAAGGAAGACGACATCCGCACCGATGTCGAGCGGCTGCAGAAGCGCTGGACGGAGATCGAGGCCAAGGCCGCCGGGATCAGCGAGAAGAAGGCCGGCGCCGCGGTGGCGCTCTACGAAGAGCCCGACGTGCTGGTCAAGGTGATCCGCGACCTCTTCAACGAGGACTTCTCCGGCCTCATCGTGTCGGGCGACGACGCATGGCAGACCATCAACGACTACGTGACGTCCGTCGCGCCCGAGTTGCTTCCCCGGATGACGAAGTACGAGCCGGCCGGTTCGGAGGCGCCCGACGTCTTCGCCGTGCACCGGATCGACGAACAGCTCACCAAGGCGATGGATCGCAAGGTGTATCTGCCGTCCGGCGGCACGCTCGTGATCGACCGCACCGAGGCCATGACCGTCGTCGACGTCAACACTGGCAAGTTCACCGGTTCCGGCGGCAATCTCGAGCAGACGGTCACGCGCAACAACCTGGAGGCTGCCGAGGAGACGGTGCGCCAACTGCGGCTGCGCGACATCGGCGGCATCGTGGTCATCGACTTCATCGACATGGTGCTGGAATCCAACAGGGATCTGGTGCTGCGCCGGCTGACCGAAGCGCTGGGCCGGGACCGCACACGACACCAGGTGTCGGAGGTGACCTCGCTCGGGTTGGTCCAGCTGACTCGCAAGAAGCTGGGTACCGGCCTGATCGAGGCGTTCTCCACCACCTGCACGCACTGCCAGGGTCGCGGCATCATGCTCCACGGCGATCCCGTGGACACCGCGTCGGCCATGGCGAGCGCCGGCCGCAAGGCCGCAGAACCGGGCACCGGGCGACGCAGCAAGCGCGGCAAGCGTGGTGCCGCGAAAGCCGAGCCGGAAGTCCAGGTGGCCAAGGTCCCCGCGCACCTGCCGGGTGAGCATCCGATGTTCAAGGCGATGGCCGCGGCCAACGGCAAGCCCGAGGGCGACGAGGAATCCGACGACGACTTCGACGCGACGCAGGCGCCCGAAGAGGTCGGCGAGCTCGATACCGACGCCACACCCGCGGTGACCGGCGAACTCGACGACGAGTTCGGCGACGACGCCGACGAGGACGACGCCGACGACGCCGACGAGGACGACTCGGACGACGAGGACGAGGCAGGCGAGATCGATCTCGACGACGAGGACGACGACGACGAGGACGACGACATCGATGACCTCGACGATGAGGATGACGAGGACGACGACGAGGACGGCGATCTCGACGACGACGACGATGATGACGATGACGATGAGGATGACGAGGACGAGCCCGTCGCCGTCCCGGCAGGCCGTCAGCGGAGGCGCGCGGCAGCGCGGCCCGCTGGTCCGCCAAGTGGTGACTGAGCGGTTTGACCCTCTACCCGCTGGTCACGTACCCTTGACCAGTTGTCTCCAGGGGCCTGCCCACGCTGGCCGGAGACGGGACCAGATCCCGCACCAAGACCCGCACGCACACCCCGGTGATGCGCGCCCGCACGCGAAGTAGAGGAAGACCAACGATGGCAGCCGAAACAGCCACGTACGCGATCGTCAAGACCGGTGGCAAGCAGTACAAGGTCGCTGCCGGTGACATCGTCAAGGTGGAGAAGCTCGACGTCGAGCCCGGTGGCACCGTGTCGCTTCCCGTCGCCCTCGTGGTCGACGGCGCGAAGGTGACCACCGATGCGTCGGCGTTGGAGAAGGTCGCGGTCACCGGCGAGGTCCTTGAGCACACCAAGGGCCCGAAGATCCGCATCCACAAGTTCAAGAACAAGACCGGCTACCACAAGCGGCAGGGTCACCGTCAGCAGTTGACGGTGCTCAAAGTGACCGGCATCAAGTAACGACGGGAGCGGCAGAACATGGCACACAAAAAGGGCGCTTCCAGCTCACGCAACGGTCGTGACTCGAACGCGCAGCGACTCGGCGTCAAGCGCTTCGGCGGCCAGGTCGTCAAGGCCGGCGAGATCCTCGTCCGCCAGCGCGGCACGCACTTCCATCCCGGCGTCAACGTCGGCCGCGGTGGGGACGACACGCTGTTCGCCACGGCTCCCGGCGCTGTGGAGTTCGGCACCAAGCGCGGGCGTAAGTTCGTCAACATCGTCAAGGTCGCCCGCGTCGACGCCTGAGGTCGCCCTTAACGTCGAGATCGTCGTTGTGCGCGGCCGGCCGTAGCGTCGAAGCCCGCACAAAGTAGATCTCGTCATGGAAAGGACGTCCGATGCCCCGGTTCATCGATCGCGTTGTCATTCACGCGCGGGCCGGGAACGGCGGCAACGGCTGCGCGTCGGTACATCGCGAGAAGTTCAAACCACTCGGCGGCCCCGACGGGGGTAACGGCGGGCGTGGCGGCAGCATCGTCTTCGTCGTCGATCCCCAGGTGCACACCCTGCTGGACTTCCACTTCCATCCGCACGTGGTCGCACCGTCCGGCAAGGGCGGCGCCGGCAGCAACCGCGACGGTGCCGCAGGCGCCGATCTGGAGGTGCGGGTTCCCGACGGGACCGTTGTCCTCGACGAGCGTGGACAGATCCTGGCCGACCTGGTCGGTGCCGGAACACGATTCGAAGCCGCCGCGGGCGGTCGCGGGGGTCTCGGTAACGCCGCTCTCGCCTCGCGTGCGCGCAAGGCTCCCGGTTTCGCGCTGCTCGGTGAGCAGGGTGACATCCGGGACCTCACCCTGGAACTCAAGACGGTGGCCGATGTCGGCCTCGTCGGCTTTCCCTCGGCGGGTAAATCGTCGCTGGTGTCCACCATCTCGGCAGCCAAGCCCAAGATTGCCGACTATCCGTTCACCACGCTGGCACCCAACCTCGGCGTCGTCTCGGCGGGGGAGCACACGTTCACCGTCGCTGACGTTCCCGGGCTGATCCCGGGGGCCTCCGAAGGGCGTGGCCTCGGTCTGGACTTCTTGCGGCATATCGAACGCTGTGCGGTGCTGGTGCACGTCGTCGATTGCGCGACGATGGACCCCGGCCGTGATCCGATCTCGGACATCGAGGCGCTCGAGGCTGAGATCGCCGCCTACACACCGACGCTGCAGGGCGATTCGACGCTCGGCGATCTCGCTGAACGCCCACGCGCAGTGGTGCTCAACAAGATCGACGTCCCCGATGCCCGCGAGCTCGCCGACTTCGTCCGCGATGACATTGCGCAGAAGTTCGGCTGGCCGGTGTTCGAGATATCAACAGTCGCCCGAGAAGGACTGCGGCCGTTGATATTTGCGTTGTGGGAGATGGTGGAGTCGTATCGGGCCGCGCAACCCGAGGTGGTCCCGCGCCGTCCCGTGATCCGGCCGGTCGCCGTCGATGACACCGGATTCACCGTCAAGGCCGACGGCATGGGTGGATTCGTGGTCAACGGCACCCGCCCCAAGCGGTGGGTGGCCCAGACCAATTTCGACAATGACGAGGCCGTCGGCTACCTCGGCGACCGGTTGGCGCGCCTGGGCGTGGAGGACGCGCTGTTGAAGCTCGGCGCACGGCCGGGTTGCGCGGTGACGATCGGCGACATGACCTTCGACTGGGAGCCGCAGACACCCGCCGGCGTCGGCGTCGACGTGCCGCTGACCGGCCGCGGCACCGACGTGCGTCTGGAGCAGAGCGACCGGATCGCGGCCGACGAGCGCAAGGCGGCGAGGAAGGCCCGCCGGGAAAGCGGCGACGGTAGTGAGTAGCACGTGAATTCCGTTCACCGCGAGGTGATCCGTAGCGCGCGTTCTGTCGTCGTGAAGATCGGCACCACCGCACTGACCACACCCAGCGGCGTGTTCGACGCGTCCCGCCTGCAGTACCTCGCCGATGCCATCGAAGCGCGGATGACGGCCGGCTCCGATGTGGTGATCGTGTCCTCGGGGGCGATAGCAGCAGGCATCGAACCGCTCGGGCTGACGAAGCGGCCGACCGATCTGGCGACCAAACAGGCCGCCGCTAGCGTCGGTCAGGTGGCCCTGGTGAACGCGTGGAGCGCCGCGTTCGGGCGCTTCGACCGCACCGTGGGGCAGGTTCTTCTGACCGCCCACGACATCTCGATGCGAGTGCAGCACACCAACGCTCAGCGCACCCTGGACCGGCTACGCGCTTTGCATGCGGTGGCGATCGTCAACGAGAACGACACCGTGGCGACCAACGAGATCAGATTCGGTGACAACGACCGGCTCTCGGCCCTGGTCGCCCACCTGATCGGCGCGGATGCCCTGATCCTGCTGAGCGACATCGACGGCCTCTACGACGGTGATCCTCGCAAAGCGTCCCCGGACGATCCGGCGCGCTTCATCCCCGAGGTCACCGGTCCCGACGATCTGGAGGGCGTGACCGCCGGCCGTGGTAGTCATCTGGGCACCGGCGGAATGGTCTCGAAGCTGTCCTCGGCGCTGCTGGCGGCCGACGCCGGAGTGCCGGTACTGCTGGCTGCGGCCTCGGACGCGTCCGCCGCTCTGGCCGACGCGTCGGTGGGCACCGTCTTCGCGCCGCGCGCCGAGCGCATGTCGGCCCGGCGGTTCTGGGTGCGCTACGCCGCAGAGGCCTCCGGTGCGCTGACGTTGGATGATGGCGCGGTCAACGCCGTTGTGCGACAGCGTCGCTCGCTGCTGGCGGCCGGAATCACGGCCCTGTCCGGCCGGTTCTACGGCGGTGATGTCGTCGAGCTGCGCACCAAGGACGACACCATGGTGGCGCGCGGAGTGGTCGCTTACGACGCGGCTGAACTCGCGACCATGCTGGGCAGGTCCACCTCGGATCTGCCGGCGGAGATGCGCCGCCCCGCGGTGCACGCCGACGATCTCGTCGCCGTCTAGCCCGGGACCGGCTCGAGGTAGAGCGCGCCCCATACGATCTGGGTCAGCACGTCCGCAAGTTCGGCGTCGAACGACACCGGCTTGGCCGGCAGGTTCTGCTGGCATGTCCGCTCCACCATCAGCACCAGCGTGTGCGCGGTCGTCTGCGGCGGCAGCTGCGGCCGTATCGCCCCGGTGGTCTGGCCGTCGACGATGACGGCCCGGAACCCGTCGCTCACCTCGGCCAGCAGGTCACGATAGGTATCGCCGACCGCCGTGTCGTAGGGGGCCATCTCGTTGAGGGCCACCAGGACGGGTTGATGACGCCGGTATGCGGCGATGATCGCCGCCATCGCAGCGCGCACGTCGTCCGGGTCGCGGCGGTCCGCCACCGACCACCAGCGCTGCGCGGCTTCGGTGAGGTCGACGAAGACGTGTCTGGCCAGGCTGCGGAGCAGGTGGCCCTTGTCCTCGAAGTAAATGTAGAAGCTGGCCCGGGACATGCCGGCTTCAGTGGCCAGCCGGTCGACGCTGAGCTCGGTGATGCTCGCGCCGTCACCCATCAGCCGGTCGGTCGCGTCGAGCAGACGTCGCTCGATCTGCTCGCGCCGCTCCTGCCGAGTGGCCTGCGGCTTTCTGGTCACCGACGGCATCGCCCGAGCTTATCGGAGAGTTGCGCACGTTGACTAGACATGGTGTCTAGTCGTATTGTCGGCTCCATGACTGTGACGTCGAACACAACGACGCCGCGGGCCGCAGCCCGCGCCTACGACCCCATCGACCTGTCTTCGCGCGCCTTCTGGGCCACCACCGCCACTGAGCGGGAACGATCGTTCGCCGAGCTCCGCAGGGAACGTCCGGTGAGCTGGCACCCGCCGGTCGAAGACGCGCTGATGCCCGATCCGGACGACCCCGGCTACTGGGCGGTGACCCGGCACGCCGACATCGTCGAGGTCAGCCGAAACAGTGAGGTCTTCCTGTCCGGCAAGGGTGTGCTCTTCGAGAACGTCCCCGAAGAGTTGCTCGAGGCATCGCAGTCGTTCCTGGCCATGGACCCACCCCGTCATACGCTGCTGCGCAAAGTGGTTCACTCCGCGTTCACGCCCCGCCAGGTGCGGCGGATCGAGGATTCGATCAAGGCGAACGCGCGCGACATCGTGGCGGAACTGAAGGCGGCGGGCAGCGGTGTCGACTTTGTGAGCCACTGCGCCAAGGAACTACCGGTACGGACGCTGTCGGACATGGTCGGTATTCCCGCATCCGAGCGGCACGCCGTGGCCGATGCCGCGGACGCGATGGTGAGCTGGGGCGACCCCGAGTACCTGGACGGACGCAACCCGCTGGAAGTGCTGGTCACCAGCCAGATGTACCTACACCAGGTGGCGCTGACGCTGGCGGCCGAACGCCGCGCCACACCCGGTGACGACCTGTTCAGCTCGCTCGTCCACGCCGAGGTCGAAGGAGCGCGGCTGACCGACAACGAGATCGCCGCATTCTTCGTGTTGCTCGCGGTGGCGGGCAACGACACCACCCGCCAGACCACCAGCCACGCGATGAAGGCGCTCACCGATTTCCCTGACCAGAGGGCCTGGCTGCTGGCCGCATTCGATGACCGGATCGGCACGGCGGGCGAGGAGTTCATCCGGTGGGCGAGTCCGGTGATGACCTTCCGTCGCACGGCCGCAACGGATTACGAGCTCAACGGGCAGAAGATCTCGGCGGGGGAGAAGGTCGTGATGTTCTACTCGTCGGGCAACAGAGACACCAGCGTGTTCGACTGGCCCGACCGGTTGGATCTGGGCAGAGATCCCAATCCGCACCTCGGCTTCGGTGGCGGTGGCAGGCACTTCTGTCTCGGCGCCCATGTCGCACGTGCCCAGCTGCGCGCGATCATCGGCGAGCTGCTGTCCCAGATCCCCGAATTGGCGGCCGGCGATCCGTCCTATGTGGCAGGCAATTTCGTCCACGCCGTGCGCAGGATGCCTGTCACCTGGTGACGACGGATCCGAGCGTGGGTAGTTCCTCGGCGAGCAGTGTCAGCATCGGGGAGCAGCCGGTGTCGATCGTGACCGTCGCGAGGTCGTCGCCTCGGGTCCGCCCCCGGTTGATGATCGCTATCGGCATCCCCGCGGCGGCGGCGTGTCGGACAAAGCGGTATCCGGAGTAGACGGTCAGCGACGATCCGGCGACCAGCAGCGCATCGGCACCGTCGACGAGTGAATACGCCTGCTCGACACGCTCTTTGGGTACATTCTCGCCGAAGTAGACGATGTCGGGTTTGAGCATCCCGCCGCAGCTCGGGCAGTCGACGATCTGGAACGCAGTCGTATCGGCCACCATCGCGTCGGCATCGGGGGCGACCGCGATACCGCCCACCGCGGCCGCTCGCTCGGTGAAGCCCGGGTTGGCGTCCTCGAGAAGTTCGGCGAGGGTCGCGCGCGGCATCGTCGCGCCGCAGTCCAGGCAGATCACCTGCGCGTAGGTGCCGTGCAGGTCGATCACCACGTCGCTGCCCGCCTTTGAGTGCAGCAGGTCGACGTTCTGGGTGATGACGCCCGAGACCACGCCGGCACGTTCCAACGCAGCCAGCGCGCGGTGCCCGGCGTTGGGGCGCGTCCGGTCCATGTGCCGCCACCCCAGATGGTTGCGCGCCCAGTAGCGCTGACGGAACACCGCATCGGAGGTGAACTGGCGGATCGTCATCGGGTTGCTCGGCGGGGAATCGGGGCCCCGGTAATCGGGGATCCCGGAGTCGGTGGAGATGCCGGCGCCGGTCAACACCGCGACACGTCGGTCTCTCAGCAGAGAGACGAGCTCGGGTGCTTCCACCCTGTCAAATGTAGGTGATCAGCCCTGATGCACGGGTTCGTGCTGGTCAGCGTGCTCAGTGCTGGCATTGCTCGGGTGATGAACGTCGTCCTCGTCCTCGTCCTCGTGGTGCTCGATTGCGACGATCTCGATGACCTCGACATGCTTCTCGACCCGGTGCTCGTCGGACAGCGGCACCGACACGGTGAGGATGCCGCGGTCGTAGACGGCGTTGACATCGTCCTCGTCGGCACCGTCGGGCAGAGCAAGTGTCCGGGTGAAAGACCCGTAGCTGAACTCCGAGCGGCCGCTGCCCTCGTCTGGGCGCACCCGCTCGGCGGTGATCGTGACCCGGCCGTCGCGCACCGTGACCTCGATGTCCTCCTCGGGATCCACGCCGGGCAGCTCGGCCCGGATCTCGTAGACGTCGTCGTAGGTGTGGTCCTCGACGCGGATCGCGCGGCTGTCGAAGAGAGGGCGTAACGCTGCCATGCCAGGCAGGTTGTCGAACAGATCCACGAGATCGGACAGCAGCGGACGTGATTGGCCTTGGGTGGCAACCTTGTTCATACGTTTACCATGCGCGCACCAGGGAAATTGTTCGGATCGGGCGCGGTGCGGCTGGGCGAACGCAAAGCCAACACGGCACCCCGTGAGCGGTTTTCGATCGACGGCGGGCGACAATAGGGACGATGGACTTCTACTCGGCTTACCAGCAAGGATTCGTCCGCGTCGCTGCCTGCACCCAGCCGGTGGCCATCGGTGATCCGGCCGCCAACGCCGAATCGGTGTTGTCGGTGGCGCGCGACTGCGACGCCGACAGCGTGGCGGTCGCCGTCTTTCCCGAGCTCACCCTGTCGGGATATTCGATCGAGGACATCCTGCTGCAGGACGCCCTGCTGGAGGCCGTGCACGAGGCAGTTCTCGAGGTGGTCGCCGGATCCAGCGGCCTGATGCCGGTCCTGGTGGTCGGGGCGCCTCTGCGGTTCGGCCACCGGATCTACAACACCGCCGTGGTGATACACCGCGGCAGGGTGCTCGGTGTGGTGCCGAAGTCCTATCTGCCCACCTACCGCGAGTTCTACGAGCGGCGCCAGATGGCCGCGGGCGACGACGTCAAAGGTGTGGTGCGCATCGGTGACGAGGACGTCCCCTTCGGTCCGGACCTGTTGTTCGCCGCCTCCGATGTGCCCGGTCTCGTTCTGCACGTCGAGATCTGCGAGGACATGTTCGTGCCGATCCCACCGAGCGCCGAGGCGGCGCTGGCCGGGGCGACGGTGCTGGCGAATCTGTCGGGCAGCCCCATCACCATCGGCAGGGCCGACGACCGGGCGCTGCTCGCGCGGTCGGCCTCGGCGCGCTGTCTGGCTGCCTACGTCTATGCCGCCGCGGGCGAGGGCGAATCCACCACCGATCTGGCCTGGGACGGGCAGACGATGGTGTGGGAGAACGGGGTGCTCCTGGCCGAGTCGGAGCGTTTTCCGGAAGGCGTGCGTCGCTCCGTCGCCGACGTCGACCTGGAACTGCTGCGCTCGGAGCGGTTACGGATGGGTACCTTCGACGACAATCGGGTCCATCACGGCATCACCGCCGAGCGGTACCGGCGGGTGGAGTTCCTGCTCGACCCACCGCCCGGTGACATCGGATTGCGGCGCCGGATCGAGCGGTTTCCGTTCGTCCCGTCGGATGCCACACGGCTGCAGCAGGATTGCTACGAGGCCTACAACATCCAGGTGGCCGGGCTCGAGCAGCGTCTTCGGGCGATCGGCCCGTCGACCAAGGTCGTCATCGGCGTCTCCGGCGGACTGGATTCCACCCATGCGCTGATCGTCGCCGCCCGCGCGATGGACCGCCTCGGGCGCCCGCGCAGCGACATCCTCGCGTTCACGCTGCCCGGCTTCGCGACCGGCGACCGCACCAAGGGCAACGCCGTCCGGCTCGGTGAAACGCTCGGGGTGACGTTCTCCGAGATCGACATCCGGGAGACGGCGCAGCTGATGCTCAGCGAGATGGACCATCCGTTCGCGCGGGGCGAGAAGGTCTACGACATCACGTTCGAGAATGTGCAGGCCGGCCTGCGCACCGACTACCTGTTCCGCCTGGCGAACCAGCGCGGCGGGATCGTGTTGGGAACCGGCGACCTTTCCGAGCTCGCGCTGGGGTGGTCCACCTACGGTGTCGGTGACCAGATGTCGCACTACAACGTCAACTCCGGGGTCCCCAAAACCCTCATCCAGCACCTGATCCGCTGGGTCATCTCGGCGGGCGAGTTCGATGCGGCCGTCAACGACGTTCTCCAGTCGGTCCTCGACACCGAGATCACCCCCGAACTGGTGCCCACCGGCGAGGACGAAGAGATCCAGAGCAGCGAGGCCAAGGTGGGACCTTATGCGCTGCAGGACTTCTCGCTGTTCCAGGTGCTGCGGTTCGGATTCCGGCCGTCCAAGGTGGCATTTTTGGCCTGGCACGCCTGGAGTGACGCGGACCGCGGTGACTGGCCGCCAGGATTTCCGCCGGACAAACGGCCGGCCTACTCGCTCACGGAGATCCGGCACTGGCTGCAGGTGTTCGCGCAGCGCTTCTACTCGTTCTCCCAGTTCAAGCGGTCCGCGCTACCCAACGGCCCCAAGGTGTCCCACGGCGGATCGCTGTCGCCCCGCGGGGATTGGCGGGCACCGTCGGACATGTCCGCGCGCACGTGGCTGGATGAGATCGAGAGGGCGATCCCCACGGACTGAATCGTCGAGACTGCGCTGATGGCGCAGCCGCTCGGCGTGTCATCGCCCTCACTGCAGTGTCAACGACGGCGTACCCCTCAGCCGCAGCAGGGATCGCCGCGCCAGGCGTCGACCCCCTCGCGCGCCGCGAGTGCGGCGATGCCCAGCGCGGCAACGGGATCGGCCCACGTCCAGCCGAACAGAGCGTTGAGCACCAGGCCGCCGAGAAGTACCGCCGACAGGTAGGTGCACAGCAGCGTCTGTTTGGCGTCGGCGACCGCGGAGGCGGAACCCAGCTCGCGTCCGGTGCGCCGTTGGGCGAGCGACAAGACGGGCATGATCACCAGGCTTGCCACGGCGAGCGCGATGCCGACCGTCGACGGGCGGGGCTCGCGAAGGCCCGCCAGCGAGAGCGTGGCGTCGATGGCGACGTAGCCGGCCAGCACGAAGAATGAGCACGCGATGAACCTCAACGCGGTCTTCTCGCGCACCGCAGGGTCTTTGGCGGAGAACTGCCACGCGACCGCCGCGGCCGAGGACACCTCGACGAGGGAGTCGAGGCCGAACCCGATGAGGGCCGCAGATGAGGTCCGGGTGCCCTCGGTGAGAGCGATGATCGCCTCGACGATGTTGTAGGTGATCGTCGCGGCGACGAGCAGTCGGACGCGACGGGTGAGTACGGCACGTCGGTGAACGGTGTCCGTCATCAGCAGCAGCCCTGTTCGTTGCTGTCGGGACAGCACGCTGGGTCCACATCCAGGACCAGGTCCACGAGGTCGGTCAGCGCGTGGGCGATGCGACGGTCGGTCAGCTCATAGCGGCTGCGCCTGCCCTCGGGGCTGACGGTGACGAGTCCGCACCCGCGCAGGCAGGCAAGGTGATTGGACAGGATCTGGCGCGACACTCCGATGCGGTCGGCGAGCTCGGACGGATATCCCGGACCGTCCCGCAGGATCAGCAAGATCTTCGCGCGCGTCGGATCCGAGAGGGCATATCCGAAACGGGACAGCGCGTCGCTGGACAGGACCTGCATGTTCGCAGACAGTACAGCGACACTTGTATTCAGGCAACGCTGAACTATCTAGAGTCGGCCGTCGATCCGCAGATCGGGATGCACCCAGGACGGCGATCGGCGTTCCTTGAACGCCAGGAAGCCCTCGATCGATTCGGGAGCTCCCAGGCTGGCCTGCATACCTATCCGGTCGTAAAGCCCGATGTAGTTGTCGATGCTGGACTTGATCACCGTCCGGGCTGCCGGCGCCGTGCGGCAGCACTGGCCGAGCACCTCTCGGGCCGCGTCGGCGAGGTCGTCGTGTGCCACCACCCGGGCGATCAGCCCCCAGTCGTGAGCCTCGGCGGCGGTGAGCGTGCGGCCGGTGAACATCAGGTCGCGGGTGCGGACCGGGCCGATCAGCCGCGTCAGCATGTGGCTGTAGTACGTATCGGCGATTCCGCGGTAGAGCTCGGGCACGCGGAACGTGGCCCGGTCGCTGACCACAGCGATGTCGGCGCACAGCGCGATCTGCATGCCGCCGCCCTGACACAGGCCGTTGACCGCGGCAACCACCGGCTTCACCGACTGCCGCAGGGTGTCGAACGGCAGCGCGTCCATGCCCAACGCCGAGCCGAACGTCAACCAGTTGTCGGCCCCACCGCCACCCATGTCACCGCCAGGGGCGAAGACATCGCCGGTGCCCGTGATGAGCAGCCCGGCGAGGTCCGGGTCGGTGTCGACGTGCTTGACGGCGTACTTGATGCCGAAGTACATCGCCGGGGTCATCGCGTTGCGGGCCTCCGGCCGGTCGAGCCGGCACACCCCGAACGGGCCCTCGCGGGTGAAGTGGAGGAAGGGGGTGCCGAGCCAGTCACCTTCAGGGGGGCGGGCGGGAGATGTCCCAGGGGGGCGGGCGGGAGATGTCCCAGGGGGGCGGGGTCCGGTCGTCATGTGCGGTCCTCCGCTCGTCGGGTGTCAGGACGCGTCGATGACGTCCTCGATAGCCTCACTGTAAGGCGCACAGTCGCCCGCACCGGGAACCAGAGTGGCCAGCGCGCCCGCGGCACAGGCCCGCTGCAGTGCGCGGCGCAGCCCCTCGGGCCACGTCGCGGCCAGGACGCCGGCGAACACGTCGCCGGCGCCGGTGGTGTCCACCGGCTCCACGGCAGGGGCTGCGACGTCGAACCGTTCTGCGCCGATGTGTGTGGCACCTTGAGCGCCGCGCGTGATCACCAGGTGTGGCACCCGCACACCGTCGTCGTCGAGCCAGTCGTCGGCCTCGGTCTCGTTGACGACAATGACGTCGGCCGCCGCGGCGAGGTCGGCCCGCACGGCAGGATCCAGCAAGGCAGGGGAGGCGTTGACCACGACAGTCGCCCCGGCGGACTGTCCCACGCGAGCCGCGGCGACGGCGGTATCAGGCGGAATCTCCAGCGAGATCAGCACCACGTCGGAGTCGGCCACCACGGACTGGACGCCGTGTGCGCTCATGCTCAGGTGTGCGTTCGCGCCCGGCGCCACCACGATGCAGTTCTCGGCCGCGGAGTCGACGAGGATGGCGGCCGAGCCGCTGGGTCCCGGCACCGCGACCACACCGTCGAGGCTCACGCCGTTGGCGCTGAGGTGATCGCGCAATTGGTGGGAGGCACCGTCGGTGCCCAACGCCGCGACGAGCTGCACCGTGGCGCCGGCCCGCGCGGCTGCGACCGCCTGGTTGCCGCCCTTGCCGCCCGGGGCGGAGACCAGCGAACCGGCCAGAATCGTCTGTCCGGGCCGGGGCAGCGCGTCGACCGTGAACGTCAGGTCGGCGTTGACACTGCCCACCACGCAGAGCCGGGTCGCCATAACGGTCAACGCTAGTGGGTGCGCCGGTCGACACGTGTCGAATGCCGCGGACACGTTCGATACGCTGGCCTGATGAGTGTCCAGGCCCCCGCTGTCTCCGATGTGCGCCAGCAGGTGCACGACGCTGCCCGGCGAGCCCGCGCGGCGGCACGCGAACTGGCGACACTGCGCACGGACGCGAAGAACAGTGCACTGCGCACCGCCGCCGACCACGTCTTGATGAACACGCGCGCGATCCTGGAGGCCAACCAGGCCGATCTCGATGCTGCCCGCGCCGCAGGAACTGCCACCGCGATGCTGGACCGGCTCGCGCTGGATCCCGCCCGCGTCGAAGGGATCGCCGACGGTCTGCGGCAGGTCGCCGGTCTGCCGGACCCGATCGGTGAGGTGCTGCGCGGCCGCACGCTGCCCAACGGCCTTCAACTACGTCAGCAGCGGGTGCCCCTCGGCGTCATCGGCATCGTGTACGAGGGTCGTCCGAACGTCACCGTCGACGCCTTCGGGTTGACGCTGAAGTCCGGCAACGCCGTTCTGCTGCGCGGCAGTTCGTCGGCCGCCCGCTCCAACGCAGCGTTGGTGGACGCGCTGCGGGCCGCGCTGGCCACCGAAGGTCTCGACGTCGACGCCGTGCAGCTGCTGCCCAGCCAGGACCGCACCAGCGTCACGCATCTGATCCAGGCCCGCGGGCTCGTCGATGTCGTCATCCCGCGCGGCGGAGCCGGTCTGATCGACGCCGTCGTGCGTGATGCGCAGGTGCCCACCATCGAAACGGGTGTCGGCAACTGCCATGTCTACGTTCATGAATCGGCCGACCTCGACATGGCCGAGAGCATTCTTCTGAACGCCAAGACGCGGCGGCCGAGTGTCTGCAACGCCGCGGAGTCGCTGTTGATCGACTCCGCGATCGCCGGTGCCGCCGTGCCGAGGCTGACCGATGCACTGCAGGCGGCCGGCGTCACGGTGCACGTCGACCCGTCGGAGGACGAGCTGCGTGCCGAGTTCCTCTCCATGGACATCGCGCTTCTCGTTGTCGACGGCCTGGACTCGGCGATCGACCACATCAACGAGTACGGCACGGGCCACACCGAAGCCATCGTCACGACCGATCATGCTGCTGCGCAACGATTCACCGAGCGAGTGGACGCGGCGGCGGTGATGGTGAACGCGTCGACCGCGTTCACCGACGGGGAGCAGTTCGGCTTCGGTGCCGAGATCGGCATCTCCACCCAGAAGCTGCATGCCCGTGGACCGATGGGGCTTCCCGAATTGACGTCGACCAAATGGATCGTGTGGGGCGACGGCCACACCCGTCCGGCCTAAGTCAGGAGCACAGACAATCATGACTGTCCCCGCACGTACGGTGCCGCTGTTCGCCGACATCGACGATGTCGCGCGGCGGCTGGCCGAGACCGGCTATCTGCCCGACACCGCAACGGCCACCGCGGTGTTCCTCGCCGACCGGCTCGGTAAGCCGCTGCTGGTGGAGGGTCCCGCGGGCGTCGGCAAGACCGAGCTCGCCCGCGCGATCGCCCAGGCCACCGAGTCGGAACTGGTGCGTCTGCAGTGCTACGAGGGCGTCGACGAGGCGCGCGCGCTGTACGAGTGGAATCACGCCAAGCAGATCCTGCGCATCCAGACCGGAAGCCAAGGCGGTCACGGTGACTGGGACCAGACCAAGATGGACGTGTTCTCCGAGGAATTCCTGCTGACCCGTCCCTTGCTCACCGCGATCCGGCGCACGGAGCCCACGGTGCTGCTGATCGACGAGACCGACAAGGCCGACATCGAGATCGAGGGTCTGTTGCTGGAGGTGCTCAGCGATTTCGCGGTGACGGTGCCAGAGCTCGGCACCATCACCGCCGAGCGCAGACCGCTGGTGGTGTTGACGTCGAACGCGACGCGCGAGCTGTCGGAGGCGCTCAAGCGGCGGTGTCTGTTCCTGCACATCGATTTTCCCGATCCGGACCTGGAGCGCCGCATCCTGCTGTCGCGGGTCCCGGAGCTGCCCGAGCGCCTCGCCGAGGAGCTGGTGCGCATCGTGGGGGTGCTGCGAGGTATGCAGCTCAAGAAGCTGCCGTCGGTCGCAGAGACCATCGACTGGGGCCGCACCGTGCTGGCGCTGGGCATGGACACCATCGACGACGAGTTGATCGCCGCCACGCTGGGTGTCGTGCTCAAGCACCAGTCGGACCAGACCAAGGCGGCGGGGGAGCTGAGGCTCAACTAATGCCACCTCGCCGCACCCGCCCGCCCCAGCCGTTGGCACCACACGGGATCCCCGGCCATCTGGTCGAGTTCGTGGAAGCCTTGCGCGGCCAAGGGATTTCGGTGGGTCCATCGGAAACGGTGGATGCCGGGCAGGTGATGGCCACGCTCGGGTTGGCCGACCGCGCGGTACTGCGTGAAGGGCTCGCGTGCGCGGTGCTCCGACGATCGGATCACCGCGAGACCTACGACGCGCTGTTCGACCTGTACTTTCCGGCGGCCCTGGGCGCCAGGACCTTGGTGGCCGACGAGTCCGAGGACGGCGAGGGACTTCCGCCCGAGGACATCGAGGCGTTGCGCAGCGCGCTCGTCGACATGCTGACCGACAACGAAGACATGGCCAACATCGACGAGCGGCTGGCGGCGATGATCGCCCAGATCGTCGAAGCCTACGGCCGCTACAGCTCCAGCCGCGGACCGTCCTACTCGTCCTACCAGGCGCTCAAGGCGATGAGCCTCGATGACCTGGAAGGCCGGCTGCTGGCGGGCCTGTTGGCGCCCTATGGTGACGAGCCCACCCCCACACAGGAACAGATCGCCAAAGCGATTGCCGCGCAACGCATCGCTCAACTGCGCAAGATGGTCGAAGGGGAGACCAAGCGGCGTACCGCCGAGCAACTCGGCCGCGACCATGTGCAGATGTACGGCGTGCCCCAGCTCGCCGAGAACGTCGAGTTCCTGCGGGCATCGGGTGAACAGCTGCGCCAGATGCGGCGGGTGGTCGGCCCGCTGGCGCGCACGCTGGCCACGCGGTTGGCGGCGCGCAGGCGGCGCTCACGCGCGGGCGAGATCGATCTGCGCAAGACGCTGCGCAAATCGATGTCCACCGGTGGGGTGCCCATCGACGTGGTGCTCAAGAAGCCGCACCCGGCCCGACCCGAGCTGGTCGTGCTGTGCGACGTGTCGGGTTCGGTCGCGGGCTTCAGCCACTTCACGCTGCTGCTCGTGCACGCTCTGCGCCAACAGTTCTCGCGCGTACGGGTCTTCGCCTTCATCGACACCACGGACGAGGTGACCGAGCTCTTCGGCCCGGAATCCGACCTTGCCGTCGCCGTGCAGCGCATCACCCGCGAGGCCGCCGTCTACACCCGCGACGGGCATTCCGATTATGGCCACGCGTTCTCGTCGTTCCTGGACAAGTTTCCCAACGTGCTGTCACCGCGCAGTTCACTGCTGGTCCTCGGCGACGGCCGCAACAACTACCGCAATCCGGAGACGGATCTGCTGTCGCACATGGTCAATGCCAGCAGGCACGCCCACTGGCTCAACCCCGAGCCCAAGCATCTGTGGGGCAGCGGCGATTCGGCGGTCCCGCGCTACCAGGACGTCATCACGATGCATGAGTGCCGCTCGGCCAAGCAACTGGCCTCGGTGATCGACTCCCTGCTTCCCGTCTAGGTCTGTCGTCGGCGCGAGTGTGTCGTTTCATCCGCGACGCGCCGTCGGAGGCGGATTAGGCTGCACGCTCGCGGCGACGGGCTGTGGATAACTCGGCCCAGGGCGCCTCACCCGTCGGTCGGCGTCGGCACTGTCGCCCCCATGAAGCACATCGACTCGCCGTTTCGGGCATCCGAGCAGCTGGCGGCGGGCACTCTGATCTTCCGGGAGCTGCGCCGATTCCACGAAGCCGTCCATCCGGGCGTGTGGCATCCCCGCGGTGCCGAGCTGGACGCGGTGGGCAGAGCCCGCGCGGCGTGGCTGTGGTCCGGTCGGGAAGCGGTGGTGTCGGGGCTCTCGGCCGCGGCGCTGCTGGGTGCCAAGTGGATCGAGCCCGATGCGCCGGCTCAGTTGATACACGCCAATAGGCGGCCGCCGCAGGGCATCATCGTCAGCTCTGACAGCGTGGCCGACGGCGAGGTCGTCGTGATCGCCGGGATGCCCGTGACCACCCCTGCCCGCACCGCATTCGACCTGGGCCGTCGGCTGTCCGAGCGGGAGGGTGTGCAGAGGATCGACGCGCTCATGAACGCCACCGGCCTGACCTCGGACGACATCGAGAGCGTGATGCGGCAGCACCCGGGTGCCCGGGGGATGTGCCGCCTACGCCGAACCGCCAGTCTCGTCGACGGCGGCGCGGAGTCGCCCTACGAGTCGGCGACGCGGCTGGTGGTGGTCGGCGCCGGAATTCCGGCGCCGACCACCCAGATCGCGGTGCGCGACCGGTGGGGCCGCGTCTTTGCGCGCCTGGACATGGGATGGCCGCGGTGGAAGGTGGCCGTCGAATACGACGGTGCGCAGCACTGGACCGACGGACGGCAGCGGGCGTGGGACATCGAACGCGCGGTCCTTCTGGAGGCGGCGGGATGGGTGATCATCCGGGTGGGTGCCGACCTGCTCAGACGCCGCTCCGACATGATCGTCGACCGGGTCGATACCGCTGTGCGGGCCCGCGGTGGCTGGTGAGCGTGCCGATTCATCCGCGTGCCGCGGCGTGTTGCGGATGACATGGCACGATCGAGCGGCCTAAGCCAGCGACACCGTGACCGCGCCGCCCTTCGGGTCCGCGTCGGCGACCAGCGTCCACGGCGCGCGGTAGATCCGTCCCGGCGCCGCGGGCCACGGCGTGCGCTTGGTGGCCAGCACCCGGCCGTCCTGCACGGCGCGCAGTTTCGGCAAGCGGCGGTACTCGTCGGTCCACAGCAGGAGGTCCCCACGGGCGGGTATGCCCGCTCCGGCCGCGATCCGCTGCGGCGCCACCCACCGGAACGGCTTCTCGACGACGATCCGGGTCTCGGCAGCCGTTGCAGCGAGCTCGCCGCTGCGGCCCAGCCACGTCTGCACCGCTGTGGCGACGTGCCGCCCGTCGAGCGCGGCACCGTCGGCGGTGTCCACCGGGTGCAGAAGATTGCCCACCGCGAAGACCCCGGGGCGGCTGGTTCGTAGCGCGGTATCGACGACAGGGCCCCGGGTGGCGGCGTCCATCTGCAACCCGCCGGTACGCGCAAGCTCGTGATCGGGGATCCAGTCTCCGGTGAAAATGACCGTGTCACAGTCGATGTCGCGACGCTCACCGGTGGTCAGCGATTCCACGGTGACCGATCGCACCCGATGCTTGCCGTGGACGGCTACCAGCCGACAGCCGGTCAGTACCGGACCGTCCATCAGCACACGGCCGGCGGAGCGAAACGCCGCATAGGCCTCCGCGCGGCGGTAACCGCTGACCATTGCCACTGTGGCGCAACCGGCTTCACGCAGGGTCAGCACCGCTGACCAGCTGACCAGTTCTGCGCCGACGACCACCGCTTTCGTCCCGACCTTCGTGTGATGGACGTGCACCAGGTTCTGCAGCTGGCCGGTCGTGTACACGCCGTCGGGGCGGTCGCCCGGCACCATCCGCGCCGGGCGGGGTCTCTCGCGCGCTCCCGTCGCCAGGATCACCGCGTCGGCGCTGACCGTGCGGACGCCTCGGGGTGAGGTGACCTGCATCGTGCGTTCTCCGGCCCATCCGGTGACCATCGCCTCGGTCTCGAGCACCGCGCCGGCGTCGGCGGCCATCGTGGTGAGTCTGCGGGCATACGCCGGCCCGGAGACGAACCGGTGCAGATCGCGGATGCCGTAGCCCAGATGGTCGCTGTGGCGGGGGATCCCGCCGGTATGGGCTTCCCGTTCCAGGACGAGGACCTCGCCGTCGACGAGCGGCGCCAGCGTGGCGGCGGCGGTGAGTCCGGATGGGCCACCGCCGATCACGGCGACTGCGACATGGCTCATCGCGCGGCCCCGCTCTGCAGCAGCGTCTGCGTGTGCGCCCCGCAGTAGAACCCCTGGCAGCGGCCGTTCATCACCCGGGTCCGCCGGCGCAGCCCGTCCAGATCGGCCGGCGGAATGGGGGACTGGAACGCGTCGCGGATCTCGCCCGCGCTGACCCGTTCACAGAAGCACACGATGCGGCCGTACTCCGGGTCGGCCGCCACGCGTTCGGCGTCCTGGTAGGGGCGCAGGCCCGCCTCTCCGATGTTGGGCATCCGCGGCGGCGGAGGCAGATCGTCGCGTTCGGTGACATCCACGCCCGCGTCGGCGAGCAGGCCGGCGACATACTCCGCGATCGCCATCCCGGACGTGAGCCCGGTGGAGCGGATCCCGCCGACCAGCACGTATCTCTGCTCGGCATCGAGGTCGATGAGGTAGTCGTCATGATCGGTGGAGGCACGCAGGCCCGCGTAGCTCGCGGTGATCTCATCGTCGAACAGCGTGGGCATCAACGCGCGTCCCTTGGACACCAGGAACTCGAATCCCTGCTCGGAAGTTCCTGTCGCAGTGCGGTCTTGGAGGTTCTCCGACGTCGGGCCGACCATCACGTTGCCGTAGATCGTCGGGCTCACCAGCACGCCCTTGCCGCGCGAGGACGGTACCGCCAGCACGATCAGCGGCACCAACGGCCGGGTCAGCTTGTCGAACACCAGCAGCTCGCCCCGACGTGGGACCACGGTGAAGCGGTGATACCCGAATTCGGCGTCGAGCAGGTCGGCGCCCAGCCCGGCGGCGTTGATGATCCAGCGCCCACGCACATCGCCACCGGTGGTGCGCAACGTCGTGTACTCGGGGCCGGCCACCACCTCGGTCACCCGTGCGCCGCGCAGCAGCCGGGCTCCGCGCGCGACGGCGTCGGTGGCCAGTGCCAGGTTCGTGGTCCAGGTGCAGATGATCGACTCGCCCGGCACCGTCAGCCCGGCCAGAGCACCTGGTCCGAGGTCGGGGACCCGCCGGTACACCTCGTCGGACTGGACGATGCCGCAGTCGAGGTAGCCGTTGCCTTCAGCCTTGGCTACGAGCCGCGGTAGGACGTCGGATTCTTCCTCGGTCCACGCGACCAGCATCGCCCCGGTGCGTTCGACGGGGATGCCGGTCTGCTCCGCGTAGTCGCCCAGTAAGTGGTAGCCGCGAGCGACCAGCCGTGACTCCAGTGTTCCCGGTGTGGCGTCGAAGCCGGTGTGCAGCAACGCGGTATTGGCCTTGCTGGTGCCGTCGCCGACATCGCCACGGCCCTCGACGAGCGTGACCGACAGCCGGGTGGCGGCCAGCGCCCTCGCGATCGCGGAGCCGACGATGCCCGCACCGATCACGACGACATCGGAGATCATTGCGCAGCCTCCTGAGCGAGAGTGGCTTCGGCGGCACGGCGCCAGCGGTCCAGGTAGTCAGCGGCACGCTCGTCTGACCACCGGGGTTCGAAGGTGTGCTGCGGCGACCAGGTGCCCACCGCGTCCGCCACCGAGATGTCCGGTTCGACCGCGAGGTGCGCGCACGCGGCGGCGCCGAGCGCGGTCGCGTGCGGCGACGGATACACGTCGACGGGTATCCGCGCCAGATCGGCTTGCGCCTGCATCAGCACCGTCGAGCGCGTCAGCCCACCGTCCACGCGAAGCCGGGTCAACGGCCGCCCCAGGTCGTCGGCCACCAGGTCGATGAGCGCCGTCACCTGTGCGGCGATCCCCTCGATCAGGGCCCGCACCAAGTTGCCGCGATTACTCGACAACGTCATCCCGGCAAAGGACGCGGTGGCCGCAGCATCCCACCAGGGTGCGGCCAGACCCGCCAGTGCAGGGACGCACAGTACGCCGTCGCTGGAATCTGCTGCTGCAGAGTCGATCTGGTCGGCCGAGGGTACCAGTCCGAGGTCGACGGCCCATCGGATGGCCGATGCGGCCGTATACACCTGGCCGTCGATGCAGTAGGACGTCTCGTCGCGCAGCCGCCAGGCCACCGACGTGGTGAGCCCCGACGTCGAACGCACTGGCTCGGAACCGACTTGCGCCAGCAGAAACGCGCCGGTGCCGTACGTGCATTTCGCGGAGCCCGCGTCCAGGCAGCTTTCGGCGAGCAGGGCGGCCTGTTGGTCCACGATCAGCCCGGTCACCGGCAGCGTCGAGCCGAAGACGTCCGTGCTGCCCACGATCTGGTCGCTGCCGACGATCTCCGGCAGCGCCTCGCCCGCCAGACCGAACAGCGCGAGCAGGTCGTCGTCCCAGCGCACCTCGTCCAGTGCCATCAGCAGCGAGCGGCTCGCGGTCGATGCGTCGGTGACGAAAGCGCCGCACAGGCGGTGCACGAGCCAGGTATCGGTTGTGGTCACCACGCCGTCACGGGTCAGGTGGGCGCGGATCCACGCCATCTTCGGCGCCGAGAAGTACGGATCGAGCATCAGTCCGGTACGCCGCGCGATCTCGTCGGCTCGGTCAGACATTGCGGCACAGAGTGATTCGGCGCGGCGATCCTGCCAGACGATCGCCGGGGTGAGCGGCCTGCCGCTGTCGCGGTCCCACGCGAGCACCGTCTCGCCCTGGTTGGCCAGTGCCACCGCGACGACCGGTACACCGGCAAGCTCCAGCGCACGCCTGCCTGCGGTGACGACGGACTCGTAGAGCGCCTCGGCATCCTGTTCGACCCCGCCGCCGGGGAGGTACTCCGGACGCAGCGTCACTTCGGCGGTGGCGGCGACCCGCCCGGCGGCGCCGGCCCGGATGTCGACCACGACGGCCTTCGTCCCGGAGGTGCCCTGGTCGATGGCCAGGATGTGGTGCATGGCTTGTCCTGTCACTCCCTGAGCTCGGCGTCGATCGAGTGCATGTCCGGCATCGACAATGCCTGCTTGCCGCGCCGGATGAGGAGATACGCCAGATACGCCGCGCCGATCGCAACCATCACGAGGACGTACAGCCATGCCTCCTTGAAGGCGGCGTCGCGGAACAGCGCAAGCTCGAAGGCCAGCCATACGATCGCCACCACCAGGATCGGGATCTCCCACGCCCCCAGGTCGAATTTGCCGTTCGTCGGCAGGTCTCTGCGCTTGATCAGGTACAGCACCACAGTGGAGGCGTACATGACCGCGGGTAGCAGCGTCGCGGCACCGAAGAGCGTGAACAGGGCCGTCTCGGAGTGGGCGAAGATCGCCAGGATCAGCTGCGCGAGGCAGAAGTACACCGCGGTGGCCTTCATCGGGGTGCGGAAGCGGGGGGAGATCTGGCTCCACTGCTGCCAGCCGGGGAAGCGCTCGTCTCGCGACATCGCCCACGTCAATCGCACTCCGGTGATCATGATGACCAGGCCGCAGGCGAAGATCGCGAGCACCACCATGAGGAGCAGAAGGGTGGCGACGACGGAGCCGAGCGTCTTGTCGATGACGTCCGCGATCGGCGTCCCGGACTCGGCGAGGGCCACCGGGTCGCCGGCGGCGAGGGTAACGGCGATCAGGAAGACGAAACCCAGTACGCCGGAGGCCAGGACGGCCTGCCACATGGCGCGCGGTACCACTCGCTCCGGGTCGTGGGTCTCCTCGGCGAGGTTGGCGGCCGACTCGAAGCCCACGATGGTGAAGGCGCCCAGCAGGAAGCCCAACATCCACGGCCCTGCCGAGGTCCAGTCCCCGAAGCTCCAGAAGCCTTCGCTCGGAATCGCGCCCTTGCTGAAGAGATTGGAGAAGTCCATGTCGCCGCGGACGGCGGCGACGACCAGCAGCAGCGCGGTCAGCGCCACCATCCCGATCAGCTCGAGCGTCACCAGGCTGTTGTTGACCCGCTCGGCCCACGGCGTCGAGAAGGCCACGAGCAGCGCCTGGATGGCCAGAACTCCGGCCGTCATCATCCACGCGATCGTCGGGGTGCTCTCGTAGTTCAGCAGCACGGGAAGGATCGTCGAGGCGATGGTGTAGTCGACAGCGCACACCACGACGGCCAGGAATGTGAACGAGATCCAGCCGATGATCCAGCCCAGGATCGGGTTGGCCAGCCGAGACATCCACTGGTAGTGGTAGCCGGTCACGGGGATCCGCGAGGCCAGGGCGCCGAGCACGAACGCCACGGCCAGCTGCCCGACGACGGCGATCGGCCACGTCCAGATACCCACCGGGCCGGAGCTGTTCAAGACGGCGCCGTAGGTGGTGAAGATGCCGGTCGCGATGGACACGAACGCGAACGCCACCGCGAAGGACGCGAACTTGCCGGTGCGGCGTTCCAGGGACTGTGTGTAGCCGAACTGAGCAAGGTCGGCGGCATCACTGCGTGAAGGCACGTCGGACATTCGGATCTCCATCTCCGTGGTATAGACCATGTGGTTGAACCAAAGTATCGGATGGGCGTGCCGTTACGTCAACGAAGTCACGAAGTATTTACACGCCCCATGTCCGAACCGAAGTCGACTTACGCGACTACGCTGCACTGATGCCCTCCGGCACGCCGCTGTACATGACGATCGCCGCTGACGTCCGCGACCGGATCGACACCGAACAGCTGGGCCCTCACACCCTGTTGCCGTCCGAGCGCGAGCTCGCCGAAAGGCACGGCGTCAGCCGTATGACCGCGCGGCAGGCACTGTCCCTGCTCGAGAGTGAGGGCGTGGTCTACCGCAAACCGCCGCGCGGAACGTTCGTTGCCGAGCCCCGGGTCCGGTTCCACATCGGCAGCTTCTCCGAAGAGGTGGCCCGCATGGGACGCCGCCCTGCCGCGCAGCTGCTGTGGGCCGAGCATCGGCCCGCCACTCCGGCGGTGCGGCGCGCGCTCGGACTTGCCGACGGTGCCGGAGTGCACGTTTTCCACCGGCTGCGCAGCGTCGACGACGTGCCGTTCGCGCTGGAGACGACGTTTCTGCCCGCCGAGCTCACCCCCGGGATCCTGGACGAGCCCGATGACGGTTCGTTGTGGGCGGTGCTGCGGTCGCGGTACGGGATCGAGCTTGCCCGGACGACGGCAGTGCTGGAGTCCATCGTTCTCGACGACGCGACCAGCGTGCAGCTCGGGGTGCGGGCCGGATCGGCGGGGACTCTCCTGACGCGCAGCACCGTCGACAGCGCCGGACGGTGCGTGGAGTACGCGCGCGACATCTACCGCGCCGACCGAGCGGCGTTCGAGGTGTCCGAGGTTCTGCAGACTCACAATCTGTCTGCGGTCTGAGCGCGCCCCCGCACTCCCGTAAGCTCGCTATTCGTGCAACCAGGCGGCCGACGGCAGAGAAGGCTGGGCGTGATGGGCGGAACTTTCGACCCCATCCACAACGGGCACCTCGTCGCGGCCAGCGAGGTCGCCGATCTGTTCGACCTCGACGAAGTCGTGTTCGTGCCCACCGGTCAGCCATGGCAGAAGCGCAGCCGCGTCGTCACCTCCGCCGAGGACCGCTACCTGATGACGGTGATCGCCACCGCGGCCAACCCGCGGTTCTCGGTCAGCCGGGTCGACATCGACCGGGGCGGCGCGACCTACACCAAGGACACGCTGCGCGACCTGCACGACCAGAATCCCGACGCCGACCTCTACTTCATCACCGGCGCCGACGCGCTCGCGTCGATCCTGTCGTGGCAGAACTGGGAGCAGTTGTTCGCGATCGCGCGCTTCATCGGGGTCAGCAGGCCCGGTTACGAGCTCGACGCTCAGCACATTTCAGCCGCCATGTCGGAACTGCCCGCCGATGCGCTGCACCTCGTCGAGGTGCCTGCACTGGCCATCTCGTCCACCGACTGCCGGCTTCGCGCCGAAAAGTCCCGTCCCATCTGGTATCTGGTTCCCGACGGCGTCGTCCAGTACGTCGCCAAGCGCAATCTCTACAGCAACCAGAGCCTCGTAGGTGAAGGAGTCGACCCCTGACCGCCACAGCCGAAGCCATCGAGATGGCCACCATTGCCGCGCGTGCGGCCGCGGCCAAACTCGCCGAGGACATCGTCGTCATCGACGTGTCCGGTCAACTCGTCATCACCGACTGCTTCGTGATCGCCTCCGGCAACAACGACCGCCAGGTCAACGCCATCGTGGACGAGGTCGAGGAGAAGATGCGCCAGGCCGGATACAAGCCGGCCCGCAGGGAAGGCACCCGCGAGGGACGCTGGACCCTGCTGGACTATGTCGACATCGTGGTGCACATCCAGCATCAGGATGAACGCAATTTCTACGCGCTGGACCGACTGTGGCGTGACTGCCCGACAGTTCCGATCGAGCTCGACACCCCGGATGGCGATGCGGCCGGGGACAAGGACGAGGAATGACCATTCGCCGCCTGGTCATGCTGCGGCACGGGCAGACCGAGTACAACGCGGGTAGCCGGATGCAGGGCCAACTCGACACCGATCTCAGTGACCTCGGTCGTGAACAGGCCGCATCGGCCGCCGAGGTGCTCGCCAAACGCCAACCCCTGCTCATCATCTCGTCTGATCTGCGCCGCGCACTCGATACCGCCGTCGCACTCGGCGACCGCAGCGGCCAACCCGTGAGCATCGACACCCGGCTCCGCGAGACACATCTCGGGGACTGGCAGGGGATGACGCATCTGGAGGTCGACGCGGTGGCGCCCGGTGCCAGGCTGGCCTGGCGCGACGATGCGCGGTGGGCTCCACACGGCGGGGAGAGCCGGATCGACGTCGCCGACCGCAGTATTCCGCTGGTGCGGGAGCTGGTGCAGGCACGGGGCGACTGGGGAGTCGATGATCCCGATCGCCCGGTGGTGCTGGTGGCTCACGGTGGCCTGATCGCCGCGCTGACCGCGGCCCTGCTCGGCCTGCCTGTGGACACCTGGCCGGTGCTCGGCGGGATGGGCAACGCGAGCTGGGTGCAATTGGCGGGGCACACTCGCACCGACGGTGATCCGGCATCCTTCGATGACATCCGGTGGAGACTCGACGTGTGGAACGCCTCGGCGCAGGTCGCCAACGATGTCCTCTGAGTCCACCCACGGCGCCCGCACGTTGCTCGTCTTCTGCGATTCGCTGTCCTACTACGGACCGACCGGGGGCGTGCCGGCGGACGACCCGCGAATCTGGCCGAATATCGTTGCCGGACAGCTTGGTTGGGGTGTAGAGCTGATCGGGCGGATCGGCTGGACCAGCCGGGACGTGTGGTGGGCTGCGACGCAGGACCCGCGGTCGTGGGCTGCGCTACCCAAGGCCGGTGCGGTGATCTTCGCAACCTCGGGCATGGACTCGCTGCCGTCGCCGCTGCCCACCGCGCTGCGCGAACTGATCCGGTATGTGCGGCCTCCGCGGGTACGGCGGTGGGTGCGTGACGGGTACGGATGGGTGCAACCACGGTTCTCTCCGATCGCGCGAGCTGCTCTACCGCCGCACCTGACCGTCGAGTACCTCGAAATGACGAGGGCAGCAATCGACTTCAATCGTCCGGGGATCCCGGTGGTGGCCTCGCTACCGTCGGTTCACATCGCCCCCACCTACGGGATGGCTCACCACGGCAGGCAGGGCACGGTCGCGGCGATCACCCGCTGGGCGGCTGAACACGCGGTGCCGTTGGTCGATCTGAAGGCGGCGGTGGGGGAGGAAGTGATGAGCGGTCGGGGCAATCCCGACGGGATTCACTGGAACTTCGAAGCGCATCAGGCGGTTGCCGAGCTGATGATCAAAGGTCTGGCCGAGGCGGGCGTGCAGGTTCCCGCCTCGGGAGGTTAGCGGTCTGCCATGCCGGTCGTGGTGGTCAGCGACTCGTCGTCGCGCCTGCAGCCCGACGAACGCAAGCGCTGGGACGTTCGCGAGGTGCCCCTGCATGTCCTGATCGACGGCGTGGACCTGCGGGACGGCGTCGATGACGTCCCCTTCGACATCCACGACCGTCCCAAGGTGACGACCGCGGGTGCGACCCCCGCCGAACTGGTCGAGACCTACCGGCAGGCGCTTGTCGACAGCGGTGGTGACGGGGTTGTCGCAGTACACCTTTCGGCCGCCCTGTCGAGCACCTACAGCGCCGCGGTGACGGCGGCGCGTGAATTCGGGCCGTCGGTACGGGTGGTGAATTCGCGGTCGGCGGCGATGGGCGTCGGCTTCGTCGCCACGGCCGCGGCGCGCTGCGCGAGTGCCGGTGCGGACATCGACGCGGTCGAGGCGGCTGCGCGCTCAGCGGTGTCGCGAACCCACGTCTATCTCGTCGTGCACCGGTTGGAGAATCTGCGCCGAAGTGGCCGGATTCGCACGACGGCGTCCTGGCTGGGAACCGCACTGGCGTTGAAACCGCTGCTGTGTCTGGACGTCGACGGACGGCTGGTGCTCGATCAGCGGATCCGCACAGTCACCAAGGCGCATGCGGCGATGGTGGACCGTGTCGCGGAGGTGGTGGGGAACAACGCCGCCGACATCGTCGTGCACCACGTGGACAATCACGATGCCGCCGATGAACTCGGTGCCACACTCACGCAACGGCTTCCACAGATCTCGTCCCTCACGGTGGCGGACATGGGACCACTGTTGTCGGTGCACGTCGGCGGCGGAGCGGTAGGTGTGGCGGTACGCGTGGCCACGACATGACGAAGGGGCACCCCCACCACGGGGTGCCCCTCCTTGTTGGCCGATCAGCGGGCGTCACCCGCTGTGTCCGGTCAGCGGACGTCGACGTAGTAGACGTAGCCGGTGACGGTCTGCTGGTAGGTGCGGTCGTTGAAATCGTCCTGCACGGTGCCGCGGATCGGGCCGCCCTGCTTGACGCTGACGACGTCGGCCTCCGACAGCGAGGCGTCGGAGAGCTTGTTGACGATGACCCGGTTGCCCTGGGCTTCGAGCTGGCTGATGGTGGCCCGGGCGTCGCCGTTGCCGGTGGGGGCGGCCAGCGCGGGGGCGGCCAGGCCGAGGAATCCGGCGGTCAGGGCGGCGGCTGCGGTGGCGGTGATGGTGAGGTTCTTCATGGTTCTGCTCTTCCCTTGTGTGGGTCGGAGCCGTGGAGCGTGTCTCGCGGTTTCGACTTCTGGTGGTGATGGTGGTGGTGGTGGTTCTTGGTGTTCTGATGGTGTAAACCCGCAGCTCACGCGAATAATTCCGCTGGCAGGAATTGCACGGCCCCTGGCAGTACTACACCGGTGAGACTCGGAAGCAGGGCCCCTGCATCGAATGCACGTTCGAGTGAGGGGCCCTGCCGCCGGGCCGGGCCTCAGACTGATGACCGTCCGGTGATCGGGGGGAGATCGGCGAGCGTCACGATTCCCGGTGGCGCGGCTACGACCGCTGGCACCGCGTTGGTGACCGGCATCGCGGTGTAGATCATGCCCAGGCCCATGAAGCCCGGTTCGGTCCAGTCCCTGGGCGGCAGGCAGTGCACCACGGTCCGCATGTTGGGAACGCCGAAGACCTGGACGACGTGGCCGTGCTCGAGCGGCTTCGGCGGCGTGACGTGCTCGCCCATGATCCAGTTGAAGCCGACGCTGACGACGTTGTGGTCACCGACCCAGCCGCGGTGGTAACCGTGTACGCCGGCCACCGTTCCCTCGGGGATCTGCATGAAGCCCAGATCGCTGTCGCCGGTCGCGGCGGTGAACGTCACGTCGAAGGTGATCCGGTCCAGCGTGGCCCCGATCGCATCGGCCATCATCGCGGCGGATTCGGCGAACACCTCGCTCTCCCTGCGTACGTTCTCGGCCAGTCCCGGTGTGTCGGGGTCCTGGGAGAAGCCCATCGCCGTCTGGGTGCCCGCGGATTCGTAGGTGGAACAGTCCACCGACTCGGTGATGCGGATCTCGTCGACGCGCTCGCACGCGCCGGACAGGACCATGCCCACCAGATTGCTCATCCCGGGGTGGGCGCCACTGCCGAATATGGTGGAATTGCCTGTCGCGCAGGCTTTCCGGATGCGATCCAGATCCTCGGGGGTCTGCTTGCCCCCGGTGATCCACGCCGCGCTGGAACAGACGTTGATCCCTGATTCCAGCAGGCGTACCAGCTCGTCGATGCTCGGCCAGAGCGGGTTGTAGCAGCACGCATCGGGCCGCAGCGCCACCAGTTCGTCGATGTCGTTGGTGGCCGTGATTCCGGTGGGTTCCGGCCACCCCGCGAGCTCGGCCGCATCGACGCCCACCTTGTCGGCGCCGTGGGCGAAGACGCCGACCAGTTCCATGTCGTCGCGTCCGATGATCGCGTGCAGGGATCGTCGCCCGATGTTGCCGGTGGTCCACTGAATGACGCGCAGTGGCGCGCCGGTGGTCCTGGATTCGGTGGCCTTGGCAGTCATGGGTCTCCTCGTCGAGTGTCGTTCCAGAGAGCAAGCTACTGCCTCTAAGGTGGCGGCATGAGCGACATGGGTCCGGTTGCCGACCCGGTAGCCGTCGTGACGGGCGCCAGCCGCGGAGCCGGGCTCGGCATCGCCGCGGCTCTGGCCGGCAGGGGCTGGCGGGTGTACGGCACCGGACGGTCCATCCCCGAGACGCCGTCGTGGGGCATCGGGGTGCGGGTCGACCACCGCGACGACGACGCGGTGGGGTCGCTGTTCGAGCGGGTTCACGCCGAGTGCGGTCGGCTCGATCTGCTCGTCAACAACGCCGCGGTCATCTCCGACGAACTGGTCAGCCCGAAGCCGTTCTGGGAGAAGCCCCGCGATCTGGCCGACGTCCTGGACGTCGGGCTCCGTTCGTCCTATGTCGCCTCGTGGCACGCGGCCCCCCTGCTGGCCGCGCAGCGGCGCGGCCTGATCGTGTTCACCTCGTCGCCCGGCGCCGTCTGCTACATGCACGGGCCCGCCTACGGCGCGCAGAAGGCCGGAGTCGACAAGATGGCCGCCGACATGGCGGTCGACTTCGGTGGTACCGGTGTGGCATCGGTGTCGCTCTGGATGGGCATCCTGCTGACCGAGAAGTTGCGGTCTGCGTTCGACGGCAACCCGGACGCGCTCGACGCGTTCGCCGCGCAGGCCGAGACGCCGGAGTTCACCGGCCACGTCATCGACGCGCTGTTCCGGGACCCTGACCTGTCCGCGGTCAGCGGTCACACCCTGATCTCGGCCGAATTGGCGGCGCGCTATGGAATCACCGACGACGGGGGGCGTACACCACCGTCGCACCGGGAAATGCTGGGATCGCCAAGGGAACCGAGCTCTGTCGTCATCCGCTGACCCCTAGGGGCAGATCAGCCCCCACAGCTCGTTCGCGCCCGCAGCCGTCGCCATGTCGGTCAGCCGGGCGTCCCAGTAGCGCACCGACCCGTACTCCGAGCGCCACGCCAGTGCGGCACGGGTGAATTCGTGTAGCCGGTGCTCGCGGGTGGTCCCGATCGCCCCGTGTACCTGGTGCGCGTTGCGCACGACGACCGATGCGGCGTGCCCGGCACATGACCGCGCCACTGCGACAAGGAAGTCCAGCTGTGGGGCACGCCAGTCGCCGGCCACGGCGACCGACAGCGCGGACTCGGTGGCCGATCGCGCGAGGGCAGCCTCGGAGGCGATGTCGGCGATCTGGTGCTGTACCGCCTGAAACTTCGCCAGTGGCCGGCCGAATTGCTCCCGCGACCTAGCGTGCTCGATCGAGAGTTCCAGCGCCCTGTCCAACGCTGCGCAGATCTGGATGGACCGCACCATCGCTGATTTGAGCCGCAGCTGGTCGACCAGCTCCGAGGGGACGGCGACCCCCCGCAGTGATGCGGTGTCCACCGCGACGTGGTCTCGGGGTTCACCGATCATGTTGGATCCCGGCGTGATTCGCACTTCGTCGGCGGCCAGATCGGCCGCGACGTAGGCGTCGCCGTCCGCCCAGAGCGCGACGATTCGTTCGGCCTGTGAGGCCCACGGTACCGCGTCGGCGTGGCCGCGCCCGTCGAGCAGGCACACGGTGCGCGGCGCGCCGTCACAGAGGACGCCGACCGCGTCGAGGACAGGGCAGGCCAACAAATCGTGTTCGGCCAACGGAATCCGTACGGCGTGCCGCACAGCGGCGGACAACAGCTCGGCGGCTTCACGCCAGCTCGCACCGCTTCCGCCGGAGTCCTCGGATCCGGTGAGACGCACCAGGCCCAGCCCGTCCAGTCGCCCCCACAGGTCGGTGTCGCGGCCGTGCTCGGCGAACACCGCGTCCATCATGTCGGCCAGTGCCGCATCCACTCCCGGCGTCGTCACCGGATCCCCAGCCCGCGTGCGATGACCCCGCGCAATACCTCGTTCGTACCGCCGCGCAGCGTGAAGCCGGGTCGCTGGTCGACCGCGGCCGACGCCGCGGCGCAGAATTCCGGCCCGACAGCGCTGTCGGCGGCCAGATGCGCGAACTCGGCGATGTCGCCTTCGGCGGTGGTGCCCAGAACCTTCACGACCGCCGCAGCCACGTCGGCGGGTTCGTGGCGGTCCAACGCGCCTGCCACCGCCGACGACATGTGATGCAGCCCTGCGATCCGTGCCACCAGGCGGCCCAGGTCATCGTTTCGTGCGATGCGCTGTGCGGCCATGGTTTCCGCGCACAGGTCCAGTAGCACGAATGTGGACAGGAACCGCTCGGGTCCGCTGCGTTCGAAGGCCAGCTCCGAGGTGACCTGTTGCCAGCCCTCGCCGATCGTCCCGAACACCATGTCGTCGGGCACGAACGCTCCGTCGAGGATCACCTCGTTGAAATGGTGCGCACCGTTCATCGACACGATCGGCCGGATCTCGACACCGGGGCCGCGTAGATCGACGATGAACTGGCTCAAACCGGCATGCCGGTGCGCCGGATCCACCGCCTCGGTCCGGACGAGGGCGATGAACGCATGCGCAAGGTGAGCGCCCGACGTCCACACCTTGGTGCCGGTCAGCACCCACCCGCCGTCGACTCGTTCGGCTCGCGTGCGCACGCTGGCCAGGTCGGATCCCGAATCCGGTTCACTCATCCCGATCCCGAAGAAGCATTCACCGCGCGCGATCTTCGGGAGGAACTCTTCTTTCTGGAAGTCCGTGCCGTACTTGAGAAGCGACGGCACGATCTGCCTGTCGGCGATCCAGTGTGCCGCCACCGGCGCACCCGCAGCCAGGAGTTCCTCCGTGACGACGAATCGTTCCAGCGAGGACCGTCCGTGTCCGCCGTATTCGACGGGCACCGTCATGCCGAGCCAGCCGCGCTCGGCCAACGCGGCGGTGAAAGTCTCGTCCCACCGGGACAGCCATGCGTCCGCGGCGGGGGTGAACGCACCCGCGGCACGGTGCTCGGCCAGGAACCGGCGAACCTCGCCGCGCAACTCCGTGGCGGAGGCCGTGTCGACGGTGCTCGGGGGTATCAATCGGGCTGAGGTCATCAGTCTCCCTGCTGTCCCTTGGTGACCGAGGCCTCCTCGGCGGGTGGCTGCTCAGCTGTGTCCTGCTCGACGACGTCGGCCGCACGTTCTGTCTCGGGCAGCGTCAGCGCGAGGCCGAGCGCAGCGACGAACGCCGCCGTCAGTGTTCCGCCGAGGTAGTGGTTCATCGGACCGCCGGGGGAGATGAAGCTGCCCGCCGGGCCGATGATCGTGATGGTCTCGATCAGCTGCTCCACCGTGAACACCGCGGCCGTCGTGCCGAGCCACCGCGGCAGGCGACCCTCGTTGGCGCTCAACAGGATCGGGACTGCCACCAGGATGTGCGCAATCGTGGCGACGGGCAGCCACATCGCGCCGATGTCCTCGATGGCCAGGGCGGTGCCCACCGTCACCTGACCCGGGCGAAGTGCCGGGCCCGCGGTGAACCAGATCGCGGCGCACAGTTGGGCGACGGTCAGCGCCGAGCCGATCGTGAACAGGTATGCAGGCGGACCGGTCAGCCCATCGCGGGCGAACGCGAGGACGACCACGAGCGCCAGTGCGGCGAACGCCAGGAGCAGGCCCTGGACGCGGATGATTCCGGGATCGCTGCCGGGCAGGGCCGGCAGCACCAGGACGGCGGTCGCGTAGAGCACCGCGAACGCGATACCTGCGATCATCGGGGCTCGACGGTTCATATCAGAGAGCAATGGTAGTCACCTCTGTCCCCAACCCCTCGTCCATCCCCAGGAGGCGGGGATCGGCCATGATTCGGCGGGGAAGGGTCGGCGGTCGCGCCTACCGTCGCCGCATGTCCACCGAACTATCCGCCGAGCGGTTACGCCGGCGCCTCGGAGGTGACGGCGACGCCGATGCCGACGGCGAGGATCCGCCCGACACCACGCTGTCGAGGTGGCTGCCTGCCGCCACGTCGGGCGGTCCGGCCGGTTGGGTGTCGAAGATCCGTGCCGACCCGGGCCGTGCGGGCGTGGTGGCGCTCGGCGTCATCGGTGCCGTCGCCGTGCTGGTGACGGTGCTGACGTTGATCCGGGACAGCCCGCCGGCCGTGGTATCGGCCAAACTCCCGCCGGTGGAGATGGTGTCGTCGGCGGCTCCTACGGCCGGTTCGGTTCCGGCGGGGCCGGCCGATCCGGTGGTGGTCAGTGTGGTCGGACTGGTGCACACCCCGGGGTTGGTCACTCTGGTGTCGGGCGCCCGGGTCGCCGATGCGCTCGACGCCGCAGGGGGAGCTCTCGACGGGGCTGATGTGCTCGGCCTGAACATGGCGCGGCGGGTCGCCGATGGTGAACAGATCGTCGTGGGTATCGATGCCCCGCCGGGACAGCCCGCGGAAATGGGTAGCTCCATCGTGTCGGAAGCCGAACCGCGCAGCGCCGGCAACCCAACCGAGACTCCCACGGCTGCAACGGGTCTCATCGACCTTAATGCAGCGACTGTCGACCAGCTCGACACATTGCCCGGAATCGGACCCGTGACCGCGGCGGCGATCATCGCGTGGCGGGACGCCAACGGCCCGTTCCAGAGCGTGGACCAACTCGGGGATGTCGACGGCATCGGCCCGGCGCGGCTGGACAAACTGCGCGACCTCGTCCGGGTGTGAGGGTGTGGACCTGCGACTGGTCCCGGCGGCACTGACCTGTTGGGCGGTCACCGCGGCGGGGATCTTCTGGTCGGTGGGCGCGGCCATGGCGACGGTCGCTGTCGCGGTGGCCGCGACCGTCGCTGCGGCGTGGTGGGGGACACGCCAGGGCAGGACCGCACTCGACCGCAGGGCGCTCGCGGCAGCCGTGGCGGGGGTCGCACTCGTCGGCGGTTGCTTCGCCGCCGCCGTCGCCGTACGGGTCGACGCGGCCCGGCACCACCCGATCACCCGCCATTTCGGCACCGTTGCCGCGGTGACGGTGATCCCTGCGGAGACGCCTCGGGTTCTGGACGGGGCCCGGACGATGATCCGTGGCTCCCTGGTGGCGCTCGACGGTGCTGAATCGTCGGGCGACGTCGTCGTCTTCGCGTCAGGGGCCGGCTACACCAGGCTCACGGCCGGGCAGCCGGCGGCATTCCGTGCCCAGATCAGTCGTCCGACGCGGCGCGATCTGACGGTCGCTGTCCTCTCGGCCCGCGGCGAGCCCGTCAGCGGGGAGGCGGCCCCGATTCATCAGGCCGCCCACCGCCTGCGCGCGCGGTTCGCCGATGCCGCCCGGCTTGCGTTGCCCACGGACCAGGCTGCGATGCTGCCCGCCCTGGTCCTCGGCGACACGTCGGCGGTGCCCGCCCTGGTGACCGCACAGTTTCGCGAGTCCGGCCTGACTCATCTGACCGCGGTCTCGGGGGCGAACGTGACGATTGTGTGCGGCGCAGTGCTGTTGTCGGCGGTGCTGGTGGGACCACGGGCCGCCGTCGGGCTGGCGGCGGTGACGTTGATCGCGTTCGTCGTGGTGGTGCAGCCGTCACCCAGCGTTCTGCGGGCTGCGGTGATGGGGGCGATCACGCTGCTCGCCGTGCTGTCGCACCGTCGGCGGCAGGCGCTGCCCGCGTTGTCGGCGACGGTGATCGCACTGATGATCGGAGCGCCCGAGCTCGCCGTCGACGCCGGTTTCGCACTGTCGGTGTCGGCCACCGCAGCGTTGATCGTGGTGGCTCCGGTCTGGTCTCGGCGGCTCGCCGATCGGGGCTGGCCCCGTCCGCTCGCGGCCGCGGTGAGCGTGGCAGTGGCGGCGCAGTTGGTCACGGCACCGCTGGTGGCGGCCATCTCGGGATCGGTGAGCGTGGTGGCGGTCGTCGCCAATCTGGTCGTCGCGCCGGTGATCCCGCCGATCACGGTGATCGGAACCGCGGCGGCCGCGCTGTGCGCGCTCTGGCCGGCGGGTGCCCAGGTGCTGATCCGTTTCACCGGACCGGAGGTGTGGTGGCTGCTGACGGTGGCCCGCTGGGCCGCGCGGATGCCCGCAGCGTCTGTTGCCGTGCCGTCGGGTCCTGTCGGGGTGCTGACGGTAAGTGTCGGTGCGCTGGTCGTTGCGGCGGTGTGGCATTGGGCGGTGTCGTCGCGACGTGACACGATCGTGCGGTGAGTCAAGCGACGGGTCTGCACCTGATCCTGGGTGACGAGGAGCTACTGGTCGAGCGTGCCGTGGCCGACGTGCTGCGCACGGCACGCGCCTCGGCAGGCACCAGCGATGTGCCCGTGGACCGGCTCCGTGCCGGCGAGGTCAGTGTCAGCGAACTCGCCGAGCTGCTGAGCCCGTCGCTGTTCGCCGACGAGCGGGTGGTGGTCCTCGAATCGGCGGCCGACGCAGGTAAAGATGCGGTGGCGCTGATCCAGTCGGCGGCCGCCGATCTTCCCGACGGCACGCTGCTCGTAGTCATCCACTCCGGCGGCGGCCGCGCCAAGGCGCTGGCCGACCACCTCAAGAAGCTGGGTGCCGAGGTGCACCCGTGTGCGCGGATCGCCAAGGCAGCCGAGCGCGCCGATTTCGTCCGCAAGGAATTCCGGTCGTTGCGGGTGAAGGTCGACGAGGCGACGGTCACCGCGGTGCTCGACGCCGTGGGTTCCGACATCCGGGAGCTGGCGTCGGCGTGCTCGCAGCTGGTGGCCGACACCGGCGGCTCGGTGGACGCGGCGGCAGTCCGTCGCTATCACTCCGGCCGGGCCGAGGTGAAGGGCTTCGACATCGCCGACAAGGCGGTCACCGGCGACGTCGCGGGTGCGGCGGAGTCGTTGCGCTGGGCGATGATGGCAGGCGAACCGCTGGTGGTGCTTGCCGATGCGCTGGCGGAGGCGGTGCACACCATTGCGCGGGTGGCGCCGCTGTCCGGAGATCCGTACCGGTTGGCGGGCGAGCTGGGCATGCCGCCGTGGCGGGTGCAGAAGGCGCAGAAGCAGGCGCGGCGCTGGTCGCGGGATTCGGTGGCCGCTGCGCTGCAGCTGGTGGCGGCGCTCAACGCCGACGTCAAAGGAGCGGCGGCGGACCCGGACTACGCGGTGGAGAGAGCGGTCCGTCGGGTCGCGGAGCTGGCCAGCGACTGATGGTACGGAGCTGGCCACCGACTGATGGCACGGATCTGGCCGCCGACTAGCGCGGCGGCCAGGACAGACTCAGATCTTGTGCAGGGCCTTGGCCAGCGCCGACTTGCGGTTGGCGGCCTGGTTCTTGTGAATGACGCCCTTGCTGGCGGCTTTGTCCAGCTTGCGGCTGGTGGAGACCAGCAGCTCGCCCGCCTTGTCCTTGTCGCCGGCCTCGATGGCCTCCCGGAATCCGCGGACCGCCGTGTGCAGCGACGACTTCACCGACTTGTTGCGCACCCTGCGGCGCTCGTTGGTGAGGATCCGCTTCTGCTGCGACTTGATGTTGGCCACGCGTGTATTCCTTCTAAACGTCGACTGGAGTTACTTGAGTCTGTGGGCGCCGCGCACGGGCGGCAGCGACTGTTCAGGTTACCAGCGAGCGGGTAAATGTCCCAAAGTGAGACCTACCGGCCTGCCGAAATGGCCGGAATGCTGCAGCATGACATGCGTACGCCCGCGCAATGTGCGCCCGAGGAAGAGTAGGGGACATCTTGGCGACCGAATCCGTACGAACCGTACGTTCCTCCGCGAAGGCGGCAAAGAAGCACGACGGAATCTTCGGTGGTTACAACTCGCTAGGGTCCTACGCTCAGGCTTTCGACGAGATGTTCGACGCCCATGGCAATGTTCGCGGCCCCTACAAGGGCATCCACAAAGAGCTCGGCCCCTCCGATGTGTCGGAGCTGGAGGCGCGCTCCGATGCGCTCGGTCGCGCCTTCATCGATCAGGGCATCACCTTCTCGCTGTCGGGGCAGGAACGTCCGTTCCCCCTGGATCTGGTCCCCAGGGTCATCTCGGCCGCCGAGTGGACCCGGCTGGAGCGGGGCATCCGGCAGCGGGTGCAGGCGCTGGAGATGTACCTCGACGACATCTACGGCGAGCAGGAGATCCTGCGTGACGGTGTCATTCCCCGGCGACTGATCACCTCGTGCGAGCATTTCCACCGCGAGGCGGTCGGCATCGTGCCGCCCAACGGGGTGCGCATCCACGTCGCAGGCATCGACCTGGTGCGCGACGGGCAGGGCAACTTCCGAGTGCTCGAGGACAACCTTCGGTCCCCGTCGGGCGTCTCCTACGTGATGGAGAACCGGCGCACCATGGCCCGGGTGTTCCCGAACCTGTTCGCGACACACCGGGTGCGCGCGGTCGGTGACTACTCGTCGCATCTGTTGCGGGCGCTGCGCAACGCGGCGGCCAACAACGTCGCCGATCCGACGGTCGTGGTCTTGACCCCCGGTGTCTACAACTCCGCCTACTTCGAGCATTCGCTGCTGGCCCGCCAGATGGGCGTGGAGCTGGTCGAGGGCCGTGACCTGTTCTGCCGCGACAACACCGTCTACATGCGCACCACCGAGGGCGAGCGTCAGGTCGACGTCATCTACCGGCGCATCGACGACGATTTCCTCGATCCGATGCAGTTCAAGCCCGACTCGGTGCTCGGCGTGGCGGGAGTCCTCAACGCCGCGCGCGCCGGCAACGTCGTCATCTCCAGCGCCGTGGGCAACGGCGTCGGCGACGACAAGCTCGTCTACACCTATGTGCCGACCATCATCGAGTACTACCTCGGTGAGAAACCGCTGCTGGCCAACGTCGACACCTTCCGGTGCTGGCTCGACGAGGAGCGGGAAGAGGTCCTCGACCGCGTCGACGAGCTGGTCATCAAACCGGTCGAAGGCTCGGGCGGCTACGGCATCGTGTTCGGACCGGACGCCAACGAGAAGGAACTCGCGGCGATCACGAAGAAGATTCGCGCTGACCCGCGCGGCTGGATCGCGCAGCCGGTGGTGCAGTTGTCGACCGTGCCTACCCAGATCGGTGACGAACTGTCACCGCGCCATGTGGATCTGCGGCCGTTCGCGGTCAATGACGGCGATGATGTCTGGGTGCTGCCGGGCGGGCTGACGCGGGTGGCGCTGCCGGAAGGCTCGCTGGTGGTGAACTCCAGCCAGGGCGGCGGGTCGAAGGACACCTGGGTTCTCGCGTCGCGCACCTCGGTGGCCGATCGCGAGCTGGCCGCCGCCGAGGTGGTCCGTGCACTACCCCGGGCAGCTGCGAAGAATTCCAAGGTCGAGAAGAACGGCGACGGGTCCTCATCTCAGCAGCAACAGTCCCAGGCCAACCGTCAGGAAGAACAGCAACAGCAGCAACAAGCGGTGGACGACTGATGGCCCCTCGCGCGAAGAGGAGTAAATGATGTTGGCGCGCAACGCCGAATCGCTGTACTGGATCGGCCGCTATGTCGAACGGGCCGACGACACGGCCCGCATCCTCGACGTGACGGTGCACCAGCTGCTGGAGGATTCCAGCGTCGATCCCGACCACGCGTCGAGGACGCTGCTCAGGGTGCTGGGCATCGATGCGCCGGAGACGGCCCTGGACCTGTGGTCGCTGACGGACCTGGTGGCGTTCAGCCGGGACACCGACGGCGGGTGTTCCATCGTGGAGGCGATTTCCTCGGCCCGCGAAAATGCCCGCGGTGCACGCGAAGTCACGTCCACCGAGATCTGGGAGTGCCTCAACACCACCTACAACGCGCTGGCCGAGCGGGAACGTGCGGCACGACGCCTCGGTCCGCACGAGTTCCTGTCCTATGTGGAGGGCCGTGCCGCGATGTTCGCCGGGCTTGCCGACTCGACCCTGTCCCGGGATGACGGTTACCGGTTCATGGTGCTCGGCCGCGCCATCGAACGTGTCGACATGACGGTGCGGCTGCTGCTGTCGCGGGTCGGCGACAGTGGCTCGTCGCCGGCGTGGGTGACCGTGTTGCGGTCCGCGGGCGCGCATGACACCTATCTGCGCACTTACCGGGGCGTGCTCGATGCGGGCCGGGTTGTCGAGTTCATGTTGCTGGACAGGCTCTTTCCGCGTTCGGTGATGTACTCGCTGCGGCTGGCCGAGCACAGCCTCGATGAATTGCACAAGCGGAGGCTCAACCGTGTGGGTGCCACGGCCGAGGCGCAGCGTCTGCTCGGTCGTGCGCGCAGCGAGCTGGAATTCCTGCCTCAGGGCGTCCTACTGGAATCGCTGGAGGAACGTCTGGCCAACATTCAGTCGACGTGTGCGGAGGTGGGCGAGGCGTTGGCGGTGGAGTACTTCCATTCGGCACCGTGGGTGGCGTGGACGGATGCGGGCCGCAACGGTTCGCTGGTGATCGAGGAAGGCGAGGTCTGAGATATGTGGCGTATGCGTGTCATCCATGCCACGGGCTATGCCTACAAGTCCCCGGTGACGGCGTCATTCAACGAGGCACGGCTGACCCCCCGGTCAGACTCCAGGCAGAACGTCATCCTGAATCGGGTCGAGACCATCCCTGCCACAAGGTCATACCGCTACGTGGACTACTGGGGTACCGCGGTGACGGCGTTCGACCTGCACGCCCCGCACACCGAACTCGAGGTGACGGCCTCGTCGGTGGTGGAGACCGACAAGCCTGAAGCGCCGAAGATCACGGTGAGTTGGGAGGATCTCGCGAGCGAGGCGGTGATCGACAAGTACGACGAGATGCTGGCCCCGACGCACTATGTGCCTGCCAGCAAGCGGATCGAACGGGTGGGCCGACGCATCGCCAAGTACCACGAACCCGCTGAGGCGGTCATCGAGGCGGCGCGGTGGGTGCAGGCCGAGCTGCAGTACGTGCCGGGCACCACGGGCGTGCACACCTCGGGGGTCGACGCACTGCGCGAGGGCAAGGGCGTGTGCCAGGATTTTGCGCATCTGACGTTGATGTTGTTGCGGGGCATGGGGATTCCGTCACGGTATGTGTCGGGCTATTTGCACCCGAAGCGCAACGCCAAGCTGGGCGACACCGTCGACGGGCAGAGCCATGCGTGGATTCAGGCGTGGACGGGGGAGTGGTGGCACTACGACCCCACCAACGACAAAGAGATCAACGAGCAGTACATCAGCGTCGGCGTCGGCCGCGACTATTCGGACGTGACGCCGTTGAAGGGGATCTACTCGGGCGAAGGGTCGACCGACCTCGACGTGGTCGTGGAGATCACCCGGCTGGCTTAGCGCACACGCCGGGGTGCACTTCCACCCGGAGCAGGTCATCGCCGAGTTCGATCTGGCGGTCGAACCGCGACGCGGCCAGCGCTCGCCAGTCCTCCTCCTGCCCGGGCTGCATCGCCGGCACGTAGTGGGTGAGGATCAGGATGCCGACGCCGGCCCGTGTTGCGGTTTCGGCGGCCTGCTCGACTGAGGAGTGGTAGTCGCAGATGTCGCGGATCCGCTGCAACGGCAATGCGTCGATCAGATCCTTGCGAATCACCGTGTGCACCAATGCGCCTGCCCCCGAAGCCAACTCGTCAAGACTCTGGCACGGCACGGAATCCCCGGCCAGCACGACCGAGGCGCCGTTGTGTTCGATGCGGAACCCGATGGTGGGCGCCACGGGCCGGTGATCGGTCGGCCCGACGCGGATCTGGACCTCGTCGCGGCCCCACACCACCCCCTCGGTCACCTCTTCGACCTCGACCGGCGGGGGCGTCGTCAGGTCGGCGTGGTGCGCGATCCGATACCCGATGTCGAAGTTGAAGGCTTTGAGCGTGTTCTCGACGACTTCGGCGGTGCCGGGCGGCCCGATGATCGGCAACGGTGGCAGGTCGGGGGCGAAGTTCGACACCCACCGCGTAATGATCACGTCGCCCAGGTCGGCGATGTGGTCGCTGTGCAGATGGGTGAGCAGCAGCGCGCTGATGTTGTTGGCGCCGACGCCGATGGCCGCCGCGCGTTGCAGAACGCCTCGGCCGCAGTCCACCAGGAATGTCTGCCCGCCCGCTCGAACCAGGGTCGACGGGCCGGCTCGTCGGGCGTCGGGGATGGGGCTTCCGGTGCCGAGCAGCGTCACTTCGATCATGACGCACGAAGTTACTCTTGGTGTGAGCCCACCGACGACATATCCGGATGCCGGCTGCCCGTCACCGCATCGCCCGCCTGGCCGAGTGTGGCGACCTGTTCCGGCGTCAGCGTCACCGACAGTGACGCAAGGTTCTCGTCGATGCGCGCGGCGCGGCGGGTGCCCGGGATGGGCACCGACACGACGCCGAGATCGTCGGCGCGGTGACGCAGCCAGGCCAGGGCCACCTGCGCCGGCGTCGCTCCGATGTCGGCCGCCACCGCGACGACGGCATCGACCACACTCTGGTTCGCATCCAGCGCCGAGCCGGTGAAGCGGGGCAACGCGCGCCGGAAGTCGTTGTCGCCGATCTTGTCGGCGGAGCGGACGGTGCCAGTGAGGAATCCCTGCCCCAGGGGTGAGAACGGCACGATTCCGACGCCGAGTTCGGCGGCCACCGGAGCGATGACGGGTTCGATGTCGCGGGTCCAGATCGACCACTCGCTCTGCAGAGCCGCTACGGGATGCACCGCGTGGGCGGCGCGCAACTCGGCGGCCGAGACCTCGGACAGTCCGAGGTGCCGGACCTTGCCGGCGGCCACCAGTTCGGCCATCGCTCCGACCGTCTCCTCGATCGGCACGGCCGGGTCGCGCCGGTGCAGGTAGTAGAGGTCGACCACGTCGGTCTGCAGGCGTTGCAGGCTCTCGTCGATGCACTGCCGGACGTAGGCCGCGTCGCCGCGCGGCCCCACCGGCCCGCCTGCCTCGTCCGTGGGGTCGCCGTGAATACCGAATTTGGTGGCCAGGGTGACCTCGTCGCGGCGGTCGACCAGCAGGCGCGCGATGAGCCGCTCATTGTCGCCGCCCCCGTAGATGTTCGCCGTGTCGAGGAACGTGACGCCCACATCGACCGCGTGGTGCAGGGTGGCGAGGGACTGGTCATCGTCCGGCGCCCCGCCGTACACCGGCGTCAGGGCCATGCCCCCGAAACCCAGGACGCTGACGGTCAATTCGTCACCAAGCGTGGTCGTTTCGGGCATCACTCATCCTGTCGGGCGGGGGCGCGGGCTGGCGGGTGCAACAGGCGCCGCCGCGGATCTGTTCCGCTGGGAACCGGCTGGTAGTAGCCTGATGTGAGCTACCTCACCCAGGGGGATTCCGATGCGGATATCCGACGTGCTGCGTACGAAGGGCGCGACTGTCGCCACGATCACGCCGGAGACCTCGGTTGCCGGCTTGCTGACCGAGCTGTCGGTGCACAACATCGGCGCGATGGTGGTGGTGTCACCGGACGGGCTACTCGGCATCGTCTCCGAGCGTGATGTCGTGCGTGCGCTGCACGAGATGGGTGCCGACGTGATGCGCCGCCCGGTGTCCGAGATCATGACCACGATGGTGGCGACGTGCTCACCCGAAGATTCGGTCGACAGCCTCAGTGCGTTGATGACCACGAACCGTGTGCGTCACGTTCCCGTCGTCGTAAACGGTCGGCTCGCCGGCATCGTCAGCATCGGCGACGTCGTCAAGACCCGCATGGAGGAGCTTGAGCGTGAGCACGAGCACCTCCAGGCCTACATCTCCCAGGGCTGAGCGCCGATGGCCGATATCGACGTCCGCTTCGCGCAGAAGCCGGACGTGAAGGAGCTCGCGCGCGTCCTCGGGCGGGCATTCTTCGACGACCCGGTGATGATGTGGATGGTGCCTGACGACGCCAAGCGGGCCAAGGCATTGCCGCGGGTGTTCGACGCGATGACGCGGCACCACTTTCTCGCCGGCGACGCGGTGGAGGTTGCCGGCCGGTCCGGGCAGGTGGGAGCAGCGGCGCTGTGGGACCCGCCCGGGCGCTGGAAGCAGACCCAGCGTGAGGAGCTGCGCATGATGCCCGGCTTTCTACTGGCGATGGGGCGGCACGTCGGGCGCGGCATGGGCATCTCGGAGTTGATGAAGAAGCATCACCCGGAGGAGCCGCACTGGTATCTCGCCGTGATCGGTAGCGATCCCGACGTACGCGGCGGCGGGTTCGGCCGGGCGCTGATGCAATCGCGGTTGGACAGGTGCGACGCCGAGGGCGCGCCGGCCTACCTGGAGTCGTCCAAGGAGTCCAACGTGCCCTACTACCTGCGGTTCGGCTTCGAGGTGACCGGCGAGATCACCGTCGAAGACGGTGGCCCCACGCTGTGGCAGATGTGGCGCCGACCCGGGTGATCCCCGCGGATGTCAGGACCAGGAGTAATCGGCCCGCAGCCGGGCGGCGACGACGTCGAACACCGCGCGCTCCAGGATTGCGCCCTCGCGCCTGATGCCTTCCTCGGGCACGTCCAGCACCCGGTCCAGTCGAACCCAGCTGGACCTGCCCTCGTAGTCCCAGCTACCGCTGCCGATACCGACCCAGTTCGGGTCGCCGCGGTGGTGATCCTGGCTGGACAGCATCAGTCCGAGCAGCACGCTGCGGTCCCGACCGACGACGAGCACCGGCCGGTCCTTGCCCCGCGTCGGGTCGTCTTCGAAGACCACCCACGTCCAGACGATCTCGCCCGGGTCCGCCCTGCCGTCCAGGTCGGGCGAGTAGGCCACCTTCCGGGCCCGGTGTGCGGTCGGAACGAAGGTGCTGGAGATCGGCCGCCCTGCAGGCAGCGCTGGTACGTCCTGGGCGGGCGGACCGGCCAGGACATCCATGCCGATCCGGATCCCCTGCTGGATACCGCGCGCCACGGTGTCCGACTTCTGTAGTTGGCGGACGAGTTTCGGCGCCTCGTTGAACACGAGGTTCTCGGTGCTTCTTACGACGAAGCGCTGAAACGCCTTGAAAGGCGATGCCGATGAGGCCATACCCGCCAAGCATAGGCGCCCGTGCCGCTGCCCCGAATGCGGCTCGATTGTGTTACGGGGGTCTGCTCTCGATACTCTGGACAGGCCTGATCAGGCCGACAGAACCTCGCGCACCAGGAGAAACCCAATCAGCAACTTCGCCGACAAGACGTTCACTGCGCCGGCGCAGATTCGGAACTTCTGCATCATCGCCCACATCGACCACGGCAAGTCCACCCTGGCCGACCGGATGCTGGGCATCACCGGCGTTGTCGCCGACCGTGACATGCGCGCCCAGTACCTGGACCGGATGGACATCGAGCGCGAGCGCGGCATCACGATCAAGGCGCAGAACGTGCGGCTGCCCTGGCAGGTCGGTGATGACCAGTTCGTACTGCACCTGATCGACACCCCCGGCCACGTCGACTTCACCTACGAGGTGTCGCGCGCACTGGAGGCCTGCGAGGGCGCGGTGCTTCTGGTCGACGCCGCGCAGGGCATCGAGGCGCAGACGCTGGCCAACCTGTACCTGGCGCTGGACCGTGACCTGACGATCATCCCGGTGCTGAACAAGATCGATCTGCCCGCCGCCGACCCCGACCGCTACGCCGGCGAGATCGCCCACATCATCGGCTGCGAACCGTCGGACGTCCTGCGGGTGTCCGGCAAGACCGGCGAAGGTGTCACCGAACTGCTGGACGCGGTGGTGCGCCTGATCCCGCCGCCGGTCGGCGACGCCGACGCACCGGCGCGGGCGATGATCTTCGATTCGGTCTACGACATCTACCGCGGCGTCGTGACCTACGTCCGCGTCGTGGACGGCAAGCTCACCCCGCGCGAGAAGATCAAGATGATGTCCACCGGCACCACCCACGAGCTGCTCGAGGTGGGCATCGTCTCACCCGAGCCGAAGGCCACCGAGGGACTCGGTGTCGGCGAGGTGGGTTACCTGATCACCGGCGTCAAGGATGTTCGGCAATCAAAGGTCGGCGACACCGTGACCTCGGCGCGCAACGGTGCCACCGAGGCGCTCACCGGTTACCGCGAGCCCAAGCCGATGGTGTACTCCGGCCTGTATCCGGTCGACGGCTCCGACTACCCGAACCTGCGTGACGCGCTGGAGCGGTTGCAGCTCAACGACGCGGCACTGACGTGGGAACCGGAGACGTCGGTGGCGCTCGGGTTCGGCTTCCGCTGCGGGTTCCTCGGGCTGCTGCACATGGAGATCACCCGCGAACGGCTGGAGCGGGAGTTCGACCTCGACCTCATCTCCACCGCGCCCAACGTGGTGTACCGCGTGGTCAAGGACGACGGGACCGAGATCATCGTGACGAACCCGTCGGACTGGCAGGAGGGCAAGGTCCGGTCGGTCTTCGAGCCCATCGTCAAGACGACCGTCATCGCCCCGAGCGAGTTCATCGGCACCATCATGGAACTCTGTCAGTCCCGGCGCGGCGAGCTCGGCGGGATGGACTACTTGTCGCCCGAACGCGTCGAGCTGCGCTACACGATGCCGTTGGGCGAGATCATCTTCGACTTCTTCGACTCGCTGAAATCGCGCACCCGCGGCTACGCCAGCCTTGACTACGAAGAGGCGGGCGAGCAGGAGGCCGATCTGGTCAAGGTCGACATCCTGCTGCAGGGCGAAGCGGTCGACGCCTTCAGCGCGATCGTGCACAAGGACGGCGCCGCCGCCTACGGCAACAAGATGACGACCAAGCTCAAGGAACTCATCCCGCGCCAGCAGTTCGAGGTGCCCGTGCAGGCCGCCATCGGTGCCAGAATCATTGCCCGCGAGAATATTCGGGCCATCCGCAAGGACGTGCTGTCCAAGTGCTACGGCGGTGACATCACCCGTAAGCGCAAGCTGCTGGAGAAGCAGAAGGAGGGCAAGAAGCGGATGAAGACCATTGGGCGGGTCGAGGTTCCGCAGGAGGCCTTCGTGGCGGCGCTGTCGAGTGACGCGGCATCGGACAAGGCCGGCAAGAAATAGGCCCAGTGCGACCCCTCCGGGCGGCTACGTCAGTGCGCTGATCAGTTCGCCGACGGTGTGCGCGGATTCCAGCGGGTGGCGCAGGCGTCCGGACGGATTGACCGCGTAGCTGTTGCGCCGGCCGACCTTGGTCTTGTCCAGATAGCCGTCGGCGACCAGATCAGCCAGGATGGCCTGCACTGAGCGCTCGGTGATTCCGATCAGCAGGCTCAGTTCCCGTGCGGTCAGCGAGCCCCGCGCCAGGCACAGCAGAACGTGGGCGTGGTTGGTGAGGAACGTCCATCCACGCGGCTGGTCGCCGGGCTCGACGGAAGCGGTGGCGGCGGCCTTCGATTCCTTCCTCGGCCGCGTACGGTTGGCCGCCTTGGACGGGCGCGCCCGTGGGGGTGTCTTCGGCGTGCGTTTCGAGGCGACCATCGCCGATATGGTACTTCGCCATTCGCGTGATGGGTTTCAGTAATCCAGCGGGTCGCGTGTCGGTTTGCCGGTTCGGGTGGCGAGCAGGCTCCACACGATGGACACGGTGAGCGTGACGACGATGACACCAAGGGTGAGGGGAATCGGTAGTTTGCCGACCGGCGTCTCCGACAGGACGAGCTTGACGCCTGCGAAGGCCAGGAGCACCGCCAGCCCGTAGTGCAGATGGGTGAACCTGCGCAACAGTCCGGCCAGGCAGAAGTAGAGGCTGCGCAACCCCAGCACCGCAAAGGCGTTGGCGGTCCAGACGAGGAAGGTGCTGGTGGTGATCGCCAGCACCGCGGCCACCGAGTCGATCGCGAAGATCAGGTCGGTTGCCTCGACGGCGATCAGCACGACGAAGAGCAGTGTGGCCACCCGCTTGCCGTCGACCCGGGTGAACAGACGATCACCGTGGTAGCGGGGATCGGTCGGCACCACTCGTCGCACCAGTCGCACCACCAGGTTCTTCTCCGGTTCCAGTTCTTTGTCGTGCTGGAAGGCCATCTTGTAGGCGGTGTAGATCAGGAACGCCCCGAAGATGTAGGCGGTCCAGAAGAACGCCGCAAGTAGTTCTGCGCCGACGAAGATGAACACGAGCCGGAACAGCAGCGCCCCGACGACGCCCCAGAACAGGACCTTGTGCTGGTAGCGGTCCGGAACCGCGAAGTAGGTGAAGATCAGCGCAAAGACGAAGACGTTGTCGACCGACAGGGCCTTCTCGATGAGGTAGCCGGCGTAATAGGTTCCGGCGACCTCGGCGCCGTAAGCCCACCAGACGATCCCGCCGAAGCCCAGTCCCGCGGCGATCCAGATCGTCGACCACACCGCGGCTTCACGGAAGCCGATGACATGGTTGTCGCGATGCATGAACAGGTCGATCGCCAGCATGACCACGATGGCCGCGGTCAGCGCGGCCCATCCCCACAGCGGAACGACTATCGCGTCGGCCACCACATCTCCTCGAGTCCAGTCAAATGTCGAAAGTGATTCAGTCGATGCTGTGAACGCGGCCTCCGCCGTGAGACCGCAAGGAGTCCATCGCATTTCCCGCATGCATCAGCGTTGCTCATCCGACCGAATCTGGTAACGCGAATACTAACACACGAAATGTGCTTCGTAAGTATCCGACCGCCCGCACCGGACTGCCGACCGGAATCGGGGGTTGACACCCGCAATTAATTACACGTAATTTGCTTCGTATGTTGGTGTTGGACGAAGCCGCACTCACCGCAGTGCTCGCGGCGCCGCTGCTTGCCGCCGTGGCGGCGACCACGGTCGGCCGTCGGGTCCCGGTGCTTGCCACGCGGCTCGGCGCCCTGGCCGCAGGATCAGGATTCATCCTTGTCGCCGGGCTGGCCGTGAGCTCCGCGCGCGGCGAGCAAGCCGCCCTCGGAACGGGTGTGCTCGCATTTGCCGCCGATCGGCTGGCGGTGGCGGTGCTGCTGCTGATTTTCGGAGTGAGCACCGTGGCACAGGCGTTCGCGGTCCGGTACCTCGCCGGCGACCCGCGGGCCTGGTGGTTCACCGCCGGTGCCGGGCTCCTCACGGCAGCGTCCGCGGTGATGGCCACGGCCACCACGCTGATCGGCATCGCTGTAGGTTGGACCGCCGCAGGCGTCGCACTGTGCCTGCTCTTGGGTACTTACTGGCAACTGCCGAGCGCGCGGGACGGTGTCCGCCGTGCCGCGGTCGCGTTCCTGATCGGCGACGGCGCCCTGTGGGTGGCGGTGGGTCTGATCATCGTCCGTACGGAAAACGGTGACATGGCCGCCCTTTCGGCCACCCGCCCCGACGCCGCGATGGCGACGTTGGTGTCGGTACTGATCGTGGTCGCCGCGCTGTCGCGGTCCGCGCAAATCCCGTTCCACCGCTGGCTGCCGGCGACCCTGGCGGCACCCACCCCGGTGTCGGCATTGCTGCATGCCGGGGTGGTGAACGCCGGTGGGATTCTGTTGATCCGCTTGAGCCCGCTGCCCAGCCCCGCGTTGGCGGCAGGCCTACTCGTCATCGCCGGCACCACCACCATGGCCTACGGCGCCGCCATCATGCTCGTGAAGCCGGATATCAAAGGTGCGCTTGCACATTCGACCATGGCCCAGATGGGGTTCATGATCCTCACGTGTGGACTCGGCCTATGGGCCGCAACAGTCATCCACCTGGTGGCCCACGGCTTCTACAAAGCCACGTTGTTCCTGTCCTCCGGATCGGCGATCGCCCGGCACCGCCGGTTCGCTGCACTGCCCGCCGCCCCACGTCCGGCCGGGCGCCGGCGGCTGGTCAATCTCGTCACCGCCGCGGCGCTCCCTCTGGTCGCGTTGTCGGCCGCTGCTGAGCTCTTCTCGACCTGGACGCACACCCATGCCGCAGAGCAGGCCCTTCTGCTGTTCGCATGGGTGACGGGCGCGGCCGCCACCTGGGGCTGGCTCCAGCGCCGCCCCAACGTCGCGGGCGCAGTGAGTGCCGGAGCCGTCTTGCTTCTCGCCGCGGTGGGCTACGTCGCGCTGATCAGCACGGCTACCGAATTCCTCGCGCCGGCACTGCCTGACACCCCGGCTGCCCCGCCCGCCGTGTGGGCGACCGTCACTGCCGCGCTGATCCTGCTCGGCACGCTGGCGGGCCTGCGCGGGTCGCGCGTAGCCGATGCCCTGCGACGTGTCGTCTATACCCACGTGCTCAGCGCAGGAAGCGTCCACCCGGCCACGACAGGAGCACAACGATGACCGAGGCGACCTCAACCCGACCGGACTCGGCCCGGGCCCGGCTACGCAGTGACATCCGGCTTTCCGCGCGGGTGCTGCCCACGCATTATCCGCTGGACACCTTCATCGCGGTGAACCCTTTGGCCGGACTGCAGGCGATGCCATTCGAACAGGCCGTCCGGCGTGCGGGCGACCTCTACGGGACACCGGGCACCCTGCCCGAGGCCATGTTCCGCAGGCTGTACCACCAGGGGCGTATCACCGATGCCGACTTGGACCGAGCGCTCGCACGCCGCTATCCGAGACTCGCCGAGGAGCCGGGCCTGCAGCTGGAGAACCGGCGGGTGACAGCCACGGCTCTGCTGCGTGCCGACCTTCTGTACGGGGTTCCCGCCCCAGAACCACAGCGGCGGTATCGAACTCGCGCCGAAGAGTGGGCCACCGGCGACGCCGACATCGTCGATACGCAAGCCGCGAAGTGGATGGCGGCGTTCCTCGGCGAGGCGAGTTGGCCGATGCCCGGCCGCGAGCAGGGTTTCTACCCGGCGTGGCGCGCACTCGCGCCGACCGATCGCACCCTGACGCGCACCGTGCGGGCCAGGTTGCGCGGCGTCGCCGAACGGCCGGACGACGCTGTGCTGGTGGCGCTGGACGCTCTCGGCGTCGCCGACGGCGACCGGGTCACCTATTTGCAGGCCCACCTGACCCGGCTGCCGGGCTGGGCCGCGCACGTGAACTGGTGCGCCGACCGTGACGTCGGCGTCGACCTGCTGCAATACCTGGCAATGCGGCTGAGTTATGAAGCGGCGCTTCTGGACAACCGCCGTAGCCAGCCCACCGAGCCGGCTCTTCCGGCTCTGTGGACGGCCAAGGACCGCGCTGCGCACCTGCTCGAGGCGTGCGGGATCAGTGACGTCACCGAGTCCGATCTGGCGACGGCGGCGCGGATCCTGGCGGCGTTGCCGACACCGGCCCGCCAGATGATCTGGCAGAACGCATTCGAGGCTCACTATCAGGACCGGCTGCTCGCCGACCTGTCCTCGCGCCTACCGCGGAAGCACCCGCCCGCGCACACCCACCTGATCACGTGCATCGACACCCGATCGGAAGGGCTGCGCCGCCACCTCGAATCGTGCGGTGACTACCAGACCCTGGGATTCGCAGGTTTCTTTGCCGTCGCGATCCGATTCACCGACCTGCTGGGAGGCGCGCCAGCCGACCTGTGTCCAGTGCTGATCTCACCCAACCACGACATCGCGGAAGAGCCTGCGCCGCACGCTCGTCGCGCCGCCGAGCGCCGGGTGAGCGGCGCCACCAGCCTTAGCGGGGCCGAGACGGCATTCCATGTCGCCAAGGAGTCTGCGGCTGCACCTTTCGTTCTCGCCGAGGCCGCCGGCTGGATCGCAGCCCCCCTGTCAGCGGCCAAGACCCTGACCCCGTCGGCCGTCGCCGGGGTGCGGCGCAGGCTGCGCGACATGATCACCCCTGCGGCTCAGACGCTGCTGAACGTAGAGTCGATGCCGCTGCACGAGCGCGTGCTCTTCGCGCAGGTGACATTGAAAACCATCGGTCTGACAACGGGATTCGGACGCTTGGTGGTCCTGTGCGGGCACCACAGCGACACCGAGAACAACCCGTACCAAGCGTCACTGGACTGCGGTGCCTGCGGTGGGCAGGGCGGCGGGCCCAACGCCCGCGCGGCGGCACGGATCCTCAACCAGTCCGACGTCCGCGACGAGTTGCGCAGTGCGGGCATCGACATCCCGGATCACACACACGTCGTCGCGGCCCTGCATGACACCGCCACCGACCGGATCACCGTGCTCGACGCCCACCTGATCTCTCCTGACCACCGTCGCGACGTCGCCCGCCTCGAAGCCGATCTCGCGCGTGCCGGACGTGCGCTGGCAGCCGAGCGGTGCGCGGTGCTGCCGGGCGCCCGGCGGCGCTTCTCGGCCCGCGCCGCTGCCAGGCACGTCGGACGCAGATCGGTCGACTGGGCGCAGGTGTACCCGGAGTGGGGGCTGGCCGGCAATGCCGCATTCGTCATCGCTCCCCGCGACGTCACCCGCGGACTAGACCTACACCGGCGCACCTTCCTGCACTCCTACGACGCGGACACCGACGACGACGCCACGGCGTTGGAGACCATTCTGACCGCGCCACTGGTGGTGGCGCAGTGGATCAACTGCCAGTACTACTTCTCCGCTGTGGCCCCGGATGTCTTCGGGGCTGGGACCAAGACGGTCCACAACGTCGTCGGCAACGTCGGCGTGATCACCGGCCACGTCGGCGACCTCCGGCTGGGGCTGCCATGGCAGTCGGTCAGCTATCGGGACCGGTTGTTGCACGAGCCCCTTCGGCTCTTGGCGGTCGTCCAGGCGCCGCTGACACGCATCGACACCGTGGTCGGACGCAACCCGATCCTGCAACAGCTGTTCGGCAACGACTGGGTGACCGTCGCGGCCCGCGAACATCCCGCCCACCCATGGCAGCGCTGGACGCGGGCCGGCTGGCAGTTGTGGACCGAAACCCATTGCTCACAAGCGCTTCACGACGAGGAGATGATTCCATGACACCCGCCCTGGCCAAGATGACCAAAATCGAAGTCGTCGTCACCGGAAGCGACGCGCCGGCGGTCCGGGAGCTCATCGGAAGCGTCGGCGCCACCGGATACACCAGCCTGTCCGGGGTCTCCGGGCTCGGCCACCACGGCTACCACCAGGGCCGACTGTTGTTCAACCAGCAAGCCGCCCTCGAATTGATCATCACCGTGGTGCCCGACTCCAGGGTCGAGGCGTTGCTGGCGGGCCTGCGCCCCCTGCTGGACGCGTCCTCGGGCGTGATGTTCGTGACCGAGACCTACGTCAGCAGGCCTGAGTACTTCAGCTGAAACCACAACGAAAGGAACAGCCCATGAACCTCCCACGTGATACCTGGCAGCGGCTGCGCGCCGGCAACCGGCTGCGCTGCGAGCAGTCGGTGGACCGGCCGATCGCTGCCGTCTTCCGCTGTGCCGATGCCCGTCTCACCAATGAGACGGTCTTCGGCCAGGGCCCCGGCGCCCTGCTCGACATCAGTACATGGGGCCACACCGTGGACGCAGGCGTGCTCGGTAGCTTCGAGTACGCCGTCGAATGCCTGGAGGTGCCGCTCATCGTCGTGCTCGGACATGACGACTGCCCGGCCATGACCGCGGCACTGAAGGCGTGGGAACACACGGAACTGCCCGGCGGATCGATGCGCCGAGTGGTCGAACATGCTCTGCTGTCTGTGGTGCGGCGCGGGACGATCGCCGACTCGGTGCAGTCGGTCGCCGCTGCCCATGCTGTCGAGACCGGCCTCGCTCTCGCTCAACGCTCTCCGATTCTGTCCAGTCGGGTAGACAACGGCACATGCGGAATTGTCTGTGCCACCTATGTTTCCACCGATAGGGCGGTGCAGGTGCACGCCACCATCGGCGCTGTCGACGAGAGCGCGGTCGGGCTCGTCGAGGTCGTCTAGGCCCAAGCGCACGTGATGTCGCGCTGCTTGCCGCGTGAAATGCGCTTCGTTGATCTTGAGGTCCCGAGGAGAAGTTGATGACCAGTCCTCACCCTGATGCCGGCGCGAACTTCGGCGGCGCCAAATTCGCGGTCGTCACCGTGGTCATCCTCATGGCCGTGTTCAACCTGACCGCCGTATCCGCAGCACTGCACCCCGCGCTCGGGCTGATCACGATGCTGGTATCGCTGCTCGTCACCGTTGCGGTACTCGACCGATTGGGGCAGCAGTGGGCGCCGGCGGCGGTCCAGGCGTTCGACAGGTGGTGCCGCGCCTCCGTGCGGCACATCCGCAACGGGTGACGGTGCCGTCAGGTCCAGGCATGATCGCGCCACCGCCATGCGTTGTCGCGCAGGAACTCTCGCATGGTGCGAGGTGGCCGCCCCAGCAGCGTCGCGACGTCGTCGGTGATCGGTTGGTTCTGCCCCAGGCGGGTCAGGGTATAGATCGCGGACATGAACCCGATCGTGTCCCAACCCACTCCGCGCCGGCGCAGTCGAGCTGCGAACCGCGCGAGACTGGGACGGGTGTACGTGATCGGGTGATCCAATTGGTCGCTCATCGCTTTGGCGACCTCGTCCATGCTCATCGCGGCGGATCCGGTCAAACGGTGGACGCGGTCGCGATGCGAGGCGACGTCGGTCAGTGCCAGGGCAGCGACCTCTGCGGCGTCGCGGGCGTCGATGAATGTGGTCCGGCCGGACCCGGCCGGAATGAACAGTTCTCCGCGGTCGGCGATGTCGATGCCGTGAGTGGAGATCGCACGGTGCAGGTTCTGCATGAAGAAGCTGCACCGCAGGATGGTGGAGCTCATCGTGCTGGCCTGCAGGGCTGCCTCGACTTTGTGGTGAGGGATGAACGGGGCCCGGTCGGCGCCGAACACCGAGACGTACACGACGTGCCTGCACCCGGCGTCGTCAGCGGCGTGCACGAACGGGATGACCGCCTCGCGAGCTGCCTTGTTGCCCGGCAACGGGAACAGCAGGAACAGCGCCGTCACGTCGCGAAGCGCCGCAGGCCACGTCGTACGGTCGAAGAAGTCGAAGGCGCTGACCTGGGCGCCGTCACCGACACGGTCCCGCAACATCTCAGGATGGCGACTGGCTATCCGCCATGAGTGCGGGTCGGTCCTCACGCGGAGCAGTTCCACCAGCTCGTGACCGACGTTGCCGCTCGGTCCGGTGATGAGCAGCATCAGACGTGCCTACCACGGGTCGTCGCGGTCGTGCCGTGCATCGGTGAGGTCGTGCCGCCCGATCGACGAGTCGGAATGGATCGGTTTTGGGTGCGGGGTCTGGCCGAAGCGGTCGCGCGAAGGCACGAACCGTGTTGAAGTGTTATCCAAGTCGACGGTTCGGGGGCAGAGATGGCAGGTGCGCAGTCGGGGCGCCTCGCGGCGTCGATCGCCGCCGCGGGCCTGGTCCTTGCCGGCTGTGCGGGCGCGCCCGCCGACGAGCGGCCGGTGGTGCGCATCGTCGAGGCGGCCCAGCCGTCGCCGGCTGTCCCTCTCGGCCCGTTCCTGCCGACGGCCACTGAACTGTCGGCAGTGTTGGGCACCGGACCGAACAGCATGATGGGCCGACCGGTCGCCGGTGATGCGGGCGTGCTGCTGACCAGCGTGGCCGACGGCCAGGCGGCGCCCGCGGAGTGCGTCAGCGCCCCGTACCGCCTCCAGGAGATCGTCTACGACGCCAGCCCGGTGCAATCGGTGGCCAGCAACACCTGGGCCGGCGGCGGCTTCGACGGCCCGCCGGTGTCGGGGTTCTTCGGCGTCGTCCAGATGGCCAGCCCGGTGGCGGCACAGGAATTCTTCGCCTCGGTCACCGACCAGTGGCGACGCTGCAACGGACAGACCGTGACCCTGAACGCGCAGGCCAACGGCGCCGACGAGCTCAGCAGGGTCACCGACGTCACGTTCGGCGAGCACGTGATCGCGGCACATGTGCTGCACGCTTCGGGCGGCACCGGGTCGCCGACCGGCCTGCGCGCCGTCGGGCTCGCCGGTGACTGCATCGTCGAGGTCGAGCTCACCGATCCTCGCCCTGTCGGCAACGTCCAGGGCGCGGTCGCGGTGGTGGACGTGATCCGCGACAAGATCGCCGCCGTGCGCTGACGTCTACCCAAGCCGCGCGTGGTGTGGTCGGCGATGGCTGATAATGACTCGGTGAGAAACGACGCCGCGATCCGATGCGTGCGCGCTGCCGGGGCGCTGTTCGCGGCGTCTGCGCTGCTCTCGGGGTGTGTCAGCGAAGTCAAGGGGACGGCGGTGCGCAGCCATGGCATCGGTCCGGTCGACATCCCGCCGCTTGACGAAACCCGACTCGATGCGATCCTGCTGACCGTCGATGAACTCAACGAGATCGTCGGCTCGACGCGGCTGGAAGTGACCAGCGAGCTCGAGGAGATGACCGACCATTCTGCGGAGGTGTCAGATCCTGATTGCCTCGGTGCGGTGTACGGCGCCGAGGCGCCGGTGTATGCGGGCACCGGCTGGACGGCGATGCGGGACCAGCTGGCGCGCGAACCCGACGAGGACAACGACCACTGGGTCGAGCAGACCGCTGTGCTGTACCCGTCGTCCGGGAACGCCGAGAGATTCTTCGCCGACTCGTCGTCCACCTGGCAGGACTGCGCCACCTCTGCGATCGCGGTCGGGGAGGGCGACTATCTGTGGGAACTCGGCGAGGTCGGCGTCGGCGACACCCTGATCACCCAGAAGACCACCCAGGAGGGTGCCGACGGCTGGGCCTGCCAGCATGCGCTGTCCGTGGTGTCGAACCTCACGGTGGAAGCGTGGGCGTGCGGCTACAGCATCACCGACGAGGCCGCCGCGATCGCCGACGCGATGATCCAAAACGCGGCCGAGTAAGAGGCACGCCGACGCTGGTTGCGCTCGCGACAAGGTATCGGAATCGCATGCGCTGCAGCGGCATTGGCGCAAAACGCGCACGCCGGCTTTACGCAACCCGGGTCGATAGGGCCCGCACCCTCGGTGGCTGACCGGTCTGCGGGGGCGCAGAACACGTTCGGTCCAGTGGCGAGTTCACCGTCGGTCTCGCCGGCATAGAGCCGCCTCAGCCGGGTATCACCGACATGGTGAGCTCGGATTGCGTCGCGCACGTCCATCACGGTCATTGCGGGTGGACACCCCGCGGGCGCGTCCGGCTCATCACGACTGAAAGGATGAGATCTATGGCCGAGGACTTTGCGATCGCCGACGTTCCCTTCACCCACGATCCATGGGTGGCGGCGCGGGACCGATACGCTGCGATGCCCTATCGCCGGGTGGGCACATCAGGGCTTCTATTGCCGGCTATCTCTCTCGGGCTTTGGTACAACTTCGGCGACAACCGGCCTTTCGACGTCCAGCGACAGGTGTTGCGGCACGCGTTCGACCGGGGCATCACCCACTTCGACCTGGCCAACAATTACGGCCCACCGTACGGTTCGGCCGAGGAGAACTTCGGTCGGATGCTGCGTCGCGACTTCAAGCCGTACCGCAACGAGCTCATCATCTCCACCAAGGCGGGATGGGACATGTGGCCAGGACCCTATGGTCAGCTCGGCAGCCGCACGTATCTGCTTGCCAGCCTTGATGAGTCGCTCGCCCGCCTCGGCCTCGACTACGTCGACATCTTCTACTCGCATCGCATCGATCCGACGACCCCGCTCGAGGAGACCATCGGTGCCCTCGACGCCGCGGTCCGTGCAGGAAAGGCGCGCTACGTGGGTATCTCGTCGTACTCAGCTGCCAAGACCGCTGAATCGGCGGCCATCGCACGTCGGCTGGGTACCCCGCTGGTGATCCATCAGCCGTCGTACTCGCTTCTCAACCGCTGGATCGAAGGCGGCCTCAACACCGAACTCGCCAACGCCGGGATGGGTGCGATCGCGTTCACCGCGCTGGGACAAGGCCTTCTCACTGACCGATACCTTCAGCAGTCCGCGGCCGACGTCGATCGCGCCACGGCCCGTCCGACTTTCGACGACCAACTGGTGACCGACGATGTCCGCGCGAAACTCCAAGGACTCGCCGGGATCGCCGAGCGTCGGGGTCAGACCCTGGCGCAGCTGGCATTGGCTTGGGTGCTTCGCGACCCCACCGTGGCGTCCACGCTCATCGGCGCGTCGAGCGTGGCTCAACTCGAGGAAAACCTCGGTGCGCTGGACAACCTTGCCTTCACCCCGGAAGAACTCGACGAAATCGACGGGTACGCGTCCGAGTCCGGTATCGACCTGTGGCGCGAGAGCTCAGATCTCTAGCGGTGCGTCAGCTCGCGGTGGCCAACCGGCCGGTGCGGCGGGTTCTGATCAGCTCGCCCCATGCGGTGAAGGCCTCGGCATGATCGGCCGATGCCGACCCACTGGCGATCGCGACCAGGCCTGACGCGATCGCACCGAGCCCAAGACCGGTCTGATGCACCACCCGCACCAGCTCGTCGAAGGCTTCGCGGCGCGAGCATCCGCGGAGGCCGATCAGGATGCCGACAGCGATATCGATGACTTGACGCGACGTCTCGTCCGTCCCGGTCAGACTCATGACACTGATGATCCGCGCTCACCGCCGTCCGGGGGAGCTTTCTGCGCGGGCAGACGCAAAACCGCGACGATCCCGTTACACAGGTGCGTTGGCCGGCTGGAAACCGCCCGAGCTGTCGGCCTCCTCCTCGGCGCGGATCACGTGCACCACCGCGTTGATCAACGCCAGGTGGGTGAACGCCTGCGGGAAGTTGCCGAGGTGCCGGCCCGTGCGTGGCTCGATCTCCTCGGCGTAGAGGTGCAGCGGGCTGGCGAACGACAGCAGGCGCTCGCACAGGTGCCTGGCCCGGTGGATCTCGCCGATCTCGACCAGCGCCGACACCAGCCAGAACGAGCAGATGGTGAAGGTGCCCTCTTCGCCGGCCAGGCCGTCGTCGGTCTCCTCCACCCGGTAGCGCAGCACCAGACCTTCCTCGGTCAGTTCGTCGGCGATCGCCATCACCGTGGCACGGATCCGCGGGTCATTCGGTGGAAGGAAGCGGGTCAGCACAGCCAGCAGCAGGGAGGCATCCAGCGCAGGGTCGCCGTAGCGCTGGGTGAGTACGCCGCGTTCGTCGACGCCGTGTTCGAGGATGTCGGCCTTGATCTCCTCGGCAATCACGCGCCACTGCTGGGCGTAGGACTTCTCGCCTTCCAGCTCGGCGAGCTTCGCGCCGCGGTCCAGCGCCACCCAGCACATGATCTTGCTGGATGTGAAGTGCTGCGGTTCGCCGCGCACCTCCCAGATGCCGCGGTCGGGTTCACGCCAGTGCTTGATGGCCTCCTCGACCTGTTCCTTGAGCACCGGCCACAACGTCTCGGGGATCTGTTCGCGAGATTTGGTGTGCAAATACACCGAATCGAGCATCGTGCCCCAGATGTCGTGCTGCATCTGGTCGAACGCACCGTTGCCGATGCGCACCGGGCGGGCGTTGTCGTACCCGGACAGGTGGTTGAGCTCCTCTTCGACGAGTGTGCGTTCCCCGCCGACGCCGTACATCACCTGCAAGGGGTGGCGCTGGCCGTTGTTGGCACCCGAGACGTCGGCGATGAACGCGAAGAAGTCGTCGGCCTCGCGATCGAGTCCCAGCGTGTACAGCCCCCACAACGCGAACGTCGAGTCGCGCACCCAGGCGTACCGGTAATCCCAGTTGCGTTCGCCCTGAGGCGTTTCCGGCAACGAGGTGGTGGGGGCGGCCAGCAGTGCACCGGTCGGGGAGTAGGTCAACCCCTTCAGCGTCAGCGCGCTGCGCTGGAGGTAGGACCGCCACGGGTGGTCGGGGAAGTCGCCGACGTTGATCCACTGCCGCCAGCATTCGCTGGTCTTCCACATCTTGTCGGCGGCCTCTTCGAAGGTCTGGGGCGCGGGATGGCCGGACCAGCTGAGTGCGACGAATACGTTGTCGCCTTCGCTCAACCGGGTGCGGGCGCGCGCTTCGCGGCCCTCCAGACCGATCCGCAGGTTGGTGGTCAGGCGCAGCGTCGGATGGGAGTCGGGGTCCTTGGTGGCGCGTGCGATCGCCTCGCCATAGGCCTGCGCGGAGTACTCCCAGTGCGCGCTGGTCCGGTGGTAGTCGAACGACGGTTCGCAGCTCATGACCAGTTCGACCGTGCCGCTCACGCAACGCACCGTGCGCAGCAGGATGTGCTCGGCATCCCAGTCCATCGGGGTGCGGCGGTGGGTGCGTGAGCGGGTCTCCAGGTCGTGCCATGGCCCCATCACCAGCGCGTCGCGCACGATCACCCAGCCTGTGTGGGTCTGCCAGGTGGTCTCCAAGATCAGGCTGCCCGGCAGGTAACGCCGCGCCGCGGGCACGGAGACCCCGTACGGCCCGAGGCGGAAGTGGCCGGCGCCACGGTCCAGGATCGCGCCGAACACGCTGGGGGAGTCGGGCCGCGGAACGCACAGCCACTCCACTGAACCTGCCGACGACACCAGGCAGGTGTTCTCGCAGTCGGACAGAAACGCGTAGTCCGCGATAGGCGGGAACGGGTTCCGCAGCGGGCCGGGGCTGTAGTACGCCGTCGGCGCGGGCAAAGTCAACGCAGATGACTCGCCGTTGGGAAACGAAGCCTCGGAAGCCTCGGAGTGCTGCAGAACCATTTGCTCATCATCGACTGCCGGGCACCCTGGCGTCTACCGGAACACCCGGTGTTTCGCCCGGGCGCCGGGCGCATAGTCTGGCGTGATGGACGGCTTCCTCAACTGGTGGGACAGCGTGGAGCTGTGGTTGTCGGGGCTGTCGTTCGTGGCGCAGACCGTGGTGGTGATGCCCGTGGTGCTCGTTCTGGCATTCGTGACCGCGGTGGTGCTCGACGCCGCGCTGGGCAACGGCATCAGGGTTCTGCACCGCATCCGGCACACCGACGACGACAGCGGGGGAGGCGCCTGATGAGCAGCATGCCGCGCTCACGCGTGACGCTGGCCCTGGTTGCGCTGGTGGTGCTCGTCATCGTCATGTGGCTGCTCACCAGATGAGCTTCCCGGCCACTCTGTTATTCTTCGCGCCATGCATACGGCGTCCGGCAACAAGGGTGGTCACATCGTGGCCCTCATTGCCGTGGGTTTCGCTGCCGTTGCTGATGTCTGTTGTTGTCGCTGACACCCTGCCCGTTCGCGGCTCGGCGTCGGTGACGGCTGTGGCGTAGCTGCCACCAGGTGCGCACCTGCCTTTCCGGAACGGGACTCACGTCTGAAGTCCGAACACCTGGGAAAGGTCATCAATGCAGAAACACCTGAAATCCACCAAGAACTGGCGCACAGCGGCCGCGCTCGCGATATCGGCGACGGTGCTCGCGGCCTGCGGCGGCGGCGCCAGTGACGTGGCCGGTGGGGACGGCGGCAGCGGTAGCGCCGAGACCACGCTGACCCTGGTGGCCTTCGCGGTACCGGAACCGGGCTGGTCGAAGGCCGCACCCGCGTTCGCCGCCACCGAAGAGGGCAAGGGCGTCGAGGTCACCGGGTCCTACGGTGCCTCCGGTGACCAGTCCCGCAGCGTCGAGGCCGGTAAGCCCGCCGACGTGGTCAATTTTTCCGTCGAACCCGACATCACCCGTCTGGTCAAGGCGGGCAAGGTCGACGAGGACTGGAATGCCGGCCCCAACAAGGGCATCGCGTTCGGCTCGATCGTGACCTTCGCCGTCCGTCCCGGTAACCCGAAGAACATCCGCACCTGGGACGATCTGCTGCAGCCCGGTATCGAGGTCATCACGCCGAGCCCGCTGAGCTCCGGCGCCGCCAAGTGGAACCTGCTGGCGCCGTACGCCTATGCCAGCAACGGTGGCCAGAATCCGCAGGCCGGTATCGATTTCGTCAACAAGCTCGTCACCGAGCACGTGAAGCTGCGTCCCGGCTCGGGTCGCGAGGCGACCGACGTATTCCGGCAGGGCAGCGGTGACGTGCTGCTGGCCTACGAGAACGAGGCACTCAACTTCGATCTCGAGCACGTCAACCCGGCGCAGACCTTCAAGATCGAGAATCCGACCGCGGTGGTCAACACCAGCCAGCATGCGGACAAGGCCCAGGCCTTCGTCGACTTCCAGTTCACCCCGGAGGGCCAGAAGGTGTGGGCCGACGCCGGGTTCCGGCCGGTCGACCCCGCCGTGGCCGCCGAGTACGCCGACAAGTTCCCCGCTCCCGAGAAGTTGTGGACCATCGACGATCTGGGTGGGTGGAGCGCAGTCGACACCGAGTTGTTCGACAAGGACAACGGCACTATCACCAAGATCTACAAGCAGGCCACTGGATGACCTCTACTCTCGACCCGAATCCCGAAGCCTCCCGCCCGGAGCTGACCCCAGCGCCGGGCGGACGGGCGGGGCTGCGGAAACCCGGCGGCGCCAGTCTGCAGGTCGGTGTCGCGGTGGTGTGGCTGTCGATCATCGTCCTGCTGCCCCTGGCCGCCATCGTGTGGATCTCGGCCAAAGGCGGCTGGAACGCCTTCGTCTCGGCGGTCACGTCACCGTCGGCTATCGCGTCCTTCGAGGTCACGCTGACGATCTCGGTCATCGTCACGGTGGTCAACGGGGTGTTCGGATTGCTCATCGCCTGGGTTCTGGTACGTGACGAGTTCCCGGGAAAACGCGTCGTCGACGCGATCATCGACCTTCCGTTCGCATTGCCGACGATCGTGGCCAGCCTGGTGCTGCTGGCCCTCTACGGGCCGTCCAGCCCGGTCGGTATCCACATCCAGCACACTGCTTGGGGTGTCGGCGTCGCGTTGGCGTTCGTCACGCTGCCCTTCGTCGTCCGGGCGGTGCAGCCGGTGCTGCTGGAGCTGGACCGTGAGGTCGAGGAAGCGGCGGCTTCGCTGGGCGCCGGCAACATCACGATCTTCACCCGGGTGATCCTGCCCGCGCTGGCACCGTCTCTGCTGTCCGGTGCCGGCCTGGCGTTCTCCAGGGCCATCGGGGAATTCGGCTCGATCGTGCTGATCGGCGGCGCGATCCCCGGCGAGACCGAAGTGTCGTCGCAGTGGATCAGGACCCTGATCGAGAACGACGACCCCGCCGGGGCTGCCGCAATTTCGATTGTGCTGCTGGCTATCTCGTTCGTTGTACTGTTCGTCTTGCGATACTTCGGAGCCAGAGCGGCCAAGCGGGAGGCAGCGGCGCGATGAGTAGTGGGATGGCTGACATATGACCCTGGCGCTGCCCTCCCGCCTGATCCTGCGCTTCGTCGCGTTGTTCTACGTCATCGCGCTGCTCATCGTGCCGCTCGGATCGATCTTGTGGCGGACGTTCGCGCCCGGCCTCGGCGCGTTCTGGGCGTCCATCACGACCCCTGCCGCGCAGTCGGCGCTGTCGCTGTCGCTGCTCGTGGTCGCCATCGTGGTTCCGCTGAACGTGGTGTTCGGTGTCTCCACGGCATTGGTGTTGGCGCGCAGGAAATTCCGCGGTAAGAACGCACTGCAGGCGGCGATCGACCTGCCATTCGCGGTGTCGCCGGTGGTCGTCGGTGTGGCATTGATAGCGCTGTGGGGTACAGCCGGTCTGTTCGGTTTCGTCCAGAACGATCTCGGACTCACGATCATTTTCGGTTTCCCGGGCATCGTGCTGGCCAGCATCTTCGTCACGCTGCCGTTCGTCATCCGGGAAGTCGAGCCGGTTCTCCATGAACTCGGCACCGACCAGGAGGAGGCGTCCGCAACGTTGGGCGCCAATGCGTGGCAGACATTTTGGCGGATCACGTTGCCCTCCATCCGGTGGGGTCTGACCTATGGTGTCGTCCTGACTGTCGCCCGCACGCTGGGCGAGTTCGGCGCGGTGCTGGTGGTGTCGTCGAACTTGCCTGGGCAGTCGCAGACATTGACGCTGCTGGTGCACGACCGCTACACCCGCGGTGACGACTACGGCGCCTACACCGTGTCGACGGTGCTGATGGCCGTGGCCGTCACGGTGCTGATCGCGCAAATCGTGTTCGACGCCCAGCGCAAGCGCGCCCGGACAGAAGACTGACAAGAGATGAGAGACGTATGACAGACGCGATCGTCGTCCGTGGAGCGAACAAGCACTTCGGGGATTTCGCGGCGCTTGACGGCGTCGACTTCACGGTGCCCAAGGGCTCGCTGACCTCACTGCTGGGCCCCAGCGGTTCAGGCAAGTCGACGCTGCTCCGCGCGATCGCGGGCCTGGACAACCCCGATACCGGGACAGTGGTGATCAACGGGCGCGACGTCACCGGTGTGCCGCCGCAGCAGCGTGGCATCGGATTCGTGTTCCAGCATTACGCGGCCTTCAAGCATCTGACGGTGCGGGAGAACGTCGCGTTCGGCCTGCGGATCCGGAAGAAGCCCAAATCGGAGATCAAAGACAAGGTCGACAAACTGCTGGAAGTGGTCGGGCTGGCGGGCTTTCAGGGCCGCTATCCCAACCAGCTCTCCGGCGGGCAGCGCCAGCGGATGGCGCTCGCGCGCGCGCTGGCCGTCGACCCCGAGGTGCTGTTGCTCGACGAACCGTTCGGTGCGCTCGATGCCAAGGTGCGTGAGGATCTCCGCGCGTGGCTGCGCCGCCTGCACGAAGAGGTGCATGTCACGACGGTGCTCGTCACCCACGACCAGTCCGAGGCCCTCGACATCTCGGACCGGATCGCCGTCCTGAACAAGGGCCGCATCGAGCAAGTCGGCTCTCCCAGTGAGGTGTACGACTCGCCCGCCAACGCGTTCGTGATGTCCTTCCTCGGGGCGGTCGCCTCCCTCAACGGTGTCCTGGTGCGTCCACATGACATCCGGGTCGGTCGCAACCCTGATATGGCGATCGCCACCAGTGACGACACCATCCGGGCGACGGGCGTGACACGGGCGGTGATCGAACGCGTCGTCATGCTCGGGTTCGAGGTGCGGGTCGAGCTTCTCAACGCCGCGACCCAGACGCCGTTCACCGCTCAGATCACGCGCGGGGATGCCGAGGCGCTGGGCCTCAAGGAAGGTGACACGGTGTACGTGCGTGCCACTCGGGTCCCGTCGCTGCCCACGGACGCTGCCGGTGACTTCGCTTCCGGCAGCCGCACTTCCGCTGACGCCGAGGAGGCGCCGGCTCATTCGTGACCGGTGGCGCCGGCCCGAGTCAGGCTGCCGGCGCCGGAAGCAGCCGGTGCAGGAGATCGGTCAGGGTCAGCAAGCCGCGGCCTGCGGGGCCGTCGACCACGATCAGGTGATTGCGTGTCTCACGCATCAGCCGCAGCGCCTCGTACACCGGTGTGTCCTCGGGGAGGGTGAGCACCGGGCGCATCAGGTCACGCGCGGTTCCCGACGACGCCAGGCTGTCACGGACGTGCACGACGCCCACGTCGGCGGAGCCGTCGCGGACCAGCAGCCGTAGATGGCCGGTGGTGTCGGAGGTGGTCTGGATCTGCTCCGCGGTCGCATCGGCGGGCACGAAGCTGTATTCGGCGTCGCGCCGGGCCAGCTGCCCCACGGTGAGCGCCTCCAGTTCCAGGGCACTGGCCAGGTTGGCGTGATAGCGCTCGTCAAGAGTGCCGACGGTGGCTGAGTGCTCCACCAACTGACGCAAAGTATCGGGATCCTGGCTGTCGGCCAACTCGTCCACCGGGGTCACACCCACGCGGCGCAGGCACCAGTTGGCGGCCTGGTTCAGTGCGTGCAGCAGCGGCCGGGTGAGGAACATGAATCCGCGCATCGGTAGCGCCAGCATCGTCGCCGAGCGTTCCGGGTGCGCGATCGCCCACGACTTCGGAGCCATCTCTCCGATCACCAGGTGCAAGAAGGTGACGATGAACAGAGCGAGGACGAAGCCACCGACGTCGGCCAGCCAGGACGGCGCGCCCACCTGGCTCAGCCACGGTGTGATCGCATGGTGCACTGCCGGTTTGGTGATCGCGCCGAGCAGCAGTGTGCACGCGGTGATACCCAGTTGGGCGCCGGCGAGAAGCACCGAGAGCTCACTGGCGCTGCGCAAGGCAGCCCGGGCGGAGGCACTGGTGGCCGCGGCGTCTTCGAGCCGGCTGCGGCGTGCGGCGATCAACGCGAATTCGACGGCCACGAAGAACGCACTCGAGCCGATGAGCGCGGCGGTGATCGCCACGATGGTCCACGGGCTACCCATCGTCGTCCGGCTCCTCGATCTCGATGGTGACGAATACCGATGACGGGACGCGACGTTCGACGGCGCGCACCTGTGCGATCACGCGCCGCACGGGCGTCGGGCCGTCATCGACGAGATCCGCGACGTCCGAAGGGAGTTCGATCTCCACGGTGTCGCCCTCATCAGGCAACCCGGCCGCGTACGCGATGACCATGCCGGCGACCGTCTCGTAGTCACCGGGCGGCAGGGTCAGGTCGAGGGTGCGCTCGGCCTCGTCGAGAGGCAGATCACCGGAGAGCAGCCAGCCTTCGCCGTCGGCCACCACATCGGCACCGTGTTCGGCGTCGTGCTCGTCGTCGATCTCGCCGACGACCTCCTCGGCGAGATCCTCGATGGTGACGATTCCGGCGAAGCCGCCGTACTCGTCGATCACGATCGCCATCTCCTCGTCGGCATCGGCGAGGGTCTTCACCACGTTGGGCAGGGGCAGGGTTTCCGGCACGACCACTGCCGGCCGGCAGCGCATCGCGGCCGTGTCGGTGCCGGGCACCGAACCCAGCAGGTCGTGCAGATGGATGACACCGACGATGTCGTCGTGGTCCGGTCCGGTGACGGGGTAGCGGGTATGGCCGCTTGCCATCCGCTCCAACACCTCCGCCACGGTCGCGTCGGCGGCGAGGACATCGACCCGGGAACGCGGGATCATGGCGTGCTCGGCGTTGCTGGTGGGAAAGTCCAGGATCCGGTCGAGCAGCGCCGAGAGCTCACGCGGGATGTCGCCCGCGTCCCGGGAGGCGGCGACGATGTGCTCGAGGTCGCGCGGCGTTGCCGAGTGCTCGACATCGTGCACCGGTTCGATGCGCAGCGCACGCAGCAGCAGATTCGACGACTGGTCGAACAGCCAAATCAGCCAGCCGAACAGCTTGAGGTACAACGAGGTGGATATCGACAGCCAGCGCGCCACCGGTTCCGGGCGGGCGATCGCGAGGTTCTTGGGGAACAGCTCCCCGAACAGCATCTGCACGATCGTCGACACCGCGATGGCCGCGACACCGCCGATCGCGACCGCGATCGCGGTCGGGACTCCTGCGCCGCCGACCACCACTTCGAGGCCACGTCCGATCAGCGGCTCGGCGACGTAGCCGACCAGCAGTCCGGTGACCGTGATGCCGAGCTGAGCGCCGGAGAGCATGAACGACGTGCGCCGGGTGACGGCCAGGGCGCGCGCGGAGGCGCTGTCACCGGCTTCGGCGCGGGCTTTGAGTCGCGACCGGTCGACCGCCATGTAGGCGAACTCCTGGGCGACGAAGTAACCGGTCAGCGCGGTGATTGCGAGGACGACGAGAAAGCCGGCGATGATTCCGAGTACGGCGGTCAGCACGCGACCGCCCCGGGTCTATGAGATTCCACTGGGTCCTTGTTCGCGAGGGGGCTTTGCCAACACTGTACCGATGCGCGTCACGCGGCGGCGGTCAGCGCGAGTGCTGACTCGAAACGGTCCAGCACTGTCTCGGCCACCTGGCGATGGGCGCCCAGTGGCGACGACATCGGGATACCTTGTGCGCGAGCGAATGTCACCACGCGGTCGGTCAGCCGGCCATGGGCCAGAAACCATGGCGCGATGACGAGCCGGGTGGCACCGCGCCCGCGGAGTTCGTCGGCGGCCTCGGCCAAGGTGGGGTGCGGGCCCGTCGCGAACGCCGTCGTCGCGGTCCAGCGGGTGGTCAAGGTCAGTTCGTGTGCCACCGCCGCAGTGCGGGTGTTGGCATCGGGCTGGGACGAGCCGACCGCAGCGACCAGCACCCCGATCTCGGCGTCCAGCCGTGAGACCCCGGCGTGCTCGAGCCGCTGGCGCAGCACGTGGATCAGTCGGTCGTCTTCGCCGAGCACCTCGGCCTGGCGGACCTCGGCCCCGGACTCGGCGATCATCGCGGGGATGTCGACCCTGGCGTGATAGGCATCGGCCAACAGCAGCGGGACGACGACGGACACGCGGTCGTGCAGCGTCTCCAGCACGTCCCGCAGATTGGGGGAGTTCTGCTCGCAGAAGGCGACACGCGCATCCAGGCCGGGACGCAGCCGGCGCACGCACTCGGCGATGAGCCGCACCGTCGCGGCCGATCTCGGGTCGGCGCTGCCGTGGGCGGTGAGGATCAACGAGGGGTGGGCGGGGGTCCGCAGACTCACGAGGCGTGCAGCCCGCACTCTGTCTTCGACTGGCCTGCCCAGCGACCGCTGCGCGGATCGGCGCCCGCGATGGGCTTGTTGGTGCACGGGGCGCAGCCGATCGACGGGTAGCCCTCGTCGACAAGCGGATTCACCAGTACGCCGTTGGCGTCGATGTAGTCCTGCATCTGCTCGTCGCTCCACGCCGCCAGCGGGTTGATCTTCACCAGCCCGAAAGCCTTGTCCCAGCTGATCAACGGGGCGTTGGCACGGGTCGGGGCCTCGACGCGACGGATTCCGGTCACCCACGCCGAGTAGTTCTTCAGCGCCTTGCCGAGCGGTTCGACCTTGCGCATGCCGCAGCACGCTCCTGCGTCTCGGGCGAAGAGGTCCTTACCGTGCACCGCGTCCTGCTGGGTGACGCTGAGCTCGGGGCGCACGTTGACGACGTTGACGTCGTACACCGCCTCGACGGCGTCGCGGGTGCCGATGGTCTCCACGAAGTGGTAGCCGGTGTCGAGGAACAGCACGTCGACGCCGGGCCGCACTTTGGTCGCCAGGTCGACGAGCACCGCGTCCTGCATGTTCGACGCCACGATGTAGTTGCCGCCGAAGTTCTCGTCGGTCCAGCGCAGCAGGTCCTCGGCCGTTGCGTGCTCACCCAGTTCGGCGGCGCCGCGTTCGGCCAGCAGCTGCAGGTCGGTATCCGTGATCACATCCGTCACTTCACATCACCTCAAGTCCGCGTCGTCGGCTCGTAGAGCCCAAGTGGCAAAACGCTCGCCCTGCTCTCTTTGTTTCACGAAATTGCGAACAACACGCTCGATGTAGTCACCGAGCTCGGTGGCGAGCACCTTGTGCTGGCGCAGCTTGCGGCCGAAACCGCTGTCCAGTCCCAGGCTGCCGCCCAGATGGACCTGGAACCCTTCCTCGGGGCCGTTCCCGTCGTCGATCATCTGGCCCTTGAAGCCGATGTCGGCGATCTGGATGCGGGCGCACGAGTTCGGGCAGCCGTTGATGTTGATCGTGACGGGCACGTCGAGCTGGGCGTTGATGTCTTCCAGCCGCTTCTCCAGCTCGGGCACCAGGGTCTGTGAGCGGCTCCTGGTCTCGGCGAAGCTCAGCTTGCAGAATTCGATGCCCGTGCAGGCCATCAGGTTGCGCCGCCAGTGCGACGGTGCCGAGGGCAGACCCAGCGCGTCAAGCCCCGCGCGCAGCTCGTCGAGCTTCTCGTCGGGCACGTCGAGCACGATCAGCTTCTGGTACGGGGTGAAGCGGATCCGGTCGCTGCCCACGGACTCGGCCAGGTCGGCGACCTTGGTCAGGATCGTGCCCGATACGCGGCCCGCGATCGGGGCGACACCGACGGCGTTGAGGCCGTTCTTCAGTTTCTGGACGCCGACGTGGTCGATGGGCCTGGTCACCGGGTCCGGCGCCGGTCCGTCGATCAGCGGACGCTTCAGGTATTCCGTTTCGAGGACTTCCCTGAATTTCTCTACGCCCCAGTCTTTGATCAGGAACTTCAGCCGCGCCTTGGCCCGCAGTCTGCGGTAGCCGTAGTCGCGGAACACGCTGACCACGCCCTCCCACACGTCGGGCACCTCGTCGAGAGGGACCCACGCGCCGACCCGCTGTCCGAGCATGGGATTGGTGGACAGGCCGCCGCCCACCCAGAGGTCGAACCCGGGACCGTGCTCGGGATGCTCGACGCCGATGAAGGCGACGTCGTTGACCTCGTGCACCACGTCCTGCAGGCCCGAGATCGCGGTCTTGAACTTGCGCGGCAGGTTGGAGTACTCGGGCTTGCCGATGTAGCGCTTGACGATCTCCTCGACCGCGGGCGTTCCGTCGATCACCTCGTTGAGCGACTCACCCGCCAGCGGCGAACCCAGCACCACGCGCGGGCAGTCGCCGCACGCCTCGGTGGTCTGCAGTCCGACCTCGTCGAGCCGCCGCCAGATCTCCGGCATGTTCTTGACGTCGATCCAGTGGTACTGGATGTTCTGGCGATCGGAGATGTCGGCGGTGTCCCGGGCGAACTCGGTGGAGATGCCGCCGAGGGTGCGCAGCGCCGCGGCGGTCAGGGCGCCGCCGTCGCTGCGGACCCGCAGCATGAAGAACTCGTCTTCGAGCATGTCGGTGTTCTCGTCGCCCGTCCACGTGCCGTCGAACCCCGGCTTGCGCTGGGTGTAGAGCCCCCACCAGCGGAAACGGCCGCGCAGGTCGCCCTTGTCGATGCTCTCGAAGCCGTTCTTGGCGTAGGTTGCCTCGATGCGCGCTCGGACGTTGAGCGGGTTGTCGTCCTTCTTGGACTGTTCGTTGGGGTTGAGCGGCTCGCGGTAGCCGAGCGCCCATTGGCCCTCGCCGCGGGGACGCTTCGCAGGCTTGGCAGTGGTCATATGTCAGTGAGCTCCTGGTTGGAGCCGACGTTCGAATCGCGCTGTGACACCGGTGGCTGGCCGGCGGCGCAGATCCGGCGGCCAGCTGAAGTGCTTACGGGCTGGGTCCTACAAGATCCGGGTCAGGGCAGACAGCAACAGGTACAGACGCGCTTGAGATCGACATGCAGGCGCGACACCAGCGATACCCGGCGGGCGAAGCTGTGGGCTGCAGTCACGCCCTCGATTGTGCCACGGAAACCCACACCCGCCCTAACCGGGCGAGATTTGCGCTCAGGGTGAGCAAAACTACCTTCTGGAAGACTGGCTGCGTGACGATGCAGGCGGTCCCGGCGCAGCGACCTCAGCTGCCGGCGATGGCCGCCACTCCCGGCCACCCTTTCGGCATCTATATCCACGTGCCGTTCTGCGCCACGCGCTGCGGATACTGCGACTTCAACACCTATACCCCCGCCGAGCTGGGGGGAGCGAACCCGGACGGGTGGCTCGCGGCGCTGCGGATCGAGCTGCGGCTGGCCGCTGAGCACCTCGGCGCGACCCCGGCGGTGCAGACTGTGTTTGTCGGCGGTGGGACCCCGTCGCTGCTCGGTGTCGCCGGTCTCGGTGGGGTGCTCGACGCGATCCGCGACAATTTCACGCTGGCTCCCGGCGCCGAGGTCACCACCGAGTCCAACCCGGAGTCGACGTCGGCGTCGTTCTTCGCCGGGTTGCGCGCCGCCGGCTACACCAGGATCTCGCTGGGCATGCAGTCCACTGCGCCGCACGTGCTGGCGACGCTGGACCGCGTGCACTCGCCCGGACGCGCGCTCGATGCCGCCCGAGAGGCCCGGGCCGAAGGGTTCGACCACGTCAACCTCGACCTCATCTACGGCACGCCGGGGGAGACCGACGACGACCTCGTGAGGTCGGCGAGCTCGGCTGTGGACGCCGGCGTCGACCACGTGTCGGCCTACGCGTTGATCGTCGAGGACGGGACCGCGCTGGCCCGGCGGGTGCGTCGCGGTGAGCTCCCCGCACCCGACGACGACGTGCTCGCGCGTCGCTACGAACTGCTCGACCGCCGTCTCTCCGACGCCGGGTTCGGGTGGTACGAGGTGTCGAACTGGGCCCGGCCCGGCGGGGAGTGCCGACACAACATCGGCTACTGGAACGGCGGCGAATGGTGGGGCGCAGGTCCGGGAGCGCACGGCTACGTCGGCGCCACCCGGTGGTGGAATGTCAAGCACCCCAACGCCTATGCCGCAGCGCTCGGCGGCGGCGGGCTCCCCGTGGCCGACTTCGAGCAACTCGACGCCGCGACGGCGCACATCGAGGACGTGATGCTGCGGATGCGGCTGCGCACGGGGCTGCCGGTCGCGGCGCTGTCCGCCACCGAGCGTGAGCGGGCCCGTCGGGCCGTTGCCGACGGACTGCTCGTCGGCGACGGCGAGACGGTGGTGCTCACCGACCGCGGCCGGCTGCTCGCCGATGCGGTGGTGCGCGACGTTCTGAGCTGAGCTGTCAGCTCACAGCAGCGCAGCGGCAAGACGACGCCACTGCTCGCGCGGGAACTCCTGCGGATCGGCGGTGATGACCTGAACGCACACGTGATCGGCGCCTGCCGCGTGATGCTCGTCGACGCGACGCTTGATCGCGTCCTCGTCACCCCAGGCGATGATTGCGTCGAACAGCCGATCGCTGACCGAGCTGACGTCGTCTTCGGTGAAGCCCGACCGCAGCAGGTTGTTGGCGTAGTTGGGCAGCGCGAGATAGGAACGCAGCCAATCCTTTCCGATGGCGCTCGCCTCGTCCCGGCTGTCGGTCAGCACGACGGTCTGCTCGGGCAGCAGCAGCGGACCGTCGCCCAGAACCTCACGGGCGGTCTTGGTGTGGTCCGGGGTGACCAGGTAAGGATGCGCACCCGCGGCCCGCGTCGCCGACAGCTGCAGCATCTTCGGGCCGAGAGCGGCCAGCACCCGGTTGCTCGTGGGCACCGGCTGCGCCGCTGCGTCGAGCCCGTCCAGGAACGCCTTGGTGGCGGCCAGCGGCTTGCGGTAGCGGCCCGGCTCCGTCGAATCGATCAGCGGCGCGTGGCTGACGCCGATGCCGAGCAGGAATCGGTCTCCGTGGGCTTCGGTCAGCGCGGCATAGCGCGCCGCCACATCGGCGGGCTCGTGCATCCAGAGGTTCAGGATGCCGGTCGCGATCACGGTCTTCTCGGTGGCGGTCAGCAGGTTGTCGACGGAATCGAGCACCGGGCCACCGACGTCGGGAATCCACAGCGCCGAGTACCCCAGCCCGTCCAGCTCGGCGGCGGCCTCGGCCGCCTCGGCCGGATTGCCGTAACGCAATTGCGAACTCCACAAACCCACTCCGGATAGCTGCATGCCATCACTCATACCGTGTCGAGGGCCGGGGGCGCTACGGTCGCTGCATGGCATTCGACCCCGTCGCCGTCGGTCGCGCGTTCTCGGAGCATCGTTTCGACGAGGCGCTGAGTCATCTCGCGAAGGACGTGAAGTGGACCATCGTCGGGGGGATGATCCTCGAGGGCGCCGACGCAGTCCGGCGCACCTGCCGAGACACCCAGGAGAGTCTCGCCGGTGCAGAGGTGCAGTTCGACCGGTGCGTGACGGTCGGTGATCGAGACACCGTCGCCGTCGACACGGTGGTGCGTTACCTGCGGCCGGACGGCGTGACGGCGGTGGCCAGTTGTGCCATATACGAGTTCTCCGGCGACACGATTTCAGCGATCACCTCCTACGCGGTCGAGGTCGATCCCGAGGATGCGGGAGCGCAGCCACCGCCCCGGATGTGACCAACAACGCTCACAGCCAAGCCACAGCGGCTGCCAGGTAAGCCGCTGCGGGCACCTCCGTTGTGCCAGGATGCTCGCATGCGGAACCTCGGCTTAGGAAAGGCTATCCATATGCCTGTCTCGACGTGGGGCTGAACCGCACCCAGCCCGCCGCTCCGATCGCCATCATCGGGATCGGCTGCCGTCTCGCAGGCGACATCACCACCCCGGAGGACTTCTGGGCGTTCCTGCTCGCGCAGGCAAGCGCGGTCACCGAGGTCCCCCCGGAACGGTGGGAGCCCTACCTACACCGCGATCCGCGCAACGCCGCGGTGTTGCGCGAGACGACGCGGTGGGGCACGTTCCTCGACGACCTGCCGGGGTTCGACGCCGAATTCTTCGGGGTGTCCCCACGGGAAGCCGAGCTGATGGACCCGCAGCAGCGGATGGCGCTCGAAGTGTCCTGGGAGGCACTGGAACACGCGGGAATCCCGCCGCGATCGCTGGCCGGCAGCGACACCGCGGTGCTGATGGGGGTGAACTCCGACGACTACGGCAAGCTCCTCATGGAGGACCTCCCAGGCATCGAAGCCTGGACCGGGATCGGCACCTCGCTGTGCGGGGTGGCCAACCGGGTGTCGCATCTGCTCGACCTGCGCGGTCCCAGCGTCGCGCTCGATGCCGCGTGTGCGGCGTCGCTGGTCGCGGTGCATCAGGCGTGCCAGCTGCTGCGGGACGGCGAGACGTCGCTGGCCCTCGCGGGCGGGGTCAGTGCGCTGATCGGTCCCGGGCTGACGCGGGTGCTCGACGTCGCAGGCGCCACGGCGCCCGACGGTCGCTGCAAGACGTTCGACGACGCCGCCGACGGGTACGGGCGCGGCGAGGGCGCGGGTGTGGTGGTGCTCAAGCGGTTGGCCGACGCGCTGCGCGACGGAGACCGTGTGCTCGCGGTCATCCGCGGCGGGGCGGTCGCTCAGGATGGCCGCACGGTCGGCATCATGTCGCCCAACGGCGAGGCCCAGGAGGATCTGTTCCGGCTCGCCTGCCGCGCCGCCGACGTTGCGCCGGAGAGCGTCAGCTTCATCGAGGCACACGGAACCGGTACGCCCACAGGCGATCCGGTGGAGATCGCGGCACTCGCGGCCGTGTACGGCGCAGGCCGCACCGACACGCCGTGCGCGGTCGGATCGGTGAAACCGAACACCGGACACCTCGAGGGCGGAGCCGGGGTCGTCGGTCTCATCAAGGCGGCGCTGGCGCTGCACCACGAAGTGCTGCCTCCGACGGCGGGCGTGCGCGCGCTGACCACCGCTGTGGACTGGGACGACAGTGGGCTGTGGGTCCCCACCGAGGCGCAGCCGTGGCCGCGCAGCACTGACCCGCGGCGCGCGGCGGTGTGCAGCTACGGCTACGGCGGCACCCTCGCCCACGTCCTGCTCGAAGAGGCCCCCGCCGCCGCGGTCCTCGACACCGCCGCTGCGCCCGCCTCTTTCCTGCCGGTGTCGGCGCGCTCGGAGGCCCGGCTGGCTGCGCAGGCAGGCGCGCTGGCCCGCAGTCTGCGCGGGTCCGACTTCTCCGTCGACGACGTCGCGGCCACCCTGTGGGCCCGCCGCTCACACGAACCGGTCAGGGGTGCGGTCGTCACCGATGGCTCGGCCGACCCCGGGGTGGCGGTCGATGCGCTCGAATCGATGGCCGCCCAGATCCGCCATCCGCGGGTGGTGACGGGAACGGTCATCCCCGGCGCCGACAACGGTGCCGTGTGGGTGTTCTCCGGGCATGGCTCGCACTGGGCGGGGATGGGCCGTGAGCTGCTGGCGACCGAACCGGCCTTCGCGGCGACCATCGACGAGGTCGACGTCGTATTCGGCGCCGAGCTCGGATTCTCCGCACGGGAGGCCCTGACCGCTGAGCAGCTCGGCGGAACCGACGAGGTCCAGGTGCTGACCTTCGCGATGCAGGTCGGTCTCGCCGCGGTGCTCCGCGAACGCGGGGTGGCGCCCGCCGCGGTGATCGGCCATTCGGTCGGGGAGGTGGCGGCGTGCGTCGTCGCAGGCGTCTTCGACCTGGCGCACGGTGCATCGGTGGCGTGCTATCGGGCGCGCGGATTCCGTTCGGTCATGGGCCGCGGAGCCATGGCGCTGGTCCGCCTGCCCTTCGACGAGGCGAGCCGCCGCCTGGCCGGACGCGCCGACGTGGTCGCCGCCATCAGCGCCTCACCGGACTCGACGGTGGTGTCCGGAACTGTCGCCGGCGTCGACGAGGTGGTCGGGGCGTGGACCGCCGACGGCATGACCGTCCGCCGGGTCAACACCGACGTCGCCTTTCACAGCCCGGCGATGGACGCGCTCACCGGCGAACTCGCGCGCCTGGTCGGGTCCTTGCCGGAGCCGGGCCCTGCACGGGTACCGCTGTACACCACCGCGCTTCGAGACCCGCGCTCGCGGGCACGTCGGGGCCCGCGCTACTGGGCGTCCAACCTGCGCGACCGGGTGCGTTTCGCCGAGGCCGTCGCGGCGGCCGCGGAGGACGGTCACCGCCTGTTCCTCGAAGTGTCCGCGCACCCGGTGGTGTCCCACTCGATCGCCGAGACACTGCTGGCAGGTGGCGTGGGCGAGCACGCCGTCGTTCCGGTGCTGCGACGCGACCAACCGGAGCGGCGCGCGGTCGGGGCCGCGATCGCCGGCCTCTACTGCCACGGAGCGCCGGTCGACCACGCCTTCACCGCGATCACGCGGTGGGCCGCCGATCTGCCGGGAACGCAGTGGCAGCACCGCCGGTTCTGGCGTACCCCGACGCCGCCACCGGGTACCCGTGCGCTGCACGACCCCGCGTCGCACACCCTGCTCGGCGGAGCGGTGGATGTGACCGGGGCGGTGCCCAGCCGGGTGTGGCAGACGCGCCTCGACATGGACAACCGCCCGTACCCGGGTGACCACCCGGTGCAACAGACCGAGATCGTCCCTGCCGCAGTACTTCTCAACACTTTTCTGCGGGCGGCGGGCTCGGGCCTGGCCGAGGTGCGGTTGCGCACCCCGGTGCCGCCCGGCCGCGCACGCGACCTCCAGGTCGTGCTGCAGGATCGCTCGCTGCGCATCTCGACGCGACTCGCCGACGCCGAAAGCGTGAACGGGGAACGGGAACTCGCCGGTGACTGGCTGACGCACAGCAGCGCGGTCGTCGCGGTGGACCAAAATCTCGACGGGCGAGGCATCCAACTTCTGGGCGGGCGTGTGGACCCGGCGGCCTGGCTGCGCTGTGCCGAGCAGTTGCCTCCCAGCCACGTCGTCGACACTCTGGCAGGCGTCGGTGTCGCGGCGATGGGGTTCGGCTGGCGCGTGCTCGACATCCGCCGCGGGGAGGGGGAACTCCTGGTCCGGGTCTCCGCAGAGGCGGACGGATCGGAACCGCCCTCGTGGGCGGGACTGCTCGATGCGGCGACCTCGGCCGCCTCCACGATCTTCGACGGGCCACCGCGGCTGCGGATGCCGGCCCGGATCGACCGTGTCGATGTGTGCGGCGCGCCACCCGCGGTGGCGCTGCTGCATGTGCGCCGCCGGGAGGGGACGTCCACCGACGTGTCGATCGCCGACGAGTCCGGCGCGGTGCGCGCCGCACTCACGGCGATGACGTTCGAGGAGCTGGAGAATCCTGCGGGCACCGACACGTCGCGCCTGCTGCACCACGTGGCGTGGCACGCCACGCCGTTGCCGGAACGGGAGCGCCCCACCGACGTGGCGCTGGTCGGCGGTCGCGACGACGACATCGACTCGCTGACAACAGAACTGAGCGAAGCCGGGGTGTCATGTCGCGCGTATGCCGAGCCCGGGCTGCTGCCCGACACGGCCGGGTCGGGATCGGTGGTGTTGCTCGTACCGCGGCGTGACGACTCACCGGAGGCGACCGCAGAGCTGGTGCTGCACACCCTGAAACATCTGCATCACAGCGGATTTCCGGGACGGCTGTGGGTGCTGACGCGTCACGTGCACGAAGGAACCAACCTCGTCCACGCCCCGCTGTTCGGACTCTCCCGTGTCGCCGCTGCCGAGCATCCGCAGCTGTGGGGAGGCGTCCTCGATCTGGGCGACGACCCCGTGCCCGCCGCGGCACTGACCCTGCACGGGAACGGCGTCGTCGTGGTCCGTGACGGTAGGGCCACGACCGCACGTCTGGCGCACGCGCGGTCCGCGGGCGGTGCGCCGATGACCTGCACGCCGGCCGGCACCTACGTGATGACCGGTGGCACCGGTGCGCTCGGCCTCCGGATCGCGCAGCGCCTCGCCGACCTCGGTGCGCGCCGTCTGGTGCTGCTGTCCCGGTCCGGCCTGCCGCATCGCGAACAATGGAGCGCCGACACCGAGTGCGACGCGGTACGGGCGGTGGCCGCGCTGGAAGAGCGGGGCGTGTCCGTGCATGTCGCCGCCATCGACATCGGCGCCGATGACGCGGCGGACCGCCTGCGGGCGGTGCTTCGCGAGCTGCCGCCGGTCCGCGGTGTGGTGCATGCAGCAGGCGTGGAAGCCGGTGCGCTGCTGCTCAATACGTCGGACGCCGAGATCCGGAGCGCGATGCGCCCGAAGGTTGCGGGCACATACACGTTGCACGAGGTGTTTCCCCCCGGGCAGCTGGACTGGATGGTGCTGTTCTCGTCGTGCGGGTACCTCGCCGGGTTCCCCGGCCAGGGCGCCTACGCGTGTGCCAACGCCTTCCTGGACGCCACCGCGCGACATCGGCACAGCCTCGGCGACCGCACGGTCAGCGTCGCATGGACGGCGTGGCGGGGCCTGGGCATGGGATCGACGTCAGGATTCGTCGCCGCCCAGCTCGCGGCCCTCGGCATGGGCACAGTCGGTGCCGACGACGCGCTGCGCGCCCTGGACTCGGCTATGAGGGGCGACGAACCGAATATCGTTGTGCTGCCGGTACTTCCCGATGCTGCCGCGGTACCGATGTTGGCCGATGTGGCGCCGGCGGGGGAGCAGGACGACGGCGATGCCGCGATGGGACCGGGCGATGCCGACCTCGACGAGTGGTCCGCACAGCAGGTTTTGGCGGCGGTCGCGAATGAACTCGGGTTGCGCGAATCCGACATCGATCCGCGGGTCCCGCTGGTCGAGGCGGGGGTCGACTCGATCATGACCGTGGCGCTGCGGCGCGCCCTGGAGAAGCGGACCGGACTGGCGCTGCCGCCGACACTCCTGTGGGAACACCCCACGGCGGCCGCGCTGACCGACAGGATCGCCGAGGGATTTCGGTGTAGTTCGTCAACGCAGGCGTGACCGACTAGACCCGGATCACCGGGTGAGCTGCGCGACGAGCCGGTGCTTGTCGACCTTGCCCACCGCGGTGACCGGCAGCGACGGCACGGGGGCCAGCACGTCCGGCCGCGCGTGCCTGGACGCGCCCCGCGCATCGAGGAACGCGTTGAGCTCGGTCAACGTGAGGGGCTGTCCGCGGAAAACCACTGCGGCGCAGATCTGTTCGCCCAGGTACTGGTCCGGCAGCGCGACGGCGGCTGCCGCGGAGATTCCCGGGTGGGAATGCAGATGATCCTCCAGGTCGGTGGCCGACACCGTCTCACCCCCGCGGTGGATGACGTCCTTGATACGGCCGGTGACCTCGACGTAGCCGGCTCTCGGCCCGTCGGCGAAGATCCGCACCCTGTCCCCGGTGCGGTAGAAGCCGTCGGGGGAGAACGACCGCGCGTTCGCGTCGTCGGCCCGGTAGTACCCGTTGAGCGTGTAGGGACCGCGCACCAGTAGCTCGCCCTCCTGGCCCGGCGCCACATCGTGCCCGGTGTCGTCGACCACCCGCATCTCGTCGTGCGGCGACATCGGCCGTCCCTGCGTATGCACCACGACGTCCGCGGGATCGCCGGGACGGGTGAAGTTCAGCATGCCCTCGGCCATTCCGAAGATCTGCGACATCCCGGGCGTGAGCCGCTCCACGATGAACCGGGCGTCCTCGGGGCTCATCCGGGACCCGCCGACCTGCACGACACGCAGTGACGTCGGCAGCACGGGCTCCCACTCGCAGGCCTGTGCCCACACCTTCGCCAGGGCGTTCACCAGGCCGGTGACGGTGATCCGGTGGCGGTCGATAAGTGCGAACGCGTTCTCCGGACTGGGGTCGGTGGTGAACACCGTGGTGGCGCCCACGGTCATCGAGCCGATCAGGCCCGGGCATGCCAGGGGGAAGTTGTGTCCGGCGGGTAGCGCGACAAGGTAGGCGTCTTCGCCGGTCATCTCGCACGTGCGTGCGCACGCGGTCGCGTTGTAGACGTAGTCGTCATGGGTGCGGGCGATCAGCTTCGGCAACCCGGTGGTGCCGCCCGACACCAGCAGCAGCGCGGGATGGCCGGGGTCCACGGCCGGCCGGACGGCGGGCGGTCCGTCGAAGCCGGCGATCGAGGACCAGGCGACGAACGGCCCGCTGTCCCCGTCGACGATCACGTGCCGGAGGCCGGGATGCTGGGAGGTGAGGTGGGTGGCCATGTCGCGGTAGTCGAACCCGGCTGCGGTGTCGGGGATGATCAGCGCCACCGCATCGCTGACCTCGGCGAAGTGGCCCAGCTCGGCGCTCCGGTGGCCCGGGAGGCACATCACCGGCACCGCCCCCAGGCGCAACAGCCCGAACAGGGCGATGGCGAACCGGCACGAGTTCGGCAGCTGCAGCAGCACCCGGTCGCCGGCGGTGATGCCCAGCGCCGAGAGTCCGCCGGCGACCCGGTCGGCCAGCACGTCGAGTTCGGCGAATGTGTAGGTCTGCGTGGCGTCCACAACCGCCGGCTTCGTGGGCCACGTCGCTGCGGCGTCGGTGAGGACGGAGTCGAGGGGGCGACCTGTCCAGTAGCCCGCCCGCCGGTACAGGTCGGCACGCTCGGCCGGGAAGGGCACGAACCCGTCGGCGAGGTCGCAGCAGCCCGTTCCGTGGTTCGGGCGGGGCCGCTGGTCGTCGCGTGATTCAGGCAGGAATCCAGTGCTCATCAGTCACATCACCGCTCTGGGTAGGAGTTCTCGGTGACCCGAATATAGGGTAGCCTCCTCAAAGTTAGGGCAGCCTGCACTTAATTCTGAGTCGAGGAGGATTTGTGGGTTCGACGTCGACGACCGTGCAGTCCGTCCGAGACGAGGTTGCCGAGCTTCTCGGTGTCAGCGCGGCCGACGTCGATCCCGAGGCCGATCTGATCGCGGCAGGTCTCGACTCGATCCGGATGATGTCGTTGTCGGGACGCTGGCGCAGGCAGGGCATCGATGTGGGCTTTGCCGCGCTGGCCGCGAACCCGACCGTGGCCGCGTGGACCGCTCTGGTCACCGGCGGCACCGTAGCGGTGACCGACGCGCCCGCGCCGACCCCGCAGGCCGCCGCCGGCGGTGACACCTTTCCGCTCGCGGCGATCCAGCACGCGCTTTGGGTGGGTCGCAACGACGACCAGCAACTCGGTGGCGTCGCGGCCCACCTCTACATCGAACTCGACGGTGCCGGAGTGGATCCCGACCGCCTCCGCACCGCCGCGGCCAGGCTCGCGGCACGGCACCCGATGCTGCGCGTGGAAATTCTTCCGGACGGCACGCAACGGATCGGCGATCGCGGACTGCCGGTCACCGTCTATGACCTTCGTGACGGCGACCCGGGCGCTGCCGAGCAGCGGCTCGCCGACATCCGCGATGAGAAGTCGCACCAGATGTTGCACGGCGAGGTACTGGAGATCTCGCTGTCACTGCTGCCCGACGGCCGCACCCGTCTGCACGTCGACCTGGACATGCAGGCTGCCGATGCGGTGAGCTACCGCAACTTCATGGCCGATCTTGCGGTGTTCTACCGCGGCGGCACGCTTCCCGAGCTCGGGTACACCTACCGCGAATATCGCGAGGCGCTGACGGCGGAGCCGTCGAGGGTGACCGGAACCGACGAGGACCGACACTGGTGGGCCGAGCGGCTGCCCGATCTGCCGCAGGGGCCTGCACTTCCGCTGGTCCCGCTGTCGGAACAGGCGGACCCCCGCCGCGGCACTCGCCGATGGCACATCCTCGACGTCGCGACGCGCGATGCGCTGTTCGCCGCCGCGCACCGGCGCGGCGTCACCCCGGCGATGGCGGTGGCCGCGTCCTATGCCGGAACGCTCGCACGGTGGTCAGCGAACCGTCGATTTCTGTTGAACCTCCCCATGTTCGGACGCGAACAATTCCACCCCGACGTCGACAAGCTGGTCGGGGATTTCACCTCGTCCTTGATGCTCGACGTCGATCTCACCGGCGCCGACAGCCCGATCGCGCGAGCGCGCGTGCTCCAGGAGACACTGCACACCACGGCGTCGCACGCCAGCTATTCCGGTCTCTCGGTGCTGCGCGACCTCACCCGTCACCACGGCACCCCGGTCCTGGCGCCGATCGTGTACACCAGCGCCCTCGGTCTCGGTGACCTGTTCGCCGGCGAGGTCACCGAACAGTTCGGCACGCCGGTGTGGACTATCTCGCAGGGCCCGCAGGTCCTGCTCGACGCCCAGGCCACGCCCGTCGCCGACGGGCTGATGATCAACTGGGACACCCGCGAGGATGCCTTCCGGCCCGGTGTCGCCGACGCGATGTTCGCCCACCACATTGCCGAGCTCGAACGTCTCGCCGATGATGAAAAATCCTGGGAAGCTGGTGATCTCACGCCCGTTCCGGCCGGGCAGCAGGCGGCTCGCGACGCCGTGAACGACGTGGCAGGTGCGCCGAGCGGCGACGCGTTGCACGACGGGTTCTTCCGCCACGCGCAGGCATACCCGGATGCGCCCGCGGTCGTCGGCAGCGCGGGCACCCTCACCTACGGTCAGCTGCGCGATCGGGTGCTGACGGTCGCTGCCGCGCTCGACGTCGCCGGCGTCCGGCGGGCCGACGCCGTGGCGGTGCTGGGCCCCAAGAATGAGGAGCAGGTCATCGCACTGCTCGCGATCACGGCACTCGGCGCGGTGTACGTGCCCGTCGGCGTCGACCAGCCCGACGAGCGCGCCCGCCGAATACTGGCGAGCGGCAGCGTGCGCATGGCGCTGGTGTGCGGCGACGAGCCCCCGACCACGATGCCCGCGCTGACTGTCACCGAGGCGATCCGCGTCGGTCGGCGCGCCGTCGGATTCACCCGGCCCCCAGTCGATCCTGCCGAACTCGCCTACATCCTGTTCACCTCGGGCTCCACCGGGGAGCCCAAGGGCGTGGAGATGACGCACGACGCCGCCATGAACACGGTCGAGTTCATCAACGGGCACTTCGACATCGGGCCCGCCGATCGCTGTCTCGCATTGTCGACGCTGGAGTGCGACCTGTCCGTCCTTGACGTCTTCGGGATGCTGCGGGCGGGCGGCTCGCTCGTGGTCGTCGACGAAGAGAATCGCCGCGACCCGGACACGTGGGCGCGCCTCATCGAGCAGCACGGTGTCACGGTGCTGCACTTCATGCCCGGCTGGCTGGAGATGCTCGCCGAAGTCGACGGTGACCTGTCGTCGGTGCGGGTGGTACCCACCGGCGGTGACTGGGTGCGCCCCGAACTCGTCCGCACACTGCGCAAGCGCGCTCCACACATGCGGTTCGCAGGTCTCGGGGGTGCCACCGAGACGGCCACCCACAACACCATCTGCGAAGTGGGCGACATCCCGGCGGATTGGACGTCGGTGCCGCTCGGTGTCCCGCTGCCCAACAACGCGTGTCGGGTGGTCGCTGCGGACGGCCGGGACTGCCCGGACTGGGTGGCCGGCGAGCTGTGGGTCGGGGGTCGCGGGGTGGCGCGCGGATACTGCGCCAGACCCGACCTGAGCGCGCAACGATTTGTCGAACACGACGGCAGGATCTGGTACCGCACCGGCGATCTGGTTCGTTACCGACCCGGTGGCGTCCTGGAGTTCGTCGGGCGCGCCGATCACCGGGTCAAGGTCAGCGGCTACCGCGTCGAGCTCGGCGACGTGGAGTCCGCACTGCGCCGGTTACCCGGGGTCGATTCCGCGGTCGCGGCGATCGTACCGGCGGCCGGTGGCCCCGAGGTCCTCGCCGCCCTGGTGAGTGCCGAGGCGGGTGCTGCCGGGCTCACACCGCAGAAGCTGGCCGCGGCGATGGCCGAAATCGTGCCGCCCCACATGATTCCGCAGATCATCGCGACCGCCGACCAGGTGCCCTACACCGTCGGGGGCAAGCTCGACCGCGCCGAGGTGGCGCGGCGCCTTGCCGGGGCCGACGTCGTCGCCGGAATCGGGTACCGCCCACCGGCAACGCCGCTGGAATCGGCGCTGTGCTCGATCATCGGAACGGTGCTCGGCCGCACCGGGATCGGCGCCGACGACGACTTCTTCGCCATCGGAGGCGATTCCGTGCTGGCCACCCAGGTGGTCGCCCGGGTACGGACATGGCTGGACACGCCGACGGTGGCGGTTGCGGACATCTTCGCGACCCGAACGGTCGCTGCGCTGGCGGCTCGACTCGGCGCCGAGGGCGCCGACGGCGCCAGGCTGGCCGAGGTCGCCGAGCTGTACCTGGAGGTCGCGGGCATGGGCACCGCCGACGTGGCTGCGGCGCTCGAGTCAGGCCCGGCGACCGGGCGATGAGCGAAGATCAGAGCCGACCGCACCACAGACCATGGATCAAGAGGTTCCCGGGCGCCTCGCCTTCCCCGTCGCTTCACTCGCCCGAGCCGGGGACTCCGACCATCCTCTTCCCGCACGCGGGGGGCGCCGCCGCGGCGTATCGCAAGTTCGCCATGGCGCTCTCCTCCTGCGGCGTCGACACCTACATCGTGCAGTATCCCCGCCGCGGCGACCGGCTCGCTGACCCGGCGCCCGACAACCTCGCCGACCTGGCTGCCGAAATGCTAAATGCCGCCGACTGGTCCCGCCTCGGACCGGTGCGGCTGTTCGGTCACTGCATGGGCGCGCTCGTGGGCTTCGAGTTCGCCCGGCTGGCCGCGGACCGCGGTGTGGAGGTCGGGGAACTGTGGGCCTCGGCGAGCCAGGCGCCCTCGACGGTGGCGGGATCGCGACCGGCACCCACGACCGACGCGGAACTGATCGCCGACATCGTCGATCTCGGTGGTACCGACACACGCCTTCTCGACGACGACGACTTCCTCGAGCTGTTGCTCCCCGCGGTCCGTGCCGACTATCTGGCGTTCAACCGCTACACATGCGACCGCAACGTCCGGATCGGCGCCGAGATCCACGCCGTCGGTGGCCGCAGCGACCACCGGGTATCGGTGGACTCGTTGCGGCAGTGGGAGTTACACACCGAATCCGCGTTCACCTTCACGCTGTTCGACGGCGGCCATTTCTATGTCGATCAGCAGCTCGCCGATGTCGCCGGGCTGGTGAGCTGCACATGACCGACACAGAACGCCCCGTCGCTCCGCTGCGCTCCGCTCGCCCCGGCACAGAACGCCCCGTCGCTCCGACTCGCTCCGAGGATCCGATCGTCATCGTCGGTATGGCGGTCGAGGCACCGGGCGGCGTCGCAAGCCCCGACGACTACTGGACCCTGCTGTCCGAGGAACGGGAAGCGCTTGCCCCGTTCCCGGAGGACCGGGGGTGGTCACTGCGTGCCCTCTTCGAGGGTTCTCGGCGCGACGGCTTCAAGCAGATCCACAACCTGGGTGGATTCCTCTCCAGCGCAGGTGAATTCGATCCGGAGTTCTTCGGAGTCTCGCCGCGGGAGGCGACCGCCATGGACCCTCAGCAGCGCGTCGCCCTTCGGGTCGCCTGGCGCGCGCTGGAGGACGCCGTCATCAATCCCGATGAGCTGGCAGGACACGATGTCGGCGTCTACGTCGGTGCCGCGGACATGGGCTATGGGCCTGAGATGTCTGAATTCTCGCACCACAGCGGCCATCTCATCACCGGCTCCTCCATCGGGGTGATCTCCGGCCGCATCGCCTATCTGCTGGGGCTGACCGGTCCGGCAATGACCGTCGACACGTCCTGTTCGTCGGCACTGTCGGCATTCCACCTGGCCGTCGCGGCACTGCGGTCCGGGGACTGCGACCTGGCCCTGGCGGGCGGAGTCTGCGTTCTGGGCTCGCCGGGATACTTCGTGGAGTTCTCCAAGCAGCACGCGCTGTCCGACGACGGCCACTGCCGTGCCTACGGTGCCCATGCCAGCGGCACCGTATGGGCCGAGGGCGCAGGTATGTTCGTGCTGCAACGCAAGTCCGCGGCCCAGCGGGACCGGCGCCGCATCATCGCCGAGGTGCTCGCGAGCTGTGTCAACTCCGATGGACGCTCGGTCGGGCTGACCGCGCCCAGTCGCGAGGCCCAGATTCGGCTGTTCCGTCGGGCGATCGCCGAAGCCCGGGTCGACGTCGACACCGTCGGCATGGTGGAGGGCCACGGCACCGGGACCCGACTCGGCGATCGCACGGAGCTCACATCCCTGGCCGCCACCTACGGCAGCGGCACGCCCAAGCGGGGCCCGGTCCTCGGTTCGGTGAAGTCCAACGTCGGCCACGCGGCCGCGGCCGCTGGCGCATTGGGTCTGGTCAAGCTGCTGCTGGCCGCCGAGCACGCCACCGTCCCCGCGACATTGCACGTCGACGAGCCGAGCAACGAAATCGATTGGGAGAAAACCGGGTTGAGGTTGGCCACCAAGGCGACGCCGTTTCCCGCCGTGGACGGCATGCGTTTGGGGGCGGTCTCCGCATTCGGGATGAGCGGCACGAACACCCATGTCGTCGTCGCGGTGCCCGACGCGCAACCACGGGGCGGCCCCGGCGAGATGGACCGATGACGCCCGTCACGCTTCCCGACGGTCGCGCCGCGGTGATGTTGAGCAGTCACGACGAGGGCCTGATCGCGGCCGACGCGCGGGCGGTGCTGTCCTACGTGGAGCGCGAGCAGTGCGACGTCACGCACGTCGGCGCACACGTGGCGGCGACGCGGCGGGTGCGCCGTCACCGCGTGGCCGTCAGGGCCGCCGACCGGGATGAACTCGCCGCGGGTCTGCGGGCCGTGATCGACGGCACGGAGCACCCGCTGATCGCCGCGTCGGCGCGCCGCGCGGGGACGCGCACGGCATTCGTGTTCCCCGGCCAGGGCGGGCAATGGCCGTCCATGGGCGCCGAGGCCTACCGGCTACTTCCCGTCTACCGGGCCGAAGCCGACCGGCTCGACGCCGCGGTGCAGGCGGCGGGGCTGCCGTCGGGGTTGCCGTTCCTGACCGCCGGGGGCGATGCGCACGCCGCGTCCCAGCTCGAGCTGCAGGGCGCGCAGTTCATCCACGCGGTCGCCCTCGCGGCGGTGTGGCGTTCGTGCGGTGTGCTGCCGGACCTGACGATCGGGCACAGCCTCGGTGAGATCGCCGCCGCCTACGTGGCGGGCACCATCGGCGTCGGCGATGCGGTGGCCGTGCTCGCGGCCCGCGCCTACGCCGTCGACACCATCGCGGGTGGCTACCGCCTTGCGGTGCTGGGCCTCGATGCCGACAGCGCCGCCGACTTGATCGCCGCCACACCCGGCTGGCTGGAGCTCTCCGCGATCAACGCGTCGTCGTCGGTCGTGGTCGCGGGAGACACGGCGGCGATCACGGCGCTCGTCGCTGCCGTCGAACAGCGCGGGCAGTTCGTCCGCGAGCTGGCAGTGAATTTCCCGGCCCACACCAGCGCGCTGGAACCGCTGCGCGACGACATGCTCCACCGGCTGCCGCGGTCGGCGTTCGTCGACTCCGCGGTGCAGTTCTTCGGTTCCGCCACCGGAGGCGTGGTTCCGGTCGGCACCGACTTCGGCCGGTACTGGTATGCCAACCTGCGCAACACCATCCGGTTCGACCAGGCGGTGCGCAGTGCCCTCGCGGGCGGCGCCGAGACGTTTATCGAGATGTCTGCCCACCCCGCGTTGCTCTTCGCCGTCACCGACGGCGCCGACGAGGCAGCGCGGGACGGCCGGGATCCGGCCGTCATTGTCGGCTCGGGACGCCGCGACCTGCCTCTGACCGACTGCCTGTCCGCCAACATCGTCGCGGCCGCCGTCGCCGATCCCGGTTATCGGTGGGCTGACCTGGCGGCTCCCCGGACGCGAGCGCTGCGTGGATTCCCCAGCACGCCGATGCGTTCCACGCACCTGTGGGCAACCGCCGAACCACTGCCGCCCGTAGGCGGCCTCACGGTGGCCGCCGAGACGTGGCAGCGCGTGACGCCCCAGGACCACGGCAGCGGTGCGCGGCGCTCCGTCGCCGTGCTCGGTGTGGCGGCCGAGGCTGTGCGCGGCGCCATCGCATCACGCGACGACGTCCTGATCGGCGAGCCCGCGGACGCCGAGACCCTCGTCGTCGTCGCACCGTCGTTCCCGATCGGGGGCGCGGCGGCGGTCGCCGACCTGGCGCACCGAATCGATACCGGGCTCCTGAACTACGTCGACGCGATCGGACCTCGATGCCGAGACGTCTGGCTCGTCACATCCGGTGCCGAGCGCGTCCGGTCCGGCGAGGCTCCGGCTGACCCCGGGCAGGCGGGCCTGGCGGCGATGCACCGCTGCATCGCCTTCGAGCACCCCGACCAGCGTTTCCACCATCTGGATCTGCCGCCGACGTCACCGGCGGATGCCGGGCTCGCGCCGGCGATCGTGACCGCGATCCTGGGCGAGGCGGGAGAGATCGCGCTGCGCGACGGCGGCGCCGCGATGTACCGACGCGCGCTGACGGATGACACCTCCTCGGTTGCGGCGTGGCCGTTGGACGCCGGCCTGCTGGACAACGTGGTGATCACCGGCGGATCAGGCGCTGTGGGGGTGGCGTTCGCCCGGCAGCTGACGGTCCGGGGTGCCAAGCGCATCGTCCTGCTCAGCAGGCGCGGGCTGGAACCCTCGGTGCTCGAGGAGCTCCGAGCCGTCGGCACGGCGGAGATCACCGCACCGCGGTGCGACATCACCGATCGGAGCCAACTGTCGGCGGTCGCGGCGGAGCTGTCCGCCGGGGGCGCGACCCTGATCATCCACGCCGCCGGGTCCGCCGCGCTGGTCGACCGCTCGGGCACCCGTGGGTCCACGCTGCTCGACAATGCCACCGCCAAGATCGCCGGGCTCGAGCATCTCGTGCACGTCTGGCCGATCCGTGTCGAGGCGCGAATACTGTTGTGCTCCTCGGTGACCGGGGTCTGGGGCGGTAAGGAGGTGGCCGCCTACGCGGCGGCCAACCGGATGCTCGACGTGATGGCCGATCATCTGCGCTTCGTCGGACGGCGCTGCGTCGCCGTGCGCTTCGGCCTGTGGGAAGGTAGCCGCATCATCGACGCCGCCGAGATCGGCCGCGCCGAGCGCATGGGAATGCGGCAGATGAAACCCGAGCAGGCGGTCGAAGCCGGCATGCACGACCACGGCCATGACCCCGTGGTGCTCGCCGCCGACCCCGGGCGGCTGCGCGCGTTCTTCGACGCCGCGCAGAGCGCGCAGCCCGAGGCGCAGACCGCGGCGCCGGTCACTGCGGGTGCCGCCGACGCGGTGCGCAGCCAACTGGCCGTCGTGCTCGACGTCGATGCGGCGACGCTGGACCTGGACTCGTCGCTGTTCGACCTCGGCGTCGACTCCCTGCTCGCACTCGACTTGAGGAACCGGCTCACACGCCTCACCGGGCGGACGGTGGCGCTGGCCGCCCTGCTCGGCGGGATCACCGCAGCAGATCTGATCACCGAACTCGACACCCCGCACGTACCAGAGAAAGTGGACTCTTCGCGTGACTGACATCGATACCGGGGCTCAGCTCGACGAGCGGCGGCTGGAACTTCTGCGCCGCCGGCTGCACGAGCGCGGGCTGGCCGCCGGCGCCGGGGAACTCGCGACCGGTACCGACGCGCTCACCGAGGGTCAGCTGCGGATGTGGTTCGTGCACGCAGCGGATCCGAGCGGCGCCCTGCTCAACGTGTGTCTGTCCTACCGCATCACCGGAGACGTCGACGTCGCCCGGTTGCGCACGGCCGTCGACGCGGTGGCTGCACGCCACCGCGTGCTCCGCACCACCTACCGCGCCGACACCAGCGGCGAGCTCGGGCTTCCCGTGCCCACGGTGCACACCGCGCTGACGCCGGGCTGGGCCGAGCACGACCTGTCCGGGCTCTCCGCGCGTGCCCGCGATCTCCGGCTCCAGGTGATTGCCCAGCGGGAGTTCGACAAGCCGTTCGACCTGACTGCCGAGTCACCCCTGCGGATCACCGTGATTCGCACAGCCGCAACCGAGTTCGTCATGCTGCTGGTGGCGCACCACATTGCATGGGACGACGGCTCATGGCAGGTCTTCTTCAGCGACCTCACCACCGCCTACGCCGGGCAACCGCTGATGCCACCGCCGCGGGTGCCTGCCGCCCCGACCAACACCGATGACGACGACGTGGCGTACTGGCGAGCTGTGATGGCGAATCCGCCGGAACCGCTGGAGCTGCCGGGCCCATCGGGCTCAGCCGTCCCGACCAGCTGGCGCTCGCAGCGCACCACGCTCCGGCTCGATGCCGAGGTGGCCCGCCGTGTCACGGCGATGGCCGATGACTCGGGTTCGACGCCGTATGCGGTGCTGCTGGCCGTCTTCGGGGTGCTGGTGCACCGCTACAGCCATGCCGACGACTTCCTGGTGGCCACTCCGGTGCTCAATCGCATCGGCGGTACCGAAGACGCCATCGGCTACTTCGGCAACACCGTTGCCATGCGCCTGCGGCCGCGGCCCGGAACGTCGTTCCGCGACTTCGTGATCCAGACGCGCGACACCGCGATGGGTGCATTCGCCCACCAGCGGGTGGGCCTGGATCGGATGGTCAGGGAGCTCAACCCGGACCGCCGCCACGGCGCGGAACGGATGACCAGGGTCAGCTTCGGTTTCCGTGGACCCGACCGCTTCGGCTTCACCCCGCCCGGCATCACCTGTGAGCGGGCCGAGCTGCGGTCACACCAGACGCATCTGCCGCTGGGCGTCATGATCGAGTTCGATGCAGACGAGATCGTGGTCGAACTCGAATACCTGGTCGAGATCCTCGAACCCGGGCTGGCCCGGCAGCTCGTCGAGCACTACGCCGTCCTGCTCGACAGCGCGCTGAACCACCCCGACACCGCGCTGAGCGGGCTTGACCTGATGAGCGCCGAAGACACGGCCTGGTTGCGTGAGGTCTCCTCCGGTCTGGACTTCGACACTCCGCCCGCCACCATCACCGACCTCGTCGAGGCACAGGTCGACCGCACGCCCGCCGGCACCGCGGTGGTTTACGAGGGCCGTCACTTCAGTTACCGCGAGATCAACGAATCCGCCAACCGGGTGGCGCACTGGTTGATCGGGCAGGGGATCGGCGCCGAGGACCGGGTGGCCGTGCTGCTCGACAAGTCACCCGAGCTGGTCGTCATCGCGCTGGGTGTCCTCAAGGCGGGCGCGGTGTATGTGCCCGTCGACCCGACGTATCCGCAGGACCGCCTCGACTTCATCCTCGGCGACTGCGACGCGAAACTGATTGTGCAAGAGCCTGTCACAGCAATCGACGACTACCGATCGGACAACCCCACCGACGCGGACCGGGTCCGGCCGGTCCGGCCGGACAACACCGCCTACCTGATCTACACGTCCGGGTCCACCGGGCAGCCCAAGGGAGTGCCGGTGCCGCACCGGCCTGTCGCGGAATACTTCGTGTGGTTCAAGGGCGAGTACCGGGTCGAGGCGGACGACCGGCTGCTCCAGGTCGCCTCGCCCAGCTTCGACGTGTCTATCGCCGAGGTGTTCGGCACCCTCGCCTGTGGCGCCCGGTTGGTGATCCACCGCCCGGACGGCCTGCGCGACATCGGATATCTGACCGATCTGCTGCGCGACGAGGGCATCACGGCGATGCACTTCGTACCGTCGCTGCTCGGGTTGTTCCTCTCACTGCCCGGCGTCAACCAGTGGCGGACACTGCAACGCGTACCCATCGGCGGGGAAGCATTGCCCGGCGAGGTGGCCGACAAGTTCCATGCCACCTTCGACGCCCTACTGCACAATTTCTACGGCCCCACCGAGACGGTCATCAACGCGACCCGGTTCAAAGTGGAGGGCAGGCAGGGCACCCGGATCGTGCCCATCGGCAAGCCCAAGATCAACACCCAGATCCACATCCTCGACGATGCGCTGCAGCCTGTCCCGGTCGGCTCCATCGGCGAGATCTACATCGGCGGAACACATGTCGCCTACGGATACCACCGCAGGCCCGGCCTGACGGCAGAGCGGTTCGTCGCCGACCCGTTCACCCCGGGTGCCCGGATGTACCGCTCCGGCGACCTCGCGCGCCGCAACGCCGACGGCGACGTGGAGTTCGTCGGCCGCGCGGACGAGCAGGTCAAGATCCGCGGCTTCCGGATCGAGCTCGGCGACGTCGCCGCCGCCATCACCGTCGACCCCAGCGTCGGCCAGGCGGTGGTCGTCGTCAGCGATCTGCCCAACCTCGGCAGGAGCCTCGTCGGATATCTCACCCCGGCCGACGGCACGACGGTGGAGGTGGAGCGGATCCGGTCCCGGGTGGCGGCGGCTCTTCCCGAGTACATGACACCGGCGGCCTATGTGGTCGTCGAGGAGATCCCGATCACCGCGCACGGCAAGATCGACCGGGCAGCCCTGCCCGAGCCGGAGATCCTCGCCACCAACGAATTCCGCGAACCCGGCACCGACACCGAGCAGCGGCTGGCGGCGCTGTTCACCGACCTCCTCGGCCACCGGCAGGTGGGCGCCGACGATTCGTTCTTCGACCTCGGCGGCCATTCACTGCTGGCGACCAAGCTGGTCGCGGAACTGCGCTCACGCTTCGGCGTCGACATCGGGGTGCGCGACATCTTCGAGAACGACACGGTGGCCCGCCTGGCCGCGCACATCGACACGCTCGCGGCCGGTGGAGGCTCCTCGCGGCCACGGCTGGTCGCGACCACGCACGACGGCCCGGCCCCGCTGTCGTCATCGCAGCTGCGGTCGTGGTTCGGGTACCGCGTCGAAGGTCGCAGTCCGATCAACAACATCCCGTTCGCCGCGCGCCTGTCGGGCCCGTGCGACGTCGACGCCTTCGTCGTCGCCGTCCGCGACGTCGTCGAGCGGCACGCCGTCCTACGTACCACCTACCGGGAGATCGACGGCACGCCGTACCAGATCGTCCAGCCGCCCGCCGATGTCGCGGTACGCCGCGCACGCGGTGACGGCGAGGCCTGGCTGCAGGACGAGCTGGACCGCGAACGCAAGCACGCCTTCGACCTCGAAGAGGAGTGGCCGATCCGCGCGGCGGTCCTGAGCATCGGCACCGAGCATGTGCTCTCGGTGGTGATCCACCACATCGCCGGCGACCACTGGTCGGGCGCAGTGCTGTTCAGTGACCTGATGACGGCCTACCGCGCCAGGCGCGACGGGCAGCGCCCGGGGTGGGCACCGCTTCCGCTGCAGTACACCGACTTCGGCGCCTGGCAGTCGCAGTTGCTCAGCGACGACGCCGGAATCGCGGGACCCCAGCGGGACTACTGGACCCGTCAGCTGCAGGACCTGCCCGACGAAGCGGGGCTGCCCCTGGATTTCGCACGTCCCCGGCTGCCGAGCGGGCGCGGTGACGCCGTCGAGTTCAGCATCGCGGGCCCGACCCGAGCCAGGCTCGCGGTCCTGTGCCGCGAGCTCGGTATCACCGAGTTCATGCTGCTGCAGGCGGCGGTGGCGGTGGTGCTGAACAAGGCGGGCGGCGGCACCGACATACCCCTGGGCACGCCGGTGGCCGGGCGCAGCGAGGCGGAACTCGAACAGCTGGTGGGCTTCTTCGTCAACTTCGTGGTGCTGCGCAACGACCTGAGCGGCAATCCCACGCTGCGCGAGATCCTGGCCCGCACACGCGAAATGGCCCTGGAGGCGTACTCGAACTCCGAGATTCCGTTCGAGCAGGTCGTCGACGCGGTCAACCCGACCCGCACCCTGGCCCGAAATCCGCTGTTCCAGGTGGTCGTCCATGTCCGGGAACAGCTGCCGCAGCGACAGATGATCGACGCCGACACCGAGTTCACAGCCCTGGAACCGACGTTCGACATCGCGCAGGCCGACCTGTCGCTGAACTTCCTGGCCAGCGACGGCACCGACGAGGATGAGGCCGGCTACACCGGCTTCCTGATCTATCGGCCCGAGCTCTACGACCGCCGCACCATCGAGCGCCTCGCCGGCTGGCTGCACCGGGTGGTGGCGGCCTTCGCCGACACTCCCGACCGCCCGCTGCGCGACGTCGAGATCACCGAACCCGACCAGAGGCGCCGGGTTGTGGGGGAGTGGAGCCGTGGCGCCCAGGTGCACGTGCTCGACAGCGAGCTTGCGCCGGTCGCCGTCGGCGTCTTCGGCGATCTCTACCTCAGCGGGGGCCCGTTCCCCGGCGCGGAGTTCTACCGCACGGGTGACCGGGCCAGGTGGGACGACGACGGTCGGCTTCAGATCGTCGCGGGTGAACCGGTGATCGCCACGCCGCCGGCCGGCCCCGCGGTGAAATGGGAAGCGCCGCACACCGATACCGAGCACGCGCTGGCCGCTCTGCTGGCGGACCTGCTCCAGGCCGAGGACGTCGGGCGGCACGACGACTTCTTCGCGCTCGGAGGCGACAGCGTACTGGCGGTCCAGCTCGCGGCTCGGGCCCGTGACGCCGGCCTGGATCTCACCCCCCGTCTGGTCTTCGAACATCCCGAGGTCGCGGCACTCGCGCGTGCGCTGGAGGACGGTGGCGCGGCGACGGGCGGGCAGGCGGACACCCATCACGCGCCGATGTCGGCGTCGGGGCTGTCCGAGGACGAACTGGCGGCACTGACGGAGTCGTGGAGCACCCGGGGATGACGCAGACCCGACCGGGGGCAGGGCCCGGGTCCATCGAGGACGTGATGGCGCTGAGCCCGTTGCAGCAGGGGCTCTTCTCGATGGCGGCGCTGACCGCCGGCGACGACGGACGTGATGCTGCGGCCGACCCCTACGTCATCGCGATGGCGGTCGACGCCACCGGCACCCTCGACGTCGGACTGCTTCGGCACTGCGCCGAGCTGCTGCTGGTCCGCCACGCGAATCTGCGCGCCAGTTTCCTGCAGGCCAACCTCAGCCGCGCGGTGCAGGTCATCCCGAGCCACGTCGAGCTGCCCTGGCGCCACGTCCATGCCCACACCGACGACGAGGTCGAGGCGGCGGAAACCGCGGAACGGGTACGGCCGTTCGACCTCGGGCGCGGGCCCGTCATCCGGTTCCTTCTCATCGAGGCGCCGCACCGCTGGCGCTTCGTCGTCACCGCCCACCACATCGTGATCGACGGATGGTCGCTGCCCCTGTTCATGGGGGAACTCCTGGCGCTGTACCGGGGCGGCGGCGATACCGCGGCGCTGCCGGAGCCGCCCCGGCCCTACCGCGACTACATCGGCTGGCTCGCCGGGAGGGATCAGGACACCAGCCGTGCGCTATGGCGGGCCCACCTCGCCGGACTGGACGAACCCACCCTGCTCACCCCGGCGCTGACCTCGACGGCGCCCCTTCTGGGCCGGCCCCGGCTGACCGAGGTCACGCTCGACGCCGGCGCCACCGCGGCGCTCGCGGAGGCGGCGAGGACGCGGGGCGTCACGATGAACACTCTCGTGCAGATGGCCTGGGCCTCGGTACTTTCGGTGATCACCGACCGGACAGACGTGACGTTCGGGGTGACGGTGTCGGGGCGGCCCGGCGAACTGGCCGGGGTCGAGCGCATGGTCGGACTGTTCATCAACACGGTGCCGCTGCGAGTCAGACTCGATCCTGCCGTGCCGACGGGCACACAATGTCACGCGCTGCAACGGGAGTCCGCTGCGCTACGCGACCACGGCTATCTCAGCCACGCCGAGTTCCGCGTTCTCGGCGGCGTCGGGGAGTTGTTCGACACCCTGCTGGTATACGAGAACTTCCCACCGGGTGGCATCGTGGGCCGCACCGAATTCGCGGTTGACGGAGCAACGTTCGTCCCGTCGGCGCTGGAGAGCCTGTCCCATTTCCCGGTGACCATCGCCGCGCATCTGGCAGGCGCCGAACTGACCGTCCTGGTCGAGGTCATCGACGGCGCGCTCGGTCAGCTGCAGCCCGAGACGCTCGGCAGGCGGCTGCTGTACACCGCGCAGCGGCTCATCGACTGCTGGGACAGGCCGCTGCGCGAGGTCGGCATCCTGCTGCCCGCCGAACTGCCGTCACGTGTGGCGCCGGCCGCTGCGGGGGCCCCGTCGTCCCTCGGAATCCACGGCGCATTCACCGAGATCGCCGGCGGCAGGCTGGGATCGGTGGCACTGACCTGGAGCGCCGACGGCGAGCACGGCGCGATGACCTACCGCGAACTCGACGAGGCCGCCGACCGCGTGGCCGTCGCGCTGATCGCCGCGGGAGTCGGCCAGGAGACGCCGGCGGCGGTACTGCTCGCCCGCGGGCCCGCCTATGTCGTCGCGATGCTGGGCGTGCTCAAGGCGGGTGGGGTGATCGTGCCGCTCGATCCGTCGATGCCGACCGGCCGCGTCGCCGACATCATCGAGCAGGCGGGCCCGCGCGTCGTCATCGACGACGCGTTCCTCCGGTCCGCGACCGACGAACCGCCGGCAGGCTACCGGCCCGCGCACGTCGCCGACGGCCAGGCCGCCTACATCGTGTTCACCTCCGGCACGACGGGGCGGCCCAAGGGGGTCATCGGCACTCACGGCGCAGTTCTCGCCTACGCCAGGGACCACGCGGCGCACGTGCTGAGGCCGGCCGCCGCGCGGGTCGGCCGCCCGTTGCGTGTCGGCCACGCCTGGTCGTTCACGTTCGACGCCGCCTGGCAGCCGCTGGCCGCACTGCTCGACGGCCATTCCGTGCACGTGGTGGGCGACGAATCACAGCGCGACGCCGAGGCTTTGGTGCAGACGATCGGCCGGTTCGGCGTCGACATGCTCGACACGACGCCGTCGATGTTCGCTCAGCTGTATGACGTCGGACTGACGACCACGGTGCCGCTCGCGGTGCTCGCACTCGGCGGTGAGGCGGTCAGTGCGTCGACGTGGCGACTGATCGGTGACGAATGTGCCCGCACCGGCATGTCGGCGTTCAACTGCTACGGCCCGACCGAGACGACCGTGGAGGCCGTGGTCGCCGCGGTGGACGCGTATCAGCGGCCCTCGATCGGTGTCCCGACGCAGACCATGCGTGCGCACGTGCTCGATGCGTGGCTGCGTCCGGTGCCGGACGGGGTCGCGGGACAGTTGTACCTGTCGGGACGGCAGCTGACGCGGGGCTACCTGGGTCGAGCGGCCGAGACGGCGAGCCGGTTCGTGGCAGACCCGTTCACCGTCGGGGGGCGGATGTACCGCACCGGCGATGTGGTGCGGCGCGGCGCCGACGGCGGCCTGCAGTTTCTGGGCCGTGCCGACGATCAGGTCAAGATCCGGGGCTTCCGCGTCGAACCCGGCGAAATCGCGGCCGTCCTGTGCAGTCATCCGCACGTGGCCGACGCACACGTAGCTGTGGGCAGACACCGCCGCAGCGGGCGGCTCACCGCCTACGTCGCCACGGGTGCGCATACCCCTGCGGTCGCAGAGCTGCGTGAGCTGCTGGCGAAGCGGTTGCCGCGCTACATGATTCCGCACCGCATCGTGATCCTCGACGCGCTGCCGCTGACTCCGCACGGAAAAGTCGACGACACGGCACTCGCTGAGGTCGCCGGGCCCGAGGACGGTCCGGGCGTGCAACCGGAAACGCCGACCGAGGCCGTATTGGTGGAGCTGCTCACCGACGTGCTCGACGGCGACGAGATCGGTGTGACCACCGACTTCTCGGAGATGGGTTTGGACAGCATCGTCGCGTTGGCCCTGGTGCAGGCGGCGCGTCGGCGCGGTCTGGAGCTGCGGGCCCGCGTGATGGTCGACTGCAACAACATTCGTGAGGTGGCCGCCGCCGTCGACGCCGGGGAGGGCGTCCACCAGCCCGCAGCTGTGGACGAGGACCGCTACGGTGAGGTCGCACCTGCGCCCATCATGTCCTGGACGTTCGAGCACGGGAGCTTCCGCCGCTTCACCCAGAACGTCCTCGTCCGACTGCCGGACGGCATCACCGACGACCGGGTGGAACAGATCCTGCAGGCGCTGCTGGACCGCCACGACATGTTGCGCGCTGTGCTGGATCAGCGAGATGGCGGCCACCGCCTCACCACCCGCCCACCCGGGGCGGTGCGGGCGGGCGACGTCCTGGTCGTGGTCGACTCACCGGCACAGGATGCGCTGTCTACCGAAGTCGTTGCTGCGCTTGACCGTATCGACCCTCGTGCCGGTTCGATGGTGCAGGCCGTCGTCTTCGGAAGCGGGCAACGGGTGTTGATGCTGTGCGTGCACCACCTGGCCACCGATGTGGTGTCCTGGTACGTCATGATCGGTGGGCTGGCACAACTGGCCGCCGAGATCGAGGCCGGCGAAACCCCCGGTCCCGCCGCCGAATACACCACCTTCCGGGAGTGGACCCGCCTGCTGCACCAGCGCAGCCGGTCCGATGACGTCGCCGCGCAACGGGACTACTGGGTGCGCCGCCTCTGCGCGGCGGACCCGCTGTTGGGCAGCAGGCGCGTCGACCCGTCCCAGGACACCTGGGCGTCGCTGCGGGTTGCCGATGTCGTCACCGATACGACGACCACCGGCGCGATCCTGCGCCGTCTCGACGACGCGGGCATCGAGATGCGGAACTTCCTGCTCGCGGCGTTGACGCTGACTTTGGCGGCGTGGCGGTGCGAACGGCGGCAGCCGGCCCACCACGGCGCGCTGATCGCGCTGGAGGGGCACGGTCGCGAGGACACACTCATCGGCGGAGCCGACACGTCGGCAACCGTCGGATGGTTCACCTCGGTGTATCCGGTGCGCCTCGGAGCCGGCGAGGCCGCCCCCGATGTCGAGACGGTCCGAACGAATCCCGCAGCAGGCCGCACGCTACTGAGGGCAGTCTCCGAAGAGCTTGCGGGCGTTCCGAATCGGGGCCTCGACTATGGCCTGCTGCGGTACACCTGTGCCGACGACGAGCTCGCCGGCCTGCCCCACCCGCAGATCGAGTTCAACTACATCGGAAGACACGATCTCAGCGGCGACCGGGCCGCCGCCGACTGGTCGCTGATCACCGACGGCGCGCTCAACCAGCACATGCCCGCTGCGCCCGAGCCCGAGCTGCCGTTGCGGTACACGTTCGACGTCATCTCGGTCGTGGCCGGCGGCCCCGAGGGGCCGCATCTGCGCACCAGCTGGCGATGGAGTCCACTGGTGTCCAGCGTCGACGATGTCGACCGGCTCACCGACCTCTGGCAGCAGGCCGTCACCGTCCTCGGGGAGGCGCTGTGACACCGTCGCCGCGTCCCACGCTCGCCGTGATCGGCGCGGGTCCCAAGGCGATCGCGGTCGCCGCCAAGGCCGCCGAGCTGCACGACATGGGTGTCGCGGTGCCCGAGGTGGTGGCGATCGAGCGCAGTGTGGTGGGCGCCAACTGGCAGGCCGTGGGGGGCTGGACCGACGGTCAGCACCGGCTGGGCACCAGCCCCGAAAAGGACGTCGGCTTCCCCTACCGGTCCTCGCTGGTGCCGCGGCGCAACGCCGAGGTGGACGAACGGATGACGCGGCACAGCTGGCAGTCCTACCTGATCGCCAGTGCGCAGTTCGCCGAATGGATCGACCGCGGCCGGCCCGCACCCACCCACTGGGGCTGGAGTCGCTACCTGCGGTGGGTCTCGGACAACATCGGTATGGCCGTGATCAACGGTGAGGTGCAGCGTATCTCGGTCGTCGGTGACCGGTGGGCGCTGCTCACCCCGGAGCGCACCGTGCACGCCGACGGGGTGATGATCACCGGGCCGGGTCAGGCCCGGCGGTCGATCCTGCCGCACGATCCGCGGGTGTTGTCGATCGCCCAGTTCTGGGAGCGGGCGTCGCGTCACGACCTCATCGTCGCGGAGCGCGTTGCCGTCATCGGCGGCGGGGAGACCGCGGCGTCGATGCTCAACGAGCTTTTCCGGCATCGGGTTTCGACCATCACGGTGATCTCCCCTCAGGTCACGTTGTTCACGCGGGGCGAGAGCTTCTTCGAGAACACCCTGTTCTCCGATCCGACGGACTGGGCCGGCCTCACGATGGCCGAACGACAGGATGCGTTGGCACGCACCGACCGAGGGGTGTTCTCCGCCCGGGTGCAGGACGCTCTGCTCGCCGACGACCGGATCCGTCACCTTCGTGGCCGGGTCGCCCATGCCGTCGCCCGCGAGGAACGAATCCGGTTGACGTTGCAGACCCATCGGGGCGGTGAGAAGTCGGAGACGGTGCACGGATTCGACCTGGTGATAGACGGTTCGGGTGCCGACCCGATGTGGTTCGAGGCGCTGTTCAGCCAGGACGCCCGCGATCTGATCGAGCTGGGGGTGGGGGCGCCGCTGAGTGGTGCTGCCCTGCAGGAGTCGATCGGCCCTGATCTCGCCGTCACCGGCGTGGATCCCAAACTGTTCCTGCCCGGTCTGGCCGGCCTGACCCAGGGGCCCGGCTTTCCCAATCTCAGCTGCCTCGGGCTGCTGTCCGACCGGGTCCTCGGCGCCAGCTACCCGCAAGCGGTCGAGCACCATCGTTCGACGAGGAGATCCGATGAGCACGAACCCGTTCGATGACGAACACGGCACGTTCCACGTGCTGGCCAACGACGAAGAGCAGTACAGCCTGTGGCCGACGTTCGCCGAGGTACCGACCGGCTGGCGGGTGGTGTTCGGCGACGGCAGCCGCGCGGACTGCCTGGAGTACGTCGAGAAGACCTGGACGGATCTGCGACCGCGGAGCCTGCGGGACGCGATGTCCTGACCGTCAGGCCGGCAGTGGCGTATCCATGTCGAACACCCGCGCGTGTAGCACCGTGCGGTTGCGCAGCGCGGCGCGCACCGCTCGGTGCAGGCCGTCTTCGAGGTAGACGTTGCCGCGCCATCTGACCGCGTGCGGGAACAGGTCGCCGTAGAACGTCGAGTCCTCTGAGAGCAGGCGATCCAGCGCGAGCACGGTGGTCGTCATCACCAGCTCGTCGAGACGGATCTGCCGGGGCGGGATCTGGGCCCACTGCCGATGGGACAACCCGTGGTCAGGGTATGGCCTGCCGTCGCGAACCCCTTTGAAGATCATCGAAGCGCCTTCGCTGCCCGTTGCCACCGCACTGTTTTGCTTAGACTCGTTAGGTTAACCTGCCCGAGCCTGCTGCGCCGGATCGCTCGGTCGATGGGTTGGGTGGTGATCACCGTAAAATGAACGCCACGAGTATTCCTCTTCTTCAGGTGGGTGAACAATGAGCAGCGCCGACGACCGTCGATTCGAGGTTCTGCGCGCCATCGTTGCCGACTTCGTCGCGACCAAGGAGCCCATCGGTTCCAAGTCCCTCGTCGAGCGGCACAACCTCGGCGTGTCCAGCGCGACGGTGCGCAACGACATGGCCGTCCTGGAGGCCGAGGGCTATATCGCCCAGCCACATACCAGCTCAGGTCGGGTCCCCACCGAGAAGGGGTACCGCGAATTCGTCGATCGGCTCGACGACGTCAAGCCGATGTCCAGCGCCGAGCGACGCGCCATCCTGTCGTTCCTGGAGTCCGGGGTAGACCTCGACGACGTCCTGCGCCGCGCCGTTCGACTGCTGGCACAGCTCACGCGCCAGGTCGCGATCGTGCAGTACCCGACGCTGTCCGCCTCGTCGGTGCGACGGCTCGAGGTGGTGGCGCTGACCCCCGCCCGGCTGCTGTTGGTCGTCATCACCGACTCGGGTCGCGTCGATCAGCGCGTCGTCGAGCTGGGCGACGGCATCGACGAGGCCCAGCTGGGGCAACTGCGTGACCTGCTCGGGCAGGCGCTGGAAGGCAAACCGCTCACGGCCGCCTCGGTGGCGGTGTCGGATCTGGCCCAGCACCTCAACGGGCAGGGCGGCCTGGCCGACGCGGTCGGCCGGTCGGCCACCGTGCTGGTGGAGACGCTGGTCGAGCACACCGAGGAGCGGTTGCTGCTGGGTGGAACGGCTAACCTGACGCGTAATACCGCGGACTTCGGCGGCTCGTTGCGTTCGGTACTGGAGGCGCTGGAGGAGCAGGTCGTGGTGTTGCGGCTGCTGGCCAAACAGCAGGAGGCGGGCAAGGTGACCGTACGGATCGGTCACGAGACCGAGGCTGAACAGATGGCGGGTACGTCGGTGATCAGCACTGCTTACGGCAGCTCGGGCAAGGTATTCGGCGGCATGGGTGTGTTGGGTCCCACACGGATGGACTATCCGGGAACTATCACCAACGTCGCCGCGGTTGCTCTTTATATTGGCGAGGTTCTAGGTAACCGCTGACGCACCCACCCTCGAAGGGTTCGGGGCGGAGCGGCGGGCGGGAAAGGTTGAGCGTGGCACGCGACTATTACGGGCTGCTCGGAGTGAGCAAAGGCGCGAGTGATGCGGAGGTCAAGCGCGCCTACCGCAAGCTTGCCCGTGAGCTGCACCCCGACGTCAATCCCGACGAGGGCGCTCAGGCCCGCTTCCAGGAGATCAGCGTCGCCTACGAGGTGCTCAGCGATCCGGAGAAGCGCCGCATCGTCGATCTGGGCGGCGATCCGATGGAGTCCGCGGGCGCCGGTGGCGGCGGATTCTCCGGCTTCGGTGGGTTGGGCGACGTCTTCGAGGCCTTCTTCGGCGGCGGCACCGCCTCCCGCGGCCCGGTGGGGCGGGTCCGGCCCGGTTCCGACTCGCTGCTGCGGATGCGTCTCGACCTGACCGAGTGTGCGACGGGCGTGACCAAGCAGGTCACCGTCGACACCGCTGTGCTGTGCGACCTGTGCCACGGCAAGGGCACCCACGGCGATTCCGCCCCGGCGACGTGTGACACCTGCGGTGGCCGCGGCGAGATCCAGACGGTGCAGCGCTCACTGCTCGGCCAGGTCATGACCTCACGGCCGTGTCCGGTCTGCGGCGGGGTCGGCGAGGTCATCCCGAATCCGTGCAATCGGTGCTCCGGTGACGGCCGGGTGCGCGCTCGCCGCGAGATCAGCGTCAAGATCCCCGCCGGCGTCGGCGACGGGATGCGGGTGCGGCTCGCCGCACAGGGCGAGGTCGGGCCCGGCGGCGGGCCCGCAGGCGACCTCTACGTCGAGGTACACGAGAAGCCGCACCCGGTGTTCGTGCGCGACGGTGACGACCTGCACTGCACCATCTCGGTGCCGATGGTCGATGCCGCGCTCGGCACTTCCGTGTCGGTCGAGGGGATCATCGACGGCTCCGTCGACATCACGATCGGCGCGGGCACACAGCCCGGCTCGGTCACCACGCTGCGCGGCCACGGCATGCCCCACCTGCGCTCCGGTGTTCGTGGTGATCTGCACGCCCACATCGACGTCGTCGTACCGTCCCGACTCGACCACGAGGGCATCGAACTGTTGCGTTCGTTCAAGGGACGCACCAACGATGTCGCCGAGGTCCGTACCGCCCAGAGCGGTGCCGCGGGCCACGGCGGTGGTCTGTTCTCCCGGCTGCGCGAGACGTTCACCGGGCGTTAGCCCATGCGGAGCCTCTTCTACGTCGACGCGCTTCCCGACATCGGTGAACTGGCCGTCGTCGACGGCGATGAGGGTCACCACGCGGCCACGGTGTGCAGAACCCGTCTGGGGGAGCAGCTCGACCTGTCCGACGGCGCGGGCACCGTCGCGCGTTGCGTCGTCGAGGACGTCGCGAAAGGCCGCTTGGCGGCCCGCCTGCAGGACCGGAGAGTCGTCGAGTCACCCACCCCGACGGTCACCGTCGTCCAGGCGCTGCCGAAGTCCGACCGGAGCGAGCTCGCCATCGAGTTGGCCACCGAGGTCGGCGCCGACGGGTTCGTGGCCTGGCAGGCGTCACGGTGCGTGGCGCGCTGGGACGGTCCGGCCAAGGTGGACAAGGGGTTGCGCCGGTGGCGCGCCGTTGCGCGAGCCGCGGCGCGGCAGTCCCGACGGCCCTACATCCCTGCCGTCGACGGCGTGATCTCCACAAGCGGGCTGGTCGAGTCGACGCGGGCCGCGCCGGCGGGCAGCGTGCTGGTGCTCCACGAATCGGCGACGCAACCGCTGACCGGTGTGACCGTCGGGCAGGCGGGGGCATTGACGCTGGTGGTCGGTCCCGAAGGTGGCATCTCCGACGACGAGATCACCGCACTGACCGAGGCCGGTGCCGTCCCGGTGCGCCTCGGCCCGTCGGTGCTGCGCACGTCGACCGCCGCGGCGGTGGCGCTCGGCGCACTCGGCGTCCTGACGCCGCGCTGGAGCTGACGACACCCCCTGGGGGTAGCGCACCGGGGTCCCGCTAGATAGGTTAGCCTTCCCTCCAATGCCCGAGGCTGCGCCCATCCAGAAGGACTCCCGATTCTCACCCGTGTGACCCGCGCCTGGATACCGATCGTGTTGGTGATCGTGTTGGTCGTCGGAGGCTTTGCGGTATGGCGGATCCGCAACATCTTCGGCTCGCAGCAGCTGCCCACCTATGCGGGAAGCGTGTCCAGCGACGGAGACAGGTCCGACCCCAAGGTGGTCCGCTACGAGGTGTTCGGGCAGCCCGGTGCGTACGCCGACATCAACTACATCGACGCCGAGGGCGACCCGAACCAGATCGTCGGGGCGGCGCTGCCCTGGTCTGTCGAGGTCGAGACCACCTCCCCGGCGATGGTGGGAAACGTTGTGGCACAGGGCGACGGTGACTACCTCGGGTGCCGGATCACGGCCGACGGCACCGTCAAGGACGAGCGCACCGCCTCCGACGTGAGTGCCTACATCTACTGCTTCACGAAGTCGGCATGAGGCTGTCCCACCGCCCGGCGCAGACGCAGCTGCGCGAGCCAACGTTCCTCGCGCAGTGGATCCGCCACCTCGCGGCCCCGATCATCCTCGCCTGGGTACTCGTGGTGGTGGCGCTGAACGTGCTGGTGCCTCAGCTCGAGATCGTCGCCGCGCAGAACGCCGTGTCGATGAGCCCGAGCGATGCGCCGTCGATGCAGGCCATGGCCGACATGGGCCGGCTGTTCGGGGAGTCGGAATCCGATTCCATCGCGCTCATCGTGTTGGAGAGCGACCCAGACCATCCGGACGGCGACCAACCACTCGGAAACGAAGCCCACGCCTACTACGACCAGCTTCTGGACAAGCTCAGGGCCGAGCCGGACCACGTCCGCAACATCCAGGACACGTGGGGTGACCCGCTGACCCAGGCAGCCGCCGAGAGCTCCGACGGCAGAGCCGCCTACGTCACGCTCTACCTCGCCGGGAACATGGGCGAGACGGCCTCCAACGAGTCGGTGGAGGCCGTCCGGGAGGTCGTCGACACCTCACCGCCGCCGGCCGGGGTACGCGTGCATCTCACCGGGCCGGCGGCGCTGACCGCCGACGTGACCATCGCCGGCGAGAGCAGCATGGCGTTGATCCTGGCGGTGACGTTCGTCGTCATCATCGTGCTGCTGCTGTTCTTCTACCGCTCGGCCACGACGGTGATCCTGCTGCTGCTCATGGTGGGTGTCCAGATGCTGGTGGCCCGTCAGGTCGTCGCCGCGTTGGGCCACATGCAGCTCATCGGCCTGTCCACGTTCGCGGTGAACCTGCTGGTGTCGTTGGCCGTCGCCGCGGGCACCGACTACGCGATCTTCCTGGTGGGCCGTTACCAGGAGGCCCGCGCCTCCGGCGCTGACCACGAACAGGCCTACTACGAGATGTTCCACGGCACCGCGCACGTCGTGCTCGGCTCGGGCCTGACGATCGCCGGCGCCATGTACTGCCTGTCGTTCACCCGGATGCCCTACTTCCAGAGCATGGGTGTCCCGTGCGCGGTCGGCATCATCTCCGGTGTTGCGGTCGCACTCACGTTGGGTCCCGCGATCGTCACCATCGGAAGTCGCTTCGGTCTGCTGGAACCCAAGCGCGCCATGCGGATCCGCACGTGGCGGCGCGTCGGCGCGACGGTGGTGCGCTGGCCCGGCCCGATCCTAGTGGCGTCCCTGGCGCTGGCCCTGATCGGCCTTGCCGCGCTGCCGGGCTACCAGACCAGCTACGACGACACCCGTTACATCCCGGCGTCGATTCCGGCCAACGCGGGACTGCAGGCGGCGACCGAACACTTCTCGCTGTCGCGGATGAGCCCCGAGGTACTGCTCGTCGAGGCCGACCGCGATCTGCGCAATCCGTCGGACTTCCTGATCCTGGACCGCCTCGCCAAACGGGTCTTCGGCGTGGAGGGGGTGGCCCGCGTGCAGGCACCGAGCCGGCCGGACGGCGCACCGATCGCCCACACCTCGATTCCGTTCCTGATCAGCATGCAGGGCGTCGGGCAGCAGCAGAACATGAAGCTGATGAAGGACCGCATCGCGGACATGCGTACGCAGGCCGACGAGATCGGCACGACGATCGCGACGATGAAGCAGATGCAGAACCTGATGTCCCGGTTCAACAACGTCACCATCGCGATGATCGACGACATGCAGGACATGCGGGACACCGTCCACCAATTGCGGCGCACCGTAGCGGATTTCGACGATTTCTTCCGGCCGGTCCGCAACTACTTCTACTGGGAACCGAAGTGCTACAACATCCCGATCTGCTGGGCGTTCCGGCAGCTGTTCGACTCGATGGACGGCATCAGCACGATGACCGACACCTTCGACGTGGCGATCGGGAACATGGATCAGATGAAGGTCCTGATGCCGGAGATGCTCGCGACCTTCCCGCCGATGATCGCCACGATGGAGAACATGCAGCAGATGATGCTGACGACGTACTCCACGATGAACGGGTTCTACGGCCAGATGGACGAATTGACCCGCGACTCGACCGAACTGGGCAAGGCGTTCGACGAGTCCAGGAACGACGACTCGTTCTATCTGCCGCCGGAGGTGTTCGAGAACGAGGACTTCAAGCGGGCGATGGAGGCGTTCTTCTCGCCGGACGGCAAGACGGTCCGCATGCTCGTCGCCCACCGCGGCAACCCGACCACCGAAGAGGCGCTGCAACGGGTCGAGCCCATCAAGATCGCCGCGATCGAGGCGCTCAAGGGCACACCGCTGGAGAGCGCGACGATCCAGCTGGGCGGCACCGCGGCGACGTTCAAGGACATGTCCGACGGATCCCGGTACGACCTGCTGATCGCGGTGATCTCGGCGATGTGCCTGGTGCTGATGATCATGCTGGTGCTGACCCGCAGCCTGGTGGCCGCGCTGGTGATCGTCGGCACGGTCACGCTGTCGCTGGGGGCGTCGTTCGGCATCTCGATCTTGATCTGGCAGCACATCGTGGGCATCGAGCTGCACTGGATGGTCCTCGCGCTGTCGATCATCGCGCTGATCGCCGTCGGATCGGACTACAACCTGCTGCTGGTGTCGCGGTTCAAGGAGGAGATCCCGGCCGGTCTGAAAACCGGCATCATCCGTGCGATGGGCGGCACCGGAAGTGTCGTCACGGTCGCCGGGGTGGTGTTCGCGTTGACGATGGGGTCCATGGTGGTCAGCGACCTGCGCATCATGGCGCAGGTCGGAACGACGATCGGCCTGGGCCTGCTGTTCGACACGTTCATCGTGCGGGCGTTCATGATGCCCGCCATCGCGACGCTGCTGGGCCGCTGGTTCTGGTGGCCGCTCGTGGTGCGCACTCGACCGCCGCGTCCGCCTCGTCTGCAGCCGGTCCAGACGTCTCCGGCTGATCCGGGGGGATATCAGCTGTGACGTGACGGTGCGCCGGGCTAAACTGGGGTTTCACTCAGCATCATCAGGCGCTACCCAGAAAGCAGGCAGAAAACCACACGTGTCGCCCCGCGAGAACGCACGCTCGGACGCATCTGACGCCTCGGTCCGAAGCAGCAGCAGGATCGATGTGCCGCCCGCTCTGGTCATGGGCCTGTTGGGTTCCTCCGACGAGAATCTTCGCGCGCTTGAGTCGATGCTCGCCGCTGATATCCACGCCCGCGGCAATGCCGTCTCTCTGACGGGCGAACCCGCCGACGTCGCGCTCGCCGAGCGCGTCATCGCCGAGCTGGTCGAGGTGGTGGGCAGCGGCCAGCCGCTGACCCCGGACACGGTCCGGCGCAGCGTGGCGATGCTGGCGGGAAGTGTCGAGGAGTCGCCCGCCGAGGTGCTGACGCTGGACATCCTGTCGCGTCGCGGTAAGACGATCCGGCCCAAGACGCTGAACCAGAAGCGCTACGTCGACGCGATCGACAAGCACACCGTCGTGTTCGGTATCGGGCCGGCCGGCACCGGCAAGACCTACCTCGCGATGGCCAAGGCTGTCGCCGCGTTGCAGTCCAAGCAGGTCAGCCGCATCATCCTGACCCGCCCCGCGGTGGAGGCCGGTGAGTCGCTGGGCTTTCTGCCGGGCACGCTCTACGAGAAGATCGACCCGTACCTGCGCCCGCTGTACGACGCGCTGCACGACATGATGGACCCGGAGCTGATCCCCAAGCTGATGACTGCCGGCGTGATCGAGGTGGCGCCGCTGGCATTCATGCGAGGCAGGACGCTCAACGATGCGTTCATCATTCTCGACGAGGCGCAGAACACCACCGCCGAGCAGATGAAGATGTTCCTCACCCGCCTCGGTTTCAACTCGAAAATCGTTGTGACAGGCGATATCACGCAGGTTGACCTGCCCGGCAACGCCTCGTCGGGTCTTCGCGCCGCCATGCGCATCCTCGACGGTATCGACGACATCCACTTCGCCGAGCTCACCAGTGCCGACGTCGTCCGGCACCGCTTGGTGGCCGAAATCGTGGACGCCTACGCCAGGGCCGAGGAGCCGACTCTGATGAACCGGGCCGAGCGGCGCTCGCACAGCGCCGGACGCCCACGTAGGTAACGGACTGCCAACATGAACGCTGAGAAGCGATGAGCATCGAGGTGTCCAACGAATCGGGCATCGACGTTTCCGAAGAGGAATTGGTCAGCGTCGCCCGTTTTGTCATCCGCAAGATGGACGTGCATCCGGCCGCTGAACTGTCAATGGTGCTGCTGGACACCCCGGCGATGGCCGATCTGCACATGCGCTGGATGGATCTGCCCGGTCCGACCGACGTGATGAGCTTCCCGATGGACGAGCTCGAGCCCGGCGGGCGGCCGGACTCGCCCGAGCCGGGACCGTCGATGCTCGGTGACATCGTGCTGTGCCCCGAGTTCGCGGCCACGCAGGCCGCCGACGCGGGACACACCCTCGGCCAGGAGCTGGCGTTGCTCACGGTGCACGGCGTACTGCACCTGCTGGGTTACGACCACGCCGAACCCGATGAGGAAAAAGAGATGTTCGCCCTGCAGCGCGAACTGCTCGAAGAATGGGTCGCCGAACAGGTCGAGGCCTACCACCAGGACCGGCAGAATGACAAGGACCGCCGGCTGCTCGACAAATCCCGGTACTTCGATCGTCCACACCCCGGCGATCATCCACACCCCGGCGATGAAGTGAACTTCGGCGACGAATCGTGAACCCTGCCGGTCAACTCATCAGCGCGATCGTGCTGGTCTTGTTCGGCGGACTGTTCGCCGCCATGGATGCGGCGCTGAGCACGGTGTCGATGGCCCGCGTCGAGGAGCTGGTCCGCGACGAGCGGCCGGGGGCGGTGCGCCTTTCCCGGGTGATGCTCGAACGGCCCCGCTACATCAACCTCATCGTGCTGCTGCGCATCACCTGCGAGGTCAGCGCCACCGTGCTGCTGGCCGCATTCCTCGACGGCGGGCTCGGCGTCACATGGGGACTGGTCGCGGCGGCGGCGATCATGGCGGTCGTCAGTTTCGTCGCTGTCGGTGTTGGCCCGCGCACCCTGGGCAGGCAGAACGCCTACACCATCGCCCTCGTGACGGCGCTTCCGCTGCAAGCGATTTCAGTCCTGCTGCTGCCGGTGAGCCGGCTGCTCGTGTTGATCGGTAACGCGCTGACGCCCGGCCGTGGCTTCCGCAACGGCCCGTTCGCCTCCGAGATCGAGCTGCGTGAGGTCGTCGACCTGGCCCAGCAGCGCGGTGTCGTCGCCGACGACGAGCGCCGGATGATCCAGTCGGTGTTCGAGCTCGGAGACACCCCTGCCCGCGAGGTCATGGTCCCGCGCACCGAGATGGTGTGGATCGAGAGCGAGAAGACCGCCGGTCAGGCCACCTCGCTGGCGGTGCGCAGCGGGCACTCCCGCATCCCGGTGATCGGCGAGAACGTCGACGACGTCATCGGCGTTGTGTACCTCAAGGACCTCGTCCAGAAGACGTACTACTCGACCAACGGCGGCCGCGACACCCGGGTCACCGACGTGATGCGCAAGGCTGCGTTCGTCCCCGACTCCAAGCCGCTGGACGAGCTGCTGCGTGAGATGCAGCGCGACCGCGTTCACATGGTGCTGCTGGTCGACGAATACGGCGCGATCGCGGGACTGGTGACGATCGAGGACGTGCTCGAGGAGATCGTCGGCGAGATCGCCGACGAGTACGACACCGACGAGGTGGCGCCGGTCGAGGAGCTCGGTGACGGCCAGTACCGGGTGTCGGCCCGGCTCCCGATCGAAGACCTCGGCGAGCTCTACGACATCGAGTTCGGCGAGGACTTCGACGTCGACACCGTCGGCGGGCTGGTCGCCTTCGAGCTGGGCCGGGTACCACTGCCGGGTGCCGAGGTGACGTGGGACCGTCTGCGGCTGCGTGCCGAGGGCGGACCGGATCCGCGGGGCCGGGTCAGGATCGGCACCGTGCTGGTCAGCCCCGTCGAACCGCAGGACACCAACGGAGAAGGACACGAATGAGCGAGCAGGCGATCGACGGCGAGGACGCCAAGCTGGTGGTGCTGGCCCGTGGCGCGATGGGCCGGGCCGAGGCCGGCAGCGGCGCCGCCGTGCGTGATCTCGACGGCCGCACCTACGCCGGCGCACCTGTCGGCCTGAACGCGCTCACGCTGACTGCGCTGCAGGCCGCCGTGGCGGCCGCGGTGTCCAGCGGTGCGGCGGGGCTGGAAGCCGCCGTGCTGGTCGGAGGCACGCCGGACGACGCGGGGGTGGCGGCGGTACGGGAACTGTCCGGCGATGCCGTGCTCATCTTCACCGACAGGTCGGGCACCCCGCTGTGAGCTCGGCCGCCGAATTCCGTTCGGGCTTCGTCTGTTTCGTCGGTAGGCCGAACACGGGAAAGTCGACGCTGACCAACGCGCTGGTCGGGGAGAAGGTCGCGATCACGTCGAACCGGCCGCAGACCACCCGGCACACCATTCGCGGCATCGTCCATCGCGACGACTTTCAGATCGTCCTGGTCGACACGCCAGGCCTGCACCGGCCCCGCACGCTGCTCGGCGAGCGGCTCAACGAGCTGGTCAAGAACACCTACTCCGAGGTCGACGTCATCGGATTGTGCATCCCGGCCGACGAGAAAATCGGGCCGGGGGATCGCTGGATCTTCGAGCAGATCCGCGCCGTCGCACCGAGAACGACCCTGATCGCGATCGTCACCAAGATCGACAAGGTGTCCAAGGATCGGGTCGGCGAACAGCTGCTCGCCGTGAGCGAGTTGGTGGGACCCGAGACCGAGATCGTGCCGGTGTCGGCGACCTCAGGTATCCAGCTCGACGTGCTCACCAATGTGCTTGTCGCCCAACTGCCGCCGGGTCCCGCGTTCTATCCCGACGGCGAGCTCACCGACGAGCCCGAAGAAGTGCTGATGGCCGAGCTGATCCGCGAGGCGGCACTGGAAGGTGTGCGCGACGAACTCCCGCACTCGCTGGCAGTGGTGATCGACGAGGTGGAGCAGCGAGAAGGCCGCCCCGAGGACGATCCGCTGATCGACGTGCGCGCCATCCTCTATGTCGAGCGAGATTCGCAGAAGGGCATCGTGATCGGCAAGGGTGGCGCCCGCCTACGTGAGGTCGGTACCGCCGCCCGCACCCAGATCGAGACACTGCTGGGCACCAAGGTCTATCTCGACCTGCGCGTCAAGATCGCGAAGAATTGGCAGCGCGATCCCAAACAGCTTGGCCGGCTCGGCTTCTGAATCAGTCGCGTGGGCCTAGATTAGGTAGTCCCGCCGGAGGTCAATGAAACTGCAGTAGTGCCCTACTGAGATGCCCCGCGCCGCATGCGAGAAAGATTCGCCTCGCGGAACTCCAGATCAGACGCGGCAAGCCACCGTTCCGCCAGGACTGACGAAGAGGGCGGATCATGGGCAACACACATCACTTCGGTCGGGGCTGTGCGGCGGGCACACCCGGAATGCGACAGCGCTGTCGCAAAGCGACGCGCGCGACGGCGTCGCTCGGCGTTTCCCTGTTGGCCACGATGATCACTGTTGCACCGGTCGCGGTTTCACCGATCTCGCCGGCCGTGAGACTGTCTGCTGACTCCACCGCGCTGCTGGTGTGCGGTATCACCTGTCCGACCTGGGACGACGCCGGCGTTAAGGCGATCATGGACAGGTTCGTAACGCCGACTCATCCGGATCAGACCATCACGCCGGTCGCGGTGACGGCTCCAGGGGAGTCTTGGCCGCTCACCGGGGTGTTGCGGCTTCTCGGGTCTGTGTTCGGGGATCCCAGAATCTTTGGGCCCGGCGGTCCATCCTGGCCCGATGAGCCGTGGTGGAAGCTCTCTGGGTTGTTCGACCTCACCGCTGATCAATCGATCGAGGCGGGGGCCGCCAACCTGGAAGCTGCCTTAACCGAATATCCCTCCGACAGTGTCGTGATTTACGGCCTGTCACTGGGTGCGGGCGTTGCCAACGTCGTCAAGAAGAAGCTAGCTGAGCAATACCCGGAGGGCGAGGCGGCGCCCGATGTCGACTTCGTGCTGCAAGGTTCGGTCAATGTGCCCAACGGCGGCTTGTATGCCCGGTTCCCGGGCGTCTACATCCCGATTCTCGATTGGACGTTCAACGGGCCTGCGCCGACCGACACCGTCTTCGACTCGGTCGTGATTTCCACGCAGTACGACGGCTTCGCCGACTTTCCGTTGTATCCGATCAACCTCATCGCCGATCTGAACGCCGTCCTGGGCATCCTCTACCTACACACGCGTCCTTTCGACGTCAGCTTGCCGGCAGATCAGACGACTTCGCCGGCGTACCAAGGCACCCATGGTGACTCCACCTTCTACTTCTTCGAGACCCGGGATCTGCCGTTGTTTGCTCCGCTACGCATGCTCGGTGTGCCCGAGCCGCTGATCGATGTGGTCGAGCCGTTCTTCAGGGTGCTCGTCGAACTCGGTTATGACCGCAGCATCCCGCTGTGGGAGCCGACACCTGCGCGGTTGTTCCCGAAACTCGACGCGGCGACGGTGTTCGCCTCTCTCGGCGCCGCGATCGGTGAAGGCATCGACAACGCGTTGGCTCTGGTCGGCTTGCCGCCGATACCCGAAACCGCCGTCCCTGTTATCGATGCGGAACCACCTGCCGAAGTCGTTGAGACAGAGGTCGTTCAGACCTTGGTGACTACGACCGTCGCGCCCCACACCGAGCAGGCGATGCCGGCTGACGCCGCCGAGGAGGATTCGATGGAAGCCGCGGCTGAAGACGGACATGTATCTACGACCACCGATCTGCCAACTGGTGGCGGGTCGGAAGGCACTGAGGCGGTTGAAGACTCGATCGAAGTAGCGGACCAGGAGCCGACCGAAACTACGGCTGTCGGAACGGCGACGTCTGAGGGGTCGTCGTCCGCCTCGTCAATGCCGAAGGCTTCGGCGCCTGCTGAAGAAAGTTCCTCAGCAGGTGATTCGTCCGCAGACGTTGATGGAGGTGGCTCTCATTGAGCTAGCGGCGGCCGTCCGTCATCGCTCGGGCCCATGCCAGATGTCCTTCGAAGCCAAGCGATTCAGCGCATTGTCTGTAGCGACCCGCCAGGTCCAGGTAAGCGGTCTCGTCGCCGTAAGCGCGGGTCAACAGCGCACGCAGCCGCAGCAGCGTGATCTCGAACAGCACCGAATCGTTTTCTGCCGCCAGCGCCGCCAACCAGTTCACCGCCTCGTGGGCTTCGGCCAGGTCGCCCTGGGTGCCACGCGCCAGCAACGTCTCTACCAGAACGCCGGTAGCCCACACACAATAGAAGGGGTATCCGACGCCCAGTTCGTCGACGGCACGGCGCAGTGCCTTGATCGAGGCATCCCGATCGCCACGCCTGACCGATTCTTGGGCGGCCCAGACGTCGGTGACCGGGATGAGGAAGAGGATGCGCCTGCGCAGCCAGATTTCGCGGGTCATCAACATCAGGTCGAGCCCGCGTCGACGGTCGGCCGCGTCATCCTGGAGCAGCATGCCGACGGCAAGTGTGTACGCGGCCAATCCCATTGCGCGGTCATTGCTCGCGCACTGGGCCGTCTGCACCGCTTCCTCGGCGGCGCACAACAGGGAAGCATCAGCCCGGAGTGCGCCGTACTGCATCGCCATACCATAGGTCCACGCGATCGCGCCGGAGAGAGTCTCCGCATTGCTTTGTCGGGCCAGCGCGACGGCATCGTGCAGGTCACTTCGCCAGCCTGGGCCGCCCAGACACCACCGAGCGGTGCCCCGCCATGCCAAAGCGATCGCAAGGGGCGATCCGATGCCGTAGCCTGCGCCCTTGACGGGGTCACCAGCCGCAAGGTCGACTATCGTCTGCGCCCACTGCAAGACTTGGTTGAAGTCAAGCACACCGTGCCAGCAGCAGAAGGCGGTGGCCGCCAACGCCATGGCGGGGGTGGGATCGTCCATCGACTCGAGGAGCGCCCTTTGTTGGGACGAAAGTTTTGCCGCCTCACGAACACGCCCCGCGTACAAGAGTTCGGTGGCCGGCCCGCTCATGCCGATGGCCAGCGAGACCTCGTCGCCGGCTGTGCGGCATAATTCGCGCAGCTCCGCGAAGCGGCTCTGGCTCTCCTGCGCCTCACGGGCCTGTAAATCCGTGGCGCACAGCATGGTCCGGGGAGTTATTCGCATTGACAGGTGGTCGGGATCGTCGACAGGTATCAGATCGGCGATGCCGCTTGCTCTTCTCCAGCTGAGCCGGGCTGCGGTCAGATCACGGTTGGTGAGCCATGCGCCGGCGCGCATGTGCCAGGTGTACGCTGCTCGCAGTTCGCCTGCTGCTTCGAGGTGTTCGGCGATCAGCGCTGCGTTGTCCTCCACCGACTCCGGCGCGCGCTCTTCGATCACCGCCGCAAAGCGCCGGTGCCATTCGGCGCGGTCGGTCTTCAGCTGCGATTCGTAGACGACCGCCCGGATGAGCGGGTGTCGGAACGCGTACTCGGCAGACGGGGTGAACCGCACTTGATCAATCAGCTCGGCGTCGACGAGCGTATCGAACACCGGCTTCATGGCAAGGGCGGCAAGCAGTTCCGCCCCGAAGCGGGCTCCGATGATCGATGCGGCTTGAAGCGTGCGTTTGGCCAGTATGGGCTGACGGTCGACGCGTGCTCCGATGGCAGCCTGCACTGTGGCTGGGACGCTTACCTCGGCGACATCCGTGCGGCATATGTAACTTCCATGCTCACCGTCCAGAATGCCGCGCTGAATGAGCTCGCGCACCATCTCCTCGGCGAAGAACGGGTTGCCGGCCGCTCGCTCGGCGATGGTCAGTCCGAGCTCGCCAACCGAAGCATGTGATCCCAGTAGCTGCCCGATCAAGGCTGAGGTGTCCGAATCGCCCAGTGAATCAAGTGGCATGGTTTCGATGCCGACCAGCCGTGTGAGCGGCCCCTGGTACTCCGGGCGGTTGGTGATCAGCACCATCGACGATGTTCGCGGGATGACGGCGAGAAACTCGCCCAACAGCGACTCGCTGACCGCATCGATCCAGTGCACGTCTTCGATGACATACAGCACCGGTTTAGTGCGGACCAGCGATGCGGTGTTGATCAGCGTGGTCAGCCGGTGCCGACGAGTATCCGGGTCGATCTGTGGCACCGGCACGTCAGGGTCAGCGATGCCGAGAAGATCGTCGAGCAGAAGGAGATCCTGCGCGTCGGCCTCGGGCATCGTGGTCCGCAACCGCGCGCGCGCTTCTTCGCCGACGAGGTGTGTCAGACCCGTGGCCTCCCGGAGTAGCCGCGTCACCGCGTGGAACGGGACGTCGGTGGCGTGCGATTCGCAAAAGGCCCAGAACACGTCGACCCGACGATGCCGGGCGATTGCGGCAATTTCGCGTGCTACCCGGCTCTTGCCGATGCCGGGCGGTCCCGTCACATTCACCACGCCACCGTGTCGATTGATCGCGCGCTCCAACAATGCGTCGAGCGCAGCCATTTCTTGGCGTCGTCCGACAAGGTCCGCTTCGGTGCGGCCGACCGAGCATGCATGTGGGTCGATCGCGAGCAGCCGTCGCGCGGGAACGGGTTCGATGACGCCTTTGATGTGAACCCATTCCGGTTCAGCCAGCCGTACGGCCCGCTCGACGAGTAGGGCCGTGGACTCCGACAACATCACGCCACCCGGGGGAGCAACCGATTCCATCCGCTGCGCCAAACCGACCTGCTTGCCGGTGGCTCGATAGCCCAGGGACCCTGCACCGATCTCCCCAGCGATCACCTGGCCCGAATTCAGCCCCACCCGCACTTGCAGTGCCGCTTGGTCGCGACGCCGCACCACGGCGGCCAGCTGCTTGATATCGTCCTGGATGGCCAGGGCGGCGATACATGCCCGAAAAGCGTGATCCTCCAAGGCTGTTGGAGCACCGAATATTGCCATTACGCCGTCGCCGTGGTACTCCACGGTGCCGCCATAGCGCCGCAGCACAGCCGCTGACCGCTCTACGACTTCGGTCATGATTTCGCGCAGACGCTCCAGGTCCAGAGTGGCCGCGAGGTCCATCGATCGCACCACGTCGGCGAACAGCAGCGTCACTTGCTTGTATTCAGCCGGACTGCTCGTGTGGGTGAGTCGCGCCCCGCACTCGCTGCAGAATTTGCCCGTCGAACGCGTCTGAGCGCAACAGGAGCCGCAGATCAGCTCTGTTGCGCTCGGTGCTTCTTCGGCGTTCACGTCACTCCGCCGTCTTCGACGCGCTCATCCGGCGGCTCATTGGTGACTTCGGCTGTGGCCCGCGCGGGAGCAGCGCGGCGAGATCCTCGCGGCGAGTGGTCCCGGTCTTCGACATCGCCCGGTAGATATGGCTCTCGACTGTGCGCGAGGACAGCTTCAGGCGGTCGGCGACAGCACGATTGGATAGGCCCTCGCGGATCAGCATCACGATCTCGTGCTCGCGATTTGTGAGTGGCAGACGGCTACTGGCCTGGCAGAGCGCCGGTGTGCTGGCACCGCATTGGTCGGCCAGCGCATCAGCCCGCGACGCGCACGCCAGCGCCGAGCCGCGCTTGCCTTTGCGGCGATGGGCCAGCGAGGCGTGTGCTGCGGAGTCCATGGCAGCGACGAGATCGCCCATGTGCTCGAATTCCCCTGATACGTTTGCCAACTGAGCGGCATCGTCGTCCCGCAGTGCCGTGGCAAACCGTGACGCTACGCCAACGCGCGGACCTTCTACGATCGACTCGAGCTCGTGTAACCGGGGTGCGCTCGTGCGATCTCCCAACTGGGTGGCGCTCTGGCGACACAGCACTTCTGCGGCAAAACGTCCTCTACGGGAAGCTCTTTCGGCGGCTGACAACAGCATGGCAATAGCTTCGCTGACGGCACCCTGACCGGCGGCCACCCAAGCGTGCGCGATGCTGCGCTCTTCGTCGAGCGTCCGGAAGGGGCGTTGCACATCGTCGAGCGCGGCGAGGCCGGCGGCTGCCTCGGCGGTGCGGCCACGAATGGCCAGCGCCGTCACCCACGGGATCAGGTAGCGGAAGCCCCAGCCCAGAGAGTGGTTGACGCGCAACCCGGCCACCGGCTGCTCCAGCAGGTCGCATGCGGAACGTAGTTCGCTCGCACCGAGCGCAGCCCGCCCTGCCACTGCGGGGCCGAGTAACTGTGCTGCCCCGGGGAGAATTGCCGACTGTCGATGCACTCGCGCGGCGACGTCGGCGGCGTCAATGGTCTGGCCGGCCAGCACCAGGGCGCTGACATGGGAATCCGCGATGTTGAACCGCATGTGTGGCGCGTCGAATGATCGAGTGGCGGCGAGGTATCCCGTCTCTGCGTCGTCCACCGCGGCCGCGACACGTCCGGCGTCCCCGTCGATAGTGGTCAGCACCCAGGCAACCTCGGCGCCGACGACCGGGGGCAGTTCGTCCAGCGCAAGGTTCGCTGCCGTGGCCAGCGCTGTGGTGGGCTGGTCCATCGCGAACCAGTACACCGTCAGGAACGCGTCGATGTAGCTGCGATTCTGCGGTAGAACGGAGTGCGCCGCCTCGTCGATCAGCAGTTTCGCGCGTGCCGGGTCGCCCAACGCCCAAAGCATGTTGCTGGCGCGCAGGAACGTCGAGCGGGCGCGTTCCGCGTCGCTCAGGTGAACGAGGTCGATCCCGGCCAGCAGCGCCTCGGCCTCCAGGCCGCGCCCGAGCCACGAAAGTGCATGTGCACGAATGAAATCAGGTTCCGGGTGACCGCCCGCCCGGATCGCTGCTTCAGCGAGGCGGTCGGCAAGGCTGAGGTTCGCCAGCCACACCGCGCCATGGGCACCCCTGGTGAGCAGATCGGCGTCGGGCGCCAGATCGGAGTCGACGCTCAAACTGGCCCGACGTACCAGGACGTGAATCTCGTCCTTGCCGCGGGATGCAGCGAGCTCGTTGGCCACCAGCCCACGCAGTCGTCGCAGCTTGGTGGCCGGGGCTCGCCGCCGGCGCACCTCGGCGTAGATGGGGTGTGACAGCCGCACATCGATGCCCGCGGTGGTGGGCTGCAGGGCGATGAGCCCGTGATTTTCGGCCTCTTCGACGGCGCCGGGACGGGCGATGGTCCTGAGGACTTCCAGCTCGATGGGTTCTCCCACCGCGAGCGTGTCGACGACATCGCCGACCGCGGCGGGTGCTGCGCCGATGCGGGATTCGATCAGCTCTATCAGGCTGGAGGGCACGGTCGGATCACCCGCCCAGTGCCAGTAGCCGTCCACATTGCGCAGCCGCCCGTCGGCGATCTCCTGCTCAACGATGGTGCACAGATATAGGACATTGCCGAGGGTTAGCTTCCAGAGTCGTTCCGCCGCGGCCGGATCCACAGGGCCACCCAGTGTCTCGGCGAGCAGTCTGGTGGTTTCGGCGAGGGGTAGTGGCTGCAGATGTAGGCGGTCGAACTGTCCGACCTTCCAAATGTCCTGCACCCCGGGAGGAATCGGTTCTCCGTCCAGCACCGTGAGGATCACCTTCGCCGCGCGGCGCGCGACGATCTGATGGACCACGAAGGTTGAGAGATCGTCGAGCAGATGGACGTCATCGACACTGATCACCACCGGCTCACCTGGCGCTGCGGCGGTCAGTGACTCGATGACCCCACGCAGCAACTGAACGGGTTCGGTTCCACCGGAGGGCGCCCAGGCGGTGAAGGCTCCCAGCGGAATTGCGCGCGCCGAGGTGGTGCCGACTGCCGACCGGGCCGTCCATCCACGCGCCTCGGCCGCCGAGAGTGCCTCACGCACAATCCTGCTCTTGCCGAACCCCGCCGCGCCATGGACGACGATGCCGGAGACGCCCGGGGTCGAGAGCGCGGCCTCGACGGTCAGCAACTCCTCTATGCGGCCGGTAAGCGGCCACCACAATCGCACTCTATGAGCGTAAGAGGGGCGGCGATGCAGAATGCGGGGTTTGGTGGGGTCGGGTGCAGTTCCGCTAGCCGGGCTGGCCGTATACCGCGACCACCACGCTGCGGTCGAAGCTGTTCTCCGACCACACCCCGATCTGCGTGTTCGCGCAGTTGGACATGATCGCCATGTAGTCGGGCCGGTAGTACCACTGGTTCATGATCTCGATGCCGCTGATGGCCAGCGCCGGGTTGATCGCGACGGTCTCGGCAACGGTTCCGACGAACCCGGCGTTGTTCGCCCGCACCTGTGCCGTCGACCCGTCGGAGCCGATGTCGGCGTTGAGTGCCCGGTTACGCAGCACGTCGTTGGCATGCCACTGCGCGGCCAGCTGCAACTGCGGATTGATCTCGAGATCGGTCTGGCAGTCGTTGTGCTGCTGGATCGTGTAGACGTTGACGGCCACGCTCTCGTTGAGGCGTCGGTTGTCGGCGTGGGCGGTGGGCATGCCCGCCACCGCTGTGCCTGCCGCGGTGCCTACGAGCACCAGGGCAGCAAGCGCACGCTCCACCAAGCTGACGGTCACAGCGGGGAGATTACGCGACCTGACCGGTGACCGAGTCCGGAGCGGTCAGATTGGGGGTGAATCCGGGCCGCGGGTCCGTCCCTGTCGGCGGCGGGGACACCCACCAGGTGTCGGGCTGACGGGTCGCCCAGCCGTTGATCGCTTCCAGCGCAGCGGCCAGCGACACCAGCAGAGGTTCGCTGTTCGCGGGACCCATCAGCTGGACACCGATGGGCAGGCCGTCGGACGTGAAGCCGGCGGGCACGTTGATCGACGGCCAGCCGAGCAGGTTCCACGGCCATGTCACCGGGCAGGCCTGGATCATCATGCGGTCGGTGGCCATTCCGCCGAGTTCGTCGAACGCGTCCACCCTGGGAGGCGGCATCGCGGTGGTCGGGGCCAGGACGACGTCGGCCAGGTTGAAGATCCAGCCGATGCGCTGCTGCGTGGTCGCCTCGTGTGCGCGCGCCTTCCTCAGGGTGTTCTGGGACAGCAGCCACCCCATCCGGGCGTTGGCCTGCGTGCGCTTGTCCCACGTGACGCCGGGTCCGAGCCGGTCCATCCACTCCGGGATGCCGGAGGTCGAACGTGCCAGGAAATTCCACGACATGCGCAGGTTGTAGTCCGGATCGGCGTGGATGACCGAATGGCCCAGCTGGGAGAGCTGGTCGGCGACGCCCTCGAGGGCCGCGCGGATCTCGGGATGCAGGCGGGCCCGGAAACCGGTGAACGGGAACTTCGTCGACACCGCGACACGCAGCGGGCCGGGTGCCCGGGAGACGTAGTCCGACACCGTCACCGCCGGCGGGGTGTGCAGATCGCCGGGAGCGTTGCCCGACGCGGCGTCGAGGACCAGCGCCGCATCGGAGACCGTGCGTGCCAGCACACCGTTGACGGTGATGCCGTTGAACGCCTCGCGCAGCGGCGACGTCGAGATGCGGCCCCGTTGCGGCTTGATGCCCACCAGGTGCGTCCACGCCGCGGGGATGCGGACACTGCCCGCCCCGTCGGAGCCGATCGCGGCGGCCACCAGTCCTGCCGCAACGGCCGCCGCGCTGCCGCCGGACGATCCCCCGGGAGTGTGCTCCCGCGACCACGGATTGCGGGTGTGCCCGAACGCCGGGCCGCTGGTGAACGGCCACTGCCCGAGCTCACAGGTGTTGGTCTTGCCCACGATCACCGCGCCGGCAGCGCGCAGGCGGCGCACCACCTCCGAGTCGGCCTCGGCGACACGGACCTCGCCGTCCGCGCCGAAGCGGGTCGGCACGCCGGCGACGTCCACATCGTCTTTCACCGCGATCGGGATTCCGAGCAGCGGAAGTCGGGACACGTCGGTGCCGGCCGCCCGCGTGCGGTCGGCGGCGGCCGCGTCCGCGAGGGCCTGCTCGGCCAGCACCACCCGGAACGCGTTGAGGGTGGGCTGGCTGACCTCGATGGCCGCCAGCGAGCGGCGTACCAGGTCGACGGACGTGGCACTGCCGCTCGCGAGCTGGAACAACTGGTTGCCCACCGTGGGGAACCAGGATCGCGAGGCGCTACGGGAAGAAGAGGAGTCGACCATCACTTACGAGAGTATCGGCGCTGCGCGCCGGAAATCGTCCCCCGGCAGTGGGAGACTGGCCGGATGCGTCTGTACCGAGACCGAGCGGTGGTGCTGCGTCAGCACAAGCTCGGCGAAGCCGACCGGATCGTGAGTCTTCTCACTCGCGATCACGGGCTGGTGCGCGCGGTGGCCAAAGGGGTGCGGCGCACCCGCAGCAAGTTCGGTGCACGACTGGAACCGTTCGCGCACATCGATGTTCAGCTGCACCCTGGCCGCAATCTCGACATCGTCACCCAGGTGCAGGCCATCGACGCGTTCGCCTCCGACATCGTCAGCGACTACGGCCGTTACACCTGCGCGTGCGCCATGCTGGAGACCGCGGAGCGGATCGCCGGAGAAGAGGGTGCACCGGTGCCCGCGCTGCACAGGCTCACCGTGGCGGCCCTGCGCGCGGTGGCCGACGGCACCCGCCCCCGGGAGCTGGTGCTCGACGCCTACCTGCTGCGGGCGATGGGGGTAGGAGGATGGGCCCCGGCGCTCATCGAATGCGCCCGGTGCGCCGCGCCGGGACCGCACCGGGCCTTTCACGTCGGCGCGGGCGGAAGCGTGTGCGTGCACTGCAGGCCGTCGGGATCGGTGACCCCGCCACAGGGTGTGCTGGATCTGATGGCCGCACTGTATGACGGCGACTGGGAGCACGCGCAGCTCTCCACGTCGTCGCACCGCAGCCAGGCCAGCGGGTTGGTGGCCGCGCATCTGCAGTGGCACCTGGAGCGACAATTGCGGACATTGCCACTCGTCGAGCGGCCGGGTCGAGCCGAGGCTCCCAGGGACATCAGGCAGGATGTGGCGCATGCCTACCAAGCGGACGGGGAAGAGCCGCTACCCGCAGCTGCCCCCGGCGCCTGACGACTATCCGACGTTCCCGGACAAGTCGAACTGGCCCGTCGTCTTTCCGGAACTACCGCAGCGCACCAACGGCAAGTTCGCCCGGCCGCCGCAGCACACCTCGAAAGAGGCCGCGCCCCAGATCCCGGCCGACCAGGTGCCCAACCACGTCGCGGTGGTGATGGACGGCAACGGCCGGTGGGCCACCCAGCGCGGACTCGGGCGCACCGAGGGCCACAAGATGGGCGAGGCGGTGCTGATCGACATCACCTGCGGCGCCATCGAGATCGGCGTCAAACACCTGACGGTGTACGCGTTCTCGACCGAGAACTGGAAGCGCAGCACCGAGGAAGTCCGATTCCTGATGGGCTTCAACCGCGAGGTGGTGCGTCGCCGGCGGGAGAACCTCAACGACATGGGCGTGCGGATGCGCTGGGTCGGGTCGCGTCCGCGGATGTGGAGCAGCGTCATCAAGGAATTCGACATCGCCGAGCAGATGACCGTCGACAACGACGTGATCACGATCAATTACTGCGTCAATTACGGCGGCCGCACCGAGATCGTGGAGGCGGCGCGCGAACTGGCGCAGGAGGCGGTCGACGGAAAGATCAAACCCGGCCGCATCACCGAAGCGGCGTTCGCCAAGCACCTGCACCGCGCGGACATTCCCGATGTCGATCTGTTCATCCGCACGTCCGGGGAGCAGCGGGCGAGCAACTTCCTGCTGTGGCAGGCCGCCTACGCCGAATACGTGTTCCAGGACAAGCTGTGGCCGGACTACGACCGTCGCGACCTCTGGGCCGCGTGCGAGGAGTACGTCCACCGCAATCGTCGCTTCGGCAGGGCCTGAGGGGGACGGCGCGCCGATGAACCTCGCGGAGCGGCTCGCCCCCGTGCTGGAGGAAGTCCTCCCGGTCACGCACGAAGACGACGGCGCACTTACGGTGCAGCACGACGAGACATTCGCCTCGCTGCGGGTGGTCACCATCGCCGAGGACCTCGACCTGGTATCGCTGACGCAAGTGCTCGCCTGGGATCTGCCACTGGACAGCAAGATTCGTGCGAAGGTCGCCAAGCACGCGCATGACACGCTTCTCGGCACCGTGTCGCTGGTCGAGAAGATCGGTGCCGCCAAGGGAAATTCGAAGAAGACCGGCGATGTGCTGCTGCGCTACAACTTCCCGGCCGCCGGACTCACCGACGACGCGCTCCGCACGCTGGTGCTGATGGTGCTGGCCACCGGCGCCGATGTCCGCCGGGCGCTGGTCGGCTGAGGACTAGGGTCGCAGACATGCGCATAGCAGTGGTCGTCATCGGGATAGTGGTCGCGCTCTTCGGTGTGCTGTTCGCGCTGCAGGGGTTCGGTGCGGTGCAGGGGAGTCCGATGAGCAGCACCACCACGTGGTCGGTGTTGGGCCCGCTCATCGCTCTGGTCGGCATCGGCGTCGCCATCGCCGGGTGGCGAGGTTTCACCCGCCGCTAGTCCTCTGAGGTGCTGGCGACGCACTTGCTGCAGATGCCGAAGATCTCGATGGTGTGGCTCACGTCGGAGAAGCCGTGCTCTTTGGCGATCTCGGCGGCCCACGACTCGACGTGACCGCCCTGGATCTCGACGGTGGAACCGCAGGCCCGGCACACCAGGTGGTGATGGTGGTGCTCTGAGCACCGGCGGTACACCGATTCCCCGGTGTCTGTGCGCAACGTATCCACCATGCCGGCCGTGGCCATCTGCTGCAGCGTGCGGTACACCGTGGTCAGGCCGATGCCTTCGCCGCTACGGCGCAACTCGTCGTGCAATTCCTGCGCGGACCGGAAGTCCTCGATGTTCTCCAGCAGTGCCGAGATCGCGGCGCGCTGGCGCGTCGCGCGGATCACCCCGGTCACTGGCTGTCCTCGGCCGAATGCGTCACGGCAGCCACGACGATGTCGGACAGGTGGTGGTCGACCAAGCGGTACAGCACTTCTCGTCCCGAGCGTGCGCCCTCGACCACACCGGCGGCTTTGAGGATGCGCAGATGCTGGCTGACCAGCGGTTGCGGCACGTCCAGGGCGTCCACCAGTTCGTGCACGCAGCGTGCCTCTTCGCGCAGCTGCAGCACGATGGCGATACGTACCGGTGCGGCCAGCGCGCGCAGCAGATCTCCGGCGGTGTCGAGCAGGGCGCGGGACGGCATCTCCGCGGGCGGGGTGCCGAAGTGGTTGTGGACGTCCGACGAGTCAGCCGTACTGGAAACGGTTTTCATTAGATTCCACGATACATGCGTAATCCTGCATGTCAATGGGGATGTCACGCGTGAGGCGGCCGGGGCATCGCTACGCTGTGGAGCCGTGGCTCCGTCTTCCTCGATCATCGACACGGTTGCAAACCTGGCCAAGCGGCGTGGGCTGGTGTTCCAGTCCGGCGAGATCTATGGCGGTACCAAATCCGCCTGGGACTACGGGCCACTGGGCGTCGAGCTCAAGGAGAACATCAAGCGGCAGTGGTGGCGGTCCGTCGTCACGGGCCGTGACGATGTCGTCGGCCTGGACTCGGCGATCATCCTTCCCCGCGAGGTGTGGGTGGCTTCCGGACACGTCGCAGTGTTCAACGACCCGCTGGTGGAATGCCAGAACTGCCACAAGCGGCACCGGCAGGATCATCTGCAGGAGGCGTACGCACTGAAGAAGGCGCCCAAAGAGGACATTGCGCCCGATGACGTGCCGATGTCGGAGATCGTCTGCCCCGACTGCGGCACCAAGGGTCAGTGGACCGAGCCGCGCGACTTCAACATGATGCTCAAGACGTATCTCGGTCCCATCGAGACCGAGGAGGGCCTGCACTACCTGCGGCCCGAAACCGCGCAGGGCATCTTCGTCAACTTTGCCAATGTGGTCACCACTGCGCGCAAGAAGCCACCGTTCGGCATCGGCCAGATCGGCAAGAGCTTCCGCAACGAGATCACGCCGGGCAACTTCATCTTCCGGACGCGCGAGTTCGAGCAGATGGAGATGGAGTTCTTCGTCGAGCCGTCCACGGCACCCGAGTGGCACCAGTACTGGATCGACACCCGGCTGGCCTGGTACGTCGACCTCGGCATCAACCGCGACAACCTGCGCCTGTACGACCATCCGAAGGAGAAGCTGTCGCACTACAGCGACGGCACGGTCGACATCGAGTACAAGTTCGGCTTCTCCGGCAACCCCTGGGGCGAGCTCGAAGGCATCGCCAACCGGACGAACTTCGATTTGTCCACGCATTCCCAGCATTCCGGCGTCGACCTGTCGTTCTACGACCAGGCCAACGACACCCGTTACGTGCCCTACGTCATCGAGCCGGCAGCGGGCCTGACGCGGTCGCTGATGGCCTTCCTGGTCGACGCGTACCACGAGGACGAGGCGCCCAACGCCAAGGGCGGCGTCGACAAGCGCACGGTGCTCAAGCTGGATCCGCGGCTGGCCCCGGTCAAGGCCGCGGTGCTGCCGCTGTCCCGCCACGCCGACCTGTCACCGAAAGCCCGAGACCTGGCCGCCGAGCTGCGGCAGTCGTGGAACATCGAATTCGACGACGCGGGTGCCATCGGCAGGCGCTACCGCCGCCAGGACGAGATCGGCACACCGTTCTGCGTGACGCTGGACTTCGACTCGCTCGAGGACCATGCGGTCACCATCCGCGAGCGCGACGCCATGACCCAGGAGCGCGTGGCGATCTCTGAGGTGTCCAACTACCTCGCCGTGCGACTCAAGGGCTGCTAGCCCCACCCCGCGAGCGTGCGTGTCTGGGGTCGACACGCCGGCGATTTCCTGGACTTTGCGCACACTCACGCTGCGTGTCGCCGCGTCAACTCGCCCTCGATGCGACGGACGAGGTCCTGCGGGTACCTGCGTACGTCGTCTGACACGATCGACAACATTCGCCAGCCAATCTCGTTGAGCGCGGCGCGTTTCTGACGATCCTTGGCGAACTGCTGCTGATCGCTGTGCCAGTCGAACCCGTCGTACTCGACGGCGAGCTTGGCATCGAAAAGGGGCTAGAAGCGGCCGCCGCCACCGCTCATGCCGCCACCACCACCGCCGCCGAACCCGCCGCCGAAGCCGCCGCCGCCGAATCCACCGAAGCCGCCCCGCATCGCGCCGCCGAGGATGTTGCCGATGAGGATCCCGCCGATCACGGCACCCATCTGACCGCCGCCGCCTCCGCCGCCGCCGTACGGCCCGCCAAAGTGACGCTGGGCGGCGGTGACGTCCGAATTGGCCAGGGACTGGGCCTGCGCGGCCAGCATCGCGGCACCGTTCGCGTGGGCGGTGGCCTCGGCGAGGTTCGTGGAACGCTTGTCCTGTGCCGCCTGCAACTGCCGGACCGCCTCCGATAGCCGGGTTCGTGCTTCCGGCCCGATCACACCACGACGGGTGTCGATGTAATCCGACACCGCCCGCACGCGGGACTGCGCATTGAACAGGGCCTGGTCGAACGTGCGGCTGAGCCGCTCAAGGGTTTCGCGTTCCTGCGCGACGTCGGCGAGCAGCCGGTCCAGCTCGGCATCGGCCTGGGTCAACCGCGTGAAGGCGCCGAGGGGATCGGCGTTGCCCGCGCTTTGCGCGTGCGCCACCGCCTGCACGGCGTCGTCGCGGGCAGCGCTGAGCTGCGTCGCCACTGTCACCCCGCCCTGCGCCAACTGCGCGCCGGCCCGGTTGATCCCACTCTGGGTGTCGGCGATGACCGCGGGCAGGCCGGTCACCGCGCGGTTGATGTCGGTGGCTGCGCTGTCCACGGCGTCGAGCAGCGTGCGGGCCTGCCCCAGAGCGGCCTCGGCGTTGTGGATGGCGTCGACCAGCCCGCCCTGCCGGTCGGCCGGCCGCGACACCAGGTCACGCGCGGTGGTGATGCTCTGATCGGCGAACTCCAGCCGCTGCTTGGCTTCGTCGATGTTGTCGGACACCGAAACCAGTGCGCTCTCGGCGAATTGATCCTTCAGCCGTGTCAGCGTCTGTTCGGCGGGGGTGAGCCGCGCGGTGAGATCGACCAGCTGCTGGGTGAGGGCGTCGAGGCGGCTGGGGGCGTTGATCACCAGATCGCGCAGCCCGGCGAAGTTCTCCCGTTGGGCCTCGAGCTCCCTGTCGGCCTTCGCGGCGGCGACGATGACCCGGGTCAGCAGGTCGCGACGCTGCATCGGGGTTTCCGGCACGGCGTCGTCGAGGATGTGCCGGACGTTGAGCGCCTGGGCCAGGGTGCTTCTGGCGTTGGTCACCGCCTGGGTGAACGGCGCGGTGTCGCGTTCACCGAATTCCTCGACCGCCAATGCCAATTCGCTCTCACTGGTGCGCACCTCGTTGTCGACCTCGACGACGATGGTCTTGGACAGGTCATCGAGTGCGTCCAACGACACGGCGGCCAGCGCATTGGGGTCCGACGGATCCACCCTTTGTGCGGCCTCGAACTCGGCCTCGCGCCGCTTCCGTCGCCGGCGGCGCTGCCAGAGCACCAGTGCCGCCAACGCCAGCGCGATGAGCCCGAGCAGCAGCAGCACCGCGACCCAGCTCACCGAGCCGCCGCCGCTGGTGTCGGCCAGGCCCTCGGCCGCCGCCACCGCGGCACCGGCCCAGTCGCCGGTGCGCAGCAGCGGCTCGACCCGGTCACGCCGGACCTTGTCGATGTCGACACCGCCCAGCGCGTCGGTCGGGGCCAGCAGCGCGTAGGCGCGGTCGACGGTGGCGACGGCCAGGATCGCGTCCTGGCTGCCGAGATCGCTGCGCTGATAGGTGGATTGCGCCCACGTCTGGGCGGTCTGGCCGGAGAAGTTCTCGACGAACACCACCCACAGCCGGATGCGACGTTCGTCGTAGAGGCGGTCGACGGCCTCCTGCACCTGTGCCTGACCCGCGGCGTCCAGCGCACCTGCGTTGTCGGTGAGGTACGACGGCAACCGCAGCGGCGGGTCCGCGGACACGCCCGGCGCGCACAGAAATCCGACGGTCAGGACGGCGAGCAACATGCTGAGCAGGCGGGCGACGCGCATGTCCGCCAATCTAGTGCCGGACACCCTCATGGCTGCATTTACTTGGGTGTAGGGCCTGGCAGACTGTGCGGCGGTGTCCCCTGATCTCACGCAACGTGATCCCTACAGCGAGTTCGACCATGAGCGTCTGGTGGTCGAATCGCCGAAGGCTGCCGCGTTGCCGGGGACCGGAACCGAGCACCGCACCGATTTCGCCCGCGACCGCGCCCGGGTTCTGCATTCGGCGGCGCTGCGGCGCCTGGCCGACAAGACCCAGGTGGTGGGTCCGCGTCAGAGCGAGACGCCGCGCACCCGGCTGACCCACTCGCTGGAAGTGGCCCAGATCGGACGCGGAATGGCCGTCGGGCTGGGCGCCGATCCCGATCTGGTCGATCTGGCCGGTTTGGCACACGACATCGGCCATCCGCCCTACGGGCACAACGGGGAGCGCGCCCTCAACCAGCTCGCCGACGCGTGCGGCGGATTCGAGGGCAACGCGCAGAACTTCCGCATCCTGACCCGTCTGGAGCCGAAAGTCCTTGACAGCCAACATCGAAGCGCAGGACTCAACCTGACCCGGGCTGCGCTGGACGCGGTGACGAAATACCCGTGGTTCCGCCCGCAGGAGGGCGGCAAGTTCGGGTTCTACGCCGACGACGCCGAGGGCGCGGCGTGGATGCGCGGTGACGCGCCGGAGCGCAGACCGTGCCTGGAGGCGCAGATCATGGACTGGGCCGACGACGTCGCCTACTCCGTGCACGACGTCGAGGACGGCGTGATCTCCGGGCGCATCGATCTGCGGGTGCTGGCCGACGACGACGCGGTGAGTGCGTTGGGCCGGTTGGGGCAGTCGCACGGCATGGGCGGCGGTCTGGCGGCGGCCGACCTGGTCGAGGCGGCCGAACGGCTCTCGCAGCTGCCTGCAGTGGCCGCGGTCGGCAAGTACGACGGGACGCTGACGGCGTCGGTGGCGTTGAAGACGATGACCAGTGAACTGGTGGGTCGGTTCGCGTCGTCGGCCATCGCGGCCACGCGCAACCTGACCGGGCCCGGCCGGCTGGTGCGCTACCGCACCGACCTGGAGGTGCCGACCGTGGTGCGTGCCGAGGTGGCGGTCCTGAAGATCCTGGCGCTGCAGTTCATCATGTCCGATCCGGCGCATCTCGATCTGCAGGAACGGCAGCGTGCCAGCGTCGAGGCCGTGGTCGCGTTCGTCCTCGCCGGTGCGCCCGCCACACTGGACCCGCTGTTCGTTCCCGATTTCAACGCCGCGGCCGACGATGCCGCGCGTCTGCGGGTGGTGGTCGACCAGGTGGCATCGCTCACCGAAGGGCGGTTGGAGCGGCTCGAACCCGCGTAACCACCGCCTCCGCGGGCTCTAGACTGGCCGGGTGGCAGGCGACGTGACTCGGGGGCGGGGCCGTATCCCGGATCGCGACATCTCCGCCATCCGCGAACGCGTCAGCATCGAAGACGTCGTCGGGGACTACGTGCAGTTGCGCCGTGCGGGTGCGGATTCCCTCAAGGGTCTCTGTCCGTTCCACGACGAGAAGTCCCCGTCCTTCCACGTGCGGCCCAACCATGGCCACTTCCACTGCTTCGGCTGCGGGGAGGGCGGCGACGTCTACGCCTTCCTGCAGAAAATTGAGCACGTCAGCTTCGTGGAGGCGGTCGAACTGCTCGCCGACCGGGTCGGCTACACCGTCACCTACACCGGCGGGTCCACCACCAACGTCCAGCGCGACCGGGGCAGCCGCAGCAGGCTGCTGGCAGCCAACGCCGCCGCCCAGGAGTTCTACGCCGAGGCGTTGCAGAGCGCCGAGGCCGCTCCCGCCCGTCAGTACCTCATCGATCGCAACTTCGACGGCGAGGCCGCCGCGAGGTTCGGCTGCGGATTCGCCCCGTCGGGGTGGGACACCTTGACCAAACACCTGCTTCGCAAGGGGTTCGAGTTCAAGGAGCTGGAAGCCGCGGGGCTGTCCAGGGAGGGCCGCCGCGGCCCGATGGACCGGTTCCACCGGCGTCTGCTCTGGCCGATCCGGGCCGGCGGCGGCGAAGTCATCGGGTTCGGGGCGCGGCGGATCTTCGACGACGACCAGATGGAAGCCAAATACGTCAACACCCCCGAGACGGTGTTGTACAAGAAGTCGGCGGTGCTGTTCGGACTCGACCTGGCCAAGCGCGACATCGCCAAGGCGCACCGTGCCGTGGTTGTGGAGGGCTACACCGACGTGATGGCGATGCACCTGGCCGGTGAGACCACCGCGGTCGCGTCGTGCGGAACCGCGTTCGGCGACGGCCACCTGGCGCTGTTGCGCCGGCTGATGATGGACGACAACTGGTACCGCGGCGAGCTGATCTTCGTCTTCGACGGGGACGCGGCGGGGCAGGCGGCCGCACTGAAGGCCTTCGACGGCGACCAGCAGGTGGCGGGGAAATCGTTCGTCGCCGTGGCCGCCGACGGGATGGATCCGTGCGATCTGCGGCTGAGGTCCGGGGATGGTGCCCTGCGCGACCTCGTGGCGCGACGGATCCCGATGTTCGAATTCGCGGTCCGCAGTGTGATCCCCAGCGGCGACGTCCTCGACAACGACCCGCAGGCGCAGGTCGACGCGTTGCGTCAGTGTGTACCTCTGGTCGCGCGGATCCGGGATTACGCCCTGCGCGACGAATACGCACGTCGGCTCGCGGGCTGGACGGGCTGGAGTGACGAGGGCCAGGTGCTCAGCCGGGTCCGTGAAGAAGCCAACAAGCGGGGGATGCCCGACCGGACGCGTCGGCGAAGTGCCGCAGCCGAGCAGGCGCAGGCCCAAGCAGCAGCGCGCGGTGAGAACGCGCCCGCCCCGGCGGCGCTTCGCCCCGACCCCGCCGATCCCACGCTGTGGCCGCAGCGTGAGGCACTGAAATCGGCGCTGCAGTTCCCGGCGCTGGCCGGACCGGTCTTCGACTCGCTGGCGGCCGAGAGTTTCACCCATCCCGGCTACGCGGCGGTGCGGGCGGCGATCGAGGCCGCGGGCGGCACGTCGTCGGGGATGACCGGGGCGCAGTGGATCGAAGCCGTCCGCGACCAGGTGCCGACGCCATTGGCGGGTGGCCTGGTCAACGAGCTCAGCGCCGAGGCCATCAACGCTGAGGACGAGCGGCTTCCGCGCTACATCGGCGGTGTGCTGGCGCGTTTGCAGGAAGTCTGGATCGGCAGGCAGATCGCCGAGGTCAAATCGAAGCTGCAGCGGATGTCCCCGGTCGAGCAGGGTGACGAGTACCACGCCCTCTTCGGAGACCTGGTGGCCATGGAGGCCTACCGGCGCAGCCTGCTGGAACAGGCCAGTGGTAACGACCTGACTGCGTGAACGCGATAGGCGGGTTATGGTTGTGGCTGCAATCCGTCGGGGAGAAGGCGAGCTGTACATGCTGGTAAGCAAGATCCGGACCAATAAGTCTCGGGTGATCGCCGGGGCCATTGCGGCCGCTGCTGTCGCCGTTCCTCTCTACGCGGCGACGACCAGCGCGGATGTCGCTTCTCAGTCGACTGCTGCTCCCCGCTGCCTGGCCTGGTTCGGCAACGCGGAGGACGGCAACTGCCTGTCCTACTCGAACGGAAGCGGCGCCACCATCGGCACGCCTCAGGTCGGCTTCGGCGTCGGTAGTTACCCGGGATTCGGCTTCACGACGGGGCCGCTCATGCCGGGCACCACGATCAACCAGCCGATCGGCTAGGGCTCTCTTCGCATCCTCTGCTCCGGCTCCAGAATCTCGGTGCCGGAGTCGATGCTTGTCAATTTCACCATCGTCGGGTCGGGTGACACCCGCTCGGCGATTTTGCGGCGCCCGGCCTCGATCACCGATTTGGCTGCCGGACTGGCCGTGACCGCGCGATACGTCCCTGCGATCTGGTCGTAGCGCCGCCTGCCGGCCTTGGTTCCCAGCACGTAGCCGACGGCCGCAACGGCGACATACCCGATCACGGGGCTCCTCCCAGAGACTCTCGAATGGCGAACTGTTCATGTCCATCCTGCCTGATTTCCGGCTCCGGCGACCCACCAGGCAACGCATTGGCACGCGGAACCGCGCGTAGGTTAGAGTGCTCTCTGGCCCACGGCGAAATGGCCGCGGGAGCGCAATCCCCTGTAGCTCAATTGGCAGAGCTTCCGACTGTTAATCGGACGGTTCCTGGTTCGAGTCCAGGCGGGGGAGCTCATCGTCTGACGACAACGTCGCCAGGAGCATCCACACCACAGTCGTCAAGGCCATGAAGATGGCCTGAAGGCTGACGGTGAACGCCAAATACTCGTGCCACGGCTGCAGGACGTCATCGCACCCGGCCCCGTCCCAGGGCAAGGTAGACACCGCGAGCACCAGCGCGACGCACATCACCGTCACCGTCACCGCCATGACCGCGCGTTGCACCGGATCGCGCACCGCCTGGCGGAAGTAGTTGAACTCGACGCCCAGCGCGAGCAGAAGCACCGGGATCACTTCTGCGATGTGCTGGAAGTAGGTCGGGTTGACTCCGTCGTCACACAGCTGGGCCAGGGTCGTGCTCTGAGCGACGGGCGACATCTGCGCGATCTCCTCCTGGAGGCCTGCGCTGAGGTGGCGGACCGCCTCGGGGTTGAGTGAGTCGGTCCACAGCGTGGCACCGAAGTAGGCCGCAACGCTGCCGATGATCAGCGGGGCCGTGGCACCGACGCGTTGCCAGTCGAGCGGCATCGTCGCCCGCGCCGCGGTACTGAAAAGTGTTCTCGGGTGCGCGTTCAGCGAGGTCATCAACAAAAGTGCCATCGCGAGCAGGAACGTGCCTGAGCATGCCAGGTCGAGGGCCAAGGACGTATCCGCGCCTACCACGGCCCTCACGACGTCGACGACCACCACCGCCACAGCCGCAGCCGACCACCATCTCCACAGCCTCCCTGGTGTGCCATCGGCACGGCCGATGGCGCGTTTGAGCACGGCGGTCACACCCAGGATGGCGATGTCGGTGAGGATGACGGCCACGCGCGTGATGGAGGAGTTACCCAGGCCGATCACGCCGAGGAGCCCACCGACGACCTTGTCGCTGCTGGAATACGCGACCACGAGCAAGAACACGACGCCGAGCACGTCTCGGTACGCGGGTCGTCCCACAGCCCCACCCCCTGTCCAATACGCGAAAGGTACCGGAACGTCGGGGTTCTGCCGACGTAGATCGCCGAAATAGTCAAAGCTGTTATCGGACAACGACTATGGGGGCCGTACGTCACTTCGCGGCGGTGACGAGGCGTGTGATCGCTGTGGTGTTCGTAGGAACCCGCTGGCGAGCAGAGAGAAATCCACCGCACAGCTCATAGGCTTCGAGACAGCTCGGCAGCCGCAGAGCTGCAACGCTTTTCGTACATGTCCAAGCGAGGTGTGGGTAATGACGCTCAAATTGAGATTGCTCTGCGCCGTGTTGGGCGCCTCCGCGCTGTTCGGCGCGGTCGGAGTCGACGTCGCGCAGGCCGGGACGTACCCGAAGACGGGTTCGTTCCACGACGGCGGCGAGGGCGCCACCGTCGAACCCGCCCCGGATCCGACGACGCTGGCAACGATGTCGTTCAGCCCACCGGTCACGGCCCAGGCGCCCTGCGGTTCCGTCGCGTGGGGTGGCGGTTGCGGCTAGAGCGATCAACGGCCTCGGTGTCACCGCCGTAAGCTCGTCGTCATGCGTCGTCTCGCTGTGGTCATCTCGTCGGGGCTGTTCGTCGCTGTGGCCGCCGGCTGTGGCTGGAGCCCGCCGTCGCCCCCGCCGACCAGTACCGCCGCCCAATGCGGTCCCGCTCCCGCGGCAGAGACCGTCGAGTCCGAGCTGACGCTGCTACCCCCAGGACCGTGGCGCGAGACCGCGCGGGGGGCCGCTGCGGACTGCCGTCTGCAGTGGGTCGTCGTCACCGCGGGTGATCAGCCCGACAGCCCACAGCAGGCGCTGTTCTTCGACGGTGTCGAGCCGGTCGGGTCGCCGACGATGGAGCCGCGGCCGTACATCACCGTCACGCCACAGGGCGAACACAACGCGGTCGTGCAGTACCAGTGGCGCCAGGGTCAGGACGAGCCGTGCTGCCCCACGGGCATCGGCACAGCGCGGGTCACGCTGGAAGAAGGCAGGCTGACCGTGCTGGACCCGGTGCCGGGCGCCTGACCGCCGTCAGATGACGCCGGCGCTGGTGGCGTCCTTGCGCTGGTGTTCGTCGGCGTCGGGGATGTTCTCCGGGTGCAGCATCTCGGCGTAGCGCAGCTTCTCGGGGATGCCGAAGCCGTCGACGAGTGTTTCCGCATAGGGACGCAGCCGCTTGCAGCGGTCGTTGATGCCTCGCGTGACCGCTTTGGCGCGTTCGGTGGACAGGAAGCGGTGCTCGACGAACCAGGCCTTGTCCTCCTCGATCACCGACAGCGCGTACAGGTCGCAGACCATGCCGAGGATTTCCCGGGCGTCTTTCGTCTCGCAGGCGTCGATACCCGCGACGAACGCCTCCAGGACGATGCGGTCGATGTGTGCCTGCGCGACGTGCAGAACGTGGTCCTGCACGGAGTTGAACGCCTCGAACGCGCTCATCTCCTTGGACTTGCTCTGCAGGCGCCGCGCCACCGAGGCCAGCATGTACTCTTCGCGGTCGGAGAACATCTGGACCTGGGTTCCGCGGTTGAAGAGGCTGCCCTCTTCCTCGTTGTCCTCGCGGGTGTCCAGGATGGTCTGCATGATCGTTTGCGCCGCAGTGCGTTTCATCACACGTTCACCGGCGAAGTTCGCCGCGAACCGCACCCACTCGACCGGGCTCATGCCCTTGATGTCGTCGGCGTACGCGGTCAGCAGCTCCTTGGCTACCAGCTGGAACAGCACGTGGTTGTCACCTTCGAACGTGGTGAACACGTCGGTGTCGGCCTTTAGGGCGATCAACCGGTTCTCGGCGAGATACCCGGCGCCACCGCATGCCTCGCGTGCCTCCTGGATGGCGCGGGTGGCGTGCCAGGTGTTGGCAGCCTTAAGCCCGGCCGCGCGCGATTCCAGCTCGCGCTGCTCCTCGGGGTCCGGGTCGTCGGCGCTCTGCAGCTCGTGACACTTAGCGACGAGTTCGTTCTGCGCGAACTGCAGCGCGTAGGAGCGGGCGATCAATGGGAACAGCCGGCGCTGATGCACGAGGTAGTCCATCAGCAGTACTTCGCCGCCGTCGGGGTCGGAGAACTGCCTGCGCTCCAACGCATACCGGGTGGCAATGTCCAGGCCCACCCGCGCCGCGGCGCCCGCGCTGCCGCCGACGGTGACGCGGCCACGGATCAGAGTGCCCAGCATCGTGAAGAACCGCCGGTTGGCGTTCTCGATCGGCGAACTGTACGTACCGTCGGCCGCGACGTCGGCGTACTTGTTCAGCAGGTTCTCCCGGGGTACGCGGACGTTGTCGAACTGGATGCGCCCGTTGTCCACGCCCGGAAGGCCGCCCTTGTAGTGGCAGTCCGACGTCGTCACCCCGGGCAGGTCTTCGCCCTTGTCGTCGCGGATCGGCACCACGAAGCAGTGCACCCCGTGGCCTTCGCCCTGGGTGATCAGTTGCGCGAAAACCGCCGCCACCCTTGCTGTTTGCGCGGCGCCGCCGATGTAGTCCTTGCGTGACGTCCGGGTGGGGGAGTCGATGACGAACTCCTGGGTGTCCGGATCGTAGGTCGCGGTGGTCTCCAGCGACTGGACGTCGCTGCCGTGACCGGTCTCGGTCATCGCGAAACAGCCCAGCAGGTCCAGATCGATGAGGCGCTGGACGTAGGCCTGGTGGTGGCGCTCGGTGCCGAGGTTCTCGATGGCGCCACCGAACAGACCCCACTGCACGCCGGCCTTGACCATCAGCGACAGATCGCTCATGGCCAGCATCTCGATCTGGGTGACGGCGGCGCCGACGTCACCGTTGCCGCCGTGCTCCTTCTTGAAGCCGTCTTCTGCGGCGCCCCGTTCGGCCATGATCCGCATCTGCTCACCCACTTTGGTGCGGGCGATGACGGTGTTGGGCGTGTAGTGCGGCCGGAAGATGTCGTCACTGAGTTCCTGGCGCATCCGGTTCTTCACATCGCGGAAGCGGCCGTCCAACGAATTGCGCAGATGCTCGGCGGTGCTGGTCATATCTCGACGGTAGCCGCCGCGGCCGGGCTGCAAACTGTGATGTCACAAACCCAGGTGATCCTCAGTAACAGCCGCCCCGGGGGGAGGCGTTCAATCTTGTACATGACGGAGTCAGCAGGGGTATCGCCTACCGGGTTGCCTCACGTCGTCGACCACCGGCACGCGGACGTGACCGGCGGCTGGCTACGTGCGGCGACCTTCGGCGCGATGGACGGGTTGGTGAGCAACACCGCCCTGATAGCGGGTGTTGCGGCGAGTGCGAGCGCGCACACCGTGGTGATCAGCGGTGTCGCGGGGCTGCTGGCCGGCGCGTTCTCGATGGCGCTGGGGGAGTACACGTCGGTGACGACGGCCAACGAGCAGATCGACTCCGAGGTCAAGGTCGAACAGCGATCGTTCCGCAAGTACCCGCAGGCCGAGAAGGATGAGCTGGTGGCCATGCTCACCGAGATGGGGATGACGCCGGAGACCGCCAGCACGGCCTCCGACGAGATTCATCGCGACGAGCACAAGGCCATGAACTTCCACCTGATCCAGGAGCTGGGGGTCGATCCGCGGGAGAAGCCGTCTCCGTGGGTGGCGGCGATCTCGTCGTTTCTGATGTTCGCCATCGGGGCGGTGATCCCGCTGCTGCCGTATCTGCTCGGCTTCGAGTCGCTGTGGGCCGGATTGGCCTGCGGCGGGGTGGGCCTGCTGCTCGCCGGTTCTGCCGCGGCGCGGTTCACCAGACAACCCATTGTGTGGGCGGCGTTGCGGCAGTTGGCACTTGGCGCCGCGGCCGTGGGGGCCACCTACCTGGTCGGCCACCTCATCGGCGTCGCGGTCAGCTAGCGCCGGCCGAGGAAGCCGGTCAGCTGTCGCTGCCTATGGTGACCGCCGTCGCCTCGTCGGTGAGTTCGTCGAGTTCAGGTTCTGCGTCGTCGATGTGTGACAGGTGTGTCCGCGTCGCGACCAGCGCTGTGGCAGCCAGCAGCACGGCGGCCGCGCCGACCCAGAACGGCAGATGGACGCTGATCTGTTCGCCGAGCACACCCGCCAGCCAGGGCGCCACGGCGGCGCCGCTGAAGCGCATGAAGCTGTATGCCGCGGACGCCACGCCACGCTCGACGGGTGCTGCCTTCATCACGGTTTCGGTGATGAGGGTGTTGTTGACGCCGATCCACAGGCCGGCGACCACCACGCACGTCGCCAGCACGGCCTTGCTGTCGGTCCATACCGCCATCACCGCCAGCGTGACCGACATCAACAGCAGGTTGACCACGAGCGTGCGCACGGTACCGAACCGGTGCTGCAGTCGCGGCGCGACGAACACCGACGTGACCGCCAGTGCCACGCCCCAGCCGAAGAAGATGAAGCCGATCTGGTGGGCGCTCATGTCGAGCGGGAACGGGGTGAAGGCGAGCAGCGTGAAAAAGCCGAAGTTGTACAACAGCGCGGTCAGCCCGACGCCGAAGAGTCCGCGGTGGCGCAGCGCGCGGAAAGGGTCGGCCAGCGTGGTGGCGCGGCGTGCCTTCGGTGTGGCGGGCAACAGGAACGTGGTGACGATGAGGGCGACGGTCATCAGCGCCGAGACCCCGAAGAACGGGCCGCGCCAGGAGATCGAGCCGAGCACACCTCCGACGAGGGGGCCGACGGCGATGCCGAGGCCCAGCGCGGCTTCGTAGAGGATGATCGCCTGCGCCACCGAGCCTCGGGCCGAGTTGACGATGGTGGCCAGGGCGGTGGCGATGAACAGCGCGTTGCCCAGGCCCCACAGCGCGCGCCACCCGACGATCTCGCCGATGGTGTCGCTCATGCCGGCCAGTCCGGCGCCGGCGATGATGATGACCAGGCCGAGCAGCAGTGTGCGTTTGGGGCCGATCCGGCTGGAGACGACGCCGGTGATCAGCATCGCCACCCCCATGACCGCCATGTAGCTGGTGAACAGCAGTGACACCTGCGACGGCGAGGCGTTCAGGTTGTCGGCGATGGGCTTGAGAATCGGGTCCACCAGGCCGATGCCCATGAAGGCGACCACGGAGGCGAAGGCGACGGCCCAGACGGCTTTGGGTTGGGATCGAAGCATAGGGGGACTATATAGAGAACCTATGGGTTTGTTCAACTCGAGGCGACCTACCGCCGTGGCGTTGTCTAGCGCGCAGACGGGCTCGATGTGGTGGCATCCTCGACAAGCGCGCGCAGCACCACCACGGCCTCGGTGAGGGTCTTGCGATCGGCATCGGACAGCCGGTCCAGGTAGGGGTCGACGGCCGCGCCCCGGTCCAGCCGGGCCTGGCGCAGTGCGGCGACACCCTCGGGTGTGATGCGGATTCGCACGGCGCGGGCGTCACTGGGGTCGGCGGTGCGGGTCACCATCCCGGCGTCTTCGAGCCGGCGGACCTGGGTGGTCATGGTGGGCTGCGAGCAGTGGTCCAGCGCGGCGAGGTCGGAGATTCGCGCCTCACCCTTATCCTCGATGGTGGACAGCAGCCGCGCCTGCGCGAAGGGGACCGGCATGCGGACCCGTTGATTGGCCAGGCGGTTGAGCCGGGCCACCACGGCGAGCAGGTCCGCGCCAAGCGTCGACGACATGGCCGTCATGATTACATAGGTTTACTATATATTCAAGTTTTGCCACGTTGTGTTGCCGGTCACAAGGCTGCGCTGCGGTGTGCTGTGTGTCGACTGGCAGAATCGTGAGATGACCGCGGCCGGCCCGGAGAGCACTCCTCGACGGACGGGACCGTTGCAACCGGTGGAGCTTGCCCAGGCCGCCGTCATGGCGGCGTTGTGCGCCGCCATCGCCATCATCGCGGTCGTCGTCCCGTTCGCCGGGGGCCTCTCGCTGCTGGGAACGGTGCCGATGGGCCTGCTCGCGTATCGCTACCGGCTGCGGGTGCTGCTCGCCGCCCTGGTGGCCGGTGGGTTGGTGGCTTTCCTGATCGCCGGTATGGGCGGTTTCATGACGGTGCTGAACTGCGCGTACATCGGCGGCCTGACCGGCGTCGTCCGGCGGCGCGGCCGGGGCACGCCCACGGTGTTCGCGTGCGCGATCGTGGCGGGCGCCCTGTTCGGAGCGGCAACCGTCGCCGCACTGGCGATCCTGAGCCGGCTGCGGAATCTGATCTTCGACTCGGTGACCGCCAACATCACCGGCCTGGCGGCCGTCATCGAACGCGTGCCCGGAATGGAACCGATCGCCGAACGGATGACGCGCGATTTCGCGACGCTGCTGAGCTACTGGCCGGTCCTGTTCTTCGCCATGGGCATCGTCAGCATCACCTTCGTCACCCTCGTCGGATGGTGGGCGCTCTCCCGGGTGCTGGGCCGCCTGTCCGGGGTGTCCGACGTCCACAAACTGGAGGCGTCGGCCGACGACGGGGTGATCGCACCCGTGCCGCTGCACCTGACCGACATCCGGTTCCGCTATCCGAACGCCAAGCAGGACGCGCTCGGTCCCGTGTCGCTGGACGTGCAGCCGGGTGAACACGTGGCCGTGACCGGGGCCAACGGCTCCGGCAAGACCACTCTGATGCTGGTGCTGTCGGGTCGTGAGCCCAGCGCCGGAACAGTGGAACGTCCGGGGGCGGTGGGCCTGGGCAAGCTCGGCGGTACCGCCGTGGTGATGCAGCACCCCGAGAGTCAGGTCCTGGGCACGCGTGTCGCCGACGACGTCGTGTGGGGCCTGCCGCCCGGCACGTCGACCGACGTGGAGCAGCTGCTCGCCGAGGTCGGCCTGGAGGGACTCGCCGAACGCGACACCGGCGGACTGTCGGGCGGCGAACTGCAGCGTCTTGCCGTCGCGGGTGCACTGGCAAGGGAACCGTCGCTCCTGATCGCCGATGAGGTGACCAGCATGGTCGACCAGGAGGGCCGTGACGGGCTGATGGCGGTGTTGTCCGGGCTGACCTCGCGGCACAGCACCGCCCTGGTGCACATCACCCACTACAACGACGAGGCCGACGCCGCCGACCGCACCGTCACACTCGCCGGCAACGGAGCCAGCGCGGACAACGCCGAGATGGTGGAGACGGCGGAGGCGCCATCGGCCACCCACGACGAAACGCCCCGCGGTGCGCCCGTCCTCGAGCTGCGCGGCGTCGGGCACGAATACGGCAGCGGAACCCCATGGGCGAAGGCTGCATTGAGCGACATCGACTTCACCGTCCACGAGGGCGACGGCGTTCTGATCCACGGGCTCAACGGCTCCGGCAAGTCCACCCTGGCGTGGATCATGGCCGGCCTGACGGTGCCCACCACCGGCAGCTGCCTGCTCGACGGCAAACCCATGTCGGAACAGGTTGGCGCTGTGGCCATTTCATTTCAGGCCGCCCGATTGCAGCTGATGCGCAGCCACGTGGCGCTGGAGATCGCCTCGGCGGCCGGATTCTCCAAGTACGACCAGGCCCGAGTGACCCAGGCCCTGAACATGGTGGGCCTCGACCCGACCCTGGCCTCCCGGCGGATTGAGCAGCTCAGCGGTGGTCAGATGCGACGCGTGGTGCTGGCAGGGCTGCTCGCCCGCTCACCGCGTGTGCTCATCCTCGACGAGCCGCTGGCCGGGCTGGACGCCGCGTCCCAGCGCGGACTGCTGCGGCTGCTGCAGGACCTGCGCCGCCGCGAGTACCTGACCGTCATCGTGATCTCGCACGACTTCGCCGGTCTGGAGGAGCTGTGCCCGCGCACCCTTCACCTCGAGGGCGGCGTGCTCGCCACGGCCCCCACCGCGGCGGGAGGAATGGCATGACCGCCGCCGCATCGCCGCGCAAGCCCCGCAGGCAGGTGGTGCTGTTGCGCCCCGTGCCGGGACGCACTGTCATCCACGAACTCTGGGCCGGATCGAAACTTCTCATCGTCGCGGCGATCGGGGTGCTCCTGACGTTCTATCCGGGTTGGGTCCCGATCGGCGCGGTTGCGCTGCTGGTGGTCGCGGCGGCCTGGCTCGCCCATATTCCGCGTGGAGTGCTGCCGGGTGTCCCGGTGTGGTTATGGTTCCTTCTCTTCCTGGGCGGGCTCACCGCGGCCTTCGCCGGCGGTGATCCGGTCGTCGGCGTCGGCGCGCTCGACCTCGGTCTCGGCGGCCTGCTCAATTTCCTGCGCATCACCTCGCTGGCCATCGTGCTGCTCGGTCTGGGCGCGATGGTGTCGTGGACAACCAACGTCGCCGAGGTGGCTCCCGCGGTCGCCAAACTCGGACGCCCGTTGCGGGCGTTGCGCATACCGGTCGACGATTGGGCGGTCACGCTTGCGTTGGCGCTGAGGGCATTTCCGATGCTGTTCGACGAATTCGCCATCCTGTACGCGGCCAGGAGGTTGCGGCCCAGGGAGGTCTCCGACGAGCGCGGGCGGGCGCGGCTGCGCCAGTTGGCCGCCGAACTGGTGGACCTGCTGGCCGCCGCGATCACCGTCGCGCTGCGCCGCGCCGACGAGATGGGTGACGCCATCACCGCGCGCGGTGGCGCCGGCCAGATCTCGGCGGCCCCGTCGGGACCCAAACTTCGGGACTGGTTGGCGTTCGCCATCGTCACGGTGGTGTGCGGTGCAGCGCTGGCGCTGGAGCTCACGATTCTGGGTACCAGCGGTATCCGGCGCTGACCGGTCGCCGACTACGGTGTGAAGGCGTGACAGCCCGAACCGTCGACGCGGACTTCCTCGCGCTCCCTCGCCACGCGCTTGCCGATGCGGCGTTGACCGCGGCCACCCAGGCCGGCGCAAGCTACGCCGACTTCCGTATCCACGCCATCACCACCGAAACCGTGCAACTGCGCGACGGCGCGCTCGAAACCGCCGTCACCGATTACGAGATCGGGCTTGCGGTGCGGGTGATCGTCGACGGCACATGGGGGTTCGCCTCGCACGCCGAGCTCGACGCGGCCGCGGCGGCGGACACCGCGCGGCGCGCGGTGCGGGTGGCGACCACGCTGGCGCCGCTGAACGCCGAACGCATCGAGCTCGCCCCTGAACCCGTCTACCGGGACGCGTCGTGGGTGTCGGACTACCGCATCGACCCGTTCACCGTCGCGGCCGAAGACAAGGTGGCGGTGCTCGAGGACTACTCCGGCAGGTTGCTCGGCCGCCGCGACGGTGGCGTCGGCGTGGACCATGTGTCGGCGTGGCTGCACATGGCCAAGGAACAGACGTTCTACGCCGACACGTTCGGCTCGTCGATCACACAGCAGCGGGTGCGGGTGTTACCGAATCTGGAAGCGGTGACCGTCGACGCCGCCGCCGGGTCGTTCGAGACGATGCGCACCCTGGCGCCGCCGACGGCCCGAGGCTGGGAGGCCGTCGTCGGCGACGAGGTCTGGGACTGGGCCGGGGAGTTGGCCGAGCTGCCCTCGCTGCTGGCCGAGAAGGCCAAGGCGCCCAGCGTGGTCGCCGGCGCATGCGATCTGGTCATCGACCCGAGCAATCTGTGGCTGACCATCCACGAGTCGATCGGACACGCCACCGAATACGACCGCGCCATCGGCTACGAAGCCGCCTATGCGGGTACGTCGTTCGCGACGCCGGACAAGCTGGGCCGCATGCAGTACGGGTCGCCGGTGATGAATGTGACCGCCGACAGGACGGCCACCCACGGTCTGGCCACCGTCGGTTTCGACGACGAAGGCGTGCGCGCGCAGAGCTGGGACCTGGTGCGCGACGGACTGTTCGTCGGCTATCAACTCGACCGGGTGTTCGCGCCGCGACTCGGTGTCGGCCGCTCCAACGGCTGCTCCTACGCCGATTCCGCGCACCATGTGCCGATCCAGCGGATGGCCAACGTGTCCCTGCAACCGGGCCCCGACGACGTCAGCACCGCTGATCTGATCGCCCGGGTGTCCGACGGACTGTACGTGGTCGGGGACAAGAGCTGGTCGATCGACATGCAGCGCTACAACTTTCAGTTCACCGGGCAGCGCTTCTACCGGATCCGGGACGGCAGGTTGGACGGCCAGGTCCGCGACGTCGCCTATCAGGCGACCACCACGGACTTCTGGGGATCGATGGAAGCCGTTGGTGGGCAGTCGACCTGGCGGATGGGCGGTGCGTTCAACTGTGGGAAGGCGCAACCCGGACAGGTAGCCGCGGTCAGCCACGGCTGTCCGTCGGCGCTGTTCCGTGGTGTCAATGTGCTCAACACGCGCGAAGAGGGCGGGCGGTAGAGCGATGATCGGCGCACAGAAGGTCACCGAGATCGCGCTGGCCGAAGCACGTCGGTTGGGCCGCGCAGACGAGACCATCGTGGTGGTGACCGACCGGGTCGACGCGTCGCTGCGGTGGGCCAACAACACGATGACCACCAACGGTGAGTCGACGGGCCGCACCACGACCGTCATTTCGATTGTGCGACAGGGTGACGACGCCCACGTCGGATCGGTCCGGTCCAGCGCCGTGGACCCCGCCGCCATCACTGACCTGGTGGCGGCGTCCCAGCAGGCGGCGGCTGTCGCGCCGCCCGCGCGGGACAGCGCTCCGCCATTGCCCGGCGGGGACGCACCCGCCGACTGGGACCACCCCACGCCCCGCACGGGCGCCGAGGTGTTCGGCGAGGTGGCACAGGGGCTGACCCGCGGGTTTCGGGGCAGCGACACGCTGTTCGGGTATGCGCGGCACATCCTCGAGACCACGTTCGTCGCGACCTCCAACGGTCTGCGCCGCCGTTTCACCCAGCCCAACGGTTCGGTGGAGGTCAACGCCAAACGCGACGGAGCCAGCGCCTGGGTGGGCGTCGGGACACCCGACTTCACCGCCGTGCCAATCGATTCGATGCTCGACGATCTGGCGCTGAGGCTGTCGTGGGCGCAGCGCACCGTCGAGCTACCGGCGGGCCGGTACGAGACGATCATGCCGCCGTCGACTGTCGCGGACATGATGATCTACCTGTCGTGGACGATGGGCGGCCGAGGTGCCCAAGAGGGCCGCACCGCGCTGGCGGCGCCGGGCGGTGGCACCCGGGTGGGGGAGAGGCTGACGTCTCTGCCGTTGACGCTGTACTCCGACCCCGGTGCGCCCGGGCTGGAGTGCACCCCGTTCGTGACCGCGACCAGCTCGTCGGAGCGGTCGTCGGTGTTCGACAACGGACTGGCGATCGACCGGGTGGACTGGATCCGCGACGGTGTCATCAACGCGCTGGCCTACTCCAGAGCGGCGGCGGCGGAGTTCGATGCCCCGGTGGCGATGGGCGCGGACAACCTGCTGATGACCGGCGGAACGGCCAGCCTGCAGGACATGATCGCCGGCACCGAGCGCGGGCTGCTGCTGTCGACGATGTGGTACATCCGCGAGGTCGATCCGTCGGTACTGCTGCTGACCGGCCTGACGCGCGACGGGGTGTATCTGGTGGAAGACGGTCGGGTCACCGCCGCGGTGAACAACTTCCGGTTCAACGAGAGCCCGCTGGACCTGGTGCGGCGCGCCACCGAGGCCGGCGTCAGCGAGGTCACCTTGCCGCGCGAGTGGGGCGACTGGGCCACGCGGGCGCAGATGCCGTCGCTACGGATCCCCGACTTCTTCATGTCATCGGTCAGTCAGGCGCAATAATGCGGAAGTGACCTCTGTCGAGTTGCCGCAGCGACTGGCCCGTCTCGCCTCGTTGTCCTCGGGTGACGAGCGGGCCGACACCCTGATCCGGTTGACGTGTGGTCGGGCGTTGGCGCTGCCGCCGGTGCCCCCGCCCGCCGATGTGCCGGACGAGCGGACAGACAGGGAAGCGATCCTGGTGGCGTTTGCCGAGCAGTTCGCGGTGGACGTCACGGGTATCGGCGACAACCAGCGCGCCCGCTTCGTGGAAGCCTGGGGTGACGATGCGTTCCGCGTCGTTGTCGCCATCTTCCTCGCCGACTTCCTGCCACGGGTCTGGGCCGGGTGTGACGCGCTGGGGCTGGGCAGGCCCGGCTGGACGGCCGAGGTCGAGATCGACCGTGACGCCGATCCGGTCGCGAAGGTGCTCGGCGGATTCGTGCCCGCGGTGGCGCGACTGCACGAGCTCGATGCGGTGACCACGGAGGTGGTGCGGCTGCGCGGGGCGGAAGCGCACAACTGCCGGCTGTGTAAGTCGCTGCGTGAGGGGCATGCCCTCGACGCCGGTGGGTCCGAGGAGCTCTACGTCCAGATCGCCGAGTTCGAGTCGGCGCAGGGCTTGTCCGAGGCGCACAAGGCCGCGCTGCGCTACGTCGACGCGCTGATCTGGTCCCCGTCCAGCATCGATCAGGATGTCGTCGACGGTGTCCGCAGGCACTTCTCCGAGAAGCAGATGCTGGAGCTCACGCTGGACGTGATGCGCAACGCCGCCAACAAGATTGCGGTGGCGATGGCGGCCGACGCGCCGCGGGTGGCCGAGGGCACCGAACGGTACGAGGTCGACGAGCAGGGGCAGACGATATTCGCCTGACCGGCCGTATGCGACCATGGTGGCCGCGCACACGCGTCGGGGGCGGTAGCTCAGTCGGTTAGAGCCGTGGACTCATAATCCATTGGTCGCGGGTTCGAGCCCCGCCCGCCCCACGTCAGGACTGTATTAGGTCGGTTGATGGCTGACATTTCGTCTTCGGTTGATGGGCGACAGTGTTTCGGCTGATGCTTGACAGTTGCTTCGGCTGATCCTTGACACTCCCTGAATGAGGGAGTTGAGCGTGGCGGAGCAGCGGTATCAGGCTGTGTTGGCGGTGATCAGCGATGGTTTGTCGATTTCGCAGGTCGCGTCAAAGGTGGGGGTGTCGCGGCAGACGCTGCACGCCTGGTTGGCCCGGTATGAGGCCGAGGGCCTGGAGGGGTTGATCGATCGGTCGCATCGGCCGGCGTCATGTCCGCATCAGATGCCTGCGCAGGTGGAGGCGGCGTTGTTGGAGTTGCGGCGCTCGCGACCGTATTGGGGTCCGCGGCGTTTGGTGTTCGAACTGGGCAAGCGGGGTGTGACCCCGGTGCCCTCGGAATCGGCGGCCTATCGGGCGTTGGTGCGGGCACAGATGATTGATCCGCATCTGCGGGATCGACGCTCCCGCAAGTGGAAGCGGTGGGAACGCGGCGCGCCGATGGAGTTGTGGCAGATGGACGTCGTGGGCGGGGTGGCGTTGGCTGACGGGACCTCAGCGAAGGTGTTGACCGGCGTTGATGATCATTCCCGGATGTGCGTGTGTGCCACCGTGATGGCCCGGGAACGTACCAAGGCTGTGTGCGACGGGTTGCGGCATGCGCTGGCCACTTACGGGGCTCCGGCCCAGATTCTGACGGATAACGGCAAGGTGTTCACCGGTCGGTTCAACCATCCGCCGGTGGAGGTGCTCTTCGATGCGATCTGTCGTGAGCACGGGATCGATCACCTGCTGACCCAGCCGCGATCGCCCACCACCACCGGCAAGATCGAGCGGTTCCATCGCAGTGTGCGTATCGAGTTCCTCAGTGCCAATGGCGCTTTCAAGAATGCGAAGGTGGCGCAGCAGGCATTCGACGAGTGGGTGAGGTTCTATAACAGCGAGCGCCCGCATCAAGCGTTGCAGATGGCCACACCGGCATCGAAGTTCAGCGCCGGTATCGCAGCGCCGAGCGTGACGGTGTCGCTACCACCGCAGGAGGGGCTGGGCGCCGAACGAGCCGGTTCGGACTGGATCAGCCGCAAAGTGACCACCAACGGGGTGGTCTGCGTGTCCTGGCAACAGGTCAGCCTGGGTCGCCACTACGCGGGCTCACGCTGTGATGTCCACGTCGATGGTGAGCTACTGCGCTTCTACATCGGTGACGTTCTGGTCAAGACCGCTGCACGGAAAAGCACGGGAGAGGTAAGAAACAAACGGGCCCTACGCAGCCGCGTGGAGCCCTAGACACCAAACACCGAGTGTCAAGGATCAACCGAAGTAGATCCGTCAAGAATCAACCGAAGCTCAACAGCCCCACGTCAGGACAGCTAGTCGGTCTCGGAGCCGGACGCGGCTGTACCGCCGTCGCTGTCGGCGGGGGCGTCGCCACTGGCGGGTTCGACATGGTCCCCGTCCGCCGCGGCGTCCGCGCCGGTATCGGCGTCGGTCGTGACGTCGGCCTCGACCGCCTCCTCGACGACATCGGCATCGCCCTCATAGCCCTCATCGCCCTCGTCGACGACGGTCCCGTCGACGACATCGCCGGAGACGTCGTCCACCGGGTCCGGCGCGGTCTCGTCTGTCTCGTCGGCGTCGTCGGCGGACCCTGGTGATTCCTCGTGCGTGAGTCCGTCTGCCGGCGTGGCGGATCCGTCGTCAGATCGCACGTCGTCGGCGGGACTCGCCACGTCTGATTCGGCCGCGGACGCATCGCTGTCTACCGTCGCACGTTCCACCGCCGCCTCTGCAGCCTCTTCGCCGGCAAGCGATGTCGCCGGCAGCGGGAACGACGGAAGGGGCGGCAGCGGGAACGGGAACCAGCCGAAGTCCAGGATGTACTGGATCTCGGCGGTGATCCCGTTCCGAACACCGGTGACGGCGGTGTCGACGATGGTGCTGATTCCCTCGGCCCACACCGCGAGATTCAGTGGATCGTTGACCACAGGATCCAGGAAGTCGTAGACGAAACTGTCGACGACGGGCAGCACGAAATTCGGGTACCAGATCAGGATCTGGTCGGATATCAGATAGCCGAACGGGATCCAGTTGATCAACCACGGGCCCAGCTCCAGCGATACGTAGTTCGCCCAGTACCGCGTGAAGGCGTAGACGTCGTCGATGATGTCCGACGCCGTGTTCAGCACGGCCGGATCTTGCGCTGCCGCAGCGCTGATGCGCTCGTCGGGCGTGCGCTCGTCGGGTGTCCGCGCAACGGTGGCGGCCAGCGCCGTGTATGCGGTAGGCCCGAACGTCTCTGCGGGCGTGCCGGACTGGCGAACGATGGTCGGCAGCAGCAGCGGCTGCGGCCATGCCGCAGCCGCCTGACCGTCGGCGATCGGCAGTAGTCGGCCACTGCCCGCGGCGAACGCTACGGGAACTGTCATCGCTGCCGACGGGGGCGAAATCGGTTGTGGCGGAGGCGCGAATGCCAGCGCACTACCGGTCAGTGCCGTTGTTGCCGCGGCGAGTGCCGCGCGTGTGGACGCGTGCATACCGATCCCCATCCCGATGTCGACCCGCCCCGGCCCGACAGCTAATTTACGGGACGGTCACTTCGGCCGCGGCGATTCGCCGGAATTTCGGTCGCGGTGAAGATGAAGCGCGCCAGCGAGATCGCACCGGGCCTTCGTCACGTGTCCGTCGAGAGCACGTTGTCGACAAATCCGTGCACCTTGCGCCGCAGCTCGTGGATCTGTTGCTCGCGTATGCGGTGGAGGTCGGTGTCCTTGTGGAACGCGGGCGGCAGCCGCCGCACGTTGCGGGAGCAGCCGAAGTTCGCGCAGATCATGGTGCCGATCGTGTCTCCCTTACGGCCGGCGGCGCCGGCCCGGCGGACGGTGTACAGCACCGCCTCATCGGTGAGGTTCACGTCGTTGCACCACGTGCACATCGTTCGGCCCCGCGGCTTGACCGCTGCCCGGTTGAGCAGCAGCGCTGTCGGTCCTTGCGGCCGGTCGACCAGCAGGTAGGCCCGGCGCGGGATCTTGGGGTCGGTCCAGCCGTAGTACTCCAGCGTGCCGAACTCGACGGAGTCGAAGTCGGCGGCGAAGGTCACCCGCTTGACCTCGCTGCGGGTCGCGCCGCGGAAGGCGCCGAGAATCTGGTCACGGGTGAAGAAGTCCATTGGTGAAAACCATCCTGGAAAGGGCCACGCACGCGTGTGCGCGGCGGTGAGTGAGGGCATGACTGCGCCGCCGGCCCAAGGGTCGGCGACGGGGCGCGGTCATCTGATGTCGGCGCGAGCGCCGACGACCTCCTCGACTCGGATGTTCACCCCAGCGACGATACCGAGCGGCGTCGTCCTCGGCCACGCGATTTCGGGTTGAGGCCACGCTCGCGAACACGTGAAGGCGTGTCGCCGTCAACATCGGTGCACAGAACCCGAAATCCGTGTACAGATTCTTGAGGCATTGCTCTAGGCGACTGATGGCGCTGACGGCGATCACGACCTAGGAGCACCTGCTTGTGAAGATCACGTCCGCACTCGGCGCTGTGCTGGCCGCCACGCTCGTCCTGACCGGCTGCCAGGGCTCCGGCCAGGACTCGGAACAGGTATCTGCTGCCCCCAGCTACCCCTCGGGGCCGGTGACCATGACCGCGGGAGCCAACCCCGGAAGCGGCTTCGACATCACGATCCGCGCGGTCGTCGACGCCCTGCAGAAAGAGGGCATCGTCGAGGTTCCGCTGCCGGTGCAGAACCGCCCCGGCGAATCCGGAGCGACCTTTCTCGCCACCATGGTCGAGCAGTACCGAGGCGCCGACGACCAGATCTCCGTCACGTCGCTGTCGATGATGATGAACGAACTACGGGGCAAGTCCGAGTACGGCTACGCCGACGTCACGATGATCGCCGGGCTGATGACGGAGTACTTCGTCGTCGTCACCCGTCCCGACTCGCCGTTCAACAATCTGGCCGACCTGATGACGGCGATCAAAGCCGACCCCGCCGACGTGGACGTGGCCGCCGCCAACGACGATCAGGCGCCCTTCGACCTGCTGGTATCCGCGGCGGGCGGTGACCCGGCGGCCATCAGGTACATCCCCTTCGAAGGTGGTGGCGACCAGATCGCCGCGCTGCGCTCGGGCGACATCAGCGTGGCGATCGGCGGGGTCAGCGAGTTCATCGACCTGCTGACCGCGGGCGACTTGCAGGCTCTCGGTGTACTGGCCGAGGACAGGCTGCCCGGCCTGGACGTGCCCACCGCACGAGAGCAGGGGTTCGACGTCACTTTGTCGAACTGGCGTGGCCTCTACGGCCCGCCGGACATGCCGGACGTTGCCGTGTCGTACTGGCAGGACGCACTCGGGACCATGGTCGAATCCGCCACCTGGAAACAGATCGCCGAGCGCAACCAGTTCACCACCACCTACATGGTCGGTGACGAATTTCAGACGTTCCTGGCCGAGACACAGGCAGACGTCAAGACGGCCCTCGACGAGGCCCGCCGCTAGCGAGGCTCAGACGCGTGAGGTCAGGCCAGGGCCATGAACAACTTCTCCAGCTCAGCCTCGGTCATCGGCTGCTGGCCGTCGGCGGTTTCTCCGGTGAGGCATTCGCGCATCCCGGTCGCGACGATCTTGAAGCCGGCCCTGTCCAGGGCGCGCGACACCGCGGCCAACTGCGTCACTACGTCCTTGCAGTCGCGGCCCTGTTCGATCATGGAGATCACCCCGGTGAGCTGTCCCTGCGCCCGGCGTAACCGGTTGAGCACGGCCACAATTGCGTCCTCGTCACCCACCATGATGCGTTTTCCTCTCGACGTGCGGTAAAGCAATGGTACCCGCGGGGGTATTCCCGGAGGGGTGGCCGGCGTCGCCGACGATCATGGACCACCCTTCCAGTGCTCGATGCGGTGATGATCGGGTTCGAATCCGTGCTTCACGCCCCAGAGGACGGCCTGGGTGCGGCTGGCGACGCCGATCTTTCGGTAGATCGTGCGGATGTAGGACTTGATGGTGTTGGGGCTGAGGTAGGTCAACGTCGCGACTTCGGCGTTGCTCTTGCCCTGGGTGATCAGAGCCAAGATCTCCGACTCCCGGTCGCTCAGCCCTTCGCCGCGACCCGGCCAGTCGAGCCCGACGGCGCTGCGCGCCCGCGGCGGGACGTCGCTGACGACGGTCTCACCGGCATGCACCGACTCCAGGGCCGCCACCAGCTCGCGGGCGGGCAGCGTCTTGGACAGGTAACCGTGTGCCCCCTTCTGGCGGGCGCTCTCGATCAGGTCAGGGTGAAAGTTCCACGTGTACACGACAACTCGGCGGGCACGCGGATTCGCGACCAGGGCCGCGATCTCGTCGTGGTCGGCTTCCGGCTGAGCGAAGGAGTCGTAGAGCACGATGTCGACAGCGTCGTCGAGTGCCATGTTGGAGTCGATCTCGGCCACGACGACGCGGTCGCGGTATCGGTCGAACATGTTCGCCACGCCCATCAGGACGACGTCGTAGTCGTCGACGAGGGCAACCGTGATCGGACCGTTCGACGGCGATGTCATGGATGTCAGATTACCTACTTAGGGGTGTATCGACACCCCCCTTAGGGGTGTTGAACTGGCCTCAGTGTCGAGCAACCGCCCGACCGACCCGGTCCCAGCGCGCAGTCGGCGCTACCTCAGAAAGGCTCGCAGTCATGATCGGACTCATTCTCAGCATCATCGTCATCGGACTCATCGCAGGCGCTCTCGCCCGTCTGCTCGTTCCCGGCAAGCAGAACCTGTCGATCCCGATGACCATCGCTCTCGGCATCGTCGGCTCCTTCGTCGGCGGATTCCTCGGTTACCTGATCTTTCACAAAGACGCATCGCAGGGATTCCTCCAGCCCGCCGGGATCATCGGCTCGGTCATCGGTGCCGTCATCGTGCTGGTGATCTGGCTCCGTGTCGGCGGCCGCCGCTCGGTCAGCAACCGGTAAATCGTCTGGTACGCAGCGGAGATCGGCTCGAAGTCCCGGGTCGGTCTCCGCTGTGGACCGACATCGCACTCGCAACGGTTGTTCGTTCGTCGAGAGGGCAGCACCATGAATATCCACAAGCCCGGCAGTGCACCAGGAATCGGCTTCGGCACCGCCGAGAGCAGGGCCGGCCGCGTGGCCGTGGTGTCTGTCTGGGGAGACCTCGACGCGCTGACCGCACCTATGTTGGCCCGCGCGATCCGCTCCGCGGCGCAGCGCCAACCGGACGCTCTGATCGTCGACCTGTCCGCCGTGGGGTTCCTGGCGTCGGCAGGTATGAGCGTGCTCGTTGATGCGCACGAAGAACTCAGGCCGGCAGTGAGATTCAGGGTTGTGGCCGATGGCCCCTCGACCGGTCGCCCACTCGCACTGCTCGGGATCGACGCCCTGATCGCCGTGCATCGAACACTCGAGGCCGCGTTGGGCGGCGAGCTCTAGACGTTCTTCGAGGTGACCTGCTGCGGCGAGATCCTCAGGGCGACGCGGGGCTTGCGGCCCCGGGCGATCACCGCCTCGATGGTGGTGATGAGGACGAACTCGAAGCCGTACTTGCGTCGGATCAGCTGCTCGGCCCGCGACACGGCGTCGGGCGTGTCCTCGACGACCGCCGTGCCCAGCAACTCGGGCTCGACCGGGTCGACTTTCCCGGTACGGTTCGAACGCACCAGCACCACGCGGGGATCGTGCCGAACCCGCTTGACCTTCCAGGTGTCTGCAGGGGTCCAGACGACGAGATCTGGGCCGTCCTGGGCAATCCACATCGCCGACGCCACCGCACTGCCGTCGCGCCGGTACGTCACCAGAGACACGAATTTGGCGTCGCCCAGTTCGCGGGCCAGTTCCGTCGGAGTGGTCGATTCGTTGTGCACATGTCCACTATGCCCCGGCGCCGACCCGACGAATCGCTGCGTTGCTGATTGACCTGCGAGCGACTGGGCATACTGTCGAGCGATCGATGAACATCTGATCCCCACCAAGAAATCAGGTCTCACCCCATGGCGGACATCGTCGAACTCATCTATGCCGACCACGACTGGCTGCGCCGGATGTTCTTCCGGCTGGACGATGCGACCGACGCGGCGGATGTTGCAGCGATATGGGAGGTTCTCAGCACACGGCTGGACACCCATGCCGACGCTGAAGAGACGGTGTTCTATCCGGCGCTGCTCAAGCATGGCGGGAAGGACGATCCGGGAAATCCGGAAGGAGACCCCGTAGACGAGACCGAGGACGCCATCACCGATCACAACGCGATTCGCGACGCGGTCCGGCGGTCTCGCCAGCACACACCGGGCAGTGATGAGTGGTTCGACGCGGTGAACGCCGCGCGCAAGGAGAACGGCGAGCACCTCGACGAGGAGGAGCGGGAGGCGATGCCCGACTTCATCAAGAGTGCGTCTTTGGATCTTCGTCACAAGCTCGGGCTGCAGTGGCTGCGCTTCTACGCCGAGCATCAGGCGGGCAAAGGGATCAGCGGAGACGACGAGGACGCCGACGCCTACATCGAGCGCCACTCCTGAGCGCAGCGCGGCGGACCGCTAGATGGTTGCCGGCGACACCGCGCTGACCACGAATGTCGCCGCCTGCGCGGCGGTTCCGTTGTCCTTATAGGCAGAGTGTGCTGTCCGGTCGAGGCCGCCGGGGTAGCACACCGGGTCACCTGGGTTGCACAGTTGAAGCGTTTTCGCGACGTACTGGGGGCCGATCGCGATGGGCGGTGCGCTGTGGTCGACGAGCCCGAGGAACCACGGGTCAGGTGTGCCGAACAGCACGACGGCCGCGACGCTGGCGGCGTCCGCCTGCGGTAACGGCCCCGAGATCCCCGCGGGCAGCGTGTATCCGGCAGGCACGGCCGCCGCGGTGGTGTAGGCCGCGACCGCCGCGCCCTGCGAGTACCCGCCGAGCACGATCTTGGTGTCGGGGCAGCTGGCCACCGTCGATGAAATCTTGTCGCCGGCGTCGCCGACGCCCTGGGCCGCGGCCTGAAAGTCCAGCGACGCAGGGTAGTTCACGCCATAGGCATCGACAGTCTTTCCCGGCAGCTGCGCGGTGAGTGCGTCGACGAACGCCTGCCCGGTGGCCCCGACCCCGGGAGCCTCGAACGTCCCACGCGCGAACACGACCTCGACGTCCGGGCAGGACGAACCCGGTGCCGCGGCGGCGAGTCCGGCCGTCTGCGGAGCCATCAGCGCCGCCGCAGACACGGCGACGGCGGCCAGGGGGCGAAGCACCCAGGTACTGATGGGGGACTGAGAACCAGCGGTGCTCGTCATGGTCGTTCCTTCCGGAGGCAGGTTGATCGTGCTGATCAAGGGTCCCGTGGCCGGCACGGCAGCGCATCGACGCTGGCACCCCCGTCCGCCAAACGCCAACCACCAACTCCCATACCGGCTAGCAGGAACAGCGGTGGCGGGGCGGGGCTCTCGGGGAAGCCCGACAGTGAAGGTATTTCGGCCCTTCCTGCAGGTCCCGACAATGCCTAACGTCGCTGGGGTGGGGTAGATGGTCGCGGCGCGTGGCGACGAGGAGGGCGTATGCCAACGAGTGTGATGGTCGGATACGACGGATCACCGGCAGCCGCCGCGGCCATCACCGCCGCAGCGGCCCTGTTCCCGGACGCTCACGCCTGGGTGGCGCACATGTGGGCGCCGACCTCGGGTAGCCAGAGGTTGCGCCGCCGACTGCGCGCACGCGCACACAGCGCAGACGACCTGATCCGACTGCTCGAGCGCGAAGGCCAGCGGGAAGCCGACACGATCGCCGGGTCGGGGGTCGCCCTGGCGGCCGCCGCGGAGTGGGTCGCCGAGCCACTGGTCACGCGCGTCACCGAGTCGCCCGGTCTGCGGCTGGCTCAACTGGCCCAGAAGCTGGATACCGACGTGATCGTCATCGGCGACCGGGGGCTCGGCCACTCCAAGGCCGTCGTCGGCAGCGTCTCCGACATGGTGGTGCACTACGCGACGGTGCCGGTGCTGGTGGTGCCGAACCCGCTGCTGTCCGACGAATTCGCCGCGCTCACAAACGGTCCCGTGATCATCGGCTATGACGGTCGCGAGGGTGCCGAGACTGCCGTCGAGACGGCCAGACGGCTACTCCCGAATCGGCGAGTGCTGCTGGTCGTCGTGTCGGACGGCAACGACGACGTGTCGATCGGACCCGCCGCGACGGGGCTGGAGGTCCTGACCCTGCGCGAGTCCCATCGGTTCGGTACGCCGCGGGACCATGCCATCGCCGATGCACTCATCGCCTGCGCCGATGACCACGATGCCGCCGTCGTGGTCGTCGGTTCGCGCGGTCGGTCAGCTATGCGCGAGGTGCTGCTCGGCAGCGTCGCGATGGCTGCGGTGCAGCGGTCGCACCGTCCGGTACTCGTCGCACACCCCTGATCAGTTCAGCTGGGCTACCTTGCGGGCACGGTGGGACCGCAGGTTCGACGGATGCCGTCCCATCGCTGCGGCGATCTCCTGACGACGGGTCCGCACGGCCCGCCGGGCGATGCCGCGCATCATTTTCTGTTCCATCACGAAATGCGGGATGTCGAACCAGGCGTGACCGACAGGTCCTCCACTGCCGCGCACCAGCAGGCGGGTCCAACCACCCTCTCGGTGAAGTGTGAACGACCAGCAGCCGGAGGCCTTTTCGTGACGCCGCAATCGTTGGTAGTCGACCGGCGAGACCAGCACCAGATGTGACGGGGCCTCCACCGAGGCGACGACCTGCGGGCATCGGGACCGTATCGGCGGGCCAGCCACACCGTGTCCCCGACATGCAGGTGCTGCCACTCGGGGTGGACGAACTTCGCGTTGTGCATATCCGCGCCGACCGCACGCTCGAGGAGTGAATAGCTGTAGAACCCGGCGTGGTCCTCGCCGATCTGCGCCAGCCAGGGCCAGATATCGGGCCGCGGCGCATCGATGGTCACCGCCCTGGTGGTGCGCGGCACCCCGGACCCGACCAACTCGTCTCCGGGAAGGGGTGCGTCGATCTCATCTTGGCGCGCTCCCCAGTGATACATCCAGGGACGCACATGTGCTCGATAGAGTACGGCGATGCCGATCGCGGCCGTGACTGCCGCCAGTCTCGGATGCTGTTTACCCATGGCTGGATCGTAGGAAGCCGTCCGATGCTTCATTAGAGTCGAAGGTCATGTCAGCGGGCAATCCTGGCCGCGACGCCCGACCGAGGACTACCGGCCCTAGCGCGGCCGGGCAGGGCGCGACCACGCTGCAGGTATGGCGAACAAGGCGATGACACTTCTGGCGGCCACCGCACTGCTGTACGGGGCGCGAAGATATTTCGGCAACTGGGGGACCACCAAGGGCGAGTCCGAAGGGCCACTACCGGGGGATGGTCTGGTGCGTCAGCCGGTGTTGACGGCGACCGAAGCCGTGTGGATCGATTGTCCCGCCGAACAGGTGTGGCCGTGGCTGGTGCAGATGGGGCAGGACCGAGGCGGGCTGTACACCTTCGAAAAGCTGGAGAACCTGTTCGGGCTGGGCTATCACGATGCAGACCGCATCCATACGGAATGGCAGCAGCTGGCCGTCGGTGACCCCGTCAGACTCGTGCCGCGGGGCTGGTTCGGTATCGCCGACGGGATCGAACTGACGGTGGTCGACATCGATCCGACGCGGACGATCGTGTTGCGCGCCGAGGAGTCACAGCTGCCGTGGGACATCGTCTGGTCCTTCCACCTGTTCCCGCACGGAGACGACCGCTGCAGGCTGCTGGTGAGATCGCGATTGGCGCTACGCCACCCCGGTCAGGTGGCTTTCGCCGAATTCGCAGGCCCTGCAAGGGCTTTTGTCACCCGCGGCATGCTGACCGGTATCAAACGAAGGTCAGAACAGCGCCGGAGCGCCGGTGCGGTCACCGCGGATGTGCGTGTGGACGGCATCGCCCACGCCGCGGCTGCTCCTGGCGCCGGTGACCTTCGGCCCTAACCCATCCCAGCTGTCGCGGGTACCAACGGACTATGAACAACGCAGTGCACGCATCCGTCGTCAACGTCGACGTCACCACGCACGGAGAGTTTCCCGACGTCGTCGACTACGCACGCACCAAGATCGGCAGCCTCGGCCGGCTCACCAGTCGCCCCATCCTGCACGCGCACGTCCGATTGACGCGTCGAAAGAATCCAGCAGTCGAATTTCCCGTGGTGGCGCAGGCCAACCTCGACGTCCGTGGACACGTCGTGCGGGCCCAGGTCGAGGCCGCTACGGCGCACGAGGCAGTCGACCGGCTGGAGGCGCGGTTGCGGCGCCGACTCGAGCACCTGCGGGAACTGCGCGACGCGCCGAAAGGACCGGAGGCGGCGCCGCCCTGGCGCCACGGCGAGGTACGCGCTCACCGCCCACAATTCGTTCCCAGGGGAGCCGAGACGCGACGAGTCGTCCGGCGGAAGTCCTTCGCTATGGCGCCGTGCACGGTCGACGAGGCCGCCGCCGAGATGGAGATGCTGGACTACGACTTCCATCTGTTCACCGAAGTCGGTTCGGGCTGCGCGGGCGTCGTGTATCGAAGGGGATCGGAGGGATACCGGTTGGCGCTTGTGACCCCCACGCTCGCCGGTGACGTGGCGGCCTTCGGCGGGCCCGTCACCATCAGCCCGCATCCCGTACCGTGTCTGTCCGAGGACGCAGCGATGGAGCGACTGGCCCTGCTGGATCTGCCGTTCCTGTTTTTCATCGAAGCCGCCCAAGGCCGCGCCTGCGTGCTCTATCGCCGCTACGACGGCGATTTCGGGCTCATCACCCCTGCGGGATAGCCCCATGCGGACCCGGGTTGGTGAAAGGTCTTTCGGCGCGGTCGATGTGACCAACGCCCCGAGAACCCGGCCGCCTGACCGTCTTAGCGTTGACCGGAGGCTTCCTCACAGGCACCAACAACGGCAAGGAGCGCGAGATGACTCTTCCACCGGAATCGAGGCCGCACGGGATTGTGGTCGCCGTCGACGGATCACCCATGTCGCGGGAGGCGGCTGAGTGGGCGGCCAGGGAGGCTTCTCTGCGGCACGCAACGCTGACGATCGTCCACGCCGAGGCGGCCGAGGAGATGGCCTACTGGCTGGATGTGCCGATCACCGAAGAATACATGGCGGCCCGAGACCGCATGGCGGAGAAGGTGATCACCGACGCACTCGACGTCGTGAACGTCACGCTGACGGGAACCCGAGAGATCCCGGTCAGGACATCCATCCTGCGCGGGTCGAAGATGCCCGCCCTCATCGACATGTCCAAGGACGCGGACATGATGGTTGTCGGGTGCCGCGGCCTTCATGCGCTGCCGGGTCTGCTTCTGGGGTCCACGAGTTCCTCGCTGGTGCATCACGCGCACTGCCCGGTCGCGGTCATCCACGGCGATCACGGGTTGCCGTCCGATCGGCTCACGACGGCGCCGGTCGTCGTCGGCGTGGACGGATCCCCGGCGTCCGAGCTCGCTGTTGCGCTTGCCTTTGACGAAGCATCAAGGCGCGGAGTCGACTTGGTCGCTGTGCACACCTGGATGACCCTTGCGGATTTCGTCCTGCCGGTAACGGACGTGGAGATGGAGAACCAAGCCGACGAGGAGCTCGCCCAGCGGTTGGCAGGCAATTGCGAGCGGTATCCCGACGTCACGGTGCGGCGCGTCATCGGCCAGGACAATCCCATACACCGCCTGGTCGAGGAGTCACGCGAGGCGCAACTGCTGGTGGTCGGCAGTCACGGCCGCGGCGGATTCGCGGGTCTGCTGCTCGGATCTGTCAGCTGGGCGGTGGTGCAGGCGGCCCGTGTCCCGGTCATCGTGGCGCGTCAGTCCTGATCCGCGCTCAGCCGCGTGCGATGTGGCCCGCTGCGTCGAGATTGACCTCGATGCGCAGCAGCTCACCGTCACGGCGTTGGGTGGTCGGCCAGCCCGCGTCGCGCAACATGTCCCGAACCAGCTGGTTCTCCGCAAGTACGTCGGCGACAAAGTGGTTCACGCCAGACTCTTTGGCGATCTGGCCGAGGGCCATCAGCAGCGCGGTACCGACCCCGCGCTGATGCTGCCCGTGTGCCACCACGACCGCGACCTCTGCATATCCGGGTCGGGGAAGGCCGACGTAGTTGGCAACGCCGATCAGCTCACCGGATTCGAACGCCCCGATCGCGACGACGTGATCCGACGGCGCGGTCAGTGACAACGCCCACTCGCCGACGTACATCGGGTACGGCGTCAGGAAGCGCAGGTAGCGCTCTTCGGCATTCAAGTCGGCCACCAAACCGACGACCGCATCGTAGTCGCCGCTGTGGAGGCCGCGGATCGTCATGGGCGACGGGGTTCGATGGTCCATCCGGCCCGTCCCGCCCCCGTCAGATCCCCCGGTGGGTGTAGCGCCTGCCCTCATCGGCTGCCATCCTCCTGTCACTGACGAACCTAAGGTGAGGTCGCGCTCAGCGCAGCGAGGGCGTTCGGCTCCCGGCTCTCGGGACTTTCGGCTCTGCAGGGTGCCCGCCGGCGCACGCGATCATGTCTACAAGGGCACAGTCGGTTCCGATCACGATACGGAGTGCAACATGCAGACCTTCACTCTCGGCCTGGGCCGGTGGAGTCGCCTCTGGGCGGGCAACCCGCTGGTTCGGGTCAGCGACCGTATCGAGGCCGCCGCCACCGTGCTGGTCGTGTTCCTCGCGATCGTGGCGGTGCCTCTGGCCGCCGCGGCGGGCACCGCCGTACATGACGACCTGGCTCGCACCTTTGCCGCGGACAGGGCCACCCGGCACGAAGTCGACGCGGTAGCGGTGCAGGACAGCCGGGTGGTGGCCCAACCGTATGAGAGGCCCTATCTGACCGAAATTCGCTGGGACTTCTCCGGTAGCACACACCGTGAGGAAATCCGCACCGGCGAGATGAGGGCCGGTGACCACGTCACCGTTTGGGTCGATGATGCCGGTAATCGCACGCAGCGGGCGCTGTCGGACGAGGATGCCGCCGCGCAGGCGGTGATCGCCGCTCTTGCCCTGTGGGCCGCCGTCGCGGGCTCAGCGACCGCGGCGTGGGTGATTCTTCGGATGCGGCTGAACCACCTGCGTTTCCAGGCGTGGGACCGCGAGCTCGACGATCTGGCGGACAACGGCGGGCGAACCAACAACAACACACCGTGATACGGCTCAGCGCGAACTGACACCGAGGAGACGACCATGAAAGCTCCACCCATCAGCTCGACACCGCATAACGGGTTTTCGCTGATGCGGCGAACTCCGGTGCGCTGAAGGTGCTTCTCGCCATGGCGCCGTGATGACGCATCGGCATCCGCGGGTCGGGCCCGTCGTCGTCGGGGTCGACGGTTCCCATGCCGCCTTGAATGCCGTTCGGTGGGCGACCGCGGAGGCCGTTGCCCACGACCTTCCGCTGCGGCTCGTCCATGCGGTCAATGCTCCGGGTCCCACCGACTCGGATCTCGATGTCGTTCTGTCCCAGGCGGAGAACGCGTCGCGATCGGAGTCGAGGTCTGTACACGTGGACACGGTGCGGGTCGCCGGTGAGCCCGGCGCCATCCTGTTGGCCGAGTCCCACCGCGCGGCGATGGTCTGCGTCGGCTCCCGCGCGTCACAGTCCGGAGACCCTCCGGTGATCGGTCCGGTCGCGGAACTGCTGGCGAAGGAGGCAGCATGTCCCGTCGCGATCATCCGGACCCGGCTGGACGGCACCCCGCAGACCGATGGCGTGATATCGGTGGTCCTGTCAGACGAACCGGGCAACGACGACATGGTGCATGTCGCGATGCACGAAGGCCGGATCAGGCACGCAACCGTGCGGCTGATCGACCGCCGCGCCGACAGCTGGGTTCGTCGTTACCCGGACGTCCACGTGGAGACGGTCGCGGCGGGTACCGGCCACCAGTACTTCCGGCGTGACGCTGACGCCAGGGTGGGACTGGCCGTCGTCAGCCCGCATGACGGGCGCACTGTCGCCTCGTTCCCATCGCCGAATTGCCATCCCATCATCGGATTTCCCGAATGCTCGATGCTGATCGTCAGGTCATGACGATCAGCACCGATCACCAGGTGATGGCCTAGGCGCGGTCCCTCGCACGCCCTTCGGGTTCCGGACCCGTCCCGGCTTCGCAGAGCAAGAGGTCGAAACAGATGTCCCGAGACGCAGGAAAGTTTCCAGGGGCCAGCAGCTCCACGAGTTCGGGCGCCCGCTTGTGTGGCAACACCAGCAGCTGAATGCTCCGACGGTGCCGTGCCAGAAAGTTGAAGACGCTCCCGTGCGCGGCCGCGGCCTGCACGTCGAGTTCCGGATACCGCTGCCGCCACGGCCGCAGTCGTCGTTCCCAATGTGCCTTCACCGCGCGGTTTCCGTCTGAGGTGGCGTGAACATCGTGAATGTCGGTGTACCGCGCCTGCCACGTCGCGACGACGCGCAGTGTCGCACCGCGCAGAAGCGCCTCGTCGATCCCCAGTTGCAACGCACGCTCGCCCGACGGGGATTCATCGACCTCGGCAACCACCCAGCCGGGGCCGTCGGCCCGCGGCGGGTCTGAATGAATGACAGCCAGCGGGCATGCGAGCGACGCCGCCGCCACCGCTGTCACCGTCGAGCCGATCCGGCCGAGGCCGCCGTGGGTGACGCCACACGATCCCAGGCATACCACGGCGGCCGTGGGGGACTGCGCCTGTAGGACGAGACTCGGCCTGCCATAGACGATTTCGGATTCCATCTTCACAGACTTGCCGGTCGATTCGACCGCTGCGATCGCAGCGCGGACGGCGGTGTCGGCGGCGTCGTATGTTCCGGGGGCCAGATCCTTCTGTGGCCACACGGCGGACACCAGGTGCAAGGGGACGTCGCGGTGTGCTGCTTCATCGGCACCCCAAAGCGCAGCGGCGATCGCCGATCGAGATCCGTCGATACCGACGATCACGGCCTGCTCTGTGCGGTGCACGGGCTCAGTCCCTGATCTCGAGAACGTCCTCGACGGGCAGACGCGGTGTCGGCGGGCCGATATCGCCCTGGGAGGGCGCCGTGCCCACCCGAACGACAACCTGTGGGATCTTCGCGCCTCCGGTCAGCGCGGCGACGATATCCCGGCTCGCGGGTACCTCCGTGAGGTGAGACAGCGTGCATGTCGCGAACTCGGCCAGCGTCGCGTCGAGCAATACCGTGGAGAGCACCTCGCCGCACCGCAGGACGCTCCCGCGGGTTACGCCGTAGGTCGAAATCACAAGGACTTTGGCGTGATCCCTGGCGATCTCGCTACGACGCTCGGCGTGATCGACCGGGGGAAAATCGCGGCTGATGTCCACGCGGTCACTCTCTGCCGCGGATAGGAGGGCACCTGCCGGAATGCCCTCTGCAACGGCGACATCCCCTGTCCAACCGACCAGCTCGGCATGGTAGCGCGAATCATAGAGCCGCGAGGACTTGGCCAGTCGCGAGGCCTCGGCCAGCCGTGGTCGCGACTCATCGGCCACCACATCGACGGCGACGAAGCCGGAGTGCTCCGCGCGGCCGAGTTCGGTGACGAACATGTGCCATCCGCGCGGCTCCGCGAACGGCAGTCGGTCCGTGCGTCGCTGCAGGATGGCTTGTGCGCGCAGCCGATGCCCGTCGGCGACGAAGTCCATCGCGCTGAAGCCGACGGAGGCCAGATGATCGAGGTTGTTCGGATTGGGCAGTCTCTCGACGTAGGTCATCCATCCGCCCGCGGCCATGGCGACACGGAAGTGATCCAGGGCCGCACCGCAACTGATCACCAGCTCCCTGCCGCTGGTGTCGGTGTATTTGGGCGCCCGGCTCCTGTCCAGGAAGAGCTGGACCGAGTCCGTGGTGGCAACCCAGCGCCACGGTTGACTGTTGTGCAGTGACGGGGCGCGGCCTGCCAATGTGACGGCATCTTTGATGACATCGACGTCTACCGCCGCGTCGTTCATGTCGCACCTCCGGTACATGACATCACTTGTCGCACCTCAGCTGCGGATCACGGCAACCGGCGCCATCGCGGACTCCGCGACCGCGGTGCTGACCGACCCGAGCAACATCCCGGCGATCCCACCGCGCCCGCGGCTCCCGACCACCACGAGCTGCGCGTCCTTGGCTTCGTCGATCAACCAACGTGCGGGTCTGTCGCAGACGATGCGGCGACTCACATGCACGTCCGGGTACTTCTCCTGCCATCCGGCGAGACGCTCGGCAAGAATTTCGTGGCCTTCCTGTTCGTACTTGTGCCAGTCCATGCCGAGCAGCGGAAACACAGCGACATCGCTCCACGCGTGCAACGCGATGAGGTCCACGCCTCGGCGGGAGGCTTCGTCGAAGGCGAAAGCGATGGCGGCCTCCGATGCCGGGGACCCGTCGATGCCGAGCAGGACGGGACGGGAGCGGTCCGACTTTCTCACCACCCCCTCCTTTGCGACCACGACCGGGCATCTGGCGTGGTGCAGCAGGGTCCGGCTGACTGCGCCCAGTACCACCCCACCCACCGGACCCAGGCCCCGGCTGCCGATCACCATGATCCGTGCCGAGGCGGACGCCTCGGTCAACTCGGGGACGATGCCGTCGTGGCGGAGCCGGACATGCACCGGCGGCGCCGACGCGGCATCGACCGAGCCACGCACCGTTTCCCGGGCCTGCTCGATGACGTGTTTCGCGTTCTCTTCCTGCCATTCGGTGAAGCTCATGACGACCGACTCGATCGGCCAGGTGACCACGATGGGCGCCACGACGTGCATCAGCGTGATCGGGCACTGCCGCAAGACCGCCTCCTCGGTAGCCCACCGGAGCGCGGCGTGCGCCTCGGGGGAGCCGTCGATGCCCACGAGAATCCCGAGGTCGGTTGGGGACGTGGTCATGTGCGACTCCCTGTCTGTGCGAAATGGACCCGTGCCTGACCTCGACGCTATGGCCGAGGCCACCCCCGGCGGAGGGGCCTTTGGTCACCAAGAGGGTCGCCGTCGGTCCTCGCCGCGCCGGTCACGCGCATCGAGGTCGCACCACCAGGGCCGACGATGCACTGTGCGGGAAGAGGGCGTGCCCGTGACCCACGATGTCGGCGACCTCGCCGGCCTCGCTGCTACCGATCACCGCCAGAAGCACGTGCTCGTGATGCTTTTTGAGAAAATGGGTGACCTCGGCCCGGTTGGCGATCGGGTAGACGCGCACGTCCGGATAGCGGGACTTCCAGTCGCCGATCTCGCGCTCGAGCGCGGCGTGTGACTCCGGCCGTCCGTCGGTTCCGAGCAGCAGCACCGGCGCCTGACGAATGGTCGCCTCCCGCATCGCCTGCTCCACGACGGCGTGGTTGTCGGGCTTCTCGTTGTCCGCAACGATGATCCATCCGGAGTCGTGGTGGGTTCCCGCGTCGGAGTCCGGTCGGATCACCGCGACGGGGCACGCGGCCTTCTCGGCCAGCTCCGCAGCGACCGATCCCAGAATCGATCGGGCATAGCGTCCGATGCCGACAGATCCCACACAGACCATCTGCGCCTGCGACGACGCATCCACCAGGGCCGCCGCAGGAGGACCGTCCACGACGGCGGTCTCTATCGTGACGGGCGTTCCCATGGCCTCTATGGCGGTGCGGGCCTCGTGCAGACAGGCATGGCCCTTTCGGACGTCCTCGGCGTACTCGGCCGCACTGTGCGTCGTCTTGGTCACGTAGACCAGACGCAGCGGGGCGTCTCTGCCCGCCGCCTCCTGGACCGCCCAGTATGCGGCGGTCATCGCCGTCGTGGACCCGTCGATCCCCGCGATCACCGGCAGCGTCGCTGCATTCATGTTGTCCTCCTGTCACTTTCGCCCATGTGTCTGAGTGCGTCGCGCCTCGGCGGACCCACGGTCGGGCTCGGCGAGGGTGAAGTAGTTCTCCTCCTCCTGGAGGAAATGCAGCTGGACGACGGCGAAGAGCCCGTAGAGGCACGCGAGCAGGTCGTCGACCTGCTCCTGCTGGATTCCGCCGCCGGACGTCGCAAGGTCGACATGTGTTGCGATCCGGTCGGAAAGCCGCTGGATCTCGGCATGGGCCCGACTCATGGTGGCGGTCGTCTCACCACCGCCGAGGGGCCTGGCCAGGGCCGGATACAACTCGGATTCTTCGGCCGACTCGTGCGGCAGCAGCTGATCACGAAGAAAGGTGTGCGCCTTGGTGAGCACGGCGAGTGCGTGAGGATCTCCCGCGACCACGAGATCGGCCGCGTCGCGCAGCAGCAGGACCGCGTCGCGTAATTCGTCGTGTTCATCGGCGAATCGGCGCAACAGATCTCCGGTGTCTGCCAGCAGATCGACCTTCGTGGCGGGGTCACCGCGCAACGCGCGCAGGGCGTTGAGAATCACCGCCACGTCGATCACTTCCTGGACCAGGGCTCCCCACGCCGGCGCCAGCCACCCGGCGGCGGCGACCGCCATGGCCACGAGTGACAGCGCCATCCCCGCGACGGCGCTCTGCAGCGCGATCCGGCGGGACCACCGTGCGATGTCCATGGCGTCGGCAAGGCGGTCGAGGCGATTGGTGGTCAGGACGATATCGGCGGCTTCCGACGACGCGGTGGCACCGCGAGCGCCCATGGCCACACCCACGGTCGCGGTGGCCAGCGCGGGTGCGTCGTTGACCCCGTCGCCGACCATGACGGTCACTGCCGACGCGCGTTCTCGGGTTACCGCGGCAACTTTGTCGGCGGGGCTCTGCTGCGCGTACACCGCGTCGAGCCCGAGCACCGCGCCCACCTCACGGGCCGGATCGGGCCGGTCGCCGGTCAGCATGACCACTCTGCGGAGTCCGGCGTCGCGCAACCGCCTGATAGTCCTGGGAGCGTCGCGGCGCAGCGGGTCGCGCAGCAGGATCGCCCCGGCGACCTCGTCGTCGACCTCGACCCAGGCGATCGCGGCGGAGTCCAGCCGCGCTCGATTGACGGCCCCTCGCGTCCACGGTGCGGTGAGCGCCTCAGCAGGTAGCTTCCCCACGCGGACGCGGCGGCTCTCAACAGTGGCGCTCGCGCCCTGCCCGGGCTCTTCGACCACGTCGGCGGGCAGCGTCAGGACCAGATTCCGCGCGAGTGCTTCGGTGACGATCGCTTCTGCCAGCACGTGACCGGACATCTGATCCACCGACGCGGCAATCGTCAAGACCTCGGCGGCGTCACGGCCGGGAGCGCTGAGCACCGCGACGACGGTGGGGCGCCCCTCGGTGAGGGTTCCTGTCTTGTCGAGCACCAACGTCGTTGCGCGGCCCAGGTTTTCCAGCGCTCCGCCGCTGCGGATCACCACCCCACGGCGCGAAGCACGCGACAGACCGGAGACGATCGCCACCGGCGCGGCGAGCAGCAGAGGGCACGGGGTGGCGACCACGAGTACCGCGACCGCGCGGACAGCCGAGCCGCTGAGCGCCCACGCCGCACCTGCCGTGACCAGCGTCAAAGGCAGGAACCAGGCGGCCAACCGATCAGCGAGCCGAACGATGGGTGCGTTCTGCGCTCCGGCCTCCTCGGCGAGGCGCACGATGCCGGCGTAGGTGCTGTCGGCCGCGCCGGCCGCCGCACGCATCTCGAAATTGGAGCCCGCATTGACGGCGCCGCTTCGCACCGGTTCGCCGGGCGCGCGCTCCACGTTCAGCGCTTCACCCGTCAGTACCGATTCGTCGAGGACGGCCACCGACCCGAGGACCCGACCGTCGACGGGAACCACCTCACCGGTGCCCACCACGAGGATGTCGTCCACCGCAACCTCTTCCAGCGGAACGACATCGACCGCTGATCCGACCCGGCGGCGGGCGAACTTCGGCGCGTGCGCCAGAAGCGCCCGTAGGTCGTGAGTGGCCCGACGCTCTGCTGCGGCCTCGAGCGCGCGGCCGCCGGCGAGCATTACCGCGATCACCGCTCCCGCGAGATACTCGCCCACCAGCAGCGTCCCGACCAGTGACAGCACCGCGATCAGGTCGACACCCACCCGTCCCCGCCGCAGTGTCGCGATCACCCACCACACCGCAGGCAGCAGGGCGAGCACCGTTCCCGCGATCCACAACTCGTCGGCGAGCGCGCGATTGCCGGCGAGCCACGCGGCGGCTCCCGTACCGAGGGCGACGACGGTGACCGCGGCCAGAGCCGGCTCGGCATACCGCCGTGCGCGGTTGAGCAGCTCGCGCGGCGCCACGATGGCTTCCGGCTCACCGCGGGCGCTAGCGGGGACGGTTGTCATCGCGCAGCTTCGAGCAGAACCCGTCGCTCGGCAGCAGCGACGACGCGACGGGTGGCGTCCACGGCGTCGGGGTTCACCGACACCGACGTGATGCCCATCCGGACCAGGTATTCGGCGAATGCCGGGTTGGTCGACGGCGCCTGGCCGCACAGCGATGAGGTGATGTTGAACTTGTTGGCGGTCTGGATGATCCGGCGAATGGCGTGCAGGACCGCCGGATCCGATTCGTCGAACAGCTCCGCGCAGACGTCGGAGTCACGGTCGACGCCCAGGACGAGCTGGGTCAGGTCGTTGCTGCCGATGGACACGCCGTCGATGCCCATCCCGATGTATTCGGGCAGCCAGTGCACGACCGACGGCACTTCGGCCATCACCCAGCGATGGAGCCCCCGCTGCCGGCCCAGCGGGCTTGTGTCGACGAGCGACAGGCATTCCTCCAGTTCCCATTTGGTCCGTACGAAGGGGATCATGAGCGCGACATTCGGTGACTGCTCGCGGACGCGGGCCAGCGCTTCGAGCTCGAGCGCGAAGAGATCGGGCTCCTTGACGTAGCGGTAGCAGCCGCGGTAGCCGATCATCGGGTTGTGCTCTTCGGGTTCGAAGGCTTCTCCACCCTTGAGTCCACGGAACTCGTTGCTGCGGAAGTCGGTGGCCCGGTACACGACCGGACGCGGATTGAACGCGGCGGCGATCCGGCCGACCGACGACACCATCCTGTCCACCAGGACCCGCTGTTCACCGCGCGCGATGAGGTCGCGGGGGTGACGGCCATCCAGGGCCTCGGTGAGCATGAACTCGGCGCGCAGCAGCCCCACACCATCGGTGTGCTGTGCCGCAACGGATTCGGCGGAGTCTGCCATGGCGAGGTTGACGTACACCTTGGTGCCGGTGACCGGACTCTCTGCGGCGGTGGGTGCGGAAACGCGCGGAGACGTCTCGGTTGCGGACTCGGGCCGGATACGCCCCGCGATCACTTCACCACGGCCGCCGTCGACGGTGACCGTCGTGCCGTCGTGGAGGTCCCTGGTCGCGGTGCGGGCACCGACGATGCACGGGACGCCCAGCTCGCGAGCCACGATTGCGGCGTGACAGGTCATACCGCCGGTGTCGGTGACCAGTGCGGCAGCTCTGCGGATGGTGGGTAGCCAGTCGGGATTCGTCATCCGGGCCACCAGGATCTCGCCGTCGGTCAGACGCCCTCCCTCGTCCGGTGTGTTCAACACGCGTACCCGGCCCGACGCGGCGCCGGGGGCGGCTGCGAGCCCGCGTGCCAACACCACTCGCTTCTGCGCCGGCGCCGGCGCCGGCGTCACATGGCCCAGCGTGGTGATCGGCCGGGCCTGCACCAGGAATGCCTTGCCGCCGGCCAGGGCCCACTCGGTGTCCTGGGGACAGCCGTTGTGCCGCTCGATGGCGATCGCCAGTTCGGCGATCGATCGGAGTTCGTCGTCGGTCAGGACGCGGGAATCCGCCTGCGTGTCATCGAGGTCCACGGTGGTGTCATGCCCGTCCCCGCCGCGGACGATCTTGAACGACTTGTGGCCGATGCGGATGTCCAGCGGCGCGAGCGTCTCCTTCGACACGATGTAGGTGTCGGGCTCGACAGACCCGGACACGACAACCTCGCCGAGACCGAACGCCCCCTCGATGATCACCCGGTCCAGGGCGCCGGTGCTCGGGTCGGCGGTGAAAGCGACACCGGCCTTCTCGGAGTCCACCATCTGCTGGATGACGACGGCCATCGCAGGTTCGCCGGTGAACCCACGGCTGGAGCGGTAGGTGATCACCCGCGGGCTGAACAGTGACATCCAGCAGCGCACGACGGCGTCGATGAGCCCTTCGTCACCGCTGACGTTGGTGATCGTCGCGTTCATGCCGGCGAACGACGCGTCCGCGCCGTCTTCGCCGGTGGCCGACGAACGCACCGCGACGACCGCGCCCTGGCCGAGGACCCGGAAGGCGTCGAGGATCATGTGGCGGATTGCGTCGGTGACTCCCGCCTTGACCACCAGTGCCTGCATCCACTCGCTCAGCTCGGTGAGCCGGTCGTTGTCGGTGATCGCGTCGAGCGCCTCGCGGTGCAATGCGGCCAACTCCGACTGCACGCCTGCCGCTCGCATCGAGTCGCGGTAGCACGCCCGCAGGAGAACGAATCCCGGCGGCACGGGCAGACCCGCGGCGACGAGTTCGCCCATGTTCGCACCTTTGCCACCTGCTTCTTCGGCATCGGCGATCGTCAACGTCGAGATGTCGCGGATGTAGTCGTCCGGGCTTCCTGCGTCCATAACCACAGCCTTCGCCGACACGCAGAGTCCCGGATAGCGTCCGACGGTCGCTCATAGCCGACCGAAGGTCCCGACCTGGTGGGGCCGAAAGTCACTCGTTGTGCCGGTGAGGACTTCAGTCCCTAGCGGGCGTGTGCGTCCTGGGCTGACATCGGAGGACACACTGCAGTGAGGAGCGTGGGGATTGAGACTGCCCGTGTTCATCGACCCGCGTGATCACGACGCGCTGATCATCGAGCTGGGAAGCCTCCCCAGCGGCAGCGCCGAAGGTCGCGGCTACCACAGGGCGACCGCCTTCGTCCGCGAACTGCAGGCCGCCGGTCTGCGCACTGCGGTGTTCTGCGCGGGTTCCGCCTGCACCGTCTCGCTCGCCGCGGCAGGGCTTCAGGACGTATTCGAGGTCGAGGTCGACGGGTCGGCGGTCGATGCTGCTGTGCGACTCGACATCCCCGTGCAGCGCTGCGCCCTGATCGACCACACCACCGAGGGAATCCGCGCCGCCCGTGCGGGTGGCTTCGGTCTGATCCTCGGTGTCGCAGCCGATGGTGCCGCTGACGAGCTGCTGCAAGCCGGCGCGGATGCGGTGGTACCCGACGTCGTCGCGGTGAACGTCCGCGGTGGGTACCCGTCCGTCGCAACCCTGCCCGACGCACTTGCCTCCTATGACGAAGTCGCCTGCCTGGCGGCGACGCGGAAGCCGGTGGTCCTGCTGGACTTCGACGGCACGATCTCGACGATCGTCAACGACCCGGCGACGGCCGAACTGCTTCCCCAGGCGGCCGAGGTGATCACGGACCTGGCTGCACGGTGTCCGGTCGCCGTCCTTTCCGGACGCAGTCTCGACGACGTCCGGGCCCGCGTCGGTATCTCCGCGGTGTGGTACGGCGGTAACCACGGTGTCGAGCTGGCTTCTCCCGACGGTGCCGTACACCAGAACCCGCACGCGGTGGCCGCCAGCCAGGAGTTGCGGGCCGTGCTGCCGGAGCTCGAGTCCAGGCTCGCCACCGTGGCGGGAGTCTGCATCGAGGACAAGCACTTTGCGATCGCTGTGCACTATCGCAATGTCGCAGCCGATGATGTCGGCACCGTCGTCGCGGCGGTCCGTGCGATCGGCCACTCACGGCGACTGCGCGTCACCCAGGGTCGCATGGTCCTGGACCTGCGTTCCGAAATCGACTGGGACAAAGGTCGAGCGGTGAACTGGATTCTGAACCGCATCGACGGCAGCGACCTCATCCTGCCTATTTTCATCGGCGATGACAGCACCGACGAAGATGCCTTCGATGCGCTCAGGCACACGGGTATCGGCATCGCCGTTCGGCAGGGGGTCTCCGACAACCGGCGGTCGGCAGCTCGCTTCTCGCTTGCCGACCCGGAGGCGGTATGTGCCTTCCTCACGCGATTGACCGGCCAACTCCGCGAGCAGGGTGACGAGGAGGACGACCCGTGGACACTCGTGTTCGACGGATACGATCCGCACGCGGAGCGCCTTCGAGAGGCGTTGTGCACCAACGGTAACGGCTTCATGGCGATACGGGGCGCGGCGCCCGAGACCGCCGCGGGGGAGTTCCACTACCCGGGCCTCTACGTCGCGGGGGTGTACAACCGCCTCACGGACACGGTGGCGGGCACGCCGGTCGACAACGAGAGCCTGGTCAATCTGCCCAACTGGTTGCCTGCGACGTTCCGTATCGACGGCGGGTCGTGGTTCGACATCGACACCGCACACGTTTCGTCCTACCGACTGAGCCTCGACCTCCGCCGTGCCACGTGGATCCGGGATTTCGTGATTCGCGACGAACTCGGTCGATCCACCGCGGTCACCCAGCAACGCTTCGTGTCGATGCGGCATCCGCACATCGCCGCGATGACGATGACGGTGCGTGCGCTGGACTGGTCCGGACTGCTGGAGATGCGGTCCACCGTGGACGGGGGAGTCACCAACGCCGGCGTGGAGCGATATCGCGAATTGTCGTCTCATCACTTGCGTGTCAACCAGATGCGGGAAATCGACGACGACGCGGTGCTGTTGGCGGCGGAGACGACGCAGTCGCGAATCCGGATTGCGGTGGCCGTCAAGAACACGATGCGATGCGTCGGCCCCGTCGGCGACGAGCTGGAAGTCCGCCGCCGCCCCGATATCGGTGACTACCGCATCGGTCACGACTTCACCGTCGACATGACCGCGGGGCATTCCGCCGTGCTGGAAAAGGTGGCGTGCATCTACACCAGCCGGGACCACGCGGTGTCCGAGGCGGTGGATGCTGCCGTTGCGGAGTTGGCCCGTGTTCCTCGATTCGCGGAGCTTCAGCACGCCCACCAACTCTCCTGGGCGCATCTGTGGGAGCGCTTCACCATCGACGTCGGGCACGACGCCGGAACACTGCGCATCGCACGGCTGCACCAATTGCACCTACTGCAAACGCTGTCACCGCACACCGCCGACCTGGACGTCGGGGTCCCGGCCCGTGGCCTGCACGGCGAGGCGTACCGGGGTCATGTCTTCTGGGATGAGCTGTTCGTCTTTCCCGTCACCAACCTGCGGATGCCGGAGGTGACCCGAACGCTGCTGATGTACCGCTATCGACGGCTGGCCGAGGCACGCCGGGCCGCACAGGAACGGGGATACCGGGGAGCGATGTTCCCGTGGCAATCGGGCAGCAACGGCAGGGAGGAAAGCCAGCGCGTCCATCTGAACCCACGGTCGGGCCGATGGAACCCCGATGCCAGCGCGCGCGCCCACCACGTCGGGATCGCCGTCGCCTACAACACGTGGCAGTACTACCAGGTGACCGGCGACTCGGGATTCCTCATCGACTACGGCGCGGAGATGCTGGTCGACATCGCCCGATTCTGGGTCAGTCTCGCCCGCTTCGACGACTCTCGCAACAGATACGTGATCACCGGTGTCATCGGCCCGGACGAGTTCCACTCCGGTTACCCGGGAAGGGATTACGACGGTATCGACAACAACGCGTACACCAATGTGATGGCGGTGTGGGTGATCATGCGGGCCCTCGAAGCTCTGGAACGGATGCCGATGTCCTACCGGCTGGCATTGCTGGAAACCCTAGACATCGGCGACGACGAGCTGGTGCGATGGGAGGACGTGAGCAGGCGGATGTTCGTGCCGTTTCACGACGGCGTCATCAGTCAGTTCGAGGGTTACGAGCACCTCCGGGAGCTCGACTGGGACGGTTATCGAAGCCGGTACGACAATCTGCAGCGGCTCGACAGAATCCTGGAAGCCGAGCAGGACAGCGTGAACAACTACAAGGCCGCCAAGCAGGCCGACACGCTGATGCTCTTCTATCTTCTCTCGGCCGACGAACTGTACGAGCTCTTCGGCAGGCTCGGGTACTCGTTGACGCCCGATCAGATACCGGCCACCATCGACTACTACCGGTCGCGCACGTCCCACGGCTCGACACTGAGTTCCGTTGTCCACGCGTGGGTGACCGCGCGCGGCAATCGCACCGAAGCCATGCGCTACTTCACCCAGGCGTTGGCGTCCGACGTGGTGGACATTCAACGCGGCACCACCGCCGAGGGCATTCATCTGGCTGCGATGGCGGGCAGTACCGACCTGCTACAGCGGTGCTTCACCGGTCTGGAGATCCGGCGGGACCGGATCGTGGTAGGGCCTCTGTGGCCGGAATCGCTGGGAGAATTGGCGTTTCCGTTCCGTTACCGAGGCCATCGGCTGCAGCTACGCGTCATCGGGCGGAGCGCCACCCTCAGTGCCGAACCCAGCGACGCCCCACCGGTGACGGTGGAATGCCGCGGGCAATGTCGAACTCTCGTCGCCGGGGGCACCGTCGAGTTCACGCAGTGACAGTAGTGCCGCGTCGGCCCGCCACTATGTGGGCGATGTCGGACAGGGTGCCGATGGCCGCGTTGTTGCCGGTGGCGCGGACGAAGCGGCAGGCGGCTTCGACCTTCGGGCCCATGGAGCCTGCGGCGAAGTTCAGCGACTGCAGTTCGTCGGGTGTGGCTCGGGACAACAGCTGCCGCGCAGGGGTTTCCCACCCGGTGTAGACACCGTCGACATCGGTGGCGATGACCAGCATGTCGGCGTTCACCTGCTGGGCGAGCAATGCTGCTGCCAAGTCTTTGTCGATCACAGCTTCGACGCCGCGGAGCTTGCCGTCGTCGTCGTACATGGTCGGGATGCCCCCGCCGCCGGCGCAGATGACCATGGTGCCTGAGTCGATCAGGGTGCGGATCGGCCCGATCTCGAAGATGCGCCTCGGTTCCGGGCTGGCGACCACCCGTCGGAACGTCTCGCCGTCAGCCGCGAACGTCCAGTCGCTCGCGGCCTCCAGCCGCCGCGCAGTCTCCTCGTCGTAGACCGGGCCGATGGGTTTGGTCGGGTGGCTGAAGGCAGGGTCCTCGCGGTCGACCTCGATCATCGTGAGCACGGTGGCCAGTGCCTGATCGGCGGGTAGCACGTTGCCGAGCTCCTGCTCGATGACGTAGCCGATCATCGCATCGGTCTGGGCGCCAAGGACATCCAGCGGGTACGGCGCCACGTCGTGGTAGGCGGCGGCCTGCAGGGCCAGCAGACCGACCTGCGGGCCGTTGCCGTGTGCGATGACGAGCTGGTTGCCCGGGGCGACGGCGGCGATGGACTCGGCGGCGACCCTGATGTTGGTCCGCTGGTTGTCCGCGGTCATCGGCTCTCCGCGTCGCAGTATCGCGTTGCCCCCGAGTGCGATGACGATCCGCATGGTCAGGACAGCGCCGACACGAGGACTGCCTTGATGGTGTGCATCCTGTTCTCGGCCTGCTCGAAGGCGATGTTCGCGGGGCTTTCGAAGACCTCGTCGGTCACCTCGATGCCCCCGCTCAGGTTCGGGTACTGCGCGGCGACGGTCGCTCCGACCTTGGTCTCGCAGTTGTGAAATGCGGGCAGGCAGTGCATGAACTTCACGCGGGGATTGCCGGCGGCGGCCATCAGTGTCCCGTTGACCTGGTATGGCAGCAGTTGGTCGATGCGTTCACCCCAGGATTCGACAGGTTCGCCCATCGACACCCAGACGTCGGTGTAGATGAAGTCCACGTCGTGGACGGCCTTGATCGGATCGTCGGTGATGGTGACCCGCGCACCGGATGACGCGGCGAAGCCTTCGCACATGGTGACCAGGTCGTCGTTCGGCCACAGCGCCGATGGCGCGCCGATCCGCACGTCCATGCCCAGTTTCGCGCCGACGAGCAGCAACGAGTTGGCGACGTTGTTCCTGCCGTCTCCGACGAAGGCGAACGCGATGTCGGTCAGCGGTTTCGGGCAGTGTTCGCTCATCGTCAGCACGTCGGCGAGCATCTGCGTGGGGTGGAACTCATCGGTCAGCCCATTGAACACCGGCACCCCGGCGTACTCCGCGAGTTCCTCGACGGTCTTCTGGTCGGCGCCGCGGTACTCGATCGCGTCATACATCCGGCCCAGGACACGGGCGGTGTCCTTCATCGACTCCTTGTGGCCGATCTGCGACGACGCCGGGTCGATGTAGGTGACATGCGCTCCCTCGTCGTGGGCGGCCACCTCGAATGCGCATCGCGTCCGGGTGGACGTCTTCTCGAAGATCAGCGCGATGTTTTTTCCTGCCAGACTGTGCCGACCGAGGCCCGAGTATTTCGCTCTCTTCAGGTCGCGGGACAGGTCGAGGAGGTAGTGCAGGTCGCGGTCGGTGTGATGAACGAGGCTGAGCAGGCTGCGATTTCGGTTGTTGAATGCCACGATCGGTCTCCCGGGGTCAGGTGTAGAGCGGGTCGCGAAGGATGGGGCACGTCATGCAGCGTCCGCCGCCACGTCCGCGACCGAGCTCGCTGGCGGTGATGGTGACGACCTCGACACCTGCCTTGCGCAGTGCGGTGTTGGTGAGGATGTTGCGGTCGTAGCCGATGACCACGCCGGGCTCGAGGGCGACGACGTTGTTGCCGTCGTCCCACTGTTCCCGTTGGACGCCGTACACGTCGCCCGCGGTGGCGACGACGTGGAAGGCCACCCCGAGCGCGTCACCGATGGTGTCGACCAGCCCCTTCGGTTCGCGCCGGATGTCCAGCCCTGAGGGTGACCGGTCGTCGGGCCGGAGGCTGAACGGCACGATCCCGTCGACGACGGGGGCGTAGGCGGTCACGAGATCGTAGCCGCAGAAGGTGAATACGGTGTCCAGATGCATCGCTGACCGCGTCTTGGGCAGGCTGGCGACGATCACCCGTTCGGCGGCTCCCGCCGCGAAGAGATTTCTCGCCACCTGGGTGATGGCTTGATGAGACGACCGTTCGCCCATGCCGATCACGACGACGCCGCGGCCTATCGGCATCACGTCGCCGCCTTCGAGCGTCGCTGAACCATGTTCTCGCCCAACACTGTCGGCGTCGCCCAACCAGATGTCGAACTTCTCATCGGCAAATGCGGGATGGAACGTGTAGACGGCGGTCGTCAGCAGGGTTTCCTGCCTGCGTGCCGGCCAGAACATAGGATTCAGCGTGACGCCGTGGAAGATCCACGACGAGTTGTCCCGCATGAACTGTGTGTTGGGAAGGGGGCGCAGTACGAAGCCCGCGGGATCCAGCTCGCGGAAGGCAGCCAGGAAGCTGCCGCCGACTTCGGGGGGCACATCCTCGTATGCGACGCCGCCGATGAGGAACTCCGCCAACCGATCTGCGGGCAGGTCACCCAGCCACGACCGGATCTCGCGGTGCAGTCCCGGCCCGACGATGTCGTCGGTGACCTTGCGCTCCAGCAGCCACTTCCGGCCCTCGGGAATCGCGACGACGTCGGCCAGCAGGTCCTGCAGCTCCAAGACCTCGACATCGTGGTCCTCCATCTTCGCGACGAAGTCGAAGTGGTCGCGCCGGGCCTGCTGCAACCAGATGACGTCGTCGAAGAGCAGCTCGTCGCAGTTGTCCGGAGTGAGCCGCTGGTGGGCGAGCCCAGGTGCGCACACCATCACCCGGCGCAGCTTTCCCGCTTCCGACCAGACACCGAGACGGGATTCGCTTGTCACAGCACGACCAGATTGCCGGTGACCAACAGAGCGACCGCGGCCACCGATGTCGCGACGATGACCGCGAAGACCGCCAACTCTCTCCTGGAGAAGAGCGGCATGCGGCTCTCCCTGCGCGCCCAGACATAGAGCACGGTGCCGACCAGATAGAACACCGCCGCAATCAGCAGGTACTGCCAGCCGCCCGCGTACAGCAACCACACGGCGTACACGAGGGCGACAGCGCCGACGAGCATGTCGCGCGTTCGGCCGCGCCCCTCGCCATAGGTGTCACCACGCACGGCCAACAGCACCTGATAGGCCGCCGACCACAGGTAGGGCAGCAGTATCAGTGACGTGGCCAGGTAGATCAGGTTCGTGTAGGTGCTGTCGTTGGCCAGCGTCCAGAGCAACAGCGCCTGCACGCACAGGTTGGTCAGCCACAGTGCGGTCGCCGGGGCGCCGTGCGCGTTCTCCTTCGCCAGGACCTTCGGCATGACGTTCTCCGCCGCCGGGAGACGCAGGATCTCGACACACAGCAGAACCCAGGCGATCAGCGCTCCCAACAGAGAGACCACCAGACCGATGGAGATGAACGCCGCGCCCCAGGAGCCGACCTCGTTCTCCAGCACACCGGCCATCGACGGATCCGGGACACCGGCGAGCTCGGCCTGTGCCATCAAGCCGTACGACAGGAGGTTGACCAGCAGGAGCAGCGCCAGCACACCGACGAAACCGAGCACCGTGGCCCGTCCGACGTCACTGCGCTTCGCGGCGCGTTGGGAGTAGACCGCTGCACCCTCGATCCCGATGAACACCCACACCGTCACCAGCATCATGCTCTTGACCTGGGCCATGGTGTCGCCGAGTGGCGCGCCGTCGATCTGCGTTGTCGCACCCCAGAAGTCGGCCGTGAACAGTCCGGCCTTGAAGCCCACCGCAGCGATCGCGATGAAGACGACGATGGGCACCACCTTGGCGACGGTGACGATCACGTTGACCAGTGCCGCAGTGTGTACGCCGCGCAGGGTCATGGCATGCACGATCCACAGCACCACGGACGCACCGAGAATGGCCGGCACGGTGACGCCACCTTCGAAGACGGGAAAGAAGTACCCGAGCGTCGAGAACAGCAGCACGAGGTAGGCGACGTTGCCCACCCACGCCGACATCCAGTACCCGAATGCCGAGGTGAAGCCGATGTAGTTGCCGAAGCCCTCTCGGGCGTAACCGTATACGCCGCCGTCGACGCCGGGCTTGCGGGTCGCCAGGGTCTGGAATACGAACGCCAGCATCAACATGCCGATGCCGGTGATCACCCACCCCACGATCAGGGGGCCGGGCGCCGCGCTGCCCGCCATCTGGGACGGCAGCGCGAAGATCCCGCTTCCGATCATCGAGCCTACGACCAGCGCTGTGAGAGCGCCGAGGCCAAGGCCGGCGCTCGTGCCCGCAGGGCGAGCGTCGGCAGGCCTCGGCATGACTGATTGCGACACCGTTGTCTCCTCAGATCTGTGATCCACAGCGCGACCGCCACCCTGTGTGATCTGACCGTATGTTCCGGGCCCGCGCGGATGAGGAGTCTTTGGTCCCCATCAGCGGGCCGATGGTCCTTCGCTGACGCACTCCGCGGCGGCGGTGCCGTTGGTGTACCGAAGAAAGGACTTTGTGCCACAGACACATCCGGTCGGTGCTGCCTACAGTCCCCGCATGACCGAACACACGCCGCCGATGTCCGTGCTGTCAGAAACGGAATGCTGGCAGCACATGGCGAGTGCCTCACTCGGACGTCTGGTCACCAGTGTGGACGGCAATCCGGCGATCTTCCCGGTCAACTTCGCCGTGCAGAACAAGACCATCCTCTTCCGCACGGCAGAAGGCACCAAGCTCGTGGGCGCTGCGATCAACAACAACGTCCTCTTCGAGGTGGACGATCACAACGTCGCCGAAGGGTGGAGCGTCATCGTGGCCGGCTCCGCACGCTCGTTGCGCAGCGACGAGGAGATCGCCGAGGCCGAACGCGCTGAACTGCTCTCGTGGATCGACACGGAGAAGCCGCATTTCATCCGTATCCGGCCGCGCAGTGTCACCGGCAGGCGGTTCCAGTTCGGTACCGCGCCGGGGCGAGTACTGGCGGCAGAAGATCCCGTTCTGGGATGAACAGCCGATGAGGGAGTGAGCAATGACGACGGTGCGACGGTCCTCGACGGATCAGCCCAGGCGCGTCTTCCACGATCGCAGGGAGGCCGGTCGGGTACTGGCCGGGCTGCTGGGCGGATACCGTGGCAAGGAGAACGTCCAGGTGCTCGGTTTGGCACGCGGCGGCCTGCCGGTGGCGTGGGAAGTCGCTGCGGCACTGGGTGTTCCACTGGATGCGTTCATCGTGCGCAAACTCGGCGCGCCCGGGCACGACGAGTTCGCGATGGGGGCGCTGGCAAGTGGCGGACGCGTGGTCGTCAACGACGACGTCGTGCGCGCGTTGCGCATCTCACCGCAGCAGTTGCGCGATGTGGCAGAGCGCGAGGGCCGAGAGCTGATCCGGCGGGAGGCGGCCTACCGTGGCGGGCGTCCGCCGTTGTCTCTGGCGGGCAAGACCGTGATCCTCGTGGATGACGGCTTGGCCACCGGCGCCAGCATGATGGCTGCGGTACAGGCACTGCGGGAGATGGATCCCGCGGAGATCGTGATCGCGGTGCCTGCTGCGCCCGAATCCACCTACCGCGAGTTCGCCGGAATCGTCGATGACGTGGTGTGCGCTTCGATGCCCACCCCGTTCGTTGCCGTGGGCGAGTCCTTCTGGGATTTCCGTCAGGTCAGCGACGACGAAGTGCGCCAGATATTGGCGACGCCAACTGTCGGGATGGCCACCGCGCACATCCGGGTGGGCGAGACACCGGCTGACGTCATCACCCGGTGCGCGGTCGATGCGCCGTCGGGCGTGCCGCCCCGGGAGGCGCTCGAAGAGCTGATCGGCGATGCACGCATCGTGCTCATCGGCGAGGCATCCCACGGCACGCACGAGTTCTATCAGGCGCGCGCGGAGATCACGAAGTGGCTGATCGAAGACAAAGGGTTTCAGGGGGTGGCGGCGGAGGCCGACTGGCCGGACGCGTACCGGGTGAACCGCTACGTCCGCGGCGAAGGCGACGACGGCTCCGCGGATCAGGCGTTGAGCGGATTCGAGCGGTTCCCGGCGTGGATGTGGCGCAACAGTGTCGTCCGCGATTTCGTGGAATGGCTGCACGCCCACAACGCGCGCTGCCGCGACGAGGGCAGGATCGAGACCGGCTTCTATGGACTCGATCTCTACAGCCTGCACCGATCGATGCGGGAGGTCATCAGCTACCTCGAAAACGTCGATCCCGCCGCGGCGCAGCGCGCCCGGGCTCGCTATGCGTGCTTCGACCACACCTCGGCAGACGACGGGCAGGCGTACGGGTTCGCCGCGGCGTTCGGTGCCGGACTGTCCTGCGAACGGCAAGCCGTCGAACAATTGGTCGAGTTGCAGCGCAACGCATTGCAGTATGCGCGCCGCGATGGATTGCTGGCCGAGGACGAGCTGTTCTATGCGCAGCAGAATGCGCAGACCGTGCGCGATGCGGAGGTCTACTACCGCGCGATGTTCGGTGGCCGTGTGACCTCGTGGAACCTCAGAGATCAACATATGGCCCACACTCTGCAGGCGTTACTGACCCATCTGGGTGAGCGCACCGACGCGGAGCCGGCCCGGATTGTCGTGTGGGCACACAACTCTCATGTCGGTGACGCGAGGGCGACGGAGGTCGGCGCCGACGGTCAGCTGACCCTCGGGCAGCTGGTGCGCGAGAAGTTCGGCGAGCAGGCGCGCCTGATCGGTTTCACCACCAACGCCGGTACCGTCACAGCAGCCAGCGAATGGGGCGGAATCGCCGAGCGCAAGGTGGTCCGCCCGGCGCTCAAGGGCAGCGTCGAAGAGCTGTTCCACGAGGTCGGCAATGCGGAGTTCATGGTGTCGCCCATCATCAGCCGCGAGGCGGCCGAACCCCTGGACGTCGTCCGACTGGGACGTGCCATCGGTGTGATCTACCTGCCGGCCACCGAGAGGCAGAGCCACTACTACCACGTCCGGCCAGGCGAGCAGTTCGACGCCATCATCCACATCGACAGGACAACCGCGCTGACACCGCTGGAGATCTCCAGTGTCTGGAGCGCGGGCGAAACGCCTGAGACCTTTCCCACCGGTCTGTGAACCAACCCGCGATCGTCACGTTGACGATGAACCCTGCACTGGACGTCGCCGCGGATGCCGACGAGGTTCGGCCCACCGAGAAGATCCGTTGCCGGGCAGAGCGTTACGATCCCGGCGGCGGCGGTATCAACGTGGCCCGCTTCGCGCACGCACTGGGGGCGTCGGTCGCCGCCGTATTCACCGCGGGCGGACCGACCGGTGCCCGGGTGGTCGACCTCGTCGGCGCCGCGGGGGTACCCCACACCGCCGTTGCGATCACCGGCGCGACGCGAGAGAGCTTCACCGTCAACGAACGCGCCACCGGGCAGCACTACCGGTTCGTGCTTCCCGGTCCGACGCTGACCCGCGACGAACAGGATCGATGCCTGGACGCGCTCGAAGAACGGGCATCGTCGGCACGCTTCGTGGTGATGAGTGGCAGCCTGCCGCCCGGCGTTCAGCCCGATTTTCCCGCTGAGGTAGCCGCCCTGTGCGAGCGCACGGGCGCATCGTTGATTCTCGACACCTCCGGCAAGGGGCTGAGCAACTCCACGTCGAATGTCTTCCTCTGCAAACCGAGCCTGCGGGAGTTGAGCGAGTGCGTGGGTCGCGCCCTTGCGACGGAGGCAGACCAGCTGGCCGCGGCCAGGGAGCTGATCGACCGCGGGGTGGCGCGCGTCGTCGTCGTGTCACGCGGGGCGATGGGGGTTCTGTTGGCGACTGCGCGAGACAGCCGCAGCTTCTCCGCCGTCACGGTGCCCGTGGTCAGCGAGGTGGGCACCGGCGATGCGATGGTCGCCGGGATCGTCGTCGGGCTGAGTCGCGCGCTGAGCATCGAGGACTCGGTGCGCTACGGGATTGCCGCCGCCACCGCGAAGCTGTCAACCCCGGGCACAGCAGCGTTCGAGCGCGATGATGTCGAGTCGCTTTTCGGGACTTATAGCATATCCAGGCGATGATGTCGAGAAAACAGTGATGACGTTTCCCATCGGGGGGGGATCGGTGGCACGATGAGGGCGTGACCGACGAGCTCCGGTCGGACGTGGGCCGACCGGACGTGGAAACCAGTTCACGACCGTTGCGGGACACGTTGTCCCAGTTGCGGTTGCGGGAGCTGCTCACCGAGGTGCAGGACCGGGTCGAGCAGATCGTCGAGGGGCGTGACCGACTCGAAGGTCTCCTGGAGGCCATGCTCGTGGTGACCTCCGGGCTGGAACTCGACGACACCCTGCGCACGATCGTGCGCACTGCGATCGATCTGGTGGACGCCGGGTACGGAGCGCTGGGCGTCCGCGGTCACGAACATGAACTCATCGAGTTCATCTACCACGGCATCGATGAGCCGACGAGGGCGCAGATCGGCCACCTCCCGGAGGGGCGCGGCGTCCTGGGCGTCCTCATCGACGACCCGAAGCCCATTCGGCTCGACAACATCTCGCACCACCCGGACTCCGTCGGCTTTCCGGCCAATCATCCGCCGATGCGCACCTTCCTGGGCGTTCCGGTGCGCATCCGCGACGAGGTCTTCGGCAATCTGTACCTCACCGAAAAGGCGGGCGGGCAGCCGTTCAGCGATGACGACGAGGTACTGGTCCAGGCCCTGGCGGCGGCCGCAGGCATCGCCATCGAGAACGCCCGCCTCTACGAGCAGTCCAAGCTCCGGCAATCCTGGATCGAAGCCACCCGCGATATCGGCACGAAAATGCTGTCGGGGGCCGACCCGGCCACCGTCTTCCGGCTGATGGCCGACGAGTCGCGACACCTCAGTGGTGCCGAGACGATCCTCGTCGCCGTGCGCGAAGACCTCGACGAGGGGGACGGGCCGGTCGATGAACTTGATGTGGTCGCCACCGCCGGAGATGGCCCGGAGACGTCCATGACAGCCGTGTCGACCGCAGGAAGTGTTGTCGGCGACGTCTTCACCACGCAGACCGCTGTTCGCTGCACCGATCTGGAATTGAGCGAGGCGCATCGGGCCCTCGGTCCCGCGATGGTTCTCCCGATTCGCGGGACCGGCTCTGTCGCAGGCGTGTTGATCGCCGTGCGGCCGCACGGTGTGCCGCCCTTCAGCAGGGACGATCTCGCGATGATCTCCGCCTTCGTCGACCAGGCGGTACTGGCCTGGCAGCTGGCGAGGACGCAGCGCCAGCTGCGGGAACTCGACATCCTGACCGACCGTGACCGCATTGCCCGCGACCTCCACGATCATGTGATCCAGCGGTTGTTCGCTGTCGGGCTGTCGCTGCAGGGCACCATCCCGCGCGCACGCTCTGCCGAAGTTCAGCAGCGACTTTCGGACTGTGTGGATGACCTGCAGCAGGTGATTCAGGAGATCCGGACGGCGATCTTCGACCTGCACGGTCCCCGCGGCGGCAGCACCCGTCTGCGCCAGCGGCTCGACGAGGCCATCGACCAGTTCGCCAGTGCCGACATCCGGACCACGGTGCAGTTCACCGGGCCGCTGTCCATCATCGACGCCGTGCTGGCCGATCATGCCGAGGCGGTCATGCGTGAAGCCGTCAGCAACGCTGTCCGTCACGCTGAGGCGAATGCCCTGGATATTCGTGTCACAGTCGCCGACGAGCTGGTGATCGAGGTGGTGGACGACGGTCGCGGAATCCCCGAGGACGTCACCAGTAGCGGGTTGACGAATCTTCGTCAGCGCGCCGCCGACGTCGGCGGCACCTTCGCCGTGGGCCCGGGAGAGGCCGGTGGGACGCGGCTGCGGTGGCGTGCGCCGTTGCGTTGAGCCGTGCAGAAGTGGGCGTTCGCCCAGTCTCCTTCGCGGATCGCGCGGGCGAAGTCGTCAGCCAAAGAGCTTCGAACATCGGGGTGTGCAAGCCAGTTCGTCACTGCCGAGGTGATTCCGTCTGCGGACACCTGAACCGGGTGATGACGGTGTAGCCGATCCGTGAGCAGGTATGTCGCGCAGTCACGGTTCCGGTGCCGGCTCGTCCAGACCTTGGCATTCATCACCGCGCCTCCGCTCGTCCCTCCCGATCTGTGGTTTTCATCGCGCCATCCGGTGATGCGCGAGGGGATGCGGCTCAACCCGTTGCGACGTGCTGTCCGAGGGCAACCGGTTGTGGCCGTGCGCCGGTGGATGACAAGTGGCCGATGAACCAGTCTCGCGCCAGTTCCGCCAACTGATCCAGCGCGCCGGGCCTGTCGAATCGTTGCCCCGCCCTGGGCACCTCGGCGATCGTGCACTCGCACGAGATCGCAGCTCTGGCACGCTCGTTGAACTGCAGCGTCATCTCGTCCGGGCCTCCCGCGAGATCCGGCCGGCTGCCGCGCGATACAACGGATTGCACACTGGCTCGGGTACTGCCCGCTGCGGCAAGTGCGGCACCGGCTCCCGTGCCGGTGCCGAAGTATCCGACGGGTAGTCCGGCGACCTCGGGGTGGTCGCCGCGCCACACGGTGACGTCGACGAGTTGGTCAGCCAGCAGCCCGATGGCGAACATGTCGCTACGACCGGCAACGTCGACGGGAGTTGACAGGTCGAGCAGAACCGTGGCGAAACCCGCGTCGTTGAGGCTCTTGGCCATGTACTTGCTGTGCATGCTGTTACAGATGGCGCCGCTATGCGCGAAAAGAAGCAAGCCACACGCGTTTTCGGGCACGCTGAGAGTGCCTTCCAGCTTCGCTCCAGCTACGGTCAGTATGACCGGCGCCTCGGCGCTTCGCTTGCGTGCTCGATCGAGCAACGCGACCACGTCGGCGTCGGTGGTGCGCCGACGCCGACGATCGCCTTCTTGGGACGTGGCGTAGAAGTAGAACGGCGGTGTCTCCAGGCAGATGACCTCATCGGCTTCGGTGCGCAGTGCCTCAACCACGGGCGGCGACCCCTCCGGCGCGGCAAAGATCACCCGCGACGCGCCCCGGTCCCTCGCAGCCCGGCACGCCGCGGCAGCCTTTGCGCCGCTGGTCAAGTCACTGTCCACCACAACGGCCACCCGGCCCTTGAGATCGGCACGCACGTGGCCTGGGCGATACAGGCCGACCCGGCGGTTGAGCTCGGTGGTCGCAACGCTGATCACGTCCTCGATCTCGCCGGCGCTGGCCCCTGTCTGGTCGACGACCGTACGGTTGAGCACGCGAACACCGTCCTCGGCAACAGCGCCGAAGGCGACGCCGGGGTCGAACGGCAACGTCAGCGCGCACGCGGCCAGGACATCGAGCGGCGCGCCCAGAGATTCGGCAAGCGAAAACGCGATCGGTACACCGCTGCGCGGGATGCCGAGCACGACGACATCCTCGTTGCGGAGCGCTGCAAGCTTCGTGGCCAAGCGTCTAGCGTGGTTGTCCAACCAATGGTTATGCATGGCAACAACTCTCGCTAGTTGTCACCGAAGTCGGCCTCAATCCTGGACCACGCCGACGAGCCGATCGTCCAACCCTGCATCCTCCAGCCGGCGGCGGACGGCTCCCGACCGCGCGACCGCCTGCTGCTGAGCATCACCGGCCTCGTCGACGAGGCTGCGAAAGCGATCAGTTCCATGGGTGTCCTCACTGGCATCGGCTGATGAAGCGTCGAACTTGACGAAAGAATCGATTCCCCATGCCTGGAACATTCGGCGTCGACTGCTCGGCAATTGAGATGCGGCCGTCGCGGTATCGATGACGCGGGGGCGCGACAACTCGTAGGACCGGCCTGCGACGGTGAGGGTCGCGCTTCCTGCCGCCGTCGCGTTGCTCAGCCAGTCGACGTCGCTTCCGTACGGCAGGGGGGTGATGAATCCGTCGGTCACCCGGTCGGCGACCACGGGCGTCGCATATGACCGGCCGCTGGTGCGCCCGGTGTGGCGGATGACCGCGGCATACCAGTGTTTTCGCCCCGCCAACCGCAGCATCACGGGGTTCAGGACGTGCTTGTTGAAGCGGCGTCCAGGTTCCTGGCCACAGTGGTGGTTTCGGTGGGCATTCCCCGATGCTCACCTCGGCTCACCTCGGAGGGCAGGGCCGAGTGGACCTGCTTGCGAGGACTTAAGCCACGTCCTTGGCAAAGGTGACTTTCGTCTCTATCGCGTGAAGCTGGACACGAAAACGATGAAGGCGATTCGATCTTCACGAGGGAGTGGCGATGGCAACGACCGACAAGCTCGTCGTATCACCTGCAGAGCTCGACAGCGTCGCCTGGCAATTCCTGCGCTCCGACCTCACCGGTGAGACCTACGCTCAGTGGCCGATCGACCGTCGCCTGGATGCGTTTCTGCTGCACCACGGCTATCGGAAGCTGCATGACGACGGGTCTGCCTACAACGCACTCTTGGACCGCGTCATGGCCAACATTGGCACGGCCGTCCGCATCGGTGTGTTGTCGCCGCCGCGCCGTGACCACGTGTCATGAGTGTCGTCCACAAGACCTCCGAAGATTGGCGTGTCACACCGAATCTCGTTGACTATGAAACTACTGTCGCTGATTTCGACTGGTCGGTGGTACCGGATGTATGCCAAGGCATGGGACGCGGGCCGTGCAACATCGCCCACGCCGCCGTCGACCGGCACGCCCATGGCCCGACAGCGGCCCGCACTACGCTGCTGTTCGTCTCCACCGTTGAGGCCGATGGCGGCCCGGCGACGCACGTTGTGACCCTTGTTCATAACGTCCGCACGCCAGCGGGTCGAACGGCCGGGCACGCGCCGTGCCGATCCACGGTCGGCGTTGCGGCACTACGAGTTTCGGGACAGGGAACGTGGTCTCCCTGGATTGATGACTGCCGCGGTTGATGCCTGCCGGCACCCCGATACGGGACCAACGACCCTAATGGGCCTGTCGCAGTGGTCATACCGTTACAGACAACGGAGTGATCAGGTATGCCGCAGAGGAGAGTTGCCATGGACTGGCCGACAGCTGCCGTTCTCATCGCCGTCGTCATCGCACTGATGGCCGTGGCGAGCACGTATATCGCCGGCCGATACTCGAAGTGATCGGGCGCTGAGATGTCCGCGGAGTCAACTCGGTACGGAGTCCTGGTCGGCGTAGACGGCTCACAGGAATCCGCGACGGCCGCGCGATGGGCTGCGCGCGAAGCGCAACTGTTCGACGTGCCGATCACCCTGATGTATGTCGTTACGCCGGTCGGCGTCAGGTGGCCCACGGGCCCGCTGCAGGCCACCATCGCCGAGTTCGAACGTGAGAATGCCGAAGAGGCACTCAGTTACGTGCGTGCGGAGGCTGCCGCGGCAACCGCATCCGGCACCGCCCTCGACATTCGCAGCGAGGTTCAGCGCGCTCCGTCGCTGCCCGCGCTGATCGACGCGTCCAAGGAAGCGCGGATGGTGGTCGTCGGTAGCCGAGGGATGGGTACCGTGGGTCGGCTTCTGATGGGCTCGGTCAGCACCGGGCTCATACACCACGCGCATGGTCCTGTCACCGTCGTGCACAGTCGGGAGGGCAGGCTCCCCGACGTCACTGCCCCGATCGTCCTCGGTATCGATGGGTCGCCCGCGTCGGAGAGCGCCACCGCGCTCGCATTCGAGGAAGCCGCGGTGCGTCAGGTGGACCTGCTGGCCGCGCACGTGTTCAACGGCGGCAACGGGTTGCCGTTGCAGGGTCAGGAGTGGCGAGAACACAAGCAACGAGCGCAGGAGGTTCTCGCCGAGCGTCTCGCCGGGTGGCAGGAGCGATATCCCGACGTTCGCGTCCATCGCCACGTCGAGTTCGACGAGCCGGCCCGCTGGCTCGCCGAACGTTCGCGCACTGCGCAATTGGTGGTCCTGGGGAGCCACGGCCGGGGCGGCTTCTCCGGCATGTTGCTCGGATCCGTCAGCTCGGCGGTCGCGCAGTCGGTCGACATCCCGGTGACGGTGGTGCGGCCGAGGTGACCGTGCCGTCCACGCCCGCGAATGCGCCGCTGTGTCCCACTCCCCATGGTGCACCGAACGGCGGGTATATCTGTCCCACGTGCGGCGCTCCCGTCGGCGACCCGACGCCTGATCGCCGCGGCCGGGACCGGAGGTTTGCGGCAATCGCCGTGCTGTCGGTCGTGGGCGCGGTCGCCGCGGCCGCGGTGGTGATCGCCCTCGTGATGGCGCGCGGCGGGGTGCACACCGCCACCTCGGCGTCCGAGCATGCCGAGCTCACAGAATGGTGGTCGACCACCTACCCGCACGTGACGGAACTCCAGGAGGCGCTCGACGATTCGCGCAAAGCATTGGAGAGCCTCGACGGTCCGGCTCTCGCCTCGGCTTGCCAGCGGATGCACGACGCCGCCCGCGTCGACCTGGCGGCCCAGATGCCCTCTCCGGAAGCCGATCTGACGGCCGAGCTCGACGCCGCCGCAGACGACGCACACGAAGCCGCCCACATGTGTCTGTCGGTACTCGAGCATTCCCCCAACAACTACGACGCCGAGTTCACCTCGGATGTCGATCAATCGGAGCGTCACCTGGAAGCGGGCATCGCGATCGTCAACCGCAGTCTGACCCGAGAGCCGCGGAAGGCGGCGCGGCACTGACATCGGGGAAGCGCGGGCGAGCCTCTCATCCCCGCTGCGCCACGATGACCGGGATCTGGGCGGAATGCACTATCGCGTTGCTGACCGAGCCGCTGTGCACACCGGTCGCCGCGCCACGTCCGTGGCCGCCGACGACGATCAGCTGGGCCGAATCGGCCTGCTCCAGCAGCCGGTTGGTCGGTCGATCGCACACCACGATGGGTGTCACACGCACTTCGGGATAGCGTTCCTGCCATCCTGACAGGTGCCTTGAGAACTCGTTCTCCGTGTACTCCTTGACATTCCGCCAGTCGATGGGCGCCCAGTCGAAGTCTGGGAAGCCGAGTGGTCCCATATCGCTCCAGGCGTGCAGTGCGACGAGGTCGACACCGCGATATGACGCTTCACCGAAGGCGATCGCGGTCGCGAGTTCCGATGCCGAGGAACCGTCCATACCGACCAGCACCGGCGCCTCGGAGGACGGCAGATGCTCGCCGTGGATCACGGCCACCGGACAGTGGGCCCGGTGTACCAGTGATGAGCTCACCGAGCCCATCAGTGCGCGCGTCGCGGCAGTCTCGCCGATGCAGCCCACGACCACCATGTCGGCCGCCTTCGACAGGCCGAGCAGTGTCGGCACGATCGGACCGCCGATGATCTCGGTGGTGATCCGCGACGCGTACCCCGGAGAAGTGGCGGCGACCGCCAACGAGCAGGAGTGGTGGGTGATCTGGCGGGCAAGGTCGTCGGCGTAACGCGCATACGCCACTGGCAGTTCCGGCCACGGTGTCCGCGGCATGACGATCGGTGGCACCACATGGACCAGACGCAGGGGTCGACCCCGAAGCTCGGCATCACGTGCTGCCCACTCGACCGCCGCGGCCGACGTGGCCGACCCGTCGACACCCACCAGGATTTCGCCTTCAGTGCCGGGCCCGGTCACAGTGCTTTCCCCTCACTCATCGAATCAGGCTAGGCGGGCGGGGGGTCGAGATCCGGAGTCGTTCGTCCCCGGTGCGGGGGACTTTGGGCCCCGAGGTTCGGCTGTGCGACGGCGTGGTCAGGTGAGGGCCAACAGGAGGTCGCCGGAGAGATCTACGAGGAAGCCGACAAAAGACGTCGGGATGCACCTGCCGTCCGGTGGGAGCCGAATCCTTCCGAGTGCCTTCCTGATTCATGACCCGCGGGATGAACGTGGAGAGAGTTCTCCCGGCCGTACCGCAGCCCTACGTCAGCGCGGCCGGACGACGATGACAGGAACTCTGGCCGCCTGCGTCACTGCGCTGCTCACCGAACCAAGCAGTGTGCTCGCCACGCTTCCGTATCCGTGGCTGCCCACAATCAGCAACTGCGCCGAGCTCGCCTGCTCGACGAGTCGGCGCGCAGGCTGGTCACGCACCACGACCTGCTCGACCGCAACCTCGGGGTGGCGGCGCCGCCAGGCGACGAGCTGACGAGCGACCTCCTTCTCGACGGATGGTTTCATCTCATCCCAGTCGAAGCCCGGCATGTCGAAAGCGCCAGGAGACCACCATGCGTGCAGGGCAACGATCCCCACCCCGCGCCGCTCTGCCTCCTGAAAAGCCAGTTCGACAGCGGGTTCCGAGGCAGCCGACCCGTCCACTCCCACGACCACCTGTGCGTCTGTGGCCGGCGTCGGCCCGTCTTCGTGGATCACCGCCACCGGACAGTGCGAGCGGTGCACCAGACCCGTGCTGACGCTTCCGAGCACGGTGCGGGCCAACGCGCCCCGACCGCGAGATCCCACCACGACCAGCCCTGCTGATCTGGATGCCTCGACCAGTGCCGAGGTCGGCGTGGCCATGGTGATCTCGGTTGTCACCTCGACTGATCCATGGGTGCGCTCGACAACCATCCGGCTTGCGGCATCCAGGATGTCGCGGCCATTCTGCTGTTGCCAGTCGATGAACTCGGCCGGCACCGGGGCGATGGGCCATGCACCTATCGGAAGTGGAGCTGCGTACAGGATGTGCAGTGGCGCACCGTGAAGCAGGGCCTCATCGGCCGCCCATGCCAGGGCGTGCCGGGATGACGGCGAATCGTCCACTCCAGTCAGTACTTTCTCGTATGCGCGAGTGGACATATCGTGACCTTCCCCCTGCTGAGCTCTGTTCGGCGGTGAACGACACCTCGGTCTGAGGGTATGCGTGGGCCCGCGCCGAGCGGTAGAGGCCCTCGGCGGCTATTGCCAGTGGCTTTCGTTCGTCGTCGACGAGCATCGCAGCTGCGGCGCTGCCGAACTGTGTGGCGCGCGTGGCCGGCGAAGCCGGCGTCATTGCGCGTCCTCGACCGGCCGGACAAGAGCCAACGGCGTCTTGCGCGCAGACTTCGGCCGCCGGGCCGCTGCGTACAGGCAGGCCATCGCCTCCTGTATTCCGCCGGCCAGTTCGTCGACGTCGGGGAAGCTGTCGAAGTCGGCGGTGATCCCGAAGACGAGGTCATCGCCGTAGCTCAGGATCGCCACCCCTGCCCGCAGCCGCAGAGCGACAGGGGGAACGGGCAGCATTCGTACGACGTTGCGACCCATCACGTGGAGGTGCCGCCGCGGACCCGGGACATTGGTGGCCAGCGTGACAATTCCACGCTGAGGGAGCGACGTCAGGGCACGGATCGCTCGTGACGCGAGCGCGAAAGGCACCAGATCCACGACGGTCACGGCTGCGGTTCCCGCCTGGCGCTGGCCGCTGCCTTTGGCGCGGTTGAGACGCTCGTGCACCGCCCGCAATTGCTTGACGCGGTCAGGCTCGTCCACCGGAAGGTAGGGCAGCATCACCGACACCCTGTTGTCGACGTGGTCCATCGCGTCGGACGTGCGCACCGACACCGGAACCAGCGTGCGCAGCGAGTCGTGGCGGGGCGTCTCCCCGCGTCGCAGCAGTGCGGCCCGGAAGCTGTCCGTGATCGCTGACAGCGCCACATCGTTGAGCGTGACACCGAAGCCCTGGCTGACCGCGGTGACGGTGGCCAACGGGACCTGCACCGCGCTGTATCGGCGCATCGTCGTCACCGGTCCGTTCAGCGGGGACGGCCCGGATCGCACCAGGCTGTCCACGATCTCGACGAAGCCCTCGGCGACGACCACTGATGACGAGGCCACCGTCGCTGCTGTACCCCACGCACTCTTCAACCAGCGCAACGGATTCAGTGTGGGCGCGGGGGAAGAGGGGACCGGACCACTCGACGCGTGGCCGGCGCGGATGGCGTCGACGTAGGTGTCGTCCTGATCGCCGTCGCTGAGACCGACGAGCATGTGCATCGTCGCGATGCCGTCGGCGACGCAATGGTGCACCTTCATGACGATCGCCCACCGGCTGTCGGCAAGTCCCTCGACTATCCAGCACTGCCACAGCGGGCGCTCGCGATCGAGTCGCGTTTCCATCGCTTCCGCAGTAAACCGGAACAGCGCTTCGTCGTCGCCCGGTGCCGGTAGTGCCGCGCGGTGAATGTGGTGTGCAAGGTCGATATCTGCGTCGTCCTCCCAGACCGGCGCGGCGAGATCGAACGGTTGCCTGCGGACCACCTGGCGGAGTCGGGGAATGCCCATGATTCGTTCGCCGATGGACGCGACGATCTCGTCCTGATCCGGGACGGGGCCGTCCAGCACGGAGACAGCTCCGACGACCAGGCTGATGTGCCGGTCGGCGTCTTCTGCCTGAAGAAACCCCGCGTCGAGGGCGGACAAACGCTCCACGGCCCCAACTTTGACGCCCCGGGTACAGGGGCGGCAGAGGCAGAGGTCCCCTGCCGAAAAGGACCTGAGGCCCTAGCTGTCGCCCAGGGTATCGCCGACGATCGAGTCGATGATCCGCGCGACGTCGGCGAAAGGTGCTGTACGTGGTCAGTGTTTTCCTGGTCGATGACCACGAGGTGGTCAGGCGTGGACTCATTGACCTTCTCGGTTCGGACCCCGAGCTGGACGTCGTCGGGGAGGCGGGATCTGTCGCGGAGGCGCTCGCGCGGATACCGGCGATGCAACCCGACGTCGCGGTGCTCGACGTTCGGCTGCCGGACGGAAACGGCATCGAGCTGTGTCGGGAGCTGCTGTCCCGGTTGCAGAATCTGCGGTGCCTGATGCTGACCTCATTCACGTCGGACGAAGCGATGCTCGACGCGATCCTTGCCGGAGCCAGCGGGTTCGTCATCAAGGACATCAAGGGCATGGAGCTCGCGAAGGCCATCAAGGAGGTGGGGGCCGGACGGTCGCTCCTGGACAACCGGGCCGCGGCCGCCTTGATGTCGAAGTTGCGCAGCGCCGCCGAGCACGACGATCCTCTGACCGGGCTCAGCAATCAGGAGCGCGTGCTGCTGGATCTGCTTGGGGAGGGCTTGACCAACAAGCAGATCGCGGATCGGATGTTTCTCGCTGAGAAGACCGTCAAGAACTATGTGTCAAGGCTTCTGGCCAAGTTGGGCATGGAGCGTCGGACCCAGGCCGCAGCGTTCGTCTCGCGACTCGACCGACCTCGTCGGGCGACCGGCCAAGATCCCCGGAACCAGTAGGACACAAACATTCTCACAGGGGCTTCGCAGCCTGGCGGGCTCGTCTGGACGATATGTAGAGATCTCCTGGCAATGTGCTGTGACCTGGGAAAATGCGTCCGCTTGGGCGCGCATGCTCGGTCGGCGATTGTTAGTGTTCAGCACGCTTGAACAGGGAAGAACACGACAATCCGTCCGCCGATCAAAGGGGAATGCTGATGGCCAAGCACGCCAAAGCGTCCGCGCGTCATTCGAAGAAGCTCGGCGCCGTGGGTCTGGGCTCGTTCGCCGTGACGGTGGCATTCGCCGGACTGGGCAGTGGGACCGCACATGCGGACATCAACGAGGTCGGACCAGGGCCGACGGTCACCAGTCGCCAGGCTTCGCAGAACTCGGTCATTCGCATCAACGACTTCGGCCTCGCCCGCGGTATCTCCGAGGCCCGCGTCGCAGATGCCGGCGAAGTCAACGCGTTCGGCGAAGTCCGGGACACCACCAAGGCCGTAGTCGGGACCACCGCAGCACCGTTTGAGGGTTCCTACCCGGTCGGTCCGCCCATCGGCGACTTCTGAGCCGGTGCTCTCCTAGTTGTACTGACCACGGACGTTAAGTACGGCGTGGCGTGGTGACATGAAGAAGACCTCCGAGTGAAGTGCGAGCTGTCTAGGAACGCACCAACCACCTCGGAGGTCTTCGTGTCCCACCGTAATGCCCCGTTGTCAGAAACCGGTCGTCTGCGCCTGGCTCGTTGCGTGGTCGAGGATGGCTGGCCGTTGCGTCGAGCTGCTGAACGCTTTCAAGTCGCGGTGAGTACGGCTGCACGCTGGGCCGGCCGCTACCGCGAACTGGGTGAAGCCGGCATGGCCGATCGCAGCTCACGACCCCATCGCAGCCCCAACCGCACCCCGACACGGACCGAACGCCGCATCATCGGGGTGCGCGTCACCCGCCGTTGGGGACCGGCCCGAATCGCCTACCTGCTGCGACTGAACGTCTCCACGGTGCACAACGTGCTGCGCCGCTACCGGATCGCCCGACTGCGCTGGCTCGACCGCGCCACCGGCCGCGTCGTGCGCCGCATGGAATCTGCGGCGTGCGGTGATCTGGTGCACGTCGATGTCAAGAAGCTGGGAAAGATCCCCGCCGGCGGCGGCTGGAAGATGCTGGGTCGCTCCGCAGGTAAGCGCAACGCCCAAGCCGACAAGACCGGAGCCACCAATAAGTACCGACAGCCGTTGCGGGGCTATCACTTCCTACACACCGCGCTGGATGCGCACTCCCGTCTGGTCTTCTCCGAGATGCTGGCCGATGAACGCAAGGAGACCGCCTCCGAGTTCTGGGAACGCGCCAACGCCTGGTTCGTCGAACAGGGAATCATTGTTCGAAAGGTGTTGACTGATAACGGATCTTGCTACCGGTCGCATGTATTCCGCAAGGCGCTAGGCGATGACATCGAACATCGGCGCACTCGACCCTATCGGCCGCAGACCAACGGGAAGGTGGAGAGATTCCACCGGACCCTGGCCGATGAGTGGGCCTACGCCCGGCTGTACACCAGCGACGAACAACGCTGCCAGGAGTACCCGCGATGGCTGCACAACTACAATCACCACCGCGGCCACACAGCACTCGGCGGTCAAACCACCAGCCAGCCGCGTACCTAACCTCTCAGGTCAGTACACCTAGTCGAACAGCGCGTCGAGCACCTCGTGCTCGCGCTCGATCCACCGACTCACTTGCCGCCGAACGTCATTCACCTCGTCCTCGGACAGGTGGTCGGCTCCCTCCGGCCTGAGCCGGCAGATGTCCATCGGCCCGCCGACGCTGGATGACGACGCATCCAATGCGTCCAGGACACGCAGCGCCGTCAGCACCCCGTATTCGACGTCACGTTCGGACATCCGGAAGTGGGACAGCAACGCGTGGGCCTGCTGTGCCATCGCGGCGCCGCTACCCACGGCCTGAAACCCGGTTTCCTCGTGATGCCCGATGAGGCCGTTCGGGTCCACGTCGACGATGAACGGTTTGTCGCCGACATAGCCTGCGGTGAGGACGTAGGTGGCCGGCGTGCCGCCGGTCTCCTGTCCGGGGACGTCGGAGATGAAGTTCTCGTAGTGATGCTTGAGTATCGGCAGGATTCGGGCCTGCAGCGCATGGCCGAGGTTCTTGGCCTCGAGGATGGAATCCGGTTCGTCGGTGAAGACCTGCTCGATGTCGTACAGCACGGCCCGGGAACCGCTGCCGCCCCACGCCGCGCGCGGCCCGAGGGTGTGGAGCTTCTGTGCGGGATAGGTTAGGCCCCGGCCGGGATCGGTGATCTGCGAATCTGACGCCAGGACCAGCCCATTGGCGCATCGCAGCGCGAGAACGACAGTCACCGGACGATCGTCTCACGACGGCAGGCGCGGACCGGCGCGGCGCGACCCGGGCCCGCGGCCGTATGGTGGGAACACATGGATGTCTCTCTTTTGGCTTTCGAATGGACGGACACCAGCAGGCACTGGCTCATCGAGGTCCCCATCAGGATCGTCGCCTATCTCGTCGTCGCCCTGATCATCCGGTTCCTCGTGCACCGCATGATCGACCGCGCCACCGCGGCGAAGTCCGGCAACGAGGCCGACGGGGCAGAGCGCAGCAAGACCCCTCCGCTGGTCCGCTATCTCCGTGATCGGGTTCCGTCCTCGGCCACCACTGCACAGGTCGTGGCGCGGCGCCAGCAGCGCGCGCAGACCATCGGTTCGGTCCTGAAGTCCACGACGTCGATCGTCCTGCTGGTGTGGCTCATCCTGGCGCTGCTCAACGTGCTCGGCGTGAACATCGCGCCGTTCATCGCCTCCGCAGGGGTGGTCGGCCTCGCCATCGGTTTCGGCGCCCAGAATTTGGTGCGCGACTTCGTCACCGGGGTGTTCATGTTGCTGGAGGACCAGTACGGCGTCGGCGACACCGTCGACCTCGGCGAAGCGGTGGGCGAAGTCGAGAGCGTCGGCTTACGCATCACCACCGTCCGCGACATCGACGGCACCCTGTGGTACGTCCGCAACGGCGAGATCGCCCGTGTGGGCAACATGAGCCAGGAATACGCCATCGCCCGGATCGAGGTCCCGGTCGCGCTGACCGCCGACCTAGACCGCGCCGAGCGGGTTGCTCTGGAGGCGGCTGAGGACGCCGTCGCGGACGAATCGCTGTCGGCCCGGGTGATCGGTGAGCCGAAGATGCTCGGCGTCCAGGAGATGGCTCCGGACCTGGTCACACTGCGGATGACGGTCAAGGTACGCCCGAACGCCCAGTGGGCGGTGCAGCGGAAGCTGCGGCGCGCCATCCTGCGCGCGTACGACGAAAACGGGATCGACCTGCCGTATCCCACCGGCCGTCCGCTGGCAGCAGGTGAATAGCGGGTCTACCAGCCCATCGAGCCGGGCACCCCTTTGAACGGGCCGGCCAGCCAGCTGTTGATCCATCCGCCGTAAAAACCGCCGGGCTGTGGCACGACCTCTTCGCCGTTGACGGTGCAGCGGTCGACCTGGCTGGCCATGATGGCCACGGCACCCGTGATCGCGGTGAAACCGCGCGTCGGCTGCAGATACGTCCACGCTGCGTGTGGCGCAACGGCCGCCGGCGTCACCAGGTCGAAGTAGCTCGCCTGGCCCTTCCATTCACACCATGACGAACCGGCCGCCGGAGACAGGACGCCGTCGGTGAAACACTCCCGGGGCAGGTAGTACGTGGGTGGGTGGCTGGTCTCAAGGACCCGCCAGGCCCGCTCCGTCCTGGCGATCGTCTGGCCTCCGAGCTCGACGGTGATCGATCCGGTGAACTCCTCGAGCCGTGGTGGCCTGGGGTAATCCCATACCGACTCCTGGCCGGGACGTGGCTTGTCGGGGCGAGGCATGACGCCGAGTGTAGGCCGCGTACAGACATGCCCGGGGGAGCCGTTTGCCGCGCCGGAAACGACGAAGGGTGCAGGGTAGATCCATGACTATCCGAGAGCGCGAATCGCGCACCCTGTTCGGTCATCCGATCGGATTGACCAACCTGTTCGGCGTGGAACTCTGGGAACGATTCTCGTTCTACGGAATGCTGACGATCCTCGGCTACTACCTGTATTACTCGGCGACCGATGGCGGTGTAGGCCTGCCGCAGAGCACGGCCACCGGCATCGTCGGCGCGTACGGCGGACTGGTGTACCTGTCGACGGTGCTGGGCGGATGGATCGCCGATCGCCTGCTCGGTATGGAACGCACCGTGTTCTACGGCGGCGTCGTGGTCATGCTGGGCCATATCGCGCTGGCCGTTCTGCCGGGACTGGCCGGTGTCGGCGCCGGGTTGGTGCTCGTCGCGCTGGGCTCGGGAGCGCTGAAGGCCAACGCGTCCTCGCTGCTCGGCACCCTGTACGCCAAGGGCGATCCCCGCGCCGACGGCGGCTTCACGCTGTTCTACCTCGGCATCAACCTTGGCGCGTTCGTCGGCCCGCTGATCACCGGGTTGCTGCAGACCCGCGTCGGGTTCCACTACGGGTTCGGCGCTGCCGCGATCGGCATGGCGCTCGGCCTGATCCAGTATGTGGTGTTCCGCCGCAACCTCGGCGAGCATGGCCGAGACATTCCGAACCCGTTGCCGCGCAGCGCTATCGGTAAGACCGTCGGTGTGTTCGCGGTCGTGATCGTCGTCGTCGCGGCGGCCATCGCGCTGAAGGTGGTCACGCTGGCCAACCTGTCGCAGGTCACCACCGGCGTCATCATCGTCGCGTCGATCGCGTACTTCGTCATCATGCTGCGCAGCCCCAAGGTCGACGGGACCGAGAAGGTGCGGGTGCGGGCGTTCATCCCACTGTTCGTCGCCAACGCGGTCTTCTGGTCACTGTTCCAGCAGATCTTCACCGTGCTCGCGGTCTACTCCGACGAGCGCATGAACTGGTCGATCTTCGGATGGATCGCCCCGTCGAGCTGGATCGGGTCCATCGAACCGATCTGGATCATCGCGCTTTCACCCCTGTTCGCGGTCCTGTGGACGCGGTTGGGCAACCGCGCACCGACCACGCCCCGCAAGTTCGCCTACGGCGTCATCGGCATGGGGCTGGCGTTCCTGTGCTTCGTGCCGCTGGCCAACGTCAGTTCCGTACCTGCGCTGGTGGTGATGGCGATCCTGGCTGCCTTCGCCGTCTCGGAGCTGCTCTTGTCGCCGATCGGGCTGTCAGTGACCACCAAGTTGGCGCCGGAGGCCTTCCGGGCCCAGATGATGGCGCTGTACTTCTTCTCGGTGGGCCTCGGCACGTCCATGTCGGGTGTGCTCGCCGGTTACTACGACGCGTCCCGCGAGGTGGCGTACTTCGGCATCCTCGGCGCGGTGGCCGTGGTGGTCGGTGTCGGCGTGTTCGCGATCGCGCCGTGGATCAGCCGCCAGATGGAAGGTGTCCACTGACGACGTTCGCCTACGTCAGGGCGACCGTCGTCACCGACGTCAAGTCGCCGTTGTCGAGCGGCTGCTCGAAGATCACCTCGGCGGTGCGGCCGTCGGCCTCCAGGCTGGCGATGGTGTTGCCGAACAGCGGCCCGCTGAGGTTGCGCCAGGTCATCGGCAGGTCAGGAGAGCCGTTACGGCGGGCCCACCGTCGGCTCACCCGGGCCAGTCGCGGCGACCAGGACAGCTTCAGCGCCGGTTTGAGGGGGCCCGGAACATAGTTGTGCACCGGCGAGCACACGAGCTGATGGATCCGGGTGGTCGACGATCCGCCGAAGTCGGCGCGTGCGGCATAGCTGTGGTGGACGTCGCCGGACAGCACCGAGATGGTCGCCGGCCCTCGTGAGGATCGGGTGGCCGCCGAGTTGATCAGCTCGCTCAGCCGGAGGAACGAATTCAGGAACGCCGGCCAGTGCTCGAGATCTGCCGTCTGGCGGATCTTCTCGCCGAGCTTTCCGCGTAGGCCGTCGCGGTTGGCGGCGATCTCGTTGATGGTCTGCAGGTCACCGAGGACCGGGGGGAGCAGCCACGGCAGCGACGACCCGATGAGCAGGTGGTCCACCGTCTCCAGTTCGTCGTTGACTTGCTCTTCCAGCCACTGGAACTCGCGGTCGCCCAACATCTTCCGGTCACCGCTGTCGAGGATGCGGGCGTTGCGGGAATCGACCATGATCAGCCGGCTGCGCCCCAGGTCCCACCGGAAGCTGAATCGCAGTCCCTTGTCACCGTCCACTTCGCTGTCGGCACGGTCGGCCAACTCGGCCAGCAGGGGCCAGCAATCGCCGTCGGTGGCCAGCACCTTCTGGTAGTCCTCGTCGGCGGCGAGCTCCGTCGGGCTGAGATTTCCCAGATGCTGGTACACCCAGTAGGACGCGAGGCCGGCACGGATACGGTCGCGCCACCAGGGCATCGCGTTGACCTCGGCGCGCCAAGCTGCCGACGTGTTCCAGTCGTCACGGATGTCGTGATCGTCGAAGATCATCGCGGTCGGAAGTGTCGACAGGATCCACCGGATCTCGGGATCACCCCAGGTGTGGCGGTAGAGCCGCTCGTACTCGGTGAAACTCACGACCTCGTCCGGTGGACGGGTGCCCGCGGACCTACGCCCCGAGCGGCCTCCCGCAAGATGCTCCCGGGCCTCCGGGGTGAGCTCGTCGGCGTACACCTGATCGCCGAGCAGAAGTAGCGCATCGGGCCATTCCTGCGTCGGCATCGCCGTCAACCGGGTGGCGTAGCAGTCCAACGCGTCGAGGCCGAGTTTGTCGTCGAGCTTGGCGACGCCGGTCTTCGGGTAGCGACACGAACCGAAGATCACCCGCAGCCGGTCGGCGGTCGCCGGGCCCCGGGTCTTGATCACGCTGGGCGGGAAATCCGACTCCGGCTCGGGCCAGGCCGTCACACCGTCGATCTGCACCGTGTACTCGGTCACCGAGTCTGCGGCCAGACCCTGGACCGGCACCAGCGCGTAGTGACAGTCCTCGACCTCGAACGTTCGTGCGGAGCAGCCGAGTACCGTCACTTCGGCGGGTGCATCGGTCTGCACCCACACCGTGGCGGTCGTCTCGCCGACGTGTCTGAGGACGGGGCCGAGAAGAAGGGTCACCGGCACAGCCTAGGCGGGCCGGCTGAGTACAGCCCGGCTGGTTCACCACGCCACCGGGCATCCGATGATTTCGGCGCGGCTGCCGTGTCCATACGTCGAGTTGTGCACACACACATCAGAAGAGGAGGCTGCTCGTGGTGATCGTCGCGGGTCATATCGTCGTCGCCCCCGACGTGCGGGACGGCTATCTGGCTGACTGCCGGGGTGTGGTCGAACAGGCGCGTCGCACGCCGGGATGTCTGGATTTCGCCATCACCGCCGATCTGTTGGAATCCGATCGCATCAACATCTTCGAGCGCTGGGAGTCCCAGGCCGACGTCGATGCCTTCCGCGGCAGCGGACCTGACGGCGGCCAATCGGCCGCGATTCAGTCCGCGTCGGTTGCGGAGTACGACGTCGCCGAGGTGCGTTTCCTGACCGGCGACCCGCAATGATGCGGAATTCGGTACATCAAAACTGACGCCTGCGTAATATTTCGCGGTGGAGGTGCACATGATGCAGCCCAGCGGGGAAACCGGAAAGCGTGGAGCCGCCACCGTCGTCGTCGTGATTCTCGGCGTGGCACTCCTGTACGCGGGGTCGCTGTTCGCCTACTGGTTCTTCTCCGGGTCTGCCCGCGAGCTGGACAGCCCGGATTTCGGCGACGGCTCGGAGACCGTCGTTCTGGTCACCGTCACCGGCATCAAGACCGTGGACAACCGACTTGAGGCCAAAGTCCTGGTCATTCCCGACGACGCATTGACAGATCCACGCCTGGACGTGCTCACCGAGGACCTGTCCGTCCGGCTCTACCCGTGGAACACGCTGGGCGACATGAAGTTTCCCGCCGGGGCAGCTCCGGCCGAGGTGGCCACCACCATCGACGTCGGCGGCGACCCGACGACGTGGCCGTTCGACACCTACACCACGGACGCGATCAGCGCCGACGTGCTCGTCGGTGAGGGCGACGAACGGGAATTCAGGCCGGCCCGCGTCGAAATCGAGGCGGCCATCCAGGGCTGGGACATCTCCAGCGCCGCCGCGCCACCGTCACCACAGTCCTATTCCGAGGCGGGCGACGAGGCGGTGACGCTCACGCTCAGGCGGGCGCTCGGTCCGCTCGCGTTCGACATCGGCATCTGCCTGGTGCTCGTCATGCTCCCCGCGCTCGCGCTGTACACATCGTTGAAGGTGTACCGCGGGCGCAAGGAGTTTCAGATGCCGTTCCTGACCTGGTATGCGGCGATGTTGTTCGCGATCGTGCCGCTACGGAACATCCTGCCGGGGGCGCCACCGCCCGGCGCGTGGATCGACGTCGGCCTCGTCATGTGGGTGATCCTCGGGCTGGTCGTGTCGATGCTGATCTACGTTGTCGCATGGAACAGGCGTATCGACTAGCGGCCACCCGTCGAATCGCGGATCTGTCGCTACCCTGAGCGGATGGCCGAAGCCACGGTTCGCCGGCGGGGCCCCCGCGGCGATGTGGACATCCGGGGACTGATACTCGACACCGCCGAGCGGATGTTCGGTGAGTCCTCGATCGGCGCCGTCTCCCTGCGATCCGTGGCCCGTGCCGCCGGCGTCGCCAATCGCTCTGTCATGTACCACTTTCCGACCAAGAGAGGTCTGATCGCCGCGGTCGCGCACCGCCGGTCGAGCGACATCACACCGGCCATCGCCGGTCATCTGAGCGCACTCGTCTCGGCGCCCGGCGACATCGGAGTTCGCGACGTCGTCGAGTCCTTGTTGAGACCGCATGTGGCGCTGCTCGAGCACGACCCGGTGCACGGCTTGTCCTGGCTGAAGGTGATGACCCAACTCGCCCTCGTCGACGACCCGATCTGGCGCGAGTCGCTCGACGGCGATCCCGGGCTGCCCGAACTGTTCGTGGCGGCGGCGGGGCGGGCCATCCCGGGGCTGGACACCGTGGCGGTCCAGCAGCGCGCCGCGCTGGCGATGTACTCGATGATCGCCGCGCTGGCCGGCGCCGATCTGGCGGCCTACCGCCGACCGCTGGGTCCGGGCGGACTCGACCCCGAATGGCTTGAGCAGCTCATCGAGTTCACCTGCGGCGGGCTACGGGGCAGTGGAGATTCCTGACGTTCCTTGACCATTATTTATCCGGCTGCATAATCTAGGTCGATGGCGGTCGAGCAACGCGTCACGTATTGCCGGATCTGTGAAGCCCTCTGCGGCCTCATCGCGACGGTCGACGACGGCAGGCTGCAGTCCCTGCGCCCAGACCCCGACAATCCCCTGTCCCGCGGGCGGGCGTGCCCGAAGGGGATCGCCTTCAGCGACGTGCAAAACGACGCCGACCGGGTCCTGTCGCCGTTGCGCCGACGCGCGGACGGCGGCTTCGAGGAGGTCAGCTGGGACGTCGCACTGGACGACATCGCCGCGCGCCTCACCGGCATCGTGGCCGAGCACGGCGGTGGCGCCGTCGGGCAGTATTTCGGCAATCCGGTCGCCTTCGGTTACGCCAGCGGCATCTGGTCCGGCCTGTTCCTGAGCCGCCTCGGCGGTCACCACCAGTACTCGTCCGGCTCCCAAGACATCAACTCGCGCTTCGTTGCGAGCAAGTTGCTCTACGGCGCGGCCACCCAGATTCCGTTCCCGGATCTGCCCCGCACCGACTTCCTGTTCATGCTCGGGGCCAATCCTCTTGTGTCCCATGGCAGTGCGGTTCGCACACCACGGGTCAAGGATGATCTGGCAGGAATCGTCCGCCGCGGCGGCCGTGTCGTGGTGGTCGACCCTCGGCGCACCGAGACAGCCCGCGCCTACGAACATCTCCCGGTGCGTCCCGATTCCGACGCCTGGCTGCTCCTGTCGATGCTGCACGTCATCTTCGGTGAGAACCTGGCCGACGCCACAGCATTGGCCGAACAGACAGTCGGCTGGAAGCAGCTGCGCGAAATCGTCGAAGCCTTTCCGCCGGAGGACACCGCGGCCCGCACCGGGGTGGCTCCCGATGTACTGCGCACGCTCGCCCGGGACTTCGCCGCCGCGCCCAGTGCCGTCGCCTACGGTCGCACCGGCGCATGCCTGGGCCGACACGGCACCCTGGTGTGCCATCTACTCGACGCGCTGAGCATTGTCACCGGCAACCTGGACCGCGCCGGCGGAATGCTGTTCTCCCAGGCGGTGATTCCCCTGGAAGACATGGGGGAGAGGTCCGGCAGGATGACGTACAACTCGGCGAGGTCGCGCATCGGTGACCTGCCGGAGGTCATGAGCACGTACCCGGCCGCTCTGCTCGCCGAGGAGATCATCACCCCCGGCGACGGACAGCTGCGGGCACTGTTCGTCACCGCAGGCAATCCCGTGCTGAGTGTGCCGAATGGGCCGATGCTGGAGAAGGCGCTCGGCGAACTCGATCTGCTGGTGTCACTGGATCTGTACGTCAACGAGACCAACCGGCACGCCGACTACGTGCTTCCGTCCACCACTTTCCTCGAGCGCTACGACGTTCCCTACAGCTTCGCGAACTGTTCCCCGACGGTGTTCATCCAGGCCGCCGAACCTGTGCTTGAGCCGTACGGTCAGGCGCGCAGCGAGTGGGAGGTGTTCGACGAGCTGGCCCACCGCATGGGGCTTTCACTGTTCGCCACCGGCCCGCTGCTACGGCTCAACGGTGTGTTGAGCTGGCTCGACCGGCGAGGTATCGGGCGCCTCACCCCGCGCCGGTTGATGGAGATACTGATGCGGGTCGGCCCGTACGGCGACAGATTCGGACTTCGCCGCAAGGGCATCAACCCGCGGCGGTTGCGCGCCAATCCGCACGGCATCGTGCTCGCCGAACACGCAAGGACCGGCATCCGCGCCGACACGGTCCGCCAGCCCGGCGCAAAGGTCGTCCTGGCGCCGGCGGAGATCGTCGCGGAACTGCGACGGCTCGGCGAACGTCACCCTGATGACCCGGACTTCCCACTGATGGCGATCGGCCTGCGTGAGATGCGTTCCCAGAACTCCTGGATGCACAACAGCCCGACGCTGATGAAGGGCGACCGGCGCCATCGCGCCAGGGTTCACCCCGCCGACGCCGCCGCGGCCGGACTGACCGACAAGCATCTGGTGCGCATCACGTCGCCGTACGGCGCGATCGAGACCGAAGTCCTCATCACCGACGAGGTCGCCCACGGCACCGTGGCGATCCCACATGGGTGGGGTCATCGCGGCGGATGGCAGCTGGCCAACCGCTCCGGCGGAGCCAACGTCAACGAGCTGACATCCAACGATGCCGCCGACCTGGAACGCCTGGCCGGCATGTCGGTACTCAACGGTGTCGCGGTACGGCTCGAGCCGGTGGGCGACACCGTCAGCACTGCCGGCTGAGTCGAATCGCCAATACCGTCAGAACCTCGGTGAGTTTGCTGGCGGGTGGTACGGTCTGCCCAACGGTCAACGGCTGGGGGGTCGACATGGACTGGTGCTCTACACCTCGCACACCGAACTTGCCCTGGCGCGGCGTCTACTCCGGCGTCGTGCTCGCCGGGATAGGGATGGGCCTGGTGGTCGGCCAGGGTGTTGCCGCCGCAAGTCCATCCGAATCTGCGGGCGCCACCCAGTCCGGCGAGACGTCCGACGCCGGTCCGTCGGCGTCGGCCCCGTCCGCTGCGACCGACGCCGACGCCTCGACGGGCGACAGTTCGCCAGATTCCGCCGACGACGACGAGACCGACGCCGACCTGACCGCTGAGGCACGCGAGGCCGAAGAGGCCGCTGAGGCCGAAGAGGCGGACGAGGCGGCAGACCGCGACGTCGCCGACGAGACATCTGATGCCAGGGCCGACGACCGGGGCGTCAGCTCGCGGCAGCGTTCAACCGTCACCGCTGACAGCACGGACGTCGACAGCGAGGCCGGTGAGGACTCGATCGGCGACTCGGCCGCGGCGCCCCGGGATGACTCGCCCGCAGATACGGCCTCAGTCACTGACGCGGTCAGTACCGCAGCGGCGACAAAGCCCCTATCGGCAACCGTCACAGTCCCGACGACGTCGGCCGGAACGGTGCGCACCCTGGTGAGTGCGCGACCTGTCACCGTCGAGACCATCTTCTCCGATCTGCTGACGTGGGTGGGGGTGCGGCCGCTGGCCGGCAACGGACCCGCCCCCGCGACACCGGTCTCGGCGCTGGTCCAATCCCTCTGGCTCGCGGTCCGCCAGACCCAGTACACCTGGAACAATCAACGCCCGACCGCCGACGTGACGATCTCGGGCCCCGGCCCCGGCGGCACCGTGACCGGCAGCCTCAACGCCGTCGACTACGACGACGTCGCCCTCACCTACACCCTCGCCGCGGGGCCCGCCTACGGCCGGGTCAGCATCGACGCACAGGGCCACTTCAGCTACGTCCCCGGTGCTTCCGCTGCGGGCCGTGCCGACCAGTTCACCGTCCGGATCGACGACACCTCCGGCAACCCGTTCCACGTACACGGCCTGCTCGGTCTGCTCGGGCTCAGCAAGCCGACCGAGGTGACGGTCGTCGTGGCCTCGGGAAGCCCAGTGAGGCAGGGCGTTTCGCCGACGTATGACATCGGCGAGCTGGCGTCGCGCGACGGCGTCGGGATCGTGACCGACCGCAGGGGCGCCGTCAGCGTCATCGAGGGCCGATTCACCGATGAGGTGGTGGTCAACGCCGCCGATGCAGCTGCTGTACTCAACGCGCTGGCACCCGTATTCGGCGCCGTCGCCGGGTTCGCCGATCCGGCCGCCGTCACCACCTCGAGCGCCGGCATGGGCGACACCGCCGAGCACTTCTATCGCTTTGCCGAGAACTACCGCGGCATACCCGTCCTCGGGAGCGAAGTGATTCTCGTGACCGATGCCGAGGGTCACGTCACCAGCGTGTTCAACTACTACCGCGGCATCGGCGAGGGGTTCGACGTGACCCCCGACGCTTCGGTCGACGAGGCCGCCGAAGTGCATCTGATCGCGGGGACGGCGTTCCTCGGAACCGGCGCCCGGCCCGGTGACCTCGACAAGCTGCTGTCGCTGAGCACATTCACCTCGGAGCTGGTCGTCCAGGCGCTCGACGACGAGATTGCGCCCAGCCTGGCCTGGCGGGCGGTTGTCCGGCTGCCGGACACGGGCGACATGTCCTCGCCCGGCGCGACCTATCTGATCCAGGCCGACGGAGCCACAGCGGGCGAGGTCATCGTGACGTTCTCGGCTGTACAGCCCGTCGCCTCGGTCACCACGGCCAACGACTGGCTCGGAGACTCCCGCGCCATCACGGTCGATACCAGGACCGTGCTGTGGTTCCGCACTACCGAAATGGTCGACGGCGGCCGCGGCATCACGACCTACAAGACTTCCTACAGCATGTGGGGACTGGGCGGCCCGACCCTGCCGGGCAAGGTGGTCAAGCGCAGCTGGCTCGGCTGGGACAAGGCGGCGGTGTCCGCGCACGCCAACACCGCGGTGGTCTACGACTTCTTCGCCGACGTGCTGGGCCGCACGTCGTATGACAATGCGGGCGCGCCGATCATCGTCAGCATCAAGTACAACCCGAAAACGGGCACGGGGTACGCAAACGCCTTCTGGGACCCCACCATCAAGCAATTCGCCTTCGGCGACAAGGGTTACCTGCAGGCGGCGCTCGACATCGTCGCCCATGAATACACCCACGCGGTGGTCACCAGCGTCGTCGGCAACGGCGCGCCGGTGCTGGACTACGGCGAGTCCGGAGCGCTCAACGAGGCATACGCCGACATCCTGGGCCTGTTGATCGAGGGCAAGACCGACGCCGGTCGCTGGCTGATCGGAGAGGACTCCGACCTCGGCGCCATCCGAAACCTGGCCAATCCCAGTGCGATCACGACGTCCTACGGGCCGTACCGAACCAGATACAGCAGCCGCTACACCGGATCGGGCGACGACGGCGGCGAGCACGTCAACAGCACCATCTTCGGCCACGCTGCGTACCTGATGATGACCGACGTCGCAACCAGCGGCGTCTCGGCGCAGACGTGGGCCACGGTGTTCTACCACTCGCTGGGGCGGCTGAACTCCACCGCCACGTTCGTCGACGGCCGGGCTGCGGTGCTCAGCGCCGCTCAGGCGCAGGGCCTCACCTCGGCGCAACGCAGCGCCATCGCCGCCGCCTTCGATGCAGTCGAAATCTACGGTGCGGCAGCATCATCGGCCGTCGCTGTCTGATCCACCAGCACGGCACCGTCGGGTCGATCACCGAGGGTCTGAAGGGCGACAGCGGTGCCCTGCGCGGTCAGCCGGATGATCTCAGCCAGCTCCCCGGGTGCGTCGCACTGCAGGTAGTGGTCGGCACCGGGCACCACCCAGTAGCGGTTCCGGCCCGGCTTGGTCTTGAGGTAGGACTGCCACACGTGGTTGGCCACGCGCAGGGGCGCAACGCTGTCGTGCAGTCCCCAGACCAGCGTGGTGTCGACGTCGATGGTCGACAAGCGTTGCAGCCAGCCGGTTTCGTCGGCGGCGCGCTCGTGCAGGTACCTGACTGTGTCAGGCAGCACCCGGATTCCGTCGTTGTACGCGAAACATTGCGCCAACGCTGCGATCTCGGGGTCGTCCAGCGATCGTCGAGGCATGAACGTGGTCGCGCCCAGCCCAGTGGCCAGCATCTCAGCGGTGACGGCGGCCGCGGTCGCCCTGCCGGTGTTGTCGTCGAGGAGTGCCACCTGGAATGCGGTCAGGTTCGCCAGCGGCAGAAAGATGTTCGCATTCGTCATGAAGACGTCGGCGGGAAGCCGGCCGGCGTCGTCCAGCATCCCGAGCGCGATCATGCCGATGCTGCTGCCGCGGTCGTGGGTGACCATCCGGTACTCGTTCAGCTGCCACACGTCGGTGATCGCATGCACGAGGAGCCGGGCGTCGTCGTAGAGCGAATAGACATACGGTTCCTGCGGCTTACCCGACAACCCGTAGCCGGGGAAGTCCAGTACGTAGATATCGAACTCGGATGCCAGTTCGCGGCTCAGTCCGTAGTAGTCGATGCCGGAGGTCGGGAAGCCGTGCACGCAGACGAGTGCGGGAGCGTCCGGGGTCCCACAGCGGCGGCTGAACACTTCGACCTCGGTTCCGTCGTTGGCCGCCGTGGTGGATCTCCACGGCAACACCGTGCCGTCGTGCCGCCACTCGTCGAAGATCTTCACTCGTGAAAAGCTAGCTGGCGATACCACGTTCAGGAGGTGTTTTGCTTGTCGCACAGTCCGGAGCCCGACCACTCGCTGCGTACCGTCCTGGCCTTGTCGGCGCCGATCGGGCTCGCGTTCATCCCGCTCGGTACTGCGTTGGGACTGCTGGTGGTGCACGCCGGGCTGGCGTGGTGGTGGGCACCGGTGTTCGCCGCGGTCATCTACGCCGGGTCGCTGGAATTCCTCATGGTGCACCTCGCTGCGACGGCCGCGCCTCTGGCGACGGTGGCGCTGACCACGTTCGTGGTGAACTCACGGCACGTGTTCTACGCGCTGTCGTTCCCCCTGCACCGGGTCCACGGTGTGGCGGCCAAGGTCTACAGCACCTACACGCTGTCTGACGAGGCCTACGCAGTCGGCGTCAGCCCGGAGGCTCGGACGTGGACCACCCGGCCGATCCTGCTGATGCAGCTGTGCTTTCATCTGCTGTGGGTTGCCGGTGCGACCCTCGGCGGTCTGGTCGGCGAGGCGTTGCCCATCGATCGGCTGGTGGGGCTCGACTTCGCGTTGACCGCACTGTTCATCGTGCTCGGCATCGACGCGTATCGGCAGCGGCCGGACCGGCTCACGGCGGTGTGCGCGGCGGCATGTGCGGTCATTGCGTGGCTGGTGGTTCCCGGTCAGATGTTGGTGTGCGCCTTCGCGGCGTTCACAGGTGTGTTACTGGTACGGATGATGGTGCAGCGCAGGGCCGACCGTGCCTGACAACGGTTACATCGCACTGCTGGTCCTGGTCAGCTCCGCGATCACCTGGGCGCTACGCGCGCTGCCGTTCGCCGCGCTGGCTCCGCTGCGGGAGAGCCGGGTGGTCACCTACCTCAGCGTGCACATGCCGGTCGGCGTCATGGTGATCCTGGCGATCTACACGCTGCAGACGGTGGTCGGCGACACCGGAACGCAGGTCCTCTGGCTCGCGATCGCCGTGGCGGTGACAGCAGGACTGCATCTGTGGCGGGGTCAGGCACTGCTCAGCATCCTCGTCGGCACGACGTGTTACGTGACACTGATGTCGTTGTGGGCGTGAGTCATTCCGAGGACTGCAGATAGGCGACCAGTGCGTTGGTCAGTCCGCGGCGCGCCACGTCCAGGTCGGCGTAGGAGCCGAGCTGGCGCTCCGAGACCAGACCCCGCATTGCTCCGGGGATCAAGGTGGCGACCTCGCGGAGCCGCTCGGGGTCGATGCCGAGTCCGGCGAACGCGCTGCGGCAGGTTTCCAGCCACGACTGTCCCCACGAGTACAGTTCGGCGGCGGTCTGCGGATACTGGCGTTCCAGTTCGGCGTGGTCGCGGGGGAGTGCGGCCCGAAGATTCTCGATCGCTCTCGAATCCGGCTCTGCCAGACCGTCATACAGCGTGTCGATGATGGCGGCGACGCGGTCACGCAACGAGGCCCCGGCGTCCACGGAACCGAACACGTCGGCGCGACGCTCGGCGGTGCGGTGCAGCACAGCGGCCCAGAAGCCGTCGGCGTCGCCGAACTGGTATTGCACTGCGCCCCAGGTGGCGCCGATGTCCTTGGCGATCCGGTTGGCCGATACCGAACCGGGCTCACCCGATGCCAGCGAGCGCAGCGCCGCCTCCAACATGTTCTCGCGGGTGGCCTGGCCGCGCCGATTTGTGCGGCGCACAGGCGCCGCAGCACCGATCCCCGCCGACTCGGCCGCCTCGGTCATGCGGAGAGACTAGCATTTCGTAGAACCCACTATGCTTCTTTCATTGAGTGTTCTATCATTCACGGATGGCTAAGCCGCCCTTGTCGATGAAGCCGACCGGCTGGTTTCAGGTCGCCTGGGCCGACGAGATCGGCATCGGTGACATCCACACCATGAAGTACTTCGACCAGGAGATGGTCGCGTGGCGCGCCGAGTCCGGCCAGATCACGGTGATGAATGCCTACTGCGAACACCTGGGCGCACATCTTGGCTACGGCGGCACGGTCCACGGCGAGGTTCTGCAGTGCCCGTTCCACGGCTGGCAGTGGAATCAGCAGGGGCGCAACGTGTGTATCCCCTACGAGGACCGTCCCAACCGGGGCCGCCGGATCAAGACCTATCCGGTGGTGGAGCGCAACGAGTCGGTGTACATCTGGCACGACATCGAGAACCGCGAGCCGTTCTTCGAAGCGCCGGACATCTTCGCCGACTTCGGCGACACGCGCGGTGCCGGGGACTACTACCCGCAGCAGCGGTTGTTCCAGCAGGGCCTGGAGATGCATCCGCAGTACGTGTTGGAGAACGGGGTGGATTTTGCGCATTTCAAGTACGTGCACCAGACCCCGATCGTGCCGGTGTTCACGCGTCACGACTTCGACGATCCGGTGTCCTATGTCGACTTCACCATCACTTTCGAAGGTGATGACGGACAGAAGATCGAGGACATCAACAGTGGCGTTGAAGCCATCAACGGTGGACTCGGCATCGCGGTGACGAAGAGTTGGGGGATGATCGACAACCGCACCATCTCGGCGATCACTCCGGTCGACGAGTCCACCTCCGACGTGCGGTTCATGGTCTACATCGGGCGTCCGCCGGCGGGCTCGGCCAAAGACCCGGCACGCGCAGAGGCGAAGGCGCGCGACTTCGGCGCCGAGGTGATCCGGCAGTTCAGCCAGGACATCCACATCTGGGCGCATCAGCGCTACTCCGACCCCCCTGCGCTTGCGAGTTCGGAGCTCGAGGGTTTCACCGCAATCCGCAAGTGGGCGCTCAAGTTCTATCCCGACGGTAAGGGCGGCAGCGCCGCCGAGCTGGCCGCGCGTTCCGCGCACTGACCACAGCGTTCTCAGAAAGGCTTCGCATGGCGATCAAGGTTTTCCAGGTGGCGACCGGCAACGTCGGTTCCGAGATGATCAAGAGGATGGCCGACCAGCCGGATCTCGAACTCGTTGGTGTGCACTGCTATTCGCCGGACAAGATCGGCAGGGACGCGGGTGAACTCGCCGGGCTGGCGCCCAATGGGGTGACCGCCACCGGCACGATCGAGGAGATCATCGCCGCCCGTCCCGACGTACTCACGTTTCATGGCGTGTTCCCCGACGAGGACCTCTATGTCAAGGTGCTCGAAGCCGGGATCAACATCGTCACCACCGCCGACTGGATCACCGGCTGGCACCGCGACCGCAACCACCCGCATCACTCGGGAAAGCCGGTCACCCAGCTGCTCCAAGAAGCCTGTGAGAAGGGCGGTTCCACGTTCTACGGCACCGGGATGAATCCCGGCGTCAACCAGATCCTGGGCGTGGTGTGCTCAGCGGACGTCGCCGAGATCGAGAACGTCACCACGATCGAATCCGTCGACGTCTCCTGCCATCACTCCAAGGACACCTGGATCGAGGTCGGTTACGGCCAGCCCGTCGACGACCCTGAAATCCCAGGCAAGCTGGAGAAATACACGCGGGTGTTCGCTGACAGCGTCTACATGATGGCCGACTGCTTCGATCTGACGCTTGACGAGGTGAAGTTCAGCTATGAGCTCGGAGCCTGTACCAAGGACGTCGACCTGGGGTGGTACCAGCTACCGAAGGGCTCGTTGGGCGGCAACTACATCAAGTACCAGGGCATGGTCGACGGCGTTCCGCGCGTCGAGACGCATCTGGAGTGGCAGATGACCCCGCACACCGATCCGAGCTGGGATATCAAGGGCTGCTACATCACCCAGATCAAGGGTGACCCGAACATCTACAACAAACACATGATCTTCCCGAAGCCAGGCGTGGATCTCTCCGATCCCAGCAGCTTCGCGTCCATCGGGATGACGGTGACCGGCATGCCGGCACTCGCCTCCATCAAATCGGTCGTTGCAGCGCGCCCCGGCATCATCACGAGCGCCGATCTCCCGCTACGTGGATTCGCGGGACGGTTCAAGCTGTAGGCCGCGCTCGCCGAGTGAGACGGCTCGGACCGCCTCAATGTGTCGTACCCCGGTTGTCTTGAGTCAAGTTTTTGGCAGGCTCTGGGCGTCGAGGTAGGCCTGTTTGGGGGTGCGGTCGGCCAGTGCTTGGTGGGGTCGGATGGTGTTGTAGATGATGCGGAAGCGGTGGGCTTCCATGTCGAGTGCGTCGCCGTCGCCGATGTAGCCGCGGAACAGGTGCTCGTATTTCAGGGTTCCGAAGAAGCGCTCGATGACGCCGTTGGTTTGTGGAGACTTGATCCGGGTGCGGATGTGGCGCAGGACAGGGTCGTGGCCGGTGAACAGTGTTTGGAAGTCTTTTCCGCGGTAGCAGGGTCCGTTGTCGGAGACCAGCGCGATGGGAGCGGGTGCGCGTCCGATGATGGTGTCTTCGGCGTCAAGGACGTCCATTTCGCCGCGATCAAGTCGCAGGTCGGCGAGGTTGAGCACACGGGTGGCTTCTTCGACCGCGAGGCGCACGCAGTGCACGGCGTCGCGACCGCGGCCGGTAGGGGTGTCGGTGATGGACAGGCAGTATTTGGTGACGTAGTCGATGACCGCGCTGATGCGCCAGATGCCGCCGTGGGCGGTTTCGAATTCAGAGAAGTCGGTCTGCCAGACACGGTTGCGTTCGGTTGGGGGGTCGTGAAAGACGCGCCGGCGCAGCACTGCCCACGATTTGCGGTCGGCCCGGAAGCCCTGAGGCAAGAGCAGACCGCGTCGGCGCAACGCTCGTTGCACCGAGGAGTTAGTGACCTCATAACCGTCGGCGCGCATGAGTGCGGCGATCTTGCGGTAGCCCCAGGCCGGCCAAGCTTCGGCGTACTTGGCCGCGATCGCTTCGATGCGATCGACCACCGGCGCCGGCCAGGGCCCCTTGACCGGATCACCGGCACGCAGACGTGCCAGCCGGCGTCGGTAGGTCCGCTCCGGGATGCCGGCTAGCGATGCGAACCTCGAAACCGGCAGACCGGCTGCCTCTCTTAGGGTTTCGAGGTCCGCGAAGGGACTTGGTCTGCCCAGGCTGCTCCGCGCTGCCAGATCCGGAGCTGCACCGTGGCCTCAGCCAACGCCAGCTTGAGTTCCTCGTTCTCCTGACGCAGCCGACGTTGCTCAGGGGTGCCGGCACGCCCGGCCGGGCCGCTGGGCACTTCTTCCATGCGCTGGGCACCGGCTTCGAGGAACTGGTGCTTCCACTTGGTGACCTGGGTTGGGGCCACTCCACACCGTCGAGCTGCTTCGGCACCGGTCATTTCTCCGGCCAGCACCGCCAGTACCAGCCGCGTCTTCTCCTCAGCCGGGATCTTCGTTCGTCGTGATCGGACCATGACCCACTCAACCTCCTCCGCGGCCCGCTGTGAATAGCGCGGCCATGACAGAAAGTTTGAGTCAGTGGACCACCATATAATCGAACGCATGTTCGACTCTGCTACGCCGAGGGAACTCGTCGATGCGATGGGTGTGGCGGCGCGGGCGGAGTCGGCGGCGATCGCGCAGCGGTTGGCGGCGGTGGCGGCGCTGTTCCAGCAGCGGAAGCGCTCCTATGTCGAGGCAGGCATGGTGCGCACTGATGTGCATGTGGCGGTCGCTGCTGAGGTGTCGGCGGCGCAGAACATCAGCCGATCGCGCGCGAGAAGCCAAGTGGATTGGGCGGTGTCGTTGCATACCCGGTTGCCCAGGGTTGCTGATGCGTTCGCCCGGGGCGACATCGATTACCGCATGGTGGCGATGGTTCTGATGCGCACGGAGAACGTCGAGGATGAGGTGATCGGTGCTCTTGATGAGGCGTTGGCGCCGAAGTTGAGCCGCTGGATGCGGTTGTCGAAGAACAAGCTGCGTGATCGCGTCGACCTGTGGGTGGCTGATTTCGATCCGGCTGGGGTGCGGGTGCCGCCGATCGCGAAAGACAACCGGTACTTCGATGTTGCCCCGGATGTGCCGGGGATGGCCTACGCCGGGGGTGTGCTCAACTCCGAGGACGCTGCGGCGTTGGATCAGCGCCTGGACGCGGTGGCGGCCACGGTGTGCCCCAACGATCCACGCAGCCGCAACCAGCGGCGCGCCGACTCCGCGGGTGCACTGGGTCGGGGGGAGTCGAGTCTGGCCTGCCAGTGCGGATCGAGGGACTGCACAGCGGCTGGGGTCGGGGAATCGGCTGCGCAGGTGGTGATTCATATCCTGGCCGAGCAGGCCACGGTGGAGGGCACCGGCGACAAGGCGGGTTATCTGTCCGGATTCGGGGTGCTTCTGGCCGAGCAGGTGCGCGCCGCAGCCAAGACGGCGAAGCTCGTGCCGGTGCGGCTGCCCGGTCCCGGGCCGGAGAACGGCTACCGTCCGTCGGCGGGGTTGAAAGACTTTCTGCGGTGGCGGGATCTGACGTGCCGGTTCCCGGGGTGTGATGATCCGGTGCAGCGCTGCGATGTGGACCATACGACGCCGTGGCCGTTCGGGGTCACTCATGCCTCCGGGCTCAAGCATTACTGCCGGACCCATCACATCGTGAAGACGTTCCTGACCGGGGTCAACGGGTGGACGGATGAGCAGCGTTGTGACGGCACGATCGTGGTGACCTCACCGACGGGGCACGTCTATGAAACCGAGCCCCTCGGGGGCCTGTTGTTCCCGTCCTTGCGGGTGCCTACCGCCCCGGTGCCCGAGGTCGCGGTGCCCCAGGCAGAAGGGTCCAGCAAGACAGCGATGATGCCGCGGCGCAGCAGAACCCACGAACAGGACCGCAAGGCCCGCATCGCCCGCGAGCGGCGACAACGCATCCAGATCAACGCCGAACGTGAACGCCAACACCGCGCCTGGCTCGCCGAAACCTACCAACCACCACCCTTCTGATTCCACGCAGGGCGGCAGTCTGTCATCCCGACGTCGACCGGGCCGCGGTGAGAAGGTCCTCGACCGCAACGAATTTCACTCTCGGCCGGGACGTCGCCGTACCACGTTCACGTTCGGCGGAATCGATCGCCCGCCAGCCGCTCCACGTCACCGGGGCAATGCCGCGTTGATCCATCAACGCCCGCAGCGCTTCTCGGTCCGCGACGGTCCGCGTGAGCGCACCGTCGTCGAAGTCGGCGAGGAGGGCGGCCACCGTCTCTTCGGCGCAGGAGCGGTTCGTGCCGATCACCCCCTGCGGTCCGCGCTTGATCCAGCCGGTCACGTAGACGCCGGGCATCGGGTGTCCCGACTCATCGGTCACCCGGCCTCGGTCGTGGGGGACGGTGCCGCTGGACTGATCGAACGGCAGACCGGGCAGGGGCACTCCCCGATAACCGATGGACCGCAACACCAACGACGTCTCGATGAGCTCGTCGTCGTTACTGCCGTCGTCGGTGCGCGTGACCCGCACGCCCGTCACCGCCGCCGTGCCTTCGAATGACGTTGGGGTGCAGTGGAATCGGAACACAATGCGCTTGTTCCCCGGCGTCGACGCGCGCTGCGCGTAGTCGCGGGCTATCTCCAGCTTGGTCGCCGTCTCGACGTCGTCTTCGGGGTCGGCCGCCAGCTCCGATGCTTCGACGCCGTCGATCACCACGTCGACGCCGGGGACGTGGCCCAGCGCCAGGAACTCGCCGACCGAGAATGCGGCCGACCGAGGTCCGCGCCGACCCAGGACGATCACCTCCTCGATCGAACTGCCGGACAACGCATCCAGCGCATGGGTGGCGATGTCGGTACTCGTCAGCTCGTCGTGGGACATCAGCAGCACCCTGGCGACATCGAGGGCCACGTTGCCGTTGCCCACGATCACTGCGCGCCGGCCCGACAGGTCGAACTCATGCTCGGCGTGGTCGGGATGGCCGTTGTACCAACCGACCATCTCAGACGCCGGATAGCTGCCTGGCAGCTGTTCCCCGACGATTCCGAGATTGCGACTCGACGACGACCCGACGGCGTAGATCACCGCGTGGTGATGATCGAGGAGCTCCTCGTGACTGAGGTGCGTGCCGACCTCGACGTTGAGGTGACATCCGAAACGCTTGTTGGCGAAGGCGGATGCGAAAAGGTCCACGACCGACTTCGTGCTCTGATGGTCCGGCGCAACGCCCGCCCTGATCAGGCCGAACGGAGTGGGGAGCCGCTCGAACAGGTCGACCTCCACACCGTCTACGGCGATCAGCGCGTCCGCGGCGTAGCAGGCCGCGGGCCCCGAACCGACCACGGCGACGCGCAGCGATCCGGCTGCGACAGGGGAGTGCTGTTTGGGCGCCGACGCCGAATCGGGAGTCAGCGGGTGGCGTTCAAAGTACGCCGCGTTGAGGTCGCGGAATCGCAGCAGGTTCTCGGGCAGGTCTTCGTCGTAGTGGATCGCGTCGACCGGGCACTCGTCCATGCAGGCACCGCAATCGATGCAGGATTCCGGGTCGATGTAGAGCATCTCGGTGCCGGTGAACTCGCCGATACCGCCGGCCGGTCGGATGCAGTCCACCGGGCAGACCGGTACGCAACTGGCGTCCTTGCAGCAGTTCTGTGTGATCACATAGGCCATCGAATGACCCCGCGGACTGATCGGCACCGATCTGTACTGGACACTTGTCCAGTTTAGGTTGGAGGCGCGCTGAAGCGCAATTCATGGACGAGAAGTGTTCTGGCCAGCCATATCGGTCACCCGCCTGGCGGCCGGCCGAGCTCGTTGCTACGCCACCGCGGAGACGATGAGCAGCGTCAGAAGGCGTAATAGTGGACAGATGTCCATCAGGGCGTGGGTCAGCCGGCGCCCTTGCCGTTGTCGACCCGGTAGACCGCTCCGTGGATCGCCGCGGCATCATCGCTCGCCAGGAACGCGATCGTCTTGGCGACGTCCTCGGTCTCCATGAAGCCGCGCGGGGAAGCGATGCGCATGATCAGGTCCCAGTCGGCATTCTCCGGCGCCTCGAACTCGGTGCTCTGCGCGGTCGGCATTCCGCCGGGACAGATTGCGTTGACTCGAACCTTCTCCTTGGTGAACTCGATGGCCAGCGCCCGGGTCAGCCCGATCAGTCCGTGCTTGGCGGCACAGTAGCCGGCCGAGTAGACCTCCCCTTCGACCCCGGCGATCGATGCGACGTTGACAATGTTGCCGCCCGTCTCCAGCAAGTGGGGCAATGCGGCGCGGCAGAGGTAGAACGGACCGTTCAGGTTCACCGACAGATCCATCGCCCAGTCGTCGTCGGTCATCGTGACCGTGTGCCGCATCTTGTGGAATCCGGCGATGTTGGCCAGGACGTCGAGCCTGCCGAACGTGGCGACGCAATCGCTGACCGCCTGTGCACACGCGGCGGGTGAGGTGACATCTACCGATGAGTAACTCCCGCCGGGGATGTCGGCGAACACCTCGGCCATGCGCTCTGCGTCCCGTGCGATGCCGAACACGGTGGCACCCCGTTCGGCGAACAGTCTGGCCGTAGCCGCTCCCAGACCTGCCGACGCCCCCGTGACCAATGCGACCTTGCCGCTCAGCTGATTCATGCCCACGACTTTCTCACGGGCCTGACGCCGGTCAGACGGCGGTGGGCGGTCCTGTGGCGGCTCGCGGGCGCACAGGCGGGACTGCGGCGAGCAGCGCGCGCGTGTACTCCTGCTGAGGTGCGGCGAAAAGCTCGTCGGACGAGCGATTTTCGACGACGACACCGTCGCGCATCACGAGGACCTCATGGCTGAGCTGGCGGATGACGGCCAGATCGTGACCGATCAGCAGATACGTCAGGCCCAGCTCGGCCTGCAGCCGTGACAGCAGATCGAGCACCCGAGCCTGCACCGACACGTCCAACGACGCCGTCGCCTCGTCCAGGATCAACAGATCCGGTTCTGCGGCCAGGGCGCGGGCAATGCTGATGCGCTGCCGCTGCCCGCCGGAGAGCTCATGCGGGTAGCGCTGCGCGAACTCGGCCGGAAGTCCCACGAGGTCGATCAGCTCTTCGACGCGGCGTCCGTGGGCCTCTTTGCCGTCCACCAATTTGTGCACCAGCAGTGGTTCCGCGATCGAACTGTCCACCCGGGCACGCGGATTCAACGATGCGAACGGATCCTGGAACACCATGCCGATTCGCCGGCGAATGCCCTTGGCGGCGGCGCCTTTGACATGCAGGACATCTGCACCGGCCAGTGTCGCCGTACCGGAGTCGGGCTTCACCAGCCCCGTCAGCGCCGCCGCGACCGTCGACTTTCCCGATCCGGATTCGCCGACGAGGCCCAGGGTTGTGCCGCGCCGGATCTGGAAGCTCACATCCTTCACCGCATGCACCGTCGAACGGCCCACGGGAGTCGAGACCGCGAACCGGACGTCGAGCCCGTCGACCTGGAGCAGCGTCTCGGCATCCTCGACGGAGGGCGGACCCGTCCGGTCGAGCACCGGGCGGGCGGCCAGCAGGTCGCGCGTGTACTCCTCGCGTGGTCGGTCGAAGACGTCCATGATCGGGGCCTGTTCCACCACCGCGCCGTTGCGCAGCACCGTCACGTCGTCGGCGACCTGACCGACCACCCCGAGGTCGTGGCTGATCCACACGACGGCCGTACCGAAATCGCGCTGCAGCGCCCGCACCAGGTCGATGATCTGTGCCTGTGTCGTCACGTCCAGCGCGGTGGTGGGTTCGTCGGCGATCAACAGCTCCGGGTCACATGCCAGAGCGATCGCAATCATCACACGCTGACGCTGCCCGCCGGAGAGCTGGTGCGGGTAAGCATGCAGGCGCATCTGTGGGTCGGGCAGGCCGACCGCCTCGAGCAGTTCGAGCGCACGACTGTTGGCGGTGCGCCGCGTCATACGACGATGTGTCTCAAGCGATTCGGTGATCTGGCGTTCCAGCGTCAACAGCGGGTTCAACGAGGTGCCGGGGTCCTGGAAGACGAACCCGATGCGCGCCCCGTGAACGCTGCGCAACACACGCGCAGTGGCGCCGACTAAGTGGACCGGGTCGCCGTCGGGTCCGCCGGTGAGCGTGCTCGTGCCGCTGACGCGCGCTCCCGGCGCGTCGAGCAGACCGGTGGCAGCCAGCACGGTCATGGTCTTGCCCGACCCCGACTCGCCGACAATGCCGACCGTCTTCTCCCTCTCGACGTCGAACGACACGTTGTCGACGATGCTGCGTGCACCGATACGCACGCTCAGGTCCCTGACGTCGAGAACGGTCACCGGTCGCGCCTCCTGGCTTCGATGGCGGTGCGGTGCTTGGGATCGAGGACGTCGCGCAGGCCGTCGCCGAACAGGTTGAACGCCAGCACGATGACGAAGATCGCGGCGCCGGGGAACACGGCCATCCACCAGGCCATCGTGACAAAGCCTTGCGAATCGAAGATCATCCGCCCCAGCGAGGGTTCGGGAGGTTGAATTCCCAAGCCCAGGAACGACAGTGCCGCCTCGGAGAGGATGGCGAACGCCAACGACAGCGAGGTCTGCACGATGAGTGGCCCGGCGATGTTCGGCAGGATGTGCCGGCGCAGGATGTACACGTCTCCGGTGCCCATCGCGCGGGACGCCGATACGTACGGTTCGGTGCGCACGCCCAGCGTGCTCGCGCGGGACACCCGCGCGAAGATCGGTGTGTACACGATGCCGATCGCCAGCATGGTCGTCGTCACCCCCGGCCCGAGGATGGCGACCACCGCGAGCGCGAGCAGCAGCACCGGGAACGCGAACATCACGTCGACCACCCGCATCAGCGCGGTGTCCAGCCAGCCACCGCGATACCCGGCGACGACGCCGACGGCCACCCCCACGACCACGGCGAACGTCACGCTCACCACCGCGATCCGCATGGACGCCTGGATGGCGACAAGCACGCGCGACAGCACGTCACGGCCCAGCTCGTCAGTGCCGAACCAGTGAGCGCCGCCCGGCGGCTGCAACGCGTTGGGCACATCGACATCGTTGATGCCGTACGGGGCGATCCACGTCGCCGAGACCGCAACGACAGCGACGAGGATCAGCACGAGCGTGCTCAGCAGAGTCACCGGGTTGCGCGCCAGCAGCCGCCATGACGACAGCCGCCCGGACTCTTCGGTGTTCACGGTCGTCATCCCAGCCGGATCCTCGGGTCTGCGACGGCGTAGAGCACATCGACGAGCAGGTTGATCGCCAGGAACAGGGCTGCGATGAGTAGCACGGCGCCCTGGATGAGGGGGTAGTCGCGAGCGGCGACGGCATTGAAGACCAAGCGGCCCAGGCCGGGCCAGGCGAAGACCACCTCGACGACGATCACTCCGCCGAGCAGGGTGGCGAGCTGGATGCCGGTGATCGTCAGGATCGGCACCAATGCATTGCGGACGGTGTGCCGGAAGGTCACCACGCGCGGGGACAGGCCTTTCGACCGGGCGGTGCGCACGTACCCCATGGCGGCGACGTCGAGCACCGCGGACCGGACGTAGCGGGTCATGATCGCCGCGGCGACGACGCCGACGGTGAGGCCGGGCAGGATGATGTGCCGCAGCCATCCGGCCGGATCCTCGAACAGGGGTCGGTAGCCCGAGGTGGGAAGCCAGCCGAGCACCGTCGAGAACAGCGCGATCAGCAGGATCCCCAGCCAGAAGTCCGGTATCGAGACCCCGAACTGACTGGTGACCCGCACGAGCGCGTCGCTGACCCGGCCTTCGCGCAGCGCCGAGTAGATGCCGGCAGGCAGGGCGATCACCAGGGCGATGACAATGCCGGCGAAGCCCAGCGACAACGTGGCGGGCAGTCGCTCCAGCAGTGTCAGCGTGACCGGGTCACCGTTGCGGAAGCTGACACCGAGATCGCCGGTGAGTGCCGAGCCGATATAGCCGAAGAACTGTGACACCAGGGGACGGTCGAGACCGCTTGCCGTGCGCAGTGCTTCATAGGCTTCGGGGGTATACCGGGTGCCCAGGGCGATCCTCACCGGGTCGCCGGGCACCAGGTGCACCAGAGCGAACACGACGATCAGGACCCCGAACAGCACGACCGCGGAATACAGCAGCCGGCGCAGGACGAATCGGAGGATCGGATTGGTCACCTACGCACCGCCGTCCGCGTTCAACGTCGCGTCGCGGAATCGGACCGCGCCATCGCGTCGAGCGTCATAGCCGGACAACGCCGGATTCCACGCCTGGATCACCGACGGGTTGTACAGGTAGACGTAGCTGACCTCGTCGGCGATCAACGTCGCCGCCTTGGCGTAGACGTCCTTGCGGGCGTTCTCGTCGGTCTCGACGCGTCCCGCGTCGAGCAGCCGGTCGACCTCGGGGTCGGAGAACTTCTGGGCGTTGCTCGTCCCGTCGGTGTGGTGCTGCGCATAGTAGAAGTCATCGGGATCGATGTTGCCCAGCCACCCCATCATCAGCATGTCGAAGTTGCCGGAGTTCTGTTCGTCGAGCCAGGTGGCGAAGTCGACAGTCCGGATGTTGACCGAAATGCCCAGCGGCGCAAGATTGTCGGCGATGATCTGCGCCGCGGTGACGGTCTCGGGATATTCCGTGGTGACCAGCATGTCGAGGTTGCGCGGCTCGGCACCGGCCTCCCGCAGCAGGTTTCGCGCTGTCTCCAGGCCCGCTTCGCCGTCTTCGCGGTACCTGTCGTAGCGCGTGAACCACGGATTGCCCTCCGGTATCGCAAGCTGGTTCGCCGCCGCGGTGCCGTAGCTGGTCGCCTGCACGATCGCCTCGCGGTCGACGGCGTAGGCGATCGCCTGCCGCACCCGCACGTCGTTCCACGGTTCCCGCGCCTCGTTCAGCGCGAGGTACCAGTAGTCGTTGCTGGGGGTGACCGCCAGGTGCAGCGAGTCGTCACTGCCGAGTTGTGCGACGCGTTGCGGAGGGACGGAGTCGGTCCAGTCGACCTCGCCGGCCTGCAACGCCGACAGCGCCGTGGACGGTTCCGAGATGAAACGGAAGGTCACCCCCGAGATGTCGGGTTCGCCACCCCAGTAGTTCGGGTTGGCGCCCAAGGAGATCGAGTCGCCGCTCTTCTGGCCGATGAATTCGAACGGTCCGGTCCCGACGGGATGCGTGGCTATCTGACCGATCTCCACATTCGCGCGTGACACGATGGCCATGCCTTTGAAACCGCCGATGTTGGTCAACATGTTCGGGGTGGGCCGGTCCACCCGGATCACCACAGTGGCCGGGTCGGTGGCCTCGACCGACTGCACGGAACTGAATTTGTCGGAGTTCGCCAGCTGCTCGTCGATGATGCGGCGGTAGGAGTAGACGACGTCGTCGGCGGTGAGCCGGGTGCCGTCGTGGAACGTGACGCCGGGCCGCAGGTGGAAAGTCCAGGTCAGCTCGTCCGCGCTGGTCTCCCACGACTCGGCCAGCGCGGGTTGCATCTGCAGGTTCTCGTCTGGTTCGACCAGTGTGTCGAATACGTTCTCCAGCACCTCGAACGAGAAGTAGGCCGTGGTCTTGTGCGGGTCGAGCTGATCGGGTTCACCCGCGATGGCCGCCACCAGCGAACCGGACGCTCCGTCGCCCAGATCGACGCGCTGCCCGGTGGAGCATCCTGCGGCAACTACTGCGCAGATGGCGAGGACAGCGGTGTACACCGCCGCCGTCCTCGTCATGTGCAACCACCCCGGAGCTCGAGTCTGCTCCCGGTCCTCTACCCGGATGCGCCGCGCGACTAAACCCGTCGGCACGCGGCAGACGACAAACCCGTGACTTTGTCCACCTCCGGCTGAAATACTGCGGGGCATGAGCATGCTGCGCGGTCTGGCCGCGGTCGCCGTCCTCGTCGGTGGGTCCGTGGCCACGGCTGTCCCGGCCCAAGCTGACACCCCGGTGATGGAAGGCGTCTACAACTACGTGTCCGAGGGCCAGTCGGGGACCTGGACCTTCTACCCGTCATGCGTGCCCGTGGTCGGCGATCTCCGTGAGCCGCTGTACCTGCCCGTCGGGTGTCAGCTCCACGTGGCACCGTCGGCGGGGTTGACCGGCGGCGACGCCCGTCTGGTCGGCGGGTTGTGGAGCTTCACGACGCCGAAGAAGGAGGGCATGCAGTGCCCGGACGGCAGCTGGGAGCCGACGGTCGAGGTGGTCAAGTTCAACGAGACCTCAGGGACTCGCAGCATCACCCACACCGGTAACTGCGGCATGCCGCCGGGAATCATCGACATTCCGTTCACCCTGTCGTTCAAGCAGCCCGGGCCGATCCCGATCGATCAGTACCCGCTGATCTGCGAGCCCGGTGGCCTTCGACGCTGCTTCTGACGCCGCATCCCGACCCGACCCGACGAGACGATAGGTGGCATGCGCATGATCGGAATCGAACCGAAGCGTGTGGTGATCTGGGGGACCGGTTTCGTCGGCAAGATGGTGATCGCCGAGGTGGTCAAGCACCCCAGGTTCGAGTTGGTGGGCGTCGGAGTCAGCAACCCCGACAAGGCCGGCCGCGACGTCGGTGAGATCTGCGGGCTCGGTCACAGCCTCGGACTGATCGCCACCGACGACGTCGATGCGCTGATCGACCTCAAGCCCGACGCGCTGGTGCACTACGGGCCCACCGCGGCACACGCCGACGCCAACATCGAGCTGATCACCCGGTTCCTTCGCGCGGGCATCGACGTGTGCTCCACCGCGATGACGCCGTGGATCTGGCCCACCATGCACCTCAACCCGCCCAACTGGATCGAACCCATCACGGTGGCCTGCGAACTGGGGGAGTCGTCGTGCTTCACCACCGGCATCGACCCCGGCTTCGCGAACGACCTGTTCCCGATGACGTTGATGGGGCTGTGCTCTGAGGTCCGCAAGGTGCGCGCGTCGGAACTGCTCGACTACACCAACTACGAGGGCGACTACGACAGAGAGATGGGCATCGGCAAGCCGCCTGAGTACCGTCCGATGCTGGAGAACTCCGATATCCTGGTATTTGCCTGGGGCGCAACGGTTCCGATGATCGCGCACGCTGCGGGCATCATGCTCGACGAGATCACCACCACGTGGGAGAAGTGGGTGACCCCGGACGAGCGCAAGACCGCCAAGGGCGTCATCGCGCCTGGCAATGTCGCTGCCGTCCGGTTCACCATCAACGGGTTGTATCAGGGCGAGAACCGCATCCAGCTCGAGCACGTCAACCGCATCGGCAACGATGCCGCGCCGGACTGGCCCTCGGGCAACGAGAACGACGTATACCGCGTCGACATCGAAGGCACCCCGAGCATCTTCCAGGAGACGGCCTTCCGATTCACCGACGGTTCGGGCCGCGACGCGGCGGCGGCCGGATGCCTGGCCACCGGCCTGCGCGCACTCAACGCGGTGCCGGCCGTCAACGACCTCTCACCCGGCTGGGTCACCGCCCTGGACCTACCGCTGATTCCCGGGGCCGGCACCATCCGTTAGCGCGGTGGGTGGCGGTCGACAACCTCGTCGAGTCTGCGCTGCAGGTGACGCCGGGTCTGCGTGTGTCCGAGGGCCACGCGCTGCCCGCCGTGTGGGCCGACCTGCTGCGCCGGCTGGGCCGCAACGCCGAGGCTGCCGCCCGGTACCGGCTGGCGATCGCCCGCGTGCAGAACACGCAGACCCTACCTCTTCGGGCGTTTGTGCAGAACCACGTGCGCGAGCGGGATCTGCATCTTCTCCGGCGCGGCGGCAAGACGCGTCGCGACACCGGCTTCGAGGCGATCGAAGAACTCCGGCGCGCGCGGATCCATGGCCCCGTTGTCCAGCGCCATCAACAGCGCCGGGAAGACTGAGGCGCGGGCGAATTCGGCCCACCGCTGCCCGAAAGCCCTTGCATCCTTGTCGATCTGATATCGGTTCCAGAAACGGTCGTCGGCGTCGAACACGTCCAGGTGCTCGATGTCGAGTCCCTCGAACCGGCCGGAGGGGGCGAAGGGAGCCGCGAAGTCACCGACGCGCCGCCCGACCGTCGGGATACACATTCGGGACATCTCGTCATCGGTCAGCAATCCGGCGGCGGCCACCTCGTCGAGTGCGTCGACGAGCGCGGACAGCAGTGGGCGGTAGCCGAACTCGCCGTCTTCGCCGATCGCCATGGTCATCACGACCAGCCGGCCACCGGGACACAGCTCGCGACCGCGGAAGGCGACGAACTCGTGCCAGTCGTGCGCGGCCTGCTTGGCATACGCCGCGCGAACGCTGTCGTCGGTGCAGTAGTCGACCTGGATGTGGCCGTCGATGCTGCACGGGACCCGGCTCAACCAGTGGATGGCCCAGGAACTCCAGCCGAGGTTAACGCTGTTCGACGGCAGGATCTGGGAGTAGAACGAGCGACCCACCGCCGAGGCGAACGTGGCCCGATCTTTGTCCAGGTATGTGTCGGGATCGCTTTCCAGCGTGCGGAACAGCTCGGTGAAATCGTTGTCCGGCCGGTCGGTGTGAGCCACCAGAACCGAATGCTCGGGACGGGTTCGCGTGCGCAGTACTGCGATTGCGGCACCGATCGGCAGCAGTGAGTTCAGGCCGTTGGCCGCGCCGTAGTCGGCGATGACGATAGGTTGCGGTGCAGCCGGGAGCGGTACCGCGGCGGCCGCCCGCTCGAAGACGGCGATCGCGGCAGCCAGGCCTGCGGCCTGCAGTCGCGAAGCGGCGCTGTAGGAACCGCTGTCCCTCGGCTCCGGCCGCACGACGATGCTCGATTCAGCCATCATCAGTGGAACGGTAGTCCTCGGTTGATGAACACGCCGCCAAACGTCCCGTGTCACACTCAGCGGGTGAAGGCACGGGTGGGACCGCGGGCCGCTCTCATCAGCGCGATCCTGGCGCTGGTGGTCGGAGGCGGCGGCCTGGTGGCATCGCTTGTGCTCAGCGCGTTCGTGTTCGACGACTACGACGCGTACGGCGAGGTGCCGATACCGGGATCGAGCCGCCTTCATCTCCCCGCCGGTGAGGTGACGATCAGCTTCCACACGCTGGTGACCGGGGGGCCCAATGGCAGCTTCCCGATACCTCCGCTACAGGTCGGCATCACTCCGCCCGAGGGTGTCGCCGACCCGGTGCTCACCGAGAGCATGGGTACGACGACCTCGGTGAACAGCGATGTCCGCGTGCGAGTATGGGTCGCTCAGGTTGCCGAAGAAGGCGTCTACGACGTCGAGGCCGGTGGCAACGTCAACGGCTACATCAACCCGCAGCTGGCGTTCGGGAAGGACAGCTCGCCGGGCGGGCTGCTGTGGGGGTTCGGCGCGGTGCTCGCCGTGGGAGTCGTCGCACTGTTCGCCGCGATCGGCTGGCGAACGCGTTCGGCGCGGCGGCCGCAGGTGCCCCCGGCGCCGGTGAGCCTCGACGAGCTGAGCTGGCCCGGCCCGGTGCCGCCGCCGTTGTCCAGCTACGAGCCCACCGACCAGGGTGTGCGACTGGAGCAGCTCAAGACGCTCGCGGCGCTGCGTGCTTCAGGAGCACTGACGGAGGCGGAGTTCGAAGCCGAGAAGCGGCGCGTTCTGGGTGGCTAGTTCCGAAGCGGCGCCGACGGGGTACCTGCCAAGCATGTCGACGCCATCGGATGAAGCAGATGTCACCCGCCGATTGACCGAGGACGCGCCCGAGGCCGCACGGCAACGTCCGCCGGCCGCCGAGGCGGCGGACAAGCACATCACCGACGACGGAGACGGCGGCTACACGCCGAGCACCCCGCCGGGCGGCTGAGCACTCAGCTGCCTTTGGCCACCCATTCGTCGTAGTGCACGATCTCGTCGCCGACCGTGGTCGTGTCGCCGTGACCGGTGTAGACCACGGTCTCGCCGGGCAACGTGCCGAGGCGGCCGGAGATCGACTCCAGGATGGTGGGGAAGTCGGAGAACGAGCGCCCGGTCGCGCCCGGTCCACCCTGGAACAGCGTGTCACCGCTGAACACCGCGTTCAGCTCCGGCGCATGCCAGCACACCGAACCGGGGGAGTGCCCAGGTGTGTGCAGCGCGCGCAGCTCGGTCCCGGCGACCCGCAACGTGTCACCGTCGGCGATCGAACGAAAATCGCTGTCTGGGTGCGTCATCCGCCACAGGACATCGTCGGCGGGGTGCAACAGCACCGGCGCGTCGAGTGCCTTGCCGAGCGCGGGGGCGACAGTGACGTGGTCGTTGTGCCCGTGGGTGCAGACCACCGCCAGCACATGCCTGCCTGCAACTGCCTCGATGATCGGGTCCGCGGTGTGGGCGGCGTCGAACACCACCACCTCTTTGTCGTCGCCGACGAGCCAGATGTTGTTGTCGACGTCCCAGCTTCCGCCGTCGAGTTCGAAGGTGCCGCTGGTGACCAGTCGCTGGATCGGACCGGCGGATCCGCCCGTGCTCACAGGACCACGACCGAACGCAGGACCTCACCGGCATGCATCTTGTGGAACGCGTCCTCGATCTGGTCGAGCCCGATGCGCTCCGAGACGAACTTGTCCAGAGGGAAGCGGCCCTGCAGGTACAGGCTGATCAGCGTGGGGAAGTCGCGCTCGGGCAGGCAGTCGCCGTACCACGACGACTTCAAAGATCCACCGCGGGAGAAGAAGTCGATGAGCGGCATCTCCAATGTCATGTCCGGGGTCGGCACCCCGACCAGAACCACGGTGCCCGCCAGATCCCGTGCGTAGAACGCCTGCTTCCAGGTCTCCGGCCGGCCGACCGCATCGATCACGACGTCGGCGCCGTTGCCGTCGGTGAGATCGTGAATGGTCTCCACCGGGTCGAGCTCCTTGGCGTTGATCGTGTGGGTCGCCCCGAACTCGCGGGCCCAGTCCAGCTTCCGGTTGTCGGTGTCGACGGCGATGATCCGCTTGGCGCCGACCAGCCGGGCGCCCGCGATGGCTGCATCACCCACGCCGCCGCAGCCGATGACTGCGACGGTGTCGTCGCGGTTGATCGCCCCGGTGTTGATCGCGGCACCCAGACCCGCCATCACGCCACAGCCGAGCAGCCCCGCGGCGGCCGGATCGGCGGCGGGATCGACCTTGGTGCACTGCCCTTCGTGGACGAGCGTCTTGTCGGCGAACGCGCCGATGCCCAGCGCGGGCGTCAGCTCGGTGCCGTCGGTGAGGGTCATCTTCTGTTCGGCGTTGAAGGTGTCGAAGCACAGGTGTGGGCGGCCGCGCTTGCAGGCGCGGCATCGTCCGCACACCGCACGCCAGTTCAGCACCACGAAGTCACCCGGTTCGACATTCGTCACCCCGGCGCCGACCGTCTCGACGACGCCGGCAGCCTCGTGACCGAGCAGGAACGGGAACTCGTCGTTGATGCCGCCCTCGCGGTACGTCAGGTCCGTATGGCAGACGCCGCACGCTTGGATGTCGACAACCACCTCGCCCGGTCCGGGGTCGGGGATGACGATGTCCACCACCTCGACCGGTTGGCCTTTCGTCCGTGAGATCACACCGCGCACCGTCTGGGTCATGCCTAAACCCTAATATGTCGCCCCGCCGCACCGGTGCCTGGCCAAAAGGTTCATCGGGCTGACCTGAGCAGGCTGTTCGGCGATAATCGGGGTTGATGTCGACCGAGGCCCAGTCCGATCTGCTGTCCGCAGCGCGCGCCGCCCACCAGCGGCGAGACTGGTCGGTGAGCTACCAGACCTTCGAACTCGCGGGCCGGTACGCGCCGCTGCCCACCGATGACCTGGAGTCGTTCGCGTTGGCGGCATGGCGGCTGGGCCACATCAAAGAGTCCAGCCGCGCCGCGGAGCGGGTGTTCACCGAGTTGACCCGCAGGGATCCCGCAGCCGCCGCGATGAAAGCCAACGAGCTGGCACTGGCCTGGTTGATCCGCGGCGACGTCAACATCGGGCAGGGGTGGATGAACCGGGCCCGCCGCCTGCTCGCAGGCGCCGACGAGAGCCCGGCCCACGGCTATCTGGCCTATCTCGACGCGGTGGTGGCCGCGATGCTCCAGCACCTCGACGCCCTCGCCATCCATGTACAGGACCTGCGCGCAATCGCGGCGCGACTCGAGGCGCCCGCGGTGAGTGCGCTCGCGCTGATCGCCGCGGGGCTCGAGGCGATCCTGCACGCACGCACCGCCGATGGGTACGCGCTGATCGACGAGGCGATCCTGCCTCTGGTGGCCGACCAGGTCCCCATCGAATGGGCCGGCGACATCTATTGCGTCGTGCTTCATCACTGCCACAAGCTGGCCGACCTACCGAGAATGCGGGCGTGGACCCAGTCGATGGAACAGTGGTGCGGTCTGTCCGGATCCGTGCCCTACGGCGGTGTGTGCGACGTGCACCGGCTGCAGATCCAGGTGGCCACCGACGACTACCGCGTCCTCGAAGCCCGGCTGGAGCTGGCCAGCCGCGCTCTGACCGAGGTCAACTCCTGGGCGGCTGCCGAAGGCTACTACCAACTCGGTGAGGTCCGCCGATTGATGGGGGACTTCGACGGCGCGGCAACGGCTTTCGACCAGGCGCGGGCATTCGGGATGGATCCTCAACCCGGCGAGGCGCTGCTGGCGTGCCGACGCGGTGACGCCAACGCGGCATGGACGGCCATTCGGCTCGCTCTCGCCGGCGGCGACCGTTTGGTGCGGGTGCGACTGTTGCGTGCCGCCGTCGAGATCGCCCTCGGTCGCGACGCCCTTGACGAGGCCGAAACCTGTTGCCGCGAGCTGGAAGCCGACGCGGAGGCGTTCGCCACACCGGGGTTCCTGGCGTGGGCCGCGCATGCGCGGGGCGCCGTCGCCGTGCGCAGAGGCGACCACGAAACGGCGCTGGCATCGCTGCAGATCGCGTTGCGCGAGTATCGGACCCAGCAGTCCCGCTATGAGACGGCCGAGGTCTACGAGTGGATGGCGTTGGCGCGGCAAGGACTCGGCGACGACGAAGCCGCTGCTGCCGATGCCGCGACCGCCGACGCGATCTACGCCCAGCTGGGTGCTGAGCCGGCCGGGATCTGTGGGGCTCCGTCACCGGGTGGCCTGACGCGGCGAGAGCAGCAGGTGCTGGCCCACATCGCACGGGGTGCCACCAACCGTCAGGTGGCCCAGCAGTTGCACGTGTCCGACAAGACCGTCGGCAGACACCTGGCCAACATCTACGCCAAGCTCGGGGTGTCCACCCGCACCGCGGCGGCCAGTTGGGCGTTCCAGCACGGGGTGCTCACCGAGAGCAACTGATCTGCATCATGTGCACCACGCGGTGAACTGGCCGGACACATCAATTGCCCGATGACGGGGCGGCGCCGGAGACCTAGCGTTGCGGACATGACAACACAGATTGAAAGTCCGGACACCACCGAGGAGTTCGCCGAGCGAATCGTCGGAGCCATCGACGCCGCCAGCACGGCGATCCTGCTGTCCATCGGGCACCAGACCAAGCTGTTCGATGTTCTCGCCACCCTGCCGCCGGCGACCAGCACCCAGATCGCCGACGCCGCCGGGCTCAACGAACGCTACGTGCGGGAGTGGCTCGGTGGCATGGTCGCCGCTCGGATCGTGGATCTCGACGCGGCGGGTCAGACGTTCTCGCTGCCGCAGCATCGTGCCGCCGTGCTGACTCGGCGCGCAGGACCGGACAACCTGGCCAGGGTCGCGCAGTTCATCCCACTGCTCAGTGAGGTGGAGCAGAAGGTGATCCGCTGCTTCCACGACGGAGGCGGTCTGTCGTACGCCGAGTACCCCCGCTTCCACACCCTGATGGCCGAACAGAGCGGTGAGGTCTTCGACGCCGCACTGATCGACGCGATTCTCCCGATGGCCGAGGGTCTGCCGGAGCGCCTTCGGCGCGGCGCCGACGTGGCCGACTTCGGGTGCGGCAGCGGTCACGCCATCAACTTGATGGCCGCGGGGTTCCCCGACAGTCGATTCGTCGGCATCGATTTCTCCGATGAGGGACTGGCGGCGGGCAGGCAAGAAGCGCGAGAGCGCGGACTGACCAATGCGACCTTCCAGGCCTCCGATGTGGCCGACTACGACGCGGCCGAGGCGTTCGACGTCATCACCGCATTCGACGCCATCCACGACCAGGCGCATCCGGCGCGGGTTCTGCAGAACATCTATCGGGCGCTACGCCCTGGCGGCACGTTCCTGATGGTGGACATCAAGTCGTCCAGCCGAGTGGAGAACAACGTCGGCGTCCCGTTCGCGACCTACCTCTACACGGTGTCGACGATGCACTGCATGAGCGTGTCGCTGGGTCTCGACGGGGATGGACTGGGCACCTGTTGGGGCCGTGAGCTCGCCACCTCGATGCTGGCCGACGCGGGATTCGTCGACGTCCAGGTTCACCAGATCGACACCGACCCGATCAACTTCTACTACGTCGCCGGAAAATGAGGTCTGGCTAGGCTCGTGTCCCATGGGAGCCCTCGATGTCCTGGACGAATGGCCGGTCCCCACTGTCGCCGCCGCGGTGGTGGGGCCGTCCGGCGTGCGGGCCCGGCACGGCGATACCGCGCGTCGGTTCCCGCTGGCCTCGGTGACCAAGCCGCTGGTCGCGCGCGCCGCTCAGGTGGCCGTCGAGGAGGGCGCGGTGGAGTTGGACACCGACGCCGGACCGCCGGGGGCGACCGTGCGGCACCTGCTGGCGCACGCAGCCGGCTACGAGATGACCTCGTCCAAGGTGATCGCGCCACCGGGCACCCGACGGATCTACTCGAACTACGGCTTCACCGCCCTGGCCGAGGTGATCGAGCGGGAGTCGTCGATTCCGTTCGCCACCTACCTGGCCGAGTCTGTCCTCGAGCCGCTCGCGATGTCCGACTCCGTCCTGGAGGGCGGCGCCGAGGCTGCCGGGTACGGCATGGCCTCGACGGTCGACGACCTGGTGGCCTTCGCAGGCGATCTGCTGGCACCGGTGACGGTGTCGGAGCAGCTGCACGCGGAGGCCACGAGCGTGCAATTCCCGGGCCTCGACGGTGTGTTGCCTGGGTTCGGAGTGCAGCGGCCCAACGACTGGGGTCTGGGCTTCGAGATCCGGGGCGGCAAATCCCCGCATTGGACCGGCGCTGAGAACTCGCCCCGCACCTACGGGCATTTCGGCCAGTCCGGGACGTTTTTATGGGTCGATCCCGAGGCGGCGTTGGCGCTCATCGTGCTGACCGACCGCAACTTCGGCGAGTGGGCGCACTCGGTGATGCCGGCGCTGTCTGATGAAGTCCTAAGAGAGTACGGGGCGGACTAGCGCAACATGCGCCTCACGAGGCACAATAGGCTCGATAGTCACGCAAACCGACAACTTCATCAACAGGATCCGCACCACATCGCTGAACTTTGCTTCGTTTCACCAGGTCGTTGGGGAAGACGTCCCTCGTGGAACCGAAGGAGCAGCAGATGCGTGCAGCGAACCAATTCGCCGACGCGACGACGGGCGTGGTGTACATCCACGCGTCGCCCGCGGCGGTATGCCCGCATGTCGAGTGGGCGTTGTCGTCGACCCTCAATGCGAGGGCGAATCTGAAGTGGACGCCACAACCGGCCATGCCGGGTCAACTGCGCGCCGTCACCAACTGGGTCGGCCCGGTGGGCACCGGCGGACAGCTGGCCAACGCGCTGCGCTCCTGGTCCGTCCTGCGCTTCGAGGTGACCGAGGACCCCAGCAGTGGTGTCGACGGTCACCGCTGGTGCCACACCCCCCAGCTCGGGCTGTGGAGCGGCGCGATGAGCGCCAACGGCGACGTGATGGTCGGCGAGATGCGGCTGCGCACGCTGATGGCCGCGGGCGCGGACACCTTGGCGTCAGAGCTCGACTCGGTGCTCGGCACCGCGTGGGACGAGGCCCTCGAGGCCTACCGTGACGGCGGCGCCGGTGCCGAGGTCAGCTGGCTGAGCAGGGGAGTCGGCTAGGCCTTCCGCAGGATCTTCAACGCCTTGGGGACCGCCGACACCTCGACGGGCAGCGGGCACACGAACTCGCCGTCGGCATATGCGTTGATGCCGGGTGAATCCACGGAGATCGTGCGCGCGCGCCGCGTACTCACTTCGTCGAGGTCGACGTGCGTGCCCTTGAACACCGTGGGGAACAGCCGGATCAGCCGGGTTCGGGACGCCGACGCCACCATCGTCGCATCGAGCAACCCGTCGCGCGGATCCGCGTCCGGGCAGATCTTCATCCCACCGCCGTAGCTCTTGGTGTTCCCGAAGGCGGCCAGCGTCAGCGGTGTCTCGATGTCCGGGCCGCCGTCGAAGGACAGCCGGAACGGCAGCAGTCGCAGCTTCGAGATCTCGGCCACCATCGCGAGGTTGTAGCGCATCCGGCCGTGGGGCCAGGTCATCCGATTGGTTCTGTCGGTCACCAGCGAGTCGAAGCCCGCGGCCATCACGGTGCCGAACCACCTGACGGTCCCGTCGGCTCCGGAGATGCGCCCGAGGTCCACGTCATCGACAACGCCGTCGACGATGACGTCGGCGGCAGCTTCGGGGTTCTTGGTCGGGATCCCGAACTCGCGGGCGTGATCGTTGCCGGTGCCTGCCGGGATCAGGCCGAGGGGAATGTCGGTCTGCGCGAGCACCTGGAGTGCCAGCGAGATGATGCCGTCACCGCCGACGACGACGAGCGCGTCCATGCCCCGCTCAAGAGCGCCCTCCACGAGCTGTCGCGCGTGCGCGGAGTCGCGGCCCGCGATGGCGACGACGTCGACGCCCCGGCGGTTCAACTGGGTGATCGCCCGCTCGGCGGCATGCGGTGCGCTGCCGTGTCCCGATGCGGGGTTGGTCAACACCGTGACACGTGCAGTGGTCACGGGATCAGCTTGCCGGGGTTCAGAATTCCCGCCGGATCGAGTGCGGCCTTGACCGCGCGCAGCACGGTCACGCCGAGGTCGCCGACCTCCTCCCGCATCCAGGGCCGGTGGTCGGCCCCGACGGCGTGATGGTGCGTGATGGTGCCCCCGGTGCGCATCATCGCCTCCGACGCTGCGGCTTTGGCCGCTCGCCACTGCTCGATCGGGTTGCCGCGCTGGGCGGCGACGACAGTGAAGTACAGCGATGCGCCGGTCGGGTACACGTGCGAAATGTGGCACAGCACCAGCGCCGGTGTCCCAGAATCGGCCAGGGTGGTCGTCAGCGCCTCGGTGACCGCCGTCTTGAGCGTCTGCAGGTTGGACCAGTTGGTCGCGGTTTCGAGGGTCTCGCACAGTGCGCCCGCAGACAGCAGGGCATCGCGAAGGTACGGCGCATTGAAGCGGCCGTGTTCCCACGCCTGTGCCGGGCCCTCGCCCAGCGAGGTTCCGCCCTTGGCGATCAACAGCTCTCGCGTCTCGGCATGCCTGCTCGCGACGTGTGCTTCGGTGCCTTCGAATGCCGTGATGGCCAGGCACCCGCCGGTGATCTGCTGTTCGCCGATCCTGTCCGAGGTGGCGAGGTTGACGCCGGTCTCGGCTTCGTCGGACAGCCGGATCACGGTCGGGCCGGTGCCGGTCTGTACCACCGCGCGCAGCGCGTCGGCGCCGGTGGCGAAGTCCGGGAACGACCACGCCTCGTGGCGGGTGGCTTCCGGGACGGGATGGACGCGGACACGCACCCGCGTGATGATCCCGAACGTGCCCTCCGAGCCGATGAGGAGCTGGCGCAGGTCGGGTCCCGCGGCGGACTCCGGCGCGCGGCCCAGATCCAGCACGCCCACGGGCGTCACGGCGCGCAGGCCGCGGACCATGTCGTTGAACCTGCCGTAGCCCGCCGAGTCCTGACCCGACGACCGCGTCGCCGCGAAACCGCCGATGGTGGCGAACAGGAAGCTCTGCGGAAAGTGGCCCAGCGCGAAGCCGCGCGCGCCGAGCAGCCGCTCGGCCTCGGGGCCGGTGAGCCCGGCGCCCAGCTCGGCCTCCCAGGACACCTCGTCGAGGGAGTGCAGTTCATCGAGCCGTCGCAGGTCCAGGGACACCACGGCTTTGAAGTCGCCGCGCATCGGGTCCAGCCCGCCCACCACGCTGGTACCGCCGCCGAACGGCACCACGGCGATGCTGCGGTCGGCGCAGAAACGCAGGATCTCGGACACCTCGGTCTCGGTACCGGGGACCAGCACTGCGTCCGGCGCGTCCTGTATGCCGAAGTCCCTGCGCCGCAACAGGTCCAGTGTGGACTTGCCGCCGGCGCGTAACAGCCGAGCCCGGTCGTCCACGCTCACATGGGCTTCTCCGACGATCGCGCTGAGACCGTCCCGGTCGGCGGGTGACAGGGCGGACGGTCGAAGCCGAACCTGCTCGAGGGACGGTTCGTCGATGCCGCCGGCGTCGATGCCGAGTGCCTGATCGAGCAGTGAGCGGATACCCGGGGAGAGCGGTGTTGCGGCGTCGGGGTCGCCCCAGCCGTTCCACAGCATCGGTGGGTCGCTGGGGTGGGCATCGGCGAGAGTCATGCGTTACAGTATTACAGATGGTGTCAATCCGTAAATCAGATGCGAGCGTCGATCAGCGAATCCTCGACGCCGCGGCGGCCTGCATCCTGGCTTACGGGGTCGAGCGAACCACCATGACGGAGATCGCACGCAGGGCCAGGGTCAGCAGGCCGACCATCTACCGCCGCTGGCCCGACATCCGCTGGGTGATCGCCGAGTTGTTGACGATCCGGATCGCCGGCGTGCTGCAGGCGATACCCCACAGCGGCGACGGCCGCGAGGATCTGGTCCGCCGCGTCGTGGCGATCGCCGAACACCTGCGCGGCGACGAGATCGTCATGTCGGTGATCTTCAACGCTCCGACGCTGGCGATGGTCTACATCACCAACCGGCTGGGCACCAGCCAGCAGATGCTCGTCGACGCCCTGGCCGAGGCGATCAAGACCGGCCAGGAGGAGGGCAGCGTCCGTGAGGGCGACCCGCTCGAGATGGCCACGATGTGCCTGCTCATCACCCAATCGACGATCCAGTCCGTCCAGATGGTGGAAAAGATCCTCGACAGCCAGGCGCTCAGCCGAGAACTGGCCATCTCTCTGAACGGATATCTGAAATCATGACAGGCTCAACAGCATTGAATGCCTCGCGACGGGCAGCGGACCTCGCCGAGATTGCCGACGGCGCCATGGTCGACATGGTCGTGATCGGCGGCGGGATCACCGGTACCGGCATCGCTCTCGATGCCGTGACCCGCGGTCTGTCGGTCGTCCTGGTCGAGAAGCATGACCTGGCATTCGGCACCAGCCGGTGGAGCTCGAAACTCGTGCACGGCGGTCTGCGCTATCTCGCGACCGGCAATGTCGGCATCGCGCGCCGCAGCGCGGTGGAGCGCGGAATCCTGATGACCCGCAACGCACCTCACCTCGTGCACGCCATGCCCCAGCTCGTGCCGCTGCTGCCCGAGATGTCCAAGGCGTCGCGGGCACTGGTGAGATTCGGCTTCGCGGCAGGCGACGGCCTGCGCAAGCTGGCGGGCACGCCGGCGTCCGCGCTGCCCAGGTCTCGGCGGATCGACGCGCAGCGAGCCATCGCGCTCGGCCCCACCGTGCGTCGCGGTGGCCTGGATGGCGCCCTACTGGCCTACGACGGGCAGTTGATCGACGACGCACGGCTCGTCACGGCCGTTGCGCGCACCGCCGCTCAACACGGGGCCAGGATCCTGACCCGTGTCGCGGCCTCCGATGCGTCACGGAACTCGGTGACGTTGACCGACACGCTCACCGGTGAGGCGATGCAGGTGTCGGCCCGCGCTGTCGTCAACGCCTCCGGTGTATGGGCCGGCGAGGTCGACGACTCGATTCGGCTGCGGCCCAGCCGGGGAACTCACCTGGTGTTCGACGCCAAGGCATTCGGCAATCCCACGGCGGCCTTGACGGTGCCGATTCCGGGGGAGATCAACCGGTTCGTCTTCGCGATGCCCGAACAACTGGGGCGGGTGTATCTCGGTCTGACCGACGAGGACGCTCCCGGTCCGATTCCCGATGTGCCGGAACCGACTCCGGCCGAGATCACGTTCCTGCTCGATACCGTCAACACCGCGTTGGACTCGCCGCTGCGCGAGGAGGACGTGATCGGTTCCTACGCCGGGCTGCGACCGCTGATCGACACCGGCGCAGGCAGGACCGCCGATGTGTCCCGCGAACACGCCGTCACCGATTCACCGTCCGGCGTCATCAGCGTGATCGGCGGCAAGCTCACCGAGTACCGGTACATGGCCGAGGATGTGGTGGACCAGGCCGTCGCCCGCCGTGGTCTGACCGCGGGGGTCTGCCGGACCCGCAATCTGCCGCTGGTCGGGGCGCCGGCCAATCCCGTTGCGACACTGCGGTCCTCACCGGTAGAGCTGCCGGGATCGTTGGTGGCCCGCTACGGCGCGGAGGCGCCGAACGTCATCGCACGCGCCTCGTGTGCGCGGCCGACCGAGCCGGTGGCCGAGGGCATTGACGTCACACGGGCGGAATTCGAGTACGCAGTGACCCACGAGGGGGCGCTCACGGTCGACGACATCCTGGACCGGCGCACCCGCATCGGGCTGGTCGCCGAGGACCGGTCCAAGGCGGAGCCGGCAGCGGCGGAACTGCTGGCCGCGACGAACTGAGGTTCCCGGCTGTGATCCGCGTTGGAATCACGACCAGGAACCTCAGTTCGGCGCAGAAGGCTGCGCGGTTACAGCGGGATGTTCTTGTGGCGACCGCGCCGCGCGGGTGCCTCGGCCAGCGCCTGGGTCAGCACGCTGCGGGTGTGCGCGGGATCGATCTTCGCGTCCACCACCCCGATCTCGATGGCCGAGTCGACGCCGCCGGCGATCCTCTCGTGCTCGATGGCCAGCTCTTCGTGCAGGGCCTCACGGTCTTCCGGCGCAGCGGCGGCCAGCTTCTTCTTGTGCAGGATGCCGACCGCGGCCTTGGCGCCCATCACGGCGACCTCGGCATCGGGCCACGCGAACACCTTGGTGGCGTTCAGCGACCGCGAGTTCATCGCGATGTAGGCGCCGCCGTAGATCTTGCGGGTGACCAGCGTGACGCGGGGTACCGACGATTCACCGAAGGCGTGCAGCAGCTTCGCGCCGCGGCGCACCACGCCGCCCCACTCCTGGTCGACACCGGGAAGGTAGCCGGGTACGTCGACGATGACCACCAGCGGGATGCCGAAGGCGTCGCACAGCCGCACGAATCGCGCTGACTTCTCCGCACTTTCGGAGTTCAGGCAGCCGCCGAGGCGCAGCGGGTTGTTGGCGATGACGCCGACGGTGCGACCGGCGAGCCGGCCGAGACCGACCACGATCGACGGTGCCCAGCGCGACTGGAACTCTTCGAACGGCACACCGTCGTCCAGCAGCGCCTCGACCAGCGGGTGCACGTCGTAGGCGCGGCGAGCGGACTCGGGCAGCAGCGCCTTGAGGTCGGTGTCGCCGGCCTCGGCCTTGGTGCGGTCGAAATGACCCTGCTGGCAGAACAATCCGACCAGGCGGCGGCCGCGTTCGTAGGCGTCGAGCTCGTCGTCGGCGACGATGTGGCAGACGCCGGACTTCTTGTGGTGCGCCTCGGGGCCGCCGAGGGACACCATGTCGACGTCCTCACCGGTGACGCTGCGGACGACGTCGGGGCCGGTGACGAAGACCTTGCTGTCGGGCGCCATCACGATGACGTCGGTGAGGGCGGGGCCGTACGCGGCGCCGCCGGCCGCGAAGCCTACGACGACCGAGATCTGCGGGATGTAGCCCGACGCCCGGATCATCGCCTCGAAGACCAGGCCGACGGCGTGCAGCGCCTTGACTCCTTCGGCCAGCCGCGCGCCGCCCGAGTGCCAGATGCCGACGATCGGGCTCTGGTCCTCGATCGCGACGTCGTAGGCGTTGACGATGTGCTTGCAGCCGTCGACGCCCATGGCGCCGCCCATAACGGTGCCGTCGGTGCAGAAGGCGACGGTGCGCACTCCATTGACGGTGCCGGTGGCGGCCAGCACACCGGACTTGTCGCGTTCGTGCAGCAGCTCGACGCTGCCGTCATCGAAGAACGTGGAGAGCCGCAACAGCGGATCGCGCGGATCAAGGGACTCGTTGGCCGAGTCGGGCGCCCGCCGATTCTCGATTGTCGTCATGTGTTCTCCTGCTTCTCAGTGCTTGCCGAAGGCGAGTGCGACATTGTGCCCGCCGAATCCGAATGAATTGTTGATCGCGTACCGGAAGTCACCGGTGCGCGGTTCGCCCGCCACGACGTCGAGGTCGATCTCTGGATCCAGGTTCCTCAAGTTCAGTGTGGCCGGAACGATGCCGTCCCGCAGCGCCTGGACTGTGAGAATGGACTCCACGGCGCCCACCGCGCCGACGGAATGGCCCAGCGCCGACTTCGGCGCGTAGACCGCGGGCCGGTGACCGGCCATCGCCCTGTTGATCGCCTTGCCCTCGGCGACGTCGCCGACGCTGGTGCCGGTCGCATGCGCGTTGACATGGTCGATATCGCCGGGCTGCAGACCTGCGAGCTGGATGGCGCGCGTCATCGCATAGCCGGCACGTTCGCCGTCCGGGTCGGGGGCCACCATGTGGAAGCCGTCGGAGGTGATGCTCGCGCCCATCAGCCGGGCCAGGATCGTGGCGCCCCGGGCCTTGGCATGTTCTTCGGTCTCGATGACCATCAGCGCGCCGGCCTCGCCGAAGACGAACCCGTCCCGGTCCTTGTCGAAGGGTCGGCACGCGCCCGCGGGGTCGTCGTTGTTGGTCGACATCACGATGCGCATCTGGGCGAACGCGGCGATCGGCACCGCCTCGATGCGCTGCTCGACACCTCCGCAGATGGCGATGTCGGCCTCGCCGAGCACAATGTTGCGCCAGGCCTGGGCAATACCTTCCGAACCCGATGCACATGCCGAAACCGGAGTCACCACACCTGCTTTGGCGTGGCGCTCCAGTCCGACGACCGCGGAAGGTCCATTGGGCATGTACATCTGCACCGACAGAGGTGACACCGAACGCAGGCCGCGTTCCCGCAGGCCGTCGTAGGCGAACACCAGCGCCTCGGCGCCGCCCAACCCGGTCCCGATCGACACCAGGAGCCGTTCGGTGTCGACTTCGGGGGAGCCGGCGTTCTCCCAGACCCGTCGGCCGAGAACCGTCGCCATCTTCTGGACGTAGGACATCCGGCGTTTCTCGACCTTGGTGAGCTCGCCGTCGAAATCCTCGTGCAGGTGCCCACCGATCTTCACCGGAAGCTTGAACTGCTCGACGAATTCATCGCCAAGGAGGCGGATGCCGCTTTGTCCGTCGAGCAGCGACTTCCAGGTAGTTTCCGCGTCGGTAGCCAGACTCGTGGTCATTGCGATACCGGTGACCACGACGTCCGGCAGTCCACTACCTGTTGTCGGCGAAGCCATAAGTGAGCTGCGCGTCCTTTCTCCGGTCCGAGGTCGGCCTCCGGCCTCCGCGGTTTCTAGCGACGTTCGTTCGATCTAGTAGCGACCGAACGCCAATGCCACATTGTGGCCACCAAAACCGAACGAATTGTTGATGGCGTACTGGTAGTCGCCATATCGAGGCTCACCTGCGACGACATCGAGATCGATTTCCGGATCCGGCGTCTCGTAGTTGAGCGTCGGCGGGATGACGCCGTCACGCAGCGTCAGCACCGTCAGGATCGACTCCAGCGCCCCGACCGCGCCGATGGAGTGGCCCAGCGCCGACTTCGGTGCGTACACCGCAGCGTGCTCCACACCCGCGACCCGGATCGCGTTGGCCTCGGCGACGTCACCGATGGACGTCGATGTGGCGTGCGCGTTGACGTGGCTGATGTCCTTGGGGGACAGGCCTGCCGTTTCCATGGCCCGCTTCATCGCGAACCCGGCGCGTGCGCCGTCGGCTGCCGGCGCCACCATGTGGAAGGCGTCCGACGAGATGCCCGCTCCGAGCAGTCTGGCCAGCGGCTTGGCGCCCCGGGCCAGTGCGTGCTCTTCGGTCTCGATGACCATCAGCGCACCCGCTTCACCGAAGACGAAGCCGTCACGGTTCTTGTCGAACGGCCGCGACGCGCCTTCCGGATCGTCGTTGCGAGTGGACATCGCGCGCATCATCGAGAACGCCGCGATGGGCAGTGCCTCGATGCCGCCTTCGACGCCGCCGCAGACGGCGATGTCGGCGTCACCCATGACGATCTGGCGCCAGGCGTGGGCGATGCCCTCGGACCCGGAGGAGCACGCCGACACCGGGGTGATGACCCCGGCGCGGGCGCCCAGCTCCAGGCCGACGACGGCAGCCGCACCGTTGGGCATGATCATCTGAACGGCCAGCGGGGACACCTTGCGGGGCCCGCCCTCGTTCATCGCGTCGTAGGTCTCGACGATCTTCTCGCCGCCACCGAGGCCGGTGCCGATCACGACCGAGAACCGGTCGGGATCGACCTCCGGACGCCCGATGCTGTCCCACAGCTGGTTACCCAGGTACTTCGACATCCGCTGGACGTACGACATGCGTCGCAGTTCGAGCCGGCTCATGAGGGGATCGAGGGGCTCCTTGAGGTGCCCACCGATCTTGACCGCAAGATCCCACTTGGTGACGAAGTCGTCTTCGAGAACGCGGATGCCGCTCTCTCCTGCAAGCAGACCCTTCCACGTGCTCTCGATATCCGGTGCAATCGAGGTGGTCGCCGTGACGGCGGTCACGACGACGTTGGGGAAACCGCCGTTAGCAGTGGAAGGTTTGGTCACTTGTCGCCCGTAATCTGTGCCCGGATGGCCGCAGCGGCTTCGGGGTTCTCTTCTTCGAGCTTCTGGATGTAGGCGACGACGTCACCGACGGTGCGCAGGCCGGCGAGGTCCTCGTCCGGGATCTTCACGCCGTACTTGTCCTCGGTCTGCACCGCGATCTCGACCATCGACAGCGAGTCGATGTCCAGGTCGTCGACGAAGGACTTCTCGGGGGTGACCTCAGAGGGCTCGATACCCGTGACCTCTTCGATGATCTCCGCGAGACCCGAGATGATTTCTTCCTGGCTGGCGCCCACAATGGCTCCTTCTATATGTGTTGTTACTGAATTGATGAAACGTACGAGTCGAGCTGGTATTTCTCAGCTGGCCGAAGCGCGGAGGTACTCCGCGAGCCCGTCCAGGTCAGCGGGGGACTTGATGGGATGCGTCGGCGTTCCCTTCAACTCCCGTTTGGCGATGCCCGTCAACGTTCCCGCGGGCGGGAACTCGACAACGGCGGTGACGCCGAGTTCTTTCATCGAGGCGGTGCACAGATCCCAGCGCACCGGCCTGGTCATCTGGGCGACCAGTTTCGCCATGGCATCGGCGGCCGAGGACACCGGCCTGCCGTCGGAGTTGGACAGCAGGGTCACGGCGGGTTCCGCGGGGTCGATGCGGTCGGCCACCGTGGCGTAGCCCGGCAGGGCCGACGCCATGTACTGGGTGTGGAAGGCGCCTGCGGTGGCCAACGGACGGATGCGGGCGCGGGCCGGCGGATCCTCGGCGAGCTTCTCCAGCGCCGACACCGCGCCGGCGGCGACGATCTGCCCGGCGGCGTTGCGGTTTGCGGCGACCAGGTCCAGCGCTTCCAGGCGGGCCAGCACTTCGGTCTCGTCGCCGCCCAGCAGCGCCGACATGCCGGTGGGCTCGAGCGCGCAAGCCTTGGCCATCTCCTTGCCCCGGGTGGCTGCCAGCGAGACGGCTTCGTCGGCGGAGATCACGCCGGCGATGGCGTAGGCGGCGATTTCGCCGACCGAGTGTCCGGCCACGATTGTGGTGTCGATGTCGAGGCCGTCGAGGACGCCGCGCGTCGTGAGTTCCTCGTAGGCGAGCAGCGTGGCTGCCACGACGAGAGGCTGGGTCACCGCGGTATCGGTGATCTCTTCGGCCGTGGCCGTGGTGCCGAGCCGGCCCAGATCCAGTCCGCTGATCTCCGACCACGCCGCGATGCGCTGGGCAGCACCGGGCAGCTCGAGCCAGTCGGCGAGCATGCCGGGAGTCTGCGAGCCCTGTCCGGGCGCCAGGAATGCGAGCACAGTGGTCTGAGGCACGTCTCTAAGGAAACATTGAGAACGGCGTTTTGCGCGGTGTAAGAGATTATGAACCTTGTCTTATGTTTTTGTAGGTAGTCCACAAAACCGCATGTGATGGGACCCCGTCGAGACCTGGCCGCAATCTGTTACGTCGTGGACTTGTCCGCAATTGTGATCGATGCAACATCGATGACCTGCCGGGATCCCGCGCTCTGAGCAGGGAGCTGATGGGCCTGCCGGGACAGGCGGCCCAGCGACGAGGCGATGCGCAACACATAGGCGTCGCGCGGAACCGTGGGATCACGGCCGGTGAAGTCCGCGATTCGTTTCAGCCGGTAGCGGACGGTATTTGGATGAACGAACAATTGACGCGCGCATGCCTCAATTGCTCCGCCGGAATCCAGATAGGCATCCAACGTCTCGGTGAGCGCCGGTCCGGCGTCGGCCAGGGGCCGCATCACGTCCGCTTCCAGGGCTGCGGCGGCGCTGGTATCACCGAGCAGAGCTCGCTCGGGCAGCAGTTCGCGTGCCGACACCGGGCGCGGGGCACCGGCCCAGCCGGCGACTGCGTTCATCCCCGCAATAGCCTCCGTGGCGCTGCGGTGCGACACCCCAAGCGCCGGCGCGGTGGGCCCGATCACGACCGGGGCGTCGGCGAATGCTCGCATCAGATCCGACAGGAATCGATCGGTCAGGGTAAGCGTGCCCGAGACGATCGCGACCAGCCACGTGCCGTGCACGTCGGACAGTGCGCTGCGTCCGTGGCGTTTCGCCACCTCGTGCACGTCCTCGGCGGCGAATTCTGTCCGGTCCGGCCGCGGCATGCCGACGATCACCGTCGCAGGTGCGGTGGCGTCCCAGTTCAGTGCGGCGGCCTGGGACTGCAGCTCCGGCCCGCTGTCGCCCCGGACCACCGCGTCCACCAGGTTGGCCTCCATCCTGGTGTCCCATGCACCACGGATCTCGGCCTGGTCGGCGTAGGCGCTGGCCGCCGCGAACGCCAGATCGCGGCTGTAGCGCAGGATTCCCGCGGTCAGCGCCGTCAGCTGCTGCTCGGAGCGGGCCAGCAGCGGCACGACTTCTTCGAAGAACTCCATCGTGACGCGCACCATCTCGACGGACTGGCGCAACGCGATCCGCCGGCGCAGATCCTGCGGAACCACTTCGAAGGCCTGTGCGGTGTAGCTGACATTGCTCTGCGGGTCGCGCATCCATTCGACGAAGTTGACGACGGCAGCCTGCACCACGAGCTGCACGCTGGCCCGCTGGGAGGCCTCCATGTCAGCGAAGAACGGCAGCCGTTCTTCCATGGCGTGGACCGCCTCGGTGGCGAGCCGGCCCGAATACTGCTTGAGCCGGCGCAGCGCCGATTCGGGGACGTTCTCCAGCACCTCGACGGTCGACTTCGGCGGGATGAACCGATTGTTGTCGGTCATCCCTAAAAGCTACGCCTGTTTTTGGCGAGACCCCACAAGCGTCACCAGCGTCAAGCCACTGACCGGCCCAATGTCGTCGCCTACGCGACTCCGGGATCCGACGTCTGCTCCGGCGCAGCCATGACGTCATCGATCTCGTACTTGCGGGCGGCTTCGACCGCCACCGACATGTCGATGTTGCCGTCCCGCGCCAGTCCTTCGAGCACGGCGACGGCGACAGATTCGCCATCGGTGTTGTAGTAGCGCCGTGCGGCGGGCCGGGTGTCGGAGAAGCCGAAGCCGTCGGTGCCGAGCGTGATGTAGGTCCCCGGCACCCAGGGCCGGATCTGCTCGGGCACGGCACGCATCCAATCCGAGACCGCCACCACCGGTCCGGTGGCGTCGGCGAGCACCTTGGTGATGTAGGGGGTTGCTGCCGGCTTGTCCGGGTGGCGCAACCGTTCCTTCTCGACCGCCACGCCGTCGCGGTTGAGCTCACCCCAGCTCGTCACCGACCACACGTCCGCGGCGACGTCCCAGTCGTCGGCCAGCAGTTCGGCGGCCTTGAGCGCCGACGGCATACCGACACCGGAGGTCAGGATCTGCGCGGTGTGCTTCTTCTTCTCGGGCGCTTGCTGATAGCGGTAGATGCCGCGCAGCAACCCGTCGACGTCGATGCCCTCGGGCTCGGCGGGCTGGACGTAGGGCTCGTTGTAGATCGTCATGTAGAAGTAGACGTTCTCGGGGTTCTCGCCGAACATCCGCTGCAGACCGCTTTCGATGATGTAGGCGATCTCGAAGGCGAACGCAGGGTCGTAGGCCACCACGGCAGGGTTGGTGGCGGCCAGCAGCAGCGAGTGCCCGTCGGCATGCTGCAGCCCTTCACCGACCAGCGTGGTGCGCCCGGCGGTAGCACCCAGGACGAACCCGCGCGCCATCTGGTCGGCTGCGGCCCACAGCCCGTCGCCGGTGCGCTGGAACCCGAACATCGAATAGAAGATGTAGATCGGGATCATCGGCTCGTTGTGGGTGGCGTACGAGGTGCCGACCGCGGTGAACGACGCCGTCGAACCGGCCTCGTTGATGCCCTCGTGCAGGATCTGGCCGATCTCGCTCTCCTTGTAGGCGAGCATCAACTCGGCGTCCACCGCGGTGTACAGCTGGCCGTTGCGGTTGTAGATCTTCAGGCTCGGGAACCACGAATCCATGCCGAACGTGCGGGCCTCGTCCGGGATGATGGGAACGATGCGCTTGCCGATTTCTTTGTCGCGCAGCAGTTCCTTGAACGTCCGCACGGTGGCCATGGTGGTGGCCACCTCCTGCTTGCCAGACCCCTTCTTCAACGCCTTATAGGCGTCGCGTCCCGGTAGCGGCAGAACCTTGGTCTTGGTCCGGCGCTCGGGCAGGAACCCGCCCAGGGAGCGGCGCCGGTCGAGCATGTAGCGGATCTCCGGAGCTTCCGGTCCCGGGTGGTAGTACGGCGGCAGATAGGGGTTGTCCTCGAGCTGCTCGTCGGACAACGGAATGCGCTGGCTGTCGCGGAAGTCCTTGAGGTCTTGCAACGCAAGCTTTTTCATCTGGTGCGTGGCGTTACGGCCCTCGAAGTGCTTGCCCAGGGTGTAGCCCTTGATGGTCTTGGCCAGGATCACCGTGGGCTGGCCCTTGTGCTCCATCGCCGCGTGGTAGGCCGCGTAGACCTTGCGGTAGTCGTGCCCACCGCGCTTGAGGTTCCAGATCTCGCGATCGGTCATCGGCTCGACCAGAGCCTTGGTGCGCGGGTCGCGGCCGAAGAAGTGGTCGCGGACGTAGCTGCCGTCGTTGGCCTTATAGGTCTGGTAATCACCATCAGGGGTGGTGTTCATCAAGTTGACCAGGGCGCCGTCGCGGTCGGCGTGCAGCAGGGCGTCCCACTCGCGGCCCCAGACCACCTTGATCACGTTCCAGCCGGCGCCGCGGAAGAACGATTCCAGCTCCTGGATGATCTTGCCGTTGCCGCGGACGGGTCCGTCGAGGCGCTGCAGGTTGCAGTTGACGACGAAGGTCAGGTTGTCCAGACCCTCGTTGGCGGCGACCTGGATGAGGCCGCGGCTCTCCGGCTCGTCCATTTCGCCGTCGCCAAGGAACGCCCACACATGCTGGGCGGAGGTGTCCTTGATGCCGCGGTCGTGCAGGTAGTGGTTGAACCTGGCCTGGTAGATGGCGTTCATCGGGCCCAGGCCCATGGAGACCGTCGGGAACTCCCAGAAATCGGGCATCAGGCGGGGGTGCGGGTAGGACGGCAGCCCGCCGCCGGGGTGGCTGTGTTCCTGACGGAACCCGTCGAGTTGATCCGAGGTCAGCCGGCCCTCCAGGAACGCGCGGGCGTAGATGCCGGGGGAGGCGTGCCCCTGGATGAAGATCTGGTCGCCCCCACTGGGGTGCGACTTGCCCCTGAAGAAGTGGTTGAAGCCGACCTCGTACAGCGCGGCCGACGAGGCATAGGTCGAAATATGGCCACCCACACCGACTCCCGGACGCTGTGCCCGGTGCACCATGATCGCGGCGTTCCAGCGGATCCACGCGCGGTAGCGCCGCTCGACGTCCTCGTCGCCGGGGAACCAGGGCTCCAGTTCGGTCGGGATCGTGTTCACGTAGTCGGTCGAGGTCAGTGCGGGGATCGCCACCCGCTGCTCACCGGCGCGTTCCAGAAGGCGCAACATCAGATAGCGCGCACGCGCCGGGCCGGACCGTTCTACCAGTTGGTCGAACGACTCCAGCCATTCGGCGGTCTCGTCGGAATCGATGTCCGGCAGGTACGACGCGACGCCTTCCCGAATCACCCGCACGCGGTCGGGTTCACTTGTGCTGCTGGAGTTTTGGGCCAGGTCCTGGCGCACGAACTCGGTGGTCAACTTCCGCTCCTTGTTAGGCGGTAAAAGTACGCGCACACATCGGCTCAGCGGGTTACTTCGCGTTCCGCGCGCGCGGGTCCATCCTTGTCTAATCCTGCCCCATCCGCACTAGCGGGTGTGGGCGGTCTCGGCGAACCGGTGAACGGCCGTCAGAACCTGTGGTCAAACCGGTAACGTCTGCAGACTGTGCTGATCGGACGGCTGAGCGCCCGCGGGGTGCGGCTGGCCGCTTGCGTAGCCGGCACATTCGCGGCGCTGGTGATGGTGGTCGTGGGATGCACGAGCGTCACCGACGGAGACGCCACGGTGGCCGAGGGTGAAGCCCCGGTGTATCGAGCGTCGGTGACGGCCTCGGTGGAGGAATCCGCCGCCAGCTCCAGCGCCCGTGAATCCGAACGCCAGGCATCCATGACCGTCGAAGCCGTACGCACCTCGTGCGAGGCGATGAGCTCGAGCAGCGCGGAGGCGATCGGGGCCGTCAACACCTACGTGGACTCGATCAACAGCAATCCCGCCGACATCAGCCGGACCACCGGCCCGGCGATCGACGCGCTGAACCACAGCGCGGACCTGGTGGCCGGAAGCATTTCCGATCCGTTGCCGCCGGAGCTGCGCGACGCGCTGAACAGCTGGGTGGATGCCGCGCGCGGGGTTGCGACGGCCATCGCCGGCAACTATTCGGTCGACGAATTCAACGCCGCGATCGACCTGCTCAACGACTCCAAAGTGACCGCTTTGGACCGGTGCGACGCGGCATACCGATGAACCTGCCGCTAGATGGCTTGCTGTCTGGCTGCGGCGTGCGACGATAGGGGCTCGCACGTGACTGAGCGCAAGGTGCGCCAAGTCGGCTGAAGGAGGACTGACCGTGGTGTCGGCGGGTGACCCCCCGAACTACGCCCGCTTACTGGGCATCCAAAAAGATCAGGTTGTGCAGGAACTGGGCTGGGACCAGGACAGCGACGACGACATACGATTCAACATCGAGGACGTGAGCGGCGGCGAGCTGCTCGACGAAGACGCCGATGAGGTGGTCGACGTCGTGCTGCTGTGGTGGCGCGATGGCGACGGCGACCTCGTGGACACGCTGATGGACGCCATCACCCCGCTGGCGGACGACGGCGTGATCTGGGTGGTGACTCCCAAGACCGGCAAGCCTGGGCACGTACAGCCCGCGGAAATCGCGGAGTCTGCACCGACGGCGGGGCTGATGCAGACGTCGTCGGCCAATCTCGGTGACTGGATCGCCAGCCGTCTGGTGCAGCCGAAGGCGAATGCCATCACCAAGCAGCGATGAGCGCTTGCGCGAAGAGCAGACGGCAGCGGTAGTGATGCCTGCTGTCGGCGAGCCGGCGCCGGACTTCACGCTCAAGGATCAGAACAACCAACCGGTGTCCCTGGCGAGCTTCCGCGGCGCCAAGGACGTGGTCCTGGTCTTCTTCCCGTTGGCGTTCACCGGGATCTGTGAGCGCGAGCTCGACGAGATCAGGGACCACGTCGACGACTACGTCAACGACGAGACGGCGACGCTGACCATCTCGGTGGGGCCGTCGCCGACCCACAAGATGTGGGCCACGCAGCGCGGCTTCACGTTCCCTGTGCTGTCGGATTTCTGGCCGCACGGCGCGGTCAGCCAGGCCTACGGGGTGTTCAACGACGTCTCCGGGTTCTCCAACCGCGGCACGTTCGTGGTGGATCGCTCCGGGGTGATCCGGTTCGCCGAGTGCAAGGAGCCGGGGGAGGCGCGGGATCAGGGTGTCTGGGCGCAGGCGCTGGCCGCGGTCCGGACCGGTTAGTGGAATTTCCGGTAGTACCTCCCGGGCGTGTAGCCTGCCCGGGATCGGGCGCGTAGCTCAGGGGTAGAGCTCTGGTTTTACACACCAGCGGTCGGCGGTTCGAAACCGTCCGCGCCCACCAGTCCGGTACGGCTAGTTGCCGTATGGTTCATTGACGTCGAGCACAGCTACGACACGCTCGTCGCCATCCCGCACTTCGGCGTCCGGTTCTTCGCGAAACATATTCACGTGCAATGCTTCTCGGCGATCCGATGGTGAGCATGCCGACACCTCGACGTTCAGTGCGCTGTCCACCTGGCTGAGGTAGTCACGCTGTCGTGCCAGATCACCGAGCAGCCGGCCTGACACCGCTTATGCTCGCTGCGGGGGAGAACAGGACGGACAGTGGCGAGCAGCAGGATCCTGCATCCGGACATGGAGGACACCGGGTCCGGGTTGGACTACGGGACAAGGCCCGAGACGCTCCTCGGTGACATCACCCCGAATCATCGGTTCTTCATTCGTAGTCACGCACCCACGCCCGAGATCGATCCGGGGACGTGGGAATTGCGCGTCGAGGGTGACGGTGTCCGACGCGCGACGAGCTATTCGTACACCGATATCCGCGGCGCCTTCCCGGTGGTCTCGGTGACCCGCACGATCGAATGCGCGGGAAACCGCAGGGTTCTCTTCGGCAAGGAGGTCGGGCAGGACTTCGAGGGCACTCAGTGGGGTCGCGGCGCCATCAGCACCGCGGAATGGACCGGTGTGCGGTTGCGCGACCTGCTCGAACCGGCCGGATTGACGGACGCCGCTGTCGAGGTGATGCCGGAGGCGCTCGATGCCATTCGAGCGCGCAGACCGCTACCGCTGGCCAAGGCGCTCGCCGACGACACCATCGTGGCCTTCGCGATGAACGGCGAAGAACTGCCTCCCGACCACGGGTTCCCGGCCAGGTTGGTGGTGACGGGCTGGCTGGGTGCGGCGAGCATCAAATGGTTGGGTCGCATCGAGGTTTCCGAACACGCCCTCCACGTGCCGTGGAACACCGAAGACTACGTGCTGATCACCGAGAACCGCGACGGCGCTGCCGCGAGCACTTCCGTGATCACCGAGCCGGCCCTGTCCACTCTCGTCGAGCTGGCGTGGCCGGCGCACCTGCAACCGGGACCGCACGTGATCCGGGGACGGGCGTTTGCGGGAGAGGCCCGAATCACCATGGTCGAGACCCGAATCGACGACGGGCCGTGGGTCGCGGCCGACATCACCTCGCCGGGGGCGCCCGGCGTGTGGGCGCGGTGGCAGATCCGCTGGAACGCCGATCCCGGAGACCATGTGCTGCGGGTTCGTGCGACCGACGACCGCGGGCGCCGACAACCGGAGTCAACGCCGCCCAACGTGCTGGGCTACATGCACGAGTCCGTGCTCGCCCATCCCATCACCGTCGACGACGGGAGTTAAGCACCGTCCGTGGTCACCACCACGGCGACCTCGTTGCGCCGGCGGGCCGGAAGTGTCCACGGCGGGTCGTAGAACCAGGCGACCGGATCTCCGATCGGCTGAAAAGCGCTGGACCGCAGCGCGTGGAGCAGTTCGCCGGACTTCGCTGCGACGGCCGCGGCGCTGCGGTCACCGCTGAAGCGGAGCACCGCGTAGGTCTCGCCCGGCACTTCCACCAGCTCGACGCGCTCGTCGTCCGGCGCGGGCAACAGGTCCATCGACCACTTCGACGGCATGAAGAACTGGATCACCGAGCCGCCGTCGGCGTCGCGGGACTGGGCGACCGGGGCCGTCATGGCGATCTTCTCGCTCTGCTGCGCCACCGGCGCTGTCATCGCGATCGTGGTCTTGCGGTGATTGCCGCCGAAGATGTATCCGGCGATGCGCCGGAAACCGGCGTTGCGCGCCTCGATCTCGTCCCCGGCGACCACGGTTTGCGCTGCGATGCGCGGACCGTAGCGGCGGATCTCGACGGCGCCGACAGACGCTTCCCGGACGTACATCGGCTCCTCGGTGCCTGCGCGGATACCGACGAGGGCGCCGACGCCCTCGACGACCTGAGTTGCGGTGTCGATGATCTTGGTGAACACGCCTCCAGGTATACCCCTGCCCCGGGCGCGGTGTATCGGACAAAATTGTGACGCTTGCTAGGTTGAGGCGATGACCGAGACCCGGACCGTCATCGAGTACGTGCTCGACCGTCTCCATGACATCGGGGTGACCGACATTTTCGGCGTGCCTGGCGATTTCGCCTTCCCGATTAACGACGCGATCGTCGCCCATCCGAAGATCAACTGGATCGGCTGTTGCAACGAACTCAATGCCGCGTATGCCGCCGACGGATATGCGCGCGTTCGGGGCGTGGGTGCGGTGAACACCACCTACGGCGTGGGGGAGTTGAGCGCCATCAGCGCGATCGCCGGGTCGTATGCGGAGAACGTGCCCGTCGTCCATCTCACCGGCATGCCGAACCGCGCCACCCAGGACGGGCGCGCGATCGTGCACCACACGCTCGGCAATGGCGAGTTCGAGCTGTTCCGCACGATGGCCGACACCGTCGTGGCCGCCAGCGCCATCCTCACCCCGTCCAACGCCGTCTCCGAGACAGAGCGGTTGATCGGTGCGGCGCTCTACCACCGGCGACCCGTCTACCTCGCGATACCTGCCGACGTCGTCGACCAGCCCGTCCTGGCCACGGGACAGCCGGTGACGTTGCCGGTCAGCAACCCGGCTTCGCTGTCGGCGGCCGCCGACGCGATCGTCGCCGCGCTGGAGGGTGCCTCCTCCGGGGTGGTGCTACCCGGCCTGGTGGTCGACCGGCTGGGACTGCGCGACGCCGCCCGCGGCTTCATCGAGGCGGCGAATCTGCCGTTCGCGACGATGTTCGCCGACAAGTCCGTGCTCGACGAGTCCCATCCGAACTTCATCGGGATGTACGACGGCAGGCTGATGGACGAGGCGGCCCGTGAGTACGTGGAGGGATCCGACGTCGTCATTTCGCTGGGCACCCTGCCGAGCGACTTCAACACCGGCGCGTTCACCGCGAAACTGGATCCGGCCCGCACCATCGACATCGAGATCCACCGCACCACGATCGGTGCGACCGTGTACCCGGATGTCGAAATGGGGGATCTGTTAAGCGAACTCGCCGGCCGCGTTTACCGGACACGGGCACTGCCGCAGGTCCCGCTTCCGGCCCTGGGCCCCGTGACCGGCGCCGGCCCCGATCCGATCACGGCGGACACCCTGTACCCGCGCTGGGCCGGGTTCCTGCGCGAGGACGATCTCCTCGTCGTGGACACCGGGACCAGCTCCATGGGGCTGGCGTTCGCCACGCTGCCCCGCGGCGCGCGGTTCCACAACCAGACGCTGTGGGGTGCCATCGGTTGGGCCACCCCGGCAGCCCTGGGGGCTGCCGTCGCCGCCAGGAAGCGTCGGCTGGTGCTCGTCACCGGTGAGGGATCGCACCAGCTGACCGCGCAGGAGATCGGCCAGTTCGCCCGGCAGGGCCTCGCGCCCGTCATCTTCGTGCTGAACAACAACGGCTACCTGATCGAACGGCTGCTCTGCAAGGACCCCGATATCGCGTACAACGACGTCGCGCAGTGGAACTACTCGGAACTGCCGCACGCCCTGGGCTGCCAGGACTGGTACACCCCGCGGGTGAGCACCCTCGCCGAACTCGACGAGGCGCTCGAGGTGGCGGGTGCCGGCGATCGGGCGTGCTACATCGAGGTGGTGACCGGAACCTACGAATCCCCGCCGCTGCCGAAGCTGCTCCACGACAGCGTCAAGACGCTGTACCGCAGCTGATCAGCAGCACCCCGGAGCCGGGCGATCGGCCAGGTGCGCGTGGTCGGTGTTGTCGGCGCCGCCGATAGCGCCGACGAACTCATCGAGGTCGACGCGCCGCCCGCCCAACCACGTGCCCGCCACCGTCACGGTGTCGATCAACGCGCCCGGGTCGACAGTCCAGGGGTCGGCGGTGAGCTCCACGAAGTCGGCGAGCTTGCCCACCTCGATGGACCCGACGAGGTGGTCGCGGCGCAGTGTCCGGGCCGCATCGATGGTCTGCGCCCGCCAGGCCTGATCCAGTGAGATGGCTTGATCGGGCCGGTGCACGCCGCCGTCACGGGTGCGCCTGTTGACCGCGGTGGCGATGTTGATCACCGGTGTCGGGGGCGACACCGAGCCGTCGTTATGAAGGGACACGCACGCGCCCGACGCGACGGCATCGTGGAATGCCGCCCAGCGGGCGCCGTGCTCGGAGTCGAAAATCGCGCCGTCGAGAAGATCCCCCCAGTAGTAGTACTGGAACGGCGACATCGACACATGCACCCCGAGGCGGGCGGCCCGGTCGAAATGCTCGCGGGTGCCCGCTCCGCAGTGCTCAAGGCGCCAGCGGTGATCGGTGCCGAGCAGGCCGTGCCGGGTCAGTCCGTCCTCGTAACAGTCCAGCGCGAGGTCGAGTGCGAGATCGCCGTTGGCGTGGAACGCCATCTGCCACCCCTTGGGTGCGGCGTGGTCGAGGATCGCGTCGAGCTGTTCGCGGGTGTAGTTCATCGACTGGACACCGCCCGCGGTGGCCGGGTCGATTCCTGCGGTGCGGTTGGTTTCGGAGTCCAGGTAGGGGAAGGAGATCGCGATGTTGCCCACCCACGGCGACCCGTCGGTCCACAGCTTGACGCCCGCCTTGGTGAGCCAGTCCTCACCGGCGGTGAAAGTGGTTGCTTCGGTGTAGGTGTCGCTGGTCGACACCTCCCACATGCTGATCCGCAGCGGGCACGACGGCGCCGCGGCGAGTGCCTCGTAACCGGCGCGGTAGTTCGGGTCATAGGTCATGTCCGAAGTCGACGTGTAACCGCCGCGCGACATCTCGGCGAAGTAGAGCGCGGCGGCCAGCAGGGGGTTGCCGAGCTTGGCCATGATCGGCCCGGTCACGGCGGTGAGGACGGGGAGTTCGAAGCCCTGCCCGTTGAGCGACCCGTCGGCGTTGCGACCGTAGTGCGAGGCGACGGGGTCAGCCGGTGGATCGGCATCCCAGCCGTAGCTGCGGATGAGCGCCGAGTTGAAGTACACGCCATGTCCCGAATTGTCGGCGACCACCGCGACGCGGTCGCCGAAGATCTCGTCCAGTTCCGCCGCATCGGGTTTCGGGTGGCGGTGCAGCAGCGCGTCGAAACCGGCGAAGAGCAGCGGTTCGCCGGCATCGGTGGTCGCGATCGCGTCGGCGAACTCCTTTTGCACGTCGTCCCAGGTGGGGCAGTCCCACGGTGCGATGGACCGCGCCGGTGCCTGCGTCGCGATGCCACTGATCAGCGGATGACTGTGCGGCTCAACGAAACCAGGGGCGAGCACGGCGACGCCGGTCTCGATGACCTCGGCGTCGGGCAGCACCGCACGGCAGTCCTCGATACTCCCCACCCCGACGATCCGGTCTCCGGAAACCGCAACGGCCTGCGCACGGGGTGCGTCGACGTTCATGGTGATGATGGTGTCTGCGGTCAAGATCAGGTCGCCCATGCGCACAGTCTGGCACTGGAACCTCGCGCCATCGGGCAAAACGGTCTGTGAGACGCTGCCGGGGTGTTCGCGCGTGGGATAGGCATTGCCGCAGGGGTCGTGGCCGACTCGGTGTTCGGCGACCCCCGGCGTGGCCACCCGGTGGCGCTGTTCGGCAGTGGCGCCGCAGCTTTCGAGCGGCGCACCTACTCCGACGACGTACGGGCCGGCCTGGTGCATTCAGCCGCGCTGCTCACGTCGCTGGGTGTGGTGACGGCCCTGCTGGAGCGGGTGGGACGCCGCCGCGGCGCGGCGTCGGAGGCGGCGTTGGTGGCCGGGGCGATGTTCATCGCGGCGGGCGGTACGACGCTGTGCCGCACCGGGGAGCAGATGGTGCGCCTGCTGCAGGAGGGGGACGTCGACGGCGCCCGCCGACTGCTGCCGTCGCTGTGCGGCCGGGATCCGTCGGTGCTCGACGCTCCCGGTCTGACCCGGGCAGCGCTGGAATCGATCGCCGAGAACACCTCTGATGCCCAGATCGGTCCGCTGGTGTGGGCCGCGGTCGGCGGAGCCCCCGGCGCGCTGGTGTACCGGGCGGCGAACACTCTCGACTCCATGATCGGAAACAGGTCGCCTCGTTACGTCCGGTTCGGTTGGGCGGCGGCGCGTTTCGATGACCTGGTGAACCTGGCGCCGGCACGCCTGACCGGTATGGCGGTCGTGGTGTGCGCCCCGCTGGTGGGCGGGTCACCGCGGCAGGCGTGGCAGGCCTGGCGGCGGGACGCCGACAAGCACCCCAGCCCGAACGCCGGGGTCGCCGAGGCGTCGTTCGCCGGCGCGCTGGGAGTCCGCCTGGGCGGACCCACGCAGTACGCCCACGAGCTGGAGATCCGCCCGACCCTCGGGAACGGCCGGGATCCCGAGGTCGATGATCTTGCGCGTGCGGTCCGGCTGTCGCGTGCGGTGCAGATTCTGGCCGCGGCGGTGGCCGTCAGCGTCGCTTGCCGTACCGGTCGGCGAGCTTCTGTTCTGTGGTGACGGGCGCGGCAGGTTCGTCGACCGGGTGGTCGGCGGCGGCCGCGTCGGCGGCGGCTTTCTCCTGGCGGCGGACCCGGATCTCGGAGAGCACGAAGTACCCGACGCCGATGGGCGCGATGATGCCGAATGCGATCCACTGGATGCCGTAGGAGAGGAACGGCCCGGAGTCGAGATGGGGAAGCGGTATCGGGGTGAGCCCGCCGGGCTGATCGGGGACCAGCTGCAGGTACGAGCCGGCGAGCGGGATGCCGGTGAGCGCGGAGATCTGGTCGATGTTGATCGAGTAGACCTGTCGTCCGCCGTCGGCTTCGAACGGGTCCTTGCCCCGGGCGACGCCTTCCGTGTCGCGCAACCGCGCGGTGATGGTGACGGTGCCGGTGGGTGGTGCGTCGATGGAAGGCACCTGGGAGCCGGCGACGGGACGGACGTAGCCGCGGTCGACGAGCACCGTCGGGCCACCGTCCACGGCGAACGGCACCAGCACCTCGAACGCGGGGTCGCCGTCGATGAGCCGTAACCGCGCCAGCACCTGGCCCTCGGGCAGGTAGCGGCCGGTGGCCGTCACCTGCTGCCACTGCTCATCGGGGGCGGCGGAATCCTGCTGGGGGAGAACGGTTGTCAACGGCACCGGGGCGGCGTCGAGCGACCGGGAAATCTGGTCGTTCTGCCGCGTGGTGCTGGTGTTCTTGCCCAGCTGCCAGGGTGCCAGGACGGTGAAGCACAGGTAGGCGAACGCGATCACCACGACGTAGAGCGCCAGCCACTGGGGCCGCAGCAGGAAGGCCCAGCGTCGCATGGTCAGCTCACCTGTTCTCTGGCGGTCAGTCGCTCGTCGACCCATCCGTGCAGGCCGGGAAGTGCTGCGTCGATGACAGCGAACACATCCTCGAAATCGTCCTGCGTCCCGTAGTAGGGGTCCTCGACATCGTCGGCGTGCGCCCCGGATCGGGGATCGAAGGACCGAAGCAGCCGCAGGCGCTCGGCCGGCACTCCCTCGTGGGCAAGCATGCGCAGGTGGTTGCGGCCCAGCGCCACGACGAGGTCGGCCCCCAGGTGGTCGCCCGTCATCTGCGCGGCCCGGTGCGCCGACGGGTAACCGTGTTCGCGCAGCACATGCCCCGCGCGGCGGTCTGCCGGTTCGCCCTCGTGCCAGTGCCCGGTGCCCGCGCTGGTCACCCGGACCACACCCGCCAGTCCGCGTTCGCTGATCTGGTGGGCGAACATCTTCTCCGCCATCGGGCTGCGGCAGATGTTGCCGGAGCAGATGAAGGTGACGTGCAGCTGCTCAGACACCCAGCACCTCGCGTAGATGGTCGACGTCGGCGACGTGGGCGAGCGCGCCACTGTCCCCGTCTGTGAAGTCCAGGCGCCCGTAACCCCAGCCGACGACGATGGTGCCGATTCCGTGTGCGGCGGCCCCTTCGACGTCGTGAAACCGGTCGCCGACCATCACCACCCGGTCGGGTAGCGGGGCCAACTGGTGCAGCGCGTGGGCGACGACGTCGGACTTGGCCGAGCGGGCGCCGTCGGTACTGGCACCGGCGATGACCTCGAAGACCGAGTCGAGCCCGAAGTGCGCCAAGATCCGCTGCGCGGTGGGCTCGGCCTTGGATGTGGCGACGGCAAGGCGGACTCCGGCCGCCCTCAGATCCGCCAGCAGCTCCGGGATGCCGACGAACGGCCGGTTCATCGACCACCCGCGGGTGGTGTAGTCGGCGCGGTAGGCCGCGATCGCGGCGTCCGCGCAGTCGCCGAGACCCATCTCCCGCAGTGTGATGTGCATGGGCGGCCCGACGATGCGGCCGGCCAGGTCACCGTCCGGGACGCTGGCGCCGACGGCCTCCAGCGCATGCCGGAAGCTGGCGACGATTCCCTCGGCGGAATCGGTGAGTGTGCCGTCGAGATCGAAGATCACCAGATCGCCGCGGTCCACCGGGACGACGTCGCGGGTGCTGTCCAAGATGTCGGTCACAACGCCATTGTTCCGCAGACGCGTCCGACGGTGCCGCTCGGTTCAGGGTCCTCGCCCAACCTGCCGGTTTACGCGCACTACTGTCGTGCTGTGTCACGTATCCGGCTTGCCGACATCATCGATGTGCTTGAGGCCGCGTACCCGCCGCGCCTGGCGCAGAGCTGGGACTCGGTCGGCCTGGTCTGCGGCGACCCGGCGGAGCCGGTGGACTCCGTGACGGTGGCCGTCGACGCCACCGCAGATGTTGTCGCGCAGGTGCCCGAGCAGGGGCTGCTGCTGGCACACCATCCTCTGCTGCTGCGCGGGGTGGACACCGTCTCCGCTGACACCGCCAAGGGTGCCCTGATCCACTCCCTGATCCGCACCGGCCGCGCGCTCTACACCGCGCACACCAACGCCGACAGCGCGTCGCCGGGCGTGTCGGATGCCCTCGCCGAGGCGCTGGGGCTCGACGTGACCGACGTGCTCTCACCCGTCCCGTGGGGCCCGGCGCTGGACAAGTGGGTGGTGTTCGTTCCCGCAGAGAACTCCGAGGCTGTGAGGTCGGCGATGTTCGCGGCGGGCGGGGGCCGGCTCGGCGACTACTCGCAGTGCAGTTGGACCGTCGCCGGTGACGGACAGTTCCTGCCCGGGGAGGGTGCGGTACCTGCGATCGGTGTGGTCGGCACCGTGGAACACGTCGCCGAGGATCGGGTGGAGATGGTGGCCCCCGCGGCGCGGCGTGCCGCGGTGCTCGCCGGCTTGCGTGCCGCCCATCCCTACGAGGAACCGGCCTTCGACATTTTCGAGTCGCAGACCCCGCCCGGTGACGTCGGCCTCGGCCGCATCGCGACGTTGCCCCGCCCGGAGCCGCTGTCGGAGTTCGTGTCCCGCGTTCGGCGCGGCCTGCCCCAGACGTCGTGGGGAGTTCGCGCCTCCGGCGACCCGGCCGCGATGGTCTCCCGAGTCGCAGTCTGCGGAGGAGCCGGCGATTCGCTGCTCGCCGAGGTGGCCGCGGCCGGCGTGCACGCCTACGTCACCGCTGATCTACGTCACCACCCCGCCGACGAACACCGCCGCACCTCGGACGTCGCGCTGGTCGACGTCGCCCACTGGGCCAGCGAGTTTCCGTGGTGCCGTCAAGTCGCAGCGTTGTTGCGCAACCACTTCGGTGCATCGCTACCGGTCGAGGTGTCCGATGTGCGTACCGATCCATGGAATGTCGAGGGATTCACCCATGAAAGCTGATGTGTTCCAACAAGGTCTGCTGCTGCAGCTTGCGGAGCTGGATGCCGAGGTCAGCCGGGCCGAGCATCGGACCAAGAACCTTCCCGAGCAGAAGGCCGTCGAGGAGGTCCAGGCCGTCCACCGTGCGGCCGGCGACAGGCTGGCCGCGCTGCGGCTGGCACTGGCCGACATCGACGCTCAGGTGGCCAAGTTCGAGACCGAGATCGACGGGGTGCGTCAACGGGAGGATCGCGACCGCGCATTGCTGGCGGGTGGCACCGTGGACCCCAAGCAGCTCAACGACCTGCAGCATGAACTCGACACCCTGCAGCGGCGGCAGGCGAGCTTGGAGGACTCACAGTTGGAGGTCATGGAACGCCGGGAGGAGCTGACGGCCGACCAGGAGCGCGAACTGGCAGGACTCGAAGAACTGGAGAGCACGCTGGCCGAGGCGCAACGGGCGTGCGACGACGCGCGCGGTGAGCTGGATCGGCTCAAGCAGGAAGCCGTGGCCCGGCGTGCTGAGCTGGTCGCCGGCATCGACGAGGGGCTCGTGACGCTCTACGAACGCCAGCGGTCTCGCACCGGCGTCGGGGCCGGGCAGTTGCAGGGGCGTCGGTGCGGAGCCTGCCGAATTGAGATCGACAAGGGTGAACTGGCTCGGATCGCAGCCGCACCCGACGACGACGTGCTGCGCTGCCCGGAATGCGCGGCGATCCTGTTGCGTGTCTCGGGTTTGCGCGCGTGAGAGTGCGAGTCGAGGTCGACGGCGGGTCCCGCGGCAACCCGGGACCGGCGGGCTACGGCGCGGTGGTGTGGTCGTCCGACCGCAGCACCGTGCTGGCCGAGTCCCATTCGTCGATCGGCCGGGCCACCAACAACGTCGCCGAGTACCGAGGGCTGATCGCAGGACTGCAGGCGGCGATCGGCGTCGGCGCCACCGACGTCGACGTCTTCATGGACTCCCAACTCGTGGTGGAGCAGATGTCGGGTCGCTGGCGGGTCAAGCACCCCGATCTGGCGCCGCTGCATCAGCAGGCGCATGACCTCGCACGCGCCTTTCAGCGCGTCACCTACGGGTGGATTCCCCGCGCGGAGAACAGCTACGCCGACCGGCTCGCGAATGAAGCCATGGACGCTGCCTCCGAGACTGTCGACGAGTCCCTCACAACCGAAGTCGTCACCAATCCGGCCGGCTGGACCGGCGCCACGGGCGCGCCGACCCGGCTGCTCCTGCTGCGGCACGGGCAGACGGAACTTTCGGTGCAGCGCCGCTATTCGGGCCGCGGTAATCCCGAGCTGACCGAGCTCGGCACGAGACAGGCGGCCGCGGCCGCGGCCTACCTCGGACAACGGGGCGGCGTCGACGCCGTCATCTCGTCTCCGCTGCAACGGGCCCATGCCACGGCTACCGCGGCGGCCGCAGCGCTGGATCTGGAGGTGACGGTCGACGACGACGTGATCGAAACCGACTTCGGCGGCTGGGAAGGACTGACGTTCGGGGAAGCCTCCGAACGCGATCCCGAACTGCACCGGCGCTGGCTCCGCGACACGTCGGTGCCGCCGCCGGGCGGGGAGAGTTTCGACGCCGTCGCGGCGCGCGTGAGCCGGGCGCAGCAGCGGATCCTCGCCGATCATGCGGGCCAGACGGTGCTGCTGGTCTCACACGTGACTCCGATCAAGACGCTGCTGCGCATCGCGCTCGATGCCGGGCCGGCGATCCTGTATCGGCTGCACCTCGATCTGGCCTCGCTGTCGATCGCGGAGTTCTACCCGGACGGGGCAGCATCGGTGCGACTGGTCAACCAGACCTCCTACCTCTGATCGGTGTGCAGGTGCACGCGTTCGCCGTGCAGCCCGAGCAACGCCAGCGCCTCCACCGGGCCGTCCACCACGCCGAACCAGTGTGGCGTCCACGTCGAGAACTCCACTGCCTCACCGGGTTTGATGGTGAAGTCGCGGTCGCCGAGTAGCAGCCGAAGCTGGCCTGACAGCACGTACATCCAGTCGTGGCCTTCGTGGACGGGGAGCTCGACCGGCGGCGTCTTCCTCCTGGCGCTGATGCGGATCTTGTAGGCGTGCAGCCCCCCGGCGGGGCCCTGGCCGGTCAGCGGCCAGAACGTGATCATGTTGTGGGTGTGGGAGTTTCCCCGCACGCGTGGGTCCTCGATCTCGGGTGCGCGAAGCAACTCGTCGGTGCTCACCGACAACGCGCCCGCCAGCCGGGGCAGATGGTCCAGCGCCAACCGGCGCTTGCCGGACTCCAGCCGGCTGAGTGTGGAGATGTCGATGCTGGATCGGCTCGCGACGTCCTCGAGTGTCATGCCGCGCTGCAGACGCAGGTCCCGGAGTCGGCGTCGTACGCGGGCGTCGACGCCCTCATCGTCCTCGTTTGCCTTCATGGCAAATGAGCTTGGCATCTTCGACGACCCGGGGCAAGGTGGTGTCATGGAGAAGATCTGGGATTGCGTGATCGTCGGCGGCGGGGCTGCCGGGTTGAGCGCCGCACTCGTTCTGGGGCGGGCGCGCCGGCATGTGCTGATGGTGGACGCGGGCGCGCAGAGCAACTTGGCCGCGCATGGCATCGGTGGCCTGCTGGGGTTCGACGGTGTGCCGCCCGCGCAGCTGTACGCGCAGGGGCGTTCCGAGCTGGGCGCCTATCCGAGCGTCGCCGTGCGGGACGGCGAGGTGATCGCGGGAGCGGTGGCCGAGGGCGGCTTCGCGTTGGAGTTGGCGGACGGCGATGTGGTCCGGGCGCGCCGGGTACTGCTGGCGATGGGCATGCGGTACGAGTCGCCTGCGGTGCCGGGGCTGGCTGAACTGTGGGGGACCTCGGTCTTCCACTGTCCGTTCTGCCACGGCTGGGAGGTGCGCGACCAGCCGCTGGCGGTGTTGGCGAACGGTGAACGCGCGGTGCACATGGCGACGATGCTGCGCGGTTGGAGCGACGACGTCGTGCTGATGACCGACGGTCCTGCCGAACTCGGCGGCGATCACCGTGCCCGCCTGGCCGAGGCCGGGGTGCGGGTCGAGGAGCGAGCGGTGGCCGAGTTGGTCTCGGCGGACGGGGAGTTGACGGCCGTGAGGTTCGCCGACGGCGAGAGCCTTGCACGCCGCGGGCTGCTGGTGGCCAGCACATTGCGCCAACGTTCCGTGCTGGCGTCCAAGCTGGGCGTCGGTTTCGCAGCGGCAGGGCCGGTTTCGGCGGAGCCGATCGAGATCGACGCCATGTACCGAACATCGGTACCGGGAGTACTCGCGGCAGGTGACGTGTGTGCACAGATGCCGCAGGTGGCCGCCGCGATTGCGGCCGGTTCGGCGGCGGCGGCCTCGGTGGTAGCGAGCTTTATGGAGGAGAAATGACAACACCTGAGGTCAAGAAACACTGGGAAGACCGGTACGCCGAGCGGGACCGGATCTGGAGCGGACGGGTCAACCCGTGGCTCGCCGCGGTGGCCGAGCCGTTGCCGCCGGGTCGGGCGCTGGACCTCGGCTGCGGTGAGGGGGGCGACACGATATGGCTGGCCGAGCACGGCTGGCAGGTTGTCGGCGTCGACATCTCCGAGACCGCGTTGGGGCGGGCCGCAGACGAGGCTGCCGTGCGCGGGCTGTCCGACCGCGTCGATCTGCGCCAGATGAACCTGTCGGAGTCGTTGCCGGAAGGCACATTCGACCTCATCTCGGCGCAGTTCCTGCAGTCGATGGTGCACCTGGACCGGGAGCGGATCTTCGCGGCCGCGGCGCGGGCGGTCGCGCCGGGAGGGTTGCTTATGGTCGTGGATCACGGCGCCGCGCCGCCCTGGGCCAAGCACGTCCACGACCACGTGTTTCCGACGGTGGACGAGGTACTCGGCACGATTGATCTCGGCCCGGGGTGCTGGGAGCACCTGCGCGTCGAGACGGTGGAACGCGACGCCGTGGGACCCGACGGGCAGGCCGGTGTACTGATCGACAACCTGATCGTGCTCAAGCGGTTGTCCTGATCGGATCTGTCGGACCGGCGGGGTAGCGTCGGTGTCGTGTTCGAAAGTATGTTCGATATCGACAGGGATGCGTCGCAGGCGGAGTTGCGGGCCCTGGTCGAGCGCTGCGAACGACTGAAATCGGCCGCAGCCGCGGCGCAGGCCCGGGCCACCGCACTGTGGGCGGCCAAACGCCGCGACGCCGAGCAGGCGGCGGGAGTGTCCGCCCGCCGCCGCGGGAAAGGGCTCGCCTCGGAGATCGCGCTGGCCCGCCGCGACGCCCCGGTGAAAGGCAATCAGCACCTGGGGTTCGCGCAGGCGTTGGTCCAGGAGATGCCCCACACCCTGGCCGCCTTGGAGTGCGGGGCGCTCTCAGAATGGCGGGCCACCCTCATCGTGCGGGAATCGGCCTGCCTCACTGTGGAGCATCGCCGGCAGCTCGACGCCGAACTATGCGCCGACACCGCGAAATTCGACCACTGGGGCAACAACCGCGTCGAAGCCGAAGCCAAGAAGATCGCCGCCCGCCTCGACGTCGCCGCGGTGGTGGAACACAACACCAAAGCCGAACAGGACCGCTGCGTCACCATCCGACCCGCCCCCAACACGATGGCCTACGTATCGCTGCTGCTGCCGGTGGCCCAGGCCGTGAGCATCTACGCCGCACTCACCCGCCACGCCGACACCATCGGTGACGGCCGCTCGCGTCACCAGATCATGGCCGACACCGCCTGCGAACGGATCACCGGACGCGCGGTCACCGCACCGGTATCGGTGGCCCTGAACCTGGTCATGGCCGACACCACACTCGCCGGTGATGACACCGAGCCGGCCTGGCTCGACGGATACGGCCCGGTCCCGGCCGGGTTCGCCTGCAAGCTCACCGGCGACGCGGTCGCCGATGCCCAGGCCAAAGCGACGTTGCGCCGCCTCTACCGCCACCCCAGAAGCGGGCAGCTAGTCGCGATGGAATCCCGGGCCCGGATCTTCCCCAAAGGCCTTGCAAGGTTCATCGGGCTGCGCGACCAAACCTGCCGCACCCCGTTCTGCAACGCCCCCATCCGCCACCACGACCACGCCACCCCCGACCGCCACGGCGGACCCACCACCGCCCTCAACGGACTCGGCATGTGCCAAGCCTGCAACTACACCAAAGAAGCCCCCGACTGGACCGTCACCACCACCGACCACGACGGCGACCACACCGCCGAATTTCGAACCCCCACCCACGCGGTGTACCACTCCATCGCCCCACCACTGCCCGGAACACGCATCCGCCGACAACTCAGCCTCGTCGAAGGCCAACTCGGCATCGACATCATCACCTTCGAACCACGCACCGCCGCCTGACGAGAGGTGGACGACGTTGCGGCGAATTGCTAGGCGCCCGTGGGGATTTCCGCAAGCTGGGTGAGGCGGACGCTGTTGCCGGAGGGATCCCGGAATCCACAGTCGATGCCGTAGGGCATCTCGTGGGGTTCCTCGGTGAATTCCACGCCGCGCGCCGAGAGCTCGTCAAAGCTGGCGCGGCAATCCTGCGTGGTCAGGAATATGGTGCCCGCAAAACCCTTCGCGGTCAGATCGAGCACCTGCTTCCGTGTGGATTCGTCCATGACGGGCTCGCCGGGCACTGCCATCAGCACGATGGAGACGTCGTCCTGTCCGGGCGGCCCGACCGTCAGCCAGCGGAAGATGCCGTCGACGTCGGGCAGTGAAACATCTTGGCGCACTTCCATTCCGACCTTGTCGGTCCAGAACTTCAGCGCGACTTCCTGGTCGTGTACCCACAGGTGGGCCGAGGCGATCTTGATCATGGCCCGACGTTACGACGCGGGGGATCGGCCCGTCTTCTCCCCGTGTGCTGTCTTGGCCGCCGCGGTGACGCGACTGTCCGCCTTGGGGCGGGTGTCGCGGCTCAGAATGCAGCTCGGAATCCGCGCATGGACGGCGGCAGGCGGCATGGACGCGCGGTACGCCGCAGGGGGCAATCCGTAGGTGCGGGCAAAGCTGGTGGTGAACGAGCCCACGCTCTGCAGACCGACCATCACGCAGATGTCGGCCACCGACCTGTCGGTGTGACGCAACAGCGACGCCGCTCGCTCCAGCCGGCGCGTCTGCAGGTATGCGTGCGGCGATTCGCCGAAGCACCTGGCGAACATCCGACTGAAGTGGGCCCGCGACAGCCCGGCCGCCGCCGCCAGGTCGTCGACCGTGATCGGCTCCGAATACCGGGCGTCGACAAGATCCTTGGCCCGCATCAGATGGCGGGCAGGGGGAGCTTGCGCCATGGACCAAGTATGAGCCGTCGGCCCGGACGGACATTCATTACCGGAAACTCGCACCGAAGCATTACCGTGGTGGAGCGGATGAGCTGGCTGGGCGGCCGCGGCATCGAAAGTGTCGAGGAAAGTCCGGACTTCGCAGAGCAGGGTGATTGCTAACCGCAATCCGAGGCGACTCGCGGGAAAGTGCCACAGAAAACAGACCGCCGCCATAGTGCTTTCGGGTGCTGTGGCGGTAAGGGTGAAAAGGTGCGGTAAGAGCGCACCAGCACTCCGGGTGACCGGAGTGGCTAGGCAAACCCCACCCGAAGCAAGGCCAAGAAGGCCGCAACCTGGTTGCGGCCGCGCAGGCGTTCGAGGGCTGCTCGCCCGAGCCTGCGGGTAGGCCGCTTGAGGCACCCGGCAACGGTGTGTCCAGATGGATGGTCGCCGCTTCGCCGCCAGTCATGGCGGCGAGGAACAGAATCCGGCTTACAGGCCAGCTCATCCGCCCCCGACGACCGTCAGGACTTGACGGACTTGTCGAGCTTCTTCAGCGCGTCCTCGATCTGCTCCTCGCAGCGCTGAGCCAGGTCGGCTTCCTGCTGATACAGGATTCCGTAGGTGAAGGTGTCCTCGCCGGCGGTGTGGGCGACTTCGGCCTGCCGGCTCAGATGGGTGCGACTGACCACGCTGTCTTGATGGTCGCCCAGAAGTGACTGAATGGCCTTCGCGCGGTCAGCCACCTTGGTCTCGCCGGTCGCCGCAGCGGTGTATCGAAGCTGCTTGGCGCGCTTACGAATCCGGTGAAGCGCCTCGTCGGCGTCGACATCGGCATCTGCCGCGGCGCGGGCAGCCTTGGCGGCCTTGCGGACCCTCTTGTACGCGGAATCGATGGACAGCTCCTCGGGCGCCTCACCCGAGGCGCTCTGCGGCGGCCCGGTGGCGACCAGCGCCTCGAGCGCGTCGAGCAGCCGGAAGTACCGCTGCGACCGCATCGCCGTCAGCGACCGCTTCCAGCCCGTCTCGTACCGCTTCTTGGCGCCGTCGACCAGTCGTTCCCGCACCGGTCCCCGCACACTCGTGTCAGGCAGCTTGTCCAGCGCAGCTTCGTATCGCTCGGCCAAAACCTCCGCGTCCCGTGCGATGCCGAGGACACCCGCGAGCTCGCGCAGCTCGTCGAGAATCCACTCATGGTCGGCGAGGTCGAACGATCCCTCCGACGACTGCAGCAGGCTGCGGATCTTGCGGGTCGTCACCCGCATCTGGTGCACGGAATCCCAGGCGTCGGACCGGACCGCACGATCCCACTCCACCAGCTCGGCGATGTGCTGGGACACCGCGCGCCGCACCGCGTCCGTCGGCGCAGCGGTGGCGTCGTCGGCGGGCGCCACGTCGGCGCCGCTCGTCGCCAGCACCCGAGCGAGCTTCGACCCCCGCGCCGCCGGCGCGGCGCCGGCGTCCAGCAGCCGGTTGGTCAACCGGTCGAACACGTCCGTTCCGGTCCCCGGAGCCAACTCGAGCTCCCATTCGCGCCACGCCTGCTCGTCGCCGCCCACCGCGCTTGCGGTCACGTGGTCGTCGCAGAACTCGGCCACTGCAGAACCGTCCGGCCCGTACAGCCTCTCGACGACCCGCAGGGTGTCGATGCGCGCCACCGGCGTCAGAGGGCGATCACGCACGATGGCCAGCACCACGTCGCGCAAACTGTCCGGCACGGCCGGCTGGTCGGGCGACTCGTCATCGGAGAGAGGGGCGTGCACCTCGGTACGGGTATCGGTGCCGGCCGGCAACTTCAGATGCCATCCCTCATCGGTTCCGCCCGTGCGGCGGCGCAGCGTGATGCGGTGCCGGGCCAGGTCGTGGTCCGGAGTGTCGAAGTACACAGCCGCGAGGGACTGTGACGGTGCCCGCTCGACCCGCCCGACAGCGGCCAGGCCCTCAAATGAGGGCGACACCGTCGCCTCGACCACCTCGAACTTGCGCTCGGTCTCGGTGTATCTGGAGGTTGCAGGCGGTTTGGCGGCCATTGTCACCTTTGTCTCGGGCGTCGTTTCGGGGACCAAGCCTGCCACATCGAGATGAACCCGAATCGGCGCCGTCGCATCGGTTCAGCAGGAAAAACCGCCGCGCCCGCGAGTCGATACCCACTTTTGGGAGATCTACTCTTACAATTCTCTTATGAGTCGAGAGCTACGGCTCGAGGACTATCTCGATGCTGACGGCAATATCGTGATCCCGGCTGGGGTCACGCTGACCTCGTTCCTGGACGGGAACGTGGCCAGGCTTGGTGAATCGCCAGCATATCGATACCTCGACTTCGACCGCGACCGCACAGTCGAGCTGTCCTGGCGACAGCTCGGCGACCGGCTGCGCGCCGTCGGTGCCCGCGTCCAGCAGATCACCTCGCCGGGCGACCGGGTCGCGATCCTCGCCCCGCAGGGCGTCGAGTACGTCGTCGGCTTCTTCGCCGCAATCCACGCAGGCGCCATCGCCGTCCCGCTGTTCGCACCCGAGCTGCCCGGCCATTCCGAGCGCCTCGATGCCGTGTTCTCCGACGCTCAGCCGTCGGTCATCCTGACAACCACGGACGCCGCGGCGTCCGTCCGCGATTTCCTGCGCACCTTGCCCCGTGACCGGCGTCCACGCGTGATCGCGGTGGACGCGGTGCCTGACTCCGTCGGCAAGGAGTTCGTGCCCGCAGCACTGGACACCGACGGCATCGCCTATCTGCAGTACACCTCGGGATCCACCCGGGTCCCGGCGGGAGTGCAGATCACGCACCGTTCCGCCTGCACCAACGTCGTCCAGATGATCCTGTCCGTCGGCCTGGACTGGAACATCCGCAGCGTCAGCTGGCTTCCGCTGTTCCACGACATGGGCCTGCTGATGATCATGTTCCCGGCCCTGGTCGGCGCGGAGATCACGCTGATGTCGCCGCTGGCGTTCGTGCGTCGCCCCTACCGCTGGATCCGGGAGCTCGGCGCGTCCGACGCCCCCACTTTCGCCGCGGCCCCGAACTTCGCCTTCGAGCTGGCCGCTCAGCGCGGCCTCCCGCCGAACGGCGAGGAGCTCGACCTCAGCAACGTCGCAGGGCTGATCAACGGTTCGGAGCCGGTGAGCATCGCCTCGATCGACGCCTTCCACGCCGCATTCGCGCGGTACGGACTGGCGCCCACGGTGATCAAACCGTCCTACGGCATGGCGGAGGCCACCCTGTTCGTCTCCACCACCGCCGCGGAGTCCCGGCCGACCGCGATTCATCTGGACCGGCAGCAGCTCACCGCCGGCCGTGCCGTGCGCGTCGAGGCCGATCACCCGGATGCGGTGGCGCAGGTGTCCTGCGGCGCGGTGGCGCGCAGCCAGTGGGCGGTGATCGTCGATCCGGGCACCGACGCCGAGCTGCCCGACGGCCGGGTAGGGGAGATCTGGCTGCATGGCGACAACATCGGCCAGGGTTACTGGGGTCGCCGCGAGGAGACCGAGCTGACCTTCCAGAACAAGCTGCAATCCCGGCTGCTGCACGGCAGCCACGCCCAAGGCTCCAGCGACTCCGCGCTGTGGCTGCGCACCGGAGACCTCGGCGTGTTCATCGACGGCGAGCTCTACATCACCGGCAGGATCAAAGACCTCGTCATCGTCGACGGACGCAACCACTATCCGCAGGACATCGAGGCGACCGTCGCCGAAGCCTCCCCCGCGGTGCGTGCGGGATTCGTCGCCGCGTTCTCGGTGCCGGGAGACGGTCGTGAAGAGGTCGTCGTCGTCGCCGAGCGGGCGCCGGGGTGGGGTAAGGCCGATGCCGCTCCCATCGCGGAAGCGATCCGCGCGGCGGTGTCGCGCCGACACGCGCTTCCCATCAAGGAGATCAAACTTGTTGCTGCGGGCGTGATTCCGCGCACCACCAGCGGCAAACTGGCACGCCGGGCGTGCCGTGCGAACTATCTGGACGGAACTCTCTGACCCGTGGCGGTGGCGCCCTGCGCCGGCCGCGACGTTACAGTCCGGAGTGTGACTGACTTCCAGACCATCACCCTCGATCAGTCGGGTCCCATCGCCCGACTCACGTTGAACCGGCCCGAGGCCGCAAACGGCATGAACGACACCATGACTCGGGAACTGGCTGTCGCAGCGGCCCGCTGCGACACCCCGGCGACCAAAGTGGTGGTCATCACCGGGGCGGGGCGGTTCTTCTGTGCCGGCGGTGACCTCAAAGACTTTGCATCGGCGCCCAGCCGGGGTCGTCACCTCAAGGGGGTCGCCGACGACCTGCATCGCGCGATCTCGACATTCGCCCGGATGGACGCCGTGGTGATCACCGCCGTGAACGGCGTCGCCGCCGGCGCAGGCTTCTCGCTGGCCGTGTCCGGTGATCTGATTCTGGCGGCGGAGTCGGCGTCGTTCACCATGGCCTACACCCGCGTGGGTCTGAGCCCCGACGGCAGCGCGTCGTACTACCTGCCGCGGCTCATCGGCATCGCCAAGACCAAGGAGCTGATGCTCACCAACCGCACCCTGTCGTCGGACGATGCCGCGCAATGGGGTCTGGTCACCGAGGTGGTCGCCGACGACCAGCTGGCAGCGCGCGCGGATGCACTCGCCGACCAGATGAGCACGACCTCGGCCGGCTCCAACGGCGGGGTCAAGGCGCTGTTGCTGGACACCTTCTCCAACGGCCTGGAACAGCAGATGGAGCTGGAGGGTCGTCTGATCGCCCAGCGCGCGGAGACTGCCGACGGGCGAGAGGGTGTCGACGCGTTCCTGGCCAAACGCAAGCCGGTGTTCGGAACCTAGCGAGCCCTAGTACGAGTGCTCTTCGGCAGGAAAGGTGCTGCCGGCCACCTCGCGGGCGTAATCGGTGGCCGCGCGGCGCAACTCGTCGCCGACGGCACCGAAACGCTTGACGAACTTGGCGGTCTTGCCGTTGGTCATACCGGCCATGTCCTGCCAGACCAGCACCTGCGCGTCGCAGTTGGGTCCGGCGCCGATACCGACCGTGGGAATCGTCAACTTGCCGGTGATCTGGGTGGCCAGTTCGGCGGGCACCATCTCCATGACGACGGCGAAGGCCCCGGCCTCCTGGACGGCAATGGCGTCGTGGACCGTCTGCTCGGCGGCGTCTCCACGGCCCTGAACACGGAATCCGCCGAGGCCGTTGACGCTCTGCGGGGTGAAACCGATGTGGGCCATCACCGGGATGCCCGCGGCGGTCACGGTGGCGATCTGGTCGGCGACCCGCTCGCCGCCTTCGAGCTTCACCGCGTGCGCGCCGGTCTCCTTGAGCATGCGCGTCGCGGTCGCGAGCGCCTGCGCCGGACCTGCCTCGTAACTGCCGAACGGCAGGTCGGCCACGACGAGAGCGTGGGGCGCACCCCGAACGACGCCGCGGACCAGCGGGATCAGCTCGTCGAGGGTCACCGGCACCGTGGTGTCATAGCCGTAGACGACGTTGGCGGCCGAATCGCCGACCAGCAGAACCGGAATCTCGGCCGAGTCGAACACCGCCGCGGTGGAGTAGTCGTAGGCCGTCAGCATGGCCCACTTGTGACCCTCGGCCTTCCATTTGTGCAAATGGTGGGTGCGTACTTTGACACGTGGCCTGGGTGAATCAGTGGTTTCCGCGACAGCACCATAGACAGACTGCTCAGACATCGTTGTCGTCCCCTCAGAGGGTGGGTCGTTTCGAAGTCCTCGAGGCCGTAAAAGGTCCCCGGGTTTTCGCTGACACGCCAAGTGTGCCACTGCGTCACCAGAAGTTGAACAGCACGTTAAGTGGATTTGCTCACACCCGCAGCGGGCGGGCATACGATCTGCCACATGCAACGGCTCAGCGGACTCGACGCCAGCTTTCTGTACCTGGAGACCGCGTCCCAGCCGCTGCACGTCTGCTCGATCCTGGAGCTCGACACCTCCACCGTGCCGGGTGGGTACACCTTCGATCATCTGCGTGACGGACTGGAACTCCGGATCAAGGCGATGCCGGAATTCCGGGAACGGATCGCCGACAACCGGTTCAATCTGGATCATCCGGTGTGGTTGGAAGACAACGACTTCGACGTCGACCGTCATCTGCACCGGATCGGTCTGCCGTCTCCGGGCGGGCGCAACGAACTCGCCGAGATCTGCGGCCACATCGCGTCGTTACCGTTGGACCGCAGCAGGCCGCTGTGGGAGATGTGGGTCATCGAGAACGTGTGCGGAACCAGCGACGAGACAGCCAGGGCCGGGGGACGCATCGCGGTTCTGACCAAGGTGCATCACGCCGCCGTGGACGGCGTCACGGGTGCCAACCTGATGTCCAAACTCTGCACGACGGAGGCCGAGGCGCCTGCGCCCGATCCTGTCGACGGGCCGGGAGGCGGGAGCGACCTGGAGATCGCCGTCAGCGGCGCCGTCCGGTTCGCGACCCGGCCGCTGAACCTGGTCAACGTGGTACCCAACACCCTCTCGACCGTCATCGACACGGTCAAGCGCGCGCGAACCGGACAGGCCATGGCTCCGCCGTTCACCGCGCCCAAGACGGTGTTCAACGCCAACGTGACCGGCCGCCGCAACATCGCCTTCGCCCAACTCGACCTCGACGACGTCAAGACCGTGAAGAACCACTTCGGCGTCAAGGTCAACGACGTGGTGATGGCCCTTGTCTCGGGGGTGCTGCGCACGTTTCTGGCCGAGCGCGGCCAGCTGCCGGACAACTCGCTGGTGGCGATGGTGCCGGTCTCGGTGCACGAGAGATCCGATCGCCCCGGCCGGAACCAGGTCTCGGGGATGTTCGCCAAACTGGAGACCAGCATCGAGGATCCGGTGGAACGTCTCAAAGCCATTGCGTCCGCGAATTCAGTTGCCAAGCAACATAGTTCGGCGATCCCGGCGACACTGCTACAGGACTGGACGCAGTTCGCCGCGCCCGCGGTGTTTGGTGCGGCGATGCGGGTGTATGCGAGCAGCAGGCTCAGCGGCGCCCGGCCCGTGCACAACCTCGTGGTCTCGAACGTCCCCGGCCCGCAGGGGCCGCTGTACATGCTGGGGTGTGAGGTCAAGGCGATGTACCCGCTCGGACCGATCTTCCACGGGTCGGGTCTGAACGTGACCGTGATGTCGCTGTCGGGCAATCTCGACATCGGAATCGTGTCGTGTCCCGAGCTGGTGCCGGACCTCTGGGACCTGGCCGACGCCTTCGACCTGGCGATGAAGGAACTCCTCGCCGCGGCGAAAGAGTGACATCCCGGACATAGTGGCATCGCGCCGACGCGCCGTACCTGCGGCGATGACCGGTCATGGCAGCATGTGGTGCCATGACCTCCACGACCGGGTTCGCGCGTCCCGGCCTCCTCCTCGCCACGTCGGTATTGCTGCTTGCCGGCTGCAGCCAGGTCGTGGAGGGCAACGCCCTGATCTCGGTGCCCCGGCCCGGCTCGCCCATCAACTGGGGGCCATGCGAGACGGGGCCGTCCGACCAGGTGCGCATCCCGCAGGGAGCCGAGTGCGGCATGCTCTCGGTGCCCGTGGACTGGGACAACGTCGACGACCCCGACGGTGACGTCGCCCAGCTCGGCCTGCTCCGCATCAAGGCCACCGGAGAGAAGATCGGGTCGTTGATCATCAACCCCGGCGGGCCGGGGAAGTCCGGCAAGGAGTCGGCTGCGTCGATGGTCTCGGCGCTGCCGGAGGAGTTGCGGGAGCGATTCGATCTGGTCGGCTTCGACCCGCGCGGCGTCGCGAGCTCCACGCCCACGGTGTGGTGCAACAGCGACGCCGAGAACGACCGGCTGCGCGCCGACAACGTCGTCGAGTACACCCCGGAAGGGGTGGCGCACCTGGAGAAGCTCACCAAGGAGTTCGTCCAGCGGTGCGTCGACAAGATGGGCACCGACTACCTCGCCAACATCGGAACTGCCAGCGTCGTCAAAGATCTTGACGCACTTCGTCAGGCGCTCGGCGACGAGAAGCTGACCTTCCTCGGCTACTCCTACGGCACCCGGATCGGCGCCAGCTATGCCGAGGAGTTTCCGCAGAACGTGCGCGCGATGGTGCTCGACGGCGCGATCGATCCCAACGCCGATCCGGTGGAAGCCGACGTCCGCCAGGCCGCGGCGTTCCAGCAGGCGTTCGACGACTACGCCACCGACTGTGCGATCGACCCGGACTGCCCGTTGGGGACCGACCCCGCCAAGGCCGTGGACGTGTACCACTCGCTGGTGTGGCCGCTGGTCGACGAGCCCGCCGCCACCGCCGACCCGCGCAACCTGAGCTACAACGATGCCGTCGTCGGCACGATCCTGCCGCTCTACTCGCCCGGATTGTGGCGCCACCTGACCGCCGGCCTCACGGAGATCAAGCAGGGCAGAGGCGACACGATGCTGGCGCTGGCCGACCTCTACATGGGCCGCGACGCGCAGGGGCACTACAACAACGGCACCGACGTACGCATCGCGGTCAACTGTGTGGACAAGCCGGCCATCACCGACCGGGCGACTCTGGTCGAGCAGGACCGCCGGGTCAGGGAAGCGGCCCCGTTCATGGCCTACGGCGAATTCACCGGGCTGGCACCGATGTCCACGTGTGGGATGTGGCCGGTGCCACCGACGACCACACCGCACGAGATCAACGTCAACGGGCTGCCCCCGATCCTCGTCATCTCCACCACCAACGACCCCGCCACGCCCTACCAGGCAGGGGTCGACCTGGCCCGGCAACTCGGCGGCACGCTGGTGACTTTCGAAGGCACCCAGCACACCGTTGCGCTCCAGGGTGATTCCTGCGTCGACGACATAGTCACGCGCTACCTTGTCGACGTGACGGTTCCGTCCGCGGACACGCGATGCTGACCATCTCGGTGGTCGGGGAGTCCGATCTGCCGGAGCTGGCGCCGATGCTGCGCGGCTACTGCGACTTCTACCGCGTCGACCCGCCCGACGAAAAGCTGGCCGCGCTGTCACGGGCGTTGATCGCCGACCCGGACCAGGGGTTGCAGTTGATCGCACGCACGTCCGATGGTGCGCCGCTCGGCTTCGCGACTATCTACTGGACGTGGCAGACCTTGTACGCCGCGCGGGTCGGCGTGCTCAACGATCTCTACGTCACGCCGGAGGCCAGGGGCACCGGCACCGGACGGGCGCTGATCGCGCGCTGCCTCCAGCTGTGCCACGAACGCGGAGCCGAGAAACTCGTCTGGGAGACCGCCCCGGACAACGCGACGGCGCAACGTCTTTACGACGGGATCGGCGCCGAGAAGTCGACCTGGCTGACCTACGAGCTCGACGCCTGATAACGGCCCGGTCACCTTTGCGTCCCAGGCGCGCCGGGTACCGGGGTCCCGTGCAACGATGACTGCCATGTTGCGCGCCGGACGGCTGATCGCGGCGCTGGTCCTCACCATGGCCGCGCTGAGTCCTTCTGCCTGGGCGGCCCCGGTTGCGGTAGATGAGCCGTACTCCGTTGCGGCCGTGTGGAGTTCGTGCTCACAGTTCTTCTCCGGCGACTCGCCGATCCCGACTGCGCAGTGCGGGACCGTCGCCGTGCCCGTCGACTACGCGAAACCCGAAGGCGCCCAGGCCCAGTTGGCGGTCATCAAGGTGCCCGCCTCGGGATCGAAGATCGGAATGCTCGTCGTCAACCCCGGAGGACCCGGTGCCTCCGCTGTCGACACGGTGGCCTCGATGGGCGCCGCGCTGGCCGACACCGACATCCTCCGGCACTTCGACCTGGTCGGCATCGACCCGCGCGGCGTCGGGCATTCGACGCCCTCGCTGCGGTGCCGCACCGACGCGGAGTTCGACGCCTACCGGGCCGAGCCGATGGTCGACTACAGCCCCGCCGGGGTGGCCCACATCGAGGGGGTGCTGCGCCAGTTCGCGCAACAGTGCCTCGACCGGATGGGGGCGGAGTTCCTGGCAGGAGTCGGCACGGCGACGGCCGCGCGGGACATGGACGTCGTGCGCGCCGCACTCGGTGAGGAGCGCATCAACTATCTCGGCTTCTCCTACGGCACCCAACTGGGCGCCGTCTACGCGGCGCGCTACCCCGACCGCATCCGCGCGATGGTCCTCGACGGTGCCGTCGACCCCAGCCTCGACCCGATCACCGAGAGCCTCAACCAGATGGCGGGCTTCCAGCGCGCGTTCGACAACTACGCGGACTCCTGCGCCGAGCAGGCCGGCTGCCCCCTGGGTGCGGACCCGGCCCGGTTCAACGACCGCTTCCGCCAACTCGTCAATCCGCTGGCCGTCCGTCCGGCGGCCACGTCGGACCCGCGCGGCCTGGGCTACCAGGACGCGATCACCGGCACCGTCAGCAGTCTCTACTCACCGCGCTACTGGACCTACCTCACCAGTGGCCTCCTCGGGCTGGAGCGTGGTACCGATCCCGGCGACCTGCTCAAGCTCGCCGACGACTATCAGCAACGCGACGTCCTCGGTCACTACAAGAACCGCCAGGACGCGTTCACGGCGATCCGGTGCGTCGACTCCATCTACCCGACCGACCCCGCGGTGTGGGCCGACGCCGACCGGCGCGCCAGGCAGGTGGCCCCATTCGTGTCCTACGGCGAGTTCACGGGGTACGCCCCGCGCGACGTGTGTGCGCTGTGGCCCGTCCCGCCGACGCCCGTGATCGGCGCCGCCACCTCCCCGGGGCCGGGCAAGGTGGTCGTGGTGTCGACCACCGGAGACCCCGCCACGCCCTACGAGGCCGGGGTCAACCTGGCGCGGCAGATGGGTGCCAGTTTGATCAGCTTCACCGGCGCGCAGCACACTGTGGTCTTCAACGGCGACGCCTGCGTCGACACGGCCGTGGTCGACTTCCTGGTCGAGTCGACGCCACCACCCGTCGATTTACGGTGCTAGCAGCGCTGTAACACAGATTTAACAGGCGGAACCTACGCTTCGGGGCATGGATCGGCAGAAGGAATTCGTGCTGCGCACGCTGGAGGAGCGCGATATCCGCTTCGTCCGGCTGTGGTTCACCGACGTGCTCGGATACCTCAAATCGGTCGCGATTGCCCCTGCCGAATTGGAAGGTGCCTTCGAAGAAGGCATCGGCTTCGACGGCTCGTCGATCGAGGGCTTCGCGAGGGTTTCGGAAGCCGACATGGTGGCCCGTCCCGATCCGTCGACGTTCCAGGTGCTGCCGTGGTCCGACAGCTCCGGCAAGCACCATTCGGCCCGAATGTTCTGCGACATCACGATGCCCGACGGCTCCCCGTCGTGGGCGGACTCCCGGCACGTGCTGCGCCGGCAGCTGTCCAAGGCCAGCGATCTGGGCTTCTCCTGCTACGTGCACCCCGAGATCGAGTTCTTCCTGCTCAAGCCCGGACCCGACGACGGCACCCCGCCGATCCCGGCGGACAACGGCGGCTACTTCGACCAGGCCGTGCACGATTCGGCGCCGAACTTCCGCCGTCACGCCATCGACGCGCTCGAGCAGATGGGGATTTCGGTCGAGTTCAGCCACCACGAAGGTGCGCCCGGCCAGCAGGAGATCGACCTGCGGTACGCCGACGCGCTGTCGATGGCCGACAACGTGATGACGTTCCGCTACCTCGTCAAAGAGGTGGCACTCGGCGACGGGGTGCGCGCGTCGTTCATGCCCAAGCCGTTCGCCGAGCATCCCGGTTCGGCCATGCACACCCATATGAGCCTGTTCGAGGGCGACACCAACGCCTTCCACAGCCCCGATGACCCGCTGCAGCTCTCCGACGTCGGAAAGTCGTTCATCGCAGGCATTCTCGAGCACGCCACCGAGATCAGCGCTGTCACCAATCAGTGGGTGAACTCCTACAAGCGACTGGTACACGGCGGGGAAGCTCCGACGGCGGCGTCGTGGGGCGCGGCCAACCGGTCGGCACTGGTGCGCGTCCCCATGTACACGCCGCACAAGGTGTCCTCGCGCCGCGTGGAGGTGCGCAGCCCCGACTCGGCCTGCAATCCGTACCTGACATTCGCAGTGCTGCTCGCGGCAGGCCTGCGCGGCATCGAGAAGAACTACGTCCTGGGCCCGCAGGCCGAAGACAACGTCTGGAGCCTGACGCCCGAGGAACGCCGCGCCATGGGCTACAAGGAACTGCCCGGCAGCCTCGGCCACGCGCTCACCGACATGGAGAACTCCGAACTGGTCGCGGAAGCGCTCGGCGAGCACGTGTTCGACTTCTTCCTGCGCAACAAGCGCCGGGAATGGGAGAACTACCGCAGCCACGTCACGCCGTTCGAGCTGAAGAACTACCTGTCGCTCTAAGCCGGGTTCCGTCGCGCTACCTTGTTGGCGTGGCCAAACCCGTGACGCAGCGTCCCAAGCTGCCCGGCGTCGGTCGACTCGGACTCGTCGAACCGACGGCGCAGACCGACCTGGAGAGTCTCGGGTGGACCACCGACGGTCACGTCGAGCTGCTGTGGTCGCTGTCCCGCGCGCCGGACGCCGACACCGCGCTCAAGGCGGTGGTTCGCCTGTCGGAAGCACTCGGACCGGGGTGGGCCGAACTCAATGGGGCGTTGCTCAAGGACCGCGGGCTGCGCGGACGGCTGTTTGCGGTGCTCGGCTCGTCGCTCGCACTCGGCGACCACCTGATCGCCAACCCCGACTCGTGGCATCTGCTGGCGGGCACCGTCACGTTGCCGACCCCGCCGGAGTTGCGGGACATGTTCACCGAACGAGCCGACGCGGCCACCGATCCCGTCGCGGCCGTACCGCCCCTGCGCACCCTCTACCGGGATCGGCTGCTGGTACTCGCCGCGCTCGACCTCGCCTCGACGGTGGAGAACGAACCCGTGCTGCCGTTCACCGTGGTCGGTGAACACCTGTCCGACCTCGCCGACGCGGCGCTGGGCGCGGCGCTTCGAGTGGTGACGACGTCGGTGTCCGGGGACAAGCCGGCCCCGGCGCTCACCGTCATCGCGATGGGCAAGTGCGGTGCGCGCGAACTGAATTACGTCAGCGACGTCGACGTCATCTTCGTCACCGACGACGGCTCGCACAGCAGCCTGGCGGTGGCCACCCGCATCGCAGGCGAGATGATGCGGCTGGCCTCCGATGCATTCTTCGAAGTGGACGCCGCACTGCGGCCGGAGGGCAAGCAAGGGCAGTTGGTGCGGACACTGGATTCGCACATCGCCTACTACGAGCGCTGGGCCAAGACGTGGGAGTTCCAGGCGCTGCTGAAGGTGCGGCCTGCTGCTGGTGACATGGCGCTGGGGACGCGCTACGTCGAGGCACTGATGCCGATGGTGTGGACAGCGTCCGACCGCGAGGACTTCGTCCCCGAGGTGCAGGCCATGCGCAGGCGCGTCGAGGAACTGGTTCCCGCCGGTGTGCGAACCCGCGAGATCAAGCTCGGCACAGGCGGTCTGCGCGACGTCGAGTTCGCGGTGCAGCTGCTGCAGTTGGTGCACGGCCGCAACGACGAGTCGCTGCACGTGGCCTCGACCGTGAACGCGTTGGCTGCCCTCGGCGACGGCGGCTACATCGGCCGCGACGACGCCGCCAACATGACGGCGTCCTACGAGTTCCTCAGACTGCTCGAACATCGCCTCCAACTGCAGCGCCTCAAGCGCACCCACATGCTGCCCGAGGCCGACGACGAGGAGGCCATGCGATGGCTGGCGCGCGCGGCCCACATGCGGCCCGACGGCAGGCACGACGCGCTCGGTGTGTTGCGGGAAGAGCTGAAGCGCCAGAGCCACCGGGTGTCGCGGCTGCACGCCAAGCTGTTCTACCAGCCGCTGCTGGAGTCGGTCGGTCAAGACTCCCTCGGGCTTTCCGACGGGATGAAGGCCGACGCCGCTGCCCGTCAGCTCGCCGCGCTGGGATACGAAGGGCCGCAGAGCGCGTTGACGCATCTGGCCGCCCTGACCGGCGGCACCGGTCGGCGTGGGCGGGTGCAGCAGGTATTGCTGCCCACCCTGCTGGACTGGCTGTCGGACACCCCAGATCCCGACGCCGGGCTGCTGGCCTACCGCAGGATCAGTGACGAACTCGCCGATGCGCGGTGGTACCTGGCGACGCTTCGCGACGAGGGGGCGGTGGCCAAGCGGCTGATGCACGTGCTCGGCACCTCGGCGTACGTGCCGGAGCTGTTGATGCGCGCACCGGAGGTGATCCAGCTCTACGCCGACGGCCCCAACGGCCCGAAACTGTGCGACGTCGACGCAGAAAGTGCCGCACAGTCTTTGGTGGCGTCGGCGGCCCGCCACGCCGACCCGATGCGGGCGATCGCGGCGGCACGGTCGTTGCGGCGCCGGGAACTGGCCAGGATCGCCTCGGCGGACCTGCTCGGCATGCTCGACGTCACGGGGGTGTGTAAGCAGCTGACCTACGTCTGGGTCGCCGTGCTGCAGGCCGCGCTGGAGGCGATCATCCGTGCGAACTCGCCCGAGGGCGGCGCCCCGGCACGTATCGCGGTGATCGGGATGGGGCGGCTGGGCGGCGGCGAACTCGGGTACGGCTCGGACGCCGACGTGATGTTCGTCTGCGAACCCGTTGCAGGCGTTGAGGAGTCGGCCGCGGTGAAATGGGCGACGACGGTCGCCGAGCAGGTGCGCGCCCGGCTGGGCACACCGAGCGCCGACCCGCCTCTGGAGGTGGACGCCAACCTGCGGCCCGAGGGGCGGCAGGGCCCGCTGGTGCGAACGCTGGCCTCCTATGAGGCGTACTACACGCAGTGGGCGCAGCCATGGGAGGTCCAGGCGCTGCTGCGGGCCCATCGGGTGGCGGGCGACCTCGAGCTGGGCGAGCGGTTCCTGCTGATGGTCGACAAGACGCGGTACCCCGCAGGCGGCGCGTCGATGGAGACGGTGCAGGAGATCCGGCGCATCAAGGCCCGGGTGGACGCCGAGCGGCTGCCGCGCGGCGCGGACCCGAATACCCACACCAAGTTGGGTCGCGGCGGGCTCGCCGACATCGAATGGACAGTTCAGCTGCTGCAACTGCGCTTCGCGCACAAGATCCCGGCGCTGCACACCACGTCGACCCTGGACACGCTCAATGCGATCGGGGCGGCTGAACTGATCGCCGAGGGCGACCTGGAGTTGCTGCGCGAAGCGTGGCTGACCGCGACCCGGGCGCGTAACGCGCTGGTGCTGGTGCGCGGCAAGCCCACCGATCAGCTGCCCGGGCCGGGGAAGATGCTCAACGCTGTCGCGGTCGCCGCGGGCTGGCCCAACGGCGATGGCGGCGAGTTCCTGGACAACTATCTGCGGGTGACGCGCCGGGCAAAAGTTGTGGTGCTACGGGTTTTCGGAGGCTGAGCCGACTAATGGACTGGAGTGGCTGAGTGGAGTTCGCGTTCGATGTGATCAGTGCCGAGGACTACGCGCGCGAACGCGCGAGTTACGAACCGCTGACCGATGCACTGCGCACGCTGATCGACGTCGGTATCCACACCGCGGTCGACGACGCCACGGTGCAGGAGGCCCTCGGGCACCTTGAGGCGGCCACGCGACTGCTGCAACAGCAGGAGCGGGTGTCGACCTCGACGCTGCGGCACGCGGACACGGGACGGCCACTGGCGTGGGCCAATCCTGCTGTCGGACTGCGCAATGCGATCGCTCCGCCGATGATCATCGAGCACGAACCCGACGGGAGCTGCTGGAGCGAGTTCACGCTGGGACCCGCCTACGAGGGGCCGCCGGGATGGGTGCACGGCGGAATCTGCGCGTTGCTGCTCGACCACATCCTGGGGGAGGTGGCCAGCGAAGGCCTTAGCTTGCCGAAGTTCACCGGAACGATCAGCGTGAAGTACCTGCGGGGTACGCATCTGGGGCAGGTGCGCGCGGAGGCATTCGTCGAACGGTCCGAGGGGTTCAAGACGTTCGCGAAGGGATACCTGCGCGACAGTGAGGGCGTGACCGTGGAGGCCGAGGGCGTGTTCATCATGCCCGCGTGGGCGCGTGATGCCGGATGAAGTTCTACGTCTCGACGGCATTCCTCGACACTCGCGAGGCAGTGGAGATCGCCAAGGCGGCAGACGATCTCGGCTACCACGGGATGGCCATCCCGGATCACGTGATCAACCTGGAGACACTGCAGACGCCGTATCCGTACACCAAGGACGGCAAGCGGCGCTGGGAGGCGTTCACCGACTGGCCGGACCCGTGGGTGATGATCGGCGCGGTGGCGCTGGTGACTTCGCGACTGCGTTTCGTGACGACGGTGTACCTGCCGGGGATGCGGGATCCGTATTCGGCGGCGAAATCGATCGGTACCGCGGCAGTCCTGGCCGAGGGCCGGCTTGAGCTGGGCATCGGGGTGGGGTGGTGCCGCGAGGAGTTCGAGCTACTGGGTCAGCAGTTCGAGCGCCGGGGCAAGCGCACCGACGAGATGCTGGAGTTGATGAAGGCGCTGTGGTCGCCGGGCTGGACCGAGTTCTCCGGCGAGTTCTACACCGCGCCCCGCATGGAGATGGAGCCCACGCCGCCACCGATCCCCGTTTATGTCGGCGGCCTGTCCGACATCGCACTGAAGCGGGCGGCACGTCACGACGGCTGGATCGGGGATCTGATCAACACCGACCAGGCCTTGGAGCGGGTGGCCAAGGTGCGTGAGCTTCGTGCCGAAAAAGGCTTGGGCATGGATGATTTCGAGGTCATCACACCTCTGACCGACGCCTTCCTCCCGGAGCATTTCGCCCGCGCCGAGGCCGGTGGGATCACCGGCATCATCACGATGCCGTGGATGTTCTACAGCGGGCCCGACGCATCCCTGGACCAGAAGATCGACGGGATGCGCCGGTTCCGCAAGGACCTCAGCCTCGACGGCTGAAGCGGTCACGCAGGCCGGCGATTCCGCGGCGGCGCGGCACGGCTGCGGTGGTGCTGCCTCGCGTGTAGCCGGCGCGCTGTCCGGCGTACCCGGCACCGACGCGACGGCGGCCATCGACCGACAGGGTCCCGGCTCCGGTGGTGGCCAGCAGGAGGAACGCGAAGCAGAACAGGATCGCCAGTTCGCCGCCGTTGCCGCCCATCTGTGCGTCGAACGGCCAGAAGCTCGCCGGTGTCCCGCCGATGATGCCCCAGTGCTGCCAGAAGTAGGCCACGGCCATCTCGCCGGACGCGATGAAGGCCGCGATCCGGGTGAAGAAGCCGACGGTGATGAGGATGCCGAGCACGAATTCGATGACGCCGGCGAACCAGTACGGCCACGTGCCCACCGGAACCGCCTCGCCCAGCGGCCGACCGAACAGCTTCATCGTTCCGTGCAACGTGAACACCAGGCCGAACACGATGCGGAAAATGCTCAGCACGGGAGAGGAGTAGCTGGCCAGTCGTGCGTCCAGGTTTGCAGTCATGCCGTGAGCGTACATTAGCGGACCGCAGTCCGTTTCGAGTCTCACGGTATCGGAATCAAAACGAAAGCCGGGTGACACCCGTTGGTGTCACCCGGCCTTTGTAGAGCTCTACGACTTACACGTCGTAGTACAGCGCGAACTCGTAGGGATGCGGACGGATCTGGATCGGCATGATCTCGTTCTCCCGCTTGTAGGAGATCCAGGTCTCGATCAGGTCCGTGGTGAACACTCCGCCCTCGGTGAGGTATTCGTGATCCTCTTCGAGCTTGTCGATCACCGCCGCCAGTGACGTCGGCGCCTGCGGGATGTTCGCCGCCTCCTCGGGCGGCAGCTCGTAGAGATCCTTGTCGACCGGAGCCAGCGGCTCGATCTTCTTCTTGATCCCGTCGATGCCTGCCATCAGCATGGCCGCGAACGCCAGGTACGGGTTGCCCGAGCTGTCGGGGCAACGGAACTCGAGGCGCTTGGCCTTCGGGTTGTTGCCCGTGATCGGGATACGCACGCACGCCGAGCGGTTGCGCTGGCTGTAGACCAGGTTGATCGGGGCCTCGTAGCCCGGCACCAGACGCTTGTAGGAGTTCACCGTCGGGTTGGTGAACGCCAGCAGCGACGGAGCGTGGTGCAGGATGCCGCCGATGTAGTGCCTCGCCATGTCCGACAGCCCGGCGTAGCCCGACTCGTCGTGGAAGAGCGGCTTGCCGTCCTTCCACAGCGACTGGTGAGCGTGCATGCCGGATCCGTTGTCACCGAACAGCGGCTTGGGCATGAACGTCACGGTCTTGCCGTTCGCCCACGCCGTGTTCTTGATGATGTACTTGAACAACAGCACGTCATCGGCCGCGTGCAGCAGCGTGTTGAACTTGTAGTTGATCTCGGCCTGACCGGCGGTGCCCACCTCGTGGTGTCCGCGCTCCAGGACGAAGCCCGCGTTCTGCAGGTTCGTCGCCATCTCGTCGCGCAGGTCGACGTAGTGGTCGTACGGCGCGACGGGGAAGTAGCCGCCCTTGGGGCGCACCTTGTAGCCGCGGTTCGCGCTGCCGTCGGCCTCGAACGGCTCGCCCGAATTCCACCAACCCGACTCGGAGTCGACCTCGTAGAACGTGCCGTTCATCTTCGAATCGAAGGCCACCGAGTCGAAGATGTAGAACTCTGCCTCGGCGCCGAAGAAGCAGGTGTCGGCGATGCCGGTGCTGGCCAGATAGTTCTCCGCCTTACGCGCCACGTTGCGGGGGTCGCGCGAGTAGGCCTCGCGCGTGAACGGGTCGTGGACGAAGAAATTCAGGTTCAGCGTCTTGGCGGCCCGGAACGGATCGATCTGCGCCGTCTCGGGATCGGGCAGCAGCATCATGTCGGATTCATGGATCGACTGGAAGCCGCGCACCGAAGAACCGTCGAAGGCGAGGCCGTCCTCGAACACGCTCTCGTCGAACGCCGAAGCCGGGATCGAGAAGTGCTGCACGACACCCGGCAGATCACAGAAACGGATGTCGACGTACTCGACTTTCTCGTCCTTGATCAGCTTGAAGATGTCGTCTGAGGTCGTTTCTGCCACTGCTTGCTCTCCTTAACTTGGTAACCCGCTGGTGACGCTATGGACGCGATGTTGCGCTGCAGTCAACCGCGTGTTGCGTGGACGTTACGCATGCCTTATTCCGCGGCCACACCGATGCACACCTCGCCGACACCTATCCTTACAGCATGGCGCGCACCATAGGGTCCTGGCTGTCGGGACCGACGCAACCCAACGGCGCCGACGACCGATCCGCGTATCCCGGTGAACGGCTCGGGCTCCCCGAGTCCGGCCCCGGCTCGATCGCCCGATTCGGGCGTCGTATCGCCGCGCTGTGCGTCGATTGGCTGGTGTGTTACGGCCTGGCTGCCCTGGCGATGACCGTCGGCTGGGTGAGCATGGCGAACCTGTCGACCGCGGTGCTCGTGGTCTGGCTGGTGCTCGGCGTGGTGTCGGTGCGGCTGTTCGGCTTCACCCCGGGGCAGCTCGTTCTCGGCCTCAAGGTGGTGGCTGTCGACAATCGCGACCATGTGGGACTCGGCCGCGCGGTCGCGCGCGGCCTGCTGATCACCCTCGTGATCCCGGCGCTGTTCACCGACTCCGATCTGCGGGGCCTGCACGACCTCGCCACCAAGACCGCCGTCGTCAAGCGCTAGCCCTCTCAGGCCTGGTGGACGACCCTGCCGTTCATCATCGTCATCGCGACGTTGGCCGTGTGGATGTCGTGCGGGTCGACCTCGAGGATGTTCTTGTCGAGCACGATGAGATCGGCCAGCTTGCCCGTCTCGATGGAGCCGACCACGGCATCCAGCCGGATCTGGTAGGCCGCGCCCATCGTGTTGGCGTGGATGGCCTCAGCGACCGGCAGGCGCTGATCCGCGGGCGCCAACACCTCGGCGTCGGGCTCGCCGATCAGCTGGCGGGTGACACCGATCTGGATGGAGTCGAGTGGCTTGTAGGTGGAGAAGTACCCCGCCGCAGGCCAGTCGGTGCCCAGCGAGATACGTCCACCGGACTTCAGTACGTCCTGCGGGCGGTACAGCAGATCCTTGCGCGGAGCTCCGTAGCGGGCGCCCATGTTCGTGATCGTGTCGGGGTCGGCGGAGAGCCAGTTCGCGGAGAACTGCGCGACGACGCCGAGCTCGCCGAAACGCCGGCTGTCAGGATCCTCCACGTAGACCAGATGCGCGACGGTGTGGCGACGGTCCCGTGGCGGATTGGCGGCGATCGCGTCCTCGATGGCATCGAGGGCCACCCGGGCCGTGCGGTCACCGCAGGCGTGCACGTGCACGTCGAAACCAGCCGCGTCGGCAGCCCGGATCAGCTGCTGCCACTGGTCGACGGTGAACGGTGAACTGCCGATCGAGTCCGGTTTGTCGGCGTACGGCTCCAGCAGCCAAGCGGTGTACCCGCCCTGGGTCCCGTCTCCGACGATCTTGAGAACCGAAGCCTGTACCAGCTCAGAGGACACCCGCTCGTGAGTCTCGGTCAACTGTGCCACCGCGTCGTCGACAGGCGGGCCCTTCACGCTGTATGCGGCGACAACCCGGAACGGCAGCTGGCCCTGCTTCTCGGCGGCGGTGTACAGGCCCAGGATCGCGGCTTGGTCGTCACCGATCGGCGGAACCCCGGCGTCGAAGACCGACGTGATGCCGGCCTGCGAGGCCTTCGGCGTCCACGATGCCAGCAGCGCCGCCATACTTTCGGCCGAGATCGGTTCGATCGCGTTGACGACGTTGAGCTCGGCGACGACTTCCAGCACGTAGCCGGTCGGGTTGCCGTCGGCGTCGCGCGCGTAGTAGCTGAACCCGGGAATCGGGTCGGGGGTGTCGCGGTCGATTCCGGCCATCTGCAGGGCTTTGGTGTTGACCCAGAGGCTGTGGCCGTCGATCGCGAAGAAGAAACCCGGACGGTCGGGCAGCACCTGATCCAAGTCGGCCGCCGTGGGGCCGTCGGGCCCGAACATGTCCACGCGCCAACCGAATCCGCGGACAACGCCGTCCGGGTTCTCTTGGGCGTACTTCGCGATAGCGGCCAGCGCATCCGCGCGAGTGGGCACCTGCAGGTCCACCCCCGAGGTCAGGAACGCGCCCATGAACGGGTGGATGTGCGCCTCGACGAATCCCGGCATCAACAGCCGGCCGTTCAGGTCGACGACCTGCGTACCGCTGCCCGCCAGTGCCATCGCACCGGCCTCGTCTCCGACGTAGGTGATCGTGTTACCGGTGACCGCGACGGCGTCGGCCCACGGTGCGGACTCCGTCACCGTGTACACGCGGCCATTGCGGAACACGTAATCCGCGTCGGGGGAGTCCGCGGGTGTGACCTCGCCACCCGCGTCCGGGCCCACGGAGCAGGCGGCCGCCGTCACGGCGAGAGTGGTCACGGCGGCGGCCCGCAGCGCGCTCCGGCGTGTCAGTGCCGCACGGCGTCCGAACGCGGCGAAATGAGGGGCCCATTCGCACGCGATGCACATGCGCCGGTCAACGCCTCCGCACAGTGCGTTGCACACCACGCATCTTGGCCTGTGCCGGGAGCGGGCCCTTGGGCATCGCGGCCGGACCCACCTTGGTGCCGAGCGCCACCAGCCGAGACTCCAGCGAGTCCATCTGCTTGACGGTGATGTTGGCGGGCAGCTTGTTCAGGTGACGCTCCAGCTTGGACAGCGGAACCTCGCCCTCGCCGTTGCCGATGACGACGTCATAGATCGGGGTGTCGCCGATGAGCCGCGCGGTGCGCTTCTTCTCTTGCGCCAGAAGCGGCTTCACCCGCGACGCGGAGCCTTCGCCGACGAAGATGACCCCGGGACGGCCGATCACGCGATGCACCGCGTCGAAGTGCCCCGTCGCGGCCACACCGGGGGTCACCCGCCACTTGCCGCGCAGGTTGTCCAGCGCCCACGCGGCCGCGCCCGTCTGACCTTCGGCCTTGCGGTACACCGATTTCTGCGCGCGACGACCGAAGATGATGAACGCCACCAGCGCGCCCAGCACAACGCCCAACGGGATCAACATGTACGTCGTGAAGCCGCCCGCGAAGATCCCTCCGACCACCGAAATGGCCACGATCAGCACGAACGCGCCGATCATGTACGGAAGAAGGCGCTTGTCCTCTTTCCGCTGGATCTGGAACGCCTGCCACAGCTGACTACGCCGCTGCTTGGATGCCGCCTTGCGGGTCGCCTTCGCCTCGGCCTTGGCGGCCTTGGTCTCCGCAGCATTACGCTTCGCCATTGGATCAGGATACTTGCGCCGATGTCGCCGCCGGAGCGGCTCCGGCATCGACTCCCGTCGCCGCTGCGGCCTGCCGGGCCGCGACCGTCTGCGCGTACAACTTGCCGGCCCGGTAGGAGGACCTGACCAGCGGTCCGGCCAGGACGCCGGCGAAGCCGATCTCGGTGGCGTAGCGCTCGTGGTCGACGAACTCGTCGGGGTGCACCCACCGCTCGACGGGATGATGGCGTGCCGAGGGGCGCAGGTACTGGGTGATGGTGACGATGTCGCAACCGGCGTCGTGCAGGTCCTGCAGCGCGGTGCGGACCTCCTCGGGTGTCTCGCCCATCCCGAGGATCAGGTTGCTCTTGGTCACCAACCCGTACTCGCGCGCGCTCGTGATCACCGACAGGCTGCGCTCGTAGCGGAACGCCGGCCGGATCCGCTTGAAGATGCGGGGCACCGTTTCGACATTGTGCGCCAACACTTCCGGGCGCGAGGCGAACACCTCGTCGAGCTGTTCGGGGACGGCGTTGAAGTCGGGGATCAGAAGTTCGACACCGGTGCTGGGGTTGAGTGCCTTGATCTGGCGGACCGTCTCCGCGTACAGCCACGCCCCGCCGTCCGGCAAGTCGTCGCGGGCCACGCCGGTCACAGTGGAGTAGCGCAACCCCATCGCCTGCACGCTCTCGGCGACGCGGCGCGGCTCGTCACGGTCGAGTTCGGCCGGCTTGCCGGTGTCGATCTGACAGAAGTCGCAGCGGCGGGTGCACTGCTCGCCACCGATCAGGAACGTGGCTTCGCGGTCTTCCCAGCACTCGAAGATGTTGGGACACCCGGCCTCTTCGCAGACGGTGTGCAGACCCTCGCGCTTGACCAGGTTCTTGAGCTCTTTGTACTCCGGGCCCATCTTGGCCCTGGTCTTGATCCACGGCGGCTTGCGCTCGATCGGCGTCTCGGCGTTGCGTACTTCGAGACGCAGCAGCTTACGGCCGTCAGGAGCGATAGTCACTGTGCCGATTCTACGCGCGTGCCCGGAGCGGCACCGATCGCGATGCGGCCGTCGAGCGCGTCCAGCACCGCATCGGACACCCGGTCGATGACGTCCACGACGCCGACCGGGTGGCCGAGTTCGGCGGTCAGCGAGGTGACGCCCGCGTCGGCGATGCCGCACGGCACGATCGCGCCGAACGCGCCGAGGTCGCAGTCGCAGTTCAGCGCGAAGCCGTGCAACGTTGTCGACCGCGCCACGCGGATGCCGATGGCTCCGATCTTGCGTGCCGGACGCACGCCGTCGCCTTCCACCCACACCCCGGACCTACCCTCGACGCGGGTCGTCGGCAGCCCCAGATCCGCACACACGGTGATCAACGACTCTTCAAGTCGTCGAACGAAATTCACGACATCAAGCGGCTCGGCCAGCCCGATGATGGGATAGCCGACCAACTGGCCGGGCCCGTGCCAGGTGATCTTGCCGCCGCGGTCGGTGTCGATCACGGGCGTTCCGTCGATGGGGCGCTCTTCGGGCAGGGTGCGCCGCCCCGCCGTGTACACCGGCGGATGCTGCAGAAGCACGAGCGTGTCCGGCCCACCTGCGACGCGCTCGTCGGCCAGCCGCCGCTGCAGATCCCAAGCGGCTCCGTAATCCACGGTGCCCAGCCGCTGCACCTGCACCGGGGCAGTGCTCGACCGGATAGAAGACGCCACGAGAGTCAACGCTACTCACCGCGGCGCGCGGTGGCGAACGCCAACGCCTCACCGATGGTGTTGTGGTGGAACTCGAATCCGGCCCCCTCCAACGCGGCGGGAATGGCCCGCTGACCACCGAGCACACCTTCGTCGGCGAACTCGCCGAGCGCCGCCCGAAGGGCGAAGCCCGGCACCATCAAAGCGGTGGGCCGATTCACCGACCGGCCCAGTGCGGTGGTGAACTCCGCGTTCGTGACCGGCGCCGGTCCGGTCACATTGACCGGACCGGAGAGGTCGTCGCGGGACACGGCGAACAGCAGCGCGCGTACCTGGTCCTCGAGGCTGATCCACGACAGGTACTGCCGACCGTTGCCCAGCCTCGCACCCAGCCCCAGCGAGAAGAACGGCTTGATCCGACCGAGCATGCCACCCGACGGCGCCATCACCAGACCGGTGCGGGCCAGCACCACCCGGACACCGGACTGCGCCGCCACCGTGGTCGCGGCCTCCCAGTCGACGGCGAGCCGGGCCAGGAAATTGGTGCCGGGACCGGCGCTCTCGTCGACCGGGGTGCTCCCCGTGTCGCCGTAGTAGCCGACCCCGCTGGCGTTGACGAGCGTAGGTACCCCGGCGTCGATGACAGCGTTCGACAGCACCTCCGTGGGGCTGATCCTGCTGTCGCGCAGGCTCTGCTTGAACGCTCCCGACCACCGCTTGAGGCCGATGTTGACACCGCACAGGTTGACGACGGCGTCCACCCCGCGCAGTGCATTCGCATCGAACTGGCCGGTGTCGGGATTCCAGAACACCTCGCCGGCGTTCGACGGAGCCCGGCGCACGATGCGCAGGACCCGGCGATCGGTGGCGCGCAGCGCATTCACCAGCGCCGTACCGATCAAACCGGATGATCCCGCTATCGCGACGACCGAGTCCGAACGCATCGACACTGCTGTCTACAACCCCAGATCTGCCTCGAACGCGCCCTCTTCCAGGCGACGCTTGATGGTCGTGACGAACCGGCCCGCGTCAGCGCCGTCGATGAGGCGGTGATCGTAGGTCAGCGGCAGGTACGACACCGACCGCACACCGATCGACTCGTTGCCGAAGTCGTCGACGATCACCCGCGGGCGCTTCACGATGGCCCCGGTACCCAGCATCGCCGCCTGCGGCGGCACCAGGATGGGGGTGTCGAACAACGCGCCCTGGCTGCCGATGTTGGTGATCGTGAAGGTGCCCCCGGACAGCTCGTCGGGCTTGAGGTCGCCCGACCGCGCGCGGGCCGCGATGTCGGCGATGGCCCGTGCCAGGCCGCCCAGCGACAGGTCGCCGGCGTTCTTGATGACCGGGGACAGCAGACCCTGCTCGGTGTCGACGGCGAACCCGAGATGCTCGGCGTCGTAGTAGGTGATCTCCTTGGATTCCTCGTTGTAGCTCGCGTTGACGTTCGGGTGCAGCTTCAGCGCGTCGATGACGGCCTTGGCGATGAACGGCAGGTAGGTCAGGTTGACGCCTTCGCGCTCGGCGAAACCGGCCTTCGCCTTGGCGCGCAGGGCCACGATCTTGGTCATGTCGACTTCGTGGACCTGGGTCAGCTGCGCCGTGGTCTGCAGCGATTCACGGGTCTTCTTCGCCGTGATCTGACGGATCCGGTTGGCCTTCTGCTTGGTTCCGCGCAGATGGGCCAGAGCACCTTCGGGTGCCGGTGCCGCCGCCGTCTTGGCGGGCGCCTCGGGGGCCGGTGCGTCCTTCGGCGCGTCCTTGGCCGATTCCTTCTCGCTGGCCGCGGCGAGCACGTCCTGCTTGCGGATGCGGCCACCCACACCGGTGCCCTTGACCGTCGAGAGGTCGACGCCGTTCTCGCTGGCCAGCTTGCGCACCAACGGCGTCACGTACGGGCTGGAGTCGCCCGAGGAGTCCTCGGCCGGCTTCGGTTCGGTCTTGGGCTTGGGCTCCGACTTCGGCTCGGACTTGGGTTCCGGCTTGGGTTCCGGCTTGGATTCCTCCGCCGGCTTGGTCTCGGGCTTGCTCTGTTTCGGCTCGGGCTCCGGCTCGGGTTCGGGCTCCGGCTCCGGCTCGGGTTCCGGCTCCGGTTCCGGCTCGTCGGCGCTCTCGGCGCCGGCGTCACCGATCTTGGCAAGTTCGCCACCGACCTCGACGGTGTCGTCCTCTTCGGCGGTGATCGATACCAAGGTGCCGGCGACGGGCGAAGGAATCTCGGTGTCGACCTTGTCGGTGGACACCTCGACGAGCGGCTCGTCGACCTCGACGCTGTCGCCGACCTCTTTGAGCCAGCGGGTGACGGTTCCCTCGGTGACGGACTCGCCCAGCTCGGGCATGAGTACCGGCGTCGACGATCCCGACCCACCGGACTTCTTCGCGGCGGGCTTGGACTCCGGCTCCGGCTCAGCTTCCGGCTCGGGCTCTTCCTCTGCCTCAGGTTCGGCCTCGGCCTCGGGCTCGGCCTCGGGCTCGTCCTCGGACTCCTCGGCGGCAGGTGCGGCGTCCTCGCCGTCGCCGTCACTGTCGTCGGCGTCGCCGATCACTGCCAGCTCGCCGCCCACCTCGACGGTGTCGTCCTCCTGGGCCACGATCTTCTTCAGCACGCCCGCTGCCGGTGACGGGATCTCGGTGTCGACCTTGTCGGTCGACACCTCAAGCAGTGGCTCGTCCTCCTCGACCGTGTCTCCCTCTTGCTTCAGCCAGCGGGTGACTGTTCCCTCGGTAACGCTCTCACCGAGTGCGGGCATCTGGACGGAGATGGCCATGTTTCGTGGCTCCCTTGCACGGTCTATCGCAGTGGCTGAAGTGACGTAACCCATCCTGTCACGTCTGTCGGGACGTTTCGCCGCGGACGGGCCGACTGATTGCTCTGGCACTATCGAATTGACAGATGGCGAGGGGATGGCCGAAAGGAGCAACCCCAGGTGGGACTGTTGGACAAGCTGCGCGGCGGGCGACGCAAGGGTGGTGCAACCGCCAACGACCCCGCGGCGGACTTGCGTTATCTGCACCAGTGGGTCGCCGAGCACGAAGGCGTCGAGGCGTTCATCGAACCCAAGACCACGGTCACCGAACTCACCGTGGTGCTCGTGGCCGCCGACGGTGAATGGACCCGGCGCAGGACCGGCGGGGACGCCGGCGCCCGGCGGCTCTCCGACCGACTGAAGATCCCGGTCTACGACGTCCAGAAAGTGGGCTATCCGCAACGCATGCGCGACTACGACGCGCGCCGGCGCGTCGAACGCAAGCGTGCAGCGCGCAGAGAACTCGACCGCTAGCTGCTGTCCGGGCCGGCCCGCGCGCAGCGGACCTCTGGCGTTCGGTGACTGTTCATCCTGACGTGGCCGGGCGGCGACTCGCCCTTGTCAGGGTGTGCGTTCGTGCCCACACTCCATAACGCAGCCGTCAAATTCGCCGCCGCGGTGGCAGGTTCGGCTCTCGTTCTCGCCGGATGCAGTGCTGCCGACGACAGCGACGTCCCGAAGCACCCCAGCGTCATCATCCTCAGCGGCGACGGGATGGGTCCCCAGCAGCGCACCGCGATCCAGTACTACCTGTACGGACTCGACGAGCGTCAGCCGATGGACGCGCTGCCGTACTCCGGCTACCTGGACACGATCCCGGGAGATCCGGAGTACGCGGTCACGGACTCCGCGGCCGGAGCCACCGCGTGGGCGATCGGCCAGAAGGTGCCCAACGGTACGACCGGCCTCGGCCCCGACAGCGAATCGGTGCCCACACTGCTGGACATCGCGAGGGGCCGCGGGATGGCGACCGGTCTGGTCAACGATCACGATGTCACCAACGCGACACTGGCAGCGTTCGGTTCGCCCGTGCCCGACCGGGACCTCAAGGTCGACATCGCCGAGGGCTACCTGGACCGGGGAGTCGACGTGCTCTTCGGCGGCGGAGAGAAGTACTGGTACCCCGAGGGCAACCCAGGAAAGATCCCCGATGTCGGTGAGGACGACGCCAGCGAAGGTGACGCAGACCTGGTCGCCCGCGCCGAGAGCGACGGCTATCAGTACGCCTACGACCAGTCCACCTTCGATGCCCTCACCGGGCCCAAAGCCCTTGCGCTGGTCCAGGACAGCGCCAAGCGGCGGTCGACGGAGATCGAGGGCTACGACTACGGCACCGATCCGAACTATGTGGCTCCGGAGAAACTGGTGGCCAAGGCGCTCGACATCCTCGGCGCCAACGAGAACGGGTTCTTCCTCGTCATCGAGAGTGACGACCTGGACTCCGACGGCCACGAGCACGATGCACAGAACATGATGCTCGCCGGCGAGTCGATCAACGAGATGGTCAAGGTGATCACCGAGTACCAGAAAGACCATCCCGAGGTGCTGCTGATCGTCACTGCCGACCACGAGACCGGCGGCATGACCATCGAGAACGTGCTCGACGACGGCGAACCCGAGCCCAACAGCGACCAGGTTGCCGACGATCCCGTGCCGTACTGGTCCGACACTCCGGAGAACATGCCTCTTCCGGGTGGCGGCGTTCCCCAGCGCAGCGGCCCCTTCACGATCAAGGGCACCGACCGCCGGTTCAAGGTCGACTGGACCACCCCTGAGCACACCGGCACGATGGTGCCTGTCACCGCTGCGGGCCCGATGGCCGAACGCTTCACCGGCGTCCATCCCAATACCTACGTCTACGACGTCGTCACCGAGTTGTGGGGCGCGAATTAGCGCTCCGGTAGTGTCCGCTCGTGAGCAAGCAGCGGTTCGTCCAGACCAGTGACGGCACCCGGATCGCCGTCTACGACGAGGGCAATGCGAGCGGACCCACCCTCGTGCTGGTGCACGGACATCCCGGTACGCACGCCGTCTGGGACCCGGTGGTGGCGCTGCTGGCCGACCGCTTCAGGGTGGTGCGCTACGACACCAGAGGAGCGGGCGAATCCTCTGTGCCCAAACCTGTTTCGGCCTACAGCATGGAACGCTACGCCGACGACTTCGCGGCCGTGCTCGACGCCGAAGGCCCCGTGCACGTACTCGCCCACGGCTGGGGCTCGGCCGGGGTGTGGCAATTCCTGTCGCGTCCCGGGGCAGCCGAACGCGTCGCGTCGTTCACGTCGGTGTCGGGACCGAGCCCCGAACAGGTCGCGACATTTGTCCGGGGCTCCCTGACCCGGCCCCAGAGTCCGCGGCGTTTTGTGCAGGGGCTCGGCCAAGTCGCCCGGCTGGCGCGCGCCGCGCCGCGATCCTCGGCGGTCAAGACCTATCGCGCGAACCTCACGCGGCCCGCACGGTCCGTCGGCCCGGTCGAGGTCCCCGTGCAGGTGATCGTCACGACCCGGGACCCCCACGTGGGTCCGCACGTCTACGACGACATGACGGCGTGGGCGACGCGGCTGTGGCGCCGTGACATCAAAGCCGGACACGACGCACCCACCTCGCATCCGCAGGTACTCGCGCAGGCGGTGACCCAGCTCGTCGAGCATCTCGACGGGGCGCCTGCTGCCCGGGAACTGCTGCGTGCCGAGGTCGGCCGGGCCCGAAAAGCGTTCGGCGACACCCTGGTCGCGATCACCGGCGCCGCCAGCGGCATCGGCCGCGAGACCGCGCTGGCCTTCGCCCGCGACGGAGCCGACGTGGTCATCAGCGACCTCAACGCCGACGGGCTCGCCGAGACCGCCCGCCTCGTCGCCGCCGAAGGAGCCGAGGCGCACACCTACACCGTCGACGTCGCCGACCCCGCCGCCGTGGAAGCGTTCGCCGAGCAGGTGTGCGCACAGCACGGGGTCCCCGATGTCGTGGTCAACAACGCCGGCGTCGGCCACGCAGGCTTCTTCCTGGACACCCCGGCCGAGGAATTCGACCGCGTCCTCGACATCAACTTCGGCGGCGTCGTCAACGGCTGCCGGTCGTTCGGTAAACGCCTCGCCGACCGCGGCACCGGCGGGTACATCGTCAACGTCGCGTCGATGGCCTCCTATTCACCGCTGAGCGTGATGAACGCCTACTGCACGTCCAAAGCCGCCGTCTTCATGTTCTCCGACTGCCTGCGCGCGGAACTGGACGCGGCAGGCATCGGGGTGACGACCATCTGCCCCGGCGTCATCGGCACGAATATCGTTGACACCACCCGCTTCTCGTTGCCGGAGGGGCGTGACCAGGACGTCGATGCGCTGCGGGGGCGGGCGAAGAAGGGTTTCGCGGTGCGCCGCTACGGACCCGAGAAGGTCGCCAAAGCCATCATCGACGCCGTGCAGACGAAGAAGGCGATCCGGCCCGTCGCCCCGGAGGCGCACTTCCTCTACGGCGTGGCCCACGTCCTGCCGCAGGCCATGCGCAGTGGCGCCCGCGGCGGCAACATCATTTAGATCAGCGAGAGCTAGCCGTTGGCGGCGATGTCTTCGAGCACCGCGAACATCGTGCGCGTCGGCACCCCGGTGCCGCCCTTGGGCGTGTAGCCCCACGGCCCACCCGAGTTGTAGGCGGGCGCCGCGACGTCGATGTGTGCCCACTCGACCCCGTCGGCGACGAACTCGCGCAGATACGTGCCCGCCACCAACATGCCCGCATATCGCGAGCCGCTGACGTTGGCCAGGTCGGCCACCGTGGACTTGAGGTCGTCCTTGAGTTCTTCCGGCAGCGGCATGGCCCACGCGTTCTCGCCGATGGCCTGCGAGATCTCGGCCACCCGGTCGCGGAACTCCTCGCTGCCCATCACACCCGGCGTGCGGGCGCCGAGCGCGACGGTCTGCGCACCGGTCAGTGTCGACGTCTCGATGAGGTAATCGGGATCGTCCTCGCAGGCGCGCGCGATGGCGTCGGCAAGGATCAGCCGACCCTCGGCGTCGGTGTTGAGCACCTCCACGGTGATGCCGCCGTACTGCGTCAGCACGTCGCCGGGCCGCTGCGCAGTCGACGACGGCATGTTCTCGGCCATCGGCACATAGGCGGTGACGTCGATCGGCAACTGCTGACGTGCGGCCAGCACCACGGTCGCGATGACCGCCGCGGCGCCACCCATGTCGGAGGTCATGTGATGCATGTTCGCGGCCGGCTTGATCGAGATGCCACCGGTGTCGAAGGTGATGCCCTTGCCGACCAGGGCCACGGTCTTCGATTTCCTCTTGCCGCCCTTGTGGGCGAGCCGCACCAGACGGGGCGGCCGGGACGACCCCTGACCGACCCCGATGATCCCGCCGTAACCGTCCTTGGCCAGCGCCTTCTCGTCGAGGACCTCGACGTCGAGTCCCACGGCATCACCCAAAGCCTTTGCCCGCTTGGCGAATTCGGCGGGAAACAGGTGGCTGGGCGGGGTGTTGATGAAGTCGCGGGCGGTCGCCACGGCGGACGCGATCGCCTCTGCTCGCGCAGCGGCCTCCTTGGTCGCTGCCTTCGTGTCGGGCGTCAGCGCGGTGATCTTGCTCAGCCCCGCCTCTTTGGGTGCGGTCTTGTCACTGCGGAATTCGGAGAACCGGTAGGAGCCCAGGATCAGGCCCTCGATCGCGGCTTCCAGGTCGAGATCCGACAACGTCGTGATGACGTGCTCGACACCGGACAGCGACCGTGCCGCCACCCCAGCCGCTCGGCGGATCGTCTCGGCGGACCACTCGTCGCGACTCTTGCCCAGCCCCACCGCGAGCACGCTGGTGACGGGCAGCGACGGCGCGAGCACTCGCGTCACCTGCTCGGGGCCACCCTTGGCGCCCAGCGCCTCGAGCGCGACCTCGATCTCCCCGACCGCCTCGGCATCGAGATAGGAGTTGGCCACCACGCGCGCCTTCTGCGACTTCGCGTCGTCTTCGGAACCGCTCACCACGGCCACGATCAGTACGGACGAGTCGACCTTGCGCTTGGGCAGCGCGCTCGCGACGGCGACGGCGGGGGACTGGTAACCGGCTGAGGTGCTCACGGAGAATCACCCTAGCCATGCTCGTCAAAAGCGGCGCGCCACTAGGGTGGTTGGTCGTGAGTGAGAACCTGTTGGCAGGCCCCCTGGAGAACCGGCACCGTGAGCTCGGCGCGAGCTTCGCCGAGTTCGGCGGATGGCTGATGCCGGTGTCGTACGCGGGCACCGTCGCCGAGCACACCGCCACCCGCACGACAGTCGGCCTGTTCGACGTGAGCCACCTCGGCAAGGCGCTGGTAAAAGGCCCGGGGGCGGCGGAATACGTCAACTCCGCCTTCACCAACGACCTCCGGCGGATCGGCCCCGGAAAGGCGCAGTACACGCTCTGCTGCACCGACTCCGGAGGGGTGATCGACGACCTGATCGCCTACTACGTCTCCGATGACGAGATCTTCCTGGTGCCCAACGCCGCGAACACCGCCGCGGTGGTCGCCGCGCTGCAGGAACGGGCGCCCGACGGGCTGACCGTGACCGACGAGCACCGCTCCCGCGCCGTGCTGGCCGTGCAGGGCCCCAAGTCGGCCGAGGTGCTGGACGGGCTGGGACTGCCGACCGACATGGATTACATGGGTTACGCCGACGCCGAGTTCGGCGGCGTCGAGGTCCGGGTGTGTCGCACCGGCTACACCGGTGAGCACGGCTACGAGCTGCTGCCGCTGTGGGACAAGGCCGCGGTCGTGTTCGACGCGCTGGTCGATGGGGTGAAGGCCGCCGGCGGCGAACTGGCTGGACTCGGGGCCCGCGACACCTTACGCACCGAGATGGGCTATCCGCTGCACGGCCACGAGCTGTCATTGGACATCTCGCCGCTGCAGGCGCGGACCGGCTGGGCCGTCGGCTGGAAGAAGGACGCGTTCTGGGGACGCGACGCGCTGCTGGCGGAAAAGGAAGCCGGCCCCCGCCGGACACTGCGTGGGTTGAAGGCGATCGGGCGCGGTGTGCTGCGCCCAGACCTGACCGTGCTCGACGGGGACACCCCGGTCGGGGTCACCACGTCGGGAACCTTCTCTCCGACTTTGAAAGTGGGGATCGCGCTGGCGCTGCTCGACACCGCGGCCGACATCGCCGACGGGGCGCGCGTCGCGGTCGACGTCCGTGGACGTCAGGTCGAGTGCGTGGTGACCAAGCCGCCGTTCGTCGACACCCGCACGCGCTAAAAACCGTTGGCCACCCGGTTATACAATCGCCTGCATGACCGAAAGCCTCGAGTTCACCGTCGATCGCAACGCGAATCCGGCGGCTGACGAGGTACGCGCCGGGATTCTCGCCAACCCCGGTTTCGGCAAGTTCCACACCGACCACATGGTGTCGATCGACTACAACGTCGATAAAGGCTGGCACGACGCCCGGGTGCTTCCCTACGGTCCTATCGAGTTGGACCCGTCGGCGATCGTCCTGCACTACGCGCAGGAGATCTTCGAGGGACTCAAGGCCTACCGCTGGGCCGACGGCTCCATCGTGTCGTTCCGGCCCGAGGCCAACGCTGCCCGGCTGCAGACCTCGGCGCGGCGCCTGGCCATCCCGGAGTTGCCGGAGTCGCTGTTCATCGAATCGCTGCGGCAGTTGATCGCCGTCGACGAGCAGTGGGTGCCACCGGCAGGCGGCGAGGAGTCGCTGTACCTGCGGCCCTTCGTCATCGCCACCGAGCCCGGACTCGGTGTCCGTCCCTCCGACGAGTACCGCTACCTGGTGATCGGTTCTCCGGCGGGCGCCTACTTCCCGCGCGGCATCAAGCCGGTCAGCGTGTGGCTGTCGCACGAGTACGTGCGGGCCTCACCGGGTGGGACGGGCGCCGCGAAGTTCGGCGGCAACTACGCAGCGTCGCTGCTGGCCCAGGCCGAGGCGGCCTCGCACGGCTGCGATCAGGTGGTCTGGCTGGACGCGATCGAACGCCGCTACGTCGAGGAGATGGGCGGCATGAACCTGTTCTTCGTGTTCGGCAGCGGCGGCACCGCACGCCTGGTCACACCGGAGCTGTCCGGCTCGTTGCTGCCCGGTATCACGCGGAATTCGTTGCTGCAGCTGGCAACTGACGCAGGATTTGCGGTCGAGGAGCGCAAGATCGACGTCGACGAATGGCAGAAGAAGGCCGCGGCGGGGGAGATCACCGAGGTGTTCGCGTGTGGCACCGCCGCCGTGATCACCCCGGTGTCGCACGTCAAGCACGGTGACGGCGAGTTCACCATCGCCGACGGCGAACCCGGCGAGATCACGATGGCGCTGCGCGACACGTTGACCGGGATCCAGCGCGGCACCTTCGCCGACACCCACGGCTGGATGGCCCGGCTGTCCTAACGGATCGCCATCCCGAGCACTGCGACTGCCGTCGTCACCTCGACGGCGGCGCCCAGCACGTCGCCGGTGATCCCGCCGAACCTGCGCACGCAGTGCGAGACCAGCACGACGCTGCACCCCAGCGCGACCACCACCGCCAGCGGGCCCTGCCACGGGCGGTCGGTGGCCAACGTCGCAAGACCGGCGACCGCGACCACCCACGCAGCCACGACCCACCGCGGCTGGGTACCTGCCACCAATGAGCCCAACGTGCTGCCTGCCGCTGCGGGAACACCGCGCCGACAGGCAGCCACCACGGCCACGCGGCCTGCCAGGACGGCGACGAACACCGCCTGCCAGCCGGCCTGGCCGAATGCCAGCGACTGCACCAGCACGGCCACGGCGACGGCGGCGACCCCGAACGGGCCTGCCCTGCCGTCGCGCATCACGGCCAAGGCCCGCTCGGGCGGTCCGTAGCAGCCCAGCGCGTCGGTGGTGTCGGCCAGGCCGTCGATGTGCAGCCCGCGGGTGGCCAGCAGCAGCACGGCGACGGTCAACGCGCCGGCGAGTGCACTACCGTCGCCGAAGGCCCACGAACCTGCCCACAGCATGACCGCGCCCAGCGCGCCCAGCGCGACCCCCGCCACCGGCAGCGCCGTCAGCACTCCCCGGCCGACGTTCGCGGTGAGTCGCGACGGCACGGGCAGCACCGTCGCGAACGCGAAAGCGCCTGCCACCGAGCGAATCACGGCGCGATCACCGTCTAGTCTTCGATCCCGGCTTCGGCGAAGGTGGCCATCGACGCCAGCGTGGCCACCGCGGCGCGCAGGACGGGAAGTGCCACGAGCGCACCGGACCCCTCGCCGAGGCGCATGTCGAGTTCGACGATGGGGTCGAGCTCGAGGTGGCGTAGCGCCAGTGTGTGCGCGGGCTCGGTGGACCGGTGGCCGGCTCGCCACCAGAGTTTCGCGCCGGGCGCCAGCGTCTCGGCGGCCAGCGCCGCCGCCGTCACCACGACGCCGTCGAGCAGCACCGGGGTGCGGCGGACCGCCGCCTGCGCCAGGAAGCCCGTCATCGCGGCGAGGTCGGCGCCGCCGCAGATCCGCAGCAGTGCAACAGGATCGGCCGACAGCCTGCGTGTCCGATACAGCGCGTCGCGGATCGCGGCGGTCTTACGCGCCCAGCCGGCATCGTCGATCCCGGTACCGCGGCCGACCACCGCGACCGGCTCGGAATCGGTGAGAGCGGCGATCAGCGTGGTTGCCGGAGTGGTGTTGCCGATGCCCATGTCGCCGGCGATCAGCAGGTCGGCGCCCGAGTCGACCTCGTCGTCGGCGATGGCGCGTCCCGCATCGATGGCCGCCACCACCTCCTCGGGAGAGAGGGCGTCCTCGACTCCGATGTTGCCGCTGGAGCGGCGGATCTTGTGGGCGCCGATCGCGGCGGACTCGGGCTCCTCGGTGTCGACGGCGATGTCCACGACGCGCACGCCGGCACCGGCGATCTCCGCGAGCACGTTGACCGCGGCGCCGCCCGCCGCGATGTTGGTCACCATCGCGGCGGTCACCTCACGGGGGTAGGCAGACACCCCGGCGGCGGCCACACCGTGGTCGCCGGCGAACACGACCACCCGGGCCCGGGTGAACTGCTGTGGGGGACAGGCGCTCTGGCACGCCGCGACCCAGACCGAGAGATCCTCGAGCCGGCCGAGGGCGCCTGCGGGCTTGGTGAGCTGTCCCTGCCGCTGCCGAGCCGCCTCGGCGACGTCGGCATCAGGGGCGGGGATGTCGGGAAAGTAGGCCACCTGCGGCGTCACGCCACCGGGGTGCCGCGCTCAACCTGAGGTTTGGGGGCGCGCATCCGGCGGAGCTGCGACGCCCGGCTGGCGGCGTAGAAGCCGAGCTTCCAGCCGGTTTCGGTGTTGTCCGGAAACTTCTGATCGGCCAGCTTGTTCACCTTGCGGCCCAGGAAGATGCCGTCGATGACCATGATCACCACCAGCACCAGCATGGCCGGTGACAGGAACGCCTGGACCTGCACCGACGGCACGGCGAGCATGACGAAGATCAGGCCGAGCGCCGACGGCATGAACAGACCGAGCAGATTGCGCCGCGAATCCACCACGTCGCGGACGTAGCGACGAACGGGACCCTTGTCGCGCGGCAGCAGGTACGCATCCTCGCCCGCCATCATCTTCTCGCGGCGGATCGACATCTCGGACCGGCGCTCCGCCCGCTCGGCCTTGCGTTCCTCCCGGGACAGCTTGGGACCGCGAAGTTCCTTGCGGCGCTTCCTGGCCTCGGCGGTGGTCATCGGCGCGGGGGCGACGGGGCCGCGCCGCCGGCTCGCCTCACTGCGCTTGGGGGTCGGCTTGCCCTTGGGCGCTGTGCGGACCCGTTCGGTGGCTGCGGCCGCTGAAGCCGCGGCGGCGGCGTCGTCGGCGGGAACGGGGTCCCGGGGATCCCCAGCGTCATCGTTCTTGCGGCCAAGCAGCTTCACGCCTGCCAGGTTACTTCGCCGTGCGCGGCCCACCCAATCCGCGCCGGTGGTGCGCCACGTCACCGGAAGTCATAGTCTGCCGTGGTGACAGGCACCGAACCCGCCCGCACCGTGCTGATCGCGCCCGACTGTTTCGGTGACAGCTTGACCGCGGTCCAGGCCGCTCAATCCATCGCGCAGGGATGGCGCACGTCCCGTCCCGGGGACGCGCTGGTGCTGGCGCCGCAGTCCGACGGTGGCCCGGGCTTCGTCGAGGTGCTGGCCAGCCGGTTGGGCGAGATCCGGACGTCGACGGTCAGCGGACCGCTGGACGTCGACGTCGAGGCGCACTGGGTGCTCGACACCGACCCGCCGGTCACCGCCTACATCGAATGCGCACAGGCGTGCGGGCTGGCGTTGCTCGGCGGTCCGCCGACGGTACGCACCGCGCTGGATGCGCACAGCAGGGGTGTCGGCCAGCTGATCGCGGCGGCGCGGGCCGCAGGCGCGGACCGCATCGTGGTCGGGCTCGGCGGCAGCGGCTGCACCGACGGCGGGCGGGGCATGGTCGAGGCGTTGGGCGGCCTGGCGGCCGCCCGCGAGCTTCTCGACGGGGTGGAACTCATCGCCGCCAGCGACGTCGAACATCCGCTGCTCGGCCCGATGGGCGCCGCCGCCGTGTTCGGGCCCCAGAAGGGCGCCGACCCGGAGACCGTGGCTGTTCTCGAGCAGCGGCTCACGGAGTGGGCCGAGCAGCTCAACACTGCCGCCGGCCGGACGATCAGCGACGACCCCGGCGCCGGCGCGGCAGGCGGTATCGGCGCGGCACTCCTTGCGCTCGGCGGACGCCGGGAGTCGGGCGCGTCGATCATCGCCGAACACACCGGTCTCGGCGCCGACGTGGCTGCGGCCGACCTGGTCATCACCGGGGAAGGCCGCTTCGACGACCAGTCCCTGCACGGCAAGGTGGTCAGCGCGCTGGCCGCAGGGGCGCAGTCTCACCAGATCCCGGTGCTGGTGCTCGCCGGCCAGGTCACGCTGGCACCGCCCGCGCTGACGGCAGCAGGCATCGCGGCGGCCCATTCCATCAGCGACCATGCCGGATCAGTGCAGCTGGCCATCGACGACGCGGCCAACCAGTTGACGGGACTGGCCACCGAGGTCGCGGCGACGTGGGGATAGCGACCGGCGGGACTGGCGGAGACAGCGGCAGGGATAGATGAGGAATATCGCCGGAACCAGGTACCGTTGAGGTTGTGGGGCCTACAGCTTCGTGGCCACCGAGGGGTTCCACCCACGTACATCCATTACGGGAGATTCCATGACTGTTCAGGACGAGTCGGCTGTGCAGGCTGGCCAGACCATCGATGCCCAGCACGGCGCCACCCTGACGGATGCCGCGGCCGCCAAGGCGAAGGCCCTGCTCGACCAGGAGGGTCGCGACGACCTTGCGCTGCGGATCGCCGTCCAGCCCGGTGGTTGCGCCGGCCTGCGTTACAACCTCTTCTTCGACGACCGCACCCTCGACGGCGACCTCACCGTGGACTTCAACGGCGTCGGCCTGACGGTCGACCGGATGAGCGCCCCCTACATTCAGGGCGCCACCATCGATTTCGTCGACACGATCGAGAAGCAGGGTTTCACCATCGACAACCCGAACGCCACCGGCTCCTGCGCCTGCGGCGACTCTTTCAACTGATCTAGTACTGGCCGGCCGTGCGCGGCAGGTAGGAACACACCAGGATCTCGTCATCGATCGAGAGCACCTGCGCCACTGCCTGCTCGTCGGCCTCGCCGGGCTGATTTCGTGACTGATTTCGCGACGACCCACTGGCCGGCACCACCCGCATCGTGAACAGCACCTGGGCCTGTGTCGGCGACGACAGCACCATCTTGTCGATCGACGTCACCTCGGCGCTGTCGTACTGCTTGCGGAAGGCGTCGCTCGACAGTCCGGCGAGCGCCATGTCGGAGCGGCGCTCCTTGACGGCGTCGAACAGTCCGCAGAGCGTGTGGCGGGCCACCGTCTCGGCGTCGCCGTTGGTCAGCGCATCGAGATAGTCCTGGATCGCGGCCTGCGCAGATGCCTCCGTGAGCCCGCCCGTCGCGGTCTGCTGTTCGCGTCCGCCGCTGAGTGCCACCGCCGTGATGACCCCGACGACCGCGATGACGGCCAGCACGGCGACGACGGCGATGATCCACGGACGGCGCTTGCGGGTCGGGTACTGCACCGGCGGGGGCAACGTCCCCGGGTAGGCCGCGTCGATGCCGGGGCTGGGGTAGGGGTAGGACTGCGTGGGGTACGGCTCGGGGTACATCTGCGGGCCGCCTGGTCCAGTGCCGTACGAAGGAGGGTACGGACCGGTCATAGAGTTGCTCCCGGGGAAGTCGATCGGATCCTGCGGCATCTACAGTGGCCGGGCAGGCACTTGTAGGCAGATTAGCGCAACGCGCGGTGCCGCCCCTGTCGACGGCCACGGCCTACGAGGACGTGACGGGGCCCGACATGAGGTTGCCGATGTGGTCGACACTAGGCTGAAGTGCTGAAACCAGGAAGGGTGGGACTGCGTGACCATTGCGGTGACCGGATCGATTGCTACCGATCATTTGATGCGCTTTCCGGGAAAGTTCTCGGAGCAGCTGCTGGCCGACCATCTGCAGAAGGTGTCGCTGAGCTTCCTCGTCGACGACCTCGTGATGCACCGCGGCGGAGTCGCGGGGAACATGGCGTTCGCGATGGGCGTACTGGGCGGCAACCCCACACTCGTCGGGGCGGTCGGCGCTGATTTCGACGACTACCGCAACTGGCTCACCTCGCACGGGGTGAACTGCGACAGCGTGCTGGTCTCCGAGACCGCCTACACCGCTCGCTTCGTGTGCACGACGGACGAGGACATGGCCCAGATCGCGTCCTTCTACCCGGGGGCGATGTCGGAGGCCAGCAGCATCAAGCTGGCCGACATCGTCGGCGCCACGGGCGCACCGGATCTGGTCATCATCGGGGCCAACGACCCCGAGGCGATGTTCCTCTACACCGAGGAGTGCCGCACGCTCGGGCTTGCGTTCGCCGCAGATCCCAGCCAGCAGCTGGCCAGGCTGTCGGGCGAGGAGATCCGCAGGCTGATCGACGGTGCGATGTACCTGTTCACCAACGACTACGAGTGGGATCTGCTGCTGCAGAAGTCGGGCTGGTCGGAGGCCGAGGTGATGAGCCAGATCCAGCTGCGCGTCACCACGCTCGGTGAGAAGGGCGTCGACCTCGTCGGCCGTGACGGCACGTTCATCCACGTCGACGTCGTCCCCGAAACCCACAAGGCCGACCCGACGGGCATCGGTGACGCGTTCCGTGCCGGCTTCCTGACCGGGCGTGACGCCGGCCTGACGCTGGAGCGTTCGGCTCAGCTGGCGTCGCTGGTGGCGACACTGGTGCTCGAGGCGCCCGGGCCGCAGGAGTGGTCGTGGGACAAGGACTCCGCCGTGCAGCGCCTGTCCGACGCCTATGGCGCAGAGGCAGCCCGCGAGATCGCGTCGGCGCTGGTCTAAAGCTGGACCGGGTAGGTCGGTTCGCTGATCTGCGGCACGACGCTCTCCTCGACGAAGATCGAGTACCACAGCATGAAGATCAGCACCGTCCACAGTCGACGGCTGTGATCGATTGCGCCGCCGCGGTGCTCGTCGAGCATCGACCGCACCGCGGCTAGGTCGACCAGGTCGCCCGCCCCGGAGGTGCGCACCGTCTGGTACGCCCAGTCGAGTAGTTCGCCTGAGCGCAGCCAGTGCCGGATCGGCACCGGAAACCCGAGCTTGGGCCGGTTGAGCACGTGCGCGGGCACGATCGGCTCCAGCGCGCGCCGCAGCGCGTACTTGGTGGTGGACCGGGTGATCTTCTGGTCATAGGGCAGCCGTGACGCGACCGCGAACACCTCGGGGTCCAGGAACGGGACCCGCAGCTCCAGCGAGTTGGCCATGGTCATCTTGTCGGCCTTGACCAGGATGTCGCCCCGCAGCCACGTGAAGAGATCGATGTGCTGCATGCGCGCCACCGGGTCCCAGCCCTGTGACTGCGCGTAGATCGCGGCGGTGACGTCGGTGTGCACCCAGTCCTGGCGGAATCGCGGCAGCGCGGCTCGCAGTTGCGCGTCCGAGAAGCTGCGCGCGTTGCCGTAATAGCGCTCTTCGAGGGTCAGCGAACCGCGGTGCAGCAGGCTCTTGCCCCGCATGCCCTCGGGAAGCGGGCCCGCCATCTTGCCCACCGATCTGCGCACCCCGCGCGGCAGATAGTCGAACGGTTTCAGCGACAACGGCTCTCGATAGATGGTGTAGCCACCGAACAGTTCGTCGGCGCCTTCACCGGAGAGCACCACCTTGACGTGCTTGCGTGCCTCCTTGGCGATGAAGAACAGCGGCACGAGGGCGGGGTCGGCGACGGGTTCATCCAGATACCAGACGATCTCGGGCAACGCGGCGACGAACTCCTGCTGGCTGACCACCTTGGTCACATGCCGGGCACCGATGGCCTCTGCCGAGGCGGCCGCCACGTCGACCTCCGAGAATCCTTCGCGCTCGAACCCGGTGGTGAAGGTGATGAGGCGCGGGTTGTGGCGCATCGCCAACGCCGCGATGGCGGTCGAGTCGATACCGCCGGACAGGAACGCGCCCACCGTGACGTCGGCACGCATGTGCTTGGCCACGGAATCCTCGAGCACAGCCGTGATCTCGTCGTAGCGAGCCTGGTCCTGGCCAGGAGCCGAACGGGCGGCAAAAGGCACTGCGGCGAAGCGTGGTGTGAAGTAGCGCGTCACCTCCGGCCGGCCCCCGGGGCGGACCCGCGCGTAGCTGCCCGATTCGAGTCTGCGGATGCCGCGGTGCAGCGTCTCCGGCTCGGGCACGTACTGCAGGACGGTGTAGTGCTGGACTGCCCGCTCATCGATATCGAGGTCGATGCTCAACTCGTCGGCCAGGGCGAGCAGGCACTTCTTCTCGCTGCCCACCGCGGTGCCACCCGGCCCGCTGGCCAGGTACAGCGGCTTGATGCCGAACGGATCCCGCGCGCAGAACAGTTCCTGCGTGACCGTGTCCCACAGCGCGAACGCGAACATGCCCCGTAGCCGGCCCAGCGCATCGGTGCCCCAGTGGTGGTAGGCGGCCAGAATCGCCTCGCCGTCACCGTCGGTGTGGAAGACGGCGCCGAATTCGGCGCGCAGGGCCTCGCGCAGCTCGACGTAGTTGTAGATCTCACCGTTGAAGACCAACACGTAGCGGTCGGGTGTCTCGGGCGGTCCCCACCGCAGAGGCTGGTGGCTGTGGGCGATGTCGATGATCGACAGCCGGTTGAAACCGAGCACCACCTGCGCCGCACCGGCGGCGTCGTGCCAGGTCCCCGGCTCGTCAGGCCCGCGATGACGCATCAGATGGGTCGCGCCCGACACCGCGTCGACGATGATGGGGGAGACCTCACGGGAGGGGTCGGTGACCAGCGCCAGCAGTCCGCACACCGCGCCAGTATGCCTAATCGTCGACAGGCGTCCCGACCGGCACGCGAACACATTCCCCGGTCGCTTCGCTCCTGCCCGCCGGTGTGGTCTACGCTGCGTAGTATTCAGTGCAGCCGTCTGACCGGTACCGGTCAATCGACTTTGTAGGAGGCGCCAACGTGTCCGCTCGCGGTCCTAAGTTGGTGGCATTGTCCCTGCTCCTGGGCGGGATGGCGGTGCTACTCAGCGGGTGCAGTTGGTCAGAGGTGCTCGGCCTCGGATGGCCGACGGGCATCACCCCCGAAGCCCATCTCAACCGCGAGCTGTGGATCGGCTCGGTGATCGCCGCGCTCGTCGTCGGCGCCATCGTCTACGTCCTGCTCTTCTGGACCATGGCCTTCCACCGCAAGAAGAAGACCGACACCGACCTACCGCGCCAGTTCGGCTACAACATGCCACTGGAACTGACGCTGACGGTCATCCCGTTCATCATCATCTCGGTGCTGTTCTACTTCACCGTCGTGGTGCAGGAGCGGATGCTGCACAAGGAAGACAACCCCGAGGTCGTCATCGACGTCACCGCCTTCCAGTGGAACTGGAAGTTCGGGTACCAGAAGGTCGACTTCGCCGACGGCACGTTGACCTACGACGGCGTCGACAACGAGCGTAAAGAAGCCATGACCTCGCGTCCCGAGGGCGGCGACGGCCACGGCGGCGAGAAGGTCGGCGCGATCGCGGGCAAGAATCCCGAGGACCGGACGTACCTGAACTTCGACAAGATCGAGACCCTCGGATCGTCGTCGGAGATCCCGGTGCTCGTCGTGCCGTCGGGCAAGCGGATCGAGTTCCAGATCGCCTCGGCCGACGTGATCCACGGATTCTGGGTGCCCGAGTTCCTGTTCAAGCGGGACGTGCTGCCCAACCCGAAAGAGAACAACTCGGACAACATCTTCCAGATCAGCGAGATCTTCCAGACCGGCGCGTTCGTCGGCCGCTGCACGGAGATGTGCGGCACGTACCACTCGATGATGAACTTCGAGCTGCGTGTCGTGGAGCCCAACGACTTCAAGGCCTACCTCGACCAGCGCAGCGCCGGTAAGACCAACGCCGAAGCTCTGCAGGCGATCAACCAGCCGCCGCTGGCCACCACGACCAAGCCGTTCGACACCCGTCGCGGAGAACTGGCACCCATGGTCCCCGAGGCGAACAGGTAAGGACAGCAGCAGATGCATATCGAAGCCAGGTTGTTCGAGTTCCTGACCGCTTTCTTTGCCCTGTGCACCGTGGTGTACATCGTCTTGACCGCGATGTTCGCCACCGGTGGTGTCGAGTGGGCGGGCGCCACGGCTCTCGCGCTGACGACCGGTCTGACATTGATCACCGGAACGTTCTTCCGCTTCGTCGCCCGACGGCTGGACACCCGGCCTGAGGACTACGAAGACGCTGAGATCGCCGACGGTGCGGGGGAGCTCGGCTTCTACAGCCCCCACAGCTGGTGGCCGGTGTTCATCGCGCTGTCGGCGTCCATCACCGCGGTGGGCATGGCGATGTGGCTGCCCTGGCTGATCGTCGGAGGCGTCTGCTTCGTCCTGGCGACTGTGAGCGGTCTCGTCTTCGAGTACCACACGGGTCCTGAAAAGCACTGATCCGCAGGGGCCAGGTTCAAGGTCACAATCACGCATGACTTCGCGTGCAACCCGCGTTGGGCCGTCGGTTCGGGTGCTGCCGTTGGGTAGTGTTGCCGAGGCGCCATGAGTCGCCACGGCAACCACCGGCGCCGGAGAAGCAGCCGAGAAGGACAGACGTAGATGAGCGGGCCGAACCCTCCCGGGCGGGACTCCGGTCTCCCAGGAGAAGAGCCGGACGGCACCCCTGACGCCCCAATCCCCAGCGCTCCCGATCCCGGACGCAAAGAGGGCGGCGACAACCCCGACACCGGCCAGACCGATTTCTATTCGCGCGCATATTCTGCGCCGGAGTCCGAACAATTCGTCAGCAGCCCGTACGTGCCGTCGGACGTCGCGCTCTACGACTACGACAGCTATGACGCCGGCGGCGACAGCGCTGATCTCGCGCCTCCGCCGCGGTGGCCGTGGGTGGTCGGCGTCGTCGCCATCGTGGCTGCCATCGCGCTGGTCGTCTCTGTGTCGGTGCTGGTGACCCGCACCGACACCGACAGCCTTGCGACTCCCGAGACGACGACCCGCCCGGCTCCGCCCGTGCAGGACGAGATCATCACCACCACGCCACCGCCGCCGCCTCCGCCACCGCCCACCACTGAGCCGCCGCCCCCACCACCGCCGCCGGAAACCATCACGGTGACCGAGCCGCCGCCCCCGCCGCCGCCGGAGGCTGAGGCGCCCCCGCCCCCGCCGGCAACCACTGAACCGCCGCCGCCACCGCCTACCACCACCACGCCGGCCGGACCGCGCCAGGTGACGTACTCGGTCACCGGGACGAAGGCGCCTGGCGACATCATCACGGTGACCTACATCGACGCGTCGGGGCGCAGCCGCACCCAGCGCAATGTCTACATTCCGTGGTCGCTGACGGTCACCCCGATCTCGCAGTCCGAAGTCGGCTCCGTGCAGGCGTCGAGCCTGTTCCTGGTGAGTCGGCTGAACTGCTCGATCACCACGAGTGACGGAACAGTATTGTCCGCCAACACCAGTAACGCTGCACAGACCAGCTGCTAAGGGCCAACTCCACGCCGATGACACAATTCAGCGACACCGCCAACCGGCCGAATACCGGCTTCGACGGCTCCGCGCTCGACCGCGTGGACCGCATCCTGCTCGGCGCGTGCGCCGTCGTGTGGCTGGCCGCACTGGGAGCCGGCGTCGCCGCCACGGTGGCGCTGGTCGATCTCACCCGCGGACGCGAAGGCGCCCCCTCGGAGTCTGGCACGCCGTGGGTCCTCTACACCGTGATCGGTGTGTCCGCCGCGGTGATCGTGGCTGCCGTGCCGCTGCTCCTGCGCGCTCGCCGCGCCGGCGCCGGCGACGCGGCCGCGGCGCCTCAGCGTCCGGCCGCGCAGGTGGCGGACTCGCCGTCGACGCCCACCCGAAACGTCGACGCACCGACCGAGAAGATCCGGCTGGCACAGGCCACCCCCGAGGGCAGCGGCCCGCTGCCGCGCGTGCTGCGGTCACCCGCACCTGTTTCAGCGGCGTCCTCTGCCGTCGACCGGCTCTGGCTGCGCAGTGCTGCGTCCATCACCTGCGCGATGGGGGCGGCCACCCTGCTGATCGCGGTGGCGACTTATCTGATGGCGGTCGACAGCGACACCGCCTCCTGGGCGCTCTACGGCGTCGCTGGTGTCGTGACCGTCGGAATGATCGCCATCCCGTGGTACTTCCTGCGCGAAATGCGCGCTGACATCGATCGCTGATCAGCGGGAAATCCAGACCGGTAAACAACTGATCCGCCCCAGCCTGGCGGCTGAGGCGGATCAGACTGCGTGGAAACTGTGCCGGTCAGTGATGCCCGTTGGATGAGCCGTTCGAACCATTGGAGCCGTTCGAACCGTTGGAGGCGCTGGTGCGCTCCTGGTGCTCACGCAGAGCCGTCAACGCGCGGTGCTCCGCCGCGTGTGCGGCCGCGGTGATGGCCTCGTGCTCGGACAACGGATCGCCCCGCAGGAAGCTGCCGGTGCCCGGAGAGCCGCTGGACCCCAGCTTGTTCATCCGCTTGGGTAGCGCCGCGCCCTGGTACTCCAGCGGAATCGCGTGACCGTGCTCGTCGACGGGGCCGAGCGGCTGGTGCAGCTCGACGTACGCCCCGTGGGGGAGACGCTTGATGATGCCCGTCTCGATGCCGTGCTCCAGCACCGCGCGGTCGCTGCGCTGCAGGCTGACCGCCCACCGGTAGGCGACGAAGTAGACGATGGCGGGCAGCACGACCATGCCGATCCGGCCGATCCACGTCGTCGCGTTCAGCGAGATGTGGAACTTCAGCGCGATGATGTCGTTCATGCACGCGAACGTCAGCAGGATGTAGAACGAGATCGCCGCCGCACCCACCGCGGTACGTGTCGGAGCGTCACGGGGACGCTGCAGCAGGTTGTGGTGCGCATCGTCGCCGGAGAGCTTCTTCTCGATGAACGGGTACGCCATCAGCAACGTGAACACCAGGCCCATGCCGAGGGCAACCCACACGCCCTGCGGGATGGTGTGCCCGAACGGATAGAACTCCCACGCCGGCCACAACCGGATCAGACCGTCGGTCCACATCATGTAGAAGTCGGGCTGGCTACCGGCTGACACCTGGGACGGCTTGTACGGCCCGAGGACCCAGACCGGGTTGATCTGCAGCAGACCGCCCATGAGGCCCAGGATGCCGACCGTCACCGCGAAGAACGCGCCGGACTTCACCGCGAACACCGGCATGACGCGCACGCCGACGACATTCGTCTCGGTGCGGCCGGGGCCGGGGAACTGCGTGTGCTTCTGGAACCACACCAGCGCGAGGTGAACGCCGATGAGCGCCAAGATGATTCCCGGAATCAGCAGGATGTGCAGCGCGTACAGCCGCGGGATCAGGATGTCGCCGGGGAAGTCCCCGCCGAACAGCGCCCAGTGCATCCACGTTCCGACCACCGGGATGCCCATCGTGATTCCGGAGAGTGCGGCGCGGATACCGGTGCCGGACAGCAGATCGTCGGGCAGCGAGTAACCGAAGAAGCCCTCGAACATCGCCAGGATCAGCAGCAGCGAGCCGATCACCCAGTTGGCCTCACGCGGTCGCCGGAAGGCGCCCGTGAAGAAGATGCGAGCCAGGTGGACCATGATCGACGCCGCGAACAGCAGAGCCGCCCAGTGGTGGACCTGCCGGACGAACAGCCCGCCGCGGATCTCGAAGCTGATGTCGAGCGTGGTCTCGTACGCCCGCGACATCTGCACACCACGCAGCGGCTGATACACACCGTCGTAGGTGACGTGCGCCATCGACGGATCGAAGAACAGGGTCAGCCAGACACCGGTGAGCAGCAGGACGAGGAAGCTGTACATCGCGATCTCGCCCAGCAGGAACGACCAGTGCGTCGGGAAGACCTTGTTCAGCTGTCGGCGGACCGCCGCGGAGGGGTGGTATCGCGAGTCGATCGCTTCACCCTGTTTGGCTGCGATCTGGCCTGCGTCTAGACGTGGGCTCATGACTTCCGCTCCCAGAATGCCGGTCCGACGGGTTCGATGAAGTCGCCGTTGGCGACGAGGTAGCCGTCCTGATCAATCGTGATCGGCAGCTGCGCGAGAGCGCGGGCGGCCGGGCCGAAGATCGGTTTGGCGAAGTGCAACGCGTCGAACTGCGACTGGTGGCACGGGCACAGAATGCGATAGGTCTGCTGCTCGTACAGCGAGGACGGGCAGCCCAGGTGCGAGCAGACCTTGGTGTAGGCGAACAGCTCGCCGAAGTTGAAGCTCTCCTGGCCGCGGCGCTTGACCACACGGTTCATGTCGATCGGCTTGATGCGGATGAGCATGACCGGGTTACGGACACCCATCGAGATCTCGGTCAGATGGTGCTCGGACTCGACCGTGGTGCCGTCACCGTCGGATTCGCGCCACGGATACACGGTCTCCATGCCGCCGGCGTCGAGGTCCTCGGGACGCATCTTGACGAATGGTGACTCGCCGGCCCTGCCGGTGGCGCGGGCCAGGAAGATGGTCTCGCCCTCGAAACGTGGCGTCCATCCGGAGGTCCACAGCACCGCCTTCATGCCCTCGGCGGTGGGAACGACCGGCTTCCACGGGTTCTTGATGAGCCCGCCGATGAAGGCGACCAGCGTGCCGACGCCGAACGCGCCGAAGCCGATGCCCAGCGAGAGGCCGATCATCTTGCGCCGCTTGAGGGTCGAGCCCTCGAGCGCGTCGCCGAGATTGGCGGCGACGGTCCTGCGGTGCAGCTCGGGGGACTTGCCGTCGTGGCGTTCCTGGATCGAGATCTCTTCGGGGATGAACTTCTTCTGGAACAGCACCGCGCCGACGCCGATCGCCAGGACGGACAACCCGAACGTCAGACCGTAGAGGGGAGTCGTCAGCGAGTACAGGAACTCGCCGTCCGAGCCGAACGGCTTGTACTCCCAGGGCCAGAACAAGAAGATCAGCAGGAGCGCGAGACCCGAAAAGCCGGCCAGCAGAAACCAGTACGCGACCGAGCGTTCGGCACGCTTCTCGGCCTTCGTCCCGGGAACCGGCCAGCGCGGCTCCTTGTAGACGATCTCGACGCCGTCGAGCTTGCCGCCGAGTTCGAGAAGTTCCTCCTGCGACATCTTCATCAGCTCGGCGTCGGTGGGCTGTCCCGGCACCCCGGTCTGTCCCGGTGTGTCGGTTCCCTTCACGTCATCAGGCCTGTCGCTCATGCCCGTGCTCCGATCCAGAGTGCGGCGGCGATGATCGCCACCATTCCGACGATCCACGCCACCATGCCCTCGGAGGTCGGACCGAAGCCGCCCAGTCCGAGACCGCCGGGAGTGGGGGTCTCCGCCGACTCGCGCACGTAGGCGACGATGTCGCGCTTCTCTTCCGGCGACAGCTGGCGGTCGGAGAACTTCGGCATGTTCTGCGGACCGGTCGACATCGCGGTGTAGATCTGTGCCGGGTTGGCCTCGCCCAGGTCGGGGGCGTACTTACCTGAGGACAGTGCACCGCCCTTGCCGGTGAAGTTGTGGCAGGACGCGCAGTTGAGGCGGAACAGGTCGCCGCCGCGGGCGACGTCGTTGCCGATCAGGGACTGCTCGGCGATCGCTCCGTTGTCGTCGCGCGGAACGACGGGACCGCCACCGTTGGCCTGGACGTAGGCGCCCAGTGCGTCGATCTGCGACTCGTCGAACGCGGGTTCCTTGCGCTGTGCCTGGGCCTCGCCGCGCATGGCGGGCATGCGGCCGGTGGACACCTGGAAGTACACCGCCGCTTCGCCGACGCCGATGAGGCTCGGGCCACGGTCGGCGACGCCCTGAAGGTTCACGCCGTGGCAGGACACGCAGGACGTGTCGTAGAGCTGCTGACCGGTGCGCAGCATGGCCGACGCCGATTCATCGGCGACGGCGACCTGCGGTGACGGCGTCAGTGTGGCCGCCAGACCACCGGCGACGACCAAACCGGTCAGCAGCAGCAGTGCAGCCGACAGGCGTCGACGCAGCCGACGCCGGCGAACTGTCGCCGGCTTACCGGCTCCGGGCGCCTTCCTCGTCATCGAACCCCTTCTCATCCGCTTGTTTCCCGTGGCTCCCATGCCATTCCGTACCGATCGAGTCATCGCACGAAATAGATGACGGCGAACAGGGCGATCCACACGATGTCGACGAAGTGCCAGTAGTACGACACGACGATGGCTGCGGTGGCCTGAGCTGGTGTGAACTTACTCATCCGGGTGCGGATCAACAGCAGAATGAAGGCGATCAGCCCGCCGATGACGTGCAGTCCGTGGAACCCGGTGGCCAGGTAGAAGACGGTGCCGTAGGCGCTGCCGGGAATCGTGGTGCCGGTGTGCACCAGGTGGTAGTACTCGTAGGCCTGGCCGAGGACGAAGAACGTTCCCATGGCGAGGGTGATGGCGTACCAGCGGCGCAGCCCGAAGACGTCGCCGCGCTCGGCCGCGAACACCCCCATCTGGCACGTGAACGACGATGCGATCAGCACCAGCGTCACCGGTACGGCCAGTGCCAGGTTCAACTCGGTCGGTTCGGGTGGCCAATCGCCCTGGGCTTGCGCGCGCGCGGTGAAATACATCGCAAACAGTCCAGCAAAGAACATCAATTCACTGGAAAGCCAGACGATGGTGCCGACACTGACCATGTTCGGTCGGTTCAGCGAATGTACACGCGACGTGATGGCGGTTCCCGAGGTCCCTACAGCGCTCGTCACAGGAGCAAGTATGACGCTTTGTAGTTGTTGAACTCCACCCGGGTGGAGCAATTCGTCATAATCGCGTTCGTGACTAACCCTGCGCCCACGCCCGCTTCGCCTCCGCACGACTCCGGGAACAGCCCCACCTGGGCGATGATTCTGGGCCGTCTGACCGTCGGGCAGAGTCTTCTGCCAGGTCAGACGGCATGGGCGATGGATCAGATCATGACGGGCACCGCCACCCCGGCGCAGATCGCGGCGTTCGGCGTGTCGATGAAGATGAAGCGGCCGACATCGGCTGAAGTCACCGAACTCTCCGACATCATGCTCAAGCACGCGCGCCGGGTGCCCACGGACGTCATCGGCACCGCCACCGTGGACATCGTCGGCACCGGCGGAGACGGCGCCAACACGGTGAACCTCTCCACGATGGCCGCGATCGTGGTGGCCGCTGCCGGCGTGCCCGTGGTCAAGCACGGCAACCGTGCGGCGTCCTCGCTGTCGGGCGGCGCCGACACCCTGGAAGCGCTGGGCGTGCGGATCGATCTGGGCCCCGAACAGGTGGCTCGCTGTGTGGCCGAGGTCGGTATCGGCTTCGCCTTCGCCCCGCAGTTTCATCCCTCGTACCGGCACGCGGGGGTGGTGCGGCGCGAGATCGGGGTGCCGACGGTGTTCAACCTGCTCGGCCCGTTGACCAATCCGGCCACGCCGCGGGCCGGACTGATCGGGTGCGCGTGGGGCGATCTCGCCGAGGTGATGGCCGGCGTGTTCGCCACGCGGGGCTCCAGCGTTCTGGTGGTCCACGGTGACGACGGGCTCGACGAGCTGACGACCACGACCACGAGCACGATCTGGCGGGTGCAGGCGGGCACCGTGGAGCGGCTGACCTTCGATCCCGCGGCGTTCGGGTTCCCGAGGGCCGACATCGCGGAGTTGGTCGGGGGCGACGCCGAGTCGAACGCGGCGTCGGCCAGGGCGGTGCTGGGCGGGGCCACGGGTCCGGTCCGGGATGCGGTGGTGCTCAACGCCGCCGGTGCGCTGGTGTCGCATGCAGGGCTATCCAGCGACGCCCAGTGGGTCCCGGCCTGGGAGTCCGGGCTCGCGCGGGCGAAGGAGGCGATCGACTCCGGGGCGGCCGAAAAGCTCCTCGCGCGTTGGGCGGGGTTCACCCAGGATCTCTGAACGGCGAAGTTCTGAGCCGAACTGTTCGGTGAGCTGCTCGGCGGCCACTCGCGCGGAGCGGGCTTGCCCGGCCCATTCCGCCAAGCGCCCGGCGGCGCCGACGGGCGAGCAGTACCCGCTGCCCGTGCGCACGATCCGCACGCCCGGCTGCGCCAGCCAGCGGGCGATCAGCGCCGTCTCCTCCACCAGCGCGCCACCCAGTGGACCCGGTTCGGGAAGGACCGCCTGTGCCGCCGCGGTCAGCGCGTCCACCACGGGCATCGGCGGCACCCCGCGGGGCGCGCAACCCCCGGCCGCGAGCTGGCCGTGACGGATCACCGCGAGGTGCCAGCCACGGTGCCCGTCGGGCTTTGCCGCCACCAACTCGTCGATCTCTGCCAACGCGCGGAGTCGCTGACCGCGCCACAACACCTCGATCGAGGCGGCGGTGTGGTCGCGCAGCCGCGCGGCCGTCTCGTAGCGGTGACGCTCGGCCAGGTCGGCGATGTCGGTCAGCGCGGCGTCGAGAGGGCGGCTACACCGGCCGTCGATGAGCGCGAGCGCGCGTGCGGCCGTGGCGGCGTACTCGGCGGCGTCCGCGCCGCGCCGGGCGGGGCACGGCGACACCTCCCGCTCCGGGCAGGCCGGACCGTGCACCGCCGAGCGGCCCAGCCGGGAGGTGCAGGTGCGCACTCCGGTGAACCGCGCCATCAGCGCGGCAGCGTCGAACGCGTCGGCCCGCGCACGGAACGGCCCGACGGCGCTTCCCGTCCGAGGAGTACGCACCGTGGAGAACCGCGGAAAGGCTTCGTCGGTCAGGGTGACCCACCACCAGCGGTGCGGGAATTTGGACCGGCGGTTGTACGGCGGCGCATGGGCGGCCAGCAGTCGGAGCTCCCGCACGCCCGCCTCCAGATCGTGGGCGCACTCGACATGGTCCACGGCGGTGGCCAGCGCCACCATTTCCTTCATCCGGGTGCGGGGGTCGGCGCCGTTGAAGTACTGCGAGACCCGGCGCCGCAGATCGACAGCGGTGCCCACGTACAGCACCTCCGCGGACGGCCCACGGAACAGATACACGCCGGGACTGCGGGGCACCGTGCGTGCGAGGTGGCGCTTGCTGCGTTGCGCCGGTGTCACATCCGGGAGGTAGGAACGCAGCTCGGCGTAGGTGTGCACGCCCTGGTTCCCGACGCGCTCGATCAGCCCGTGCAGCACATCGACGGTGGCCCTGGCGTCGTCGAGGGCCCGGTGCGTCGGGGTGGTGGAGGCTGTGAACAGCTGAGCCAGCGCGGACAACTTGACGCTGGGGGCTTCGTCACGGGTGAGTACCCGACGCGCGAGCGTGACGGTGCACAGCACGGGCGGCTTCGGCCAGGGCAGCTGGTGGCGCTCGGCGGCGGCCCGGAGGAATCCGATGTCGAAGCCGGCGTTGTGGGCGACGAGCACGGCGCCGCGGCAGAACTCGAGGAACGACGGCAGGACGCTGTCGATCTTCGGCGCGTCGTAGACCATGGCCGACGTGATGCCGGTCAGCGCCACGATCTGTGGCGGGATCGCACGTCCCGGATCCACCAAGGTGGCGAACTCGCCGAGCACCTCACCGCCGCGCACCTTGACCGCGCCGATCTCGGTGATCTCATCGTGCTTGTCGCCGCTGGCCCGGCCGCCGGTGGTCTCCAGATCCACGACGACGAACGTGGTTTCGCGCAATGTCGGGTCCGCCTCCGGGTCGACGTCGGCGAAGCTCAGCTGAGCCATGCGCTGACGGTAAGCGCCCGGGCTGACATCTCCGGGGAAGCAGCGCCGGGAGTTCGGTGACGCGGCCGGGACTTGTCGGTATGCGCCGATACGGTGCGGACGACTGCGATCGAGAGGACAGGTGCGATGCCACTGAATCAGAGGCCGGATCAGGGGCCGCCGGGCGAGGCGCCCGATGTCGGGTCCGTGAAGATCGACTGCGACGACTGCGCGGTGCGCGGGCCGGGGTGTCAGGACTGCGTTGTCAGCGTGCTGCTCGGTATCCCGGAGACATTGCATGTCGACGAGCGCCGCGCGCTGGAGGTGCTGGCCGATGTGGGTCTCGCACCGAGGTTGCGCCTCGTACCGATCCACCGGCAGAGTGATACCGGAGTCGCCTGACGACACGCAGCCCGCCGTCGAAGGGCGATCCTGCGGGTCGGCTGTTAAATTTGCGTCTTCTGTTGGACAAGGCCGATGCCGTTTCGTAACCTATCTGAGACCTAAGAGAGTTCGAAGCGGCTTGTTACGGCAGTTGAAGGACGCATAAATCTTGAGGCTCGACCGCGCGCACAGGACCACACGCCGTACTCGGCAACCCCTGATCATTTTGATGGCCGGTCTGGCTGTCCTCGGCGCGATGCTGACCGGACAGGCGTACGCGGACCCGGCCCAGGATGCGCTGGCGAAGTTGAACGACCTGTCTCGACAGGCCGAGCAGACCACTGAGGCCATGCACTCGGCGCAGCTGGACCTGGACAACAAGCTGGCGATTCAGACGGCCGCCGAGACCAAGCACACCAGCGATGTGGCCGCCATGGAGTCGGCGAAGGCCCAGCTTTCCGCGTTCCAGGGCAACGTCGACAAACTGGCCGCAGCGCAGTACATGGGTGGCCGCACGTCCGGCTTCGACGCGATCCTGACCGCTTCCTCGCCGCAGGGACTGATCGACCAGCTATCGGTGCAGCGGGTGATGGCCAGCGAGATGCAGGCGCAGATGGCGAGTTTCCGCGAGGCCGGTGCGCGGGCACAGGCCGCCGAACAGGCGTCGGCTGCGTCCGCTGTGGAAGCCAAGACCGCCGCTGAACAGGCCGCCGCGGTGCGTGCCGAACTGCAGTCGAAGCAGAGTCAGCTGCAGGTGCAGATCGCGATCGTCAAGGCTCAGTACGAAGCGCTGACCCCGGTTCAGCGGGAGGCGCTCGCCGCCGCACCGCCACCGCCGCCCGCGGCCGCACCCCTTGCGCCGCCTCCAGGCCAGGACCCGGCCATCCTCGCTGCGCCGCCGGCGCCGCTCCTTCCGGAGGCGCCGCCTGCACCCGGCCTGCCCGGGCTGCCCGGTGCGATCCCCCCGGGCGACATCGCCCCGCCTGGTTCTCCTGCGTCCACCACGGTCATCCAGGCTGCGCTGAGCCGGATCGGCTCGCCCTACTCGTGGGGCGGGTCGGGTCCCAGCGCCTTCGACTGCTCCGGCCTGGTGATGTGGTCGTTCCAGCAGGCCGGTATCTCGCTTCCGCACTCCAGCCAGGCGCTGGCGCAGGGGGGACAGCCGGTGTCGACGGACCAGATGCAACCCGGTGATCTGGTGACCTACTACTCCGACGCCTCCCACGTCGGCATCTACATCGGCGACGGAATGATGGTGCACGCCTCCACCTACGGCACGCCGGTGCGCGTCGCCCCGGTGAACAATGCGCCGATCCACAACGTCCGTCGTTACTGAGGCGCCCGTCGCCAGCGAGGCGTCCGACGCCACCGCGCGCTCACGCGCCGCCGATCGGCGCCGCCTCGGCGCCGTTCTGGGCGCCGAACTGATCTGCGCCATCTTTGTGCTGGGCGGGCCGCTGGCGGCCCCGTCCGGTCCCGCGATCGCCGCGCCGGTGACCGTGACCCAACCCGAGGCGCCTGCGCGAACCGTGGCCCTTGCCGACGGTCGGACGGCGCAGATGGTCGATCTGAGCGCGGGCGCCGGCAGCGCGCTGCTCGACCGCGTCGCCGCCGAACTGCCCGGCGCCGTTGACGCGGTGACCGACTTCTGGGGACCCCGATGGCGACCCGACATCTCGATCGTCGCCGCCGGCTCGCCGGAGCAGTTCGCGACGCTGGCCGGTGGGGGACCCGACGTCGCGGCGACGACCACCGCCGAGCGCATCATGTTCTCCCCGCGTGCGGGCGAGATGAATGACGCCGATCTGCGAACAGTGTTGCGCCATGAGCTGTTTCACTACGCAGCCAGGGCGGATACCGCCGCCGATGCGCCGGTGTGGCTCACCGAGGGGGTCGCCGACTTCGTCGGCAGGCCGGCCGACGGAACCGTTCCCCCGTCGCCGACGTCGCTGCCGACCGACGCCGAGCTGGCCACCCCGGGCCCCGATCGCTCCGCCGCCTACGACCGGGCTTGGGAGTTCGCCTCCCACATCGCAGGCACCTACGGTGCCGATTCGTTGCGCGCGCTGTACCTCGCCGCGTGCGGGCATGGCCACACCGATGTCGCCACCGCGATCCGCACCGTGCTGGGCACCGAGCCGGCCGAGGTCCTGGCCGGGTACCGGTGAAGCGGGTTCTGCTCGTCACCAACGACTTTCCACCGCGACGCGGTGGCATCCAGTCCTATCTGGAGGCGCTCGTCGGTCAGCTGGTCCCCGTCGACGACTACGCGTTCACCGTGTACGCACCCACGTGGAAGGGCGCCGAGGACTACGACAACGTGGCGGCCGCCGGCGGATACGACGTGGTCCGGCACCCGGGGACCCTCATGGTTCCCGAGCCGACGGTGGCGTTGCGGATGCGACGGCTGATCGGGGAGCGGGACATCGACACCGTGTGGTTCGGCGCCGCCGCCCCGCTGGCGTTGCTGGCGCCCCTGGCGCGTACCGCGGGCGCCCAGCGCGTGATCGCCAGCACGCACGGCCATGAGGTGGGCTGGTCGATGCTGCCGCTGGCACGTACCGCCCTGCGCCGCATCGGCAATGACACCGACGTCGTCACCTACATCAGCGCCTACACCCGCCGCCGGTTCGCGTCGGCATTCGGCCCCGGCGCGGCGCTGGAGCACGTGCCCCCGGGCGTGGACACCGACCGTTTCGTGCCCGACGAGGTCGCCCGCGCGGAGCTGCGTGCCCGCTACCGGCTGGGGAGTCGGCCGGTCGTGGTGTGTGTGTCGCGCCTGGTACCGCGCAAGGGGCAGGACATGCTGATCCGGGCGCTGCCCGCGATCCGGCAACGGGTGCCGGGTGCCGCGCTGGTCATCGTCGGCGGGGGACCGTACCTGACGTCGCTGCGCCGTCTTGCACACGAGTTCGGGGTCGCCGAGCACGTGGTGTTCACCGAGGGCGTCCCCGGTGACGAGTTACCCGCCCACCACGCGATGGCCGACGTGTTCGCGATGCCATGTCGCACCCGAGGGTCCGGGCTCGACGTCGAGGGGTTGGGCATCGTCTATCTGGAAGCGTCCTCGACCGGCGTGCCCGTCGTGGCGGGCCGGTCCGGAGGAGCGCCGGAGACCGTCGTCGACGGTGAGACCGGGCTGGTTGTCGACGGGTCCGACGTCGCCGCGATCGCCACCTCCGTGGGCGAACTGTTGGCCGACCCGTCGCGCGCGGCGGCGATGGGCGCGGCGGGACGGCGCTGGGTCGTGGACAACTGGCGCTGGAGCCTGCAGGCCGAGCGCCTGCGCCGGCTGTTGTAGCTAGTTCGCCGTCTTGCTGTACAGCGCGTCGATGTCCGCGGCGAACTTCTCCGCGACGACCTTGCGCTTGACCTTCAGCGTCGGGGTCAGTTCACCGGTGGCCTCGGTGAAATCGACCGGAAGAATCCGGAACTTACGAATCTGCTCGGCCTTCGACACCGCCTGGTTGGCCTCTTTGACCGCCAGTTCCACCTCGGCCTGCAGGTCGGGGTCATCGATCAGGTCCGCGACCGACGCGCCCGCATCCTTGCCGTGACGTTCCTTCCAGCCGGGGAACGCCTCGGGGTCGATGGTGATCAGCGACGCGATGAAGGGTTGCTGATCACCCACCGCCATCGCCTGGCTGATCAACGGATGAGCCCGCAGACGGTCCTCGAGCAGCGCGGGGGCGACGTTCTTGCCGCCCGCGGTCACGATGATCTCCTTCTTGCGGCCGATGATCGTCAGGAATCCGTCGCTGTCGATGGCACCCAGATCGCCGGTGTGGAACCACTCGCCGCTGAACACCGCGTCGGTCTCGGACTGGTTGCCCCAGTAGCCGTTGAACACCACGCCGCCCTTGACCAGCAGCTCGCCGTCGTCACCGAGCCGCATGCTGTTGCCGGGCAGCAGTTTGCCGACCGAGCCGACGCGAAGGTCGCCCACCCGGTTCACGGTGATGGCCGCGCTGGTCTCGGTGAGGCCGTAACCCTCGTAGATCGACAGCCCGACACCGCGGTAGAAGTGGCCCAGCCGCGCGCCCAGTGGCGCGCCGCCGGAGATGGCGGCGCGGCATCGACCGCCGAGCGCCGCGCGAAGCTTGCCGTAGACGAGCCGGTCGAACAGGGCGTGCTTGAGCGTGAGCAGTAATCCGGGTCCGCCGGTGTCCTGGGCCTTGCTCCATTCGATCGCGGTTTCCGCGGCGGCGGCGAAGATCTTGCCCTTGCCGCCGCTCTCGGCGTTCAGCTCGGCGGTGTTGTAGACCTTCTCGAACACCCGGGGGACCGACACCACCAGGGTCGGCCGGAACACCGCCAGCATGGGCACCAGGTTCTTGATGTCGCTGGTGAAGCCCAGCGTCACCCCGTTGGTGAACGCGCTGATGGTCAGTGCGCGGGCCAGCACGTGCGCCAGCGGCAGGAACACCAGCAGCTTCTCGCCCTTGGCCAGATGGTCGGGGAAGCACGACTTGGCGCCGCGGATCTCGTAGAGCAGGTTGGAGTGCGTCAGCTGGCACCCCTTCGGCCGCCCGGTGGTACCCGAGGTATAGATCAACGTCGCAGCATCGGAGGACTTGATGCCGGCCACCCGGGCGTCCACCGCGGCGGCCTCGACGTCGCGGCCGGCGGCGGCCAGCTCGTCGAGGGCGGGGGTGCCGGAGCCGTCGATGCGGTACACCTTGCGCAGCTGGGGAAGTGTGTCCCGGAGCGCCTCGATGTGTCCGGCGTGCGCGTCGGTCTCGGCGATCGCCACCACCGCGCCGGAGTCGTTCAGCACGAACTGCACCTGCTCGGCCGCGCTGGTCTCGTAGATGGGAACCGTCACCGCGCCTACCGACAGGATCGCGAAGTCCAGGATCGGCCATTCGTAGCGCGTCGCCGACAGCAGCGCCACGCGATCGCCGGGCTGCACCCCTTCGGCGATCAAACCCTTTGCCGCCGAACGGATCTGCTCGGCGACCTGTCGGCTGGTGACGTCCACCCAGCTGCCGTCGATGAGCCGCTGCATGATCACGTGATCGGGATCGTCACGCTCGTGGGAGTAGACGGCGGCGACGACGTTGTCGTGCTCGTCGACGGTGAACGGTGCCGGAACGCTGAATTCACGCGCAGTCATCGCAGTATGAAGCCCTCTCAACTTCAAGGTGCTCGACAAATGGACGAGCCATGTACAGCGTAGTCGTCCGGGTGGGACCGACGGTTCGGTGTGTGTGAAGCTTGTCGGTCATGTACAGCATCCAGATCGCCGACGAGACCTTCGTCGCCGCGGATCCGGTCGACGTCGGCCGGGCCGTGGCCGACCCTGCGAGCTGGTCACGATGGTGGCCCGACCTGCGACTCAAGGTCGTCGAGGACCGCGGCGAGGCAGGTCAGCGGTGGACCGTCACCGGGGCATTGACCGGGACCATGGAGGTCTGGCTGGAGAAGGTGGGCAACGGTCCGGAGGGAGTGATCCTGCACTACTTCCTGCACGCCGAGCCGGCCGGTGCGGCGGCGCACCAACTGGCCAAGATGAACCTCCCGAGCATGAACCATCGGCGCCGGGTCGCGGGCAAGGAGATGGCGTTCGAGGTCAAGCGCACCCTGGAAGCCGGCCGCCCGGTCGGGGTGTCACGGCTGGCCTGAAGTATTGCGGCCATACCTGGGTGGGAAGAGTAGATTTCTGGCAGCGATCAGACCATAGCCGGATCAGCGGGGAAGGCCGGGAGAAGTTCCAGTGGCAGACAAGACGGCACAGACCATTTACATCGACGCCGATCCTTCGACGGTGATGGACGTCATCGCCGATATCGGCTCCTACCCCGACTGGGTCGCCGAGTACAAGGAGACCGAGGTTCTCGAAGCGGACGACGACGGCTACCCGAAGGTGGCGCGACTGCTTCTGGACGCGGCGGTGCTCAAGGACCACATGGTGCTCGCCTACGAGTGGCCTGCGGACCGGAACTCGGTGACGTGGTCGCTGGTCTCGAGCAACCTGCTGAAGTCTCTCGACGGCGCATATCGACTGGCGCCGAAGGGATCTGGCACCGATGTCACCTACGAGCTGTCCGTCGACCTGGTCATCCCGATGATCGGTCTGCTCAAGCGCAAGGCCGAGCGCAGGTTGACCGACACCGCCTTGAAGGACCTGAAGAAACGAGTCGAGGCTGATTGAGGGCATGAGCGACGCCGGCGCGGCGCACGCCACCGGCCACGCCCGGATCGGCCTGTTCGTCGGCAAGGGCGGCGTGGGGAAGTCGACGCTGGCTACCGCCACTGCGGTGCGGGCGGCGCAGTCCGGCATGCGGGTACTGCTGGTGTCCACCGACCAGGCGCATTCCATCGGTGATGTGCTGGGCGTGGGCCTGACCCCGACGGGTCGTCGCGACCCCACCCGTGTGCTCGCCGACCTCGACACCGCCGGGATCGGCGGCGGAACCCTCGATGCGCTCGCGCTCGACACCCTGGCCCTGCTGGCGCAACGGTGGCGCGAGACCGCCGGTCCCCTGGCCGGGCGGTTTCCCGACTCGGACATCGGAGATATTGCGCCGGAAGAGCTTTCGGCGCTCCCCGGCGTGCAGGAGGTATTGGGCCTGCACGAGGTCGGTGAACTCGCCGACAGCGGCCGGTGGGACCTGGTGATCGTCGACTGCGCGTCCACCGCCGACGCGATGCGGATGCTCACGCTGCCGGCGACGTTTGCCCTTTACCTGGAACGCGCATGGCCGCGGCACCGCAGGTTGTCCAGCGCCGACGACCCCCGGACGGCGGTGCTCGTCGACCTCTTCGAACGGATCGGCGCAGGCACCGATCAGCTGGGCACCCTGCTCACCGACGGTGCGCGAGTCGCCGCGCACCTGGTCATGACGGCCGAGCGGGTGGTCGCCGCCGAGGCTGTCCGCACGCTGGGGTCGTTGTCCCTGATGGGAGTGCAGGTCGCCGAACTCATCGTGAACCAGATTCTGGTGCAAGATGATTCGTTCGAGTATCGCAACCTGCCCGCTCACCCCGCGTTCGACTGGTATTCGGAACGGATCTCCGAGCAGCAGACGGTCCTCGCCGACCTGGACCGGGTCATCGGAGACGTCCAACTGGTCCTGGTACCGCACCTGGCCGGCGAACCGATCGGACCCAAGGCCCTGGGCGAACTGCTGGAGAGTGCGCGCCGACGAGACGGGGAAGCGCCGCCCGGACCACTGCGGCCGATCGTGGACCGGGAGTCCGGTAGCGGACTGGACGCGGTGTACCGACTGCGGTTGGAGCTCCCGCAGGTCGACTCGTCGGCGCTGTCGTTGGGTAGGGTCGGTGACGACTTGATCGTCGGCGTCGGCGGAATGCGGCGCCGGGTTCGCCTCGCGTCGGTGTTGCGCCGGTGCATCGTCATCGGTGCACATTTGCGCGGCAGCGAGCTGACGGTGCGATTTCGACCGAATCCGGAGGTGTGGCCGGCGTGAGTGAGTTCCACTCCGAGTCCGGAGCCGCGGGTCGGCGACATTCCGACATAGGACCCGAACTGAAGCAGTTGGCCCAGGCGATTCTGGACCGCCTCGACCCTGCGGTGCGGATGGCTGCTGCGCGCGCGCAGGCGGGCAGCAACAACCCGGGCCGGTGTCAGCAGGTGTGGTGTCCCGTATGCGCGCTGGCTGCGCTGATCTCCGGGGAGCAGCACCCGCTGCTCGACGTGCTGGCCGAGCACAGCGTCGCACTGCTCACCCTGGTCAAGGCGATGGTCGACAACATCGACGACGTCGATATCAGCCCGGCCGCCGGCTCCTCGACCGCCTCCGGCGAACCTCCGCCGGACGATCCGGCGCCTCCTGAGCCCGACGGACCGCCTCCGCCGGGGCGTTATCAACACATCCCGGTGAGCGTCGAGGGAACAGACGAGTAGAAGTACCTGGGCGCAGGTGTGGTCGCGCGCACAGGCCGTGGGTAAAGTTGTCGCAGAGCCTGTTGACCGCGCCGCGGTCGGGCGATCCGGAGGTTCCATGTGGTACTGGCTGTTCAAGTTCGTGTTCATGGGACCATTGCTGACCCTGCTGGGGCGCCCGAAAGTCGAAGGGCTGGAGCATGTTCCGCAGTCCGGCGCGGTGATCCTGGCCAGTAACCACCTCGCGGTGGCCGACAGCTTCTACAAGTGCCTGGTGGTCAACCGTCGAATCACCTACCTGGCCAAGGCCGAGTACTTCACCGGCACCGGCATCAAGGGCTGGTTCACCCGCTGGTTCTACACCGCCGCCGGCCAGGTGCCCATCGACCGCACCGACGCCGATGCCGCCCAGGATGCCCTGATCACCGCGGAGCGCATCCTCGGCCAGGGCAAGGTTCTGGGGATGTACCCCGAGGGCACTCGCTCTCCCGACGGACGGCTCTACAAGGGCAAGACCGGACTCGCGCGCCTTGCCCTGGAGTCGCAGGTACCGGTGATACCGGTCGCGATGATCGGCACCGACGTCGTGAACCCGCCCGGCAGCAAGATGTGGAAGTTCGGCCGCGTCCAGGTCAAGTTCGGCAAGCCGATGGACTTCAGCCGTTTCGAGGGCCTCGCCGGCAACCGGTTCATCGAGCGCGCAGTGATCGACGAGGTCATGTACGAGCTGATGCGCATGTCGGGTCAGGAGTACGTGGACCTCTACGCGGCCGACGTCAAAGTGGGAAAAGATGACGCGGCCGTGAAGCCGCCCACCCGACTCCCCGACTCCGCGGCCGGTTGAATCAGGCCTTGAGCGCGTTCGCGGCGGGCACCGCGGGATCGGTGTCCGCGGCGCCCTGAGTACGTCTGCCCGCGGTGACCGTGCCGGCGACGACGATCGTCGCAAGGGCCCACCACATGTAGGACCCACCGGCGAGCTGGCGCCACAGCGGCGCCGTGGTCTCGCGGTGTTCGGGCATCAAGGTGATGGGTGTCCACACCATCAGCGCCAGCCCGACCGTCGCGACCACGCCGAGAGCGACGTGCCGCAGACGCACGGCCAGCACGGCTGTGACGAGGACGGTGGGAAGCGCCCACACCCAGTGATGCGACCACGACACCGGTGAGACCACCAGACCGAACATCGCGACGCTGATCAGGGCCAGCACGGGCTGCCCGGCCCGCAGCGCCCGCCGCGCGGCCCATACCGCGACACCCAGCACCGCGAAGCACAGCGCCGTCCACAGCGCGAAGCGCTCGCCTTCGGCCATGCCCAGTCGGGCCAGCACACCGGCGATGTTCTGGTTGGTGTTCAGCGTTGCCGAGCCGATGCGATCGGTGTTGCGCACCGTCTCCGTCCAGTACTCCCAGGAATCCCGCCAGGCGAACGCGAAGCCGACCAACGTGGCGACGGCCACCGAGGCCGCGGTCACCAGCAGCGCGCGCGTGTCGCGGCGCAGCAGGAAGTACAGCAGGAACACCGCCGGCGTCAGCTTCAGCGCGATCGCGACACCCAGCAGCACGCCGCGAGGCCAGGGAGTGCGGCGCGGGACGCAGTCGGCGATCACCAGCGTCATCAGCACCACGTTGATCTGACCGAAGTCGAAATTCGAGCGCAACGGTTCCAGGTAGATCACGGCCGGGGCCACGATCGCCGCCGCCAGCCAGGAACGCCGAACCCACGCCGGTTCCCCGGTCACGCTCGCGGTGGACCACACGTCGAGGCGAGTCAGCACGATCACCGTGGACACCACGAGCAGGATCAGCGTGGTCACCGTGATGGCGACACTGGCCGCTTCGAGGGACAGCAGCGCGAACGGCGCGAATGCCACGGCTGCCAGGGGTGGATAGGTGAAGGGCAGCTCCAGCCCGCCCCGGGTCTGGAACATCACGCCGTCGGCGTAGAGCGACTGATTGTCCAGCCAGGCCCGCCCGCCCATCCGGTAGACGTCGATGTCGATGCGGTACGGGACGTGCCCGAGCAGTCGCCACCCCGCCGTGACGAGCGCCGCGAGCGTGGCCACCTGGAACAGCCGCCACGCCAGCGTCGGGCCCCAACCAGCCCCGTCGGGCGACCGCCAGATCCTCATGTCGGGGAACAGACTATCGGTGCCGATCGGCGCGTCGACGGGTATCCCGGGCTCGACACACGCAGGTCGGCGTAAGTTTTCTGCGTGCCCCCGGACCTCGACCTGCACTGGGACCTCTCGCTGCACGTCCCGCCAAGCCGGCAACCGCTGATGTGGTGTCTGATCGCGTTCATCCTGACGTTCTTCGTGACCCGCACAATCGTGCGGTACATCCGCAGCCACGCAGACAGCGACGCGCCGCGCAAGTGGTGGCAGCCGCGCAACATCTCGGGCGGCAGCGGGCTGCACATCCACCACGTGGTGATCGGCGTGGTCCTGGTCATGGTCTCCGGGGTGTCGATGGTGACGCTGGCTGTCGACGGCGGTGTACCCGAGTTCACCGCCGCATCAATCCTTTTCGGGATCGGCGCGGCGCTGGTGCTCGACGAGTTCGCACTAATCCTGCATCTGGAGGACGTGTACTGGGCCGAGGACGGCCGCACATCGGTGGACGCGGTGTTCGTCGCGGTGGCGGTTGCGGGCCTGCTCATCATGGGTTTCAATCCGCTGTCCTTCTTCGACGTCGGGACCTGGGAGAGTGATCCGTCCGTGACGATGCGCGCCGTCGTCGTCGTCGCAGCGCTGCTGAACCTGGCGTTGGCGGTGGTCGTGCTGCTCAAAGGCAAGGTGTGGACCGGGCTGGTCGGCATGTTCATCACACCGCTGCTGGTCGTGGGGGCAATCCGGCTGTCGCGACCGCACGCGCCGTGGGCGCGCTGGCGCTACACCAAGCGCCCCCGCAAGATGCATCGGGCCCTGGAGCGGGAGCGTTGGCTGCGCCGTCCGGTGGTTCAGGCCAAGCTGTGGCTGCAGGATGCCATTTCGGGAATGCCGAAGTTCCCCGACGACGCCGAGGTCGACCAACAGCTCGATCGCGAGATCCACGCCGCCCCCGCGCCGGGTTCCACCGCGCCCGCCCAGCAGAAAGTCTCATGACGTGCGGTACTTCTATGACACGGAGTTCATCGACAACGGCCGCACCATCGAGCTGATCTCCATCGGCGTCGCAGCGGAAGACGGCCGTGAGTACTACGCCATATCAACCGAATTCGATCCCGAGCGGGCCGGCCAGTGGGTGCGCAAACACGTGCTGCCGAAGTTGCCGTCACCGGCGTCACCGTTGTGGCGCTCGCGGCGGCAGATCCGCACCGAGCTGGAGGATTTCTTCGGTATCGACGGCGACGAGGAGATCGAGTTGTGGGCGTGGGTCGGCGCCTACGACCACGTGGTGCTGTGCCAGCTCTGGGGGCCCATGACGGACCTGCCGCCCGCGATCCCGCGCTTCACCCGCGAGTTGCGCCAGTTCTGGGAGGAACGTGGCAGCCCTCGTATGCCACCCCGGCCCCGCGACGCGCACGACGCGCTGGTCGACGCGAAGCACAACCTGCACCGATTTCGGCTGATGACCACCGGGGAAATGCCCGCACGCTGGTAAAACCACATTCGCCCGCCCGTTACCATGGACGGGTGAATTGGACCGTCGACGTACCCATCGACCAGCTGCCGGACCTGCCGCCGCTGCCCGAGGACCTGCGGCAACGGCTCGACGCGGCGCTGGCCAAGCCGGCCGTTCAGCAGCCCAGCTGGCCCGCCGATCAGGCCAAGGCGATGCGGACGGTTCTGGAGAGCGTCCCGCCGGTGACCGTGCCGTCCGAGATCGAGCGGCTCAAGTCCCATCTCGCCGACGTCGCGCGCGGTGAGGCGTTCCTGCTGCAGGGCGGGGACTGCGCCGAGACATTCGTCGACAACACCGAACCTCACATCCGCGCGAACATCCGCACGCTGCTGCAGATGGCGGTCGTGCTCACCTATGGGGCGAGCATGCCGGTGGTCAAGGTGGCCCGCATCGCCGGGCAGTACGCGAAACCGCGGTCGTCCGACATCGACGCGCTGGGGCTGCGGTCCTACCGCGGCGACATGATCAACGGCTTCGCCCCCGACGCCGCCGTGCGCGAGCACGACGCGTCGCGCCTGGTTCGGGCCTACGCCAACGCCAGCGCCGCGATGAACCTGGTACGTGCGCTGACATCGTCAGGGATGGCGTCGCTGCAGAAGGTGCACGACTGGAATCGGGAGTTCGTGCGCACCTCGCCTGCGGGGGCCAGGTATGAGGCACTGGCCGGTGAGATCGACCGTGGGCTGCGCTTCATGAGTGCCTGCGGCGTCGACGACCGCAACCTGCAGACCGCCGAGATCTACGCCAGCCATGAGGCTTTGGTGCTGGACTACGAGCGGGCCATGCTGCGCATGGATTACGACGGGGCCGACATCGAGGGCTCCAGCCCGAAACTGTATGACCTCTCGGCACATTACGTCTGGATCGGGGAGCGGACCCGTCAACTCGACGGTGCGCACGTCGCGTTCGCCGAGGTGATCGCCAACCCGATCGGAGTGAAGATCGGGCCGACGACCTCGCCCGAGTTGGCGGTCGAGTACGTCGAGCGGCTCGATCCGCGCAACGAGGCGGGCCGTCTGACGCTGGTCAGCCGGATGGGCAATCACAAGGTGCGCGACGTGCTGCCGCCCATCATCGAGAAGGTTCAGGCTTCGGGACATCAGGTCATCTGGCAGTGCGACCCGATGCACGGCAATACCCATGAGTCGTCGACCGGCTACAAGACACGGCATTTCGATCGCATCGTCGACGAGGTGCAGGGGTTCTTCGAGGTGCACCATGCACTGGGCACCCATCCCGGCGGCATTCACGTCGAGATCACGGGCGAGAATGTCACCGAATGCCTCGGTGGCGCGCAAGACATTTCGGACACCGACCTGGCCGGCCGCTACGAGACCGCCTGCGACCCGCGACTGAACACGCAGCAGTCGCTCGAGCTGGCGTTCCTGGTTGCCGAGATGCTGCGCGACTAGATCAGGTTGGGGAGGTTGGTGCCCAGGGTCCAGGCCCCGGCGGCAGCCAGTCCTGCCACGGTGATCACCGCGACCACCCAGAAGAACAACACCCGGCGGGCACGCTGGCGCGCCAAGTAGAACTCGGTCAGCTCGATTCCGGCGAAAAGACCGGTGCCCGAATGATGGTCGTCCTCGTCGAAGTCGTCGCTGTCGTCGTCGGTGACGCTGGGCAGCTCGTCGCGAGCGAATGCCTTGGTGTGCGGGCTCACCGGTGCGGCCGACGCGTCCCTGCCGAGGTGGGCGGTGGTGTCGTGGCTGTTGTGCGCCGCTGTCGACGCGGCCACCGAGTTGTGGAGTGCCGAGTTGCGAGGAGCGGGCACCCGGAAGTGTGGAAGATCGAGTTCCCGCACAACGGTGACCAGCTGGTCGGCCATCTCGGCGGCGTCGGCGAACCGCTGTTGGGGATCACGTGCGGTGGCGCACAGCACGAACTCGTCGAATTGCCTTGGTACGCCCTCGATCACAGTGCTGGGCGGCGCGACGTCGCGGTCCATCCGCTGGTAGGCGACCGCCAGCGCGGTGTCGCCGACGAACGGCGTTCGGCCGGTGAGCAGTTCGTACACCAGGATCCCGACGGAGTAGACATCGCCGCGCGAGTCGGTCTCGCCGGTGGCGACCTGTTCGGGGGACAGGTATGCGGCGGTTCCGAGGATGACGCTCGTCGAGGTGACCTTGGCCTCGGCGACGGCACGGACCAGTCCGAAGTCGGCGATCTTGACCTCGCCGTCGTCGCTGATCAGGATGTTCTCGGGCTTGATGTCTCGGTGGACCAGGCCGGCCCGGTGCGCGGCAGCCAACCCGCCGAGCACCGGTTCCAGGACTGCCGCCACCGCATGTGGAGGCATCGGACCACGTTCGCGGAGCAGTTCTCGCAGCGTCCCGCCCTCGACGAGCTCCATCACGAGAAAGGGAGGTTGCCCGCCCGGGGTTCCTGCACCCTGGTCGTACACGGCGACCAGTCCGGGATCCTTCAGCCGCGCCACGGCGCGGGCCTCCCGCTGGAACCGCATCATGAAGTGCTCGTCACCGGCGTATCGGGAGTCCATCACCTTCAATGCCACCGGCCGGTCGAGCCGCAGATCGAGACCTCGGTACACCGCGGACATGCCGCCTGTCGCGATCAGCGTGTCCACCCGGTAGCGCCCATCCAGCACGGCCCCGGTGAGCGGGCTGGACTGCTGGTAGGTCTCCATCGGATTCATGGTACGAGCCGAGCCGCCGCCTGCCGTCCCGCAACCCGCACGCCGCCGTCGCGGGCGTGGCCACTGGTCCTAGACTCTGTGCGATGAGCAGCATCCCGTCTGCCGACGATGTTCTGGATCCCGGCGAAGCCGTGCTCGACCTACCCGCCGTTGCGGAGCTGATGGGCATACCTGTGACGAAGGTCCATCAGCAGCTGCGCGAACGCCGTCTGATCGCGGTGCGGCGGGGCGGCTCGGTGGTGGTGCCGCAGGTGTTTTTCGACGACACCGGGCATGTGGCCAAGGCTCTGCCCGGCTTGCTGGTCGTGATGCACGACGGGGGATACACCGACACCGAGATCGTGGGGTGGCTCTTCACGCCCGATCCGTCGCTGACGATCCGTCGCGACGGATCGACCGACGAGAAACCTAACGCCCGCCCGGTTGACGCGCTGCACTCTCATCAGGCTCGTGAGGTGGTTCGTCGCGCTCAGGCGATGGGTTACTGACGGACAGCCAGTACCAGGCGCCGGCTGCGCAGGCGAGCGACAGCAGGACGTGGGCCCATGAGTACATGCCGTGCGCGCCGTCGGGCCGCCAGATCACGGTGATCCACGTCGAGAAGCCGGCGATCAGCGCGATCGCCTGCCGTGACTGCGCGAGTGCTGCCATCACCGCCAGTGGCCAGGTGTAGTACCAGGGCAGGGCAGCGGGGACGAACAGCACCACGACAACCATCACGAGGGCGATGCCCATCAGCGCGTCCCGGTCGGTGCGGCGATAACGCCACCACAGCACCACCGACGAGACGGCGATGATCGCGATCCCGATGATCCGGGTGATCTCCAGGACCGCGTAGAAGTTCACCGGGACCACCAGGCCCACAAGCACATTGGTCAGGTTCGCCACCGCGGTCGGTACGGTGAGCCAGTTGATGATCTTCACCGACCCCGCCAGCGCGGTCAGCCAGCCCAACCCCACTCCTGCCGCCAGTGACAAGACGGCGAAGACCGCCACGAAGACGAGTACCGACGCGGCGGCGGCCGCGGCGAAGGCCTTCACCGGGGGATAGTCGTGGCGGTCGCGCATGCGGCGTGCCCACACCCACACCATGAACGGCAACGCCAGCCCTCCGGTGGCTTTCACCGCGGTGGCCACCGCGATCAGCGCGACGCCGGAGACGTTGCGTCCGCCGAAGCACAACGCGATGCCTGCCATCATCAGGCCGACCATCAGCATCTCGTTGTGCACGCCACCCATCAGGTGAATGATCACCAGAGGGTTCAGCACACAGATCCACAGTGCGGCCGCGCCGTTGGCCCCGACGTGGCGGGCCACCCGCGGCGCGGCCCAGATCAGCAGCGCCAGGCCAGGAAGCATGCAGAGCCGAAGCAGCATCGTTCCCGCGACGACGTCCTCGCCCACGAGCATCGTGACGAACCTCGCCACCAGGATGAAAGCCGGACCGTAGGGGGCGGTGGTGGTGGTCCAGATGGGGCTGACGTCGTCCAACAGGGGGTTCGGGTTGTCGACGGGGCCGACGACGTACGGGTCGAAGCCGTCGCGCAACAGTGCGCCCTGCGCGAGATAGGAATAGGTGTCGCGGCTGAACACCGGAACGCTGAGCAACAGCGGAGTCAGCCAGAACCCGGTGGTGGCGACCATCATGTATTGGGTGGCGGTGCCCTCGATCACCCTGCGCCCCAGCCACAACCAGGCCAGCAGCATCAGCACCACGCCGCCCCAGAGCAGCAGCGACGACACCACCAACCCGTGGCCGAATCTCAACCAGGACAGATGCATCGACTCCAGCACCGGGTCGTGCAAGCGGGTGCTGCCCGCGCCCAGCCCGCCCGCGGTGATCAGCAGCGCTCCGAGCGCACCGACGAGCGCGGGACGCGCCTGCGGGGACGTCGTGAAATCCTTCAGGCGCTGAAGATGGCCTTGCGGTGCGACGGGCTCGATCATGCTCGGGGACATGCGTGTCAGGCGGACCGGTTCGCGGCCAATCTGGCGAGCTCGGCCAGCCCGGCCTTGGCCTGGGTGTCGATCGGCGCGGCGCCGAGGATCTCCAGGGCCTGCCGGGTGAGGATGCCGATCCGTTCCTCGACCGCGGCCAGCGCGCCGACCGACTCGATCACCAGGCAGACCTCTTTGACCTGGATGTCCGTCAGATCGGAGCCGATGGAGCTGCGCAGCAGTTTCGCGCCGGCCGGGTCGTGCTTCTCGGCCAGCTGGATGGCCTCGGCAAGCAGTACCGTGCGCTTGCCCGAGCGAAGGTCGTCGCCGGAGGGCTTGCCGGTGACCGCCGGGTCGCCGAACACCCCGAGCACGTCGTCGCGAAGCTGGAACGCCACACCGAGGCTGGTCCCCACCTCGTGGAACGCCGACAGGATCTCCGGGCAGTCGGCGGCGGCCGCGGCGCCGAGCTGTAGCGGACGCGAAATGGTGTACGACGCGGTCTTGTAGATGTTCACCGTCATCGCCGACGACACGGTCTCCGCGCCGCTGGCTTCGGCGAAGATGTCCAGATACTGCCCGCCGAGAACTTCCGTGCGGATCGCCGACCACACCCGTTGCACGCGCCGGTGCGCGTCGACCCCGATGTCCGCGGTCGCGACGATGTCGTCGGCCCAGACCAGCGACAGGTCGCCGAGCAGGATCGCCGCGGACAGCCCGAATTGCTCGGCCGAGCCGCTCCACGCGTTGTCGCGGTGCCGCTCGGCGAAGATGCGGTGCACGGTGGGCAGTCCGCGCCGGGTGGCGGAGGCATCAATGACATCGTCGTGGACGAGTGCGCAGGCGTGCAGGAGTTCGAGGGCCGCGAACAACCGCAACACCTCGGGTTGGGGCTCGGTGCCCGCGACGGCGCGCCAGCCCCAGTAGGCGAACGCGGGGCGCAGGCGCTTGCCGCCGCGCAGCACGAACTCTTCGAGGGCTTCGGTCAACACGGCGTAGTCGGCACCGATGTAGGCGGCATCCCGACGGCGCTCGCGCAGATAGTCGCGTAGCTCTTCGGTGACGGCCGCAGCCAGCTCAACTGCTGACGGTGCCGCTGAATCTACGTTCAGCGGACGCCCCTTTCTTCTCGTCGCGTTCGTCCCCGAGTGCACAGAGTAGAGCCTGCGGCCCCGTGGGGAGCAAGTAAGTGCTACCGGGCCTGGTCCTGTGGCTCGCCCGGACGAGGTGATCGATCGCGGCTGGTGTACGCCAGCCAGCCGACGATGCCCGCGACCACCATCGAGGCCACGCCGAGCCAGATCGCTGCGCCGGTGAACGACCGCGCGCTGGGGTCGGTGTAGCGGGCTTGGGCGTTCATGGTGCTGACCACGCCGGGGCGGACCTTCCATTCGACCACCGTGGACGAAATCTGGTCGCCGTTGGTCGAGGTCACCTCACCGGGGAAGGCGACGGAGAGCGAGACGTCGGCTTCGGAGTCGCTGAGTGAGGTGAGGTCGGCCCGACCCTCCAGGATCACCAGGTCACCGGCGCGCCGTAGCGAGATGTCCACGCCTGCCGCGTCCCGGTTCATGCTCGCCAGCTGAGGCAGTTCGGCGAAAGTGAGGTCGGAGAACACCGCCTGCGATCCCACATAGTCGTCGCGGCTGTACTCGGACACCGCGACCTTCTGCGCGAACGGGAGGTTGTTGAGTAGCTGGGGGCCTTTGTCGCTGTCGTCGCGCGGGATGGCCGCCGCAACGATCTGGCCGGACACCCGGTCGTCGGGGGACACCGTGATCGAGGCCCTGATGCGGACGCAGCCGATCAGCGAAGGAGCCACGACCAACAGCAACAGCACTGATGCCAGGAGACGCTTGCGCATGCGGCGACGGGTCTGCACCTGGTCATCGTGCCAGATCACAACGGCAATGAGCGCCCGAGGATGGCAAACGCGCGGGGGTCTCCCGCAAAGTGGTAGCCGCGGATCACGTCGGTGAATCCGAGCCGGCGGTAGAGCCGCCACGCCCGGTTCGCCTCGCCGTTGATCTCCGGGGTGGACAGCAGGACCTGCTGCTCGGAACGGTCGTCGAGCAGCCGCCGGATCAGGGCCTCGCCGAGTCCGCGACCCTGCGCCCGCGGGTGGATGTGCAGCTCGGTGAGCTCGAAATAGCTGCTCATGAGGTCGGAGATGCGCGCTCCGTCGGCTCCGCTGCGCCGCAAACCCGCTACCACCTGCTGCTGCCACCACTGGTCGGGGGCGCCGCAGTAGCCGTAAGCGATGCCGAGCATCGGCGCGTCGGCCTGCGGCGTTGCCGGGTCGGTCACCTCGATTGCGGCGACGGCCTTCCAGCCGCGCCTGCGGATGTGTTCGAGCCACATCGACGCGCGCTGCTCCTCGGTTCCTCGCGGGTAGTGCATGGCGTCGACGTACACCGCGAGCGCATCACGGAGACGTTGCTGCATATCGCTGGGCGACAGATCGATCAGACGCGTCGCCAAGTGTCTGCCCCTCCCGAAATGTGGATCACGCGGTCGACACCATTATCCGGCCGGTCTCTGCATTGGCGAGGTGCCGGCTGCCGTTAGCGGCCCACGTCATAGAATCGTGCGACGAACAAGGTGGTACGGCTCAGATTCAGCTCGTATCATTACTGTTAAGTGCCCGTACACGCGGGCACACCTGATTTTGAACGACTGCGACGCCCCCACGGCAAGAGGGAGGGACGAATGCCACTCTCCGATCATGAGCAGCGCATGCTCGACCAGATCGAGAGCGCGCTCTATGCCGAGGACCCCAAGTTCGCGTCAAGCGTCCGTGGTGGAACCTTGCGCGCACCCTCGACGCGGCGTCGCCTGCAGGGCGTGGCGCTCTTCGTCCTCGGGCTGGCGATGCTGGTGTCCGGTGTCGCCTTCAAGGCGACCATGATCGGAAGCTTCCCGATCCTGTCGGTGATCGGCTTCATCGTGATGTTCGGCGGCGTCGTCTTCGCGATCACGGGCCCGCGCGTGGCCAAAGGTGAGCGTGCGCAGAACGACATCGCAGCTCAGCGGCAGAAGAAGGCCAAGGGGTCCGGTGGCTCTTTCACCAGCCGGATGGAGGATCGCTTCCGCCGTCGCTTCGACGAGTAGCGGACACCCGCGACACCAAGGGGCAGCCCATCGGGCTGCCCCTCTTTTTTTTGCCCCACCACGCCCCACCTCGCCCCCGAAGGGCATCGGCGTGCCGTGAGCTGGCCTTTTCGATGCCGCCACGCCCTTGCGCCTACCAGGAACGCGCCCGGTCAGTGCCACGGTGCCTGCAGAGTGGGGGACCCGGGGAAACGCGGGCAGGTATTTGGAGCAAAGTGGGGGATTGTGGGGTAAAGTGGCGGACAACGGAGCGACCGGGGTTCCGTAGCAAGGCTTGAGCGAGGTTTGCGAGGTGGCGAGATGTTCTTCGGCACCTACACGCCACGTCTCGACGACAAAGGGCGACTGACGTTGCCCGCCAAGTTCCGCGACGCGCTGGCAGGAGGGTTGATGGTCACCAAAAGCCAAGATCACAGCCTTGCTGTCCATCCGAGGGCCGAGTTCGAGGAGATGATCGCCGAGATCTCCGCCAAGGCCAAGCGGGGCAATCCGCAGGCCCGCGCCTACCTGCGCAACCTGGCCGCCAGTACCGACGAGCAGTACCCCGACGCACAAGGCCGCATCACGCTCTCCATGGAGCACCGCCGCTACGCGAACCTGACCAAGGACTGCGTGGTGACGGGGTCGATCGGGTTCCTGGAAATCTGGGATGCCCAGGCGTGGCAGGACTACCAGGAGCTTCACGAAGAGAACTTCTCCGCGGCCAGCGATGAAGCACTCGGCGACATTCTTTGATCTGGCCACCGGCCCGCAGGCCCGTGCAGTGCGGCCTCTGCCCGAACCGGCCCTGACGTACTTCCCCGACGTCAGGTCCGCGTACTCGGGCAGGGACCTCACTGCAGGGGCCGCCCCAATCTTTCAGGGTGCAGCAGCGATGGTGGATGACGAACCCCATATCCCAGTCCTTCTGGATCGGTGTGTCGCACTGCTGGCACCCGCACTCACGCGCGGCGGCGACGACGGCGCCGGCGCGACACTCGTCGACGCCACGCTGGGCGCCGGTGGGCACTCCGAGCGGTTCCTGACCCAGTTCCCCGGTCTGCGCCTGATCGGTCTGGACCGCGATCCCGATGCGCTACAGCTCGCGGGTCAGCGCCTGGCGCCCTTCGGCGACCGGGTCACGTTGGTCCGGACCCGCTACGACGGTATCGCCGACGCGGTGGCGCGAATCAGCCCGATGGGAGTGGACGGGATCCTCTTCGATCTCGGGGTGTCCTCGATGCAACTCGATCGGGTGGAGCGCGGTTTCTCGTATGCGACGGACGCGCCGCTGGACATGCGGATGGACTCCGGATCCAGTTTGACGGCGGCGCAGGTGCTCAACACCTACGACGAGAGGGCCCTGGCCCGTGTGTTGCGCGAGTTCGGTGAGGAGAAATTCGCCGCCCGCATCGCGTCGTTCGTGGCGCGCCGGCGCGCGGAGACCCCGTTCACGACCACCGGCGAGCTGGTGGAGCTGCTCTACCAGGCGATCCCGGCGGCCACACGCCGCACCGGCGGCCATCCCGCCAAGCGCACCTTCCAGGCGTTGCGCATCGAGGTCAACGCCGAGCTGGAGTCGCTGCGCATCGCGATTCCCGCCGCGCTGCGGGCACTGCGGCCGAGAGGGCGAATCGTGGTGATGGCGTATCAGTCGCTGGAGGACCGGATTGTGAAGTCCGACTTCGCCGCCGCGACAGCATCGCGCACGCCGCCCGGCCTTCCCGTCGAATTGCCCGGACACGGACCGGAGTTCGTCGCGCTGACGCGAGGCGCCGAACGGGCCGATTCAGACGAGGTCGCACGCAATCCGAGAAGCGCACCGGTTCGGCTGCGCGCATTGGAGAAAGTTGGGGGAGAGCAGCGATGAAGGCAAAGAGGCCAACACGCAACAGTGCGGCCGCGTCTGCCGGCACGCGGAAGGCGACCAAGAAGTCGCAGACCGCGGGTAAGCGCCGGCCGGTGCGTGAGCCCAAGCGGGTGCCCGCCGACGCACAGCCGCGGGGCCGCAAGTCCGCGCGGGACGCGCGGCCACAACGCTCGGCGCCCCGCACGACGCCGACCGCCCGTCCCGTCGACACACCCGCGCGCCCGAAGAGCGCAAGTCAGGCCAAGGCGCGAGCCAAGGCGCGGAAGGCCAAGGCCCCCAAGGTTATCCGGCCTCCCCTTCGCGAGCGGATCCTGGTCAGGATCGCCTCGATCGACCTCAATCCGCGGCGGCTCGTCGCCCGGGTGCCCTTCGTCGTCCTGGTCATCGGCGCCCTGGGTGTCGGTCTCGGAGTCACGCTGTGGCTGTCCACCGACGCCGCAGAGCGTTCCTACCAGCTCGGTGCCGCCCGGGAGGTCAATCAGGCGCTGATGCAGCAGAAGGAAGGACTCGAGCGCGACGTGCTCGAAGCTCAGGCGGCCCCTGCGCTCGCCGAGGCCGCGCGCGAGCTGGGGATGATCCCGTCCAGGGATACCGCGCATCTGGTACAGGACGCCACTGGTAACTGGGTCGTCGTCGGCACGCCCAAGCCGGCCGAGGGTCTCCCGCCGCCACCGCTGAATGCGCCGCTGCCCGAGCCGGCACGCCCCGCACCGCCTGCGCCGCGGGTTGTGGAACCGCTTGAGGTTCCGGTCCGGATCCCCTCGGCGCCTGCGCCGCCCCTCATTCCGGGTGCGGGTCCGGCTCTGCCGCTCGGAGTTCCCGGTCTCGTGCCCGGCGCAGCTCCGGGTGTGATCCCCGGCGCAGCTGCGGGTGTCGTTCCCGGCGCGGAAGTTCCGCACGCAACCTCGGGCCAGCTGCCGGCGCCCGGTCCGGCTCCGGAGGTGCCGGCAACGGCCACAGTGCCTGCAGCACCGGCGATTCCGGGCCCACCGCCCGCTGCGCCGCTGGTTGCCGACCAGTTCGCACCCGTGCCGCCTGCGCCCGGGGCTCCCGCATGAGAGGTGAGGACGACCGCAGTTCCCGCGGGACGAAACGGACAACGGCGGCCAAGTCCGCCAAGGGTGCCAAGAGCGCGAAGGGCGCCAAGGGCGGCAAGACCGGCGCAACCGTGGCCACGGTCCCGAACCAGGAACGGTCCGCCCGGTCACGCCGCACCCGCAAAGCCGCCCCCCAGAACGGCTTGCGCAGCGCATCATTCGTTTTTCGGCACCGGTCCGGCAACGCGGTGATCTTTCTTCTCCTCGTGGTTGCTGCGGCGCAGCTGTTCACGCTGCAGGTGCCACGCGCCGAGGGGCTGCGCGCCGAGGCGGCGGGTCAGCTCAAGGTCACCGACATCGAGCCGGCACTTCGCGGTTCGATCGTCGACCGCAACGGTGACAAGCTGGCCTTCACCATCGAGGCGCGGGCGCTGACGTTCCAGCCGGTCAAGGTACGCAAGCAGCTCGAAGAAGCCTTCCAGGCCAACAGTGCCGAAACCTCCACCGAGGCACCAGATCCCGACGCTCGATTGCGGGAGATCGCCGCCGAGGTCTCCTCGCGACTCGGCAACAAGCCCGACACGGCCACCGTCCTGAAGAAGCTGCGCAGCAACGAGACGTTCGTCTATCTCGCGCGCGCCGTCGACCCGGCCATCTCCGACGCGATCACGACGAAGTTCCCCGAGGTGGGATCCGAGCGTCAGGATCTGCGCCAGTACCCGGGCGGCGTCCTGGCCGCGAACATCGTCGGCGGCATCGACTGGGACGGGCACGGATTGCTGGGGCTCGAGGATTCGATGGACTCGGTGCTCGCGGGCACCGACGGTTCGGTGACCTACGACCGCGGCTCCGACGGCGTGGTGATTCCCGGCAGCTACCGCAACCGCCACAGCGCGGTCAACGGATCGACCGTGGTACTGACCCTCGACGACGACATCCAGTTCTATGTGCAGCAGCAGGTGCAGATGGCCAAGGACGCCTCCGGGGCAAAGAATGCCTCGGCGGTGGTGCTCGATGCCAAAACCGGCGAGGTGCTGGCAATGTCGAACGACAACACGTTCAACCCGGCCCAGGACATCAGCCGCCAGGACAGCAGGCAGCTGGGTAACCTCCCGGTGTCCTCCCCGTTCGAGCCGGGCTCGGTGAACAAGATGATCACCGCCGCGGCGGTCATCGAGAACAGACTCACCACGCCCCACGAGGTGCTGCAGGTACCCGGTTCGATCAACATGGGTGGAGTCACTGTCGGCGATGCCTGGGAGCACGGCGTCATGCCGTACACCACCACCGGAGTGTTCGGGAAGTCGTCCAACGTCGGCACGCTGATGCTCGCCCAGCGGTTGGGACCCGAGAAGTACGCCAAGATGCTGCAGATGTTCGGCCTGGGTCAGCGCACCGGTGTCGGCCTGCCGGGTGAGAGCTCAGGCCTGGTCCCGCCCATCGACCAGTGGTCGGGCAGCACGTTCTCCAACCTGCCGATCGGCCAGGGTCTTTCGATGACCCTGCTGCAGATGACCGGCATCTACCAGACCATTGCCAACGACGGTGTGCGGGTGCCGCCGAGGATCATCAAGGAGACCGTCGCCCCGGACGGCAGCCGCAACGAAGAGCCCAGGCCCGACGGTATCCGGGTGGTGTCCGCCGAGACGGCGCGCACCGTGCGCGACATGTTCCGCTCGGTGGTGCAGCGCGACCCGCGCGGCATTCAGCAGGGCACCGGACCGCAGGCCGCCGTCGAGGGTTACCAGATCGCGGGCAAGACGGGCACCGCCCAGCAGATCAACCCGGCGTGCGGGTGCTACTACAGCGACGTCTACTGGATCACCTTCGCCGGCATGGCGCCCGCGGACGACCCGCGCTACGTCATCGGTGTGATGCTCGACGCACCGCACCGGGCCGCCGACGGTTCCCCGGGCTCCTCGGCCGCGCCGCTGTTCCACAACATCGCCGCCTGGCTGCTGCAGCGGGAGAACGTGCCGCTGTCGCCCCCCGGCGCAGAGCTGACCCTGCAGGCGGACTGACATCCCGCGTCACCCGCCGTCGAATGCGGATGTCGCTCACGGGGATCGGTACTGTGTCATGGCCATGAATTTGCGCCCCAGTCAACCCGTCGGTCTGCGCCTCGGCGCGCTCGCCGACCTGGTCTCCGCAGCACCGACGTCGGCGGGCGCGGTGCCGGACGTCCAGGTCACCGGCGTGACGTTGCGCGGTCAGGACGCCCAGGCCGGTGACCTGTTCGCTGCGCTTCCCGGCCAGAGAGCGCACGGCGCCCGCTACGCCGCCGACGCCGTCTCCCGTGGTGCGGTCGCGGTGCTGACCGACCAGGACGGTGTCGCGGAGCTCGCCGCACACGGCGGGCTGGACGTGCCGACCCTGGTGCATCCCGAACCCCGGGCGGCGCTCGGCGAGGTCGCGGCCGCCGTGTACGGCAGGCCCTCGGACCACCTGCGCGTCATCGGTGTCACCGGGACCTCCGGCAAGACCACCACCACCTACCTGGTGGAGGCGGGTCTGCGCGCGGCGGGCCGGGTCGCGGGGTTGATCGGCACAGTCGGTGTCCGGATCGACGGCCGTCAGCAGCCGGGCGGGTTGACCACGCCCGAAGCCCCCGAACTGCAGGCGCTGCTGGCCGCGATGCTCGAGCACGGTGTCGACACGGTGGTGATGGAGGTGTCCAGCCACGCCCTCACGCTCGGTCGGGTAGACGGGGTGTCCTTCGCGGTCGGCGGGTTCACCAACCTGTCGCGCGACCACCTGGACTTTCATCCGACCATGGCCGACTACTTCGAGGCCAAGGCGCGGCTGTTCGACCCCGAGTCGCCGATCCACGCCGCGCAGTCGGTGATCTGCGTCGACGACGAGTGGGGTCGGGCGATGGCGGCGCGGGCTCGCCGGCCGGTGACCGTGAGCACGACAGGTGCAGCGGACTGGAGCGTCGAACGCGTGCTCTCTGCCGAAGGCGGGGTGCAGGACTTCGTCGCCGTCGATCCGGCCGGGGGTCGGCATGATCTGACGATCGGGCTGCCCGGTGGATACAACGTCGCGAACTGCCTGCTCGCCGTCGCCCTGCTGGACGCGGTAGGGGTCTCTCCCGAGCAGTCCGCGCCGGGTCTGCGGGGTGCGACGGTGCCCGGCCGTCTGGAGACGGTGGACCGGGGTCAGCCGTTCCTGGCACTCGTCGACTACGCACACAAACCAGGCGCGTTGCAGGCGGTGCTGCAGACCTTGCGGGAGCAGTGCTCGGGGCGGCTCGCCGTCGTCTTCGGCGCCGGGGGCAACCGTGACCAGGGCAAGCGTGAGCCGATGGGCCGGGTCGCGGCCGAACTGGCCGATCTGGTGGTGGTCACCGACGACAATCCCCGCGACGAGGACCCCGCCGGCATCCGCGCGGCGATCCTGGCGGGGGCGGCGGACAGCGATGCGGAGGTCGTCGAGATCGGGGACCGGCGGGCGGCCATCGGGCACGCTGTGGCGTGGGCCAGGCCCGAAGACATCGTGCTGGTCGCGGGGAAGGGCCACGAGGCCGGCCAGACGAGCCAGGGCCGGACCCGGCCGTTCGACGACCGCGACGAGTTGGCCGCCGCGCTCGACATGCTCGGCGCACGGAGGTCGCGGCTGTGATCGAGCTGTCGCTGGCCGAGGTCGCCGATATCGTGGGCGGCCGCCTCTGTGATGTCTCCGTCGAGGACGCGGCGCGGATCCGGGTCACAGGCACCGTCGAGTTCGACTCGCGGGCCGTGACGCCGGGTGGTCTGTTCCTGGCGCTGCCCGGGGCGCGCTCGGACGGGCACACCTTCGCGGCCACCGCGATCGCGGCAGGCGCCGTGGCGGTGCTGGCGGCCCGTCCGGTGGGCGTGCCGGCGATCGTCGTCGATCCGGTGGCGCCCGAACCCGGCTCCGGGGGAACGGCCGGCGTCCTGGAACACGACGTGGACGGATCCGGTTCGGCAGTGCTCGCGGCACTGGCACGGCTGGCGGCCGCGGTGGCCGCCCGGCTCGTCGCGGGCGGGCTGACGATCATCGGCATCACCGGGTCGTCGGGCAAGACGTCCACCAAGGACCTCATCGCGGCGGTGCTGGCTCCCCTGGGTGAGGTGGTCGCACCGCCGGGGTCGTTCAACAATGAGCTGGGCCACCCGTGGACGGTGCTGCGGGCGGCAGAGTCCACCGACTTCCTCGTGCTGGAGATGTCGGCCCGGCATCCGGGCAACATCGCCGCGCTGGCCCGCATCGCGCCACCGTCGGTTGCGGCCGTGCTCAACGTCGGCACCGCGCACCTCGGCGAGTTCGGCTCCCGAGAAGCCATCGCAGCCACGAAATCTGAACTGCCACAAGCAGTCCCACCATCGGGCGTAGTGATACTGAACGCCGATGATCCAGTCGTGTCGGCTATGGCCGACGTCACGGCCGCACGAGTGGTGCGGGTGGGCCGGGGACCCGAGGCCGACATCCGGGCCGACAATGTGGCCCTGGACCCGCTGGCCAGGGCCAGCTTCACCCTGCATGCCGGCGGCGCCGCGGTCCCGGTGTCGCTCGCGGTCCACGGCGACCACCAGGTCTCCAACGCGCTCACCGCGGCGGCCATCGCGCTGGAATGTGGCGCGACGCTGGAGCAGGTCGCCGCCGCGCTCGGGTCGGCAGGCCCGATGTCGCGACACCGGATGCAGGTCAGTACCCGCAGCGACGGTGTGACGATCATCAACGACGCCTACAACGCCAACCCGGATTCGATGAGTGCGGGGCTCAAGGCGCTGGCGTGGATGAGCCGGGGTGGCGCTCCCGAGAGCCGAAGCTGGGCCGTGCTGGGCGAGATGGCGGAGCTCGGTGACGACTCGATTACCGAGCATGACCGCATCGGCAGATTGGCGGTGCGCTTAGATGTCTCTCGACTCGTCGTCGTCGGATCCGGGAGGCCTATGAGCGCGATGCTGCACGGGGCCGTCATGGAAGGGTCCTGGGGATCTGAGGCCATCCCGGTCGCCGACGCCGACGCTGCCCTGGCGCTGTTGCGCGCTGAGCTGCGGCCCGGTGACGTCGTGCTGGTGAAGGCGTCGAACTCGGCGGGCCTCGGTGCGCTGGCGGATGCGCTCGCCGACGACACGGGCGGGCAGGATCCGCGATGAGACAGATCCTCATCGCCGTCGCGATCGCGCTGACCACCTCGATTCTGCTGACCCCCGTGCTGATCCGGCTCTTCACCCGCCAGGGTTTCGGCCACGAGATCCGCGCCGACGGACCGCCCAGCCACCACAAGAAGCGCGGCACCCCGTCGATGGGGGGCGTCGCGATCCTCGCCGGCATGTGGGCAAGCTATTTCGGCACCCATCTAGTCGGTGTGCTGATGGACGGCAAGGGTCCGTCGGCGTCGGGGCTACTGGTGCTCGGACTGGCCACCGCGCTGGGCGTCGTCGGGTTCCTCGACGATCTGATCAAGCTCCGTCGCGCCCGCAACCTCGGGCTCAACAAGACGGCCAAGACGGTCGGCATCCTGGTCGCCGCCGTGCTCTTCGGCGTGCTGGCCCTGCAATTCCGCAACGCCGACGGCCTGACCCCGGGCAGCCCCGAACTGTCCTACGTCCGCGAGATCGCCACGGTCACGCTGGCGCCCGCGGTGTTCGTGCTGTTCTGTGTGGTGATCGTCAGCGCCTGGTCGAACGCGGTGAACTTCACCGACGGGCTCGACGGGCTTGCTGCCGGCGCAATGGCGATGGTGTGCGCGGCCTACGTGCTCATCACGTTCTGGCAGTTCCGTAACGCCTGCGCCACCAGTCCCGGCGTCGGCTGCTACAACGTCCGCGACCCACTGGATCTCGCGATCATCGCCGCGGCGACCGCGGGCGCCTGTATCGGCTTCCTGTGGTGGAATGCCGCTCCGGCGAAGATCTTCATGGGCGACACCGGGTCGCTGGCACTGGGCGGCATCATCGCCGGCCTCTCGGTGACCAGCCGCACCGAGATGCTGGCCGTGGTGCTGGGCGCGCTGTTCGTCGCCGAGGTCACCTCGGTGGTCGTGCAGATCATGGCATTCCGCACCACGGGCCGCCGGGTGTTCCGGATGGCGCCGTTCCACCACCACTTCGAGCTGGTGGGGTGGGCGGAGACGACGGTGATCATCCGGTTCTGGCTGCTGACGGCGATCGCATGTGGTCTCGGTGTCGCGCTCTTCTACAGCGAGTGGCTGACCACCGTCGGTGCGTGACGTGAACGAGCTCGCGGACTTGACGGGCGCGTCGGTGTTGGTGACGGGTGCGCGTGTCACCGGCCAGGCGATCCTCGCCGCGCTGGCGCCGCTCGGGGTCCGCGCGACGCTGACCGACGACAGCCCCGCGGCGCTGGCGACCTTCGCCGGGCAGGGGACCGGGGTGATCGACCCGGGCGCCGCCGTCGAGCAGATCGCCGACTTCGACCTCGTCGTCACCAGCCCCGGCTTCCCGCCCACGGCGCCCGTGCTGGCCGCGGCCGCCGCCGCGGGCATCCCGATCTGGGGTGACGTCGAGTTGGCCTGGCGTCTCGATCAGTCCGGCCGGTACGGCGCGCCCCGGAAATGGCTGGTCGTGACGGGCACGAACGGCAAGACGACGACGACGTCGATGCTGCACGCGATGCTGGAGGCGGCAGGCCGCCGAGCGGTGCTGTGCGGCAACATCGGAGACCCGGTGCTCGCCGTCCTGGACCACCCGTGCGAACTGCTGGCCGTTGAATTGTCGAGCTTCCAGCTGCACTGGGCGCCGTCGCTGCGCCCAGAGGCCGGGGTGGTGCTCAACGTCGCCGAGGACCATCTGGACTGGCACGGGTCGATGGCGGCCTACGCGCAGGACAAGGCACGGGCGCTGGCCGGCCGGGTGGCCGTCGGCGGTCTCGACGATGCCGTGGCCGCCGGGCTGCTGGCCACCGCACCCGCCCGGGTGAAGGTGGGCTTCCGGCTGGGCGAGCCGGCAGCGGGTGAGGTCGGCGTCCGCGACGGCATGCTCGTCGACAATGCGTTCGCCGATGGACTGGCGCTCGTCGCCGCCGACACCATCCCGGTGGCGGGGCCGGTCGGCGTGCTCAATGCGCTCGCGGCGGCCGCGCTTGCGCGCGCAGTCGACGTGCCGGCCGGGTCGATCGCCGAGGCCCTGGCGACCTTCCGGGTGGGCCGGCACCGGGCCGAGGTCGTCGCGGTGGCCGACGGCATCACCTACGTGGACGACAGCAAGGCCACCAACCCGCACGCCGCCCTGGCTTCCGTCACCGCTTACCCGCGGGTGGTCTGGGTGGCGGGCGGCCTCCTCAAGGGCGCCTCGATCGACGAGATGGTTGCCGCCGCGACGAATCGGCTGGTCGGCGCCGTGTTGATCGGACAGGACCGCGACGTCATCGGTGAGGCGTTATCGCGACACGCACCGGATGTCCCCGTCGTCGAGCTTGTGACGGGGGAGGATTCTGAGGTGCCTGAGAAAGATGAGTCAGCTGTTACTCGTGTGACTCGAGTGATTCCGGTGGAGGCGCAGCCCGTCGCCGAGGCGGTGATGGCGGCGGTCGTGGAGACCGCGCGCGGCCTCGCAAGACCCGGCGACACGGTGCTGCTCGCACCGGCAGGTGCGTCGTTCGACCAGTTCACGAGCTACGGCCACCGCGGCGACACGTTCGCCGCGGCCGTGCGCGCCGCCATCGGGTGACGGCGTAGACACATGAGCAACATCCTCAGCCGACTGCGGAACCGGCGCGCCAATCCGGCCGCCGACCAGCCAGGCACCGCCGGGCAGTCAGGTCCGGTGCCGTTGCACATCCCGCGCACCCGGGTGGGCGCCTGGCTCGGACGGCCGATGACGTCGTTCCACCTCATCGTCGCCGTCACCGCCCTGCTGATCACCATGGGCCTGACCATGGTGCTGTCGGCCTCCGGCGTGTACTCCTACGATTTCGAGGGCTCGCCCTGGACGGTGTTCGGCAAACAGTTGCTGTGGACGGCGATCGGGTTGCTCGCGTTCTACGTGGCGCTGCGCATGCCGGTCGCGGTGATGCGACGGTTCGCATTCGCCGGCTTCGCGTTCTCCGTGGTCCTGCTGATCCTGGTGCTGATCCCCGGAATCGGTAAGGTGGCCAACGGTTCTCGAGGCTGGTTCGTCATCGCCGGGTTCTCCATGCAGCCCTCGGAGCTGGCCAAGATCGCGCTGGCCATCTGGGGTGCCCACCTGCTGGCCGCCCGGCGCATGGAACATGCGTCGCTGCGCGAGATGCTTGTGCCGCTGGTGCCCGCGGCCGTGATCGCGCTCGGCCTGATCGTCTCCCAGCCCGACCTCGGTCAGACGCTGTCGATGGGCGTGATCCTGCTGGGTCTGCTCTGGTACGCCGGGTTGCCACTGCGGGTGTTTCTGAGCTCGCTGGGCGCGGTGCTGATCTCCGGCGCAGTGCTCGCGATGTCGGCGGGCTATCGCTCTGCGCGCGTGCAGTCGTGGCTGGATCCCGCCTCCGACGCCCAGGGCGCGGGCTATCAGGCCCGGCAGGCCCGCTTCGCGCTGGCCAACGGCGGCGTCTTCGGAGACGGCCTCGGACAGGGCACCGCCAAGTGGAACTACCTGCCCAACGCGCACAACGACTTCATCTTCGCGATCATCGGCGAGGAGCTCGGGTTCGTCGGCGCGGTCGGCCTGCTGCTGCTGTTCGGCTTGTTCGCCTACACCGGCATGCGGATCGCCCGCAGGTCCGCCGACCCGTTTCTGCGTCTGCTGACCGCCACCGCCACGCTGTGGATCCTGTCGCAGGTGTTCATCAACGTCGGCTACGTCGTCGGCCTGCTCCCGGTCACCGGCCTGCAGCTACCGCTGATCTCGGCCGGCGGCACCTCGACGGCCACCACGCTGTTGATGGTCGGCATCATGGCCAACGCCGCGCGCCACGAACCGGAGGCGGTGGCCGCGCTGCGGGCCGGCCGCGACGACCGGGTGAATCGTCTGCTGCGCCTCCCGCTGCCCGCTCCCTATGTGCCCACCCGCACCGAGGCGCTGCGGGACAGGCTGCGCAAGAGCCCCACCCGCGCCAAGAAAGCTCCCGACAAGAAGCCGCCCCGCGCACCCCGCGCCAAGGCCGGGCACCCGGTGCGGTCGGCACGGTCCTCCAGCGGTTACGGTGATGGCCAGCGGAAACAGGGCCGACGGGCCCGCGCACTGGAAGGTCAGCGCTACGGGTGACGGGGAATTCGGTGTCGGCAGAAAACGACCGTGCGATATCTGTCGTTCTTGCCGGCGGTGGCACGGCGGGCCACGTCGAACCCGCGATGGCGGTTGCCGACGCGTTGACCGCACTCGACCCGAACGTGCGGATCACCGCCCTGGGCACCGCGCGCGGTCTGGAAACCCGCCTCGTACCGCAGCGTGGATACCGGCTTGAGCTGATCACCCCGGTGCCGCTGCCGCGCAAGCCGTCCGCCGATCTCGTCCGCCTGCCGTTGCGGGTGCGGCGCGCCGTCCGGCAGACGAGGGCGGTGCTCGACGGTGTGTCCGCCGATGTCGTCATCGGGTTCGGCGGTTACGTCGCACTGCCGGCCTACCTCGCCGCCCGCAGCGCCCGGCCCAGCCGGCGGGTCCCGGTGGTCGTGCACGAAGCCAACGCCAGCGCCGGGTGGGCCAACAAGGTCGGGGCCCGGCTGGCCCAACGGGTGCTCTCCGCCGTACCGGATCCCGGTCTGGGTCCCGTCGAGATGGTGGGAATGCCTGTGCGGGAGGCGATCACATCGCTGGACCGGAAGGCGCTGCGGGCCGAGGCGCGCGCGCATTTCGGATTCGCCCACGATGCCAGGGTGCTGCTGGTGTTCGGCGGGTCCCAGGGCGCCCAGTCGCTCAACCGCGCGGTGGCGGGAGCCGCCGAAGGCCTTGCTGCCGAGGGCATTTCCGTACTGCACGCCCACGGTCCGAAGAACGTCCTCGACCTGCCGGCGCCGCGGCCGGGAGATCCTCCCTATGTCGCCGTGCCGTACCTGGATCGGATGGATCTGGCGTATGCCGCGGCTGATCTCGCGGTGTGCCGCTCGGGAGCGATGACCGTTGCCGAGGTCAGCGCGGTCGGGCTGCCCGCGGTGTATGTGCCGCTGCCCATCGGCAACGGTGAGCAACGCCTCAACGCGCTTCCGGTGGTGCAGGCCGGTGGCGGGATCATCGTCGACGATCGTTCTCTCACACCGGAATTCGTGGCAGGCACGGTGCCGGGCATGCTGAACGACCAGGCCACGCTGACGTCGATGACCACCGCGGCCGCGATGGCCGGACACCCCGACGCGGCCAAGAGGGTCGCGGAGGTGGCCCTTGAGGTCGCGCGGAGCAACCGCGACAGGCGGGCACCGCGGTGAGCACCGACACCCCTGCCGCCAACCTGCCGCCGGAGCTGGAACGAGTCCACATGGTGGGCATCGGCGGTGCCGGCATGTCCGGCATCGCGCGCATCCTGCTCGACCGTGGCGGCCAGGTGTCGGGGTCCGACGCCAAGGATTCACGCGGCGTGGTCGCGCTGCGCGCACGCGGCGCCGACATCCGGATCGGGCACGACCCGTCGGCTCTGGACATGCTGCCCGGGGGGCCCACCGCGGTGGTCACCACCTACGCCGCGATCCCGAAGACCAACCCCGAACTGGTCGAGGCCCGCACCCGCGGCATCCCGGTCATCCTGCGCCCCGCCGTGCTGGCCAAGTTGATGACGGGCTACACCACGCTGATGGTGACCGGCACCCACGGCAAGACGACCACCACCTCGATGCTCGTTGTGGCGTTGCAGCACAGTGGTTTCGACCCGTCGTTCGCCATCGGCGGAGACCTGGCCGCGGCGGGCACCAACGCCCACCACGGCAGCGGCTCGGCCTTCGTCGCCGAGGCCGACGAGAGTGATGGGTCGCTGCTGGAATACAGCCCCGACGTCGTCGTGGTCACCAACATCGAGGCCGACCATCTGGACTTCTTCGGCACCGTCGAGGCCTACACGGCGGTGTTCGACCAGTTCGTCGAGCGCATCAGACCCGCAGGCGCACTGGTGGTCTGCGACGACGATCCGGGCGCGCGGGCACTGGGGGACCGCAGCGCCGAGCTGGGTGTGCGCGTGCTGCGCTACGGAAGCAGCGGCGAGCTGGACGCCCGGCTCGACGCGTGGACACAGCAGGGCACCGGCGCGACCGCCGAGATCACCCTGCGCGGCGAGGTGACTCCAAGGACGATGCGGTTGGCGGTCCCGGGCAGGCACATGGCGCTCAACGCGCTGGGCGCGCTGCTGGCCGCGCGTGAAGCCGGCGCCGATCTCGACACGGTGCTCGACGGATTGGCTGGTTTCGAAGGTGCACGGCGCCGCTTCGAACTGGTGGGGACAGCGCGCGGCGTCCGCGTCTTCGACGACTACGCGCACCACCCGACCGAGGTCCGCGTCAATCTCGCCGCGCTGCGTGCTGTCACCGACCAGGCGGGGACGGGCCGCGTGATCGTCGTGTTCCAGCCCCACTTGTATTCGCGCACCGAGACTTTCGCCGTCGAGTTCGGCGAGGCGCTCAGTGCGGCCGACGAGGTCTTCGTCCTCGACGTCTTCGCCGCGCGTGAGCAGCCCATCGCCGGTGTCAGCGGGGCCACCGTCGCCGACGCGGTGTCGGTACCGGTGACCTACGTTCCCGATTTCTCCGCGGTCGCCGCGTTGGTGGCCGCGACGGTCGCCTCGGGCGACGTCGTGGTCACGATGGGTGCCGGTGATGTCACGCTTCTGGGCAACGAGATTCTGACCGCGGTGCAGGCTGCTGCAGGCGGACCGACGGTGTGATGGCCGAGCCGACCGACGACACCACCGCGGGCCAGGCGCCCGACGATCCGGCAGAGCCGCCCCCAGAGCCGGCCCCGGCCGACACAGAAGCTGCGGAGCCGGCCGCCGAACCCGCGGAGAAGCCCGCAGGCGCACCCGCCGACGAGGACCTCGAAGGGCCGCGCAGGCGCGCCCGCCGCGAACGCGAGGAGCGCCGCGCCGCGCAGGCCAGGGCGACGGCCATCGAGGACGCCCGCCGAGAGGCCAAACGCAAGGTGCTCGGGACGCCCCCGCCGCAGACCAAGACCCTCGGCCGCGGCACGGTGCGCGGTCTGAAGGTCCTGATGTGGACGGCCGTGCTGTCGGTGATCGTCGTCGGGCTCGGTCTGCTGCTGTACTTCACGCCGATCATGTCGGCGCGCAGCGTCGTGGTGACCGGGGTGGGGGCGGTGACCCAGGAAGAGGTCGTCGGTGCCGCCGGGGTGGCGCCAGGAACGCCGCTGCTGCAGGTGAACACCGACGCGGTCGCCGAACGGGTCGCCGGAATCCGGCGCATCGCGTCGGTCCGGGTGCAGCGGCAGTACCCGTCGACACTGCGCATCACCGTGATCGAGCGGGTGCCCGTGGTGGTCAGGGACTATCCCGACGGTGTGCACCTGTTCGACCGCGATGGGGTCGACTTCGCCACCGGGCCGCCACCGCCCGGCATCCCGTACCTGGACACGGAGAACCCCGGACCTGACGACCCGGCCACCAAGGCGGCGCTGCAGGTCATGACGTCGCTACGGCCCGAGGTGGCCAGCCAGGTCGGCCGGGTCTCGGCGCCGTCGGTCGCCGCGATCACCCTCACGCTGGTCGACGGTCGCACCGTGGTGTGGGGCACGACCGACCGCACGGAGGAGAAGGCGCTCAAACTGGCCGCGCTTCTGACTCAGCCCGGCCAGATCTACGACGTCTCCAGTCCGGACCTGCCGACGGTGAAGTGATCGCCCGACGGTGCGTGATGGTCGCCACGAAATTTGTCGTGTCGTATCGGCGCGCCTGACCAGTAAGCGTGTGACCCGGCCCTACCGTTCTGTTTGCGCGGAACAACCTGACATAACTCTAAGCCTCTCGTTGAGGTTGAGGGTTTGCCATAGGGGGAATTCCGCTCCAGACAAGCAACCAGGCAGGAAGGGCGGCCGATGACCCCCCCGCATAACTACCTCGCAGTGATCAAGGTGGTCGGCATTGGCGGCGGCGGCGTCAACGCCGTCAACCGGATGATCGAACAGGGTCTCAAGGGCGTCGAGTTCATCGCGATCAACACCGACGCGCAGGCGCTGTTGATGAGCGATGCCGACGTCAAGCTCGACGTCGGACGCGATTCGACGCGCGGCCTCGGCGCCGGCGCCGACCCGGAGGTGGGCCGCAAGGCCGCCGAAGACGCCAAGGACGACATCGAGGAGCTGCTCCGCGGCGCCGACATGGTGTTCGTCACCGCGGGTGAGGGCGGTGGCACCGGTACCGGTGGCGCCCCCGTGGTCGCGTCGATCGCACGCAAGCTCGGCGCGTTGACTGTCGGTGTCGTGACCCGGCCCTTCTCGTTCGAGGGCAAGCGGCGCAGCAATCAGGCGGCCGAGGGCATCGCGTCGCTGCGCGAGAGCTGCGACACGCTGATCGTCATCCCGAACGACCGGCTGCTGCAGATGGGCGACGCCGCGGTATCGCTGATGGACGCGTTCCGCAGCGCCGACGAGGTGCTGCTCAACGGTGTCCAGGGCATCACCGATTTGATCACCACGCCCGGCCTGATCAACGTCGACTTCGCCGACGTGAAGGGTGTCATGAGCTCCGCGGGTACGGCGCTCATGGGCATCGGCTCGGCGCGGGGTGACGGGCGGGCGCTCAAGGCTGCCGAGATCGCGATCAACTCCCCGCTGCTGGAAGCGTCCATGGAGGGCGCATTGGGCGTGCTGCTGTCGGTTGCCGGCGGCAGCGATCTGGGTCTGTTCGAGATCAACGAGGCCGCGTCGCTGGTCCAGGAGGCGGCACATCCCGAGGCGAACATCATCTTCGGCACCGTCATCGACGACTCGCTGGGCGATGAGGTGCGCGTCACCGTGATCGCGGCGGGCTTCGACGCGGCCGGGCCGGGACGCAAGCCCGTGACAGGCGAGGCGACCGCAGCCGCGGCGTCGGCTGCACAGCCGGTCGCACCGGGGCGGGCCGGCCGGGTGAACTCCTCGATCTTCGAGCCTGCGGACCCGGCGAGCGTGCCCGCCGGCCACACCAACGGCGCGACCGTGCGCATCGGCGGCGGCGACGACGGAGGCATCTCCGACGACGACGTCGACGTGCCGCCGTTCATGCGCCACTAGCCGCTGTATGGCCGCACCGTGACATTTCGGGTCAGGCGCGTGACCACGACACGCACCGGCGGGGTCTCCGAACCGCCGTTCGCGACGTTCAACCTCGGCGATCACGTCGGCGACGATCCTGCCGACGTGGCAGCCAATCGGGCGCGGCTGGCGTCGGCCGTCGGGTTGGGTGAGCACATCGTCTGGATGAACCAGGTGCACGGCACCAACATCGTCGTCGTCGATCACGCAGGCGACACCGTCGCCGACACCGACGGTCTGGTGACCACCACGCCCCGGTTGGGGTTGGCGGTGGTGACCGCCGACTGCGTGCCGGTACTGATGGGTGACGCGCGGGCCGGGGTGGTTGCCGCAGTGCATGCGGGCCGGGTGGGCGCCGCGAACGGGATCGTGCCGAAGGCGCTGGCCGCCATGACCGAGGCGGGCGCCGATGTCGCCGACGTCTCGGTACTGCTGGGACCCGCGGTGAGCGGACCCAACTACGAGGTGCCCGAGGAGATGGCCGCCGAGGTCGAGCGGGCGCTGCCGGGCAGCCGGACGACCACCCATCGGGGCACGCCGGGTCTGGATCTGCGCGCCGGAATCGCCAGACAACTACGTTCCCTCGGCGTCCGGTCCATCGACATCGATCGGCGCTGCACCGTCGAGGACCCGACGCTGTTCAGTCATCGCCGCGACGCGCCGACCGGCCGGCTGGCCTCGCTCATCTGGTTGGAGCCCGGGTCGTGACGGCCGCGCGGGATGCGCAACTGCGCGACGCCCTCGACTCGGTGCGTGCCCGACTGGCCAGGGCGGCCGACGCCGCCGGGCGCGATGTCGACGACATCGAACTGCTCCCGGTCACCAAGTTCTTTCCCGCCGACGACGTGGCGGCGCTGCATCGGCTCGGATGCACTGCCTTCGCCGAGTCCCGGGACCAGGAGGCCGCGGCGAAGGTCGAGGACGTCAGCAGGCTCATCGGGGGAGCGCCGGTGCGCTGGCACATGGTCGGGCGCATCCAGCGGAACAAGGCGCGCTCGGTGGCGGGGTGGGCGTACGCGGCGCACTCTGTCGACAGCGCGAAAGTCGTTGCCGCACTGGACCGGGCGGCCGCCGAGGCGCTGGAGGACGGGCGGCGCACGGAGCCGCTGCGGGTGTATCTGCAGCTCAGCCTCGACGGCGACGAGCAGCGGGGAGGAGTCGACGTCGACGCCGCCGACCGCATCGATCAGTTGTGCGCAGCCGTGGATGCAGCGCCGGGCCTGGCGTTCGTCGGCCTGATGGCGATTCCACCGCTGGGCGCCGATCCTGGCGAATCGTTCGCACGGCTGCAACGCGAGCGTGACCGAGTGCAGCAGGACTTTCAGCAACGCCTCGGCTTGTCCGCCGGCATGTCCGGCGACCTCGAAGCAGCGGTCGAACACGGATCTACTTGTGTGCGTGTCGGTACCGCGCTAATGGGATCGCGACCGCTAACGTCACCGGAAGTAGTCACACCAGTCACACCTTCATCACAAGCACCGCCAGAGGGGTCCTCACAATGAGCACACTGCACAAGGTCAAGGCCTACTTCGGTATGGCGCCGATGGATGATTACGAAGACGACTACTACGAGGACGACGACCGCGCCCCGGTGCGCGGCTACCGCCGTCCCCGTGAGGACCGGTTCGAGGACGAGGGCCTGCCGCGCGGCTATGACGACCGCGCCCGTGAATACGACGAGCCCGCCGGCTACCGCGGTGGTCTGGCCGGCGGCTACGACGATGCCCGCTTCGAGGGCCGGCTCCGTACCCCACGCGAATTCGATCGCACGCCACCGCGATTCGGCGCCATGCGGGGCTCCACCCGCGGCGCGCTGGCGATGGACCCGCGCGGTATGGCCGAGCTGTTCGAGGCCGGTAGCCCGATGGCCAAGATCACCACGCTGCGGCCGAAGGATTACAGCGAGGCGCGCACCATCGGTGAGCGGTTCCGCGACGGCACCCCGGTGATCATGGACCTGGTATCCATGGACAACGCCGACGCCAAGCGACTCGTGGACTTCGCGGCCGGCCTGGCCTTCGCGCTCCGTGGCTCGTTCGACAAGGTCGCGACGAAGGTGTTCCTGCTGTCGCCCGCGGATGTCGACGTCACCGCCGAGCAGCGGCGCCGCATCGCCGAAGCCGGCTTCTACGCCTACCAGTAGCCCCACGTCTCACCACGGGTAGGCTTGCGACGTCGCACGGGAACGTAGCTCGAAGCGACCGTTCGCGTGTATCGAATGTCACACATCTGCCTGAGTGAGGTCGGCTAGTTGGCGCTCTTCTTCGAGATCCTGGGTTTCGCGCTGTTCGTTTTCTGGCTGCTTCTGATTGCCCGGGTCGTGGTCGAGTTCATCCGGTCGTTCAGCCGTGACTGGCATCCTCGCGGTGTCACCGTGGTCTTCCTGGAGATCATCATGACGCTGACCGACCCGCCCGTGAAGCTGCTGCGTCGGATCATTCCGCAGCTCACGATCGGTGCAATCCGGTTCGACCTGTCGATCATGGTGCTACTTCTGGTGGCGTTCATCGGCATGCAGCTGGCCTTCGGCGCCGCGGTCTAGCACCACCGGGGACACCGGGCCGATCGGGCCGGACAAATGCGCGGCGTGGTTAACCGATTCGGCGTTTCCGATATTGTGCCTGCCACCTGGAATGTTGAGTTTCGGTATTAATTATCGGCCTCTCCTGCAACCGCCGGGTCTGGTGTGACAGGATGGACGCCAGTTACATTCCAGCAAGGCTTTACACTTCGAGATCAGTTGACGGTCCAGACTTCAAGGGGGCAGACAATGCCGCTCACTCCTGCCGACGTGCACAACGTCGCGTTCAGCAAGCCGCCAATTGGCAAGCGCGGCTACAACGAGGACGAGGTCGACGCGTTCCTCGACCTCGTCGAGAACGAGCTGTCTCGCCTCATCGAGGAGAACAGCGACCTGCGCCAGCGGGTCGCCGAGCTGGATCAAGAGCTCGGTTCGGCCCGGGCCGGTGGGGGTGCGGCCCAGCCGACTCAGACCCTCCCAGTCTACGAGCCGGAGCCCGAACCTGCACCGGCTCCGACGCCGCAGCCCGTCTTCGAGGCACCCCAGGCGCAGCAGCCTGCCGCTCCGCAGACCGAGGACCAGCACCTGCGGGCCGCGAAGATCCTCAGCCTGGCGCAGGACACCGCCGACCGTCTGACGGGCAGCGCCAAGTCCGAGTCCGAGAAGATGCTCGCCGACGCCCGTGCCCAGGCCGACCAGCTGGTCACCGAGGCGCGCCAGACCGCCGAGACCACCGTCACGGAGGCGCGTCAGCGCGCCGACGCGATGCTCGCCGACGCGCAGAGCCGTTCCGAGACTCAGCTGCGGCAGGCGCAGGAGAAGGCCGACGCCCTCCAGGCCGACGCCGAGCGCAAGCACTCCGAGATCATGGGCACCATCAACCAGCAGCGCACGGTGCTCGAAGGCCGGCTCGAGCAGCTGCGCACCTTCGAGCGCGAGTACCGCACCCGTCTGAAGACCTACCTGGAGTCTCAGCTGGAGGAGTTGGGCCAGCGCGGCTCGGCGGCACCGGTCGATTCCGGAGCCAACAACGACGGCGGCTTCAACCAGTTCAACCGGGGCAACAACTGAGTCACGTGTCGGTCCTGCCTAGGATCGGCTCATGCTGATCGTCGCGCTCGTCCTCGCCCTCATCGGTCTCGGGGCGTTGGTGCTCGCCGTCGTCACCAGCAATGAGCTCATCGCCTGGGTCTGCATCGCCGCGAGTGTCATCGGCGTCGTGCTTCTGATCGTCGATGCCGTGCGCGACCGTTCCAAGGGCGATGCTGATGAATCCGCCGCGGAGGCAGACGATTCCGAGGAGCTGGGGTCGGAATACGTCGAGGATTATCCCGACGAGGCACCCATCGCCGAGCAATACGATGAGCCCCCGGCGGATGACACCGTCGACGTCGACGTCGACTCGCGGTACGAGCCGACGCCCGGCGAGCGGGTCGGCGACGAAGAGTCTCCGAAGCCCTAGCGCGGTGCGGCGAGCAGCGCGCGCACTTCGTCGTCGCTGACCTGATGGAAATCCTCGAACGCCTGTCCCACCGCGCGGAAGTTCGTCGGAGTCCGCGAGCACACCAGCGCGTCACTCTCGTCTCGCAACTCCCGGCACACTGACCCAGGCCCCACAGGGACGCCGACGATCACGTGTTCTGCGCCCATCTGCCGGACGGAGCGGACCGCGGCAACCATGCTGGCCCCCGTGGCGATGCCGTCATCCACCAGCACCACCGTGCGACCGGCGAGCTCCAGCGGTCCTCGTCCACTTCGGTAGGCATGTTCACGACGCCGTAGCTCTGCGGTCTCCCGGGCGACGGCCTCGTCCACCGCATCCCTGCCGATCCCGAGGCTGCGTACCAGGTCCGTGTTCAGCACCACGCCTCCGCCCATGGCCACTGCGCCCATGGCGAGCTCCGGTGATTGGGGCACGCCGAGCTTGCGCACGAGGCAGACGTCCAGCGGGACGTGCAGGGCACGCGCGATCTCCCAGCCGACCGGAACACCGCCGCGGGCCAGACCGAGCACCGTCACGTGGTCCGATCCGCAGAATGGGGCGAGATCCCGCGCGAGCACCTGACCAGCCTCGCGGCGGTCCCGAAAATACTGCTTCGTGACGGTCATGGCACAGTCCCCGGTGGGGAATACCCCTGAGGAGTACGGGGCAATCCACGCAGCGATCCGCGACGAATAGCTCGGGACAGCCGAACAGGTCGGAGGACCATGGGAATCGAGTACGACAGTGTCGTCGACCATCCGCGCGACGAGGTGTGGACCTGGTTCACCCGTCCGGGAGCCATGCCGCGGCTGGTGCCGCCGTGGCAGCCGATGACGGTGATTGCCGAGGCGGACTCGCTGGCCGACGGTGTCGCCGTCCTGGGCCTGCCGGGCGGACTGCGCTGGGTGGCGCGTCACGACCCCACGGTCTATGTGGAAGGAAGCCGGTTCGCCGACGAACTGTCGTCCCGGGGACCGGCCTCATGGCCGCCCCGGGTGGTCGGCGGCTGGCGACACACGCACACCTTCAGCGACGCCGATCACGGGACGCGCGTGCACGATCTGGTGGACACCGTGGTGCCCGCGGCAGGGCTGCGGTCGACCTTCGTCTACCGCCACCGCCAACTCGCCGACGACCTGGCCGCGCACCGCAGAGCCACCGACGCGGGGATGAAGCCCCAGGTCATTGCACTCACCGGCGCATCAGGGCTGGTCGGATCCGCGCTGAGCGCCTTCCTGACCACGGGCGGACACCGTGTGATCAAGCTGGTGCGCAACGCTGCCGGCGCTGACGACGAGCGGCAGTGGGATCCGATGGCTCCGGCGCCCGACCTGCTCGAGGGGGTCGACGCGGTTGTCCACCTGGCTGGTGCGTCTATCGCCGGGCGCTTCACAGCGGAGCACCGCGCCGCCATCCGCGACAGCAGAATCGAGCCGACCCGCCGTCTCGCGGCTGTCGCAGCGGCGACGGAGAACGGGCCGCGTACATTCGTCAGCGCGTCAGCCGTCGGCTTCTACGGCTTCGACCGTGGCGATACCCAGCTGACCGAGGACAGCACGCGCGGTGACGGGTTCCTCGCCGACGTCGTCATGGACTGGGAAGCTGCGACCGCCCCGGCCGACGATGCGGGTCTGCGTGTGGTCAAGGTGCGGACCGGCATCGTGCAGGCAGCCGCGGGCGGCACACTGAAGTTGATGCGACCGCTGTTCGCGGCGGGCCTGGGTGGTCGTCTGGGTAGCGGCAGACAGTGGCTCGCCTGGATCGGTCTGGACGATCTCATCGACGTGTACCACCGCGCGCTCTACGACGAGCGGCTGACCGGACCGGTCAATGCCGTCGGACCCGATCCGGTTCGCAACTCGGAGTACACCCGCGAGCTGGCCCGGGTGGTGCATCGCCCGACGCTGCTACCCGTGCCGTCGTTCGGCCCGCGGCTGCTGCTGGGGGAGCAGGGTGCCCGCGAGCTGGCCGAGGCGAGCCAGCGCGCCGTGCCCTCGAAGCTGCTGTCGCTGGGTCACGTGTTCCGTCATCCCGATGTCGCCGACGCGCTGGCGCATCAGCTGGGACGCGACTAGCGGGCCACGTGCGTCAGGAAACCGTGCACCAGCCTTCTGATCCGTGACGCGGTGTGATCGCTGAGTTCTGTTGTGCGGGTAAGAAGTTCATCATGGGTCAGGCCGGCGTTGCCCACGTCGTCGGTCCGGTCGGCCGCCAGCCAGACCTTGAGCAGGTCGGCGTCGACCTCGGGGTGGAACTGCAGGGCCAGGGTGCGGCCCAGCACGAACGCCTGAGACGAATTCGGAGTTCTGGCGATCTCGGTGGCCCCGGGAGGTAGCGTCCAGCGGTCGAAATGCCACTGGAACCACGGACCGTGGGGTATCACGTCAGGGCGGTCGGAGCTCACCTCGCACCAGCCGATCTCGGGGCGCGGCGCCCGCGCGACCGTGCCCCCGAACGCCTGAGCGAGGAGTTGTCCGCCGAAACACACGCCCAGCAAGGCGATTCCGGCGTCAGCGGCGTCTCGCATCATCTGCATCTCGGTCGTGACCCAGGTGTCCAGCAGTGCCTGGTCGTACACCGGCCAGCTGGCCCCGAGCGGGACGATGACGTCGTAGCCTGCGGGGTCGGGAAAGCTGACCTCGCCCGCCGGATCGCCGGAGCGCTCGGCGGGGACGACCTCGAAGGTGTCGACGTCGAATTCGTGTTCGGCGAAGGCCTCCCCGAGGAGCGCTTCGGTCGCCAGGTGCTCGTTGAGCAGGAACAGAACCTTGGATGCCACGTCCCCCATTATCGCGGTGGCGGCGTGGGTGGCGCATCGTCGGGGGCCAACTCGGCACCCAGCCTGCGGAACAGCGTTTCGGCGGCGTT